>NZ_CP007044.2:4116137-5488183 GCF_000520015.2 Chania multitudinisentens RB-25
ATGCCTCGCTGACAAAAAACCATCTAATCAATTGATTATTATCATAAAAACAAAAAAAAATCAGCGATTGGACGCCACAGTGAAATCATGTTCATAACATAAAATCGAAATTAATTTATACCCTAACCTGGCTACTTATTTTGTATAATATGCTGGATTTATCACCGGTTAGAATTATCTTATCTCATCACTTTTTTTCGTTTTATTCCCGGCGACGTCCTAATCGACTCCCTGTCGTCATTAATAACACCAATGTTCACTCATACAAACATTTAAGAATTGACCTCATAATAAAAAATTAACGATTCCCAATCATTACCCCTACATTTCATACCACTTTTTAAGCAGTGCGATAGCAAAAATGAAATACCAAAAAACGTGATTTCATATAAAAAGCTTTTAATTAATCCAGATAAAGTTAAAACCCCTCAAACATAATAATATTTCATCTTATCTCAGTGAAATATTCTAAATCACCCAAGGCGAAATTATTGCTGAATGAAAAGCGATGAATTGGCTGGTTAACTTCAAATTTCACAACTATCACCGATAGCGCCTCAAAACAGCTTTCTGATCCTAACAATTTTTCACGTAGCGCTACTGCTGAATATCCGCTGCCAATGATGCCCTATACCTATCAGCATTAAGCTCTGCGGCACGGTTAAACAGGATTTTTCTCATTAAATTATTGGATAAAACCTCAAACGTTGGGCCAGTGGAACCCTGCAATCGCCTTGAAGCACAACTCATTTACCGAAGGTGGTATTGCTTAGAGAGTAATAAGGAAAGACGGCCGAACAGCACATTCTACCATTCGGGGTAAACATGCTGAGCGGACGCCTTTAAGCGAATGATGATCGGCAGCCTGGCGTTAGCAAGCTTGCTGCCGTCAAGCCATGCATCAAGTAACTGATCCACCGCTTCCAGACCGAGAGTATCACCCAGAACGCGGATAAACTTTGCGTGAGTGCACAACGATAAAGCCATCATCACGGTAAATGGGGCAAATTTGCCAAAATTTGACCTGCTGAACACTTTTTGCATTAAATCTGATAATCAAGCTCATGTTCCCATTGAGCAGAGAAAACCTTTTCTTTAATTTCCGTTAACGAGAGAGAAGGATTACATAACTGGATAAATCGCCAGGTATAATTACGCTGTAATTGGCTGCGCTTCAGCCCTAACCAGACGGTATTGGGTTCAAACAAATGTTCAGCGTTGAGGTTAAGCAACCCACGGTCACGCTCTTTTTCAAAAGACATATCCGCGACGATCCCCACTCCTAATCCCAATGCAACATAGGTTTTGATCACATCAGAATCCTGGGCACTCAGTGCAATATCCGGCGTCAGCCCCGCCGCCTTAAAAGCCGCATCCAGCCGCGAGCGCCCACTGATCCCTTGGCGGTAAGTAATTAGCGGCAAGGTGCTGAGCATTTCCAACGTCACCTGGGGTTGAGATGCCAATTGATGCCCTTCTGGCACCAAAACCGTATGGTGCCAACGGTAATAAGGGAAGGCCGCCAGTGATTCGTCATTCATCAGCCGTTCGCTGGCAATGCCGATATCGGCCTCACCAGACGCCAACATGCCAACAATTTCCTCCGGGCTGCCCTGGTTGAGCACCACACGCACACGCGGATACAGCGCGCGGAACTCTTTAATCACCGCCGGTAAGCTGTAGCGAGCCTGAGTATGGGTGGTGGCAATATGCAGCTGACCAGCATCGCTATTGCTGAAAACATCTGCCAAGCGGCGAATATGATTGGCATCGTTAAGAATACGTTCAGCGACAACCAGCAATTCTTTGCCCGGTTCCGTCATGCCTAATAAGCGCTTGCCTCGACGGATAAATATTTCAATACCTAATTCTTCTTCCAACTCCCGAATATGGCGACTAACGCCAGATTGTGAAGTAAATAGCGTATTGGCAACATCCGTCAGGTTGTAGTTGCAGCGTGCCGATTCACGAATAATTTTTAATTGCTGAAAGTTCATCCAGCGCCCTCTTTCGATCAATATTGTTGATAACATTGATACGGAATCTGTTTAAGAGGAACAAATAAGAAATAAACTTTACTTATGCTTTTTAATACTAAATGATTTTTTCTCGCTGCTGACCGGTGGCATAATAACAGATAAATACCTTTTAATTTATACAGTTAAATGCTCATTTTCTGTATATGGTGCAAGGAGGTGGTAAACAACGTTATGAGTTAGAAAGATTAGATATATAAGCAATCACCCAAAAGACCATCAATAGCCCCAGCGGTGAGGTAAAAAAATGTGGCGCAACAAAGTGCACCACATAAAGGAACAAGAGATTATTTTATTCAAACCGCCACTTCACCACCGAGCGCACCAGGCGCATTCTGCTGCAACCATTGGCGCACGTAATCCACCAAATCACCGATGCACTCATCTTTCATACCGTGGCTTTTCAACTCATTATCCAACGCAAACAGGTATTGTGCGTTAGTACCCAGCGGGCCGCTGGCATTGGCGATCAACGGCGCAATCACCTGATAGCGAGTGTCTTCCTCACACAACGGGTGCTGCGGGTTCATTATAAAAACCAGTGCAGTCACTACTCTGCCATCTTCCAACGTCAGATCGCACCAGGTTGGCAGATAGCAACCCGTCACCATTTCACGTTTCCACAACAACTCCAGTTCTTCACGCAGTTTTTCTTCCGGCAAACGGAACGCCAAACCGATGGTTTGCCCACCCTCTTTCAATGCCAACATGCGCCCTGGCTGAGCCAGCGTGCCACGCCCGGCGGTCAAACGCAGGCAAAACGCACGATGCCAACCCTGCAAAGTGGCAGAGCGTATCTCTTCTGATTCAAATACCGGGTTCCACATCAACGAGCCGTAACCAAATATCCACACGGGGCTATTATTCGGACGGCGTGACAATGTACATTCTAATGATGCCAAACGCTGTTCTGGTGTCAGCAACAGCGACTCTTCAATCGTGCCGAATGCAGTTTTGCAATCTGCATTTTGCAGAAAATCTCGTGTTAACACCTAATACAACCTCCTGGGAATAGGATTGCCCTATCCCCTTTTCGCCACTACGTCTTTGCAATTTTATTTTACGGAAATTTATTAATTCAATAAAACCGTCGTTATATAAATAACCTTATTCGGTTCTTGCATTATAATCAAGTTTCCAAGCAATTTAGAGACTATTCCAAGAGGCACTTAATGTAAGAAAGCATTTATCTGTAACAACAATAATATTAACAGCGGCAAATTTTCACTCTTGTATGCATAGCTCAGACATTTTCTTAACAAGCCTGAACATTGTTGTCGGTACAAAAAACAGTCACTACCTTTCCTGCCCATCAGCTTGCCGCACACGCCTTAAATCAAACAATTCTCATTATCATATGACATGATATACTTCACGCAGAATGACAAAGGAGAATACCGTGACGACTGCCACCCCACGTACCCGAGCCCCTTATTTGATTGAAGTCACCCGCCTGCGTGATATCACGCCACATCTGCGTTGTATTACCTTCAGCGCCCCAGATTTGTGCCACTATCCCGCTAACGCGGCAGCTGCCCACATCAAACTCTTCTTACCGCTTGAGGGCCAGACACAGCCAGATCTGCCAACGTTAAGCGAGAATGGGCCAGTATGGGCTGCCGATGCACGGCGCCCAATTGTGCGTACCTACTCAATACGTGCCGTGCGGCCACAGCAGGCTGAAATTGATATTGAATTTGCTTTGCATGAGCATAACGGCCCGGCTGTCAATTTTGCCCGCCAGGCCAAACCGGGGGATAAAGTCGGCATCAGCAACCCTGGAGGCCCAAAACCCATGTTGCCAGCAGCGGATTTTTACTGCCTGGCTGGCGATCCGTCGTCGTTGCCCGCCATTGCAGCATTGCTGGAAAACCTGCCCGCACACAGCGAAGGGCAGGCCTTTATTCGTGTCGATACCCCAGCCGACGTGATTGCGCTGAAAAAGCCAGCCGGTTTTGAACTGAGTTGGATTATTGGCGGCACCGAAAAAACCGCAGAGCTCATTACCCAGTTCTGCTCACAACCACTGCCACAAAGTGGCACCCATTTCTGGTTGGCGGGTGAAGATCGTTTGGTCGTCGAACTGCGCCGTTACCTGCGCCGGGAATTGAAATGCGATCGTAACCAGCTTTATGCTGTGCCTTACTGGCGTGAGGGGCTAAATGAAGAGAGTTATCACAATAAAAGGCATGAGATCATGGATAACATTGATGCATGACTGCCGATTTCTTCCTTATTTGCCATAATAATGCGCGATAAAATCAACTTTATCGCCGCTTAGCACAGAAAAAGTACCTTATCACGTAAAAATATGTAAAAAAAACCGCATAAGCTGCGGTTTTTTTGTTACGCTTGTTACATAAGGCAAACCATTGCTTTCCTAAGTTAAAACAACACCACATCATTACCCGGCATCACCCGCAGGGTGTATTCTATTAATATATCCCCTTCGTTTTCAAACAGCAGGGGTTGGTTGCCGGCACTATCCCAAGTTGATTGGGGTGAGTTCTGTAGCGCCTGCCTGGTACTTGAAATCCGTGGGGTGTAACAACTTTCTGAATACGCAGAACTGCCGGTTCTGCGATGACGGAACCATGCTGTTTGAGAAGGAGAATCACCGAAATGAAGTCGCACACTGATCCTGGCCGCTCCAAATCCCGTCATACCGAGTATTCGCTTATTTTTCCGATTACAGCCCTGGTGGTACTCAATCTGTGGGGCAGTACCAGCAATTTTCCGCTGATCGTCGGTATTAACATTGTGGCGCTGGTAGGGATACTCAGTAGTGCTTTCAGCGTTGTGCGCCATGCTGACGTGCTGGCCCATCGGTTAGGCGAGCCCTACGGTTCACTGATCCTCAGTCTGTCGGTCGTGATATTGGAAGTGAGCCTGATTTCAGCCTTGATGGCGGCCGGTGATGCCGCTCCCGCCCTGATGCGTGACACGCTTTATTCGATCATCATGATTGTCACCGCTGGCCTGGTAGGTGTGGCGCTCTTGCTCGGTGGGCGCAAATTTGCCACCCAGTACGTTAACCTCGGTGGTATCAAACAATATCTGATGGCTATCTTCCCGCTGGCAATCATCGTGCTGGTATTGCCCAGCGCCCTGCCGGGCGGTAATTTCGGCACTGGTCAATCCTTGCTGGTCGCCGCGATCTCCGCAGCCATGTACGGCGTGTTTTTGCTGATCCAGACCAAAACGCACCAAAGCCTGTTTGTGTATGAACACGAAGATGATGATGGCGATCCGCACCATGGTAAGCCTTCCTCGCACAGCAGCCTGTGGCACGCCGCCTGGCTGATCGTACATCTGATTGCCGTGATTGCAGTGACCAAATTTAACGCGAATCCGTTGGAAGGTTTGCTGACCAAGCTGAATGCCCCAGCGCAGTTTACCGGTTTCCTGGTGGCGTTACTGATTCTTTCCCCAGAAGGATTGGGAGCGTTGCGTGCCGTACTGAATAACCAAGTGCAGCGCGCCATGAACCTGTTTTTCGGTTCGGTGTTGGCCACCATCTCCCTGACGGTTCCTGCGGTCACGCTTATCGCTACCCTCACCGGCCAGACGCTGATCTTTGGCCTTCAGGCTCCGCATATCGTAGTGATGCTCACGGTACTGATCCTGTGCCATATTTCCTTCTCCACTGGCAGAACCAACGTACTGAATGGCACTGCGCATCTGGCACTGTTCGCCGCTTATATGATGACCATTTTTGCCTGATGTCTTGCTCTGCCTATGGACTGACCCCACAACAGTAGACATATCCTGTCCTCACGACGAGGCCTGTTCGAAGGCCTCCGGACTGAGACCGCCAAGGTGACTGTGGCGCCGGGCCCGGTTGTAGAACACTTCAATGTAATCGAAGATATCAGCCCGGGCCAGATCCCGGGTTTTGTAGATCCGTTTTCTGATCCGTTCTTTTTTCAGCGAACTGAAGAACGATTCTGCTACAGCATTATCCCAGCAGTTGCCACGCCGGCTCATACTTGGCGCCAGGTTGTTGGCCCGGCAGAAGCGTTGCCAGTCATCACTACCGTACTGACTACCCTGGTCCGAATGCACGATAACCTCACTTTCCGGTTTTCGTCGCCACACCGCCATCATCAGTGCATCCAGCGCCAGCTCGCGTGAAAGAGTGGGTTTCATCGACCAGCCCACCACATTACGGGCGAAGAGATCGATGACCACTGCCAGATACAGCCAGCCCTGCCAGGTGCGGATATAGGTAATATCTGTCACCCAGACCTGGTTGGCCCGGGTGACGGTAAACTGCCGCTGCACGCGATTTGGGGCAACAACAGAAGGTCTGCCGGCGATACGACGCGGGGCTTTATAGCCGCGCACGGCTTTGATTCGGTTCAGTTGCATAATACGACTCACCCGGTTTTTACCGCAGGTTTCCCCGATTTCATTTAGATCACCATGAACCCGACGATAACCGTATACGCCTCCACTCAGTGAATATGAGTCACGGATGAGCGCCAGCAGACGCTGATTATCGTTATCGCGCACTGAAACCGGGTTATGCAGCCACGCATAGAACCCGGCTCGGGCGACGCACAGCACCCGACACATCGTCATGACACCCCATACAGCACGGTGCTCATTGATAAAGCGGTACTTCAGTCGGGCTCCCTTGCAAAGTACCGCGCGGCCTTTTTAAGAATATCCCGTTCTTCTTCAGTGCGCTTTAACTGAGCCCTGAGCTTCAGGATCTCACTTTTGGCCTCCAGAAGATCATGGGCATGCTGTTCGCTGTTATCAGGCTTGATGGCCCGTAGCCACTTGTAAAGACTGTGTGCAGAAACCCCAAGACGGTCAGAAACTTCAGCAACGGAATAGCCGCGCTCCGTTATTTGACGGACGGCTTCTTCCTTAAATTCAGGTGTAAATCGTGGTGTGCCCATACGTTCCTCCTATGCTCAAACTATAGGGCAGGATCGTCTACCGGGGTGGGGTCAGTCCAACTATAGGGCAGGATCGTCTACCGGGGTGGGGTCAGTCCACTACTCGTTGCAGAGCGTCTGATAAAACGGGGCCAGATAGAGGCCCCGTTTGAATAACATCGCTTTATCCGCTGGTCAACTCACCAACGTTTATCAACGAAGCCAGTGGATAAAAAAGGCCGCCGCAGCGACCTTTTTATTAATTAAGGTTGAATTAACTGTAAGCGTTGAGCGTGCGCTGGCACAGCAGGGAGCGGACGCAGTCTTGTTTATCAAAACGGATAATGCCGACCATTTCGTCCTCTTCGAAGCGTTCCAACGCATCACTCAGGCCGGATTTCACCCCACGTGGCAAATCGCACTGAGTAATATCCCCATTGACGATCACCGTCACATTCTCACCCAAACGAGTGAGGAACATCTTCATCTGGCTTGCCGTGACGTTCTGGGCTTCGTCCAGGATCACCACCGCGTTTTCAAAAGTACGCCCACGCATATAGGCGAAAGGCGCAATTTCCACCTTGCCGATCTCCGGGCGCAGGCAGTATTGCATAAACGACGATCCTAAACGGCGCAGCAGAATGTCATACACCGGCCGGAAATAAGGGGCGAATTTCTCAGCGATATCTCCTGGTAAGAAACCGAGATCTTCATCCGCCTGTAAAACTGGACGCGTGACAATAATCCGATCCACCTCTTTATGTATCAGGGCTTCTGCCGCTTTGGCAGCGCTGATGAACGTTTTGCCGCAACCGGCTTCACCGGTGGCAAATATCAACTGCTTATTCTCTATGGCTGATAAGTAATGACCTTGAGCTTCGGTTCTCGCCTCAATGGTAGAGGTATCCCGGCTGTCACGTGCCATGCCGATAGATTCAATACCACCCATTTGTACCAGCGATGTGACGGTTTCTTCTTCACGCTGGCGATGACTACGTGCGTCACGACGAATGACGCGTTTGGCTTCACGACGTGCTTTGATCACTGCTTTCTGTCTTCCCATAGTGGCACCTTACAGTTTGTTTCACCTACCGCAGCGGCATCATGTGCCGTGCGATTACGTTTCACACATGTACAGGTTCTGGCTTCCTTTGGAGCCAACATAAGCCGGTGGATAATACGAATACGCGGCAGCATGGAAATGCACCGTTTCTTCACAGGACAACGCGATGTTTACTGGATAAGAGAGTGTGTCAGCTAGGCGGTTGAGCAAGAAAAGCCAAGAATCGGTCAGAAATTGAGAGCCGGAGGGAGAGCCCTCGTTACAACGAGAAATCAGGGAGGAGATATTATTTATTGTTTGCAGCCCAACCAAGGACTTTACCATTAGCGATCCCCGCAGTGATATTTACAGCATCAAGCTGTACACCGTGTGAAAACTACCGCCAGATGATTACAGTATAATGACATTTAAACTCGCTGCGTTACTAAAATGTAAAAAAATTTAATATCGCGGATTTTTAGATCTCACCGAAATACACATCACGTCACGGCCATAAACTTAATAATAATGAATAATCAAATAGTTATAATTATTCATTGATTGAAATTTAAACAAAAAAGCGCAGCCTGTGCTGCGCTTTGATTTTTGTGATTAAAATTTTACCACTTCAGGCCCGTAATAGACCGCTGGCAAAATAATCATCCGGCGCTTTAACCCCCGGTAATGCAAAGAAGTATCCACCACCAATCGGCCGGATATATTCTTCCAATGCTTCGCCATTCAACCGTTTCTGCACCGTCAGGAAACCTTTTTCCAGGTCGGATTGATAACAGATAAACAGCAATCCCATTTCCAATTGACCGGAATTAGAAACACCCAGTGAATAACTGTAGCCACGGCGCAACATCAGGCTGCTTTCAGTTACCGGCGTGCGTGGATTAGCCAACCGAATATGAGCGTCCAGCGGGATCATTTTGCCTTCGGGATCGTTGGCATAATCCGGTTCGTCGTGCTCATGTTTCATGCCCAACGGCGCACCGCTGTGTTTTTCACGGCCAAAAATAGTCTGCTGTTCCTGCAACGGTGTACGATCCCAAAATTCCACATGGAAACGGATAAGACGCGCGGCCTGATAGCTGCCACCTACCGCCCAGGCGGGTTCCCCTGCGTTATCCCCTACCCACACCACCTGATCCATCAACGAGTTATCGCTGGTTTTCGGGTTAGCCGTACCGTCCTTAAAACCCAACAGATTAATCGGTGTTTCCTGGCCTTGGCTGCGCGCTGAATGGGCAGAGATAAACCCTTCACGCCGCCAGCGTACGCTAAGCAAATCTGGCGAATGTTTGATGATATCGCGCAGCGCGTGGATCACGGTTTCATTGGTGTTAGCACAAATTTGCAGTAACAGATCGCCATGACACAAAGCAGCATCTAGCGAATCATTCGGAAAGCGCGTCATTTTCTGCAAATGCAACGGTTTACTGGCTTGCAAACCAAAACGTTCGTCAAACAACGAGGCACCAACCGACAGGGTAATCGTCAGATTATCCGGGTAGATTTCCGGGCCCATAATGCCGGAATCCAACGGTGGCAACTTAGGATCGACCTCCGGCGCTCTCCCGCCATGAGTAAGGAAAACAATCCGGGTGGTCAATAGGCGAAACAAGCGCTCAAGATCTTGCTTGTTGGTGGCCAGCACATCGAACGCCACCAGCATCATTGCCGCTTGTTGTGGAGTGAGAATTCCGGCCTGGTGCGTGCCATAAAATGGCTGCTTCTGCCAACGTTCATCCTGCGACTGCGCCAGCGGCTCGGTGGCAGTCTCTGCCGCCGGTGCAAGAGAAGCCCCGCCCAACGCCAGCGCCCCCCCCATCATGCCCAACCCTTGCAACAAACGCCTGCGCGAAGGCGATGGAGCACCGTGCTGAGTCAGCGGCCCGTTTTCCGGGGTAATATCATTCATGATCTGCCGCCTTAATCCAGGCCCAATACACCGCGCAGCTGCGATAAATCTTCCGCCAGCGTGGTGATTGGCCCTTTCATTGCATTACGATCGGCATCGGTCAGCTTCTCGTAAGACTCATAACCTTCTGCGGTTTTGTATCTCGCCAAAACGGCATCGACCGTTTTGAAGTTGGCATCAATCTTTTCCAACAGTGGCTTATTGGCTTTTTCCAGCAACGGACGCAACAAATTAACGATCTTCTGCGCCCCATCCACGTTAGCCTGGAAATCCCACAGGTCGGTACGGCTGTAACGATCTTCTTCACCGCTGATTTTACTGGCTGCCACTTCTTCGATCAGGCCCGCTGCGCCGCCAACCACTTTGCTGGGTGGGAAGGTTAATTCGCTGATGCGCTTTTGCAGTTCCAGCGTATCGTTATAAAGACGATCGGCGTATTCCTTCATCCCTTCGGTGGTGTTATCAGCAAACAGGGCTTTCTCCAAACGGTGGAAACCGGTGAAGTTCGGATCTTGCGCCTTTTGCTCGTAATCATCTTCACGGGCATCAATGCTGCCATCCAGATCGGAGAACAGTTCAGCAATCGGCTCAATGCGCTCGTAATGCTGGCGGGTTGGCGCATACAGTTTACGCGCCTGTGCCACATCACCGGCCTTAATCGCATCGGTAAACAGCTTGGTTTGCTTGACCAACCCTTCAACTTCTTTAGTCACGTAGACTTTATATTCCGCAATCGGGCCAACCAGATCCAGCGCATTCGGTTTACCATCGCTCACCGCACCGGCTACTGCGGTGACCGTCAGCTTGCCTTTCGGGTTACTCAATAAACCACAGGTCATATCGTATTCACCTGGTTCCAGGTTTGCCGTCATCTTCTGGGTGAAACCTGGGGCGATATTCTCGCGTTCTTCCACCACCATCACCCCTTTGAGGATTTCCCACTCAAGGTTTTTTTGGCTGGCATTACGCACCACAAACTGGGTTTTACCTGCCGCTACGGTCAATTGCATCGGTTCACACTGTTTGTCGTTAACGGTGACCTTGACCTGCGGCACATCTGCTGCCAACCCATTGAAGCTCAACGCGCAGGCGGGAACAGTCAACAAAACCGCGTGCAGCGCCTTACGGCGAAATAACGGAGTAAACATACGAGATTCCCTATTAAATTAATGATGAGTTTTACGTTGCACCGGGATCACGGCAGATGCCGTGCGCTGCGGTAAAAAGAAGAAAATCAACGCCGGGATTAGATAAAAGAAATAGACTGCCACTTCACTGACCGTTGGCGCTTCTTGATAACCGAACATCCCCTCCAGTAAGGTCCCTAACAGCGAATGCGTTGACAAGCTGTTACTGAGATCGAAGGCGATATCCTGAAAATGATTCCACAGGCCAGCTTCGTGGAAAGCGCGAATCGCGCCAGCCGCCAACCCTGCGGCGACAAACAGAATAAACAGGCTGGTCCACTTGAAGAATTTGGCCAGATGCAGCTTCACACCGCCCCAATAAATCAACATCCCGACCCCAATGGCGCAGGTCAGCCCCAGGATCGCACCAATCGGCGCTTCAATACCGACATCCTGCTGAAACGCCGCCAACAGGAAAAACACCGATTCCAACCCTTCACGCGCAACGGCAAAAAAGACCATTGCGACCAACGCCCAACCTTGGCTCTTACTGGAACTCAGTGCGTGGTCGATCGCCCCTTCCAGGTGAACTTTGACCGATTTGGACACCTTACGCATCCAGAACACCATATAGGTCAGGATGCAGACCGCGACCACCGCCACCAGCCCTTCGAACAGTTCTTGCTGTTTCTGTGGGAATTCGCCGGTGGTTTCATTGATGAAAATACCCAATGCCAAGCACAGAATGGCGGCGGCAATCACCCCAATCCACATGGCACCCAGCCATTGGCCCCGCTGTGTCCGTTTCAAATAACTGGCGATCAGGCTAACGATCAGTGCGGCTTCCAGCCCTTCACGGAACATGATAAGAAAGGGAACAAACATAGAATTTTAACCCCCGAAAAGGTGCTTGCAATAAGCCGCTGAGTGACGAGGAGTTGAACAACGGCAATGTAAAGAAAAGTAAACCTTAACGAGAGTGATTATCATTCTATAGAAAAGAAAAACAAGAGTAAGATGCGTGATTTTTTCTAATAGATGTCGCCAACGGTTACCAGGGCGGAGAAAAGCAGGCCAGAAAGGAAATTGCATAATAACCTCTCCCCAGTTATCTGAGGAGAGGTTCAAGAGGAATTACACCGTTTTAAACTCGGCTTCTGCCTGACCAAAACGTTCAGTGATGGTAGCCGAAGGTTGGCGCCCCATCAGGCTGACCAGCACAATGGCGATGCAGCCAAACAGGAAACCTGGGATAATTTCATACAGATCCAGCCAGGCATATTGTTTCCAGACGATCACCGTGATCGCCCCAACCAGCATCCCCGCCAACGCTCCGTTGCGGGTCATACGCGACCACATCACCGAGATCAGCACCACCGGGCCAAACGCCGCACCAAAACCAGCCCAGGCGTAACTGACCAGGCCCAGCACGCGGTTTTCCGGGTTAGCGGCCAAAGCAATCGCCACCAGTGCAACCACCAGCACCATGACACGCCCAACCCACACCAGCTCTTGTTGGCTGGCCCCTTTACGCAAGAAGGCTTTGTACAAATCCTCCGTAATGGCGCTTGAACATACCAGCAGTTGGCAACTCAAGGTACTCATGACTGCGGCCAGAATCGCCGACAGCAACACGCCGGCAATCCAAGGGTTAAACAGCAACATCGCCAGTTCGATAAACACACGCTCACCGTTTTCTGCAACATTCCCTGCCTGATCCGGGTTATTGGCAAAATACGCAATCCCAAAGAAGCCCACGGCAATGGTGCCTGCCAGACACAGAATCATCCAGGTCATACTGATACGGCGCGCACTACGGATAGTCCGGTGAGAATCTGCCGCCATAAAACGCGCCAGAATGTGCGGCTGGCCAAAATACCCCAGCCCCCAGCCCAACAGCGACAGGATCGCCACCAGATTCAACCCTTTCAACATATCAATGTTGGCCGGGTTTTTAGCGGCAATCACCAGCATGGAACTGTCGATTCCCCCAACGGCGAAAATCACAATGACCGGGGTAAGGATCAGCGCAAAAATCATCAGGCTGGCCTGCACGGTATCGGTCCAGCTGACCGCCAGAAAACCGCCGATAAAAGTATAAAGGATGGTCGCCGCCGCCCCGGCCCACAGCGCGGTTGCGTAGCTCATGCCAAAGGTGCTTTCAAACAGACGCGCCCCAGCAACGATGCCGGAGGCACAATAGATGGTGAAGAACACCAGAATAACAATGGCGGAAATCACCCGCAGTAGTTTGCTGTTGTCTTCGAAACGGTTGGTAAAGTAGTCCGGCAATGTCAGAGCGTTATTATTGACTTCGGTATGCACACGCAGCCGGCCTGCCACCAGTTTCCAGTTCAAATAAGCCCCGACAGTCAGACCAATCGCAATCCAGCTTTCCGAAATCCCGGACAGGAAGATAGCCCCTGGTAACCCCATCAATAACCAGCCACTCATGTCGGATGCCCCGGCGGAAAGTGCGGTCACTACGCTGCCCAGGCTGCGGCCTCCCAGAATATAATCGTCGAAGTTATTCGTTGCCCGGTAGGCGACTAAGCCGATAAAAACCATTCCAAAGATATACACCAGAAAGGTTACCAACATAGGTATGCTTGCTGTCATTCCACTCTCCACTTTCATTATTCCCTTGATCTTGCCTGTTGCAGCGCCGTTGGCTGCACCTGGAGATCTGTCAGGTATCGTTACTCACGCTGTTTGTGATGTATTTCACCCTGAAGCACTTTACACAAGTACGGTGAATACACAGAGTTTCTGTTTGGTGTTGTTGAAACGCCGGTTATCCTAGGTGATAAAATCAATCGCCAACAAGAAATTTAACAACCCAGTTACACAAAGTTTACCCTGCGTCACATTCACACCATTTTCGGTTGCACTCACCAGACATTAAATGAGTTGCACCTCTCTTTTACCCCTGACTTTATCAGGGAAATCACGTTCCCCTGTACACGGGTATTGATAGCAGCAAGAAACATGCCGTAATTTCATGTTAAAAAATAGATTAAACTCACACTTCGTTAACTGGCCTGATTTAACAAGGTTGCACAAAGTTGCAACATACTGGATATTACCCGAATTAATGACACAACCTATCCACGAACCTACCCCTGCGAGCGGATTTCAAGCCTGCGGGATAGCTTCTAAACACAGGAGTTGGATTGGCATGGGCACTACCACAATGGGCGTAAAGCTTGATGAAGCCACACGCGACCGGATTAAAAGCGCAGCACAGCGTATTGACCGCACGCCACACTGGTTGATCAAGCAGGCTATTTTTAACTATCTTGAGCACCTTGAAAACGGTTCTGATATCCCCGAAATTCCGGCACTGAACACAACCAACCCGGCCGAGGCGGACGACATTATGCCGCAAACGCCTGAAGAGTCCCATCAACCATTCCTGGAATTTGCCGAACAGATCCTGCCCCAGTCCGTTGCCCGAGCGGCGATTACCGCCGCCTACCGCCGCCCGGAAACGGAAGCGGTACCGATGTTACTTGAACAGGCGCGCTTGCCTGCCGATCTGGCACAGGCAACCCATAAGCTGGCATACAGCATTGCTGAAAAACTGCGGAACCAAAAAAGTGCCCACGGTCGCGCCGGAATGGTGCAAGGGCTGTTGCAGGAATTCTCGCTGTCTTCACAGGAAGGCGTGGCCTTGATGTGCCTGGCGGAAGCTCTGCTGCGTATTCCAGACAAACCTACGCGCGATGCATTAATCCGCGACAAAATCAGCAACGGTAACTGGCACTCTCACCTTGGCCGCAGCCCGTCGCTATTTGTTAACGCGGCAACCTGGGGCCTGTTGTTTACCGGTAAACTGGTGTCTACCCACAATGAAGCCAATCTGTCGCACTCGCTGAACCGGATTATCGGAAAAAGTGGCGAGCCGCTGATCCGCAAAGGCGTCGATATGGCCATGCGCCTGATGGGCGAACAGTTTGTCACCGGTGAAACCATCGCCGAAGCGCTGGCCAATGCACGCAAGCTGGAAGATAAAGGCTTCAGTTATTCGTATGACATGCTGGGTGAATCGGCCCTGACCGAAGCCGATGCGCAGGCGTATCTGGTTTCCTACCAGCAGGCGATCCACGCCATCGGTAAAGCCTCCAATGGCCGCGGTATCTATGAAGGCCCGGGTATTTCGATCAAGCTTTCCGCTCTGCACCCGCGCTACAGCCGTGCGCAGTACGATCGCGTCATGAATGAGCTGTACCCGCGCCTGTTATCGCTGACATTACAGGCACGCCAGTATGACATCGGCCTCAATATTGACGCCGAAGAAGCCGATCGCCTGGAGACTTCGCTCGATCTGCTGGAAAAGCTGTGCTTTGAGCCGCAACTGGCTGGCTGGAACGGTATTGGCTTTGTGATCCAGGCTTATCAGAAGCGTTGCCCGTTTGCCATTGATGCCGTTATTGATATGGCCAGCCGTAGCCGCCGCCGCTTGATGATCCGCCTGGTGAAAGGTGCCTATTGGGACAGCGAAATCAAACGAGCTCAGGTAGACGGCCTGGAGGGCTATCCGGTCTATACCCGCAAGGTTTACACCGACGTTTCCTATCTGGCTTGCGCCCGCAAACTGCTGGCGGTGCCGAACCTGATTTATCCGCAGTTTGCTACCCATAACGCCCACACCTTGAGCGCCATTTATCATCTGGCCGGTAACAACTACTATCCGGGGCAATATGAATTCCAGTGTCTGCACGGCATGGGTGAACCGCTGTACGAGCAAGTGGTTGGCAAAGTGGCCGATGGCAAGCTGAATCGCCCTTGCCGTATTTACGCCCCGGTCGGCACGCATGAAACCCTATTGGCCTATTTGGTGCGCCGCCTGCTAGAAAATGGTGCAAACACCTCATTTGTTAACCGTATCGCGGATGCCACACTGCCACTGGATGAACTGGTGGCCGATCCGGTCAGTGCGGTTGAAGCGCTGGCGGCCAACGAAGGCCATATTGGCCTGCCGCACCCGCGCATTCCACTGCCACGCGAACTGTACGGAGACAAACGCGTCAACTCCAGCGGCTTGGATCTCGCCAACGAGCATCGCCTGGCTTCGCTTTCCAGCGCCTTGCTCACCAGCGCCGCGCAGGCATGGCGCGCGGAACCGATTATCGATGCTGCACAGGATCAGGGCGTTGAACAACCGGTAATCAACCCCGCGGAACCCAGCGATATCGTTGGTTATGTACGCGAAGCTACGGAAGGTGAAGTCAGCCGTGCGCTGGATGCCGCTACCGCCGCTGGGCCAATCTGGTTTGCAACTCCACCTTCCGAGCGCGCCGCCATTCTGGATCGCGCCGCCGAGTTGATGGAAAGCCAACTGCAAAGCCTGTTGGGTATTCTGGTGCGAGAAGCGGGCAAAACGTTCAACAATGCCATCGCCGAAGTACGTGAAGCGGTTGATTTCCTGCATTATTACGCGGGCCAGGTGCGTGATGATTTCGCTAACGACAGCCATCGTCCGCTTGGCCCGGTGGTATGTATCAGCCCGTGGAACTTCCCGCTGGCGATCTTCACCGGCCAGGTTGCTGCCGCACTCGCCGCAGGCAACAGCGTGCTGGCCAAACCGGCAGAACAGACGCCGCTGGTTGCCGCCCAGGCGGTACGAATCTTGCTGGAAGCCGGTATTCCCCAAGGCGTTTTACAACTGCTGCCAGGCCAAGGGGAAACCGTAGGTTCGCTCTTGGTCAATGATAGCCGCGTGCGTGGCGTAATGTTCACCGGTTCCACTGACGTAGCCGGAATTCTGCAACGCAACATCGCCGGGCGCTTGGATCCACAGGGCCGCCCCACACCGTTGATTGCCGAAACCGGCGGCATGAACGCCATGATTGTTGACTCTTCGGCTCTGGCTGAACAAGTCGTTACTGATGTTATCGCTTCCGCCTTCGACAGTGCAGGCCAACGCTGTTCTGCTCTGCGCATCTTGTGCATTCAGGAAGACGTGGCGGAACATACGCTGCAAATGCTGCGCGGAGCTATGGCCGAATGCCGCATGGGTAACCCGGAACGCCTGTCTACCGACATTGGCCCGGTTATTGATGCCGAAGCCAAAATGGGAATTGAGCGCCATATTCAAGCCATGCGCGCCAAAGGGCGCAAAGTTTATCAGGCCGCCAACAGCAACGTTGAGGATGAAAAAGAGTGGGCACGCGGTACTTTCGTCAAGCCAACCTTGATCGAACTGGACAGCTTCGATGAGCTGCAAAAAGAGATCTTTGGCCCGGTACTGCACGTGGTGCGCTATCAGCGTGCCAATCTGGGCACCCTGGTTGAGCAAATCAACGCGGCGGGTTATGGCCTGACGCTGGGTATTCATACCCGTATTGATGAAACCATCACCCGCGTGACCAGCAGCGCCAAGGTTGGCAACCTGTACGTCAACCGTAATATGGTTGGTGCCGTGGTGGGTGTACAGCCGTTCGGTGGTGAAGGTCTGTCCGGTACTGGCCCGAAAGCCGGTGGCCCGCTCTATCTGTACCGCCTGCTGGCCAGCCGCCCAATGGACGCGGTGCAACGCACCCTAAGCCGCCAAGATAGCGAACGCCCACTGGAAGCCACCGCCCGCCCTACTCTGCTAGCCCCACATCTGGCGTTAGAACAGTGGGCGATTGCCGCCAACCAACGCGAACTGGCAGCCTTAGCACAGCAATATGCTGAACTCGGCCAAGGTGGCACCGTGCGGCCCCTGCCAGGCCCGACCGGGGAACGCAACACTTATACCCTGCTGCCACGCGAGCGTGTGCTATGCCTGGCGGATAACGATGCCGATGCTTTAATCCAGTTGGCTGCCGTGCTGGCCGTTGGCAGCCAGGTGCTATGGCCGGAGGCCAAACTGCAACGCTCGTTGTTCCAACGCTTACCCGCTACCGTGCAGGAGTGCATCAGTTTCAGCAAAGACTGGCAACAGGATAACGTGGAATTTGATGCCGTTATCTACCACGGTGATGCCGATCAGTTGCGCGCTCTGTGCGAGCAGGTTGCCCAACGCAGTGGGGCCATTGTCTCAGTGCAAGGCTTTACCCATGGCGAAACCAATATCCTGCTGGAACGCCTGCTGGTCGAACGCTCATTAAGCATCAATACCGCCGCCGCCGGGGGCAACGCCAGCCTGATGACTATTGGTTAGGCATTACAAATTAAGGGGATTGATTAAATATCAGGATGTGTGAATAAAAATCCCCGGTAGCTTGATAAATCAGGTTACTGGGGATTTCCTCTTTACTGGCGCAAAAACGCGGGGGATATATGCTAACGCATTTGGGCATAACAAAGTCAACCCACCGTTAATTTCAAGTATGATGTCATTTTTAACTATTAGAAAGTTAACACCATGGCATAACTGTGGCGCTAAATTTATTTATATTCTTTGCCTTATAAATCATCAAGGTATTGCTCATCCTTGACATGTAATAGCTAGATTTATCTTAACTATTTTTATTCTTTCAATCGTTATCAGCATCTTGAAAGATATTGGATATATCTGAAAAATATCCATCCAACCAGGCAATAAAAATATCATTTTATTTGAATCAAATTACCATTTTAGAAAAAATTCCTTTCTGCTAGAATGCGCGCCGTGCAATTACTACGCTCACAAAAGATATAATCATACTTAACCTAAATATATTTATACAAAATATCCTTTTTGTAATTATACATTAAGGTTATTTCTCAGATTAATCGCCCTAGAGAGATTCCATTGCGATGAAAAAACCACTCATTATCTGTTCTATTATTCTAACCAGCCTGTTAACGGGTTGTGCTTCGGAATCATCTCGTTCGCTTGAGGTGCCCAAAGTCGCTTCCTACAATACGGCTTATCAAG
Source organism: Chania multitudinisentens RB-25 (assembly GCF_000520015.2). Classification (GTDB taxonomy): domain Bacteria; phylum Pseudomonadota; class Gammaproteobacteria; order Enterobacterales; family Enterobacteriaceae; genus Chania; species Chania multitudinisentens. Next base: position 4,135,008 of record NZ_CP007044.2, read on the forward strand.
GTGTTCGCAGCTCGATCGCCGTCGGTAAATTTGATAACCGCTCCAACTATATGAACGGCATTTTTTCCGACGGCGTTGACCGCCTGGGTAACCAGTCAAAAACCATCTTAATCACCCACCTACAACAAACTGGCCGTTTCAACGTATTGGATCGCACCAATATGGATGAATTAAAAACTGAAGCAGGCATCAAAGGCCAACAACAAACGCTGAAAGGTGCAAACTATGTGATCACTGGCGATGTCACCGAGTTCGGCCGTAAAGAAGTGGGCGATCAGCAACTGTGGGGCATTCTGGGGCGCGGGAAATCGCAGGTCGCTTATGCCAAAGTCAATCTCAACGTGGTTAACGTGCAAACCTCTGAAGTGGTTTACTCCAGCCAAGGCGCGGGTGAATACGCCCTGTCGAACCGTGAAATCATCGGTTTTGGCGGTACTGCGAGTTACGACTCCACCTTGAACGGTAAAGTGCTGGACTTGGCAGTGCGCGAAGCGGTTAACAATCTGGTTGCAGGTATTGAAAGCGGTGCATGGCGCCCAGCCAACTAACGGATTATGAACAAAATCATGATGATTACTAAAAAAATCAGCGGGTTGCTGCTGGCAGCAACCTTGCTGGGGGGTTGCGTTGCGCCCCAAAAAACTCTCTACAGTTGGGATGGTTATCAGACGACGGTATACCAGCATTATCAACCTGGATCTTCCAGCCCGGAACAGCAGATCGCTGCGCTAAAAGAGAGCATTGAAAAATCCCGCGCCAAGGATAAAGCCGTGCCGCCAGGGTTACATGCCCACCTTGGTATGCTGTATGCCAACACCGGGCGGGCCGATCAGGCACTGGCGGAATTCAATACCGAAAAATCACTGTTCCCGGAATCAGCGCCGTTTATGGATTTCCTGATGAGCAAAGATAAAGGGAGTTTTAAATGAAACGTGTTCTAGGTCTTTTGGGTGCCGCACTCGTGCTGCTGCTGACGGGCTGTGCCAAGAAAGCCCCTTATGATTACGCCGCTTTCCACGCCAGCAAGCCAAAATCGATCCTGGTTTTGCCGCCCACCAGCCAATCTCCTGATATCAAAGCCAGCCACAGCGTGCTTTCTACCACCACGTTGCCGCTGGCAGAAGCCGGTTACTACGTCCTGCCCGTCGCCGTGGTGGAAGAAACATTCCAGCAGAATGGGTTGACCAACGCCAACGATATCCGTGCAGTCGCCCCTCAAAAGCTGTACCAGATTTTCGGCGCTGACGCTGTGTTGTACCTGGATGTCACTCAATACGGCACCAGCTATCTTGTGCTCAACAGCGAAACCCGTGTGGCTGTTAATGCCAAGCTGGTTGATCTGCGTACAGGTAAACAATTGTGGGCTGGCAACGCCACGGCTTCCAGTAACGAGAACAACAACTCTAGCGGCGGTTTACTGGGCATGCTAATTAGTGCGGCCATCACACAAATCGTGGATACCATCAGCGACAAAGGGTTCGATATTGGCGCTATTACCAATACGCGCCTGCTTTCCGCTGGGCAAGACGGGGGAATCCTTTACGGCCCGCGTTCGCCACAATACGCCAATCAGCGCTAATCAAAAGTCAGGCAGCCCTATGCAGGGTTGCCTTATCTAAACCGCAGTGATCCCTGCCCACTGGCTCATAAAAATGTCCACCAGCCCGGAAAGTTCGTCTCGATTTGCGCCATTACGCGCCTGCACCGACATTCCCTGAATAACGTTCACGATATATTTCCCTAGTAGCACACAATTCGTGTTATCTGGCAGCTCCCCTTTACCAACACGGCATTCGAGGCACTCAACCACCTTTTTTTCAGCGGAATTTCGCTGCTGGCTGAGCTGCTGGAATAATGCATCATCTGCGGCAGACATGCCAAAAGTGGCTGCCACCATAAAACAGCCGGGCGGCATCTCGGCGTCAGTGAACCATTCAACGCTTGCACGCAGCAGTTGCTCAATCACTTGCGGCAGCGGCAGTTCGTCTTGCTCAAGAATCGCATCCCTGGCTTGGCCATAAGTAGCCAGATACTTTTCTATCGCCGCGCAGAATAATCCCTCTTTGCTGCCAAACTCTGCGTACAGCGAAGAAGGTTTGGTTCCCGTGCCTTCAATCAATTCAGACATTGATGTAGGTTCATAGCCAAAACGCCAGAACAGGCTCATAGCCTTTTCCAGCACGCTATCGCGGTCAAATTTTTTCGGCCTGCCGCGCACAATGGTCCCTTTTAGATTTTTACTCATATCCATGATTCCTGAACTCTTTATAGAACGACCATTATAAAGTCTCCCTTTGAGAAGAAAGGCTATTTTAAATTAAAATAATGATCATTACAAAAAATATTGTACAAACCTGACTCTTCGTGTAAGTTTTAAATAACAATCGTTACCAAAATAAAAAGTAACACATCTTGTTGTTTTAAAATAAAAAGGATATCTCACATGAAAAACATCACCGTAAACCTGAGCCTTGCTGCCGGCCTGTTTTCAGCCTCGGCTTTGGCTACGCTGCCACAACCACCAAATGTGTACCGCGTGGGTAACATGACGGTTTCCACGCTGGCCGAGGTTGAAAAAGGCATTGCGGAACGAGCAAAAGCGAAAAATGCCAGTTACTACAGAATTATTTCTGTCTCTGGCAATAACAAACTTCATGCCAGCACGGTGATTTATCGCTGATTAATTGTAATGTGAGGAATGGAATCATGAGACTACAAGCCTTATTAGGCATTGATATACCGGTAATTCAAGCTTCTATGGTGTGGCTAAACTCGGCTGAGCTTGCAGCCGCAGTATCCAACGCTGGGGGATTAGGCGTATTAGGCCCGAATGCCGGGCGAAAAGTAGCCAATGGGGATATCGCTAAAACCGCAGAGGATTTTCGGCAGGAAATCATAAAAACCCGCGCATTAACGGATAAACCCTTTGCGGTTAATTACCTATTGCCCATTGAAGGCGTTGAGATCAGCTTTAAATATGCAGAGCCGTTGCTGGAAGTGATCCTACAGGAGAATATTAATATCGTTATTACCAGTGGCAAAGATATCACTAAAGGTGAGAAGTACATTCGCAGGCTAAAAGACGCAGGGGTTATCGTGATTCATCGCGAGATTTCACCCACGGTTGAAAACTCGATACTGGCAGAAAAAATGGGGATAGACGCAATTATCATCACCGGGCACGAGGCCGGAGGGCACCTGAGCGAACACCGCATCAGTACCCTGGCTCTGCTGCCTCAGGTCACCGATGCAGTCAAGATCCCGGTGATTGCCGCAGGCGGTATCTATAACCAGAAAACGGCGAAGGCCGCCACCGCCATGGGCGCTGCGGGAGTCTATGTAGGCACCCGCTTTATCACCACGTTTGAATCGCCAGCCAGCCTCAACACCAAACAGGCGATCGTTAACGTTTTGTCTGAGGATCTGGTTGAGATTAATACCCCGGCAGGCGATGTACGGGTCATCGTTACCGAAAGCATCCGCGCTGGGCGTGGAAGCAGTGAAATCGGTATCATCAAAACAGGCATGCTGGACGGCGATCACCAGCACGGCGTGATCACCGTTTCTGAATCAGCGGGAGGTATTGAAAAGATCAGCAGCGCAAAAGACGTAGTTTGTGAGCTTTCTTACGCCTTTAATTAGCAGTAAAGCGCCCCCAACCATTTAAGGAAGGGGGCGCGTGATTCCCATCGTTCCGAACTGCCTCGCAGCCTTTTCTCGCTGGCTACTGATTGAGAAACTTATCCAGAAACTGCTTGGTGCGCTGATGCTGTGGGTTGGCGAACAAGGCTTTCGCTGGCCCCTGCTCAACAATGCGGCCGTGATCCATAAAAATGGCGCGATCGGCAACGTCACGGGCAAAGCTCATTTCATGCGTCACAATCACCATGGTGCGCTTTTCTTCCGCCAGTGCACGGATAGTATTCAGCACTTCGCCCACCAGTTCAGGATCGAGCGCAGAAGTCGGCTCATCAAACAGAATCACTTCCGGCTGCATGGCCAACGCCCGCGCAATGGCAACGCGTTGCTGCTGACCACCGGAAAGGCGCTTGGGATAAGCCTGCTCTTTACCACTCAACCCCACCTTCGCCAATAACAGACGCGCGCGTTCCTCTGCGCTGGCTTTGGCTTCCCCTTTCACGATTACCGGCCCTTCAATGATGTTTTCCAGCACTGAACGGTGCGGAAATAAATTGAAGCTCTGAAAGACAAACCCCACCTGTTGACGCAAAGCACGTACCTGATGCTTTTGCTTGCTCAACGGGCGAGCACCGTCAATCTGGATTTCCCCCACGCGAATAGTGCCTGAATCCGGCACTTCCAGCAGATTGATGCTGCGCAGCAGAGTGGTTTTGCCAGAACCACTCGGCCCGATAATCGCCACAACTTCACCGGAGTTCACTTCAAGATCGATACCATGCAGGACAGTCTGCCCTTTAAACTGTTTGACCAACTGTTTTACTTCAATGGCACTCATCGGTTACTCCTGATCCTGACGATTAACATGCGCTTCCAGGCGGTTTTGCAGCGCAGACAGCAGGGTTGCCATCACCCAGTAAATCAGCGATGCCGCCAGGTACATAGCGAATACCTCAAGCGTGCGTGAGGTGATCAACTGCGCCTGCCGGAACAGCTCCGGCACCTGAATCGTCGCAGCCAGCGAAGTATCTTTAACCAGCCCAATGAAACTGTTACCCAGCGGCGGCAACGCGGTGCGTGCTGCCTGCGGCAGGATCACCCGGCGCATCGTCTGCCACGGCGTCATGCCTATGCTGGCGGCAGCTTCCCACTGCCCTTTGTCGATGGATGAGATCGCCGCACGCAGCGTTTCCGACGTGTAGGCCGCCGTATTCAGCGAGAGGCCAATCAGCGCCGCCGGGAATGGGTCCAGCTCAATGCCAAACTGCGGCAGACCGTAATAGATCATAAACAGTTGAGCGATCAGCGGAGTACCGCGAAACAGCGAGACATAGATGCGCGACAGCCATGACACCGGCCAGAACGGCGAAAGGCGCATCAGCGCCAGCACAAAACCGAGGATTAAGCCAAGAATCATCCCCCCCAGGCTGAGCTGGAGAGTCAGTAAGGCACCTTTTAATAAAAATGGCGCTGAATCCAGCGCCAGTTGAATACTCTCATGCATTATTTAGTTACGTCCGCACCAAACCATTTTTCAGAGATCTTCGCCAACGTCCCGTCCTTTTGCATATCCGCAATCGCCTGGTTGATCGCAGCCAACAACTCCGGGTTGTTTTTACGCACTGCAACACCGGCCTCCTGGCGAGAGAATGCTGAACCCGTAACGGCCAGCGTATCACTGGTTTTCTTGATCAGATCCAGCGCAGCCAGGCGATCGACCAGAATCGCATCAATACGGCCTACGCGCAGATCCTGGTATTTGGTTGGGTCATCATCATAGGTACGGATGTCAACGCCAGGCACATTCTCACGCAGCCATTGCTCGTAGTTACTTCCTAAGCCAACCCCGACTTTCTTGCCTTTCAGATCATCGGCCTGAGTGATTTTGCCTTCGTTACCCTTTTTCACCAGTGCCTGAATACCAGAAACCGTATACGGGGTAGAGAAATCGTATTTTTTCTTGCGTTCATCGGAGATGGTGACCTGATTAATCACCACATCAATACGTTTGGATTCCAACGACGCCAACATGCCGTCCCATTTGGTCGGGTTCAGTTTGGCTTTAACGCCTAACCGTTCCGCCAATGCGTTGGCAAAATCCACTTCAAAACCGGTCAGTTTGCCGTCTTCACCCTGAAAACTGAATGGCGGATAAGTGCCTTCCAGCCCCACTATCAGCGTACCGCGATATTTGACCTGATCGAGCAGATTATCAGCCGCATAGCTGTTAACGTTCAGCCCTGTAGCGAGCGCAACCGCCATCACGCCCAGTAGCCATTGGCGACGAATTTTAGAAAAAACCATAGACACCCCATCTGTTGTTTATCTTTTTTGATTTCAATACTTTATCAGTCATAATCACCTGATAAAGGAATATAAATTAATAAATATAGTTCAAAATGGAATATATCAGCATCCTACTTAAACAAGATATATACCCTACGGGGTATACATGAATCACACCTGTGGGTGATAAGCAAACAGCGCTGGCGCACCGCCGGTGTGAACAAACAGGATCGGCCCTTCATCACGGAAGCGGCGCTGAGCGATACCGTCGATCAGGCCCGCCATGGCTTTGCCGGTATAAACCGGGTCCAACAGAATGCCTTCCTGCTGCGCCAGCAGATGCACTGCCGCCATTCCCTCCTCGTTTGGCATACCGTATTGCGGCGCGAAATAATCGTCCCACAAGCCGATCGGGGCCACGGTTTCAATATCCAGCAACCCCGCCAAGGCTTGTTGAATTTGCTCTACCTTGGGTAATTGATCGATAACCTGGCGCGAAACCGTCACGCCAATCAGTTCGCTTTCCGGCAGCAACTGCTGCAACCCCACCGCCAAACCGGCATGGGTTCCTGCACTGCCAGAAGCTACGACAATCGAACTGAACGCGACCCCAGCGCTTTGTGCAGCAATTTCCAGCGCACACTGCACATAACCCAAGGCTCCCAGTGCGTTCGATCCTCCAACCGGCACCACATAAGGGCGGAATCCTTGCGCTTCCAGGCGTGCGGCTAAATCCGTCAACTGTGTCTGCGGGTCGTGCAACGCATCGCACATCACCACCTCTACGTTGAACAGATCGAGCAATAGACGGTTGCCGTTGGTGAGGTAGTTTTCCGCTTTGGTATCGATAGGGTTTTCCAGCAATGCCACGCAATGCAGGCCCAGCTTAGCCGCCACCGCCGCCGTCTGGCGCACATGGTTGGACTGAATAGCCCCCGCAGTGACCAGCGTATCAGCGCCTTGGCGCAGCGCATCCGCAGCGAGAAACTCCAATTTTCTCAGTTTGTTTCCCCCCAGCGCCATCGGCGTAACATCGTCTCGTTTGATATAGATTTCACGGCCGAGATAATCAGAGAGGCGAGATAACTTTTCTAGCGGTGTGGCAGAACCGACAAAATCCAGGCGCGGGAATTGCGCCAGTTGCTGTTGCAGATTCACAACGTCCCCCAAGGAATAAAATAATGGTATCGAAACCATAGATTTATCAGATGTGCCCTGAATAATCACTCTTTATTCGTGCCGAGGGAAAGCCTGCCACTCACTGGGATAGGGAGCTACTACGCGGTGTGATGCCGCAGCCATTACCAGTCAGGGCCAGCAGCACCACGTGTAGAACCAAATATCGCTGGTTAACTCTTTTGCCAGGCCAGATACTGCTCGTATTTGCGCAGCGCAATACGATAGTTACTGTGCAGAGTTGACGATAAATCATCAATCGTGCGCTGAGCGTTGCCGCCATTGGCAAATGTGTCGGCAGGATAGTTATGCGCCACCAGCATTTCGTCCAACCGACGCAGGCGCACCACATATTCGCGGATCGTGCTATGGCTCATTTCAGTCTGCCCAAACAGATACTGTTTGAACGCCATGATATCGAAATAGCTGGGGTTGCTATTGTAGGCAATCTCACTGCAAAAACGGCACAGTGCGACCAGTTCATTTTGCACATTGAGCCAGACGTCATCGTCAATCGGTTGATCCATACGGGCGATAGCTTCCTTGTTGATGACCTTCCCGCGAAACACCAACGCCATGCGATCAAGCAATTTACCGCACTGAAAACAGTGGGTCTGGCTGTGTTTATAGTCTTTCAGGTAGCGGCTGAGTGGCCGTTTCTTCAACAATAGTCCAGGCATATCAGTTATCCGTTTGTTACACAGTAAGAAAGGCTGGGACGATAGGCGCCATCAACGTCAAACATCACTGGCCAGGCGCCCTCGCAGGCGTTTGATCGCCTGGCTGTGCAACTGACTGACGCGTGATTCGCCCACCTCGAGCACTGCACCAATCTCCTTCAGGTTCAACTCTTCCTGGTAATACAACGTCAACACCATTTTTTCGCGTTCTGGTAACGCTTCAATGGCCTCAATGACTCTCTGGCGCAGGTTACCTTCCAACAACTGGTGCAGAGGATTGGCTGCTTCATGCCCCTCCTGCACCATCTCTGCACTGTCACCATGTTCTTCGCGCCATTCATCGTAGGAAAATAACTGGCTGTTGTTGGTATCCAGCAGGATCTGACGATATTCATCGAGAGAAACATCCAACGCCTTCGCGACTTCCACCTCACTGGCCGGGCGGCTCAACTGTTGTTCCAACTGCTGTATCGCCTTTGCCACTGCACGGGCATTACGGCGCACGCTGCGTGACACCCAGTCGCGGCTACGCAATTCATCGAGCATGGCTCCCCGAATGCGCTGTATCGCATAGGTTGTAAAAGCGGCTCCCTGTAAAACGTCATAGCGTTCTACTGCGTTCAATAAGCCTATTCCTCCGGCCTGCAACAGATCGTCAAGCTCCACGTTGGCAGGCAGCCTGACTTGCAGGCGTAACGCCTCGTGGCGCACTAACGGAACATAGCGCTGCCAGAGAAAATTCTTGTCCATGACGCCATCGGCGGTATAGAGATCGCTCACTGTGTCTAAACCCTACGGAGAAGAGAGTCATTGCTATTATCCGTAGAGAGTGAGATACCAATCGGCAGAATAACCATATAAAACAGACGTTATTTTCATCATGCCTTTTCCGCCCCTGCCTCAATATATAAGGGGCGGCTGATTCGCGATGCTGGATTAACGCAGTAAGCTCATCACATTCTGAGTTGACTGGTTCGCCTGTGCCAGCACCGAAGTCCCTGCTTGTTGCAGGATGTTGGCGCGGCTCATATTGGAGACTTCGGTCGCATAATCCGCATCCTGAATACGCGACTGAGAAGCAGAAAGGTTGTTGACGGTGCTGTTCAGGTTGTTGATAACCGAATCGAAACGGTTCTGTACCGCACCCAGAGAAGAACGCAGTGAATCCACCTGCGACAGCGCTTTATCTAACGTTGCCAGTGGATCGGCTGTTTTAGGTTCGGTTGACTGCTGCGCACCTTTGGTGACTTTGCCGGCAGCATCGACAGAGGCTTTAAAGTAAGCATCGTTACCTGCTGCATCTTTACCTTTAACAACGTAGCCCGCTTTACCCGCAGCATCGGTATAGCTATGCAATGCATCAGTGCCAGTCAAACCGCTAACGTTAGTCGTCCCTACTTTTACCTGGGCTTCCTCGGCCAAACCAGCAGGTTTATTGGTGACCACGTTAGCCCCCACGCTTGAATCAAACGTAAATTCACCATCGGCATCAAGACTCCCTTTCACCCACTCGGCAGCACCTGTCTGGACATAGTAATCGCTGCCCGCCTTATATAACTTTCCATCAACTGAAGTTTTCGCTGGGCTGCCCGTATCTGCCGCAATGGTTGGAGCCCCCATCTTATCGATGCTCGCCAGGGAGGTAGCCCCTACTTTGCTGATATCAACACCATCGGCCACGCTGAATTTCTCCAGGCCCAGCGTTTGGGCATTGATATTTTTCAGATCGATATCAATGGTTTCACCATCATTGGCCCCCACCTGAATCGTCAATTTCTGATCGCCGCTCAATACTTTCACGCCGTTAAAATCGGTCTGCTGGGAAATACGATTGATTTCATTCAGACGTTGAGAAATCTCATCTTGAATAGACTGTAAATCGCTGGAAGAATTAGAACCGTTTTGCGCTTGCACCGTCAAACGACGGATATTCTGCAAGTTGTCATTAACTTCATTCAGCGCCCCTTCGGTGGTTTGCGCCAGAGAGATGCCGTCGTTGGCGTTACGGGAAGCCTGGCTCAGGCCTTTGATATTTGCAGTGAAACGGTTTGAGATCGCCTGACCTGCGGCGTCATCCTTCGCACTGTTGATACGCAGGCCCGAAGACAGGCGCTCAATTGCAGTCCCTAACGCAGACTGGGATTTATTCAGGTTATTTTGCGCCATCAGCGACAGACTGTTGGTATTAATGACTTGTGCCATAGTATGCTTTCCTTACAAATCAGTTGCGATATACCCGTCGCCTTTCAAGTTGCAGCCTTGTTGCCTAATGACAACTTGAGATTCATTGGGTAAATTCTCATTCGCAATTAAAGGGTTCGGGCTTATTTACCCACGGCGTTAGCCACCGTCCCCTCTGATATCGGCTCCCTCTCGGCAACCTTTAACATTTTTTTATTTTTCATCCGTGGCACGAATAACGCTATTTTCTCTCCTCTATTACGCCATCTGCTTTTTATTTTTTCCGTAAACTTTTCTATTACTGAACCGATAACGTCAAAAGCAGATTTATTATTAACTCTGGGAGCATCACGAATGGCATCGATTAGTTCATTAGGTATCGGCTCCGGGCTAGACCTCAATGGTTTGCTGGAGCAGATGAGCAAAGCAGAACAACAGCGTTTGATGCCATACACCACCCAACAAACCAGCTCTAACGCTAAATTGACCGCATACGGTACGTTGAAAGGCGCATTGGAAAAATTTGACAACCTCAGTAAAGAGCTGGCCAATGCTGATTTTTTTAATAACACCACTGCCAGCCAGCATAGCCAATTCAACATCACAACCAATACCCGATCGGTAGCGGGTAGCTATAGCATTGATGTACGCCAATTAGCCCAATCCCCCATTCTGACCTCAACGGCCACTATCGCCGCTCAAACCGCTAAATTAGGTAGCGACGGAGCAATTAATCGATCAATTTCTATCACCGCGGGCGTTCCCCCCAAAGAAGTTAAAATCTCACTTCATGATGAACAAACTTCGCTGGTAGAAATGCGTGATGCCATAAATCGCGCCAACGCCGGGGTTAACGCCACCATTATGCGCGTGGGGGATAACGCCTACGCATTAGCGCTCAATTCATCTACTTCCGGCGAAAATAGCCAGATCGCTATCCAGGTGAACAACGACGATAAGTTGGGTGAGCTATTCAATTATGATCCAGCCAAAGGCGCTGCTAACCCGATGTTTGCATCCAGCAAGGGGCAAGATGCGAAAATCCAGATCAATGGCATCGAAATTACCCGCAGTACCAACTCAATCACCGATGCCTTGCAAGGGGTCACGATCAATCTGATATCCACGACTAAGCCATCAGAGCCACAAAACCTGATTATCAACACTGATAAACAGGGTTCCGCAGATAAAATCAAGCAATGGGTGGATAGCTATAACTCACTGTTAGATATTTCCAATTCTTTGACCAAATATACCCCGGTCAAAAGTGGTGAAAGTCAAAATAGCAAAAATGGTGCTTTGCTCGGTGATTACACGCTGCGCGGCCTTCAGTCGTCAATTAAAAGTATTCTCAGCACCGCTCAGGATAACCCTGAACTGAAAGGCTTAGGTAATCTCGGCATCTCCACAAACAGCAAAACAGGAAAATTAGAAATCAATAACGAAAAATTAAAAAAAGCAATTGATGAAAAACCGCAGCAAATAACAAACTTTTTTGTTGGCAACGGTAAAAACACCGGTATGGCAACCGAAATCCATAATGAAATACAGGAATACATTAAAGCGGAAGGGATCCTTGAAAAGACAACCAAAAGTATCGATAAGGATCTTGAACGTCTGACTACCCAGATCGCCCGCGTGTCTGAAAGTATTCAAAACACTATTGATCGTTATAAACAGCAATTTGTGCAACTGGATAACATGATGTCAAAACTGAACGGCACCAGTGCTTATTTAACCCAACAGTTTTCATCTAAAAAACCCTAACTTTTAAGCCGGGAACAACCATGTATAACCATAATAGAACTCAAGTTTACACCCAAATCAGTATTGAAAGTGGCGTCATGGGGGCCAGCCCGCACCAGTTAATCACCCTGCTATTTGATGGAGCTCTCAACGCTCTGCTGCGTGCGCGAATACTGATGAACCAGGGGAACATCGCAGGCAAAGGCGAGGCCATTTCAAAAGCGATCAATATTATTGATAATGGCCTGAAGAATGGGCTCAATCATGCACAAGGGGGTGAAATAGCCGATAACCTGGCAGCACTCTATGACTATATGAAACGCCGCCTGATGCAGGGTAATCTGCATAACGATATGGCAGCCATTGATGAAGTGATCAAATTGCTGGAGAGTATTGCTGACGCCTGGCGCCAGATTGGCCAAACCTATCAACCCTCTAAGGAGGTAGTGTAATGAAACCACCGCTGTTAGCTACCTATCAACAAATTTACAATCTGAGTAACCAAATGATTATGCTGGCGCAATCCAGGCAATGGGATGCTTTGGTTGAGCTGGAAATAACCTACATTAAAGCGGTGGAGAAAACGGCCGGTTCTATAGGAATTGCCGGTTCATCAATGACATTACAGAAGATTCAGCGTAATAAACTCCAGCAAATTATCAATAACGAAACAGAACTGAAGCGATTATTACAATTACGCCTGGATGAATTGAAATCATTAATTACCCAATCCTCTCAACAAAAAGAAGTTAATAATGCTTATGGTCAGACAACATTATTACATCAGCCGCAGCTGAGATAAAAAATTTAAATTTACCGACAAAATCAAATAGCAATGCAGAAGCATACCCGCATTATCGTTCATCTTTTAAAACTGACAGAGGCTAATCAATGCGTTGAACAGACTGGCGAGTTACCCATGTGTAAAGACCGTAAGTGTTTGTTTTTTTTGTTCATTGCCCCTAACATACTTTCTATGTATGGAAAAAAGTAAATTTATTTATAAAATTAATGAATAACAAGATAAATCTCAAAAGTGAAAAAAATTAAATCTATTTCAGATCATGGTATTGACAATCATGCCGATTAAAATAATCATTAGATTTATTTACCAATCTCATGGAAGAATAAGAAAATGGAGTTTTTAGTGATGTCCCTAATGGCTTTATGTATCTTTTCCTTTAAAAAGCATTCAAACATCGTTGATGCAAAAAGAATTGGTACTTCACGCCGGAGGCACAAATACCGTCGGCGTTCAAAAGGCAAGCTATCTTTAATATATTAGTCAGCATACGGATGATCGGTGGTATGTAGATACGGTCTTTATAAATAAAGATAACTCTCTTCATCCCGAATACTCCATCTGAACATTCAGGTATTCACACCGCCATATTCATCACCTCCTGATAAGCCGCAACCAGCTTATTACGCACCTGCACGCCTAACTGCAATGAAATCGACGATTTTTGCAAATCGACCATCACATCGTTGAGGTTGATACCTGCTACATTCAAGGCAAAATCCTGCGCCTGTTTGCGGGCAGCCTGTTGAGCATGGCTGATTTTATTGACAGCCACCTGTAATTCGCTGGCAAAGCTTGCGCCCTGCGCTGGATTAGCTTGCCCCAGGCTGCCCGCCTGTAGCGCCGTGGCCTGCAATTGCTGCAAAACCCCTTCGATGCTTTGAATTGCCATGCTGACCTCGATACGGTGTTTCCGGCGTGCGTGATTTACCGGTATTTCTCTACTCAAGCTCCCAGCCTAACACAGCATTTCACGGCCAAAGCGGCCAATTACCTGTAAAAAACCCGGTTTATTGAGCCATCAAAATTGACCTTAAAAGCCAATAATGGCCTATCTAGCCATGAAAGCACCTGTGAATACCTGAATCAGGGGGCCTGCTTTGCCAGCCTACAACGCCAACTTGACGAAAAAACTGCCGGGCGCTGTCTCGTCATGGATTGTGGGGCATACCCCAGCATGAATGCCTCAACAGCCACAGGGGAAAATCACGCTAACGGCCTTCAGGCTCAGTGGAACCGCCTGCGCGCCAGCCGCAAAATCCCACTGCTGATTGCCACATCCGCTGCTATCGCCATCGTGGTCGCCTTGCTGCTGTGGGCAAAAAGCCCAGATTACCGTGTGCTGTACAGTAACCTTAACGATCGCGATGGCGGCGCTATCGTCACGCAGTTAACCCAGATGAATATTCCCTATCGCTTCACCGAAAACGGTTCTGCGCTGATGATCCCGGCGGAAAATGTGCATGAAACCCGCCTGCGCCTGGCACAGCAAGGGCTACCGAAAGGCGGAGCCATAGGTTTCGAATTACTCGACCAAGAAAAGTTTGGTATCAGCCAGTTCAGTGAACAGATCAACTACCAGCGGGCGCTGGAAGGCGAACTGTCACGCACTATCGAATCTCTGGGGCCAGTGCAACGTGCCCGCGTGCATCTGGCGCTGCCAAAACCGTCGCTGTTCGTCCGTGAACAACAGGCTCCTTCCGCTTCCGTTACCTTGACCTTGCAAGCTGGCCGCGTTCTGGATGATGGCCAGATCAATGCCATCGTTTATATGGTTGCCAGCAGCGTCGCGGGTTTGCCCCCTGGCAATGTTACCGTCGTCGATCAGGCTGGCCGCCTGTTAACCCAGTCCGATGGCACTGGCCGCGATCTCAACGCCGCTCAGTTGAAATATGCCGACGAGGTAGAAAACCGCTACCAGCAACGTATTGAAACCATTTTGGCTCCGCTTGTCGGCAGTGCTAATGTGCGCGCCCAGGTTACCGCCCAGATTGACTTTGCCACCCGCGAACAAACTGATGAACAATATCAACCGAATCAGGCTCCCGAACAATCGGCGGTACGCTCAAGGCAGTCCAGCCAGAGTGAACAGATCGGCGGGCAGCCAATCGGCGGGCAGCCAATCGGCGGTGTGCCGGGGGCTCTTTCTAATCAGCCAAGCGCACCGGTCAGCGCGCCAATAGAAACTCCCAAACCGAATAATGCCAATGCCGCCACACCGCCCACGGCACGAGCGGCAAACACCAACAACAGCACGCCGCAAAATACCCGCCGTGATGACACTACCAACTATGAAGTCGATCGCACCATCCGTCATACCCAGCAAAAAGCGGGAGCCGTTGAGCGCCTGTCCGTCGCCGTGGTCGTCAATACCTTGGGAACCGACCAAGAGGGCAAACCGCTGTTGATGAACAAAGAACAGTTGGCGCAGTTGGAGTCGCTGGTACGTGAAGCCATGGGCTACTCCAAAACCCGCGGCGATACCTTGAATGTGGTGAACGCCCCATTCAGCGATATCGCACCGCCCGAGGGTGAATTACCGTTCTGGCAATCAGCGGCAGTGATCCAGCAACTGTTCAATGCAGGCCGTTATCTGCTGGTCTTGCTGGTGGCCTGGCTGCTGTGGCGCAAACTGGTACGCCCGCACTGGCAAAATCGGCTGGTCACACCGAAAACCTCTCATCCCCATAGCAACCACCAGCTAGATGCCAATACGGAAGAGTTGGCACAGCGTAAAAAATCGCAACAACGGGTGAATGCCGAAGTTCGCAGCCAGCAAATGCGCGATCTGGCCGATAAAGACTCGCGCGTGGTCGCGCTGGTGATCCGCCAATGGATGAGTAACGAATCATGAGCCTGAGCGGGACTGAAAAGAGCGCCATCCTGCTGATGACGCTGGGGGAAGATCACGCCGCCGAGGTGTTTAAACACCTCTCCTCCCGTGAGGTGCAACAGTTGAGTGGCACGATGGCCAGCATGCGCCAGGTATCACAAAAACAGCTGAGTGAAATTCTCATTGAGTTTGAAGATGATGCCGAACAGTTTGCTGCCCTGAGCGTCAATACCGGCGACTATCTGCGGTCAGTCTTGGTTAAAGCCCTGGGGGAAGAACGTGCCGCCAGTTTGCTGGAGGATATTCTCGAATCACGTGAAACCACCAGCGGGATGGAAACCCTCAACTTTATGGAACCGCAGAGTGCAGCGGATATGATCCGCGACGAACATCCGCAGATCATCGCCACCATTCTGGTACATCTGAAACGCGGCCAGGCGGCGGATATCCTCGAATTATTCGAAGAACGCCTGCGCAACGACGTGATGTTGCGTATCGCCACCTTTGGCGGCGTGCAACCGGCTGCGCTGGCAGAATTAACCGAAGTGCTGAATAACCGGCTGGATGGTCAAAACCTTAAGCGCAGCAAAATGGGCGGTATCCGTACCGCCGCCGAAATTATCAACCTGATGAAAACCCAGCAGGAGGAAGCCGTTATTGGCGCTATGCGTGAGTACGACGGCGAATTGGCACAAAAAATCATCGATGAGATGTTCCTGTTCGAAAACCTGGTGGAAGTGGACGATCGCAGCATCCAGCGCCTGTTGCAGGAAGTGGAAAGCGAGTCGCTGCTGGTTGCCTTGAAAGGAGCCGAACCCGCACTGCGCGAGAAATTCCTCAAAAACATGTCGCAACGTGCAGCCGATATTCTGCGCGACGACTTGGCCAACCGAGGCCCGGTGCGCATGTCACAAGTGGAGAACGAACAGAAAGCCATTCTGCTTATTGTTCGCCGCTTAGCGGAAACGGGCGAAATGATCGTCGGCGGCAGCGAGGATACCTATGTCTGAACGCCTCAACACCCTCCCCTGGCAACCCTGGTCACCAACAGATCTGGCCTCTCCCACGCCGCAGTTGGCAACAGAGTTACCCGCCACGGTGCCTGTAGCGCAGGATGACGCTGACAGCCGGCAACAACAATTTGACGTGCTGCGCCAGCAGGCGCAGCAGCAGGGTTACGCCGAAGGCCAACAGCAAGGTTATGCCAGTGGTTTCCAGGCCGGATTGGAAGAAGGCCAACAGCAGGGCATGTTGGCTGGCCAGCAGCAGCAGGCGTTGACTGAGCATTGGAAACAGCTAGTCAGCGAGTTCCAGCATACGCTGGACGCCCTCGACAGCGTGATTACCTCACGCCTGATGCAACTGGCCTTGACCGCCGCCAAGCAGGTGATTGGCCAACCGCCAATCTGTGACGGCACCGCCCTGCTTGGCCAGATCCAGCAGTTGATCCAACAGGAACCGATGTTCAGCGGCAAGCCTCAGTTGCGCGTGCATCCACAGGATTACGAGCAAGTGGAACAGCAGTTAGGGAGCACACTCACTCTGCACGGCTGGCGGTTACTGGCTGATGGTCAACTGCACCCTGGCGGCTGCAAAGTCAGCGCAGAAGAAGGCGATCTGGACGCCAGCCTGGCAACGCGTTGGCATGAACTGTGCCGCCTGGCAGCACCGGGAGAACTCTGATGACCGAGCGCCTTGGCCGTTGGCTGCATTCACTGGATACCCTGGAAAAACGCATCAGCCGTACCCCAGCGGTGCGCCGCTATGGCCGCCTAACCCGCGCCACCGGGCTGGTGCTGGAAGCCACCGGGCTACAACTGCCGCTGGGCGCCACCTGCCTGATTGAACGCCATAACGCCGGAAACCTGCAAGAAGTGGAAAGTGAAGTGGTCGGGTTTAATGGTCAGCGGTTATTCCTGATGCCATTGGAGGAGGTAGACGGTATCGTCTCCGGCGCACGCGTCTATGCCCGTATTGCCCCTGAAGGCCAGAGTGCCAGCAAACAGCTTCCTTTGGGTTCAGCTCTGCTTGGCCGGGTGCTGGACGGCAGCGCCAAACCGCTCGACGGCCTGCCTGCGCCAGATACCAACCACCGCGCCCCCTTGTTCACCCCGCCGTTCAACCCATTGCAACGCACCCCCATTGAGCAAGTGCTGGACGTGGGGGTGCGCACCATCAACGGTTTGCTGACCATCGGGCGCGGCCAGCGGATGGGGCTGTTTGCAGGCTCCGGCGTCGGCAAAAGCGTGCTGCTCGGTATGATGGCGCGTTACACCCAGGCTGACGTGATTGTCGTCGGGCTGATCGGTGAACGTGGCCGTGAAGTAAAAGATTTTATCGAAAACATCCTGGGCGATGCAGGCCGTGCCCGTTCGGTGGTGATCGCGGCACCTGCCGATGTCTCACCTTTGCTGCGCATGCAGGGGGCGGCCTACGCCACGCGCATTGCAGAAGACTTCCGCGATCGCGGCCAGCACGTTTTGCTGATTATGGATTCCCTCACCCGCTATGCCATGGCACAACGGGAAATCGCCCTGGCGATTGGTGAACCCCCGGCCACCAAAGGCTATCCCCCTTCCGTATTCGCCAAACTGCCGGTGCTGGTAGAACGCGCCGGTAACGGCATCAGCGGCGGCGGTTCGATCACCGCCTTTTACACCGTGCTGACCGAAGGTGACGACCAGCAAGATCCGATAGCCGATTCCGCTCGCGCCATTCTCGACGGTCATGTGGTGCTGTCGCGCCGCCTGGCGGAGGCCGGTCATTATCCCGCCATTGATATTGAAGCCTCGATCAGCCGCGCCATGACCGCGTTGATTGATGATGAACATTACCGCCGGGTGCGTCATTTCAAGCAGATGCTGGCGAGTTTCCAGCGCAACCGCGATCTGATCAGCGTCGGGGCTTATGCCGCAGGCAGCGATCCGCTGTTGGATAAAGCCATCGCGCTGTACCCACAAATGGAGGCTTATCTGCAACAGGGTATTTTTGAATGCAGCAGCTATCACGATGCCTGTCTGCAATTGCAGCAACTGATCCTGTAACCCAAAGGCTGAAGCACGATGAACACACCATCCCCTCTGATGACCCTGCGCAATCTGGCGCAGGATGCGGTAGAACAAGCCACACAGCAGCTCGGCCAGGTTCGCCTGGCACAACAGGCAGCGGAACAGCAGCTCTCTATGCTGCTCAACTATCAGGATGAGTATCGGCAAAAGCTGAATACAACGTTGTGCACCGGCATGGAGTCAGCTCGTTGGCAAAACTACCAGCAGTTTATCGGCACGCTGGAACAGGCCATCGTACAGCACCACCAGAAAGTGCTGCACTGGAATACCAGAGTCGATCAGGCCGTGAAGCAATGGCAGGACAAACAACAGCGCCTGAATGCGTTCGAAACGCTGCATACCCGCGCCCTGAGTGCTGAACAGGTACGGGAAAACAGGCGCGACCAAAAACTGATGGATGAGTTCGCTCAACGCAGTTCACAAAGGAATCTCCACCTATGAATCTGAATCTTCTGCCCGGCCTGCTGCCTATTGGCGGCGGCCAGACCCGCGTTGGCTCACCTCCGTTGCTGGCCGAAACCGAGCCGCTGGCGGCCTTTGCTCAACTACTGGGTGAACGTTTTTTACCTGATACGCCACAAGCTGAGCCCTCCTTAGCGGCCGGTACTTCTGAGGCCAGTACGTTACCTCATGCCTCTCTTAACCCACTACCTATCTTGTTCAACGAACCGGCGCTACCGAAGCGGCAAGATATCTCGCATCACGATGAGCAGACACCGCCGCTAGCGGAAACACCGGGTGCAGCCTTATTGCCACCAGACCCGCTACTGCAATCCCTGGTCGCCCTCTTGCCTGCGCCACCGCTCGCTCTGCCTGATGCCACCGAGAAGCCCGCTGATAATACAACCACCAGCTTACCGGCCACAGCGCAGAGTCAAGCTGAGGCATTGACAGCGCCTGTGCTGCCGTCAAAAGCGCCAGCAGCCGTTACCGAAAAACCTTCTCTGCCGATGAAAAATCAGCCTTTCGCGCCCATAGTTCCCCAACCAGAGGGAATAGCCGAATACGCCACGACGCCGTTAAAGTCAGCGGCTGAACCGGCTCTGCCGCCAGCGCCGATAAACCCAACCGCTTCGGCCCCGATTGCCAATCCGGCAGCCACGCCGTTCAACGCGGCCATCAGCCCTTCACCAACCCCACAATTAGCGGCACCGCTCGGCAGCCCGGAATGGCAGCAGGCACTGAGCCAACAGGTATTCATGTTCCACCACAACGGCCAGCAGCGTGCCGAACTGCGCCTGCACCCGCAGGAATTAGGTACATTGCAGATCACGCTGAAGCTTGATGACAATCAAGCACAGCTGCATATCACCTCGGCACACCATCAGGTGCGGATGGCGGTAGAGGCCGCCTTACCCTACTTGCGCACCGCCTTAGAGGAAAACGGCATCAATCTCGGTCAGAGCAGCGTGGGTGCGGAATCTCAATCACAGCAACCGCGCCAACAGGCCGCTCATCACGATACGCAACCGGCATGCCATGAACAGCATGTCGACGTGCAGCAGCCCATCGAACCTATCCCAGTGCCGGTCACTTTGCAGAAGATGGGCCATTCAGCCAGCGGCATTGATATTTTCGCCTGAATGCCCACAAATGCCCAAGCTGACACGCTTTTCCCCGCCTATTCCGGCTATTGCCTGCCAGAATAGGCGGGATAATACCCTTCTACGCCATGCGTGTAATTTTAAGCACGCTATACCGCGTTACCGCGTGAAAAACCGGGGTATAACAACAGGAAATTGATTACGCCATGTCTCAAGATCCTCTGCCAACCACAGCAACGAAAAAGCGCCCACTCTGGGTGATCCTGTCAGTTCTGCTCGCGCTTACCGCGTGCGGTGCTGCGGGTTATCGCTGGTGGGTGATGCAAACCTCCAAAGACGGCCCAGCGGCTGCCACAGTAAAAAAACCACTGCCAGCCGCGCCGGTGTTTATGCCGCTTGAGACTTTTACCGTCAATCTGGTGACCCCGGACAACAACCTTGAGCGCGTGCTGTATATCGGCCTGACGCTACGCTTGCCCGATGAAGAAACGCGCCGTCAATTAAACGACTTTTTACCGGAAGTGCGCAGCCGCCTGCTGATGCTGCTTGCACAGCAGGAAGCGGAACAATTAGCCAACGAATCCGGTAAACAGCAACTGGTCACGCAGATTAAAGACGTGCTGAGTCTGCCGCTGGTTAAGGGACAACCGCCGCAGGTGATCAGCGACGTGCTGTTCACTGCCTTTATCCTGCGGTAATGATTTATGGGCGATAGCATTCTTTCACAGGCAGAGATTGACGCTTTGCTCAACGGCGAAGCCGAAAGCGCCGAGCCGGTTGTCGCCCACCACCGTGATAACGACGTAAAACCCTACGATCCCAATACCCAGCGCCGCGTGGTGCGTGAGCGTTTACAGGCGCTGGAAATCATCAATGAACGGTTTGCCCGCCATTTTCGCATCGAGTTGTTCAACCTGCTGCGCCGCAGCCCGGACATTACGGTCGGCCCGCTCAAAATCCAGCCATACCATGAGTTTGCCCGCAACCTGCCGGTGCCCACCAACCTGAATCTGGTGCATTTGAGTCCGCTGCGTGGCACCGCGCTGTTCGTGTTTGCGCCCAGCCTGGTGTTCATCGCCGTAGATAACCTGTTCGGCGGTGATGGCCGTTTCCCTACCAAAGTGGAGGGCCGCGAATTTACCCCAACCGAGCAGCGCGTGATCAAACGTATGCTGCACCTGGCACTGGACGCCTACGGCGATGCCTGGAGTGCCATTTATAAAATCAACGTGGAATATGTACGCGCCGAAATGCAGGTCAAATTCACCAATATCACCACCTCACCGAATGACATCGTGGTTACCACGCCGTTTCAGGTGGAAATCGGCGCACTGAGCGGTGAATTCAATATCTGTATCCCGTTTGCCATGATTGAGCCGCTGCGTGAACTGCTGACCAATCCTCCGCTGGAAAACTCGCGGCAGGAAGACAGCGACTGGCGCGAAACGTTGGTGAAACAGGTACAGCATTCCGAGCTGGAGCTGGTTGCCAACTTCGTTGATATCCCGCTGCGCCTGTCAAAAGTGCTGCAACTGCAACCTGGCGATGTGTTGCCCATTGATAAACCGGAACGCCTGATCGCCCACGTTGACGGCGTACCGGTTTTAACCAGCCAATACGGCACGCTGAACGGGCAGTACGCCCTGCGTATTGAACATCTGATTAACCCCATTTTGCACACTCTGCATGAGGAACAGCCCAATGAATGATGCAAAGCCACTGGTTGGCACAGAACAGGCATCGGTAGAGGATCTGTGGGCTGATGCGTTTAACGAACAACAGGCCAGCGAGGCATCCGCAGCCACCACCGAAGGCGTTTTCAACGCGCTGGAAACGCAGGAGGCAACAGGCAATATGCAGGATATCGACCTGATTCTGGACATCCCGGTCAAGCTGACCGTCGAACTGGGCCGCACCAAAATGACCATCAAAGAACTGCTGCGCCTGTCGCAAGGTTCCGTGGTGTCACTGGATGGCCTGGCCGGTGAACCACTGGATATTCTGATCAACGGTTATCTGATCGCCCAAGGTGAAGTGGTCGTGGTGGCCGACAAATTCGGCGTGCGCATCACCGATATCATTACGCCTTCCGAACGCATGCGCCGACTGAGCCGCTGATGAACGCCAATGCCGCCGTACAGACACAAAGCACCCAACAGCAACCGACTACGGTGCTGCCCGCTGGTTCGGTACTGATGCAGGTCGGCAGTGCGCTGAGCGTTATTCTGCTGCTGATTCTGTGCGTGAGCTGGCTGTATCGTCGCCTGGGTTTTGCCTCCCAAACCCACGGGAATAAACTACTCCAGCTAAAAGCCAGCTGCCCAGTGGGCCAACGCGAACGCGTGGTGATCGTTGAGGTGGATAACACCTGGCTGGTGCTGGGCGTCACCGCCCAACAGATTACTCCGCTGCATACCCTGCCCGCCCCGGAAAAAGCGCCCGCGCAGGCGGAAAACCTGCCGCCCGCGGATTTCCGCCGGCTTATGCAGAAAGTGCTGAAACGCCCGGAGAAATCAGCATGAGTCGCTCACCTCACCGCCGCGCCACCCTTGTTTTATTGCTGTTGATCAGCCCGAACGCCCTTGCTCAATTACCGGGCCTGATTAGCCAACCTTTGGCCAACGGCGGCCAAAGCTGGTCATTGCCGATACAAACGTTGGTGTTGCTGACCTCGCTCAGCTTCCTGCCCGCTCTATTGCTGATGATGACCAGTTTCACCCGCATCATTATCGTGCTGGGGCTGCTGCGTAACGCACTGGGCACCCCTTCTGCTCCGCCCAATCAGGTGCTGTTGGGGCTGGCGCTGTTTCTGACCTTTTTCATTATGGCGCCGGTGTTTGACAAGGTGTATCAGGAGGCTTATCTGCCCTTCAGCCAGGATAAGATCAACCTGGATGTGGCCATTCAGCAGGGAGCACAGCCATTACATGAATTTATGCTGCGCCAGACGCGGGAAACCGATTTGGCCTTGTACGCCAAGCTGGCAAATTTACCGCCGCTGGCGGGCCCGGAAGCGGTGCCAATGCGCATCCTGTTGCCCGCTTATGTCACCAGCGAGCTGAAAACCGCGTTCCAAATCGGTTTTACCGTATTTATCCCGTTTCTGATCATCGACTTGGTGGTAGCCAGCGTGCTGATGGCATTAGGGATGATGATGGTGCCCCCGGCAACCATCTCGTTACCGTTCAAGCTGATGCTGTTTGTGCTGGTGGATGGCTGGCAGTTGCTGCTCGGTTCACTGGCGCAAAGTTTTTATAGCTAGGCGGCTAAAGGAGGTTTTTCATGACACCCGAATCGGTAATGGCACTCGGCACCGAAGCGATGAAAGTCGCCCTGGCGCTGGCCGCTCCGCTGCTGCTGGCCGCCCTGATCAGCGGCCTGATAGTGAGCCTGTTGCAAGCCGCAACGCAGATTAACGAAATGACGCTGTCGTTCATTCCCAAAATTCTGTCCGTGGTGGTGACGATTATCGTTGCCGGGCCATGGATGCTTAATCTGCTGCTGGATTACATGCGTATCCTGTTCAGCAACCTGCCCAACCTGATCGGTTAATCATGTTCACCTTCGACAGTGCGCAGCTCAGCGGCTGGTTAAGCCAGTTTTTCTGGCCGTTGTTGCGCGTGCTGGCGCTGATTGGCACGGCACCGCTGTTCAGCGAAAAAGCCATCAGCAAGCGGGTGAAAATTGGCCTTGGCGCGCTGATCGTGTTGCTGCTCGTTCCCGTATTACCCAACAGCACTATCCCCATTTTTTCGATCACCGGCCTGTGGCTGGCAATTCAGCAAGTGTTGATTGGCGTAGCGCTGGGGTTAACCATGCAGTTTGCCTTTGCCGCCGTGCGCCTGGCCGGGGAGGTGATCGGCCTGCAAATGGGGCTGTCATTCGCTACCTTTTTTGATCCTTCCGGTGGCCCCAATACACCGATCCTGGCACGCCTGCTGAACCTGCTGGCGATGCTGCTGTTCCTTAGCTTTGACGGCCATCTGTGGCTGATTTCCCTGCTGGCCGACAGCTTCCATACGCTGCCGATCCAGGCTCAGCCCCTTAATGGCAACGGTTTTCTGGCGCTGGCACAGGCCGGTTCGCTGATCTTTATTAACGGCATGATGCTGGCGCTGCCGCTGATTTGCCTGCTGCTGACGCTGAATCTGGCGCTTGGCCTGCTCAACCGCGTGACACCGCAACTTTCGGTGTTTGTGATCGGTTTCCCGGTGACCATGACCATTGGCATTCTCACCATCGGCTTGATGATGCCAATGTTAGCCCCCTTTTGTGAGCGTCTGTTCGGAGAGTTTTTTGAGCGACTGGCGGCGGTAATGGGCGGCATGAACCCTTAAAAAAATGGTACGGCACTCGAGCATGAGTAGGAGAGAGAGTGCCGTACCCAAAAAGTGTGCCCGGTTTCAAGAAGCTGCTAGCGGTGTTGCCACTCACCAGCGCCTCTCAGCACACCTAAAACGTTCCCACCCGGAAAATAGTGGGATAACCCCATTAACGACTCATCTGGAACAATGACATTCCCTGCATGTCATTGAAGGTTTTATACGATGCCTGTAGCGCCGCCTGCTGCATGTAGTAGGTGGAAATCGCTTCAACGATATCCACATCCACCTGCGCGCTCAGTTGAGCCTGGTGATAGTAGGTATTCTCAACGCCGATGTTGTCTAACACCTCCAACTCCTGCAATTGCGTCCCCAATACCGCACGGGTGCTCAGAACCTGGTTGTAGGTATTATCCAAACCACGGGCGGCTTTATCTAAAACCGCTCTCACCTGATTACGGGTGGCGCTATCTGCCCCCTGTAACGGCGTTTTCAGGGCATTCAATGCCATATCGATGCTGTTGAACACGCTGGTTTCTGCCGGGCTGCCATCCGGCTCCGGCTTCGCGTTGCTGGTCAACGACATAAAGATCGCATTACCGGTATGGCCGACGATCATCGAGCGGTTGGCATCCACTTTTTGTTCGATCCGCGAAGCGCTGCCTTGATACACCACCGTTCCCCCCTGTTCAACAAAAGGTGGCTGATCGTTGGCATAACCCGCAAAGAGATAACGGCCATTCCCGTCGGTGCTGTTCGCCTGGCTGAGTAACTGATCTTTCAGCCCCTGTAACTGCGTCGCCAGCGAATCACGATCGTTGTCGCTGAGCGTACCGTCACCCGCGCTCACCAGCAGGGTTTTCATGCCTTCAATACTGACTGCGGCACCACGCAGTACGCTTTCTTCCAATGAAATATTCTGGCGAGCAAAGGTGCGCGCCAAGGCATATTGGCTGTTTTCCGCGAGCGCCTGAGAAACCATCACCGCTTGTGAAGCCGCTAACGGATCGTCTGAAGGGTAAAGCACACGCTTCCCGCTGGAGAGCTGTTGCCCGGCCTGCATCCATAAAGACTGATTCTGGGTAACGCCCGACAGGTTTTGCTGGTAAATCATACTGGTGCTCATGCGCATGGCATCAATTCCTTAAAATAAGCGGCTGAACCCCGTGAAATGCTCCCTTTTCCCAATAAACTCTCTCTTGCACCCATATCGGGATGAGTATTATTTTCGGGAGCGAAACCAGCGATTAACCTGGCGACGGTAAACATCAGCGGATACTCAGTAACGCATCAAACAGCGACGTTGCGGTTTGAATCACCTGCGCGTTCGCCATGTAATACTGCTGAAAGCGCAGCAGTTCGGCATATTCTTCATCCAGATTGACCCCGGAAATCGATTGCTGCTGATTTTCCAGCTGTTTAACGATGCTGCCTTGCGCAGTGCTGTTGATTTTGGCAGTTGCCGTTTGGTTACCCACGCTGCTGACCAACCCGGCATAGGCACCGCTCAGCGTGGCTTTCCCCTCCACCACTTTTTGGGTTTGCAAGCCCAGCAGTTTCTTGGCGTTGTCGTTATCCCCTTTGCCAGCGTCTTTTGCCCCGGCGGCGGCCAATTGCGCAGAACCCCCTATCGCCACCGTCAAGCTGCCTGCTACGTCGCTGACCGGTTTCAGAATGAAACTGTCATTTTTTTGCACGTTACCGTTCATACCGATCTGCAAACCATCGAAGTTCAACGTCGGTTTGCCATTGGCATCGGTTCCGGCACTGGCTGGCACTTTGGCGTTGTCGGCCAGGCGGGTGATCTGCCAGTTGGCTCCGTCAAATTCCAGGTGGTAATCGCTGGCTTTAACTTGGCGGGTATCGGTATAAGCCACCGACACCGCCATATCCCCACGGTTATGAGCGTTGCTCACGCCATAGCCGCCGGAAAAACGGAAAAAATCGCCGCCGGGATCGCCATTGATATCGAAACCCTCACGATGCTGTTGGTTAAAACTGCTCGCCAACGCCAGCGCCAACTGCCCCAGTTGATTGCGTGCGCTGTCCAGTGATTCGCGGCGAAATTGCAGCACGCCGCTGACGCTGCCGTGAGTCATCTGGCTTGCAGGGATTTCGCTGGCACCCTGGCCCCGGTTGTAACCGAGCGTCAGGCGCGCCGGATCTTGGCTGGAGGGCATCGCCTCCAGTTGGTAGGCGATATTGCCCTGCACCAGCGTCAGGCCGTTAGCAAACGTCACGGTGTAGGTATTACCATCCTGTTGAATCACCTGAATACCGGCGACTTTATTCAACTCATTGGCCAGTTGATCGCGCAGATCCAACAACGCATTAGGCTCGCTACCGCCGCTGCTGGCACGCATTTGGGTGATTTCGTCGTTCAGCCTGGCGATTTGCTGGCTGTAGTTGTTGATTTGAATCGCACTGTCGCGCAGTTGCTGATTAATACCTGCATCCATATCTCGCAGGTATTTATCCGTATTATTGAACTGGTTCACCAACCCATTGGCTTTCCCCAGCACGGTTTGACGAGCCGCATCATCCCCAGCATTGCTCACCACGTTCTGTAGGTTCTTGAAGAAATCCTCAATGCCCGTCGCCAGGGTATTGGTTTTGGCCGACAGCAAATTGTCAATCTGGCCGATTTTTTCGAAATAGCTATTCTGAGCCGCCGCCTGACTGTGTGCTCCGCGCAGCTGCGTAGCGATAAACTGGTCATATTCACGGCGCACCGTGGTGACGGCCGCCCCGTTACCGATAAATCCGTTCAGCGTCCTCTGGCCGCCATTTTGTGCCAATATCGCGCTTTGCCGGTTATAGCCTGCCACGTTGTAGTTGGAAATATTATTACTGACGGTGCCAAGTGCGATCTGCGCCGCATTCAGCCCACTCATCGCGGTATTAATCAAGCCACTGGACATATAAATTCCTTATGCGATGAGGCAAAAGCCCATAGAGTTCAATGATTCTGTAATACTTTCCCACTTAACTTGTAGGGATTATCGGCATCGAAAGGGAAAACTTGAGGGGAAAAACCAAGAGAAACATCAGAATAAATCGTTCAAATCCTGCGCGTAGGCTGTTGCCACTGGCGCATTGGCGCTTTGCATCTGCTGCATGAGGTTGACCAGTTTCCTGGCGTACTGTGGATCGGTGGCATAACCGGCCTGTTGCAAGGCGTGCGCTGCCTGCTCCGGGCTGCGGGCGCTTACCACACCGGCATAGCGGGGATTATTAGTCAGCAGTTTGATGTAATCACTGAGTGCTTCTGCATAGGAGCCATACACGCGAAAACGGGCCTTGATCTTTTTTTCCGCACCCAGTGTAAATTCAGTCGTAGTGATTTCCGTTACCGGGCCTTGCCAACTGCTGCCCGCCTTGATCCCGAACAGGTTGTGACTTGGTGAACCATCTGCCGCCGGGATTTCACGCTGGCCCCAACCAGATTCCAGTGCGGCCTGCGCCATGATCAACTGGTGCGGAATGCCGCTTTGTTGGCTGGCAAGCCGTGCAGGAATGGATAAACGCGCCACAAAATTGCCATTGGTCAAGGGTATCGGTGCCTCCGGCGGCATTTTCGGCACGGCGCGGCGTACCCGTTGTGCCAGTATCTGGCTCGGCGCGGTGTACGGCCCATCGTTACCCAACAACATCGGCACAATGATGCCTGCCGCTGCGCTCTGCCCGGCATGGGTTACAGAAAGCTGTTTCAGCATCATCTCTGCCAAGCCTAACCCTTTTTGCGACATCTGCTGGGCAAGCTGCTGATCGTACATCGCGGTGTATAAACGCGTTTGCTCGCTGCTCAAGAGGCCACCTGGTGGCAAGGCGGCACGCATGCTTTTCAGCATCATCTGCACGAACAGGCCCTCAATCTGCTGTGCCACCTGCAACAGGCTGCCCTGTGGATCGGCGGTGGCCTGCCGTTTCAAGTCATTCAGCGCCTGAGCGTCATAGGCAGCACCGGAGATAGCCAGCAGATCGCGGTTCATCAGATAATTTCCAGTTTGGCTCGCAGGCAGCCTGCACTTTGCATGGCCTGCAAAATCGACATCAGGTCTATCGGGGTGGCACCCAACGCATTCAAGGCGCGCACCACGGTGTTGAGGTTGGCACTGGCATTCACTTTTTGCAGTGCGCCACCCTGCTGCTGCACGGAAATCTGGGTATTCGGCGTTACCACCGTTTGGCCGCCACCCAACGGGGTGTCCGGCTGGCTGACAATATTCTGCCGATCAACCACCACCGACAGGTTACCCTGTGCGACCGCACAGGAATCCAGAATCACATCGCGGTTCATCACCACCGAACCAGTACGTGAATTGATGATCACTTTGGCATCAACAGAACCAATGTTAATGCTGATATTTTGAATATCCGCCAAAAAACGCACCTGTGAACTGTTGCCATACGGCACCTGTACCTGGACGGTGCGGGCATCCAGCGCCGTGGCCGTTCCGCTGCCATTCTGGCGGTTAATCGCGTCACTGATTTGCTGTGCTAACGTAAAATCATCAGTGTTCAATTGCAGATTGAGCACCCGATCCTGGCCGAAGGTGGTTGGGAGCTCCCGTTCAACGATGGCGCCGTTGCTGATACGCCCACCGACCAATTGGTTGACCTGCACACTGCTGCCCCCCGCCGCCGCGCCCGCGCCGCCGACCAGTACATTACCCTGCGCCAGCGCGTAAATCTGGTTATCCACACCTTTCAACGGCGTCATCAGCAACGTACCGCCGCGCAGGCTTTTGGCATTCCCCATCGAGGACACCACCACGTCAATGCTCTGCCCAACCCGGGAAAATGGCGGCAGCTTGGCGGTAACCATCACCGCTGCCACGTTTTTCAACTGCATATTGGTGCCTGCTGGCACCGTGATCCCCAACTGCGACAGCATGTTGCTCAAACTCTGGGTAGTAAACGGGGTTTGCATGGTCTGATCGCCCGTGCCATCCAGCCCGACCACCAGCCCGTAACCAATCAGCGCGTTGTCCCGCACGCCCTGTATGGTGACCAGATCGCGGATGCGCTCGGCGTAGGCGGGCATGGTGAGAATGATCGCCAGCAACACTGTTAATATTTTCTTCAACATGATCTCTTACCCACCTGGCTCAAAGGGCGTGTGGCTGTCAGTGTGCAACGGTATTGCATCTCAAAACGGTGAAACGTTCAGGAAGAAACGTTGCAACCACCCCATGGTTTGCGCTTCATTAATGTAGCCATTGCCAACGTATTCAATCCGGGCGTCCGCCACCTGCGTTGACGTGACCGAGTTGTTACCGCTGATCGTGCGCGGGTTGACCACACCGGAGAAACGGATAAATTCGGTGCCCTGATTAATGGCAATCTGTTTTTCCCCCACCACATGCAGATTACCGTTAGCCAATACCTGATTGACCGTTACGGTGATCGTACCGCTAAAGGTGTTGTTGGCATTCGCTCCCCCCTGGCCGCCAAAAGTGCTGTCACCCGCAATATCCATATCGGCCCGCGCATTCCCCAGCAGACCCGCCAGATAACGCGGCGCGGTTGCCACCCCAAAGGTGCTGGCTCCGTTACGGCTGGCGTTAGCCGATGAGCTTTTGCTGGCGCTGACGTTTTCCTGCAAGGCAATAGTCAGGGTATCGCCGATATTACGCGGGCGGCGATCTTCGAACAGCGGCTGATAGCCGTAGTTCATCGGCTGGGCGGCCTGAAAAATAGCCCCATTCGGCACCGGCGCGGTGGCAGGCGCCGGTTGTGCCGTGGTCGCCCCTTCCACCAAAGGCGTACGCGGCAGATAAGCACAACCGCCAAGCAGCAGCGCTTGCAGCAGCAGGCTGGTAATGAGATATCGGGTTGCCACAGGTTTCTCTCACTCGGGTACGGCGGTTAGAGCTGCGTCAGTCTTTGCAGCATCTGATCCGAAGTCGCTACCGCTTTACTGTTGATCTCATAAGCACGCTGGGTCTGGATCATATTGACCAGTTCTTCCGCCACGTTAACGTTTGAGGTTTCCACATATCCCTGATACAGCAAACCTGCACCATTCAGACCCGGCGTACTTTCATTCGGCGCACCGGAGCTGACGGTTTCCTGATATAGATTTTCCCCCAGGCTTTCCAGGCCACTGTCGTTGATGAAGGTGGTCAGCGTCAGTTGCCCCACCTGTTGAGCCGCCGTCTGGCCTTGTTGCGTGACGCTCACAATACCGTCACGCCCCACGGTGATGCTCAAGGCATTGGCCGGAATGGCGATCGCCGGTTGCACCTGAAAACCGCTGGCGGTAACCAGTTGGCCGTTCTGATCAACCTGGAATGAGCCGTCGCGAGTGTAAGCTGGGCTGCCATCCGGCAACATCACCTGGAAAAAGCCCTGGCCTTTGATCGCCACATCTTTGCTGTTGTTGGTCTGTGACAGGTTGCCCTGGCCGTGAATTCGCTCAGTGGCCACCGGGCGTACACCGGTGCCGATCTGTAAACCCGAAGGCAAGGTGGTCTGTTCGGAAGACTGTGCCCCCGGCTGGCGCAGGGTCTGATACAGCAGATCCTCAAATACCGCGCGCTGGCGCTTAAAACCGTTGGTGCTGACGTTCGCTAAATTGTTAGCGATCACGTCCATATTGGTTTGCTGCACATCCAGGCCGGTTTTGGCAATCCATAAAGATGGGATCATGACGTACTCCTCTGCACTCAGCTCATTGCCAGCACTGCGTTAGCACGCTGCGCGTTTTCATCCACGCTTTGGATGACCTGCATTTGCATTTCAAAGCGGCGGGCGTTGGCAATCATCTCCACCATGGTTTCCGTAGGCTTCACGTTGCTGCCTTCCAGTACCCCTGGCATGACCCGCACCTGCGGATCGTTGGGCAGCGTAGTACCCCGTTGCTGCTGGGTAGCCGCGCTAAGATGAAACAGGCCATCATCACCGCGTATCACCTCAAACGCTGCGGCTTTAACTAATTTCAGGCGGCCAATCTGGGCCAGCGTATTGGGGGGATCGCCTGGGTTAAGCGCCGAGATCGTGCCATCCGCCGCGATAGTCAGCTGTGCCTGCGGAGGCACGTCTATCGGCCCACCATCCCCCAGCAACGGCCGCCCCTGTACGATCAACTGCCCTGTGGCGGAGATTTGAATATTGCCGTTGCGGCTGTAGGCTTCGCTGCCATCCGGCTGGCTGACCACCAGAAAACCATCCTGCTGCAATGCCACATCCAACGGCCGTTCGGTATAGTTCAGCGGCCCCTGGCGCAGGTCTACCCCCGGTGTTGAGGCCGCCACCAGGGTGCGCGTTGGCACACTCGGCCCAGCCACCGGCACCGCACGCAGTGCCAGCAGTTGGGCGCGGAATCCAGGCGTTGAGGCGTTAGCCAGATTATTAGCCGTCACCGACTGTTGCTCCAGAGTCTGGCGAGCTGCCCCCATCGCGGTATAAATTGCGTGATCCATAGCCATCCTCACGCCTATTCAAGCGGCGTTATTGGTCAACGGGCGCTTAGCGCAGGCTGACCAAGGTTTGTAAAATCGAATCCTGGGTTTTGATGGTTTGCGCATTCGACTGATAATTGCGCTGGGCCACAATCATATTCACCAGTTCCCGGCTCAGATCGACATTGGAGGCTTCCAATGCACCACTGGTCAGTGAACCAAAACTTCCCCCACCGGCCAGGCCCACCCGTGATTGGCCGGAAGCCGCCGTTTCTCTCCAGACATTATCCCCCTGTGATTCCAACCCTTCCGGGTTAGAGAAATTGGCCAGTACGATCTGGCCCAACAATTGGGTTTGCTGGTTGGAATACACCCCCACCACGGTGCCATCCTTATTGATCTGGAAACCTTTGTACTCACCGGTGGTATAACCGTCCTGAACCGTTCGGCTGGCAGAATCACTGCCCACATTCTGCTGTAGGCTGCCTGCAAAGCTCAGATTGAAGGTTTGCGCCGGTGCGCCGTCTTTGGCAGACATCGGGATCACCAGGTTGAACGGTATGGCACTGGGGTCGCCATTAACATCGCGCGTCTCGGTCAACGTACCGCTGGTACTGAAATTCAGGCTACCGGCTTTCCCGGCTGGAGAGCCATTCACGCTGCCATCCTGGGTGTAAACATCCCACTGGTTATCCGCCGTTTTAATAAAATACGCGTTGATATTGTGGGCATTACCCAATGAGTCATAGGTGGTAATGGTGTTGACGTAATTAAATGATGCAGTGTTGCCGGGATCGAAGGGCTGCGTCTCTGGAACCTGATGGGTTGATCTCAGGTTGATCACCATATTGCCCATCGTGGTGGCTCGCGCTTTCATTAAACCTTCGGGGATACTCAGCGGCAGCGGATTGGCCCCTTGCTGAACGGTTGGCGGTGTTCCCGCTACCGGATAACCCGTCAAACTCAGCCCCTGCATGTTGGTCAAGTTGCGGTTTTCATCCAGGGTGAATTGACCATTGCGGGTATAGAAAACCCCACCAGCGTTATCCTGCATGCGGAAGAAACCGTTCTCGCTGATGGCGATATCCAGTGAACGGCTGGTCGGCGTAGTCGCGCCGTCGTTGAAGTTTTGCGTGATCCCGGCCACTTTAACCCCCAGCCCCACCTGAGAACCGGCAAACATATCAGCAAACGAGGCACTGCCTGATTTAAAGCCGTAGGTTGCAGAGTTGGCAATATTGTTACCGATCACATCCAGGTTGGTTGCCGCCGCGTTCAAACCGCTGACTGCTTGAGAAAAGGCCATGTTGTTCTCCGAAATAAGTGTGATTCAGGATCGGCTCGGTGCACCCTTGCCGATCGGACAGGCAATGGGGTTATTCGGTTGCCCCAACTTTGGGCAGAATCAGGCGTACATCGTCCAGTATCGCGCTACCCGCCACCCCCAGATCCAATTTCGCCCCATCAGTCCCGCGCGTAACCCCACTGACCAGGGCAAAACGCAGCGGTTGTGCCACCAACTGTTCACTGCCACTTCTGGCGTTGATTGCCACGCTGTAAGCCCCATCCGGTGCGCTACTGCCGTCATCCATCGAACCGTCCCAGGTAAACGCATGCACCCCGGCGGCCACGCCGCCAATTTCCATGGTGCGCACCACTTTGCCGGCTGCATCACTGATCGTCACGGTGACCGCATCAGCAGTGCGTTCCAGCTCAATGCCAAAAGGCGTGGTACTCACCTTGCCACCTTGGTTCCCCACAAGGATCGCTTTCCCTGGCACCATCACGCCGTGGCCAATCAGGGAACTGGCCTGAATTGAGCGGTTACTGTTGATCTGGCCCGAAATCGCCCCCAGCGTGGTATTGAGTTTTTCAATCCCGCTGACGGTGTTGATCTGCGCTAACTGCGTGGTCAGCTCATTGTTCTGCATCGGGTTGGTGGGATCTTGGTTCCTCAACTGAGCCACCAGCAGATTCAGAAAATTTTTGTTTAAATCCTCGCTAGCGCGGGGTTGGTCAATGGCTCCGGCAACGGTGTTATCCCGTGATTCATTGGTGGTTGCGGCAATCGCCATAAAAAACTCCGGTTACTGACCCAGCGTCAGGGTTTTCATCATCATGGATTTGGTGGTGTTCAAGACTTCAACATTGGCCTGATAACTGCGGGAAGCCGATAGGGTATTGACCATTTCACCCACTACATCCACGTTGGGCATCCGCACGTATCCTTTGGCATCGGCCAGCGGATGCCCCGGCTGAAACACCAGCCGCTCCGGGGCCGGATCGTCCACCAGTTGTGCTACGCGTACTCCGCCGGTCAGTTGGCCCGGCACGGCAGCCACCTGAAATACCACTTGCTTGGCCCGGTAGGGTTCACCCCCTGGGCCGGTGATGCTGTCCGCATTCGCCATGTTGCTGGCGCTGACGTTCAAGCGTTGAGATTGCGCCGACAGCGCAGAACCGGAAATATCAAAAATACTCAGTAGCGACATGCGGTTTATCCTCCTTGCAGCACAGACAACATGCCTTTGATCTGCCCGTTTATCAGGGTCAGATCTGCCTGATACTTCAGGCTGTTATCGGCAAAATGGGTACGTTCGCGGTCCATATCCACCGTGTTGCCGTCCATGGCTGGCTGGTCCGGCACGCGGAACAGTAAATCAAGCGCCGGTGGTTGCAGGTTTTGCACTGGAATATGGCGCGTTGAGGTCAGGCTTAACCCCATGCCACGGCCATTGGTGCGCTCCTGCCTCATAACGTTGTGCAGTTGGCTGGCAAAATCGATATCACGGGCCTGATAACCCGGCGTATCGGCATTAGCAATATTGGCTGCCAGGATTTCCTGCCGTTGGGCCCGCAAATTCAGCGCCTCTTGGCCAAAGCGTAGAGCAGTGTCTAATTTATCGAGCATGCTCCCTCCGCAAGATGAGAACGTCGAGTGAACAGCATAAGCGTTCCAAACCACCCCCTATCGCCGGAATAACAGCAAAATGCCGCGCTATTTTTCTGCTTAAGTTTTGCGCTCAATAGCTACACTGGTGCACATTGTGGTTGCACTTGCTGAGGCGAAAATGAAAGGTAAAACGCCGGGCGATGCCCCGCCCTTGCCCAAGATGCCGTCCCTTCCCCTAACCCCCACTCTCAAGGCGAGGGTGGCAAACAGCACAAAACGTTGGCGAATGAGATGTGCGGCTTTGAGCTGGGGAGCGTTGTGCGCTATCGCAGGATACAGCCTGCTGTTCACCGGCCTGCTGCTTTGCCTGAATGCCCGGGCCGAAGATTTATCCGCACAGATTGAGCGTTTTATTCAGGCGCAATTTACCGACAATCCCGTAGAGGTCAAAGTTTACGTGCGCACACCATCAAACCTGTGGCCGCAGTGTGACGTTCCCCAGCTTTCATGGCTGCAACACACTCGCCGTTGGGGGAATATCAGTATTTCAGCCCACTGCGGCCAACAGCGGTATTTTATTCAGATTCAGGTGCAGCTCGTTGGCCGCTATCTGGTCTCTACGCGCGCCATCGGCGCTGGCCGTCAATTAACCGCAGCCGATATAACCGTGAAAACCGGGCGGCTGGATACTTTGCCCCCTCGCACGTTGACCGACAGTGATAAAGCGCTCGGTGCCATCAGCCTGCGTAATATCAATCCTGGTCAACCGCTGAATCTGATGATGTTAAGGCGTGCCTGGGTGATCAAAACCGGGCAACCGGTGCAGGTAGTGGCGCAGGGGGAAGGGTTTAATATTAGTGGTACAGGTAAAGCGATGAACAATGCCATTGCCGAAGGTAATGTGCGGGTTCGGATGACTTCCGGGCTGATTGTCAGCGGTATTGCCAATGATGATGGCACCATTCGTCTGACATTATAAAAAAGTAAAGTTTTGCTCCGTCTTACCGATAATAAAAAAACGATAAACAGGATTTATATGCCTATACCCCGGCGTTGTGCAATGTCACGGGGATCTCCCTCAGTCTGTTCAGCGGCCATGTTAGATAGCCAGAGCCACAAGCTGAAAAGATGATAGGACACCAGGGAAAACCAATTGTATAAACCGCAGCCAGCACCTTTGCTCGACCGTGGTTCAGATGGAGAGTAAGGATGAGTATCGATCGTACCCAGCGGTTGCAACCCATACCCATGGTACAACCGCGTGACACATCCGCTGAAAATACGCTGCAAGCACGTAAAAACGTGCAGCCTGAAACCACTGTCAGCGGGACGCAGGTAAAACTGAGCGAGGCACAAACCCGCCTGATGCAACCGGGCACCCAGGACATTGATAGGCAACGGGTGGAGACGATCAAACAAGCCATCCGTAACGGTGAACTGAAAATGGATACCGGTAAAATTGCTGATGTACTGTTACACGAGGTGCAAAACGATTGGATATCAGACAACGGTTAAAAGGTATCGCTCACGATGGAAAACCTGGCACAATTGCTGGATAAACTGCTGGAAACGCTGGGTGCCCTGGCAACGGTGTTAGCCGAAGAACAGGTTCTGCTCTGTTCTCATCCCTTAGCCAGCGTGGCTCTGCAACGCGTCACCGATACCAAAAACCAATTACTGAACACAATCAGCTGGCTGGAAAAACAGCGGGCGGCGCTGGAGCATTCACACCATTTTCTGGCCCCTTACCCTCAACAGCCATCTCTCGCCAGCCGTTGGCAGCAAATACAGCAACAAGCCCTGCAATTGCGCGAGCAGAATCAGCATAACGGCCTGTTGCTCAACCATCATCTTGCTCACAACACGCAAGCCCTGAGCATCTTGCACCAGCAACCCCCATCGTTGTATGGCCCCGATGGGCACTCCTGTACCCATCATCTGCTGGGCCGCAAGATTAGGATCTAGACTCAAGAACAAAAGTTAATCCGCTCCCTCTGTTGCCCAAGCACATTCGTATCCATTCCCGTTGAATAAATACCAATTTTATTACTTCCCTCCCCGAATACCCCCTACGACTCGTAATTCACAATCAGTTGATTGCTGATCACCCGCAGTGGTGGGTTGAGCGCACCGTGCGCCTGCACGTAATACACAAAGCGGAACTCACCGTCGGCAGGCTCACCTTCCAGTGCATCGCTGTATCCGCTGCCACCCGCCAGTGAAATACAGCGGGCAGCCGTACAGAGCTGCACCCGCAGCCCTGCCGGTTCAGCAGACATTAATTGATAGCGCCAACTGATACTGCGGATTCGAACCTGGGTATTGGGGTAAATACCCACCGGATGCAACACCGGGGACTCAGCGCGCGTTTGCCCATACCTCAGTTCCACGCCGTCATTGCTCGCCATCCAAGAACCAGACACCGCCTGCGCAGCCAAAGGCATCAACAACAGAAATAAGGATAAAACGGTTTTCATCAAATGGCTCCAATGGTGGATGTCATACGGATTTGGCGATCGTTATTAATTTCCAGGTTCGATAACACCACCAACTGCGGCAGCGTGCGGCGCAGAAAACGCGCCAGCAGCGTTCGTAACGCGTGATTCACCAGCAGTATCGGCGGTGCGCCAAGCATTTCCTGCCGTTGTAATGCCTGCTTTGCCTGATCCAGCAGTTTGTCCGCCAGCCCCGGCTCCAGGCCACCTCCCCCTTGTAACGCCTGCAACAACAGGCGCTCCAGCGGGGTATCCAGGCCAATAACCTGAATTTCATCATTGCCGGGGAACCATTGCTGGGTGATGGCACGCCCTAGCGCAACACGCACCACGGTAGTCAATTCATAAGGATCGCTCTGTATCGGCGCATGCTCCGCCAGCGTTTCCAGCACCGTGCGCATGTCACGGATAGCCACCCGTTCAGCCAACAGGTTCTGCAACACTTTATGCAGGATGGTCAGCGAGACTACGCCTGGCACAAAATCTTCGGTCAGTTTTGGCATGTCCTGCGCAACGCGATCCAATAATTGCTGGGTTTCCTGGCGGCCAAACAGTTCACTGGCAAATTGACCAAGCAGATGATTCAGATGGGTGGCGACTACCGTGCTGGCTTCCACCACGGTAAATCCCTGGGTTTGCGCCTGTTCACGCAGCGCACTGTCGATCCACACCGCCTGTAGGCCAAATGCTGGATCGGCCGTTTTCTCCCCGGCCAACTCCCCCACCGCATTGCCTGGGTTAATTGCCAACCAACGCCCCGGATGCGCTTCACCGCTGCCAATTTCCACCCCTTTCATCAGAATGCGATAGTGAGCAGGCGGCAGTTCAAGGTTGTCGCGAATGTGTATCACCGGTGGTAAATACCCCATGTCCTGAGCGAATTTCTTGCGAATACCACGGATACGCCCCAACAGTTCGCCGTTCTGCTGAAAATCCACCATCGAGATCAAGCGATAACCCACTTCCAGCCCCAAAGGATCTTCTAACTGAACATCCGACCAACTGGCTTCTACCACCGGTGAATTTTCTTGCTGTACCGGCGGTTCTCTGGTTGTTAGCCGTTGCTGTTCACGCCCGCGCAGCCGCCAGGCCAACGCCAGCAAGGCAGCGGTAAACAGCAGGAATACCAGGTTGGGCATGCCGGGCACCAGCCCCAACAACCCCAGCACTCCGGCGCTCAGCAGCATGACGCGCGGGTTATTGAACAGTTGGCCAACCATCTGTTCGCCCACGTCCTGATCGGTGGCAACCCGCGTAACAATCACCCCCGCCGCAGTGGAAATCACCAGCGCCGGGATTTGCGCGACCAGGCCATCACCAATGGTCAGCAAGGTGTAAGTTTCCGCCGCCGCGCCCAATGCCATGCCATGCTGGATCACACCGACCAATAACCCGCCAACCACGTTCAACACCATGATCATCAGCCCAGCCACGGCATCACCGCGCACAAACTTGCTGGCTCCGTCCATTGAGCCGTAAAAATCCGCCTCTTGCGTGACCTCAGCGCGGCGCTTTTTGGCTTCGTCTTCGCCGATCAGCCCCGCGTTGAGATCGGCATCAATCGCCATCTGTTTGCCCGGCATACCATCAAGCACAAAACGCGCGCTCACCTCAGCAATACGTCCGGCCCCCTTGGTGATAACCATAAAATTAATCAACACCAGGATAATGAACACCACAATGCCGATGGCGAAGTTGCCCCCCACCAGAAAGTGACCAAACGCCTCAATCACGCGCCCCGCCGCCGCCGAACCGTTATGACCTTCCAGCAGAATGATGCGCGTTGACGCCACATTCAGCGCCAAGCGCAACAAGGTTGAAAACAGCAGGATGGTGGGGAAAGCAGCGAATTCCAGCGTGCGCTGAGTGAACATCGCCACCAGCAGGATCATAATCGACAGGGCTATGTTGAAGGTAAACAGCAGGTCGAGGATAAATGCGGGCAGCGGCAGCACCATCATCGACAGAATCATCAGGATCAGGATCGGGCCAGCCAATACCTGCCATTGCGCTTCTTTAGCGTTGCCCGGCAAGCGCAGCAGGGATATCAAACTCGCCATCAGGGTGCCTCTCTCAGGCTAAAATCTAAAGCTTCCGGCACCGACAGGCGCTCCGGTTTTTTCGGGATCACCCCGCCTTCGCGCTGCCAGCGGTGCAGTTGGTAGACCCAGGCCAACACCTCAGCCACGGCGGCATACAAGACCGCCGGGATCTGCTGCCCAATCTCGCTGTGGCGATACAGCGCACGCGCCAAAGGGGGCGCTTCCAACAGTGGAATACGGTGCTGATTGCCCAATTCGCGGATACGCAGAGCAATGTCTCCCGCCCCTTTTGCCAACACTTTGGGGGCACTCATGTTTTTATCGTTGTACTGTAACGCCACCGCGTAATGCATCGGGTTGGTGATAATCACGTCGGCCTTCGGCACATCGCTCATCATGCGGCGGCGTGCGGCCCTTCTTTGTTGCTGCCGAATCCGCCCTTTCACATAAGGATCACCTTCTTGCTGTTTATGTTCGTCGCGGATTTCCTGTTTGGTCATCTTTAATTTACTAACGTGGCTCCAGAGCTGATAACACACATCAAAAACCACCATCGGCACCAGGCCGAGCACAATTAACAGACCACAAAAGATCACCAGTTGCAGCGCCTGCTCCAGCGCATTCAATGGCTGTTGCGTCACCAGATGCAGCATGGCCGCCCAGTTATGCCACAGATAAAGACCGGCCACCCAACCCACCAGCAGCGCTTTCAGAATCGCTTTCAGCAGCTCTGCCAATACCTGGGTGGAAAACATGCGTTTAAAACCAGACAGCGGATTCAGGCGTTTCACGTCAAACTGGAATGATTTGGCACTGAAAGCCACCCCGCCCAGCAACATCGGCGCAGCCAGCGCCACCAGCACCAATCCGGCAAATACCGGCATCAGCGCCCACACCGTCTGGCGCAGCAGCACGGCAAACTGGCGCAGCATCTGCTTGTCGTTGCTGACCATGTGGCGATCAAAATGCAGCCCATCAGCCAGCATTCTCGCCAGTTGTTGTGCGATATGGCTACCTGCAACCCAAAGCAGCGCGAGCCCGGCAATCAACATCAGGATCGAAGTCAATTCGCGCGAACGTGCAATCTGCCCCTCTTCACGCGCTTTTTCCAATCGGTGGGGAGTTGGGGCTTCGCTCTTTTCCAGATCGCTGTCTTCGGCCAAGGAAGCGCTTCCTGTTTATCAATAAGGCATCAATATGCTGCCAGCATGGCAAAAAAATACGGATTTCATGGTAGGAACAACGGGGGAAAGGGTTGGTTATTTGGGGGATGGTGGTTTGATACTATAGAAAAAGCAGTGGGACGTTTGGCGTTACGCCCCTGCGCTATCAAAAACCCAGGCTATCGAGCAGGTCGTCCACCTGCGCCTGAGTAGCGATCACCCCTACGCCATTTTGGTTGAGCTGTGGGCCGTTGAGCAGTGTGCCGCTGGGCTTTTTCTCTTTCGCGGGTTGTTCTGGAATGTTTTCCATCAAAACTATTAACAGCTGCTTTTCGATCTCCTGCACCACGTCCATGATGCGCTTGATCACCTGCCCGGTAAGATCCTGAAAATCCTGCGCCATCATGATTTCCAGCAATTGAGCATTGGTGAAGGCGGTGTGCTCCGGCACTCGCTCCAGATACTGGCGCGTGTCAGTCACCAATGAACGGGCATCGGCCAGTTCTATCGGGTTGGCAAACCACGCATCCCAACGGGTTTTCAGCATTCTGGCGTCAGACTCCAGCGTGGCCTGACGCGGCTGTGCCGCTTCCACGCAGTTGAGCGCGCGTTCCGCTGCTTGTGCCGTCATAGTGACGACATAATCAAGGCGATCGCGGGCATCCGGTATCACTTCAGCCGCCTGGGCAATCGCCTGATCCAGACCCAGTTCACGCAGGCTGTCGCGCAGCATCCGGGTCAACTGGCCGATACGGAAGATCAGTTCACCTGCACTGACTGTTTCACTGGCAGGCATTGGCATTTCTTTCATCGCCTTCTCCTGTTAAATACCCAATTTTTCAAAAATCTTGTTGAGTTTTTCTTCCAGGGTCGCCGCCGTAAAAGGTTTGACGACGTAACCACTGGCTCCCGCCTGAGCCGCTGCAATAATGTTCTCTTTTTTGGCTTCCGCCGTGACCATCAATACCGGCATCGACATCAGCGCTTTGTCCGCCCGGATAGTTTGCAGCAGTTCAAGGCCATCCATATTGGGCATATTCCAATCCGATACCACAAAATCGAAACCACCGGCCCGCAGTTTATTCAGCGCATCGGCGCCATCCTCTGCTTCTTCCACATTGTTAAAACCCAGTTCTCTCAGCAAATTTCTGACAATGCGCCGCATGGTGGAAAAATCATCCACCACCAGAAATTTGAGATTCTTGTCTGCCATACTGACTCCTAAGATTGGTTCGCCGTTACGCCGGGCGGTGTTCGTTAACCGCTTGTGATGCCGTCTCAGATACGCAGTGCCTGCCCCCCCACAATCTGCGCCAACATG
Organism: Chania multitudinisentens RB-25; assembly: GCF_000520015.2. Classification (GTDB taxonomy): domain Bacteria; phylum Pseudomonadota; class Gammaproteobacteria; order Enterobacterales; family Enterobacteriaceae; genus Chania; species Chania multitudinisentens. Next base: position 4,176,605 of record NZ_CP007044.2, read on the forward strand.
CGTTGACTCATGCGCTCCAATTCCACCACTTCACTCACTCCCCCCACGGCAATGGCTTCACGCGGCATGCCGAACACCACACAGCTGGCTTCGTTCTGCGCCAGCGTATAAGCCCCGGCACGATGCATTGCCAACATGCCTGCTGCCCCGTCATTCCCCATGCCGGTCAGGATCACGCCCACCGCGTTGCGCCCGGCACACTGCGCCACCGAGTGGAACAGCACATCCACCGAAGGGCGGTGCCGGTTGACCGGTGGGCCATCGTACAGCCTGACCTGATAATTGGCCCCGCTGCGCGCCAATTCCAAGTGACGATCGCCAGGGGCGATATAGGCATGGCCCGGCAACACTCGTTCACCGTCCTCCGCTTCCTTCACATTAATCTGGCACAGTTTGTTAAGCCGTTCGGAAAATGAGCGGGTAAAACCCGGTGGCATATGCTGGGTGATCAACAGCGCCGGGCTGGTGGCAGGCAGCGGCTGCAACACTTGGCGAATGGCTTCGGTTCCCCCGGTTGAGGCACCAATGGCAATCAGTTTTTCACTGCTCAACAAAGGGATATGATTGAGAATTTCTGGTTTCGGTTTGGCAGAGCGCAGAGACAGGCGAGCCTTCGCCGCCGTGCGGATCTTCTCCGCGATCAACTCACTGTAAGCCAGCATACCTTCACGGATACCCAACTGCGGTTTGGTTACGAAATCCACTGCTCCCAGTTCCAGCGCACGCAGAGTAATCTCGGAACCTTTGCCGGTTAGCGACGATACCATCACCACCGGCATTGGCCGCAAGCGCATCAGCTTTTCAAGAAAATCCAACCCGTCCATACGCGGCATTTCGACATCCAACGTTAATACCTGCGGGTTGAATTGTTTGATCAGATCGCGCGCGACCAGCGGATCTGGTGCCGTCGCCACCATTTCCATATCCGGTTGGTTGTTGACAATTTCGGTCATTATCTGCCGCATCAGTGCCGAATCATCCACGCTTAATACGCTGATTTTATTCATTACTTTTCCTTGGCCAGACCATATACCGTCTGCCCACGCAGGTAGAAATCCCGGCTGAGCTGGCTGAAATTTTCGGAATGCCCGGCAAACACCAGGCCGCCCGGTTTGAGCCAGGGTACAAAGCGGCGCAGAATGCGCTGTTGTGTCTCTTTATCGAAATAGATCATCACGTTGCGGCAAAAAATAGCATCGAATACCCCAGGCAAATCCCATTCTGTTGCCAACAGGTTAAGCGGCTGGAAATGCACCTGCGCCGACAGTTCCTGCCTGACCCGCACCAATCCTTCATGCGGCCCGGTACCGCGTAGGAAATAACGCTGCCTCTGTGCTGCCGTCAGGGTAGACAAATCTTCCTGGCGATAAATACCGGTTTCAGCTTTTTCCAGCACCTGGGTATCAATATCGCTGGCCCATACCAGCGTGCCCATTGAGCGCCGCCCCAGCACTTCGTTCAAGGTGATGGCGATCGAGTAAGCTTCTTCCCCAGTTGAAGCTGCGGTGCTCCACACACAATAGCCGTTTGGCCGTGAGCGAGCATGTTCCGCCAGAATAGGGAAATGGTGCGCCTCGCGGAAAAAAGCCGTCAGATTGGTTGTGAGCGCATTGATAAATGCCTGCCATTCGGCACTGTTAGCATCGCTTTCCAATAGCGCCAGATAATCACCAAAATCTTGCAGCCCAAGCAGGCGCAAACGGCGCACCAAACGGTTGTAGACCATCTCGCGCTTATGTTCCGCCAGTACGATCCCCGCCCGTTGGTAGATCAACTGGCTGATCTTGCGAAAATGCAGGTCTGACAGCGGTAGCCGCTGCACCATTTGCGCCAGCAACGACGTTGGCTCTCGCTTTATAATTGAAGAGGTATGTCTCATATCTTCCCACCTGGGAAATTTATCCTGCTTATACGGTTTAACAAGCTGCTGAACCCTTGAGCATTAATGAAAATCCGTTGGTTGAACCGATGAGCGAATTGGCGTGTCATCAGGCGCTTTTCGCTACGCTATCAACCAATGACATTTCTTCGCTGTTCAACAGTTTTTCGATATCCACCAAAATCAGCATCCGCTCACCCAGCGCGCCCAGGCCGGTGAGATACTCCGTCGATAGCGTCACCGCAAACTCAGGTGCGGGACGGATCTGCTCAGTGGTCAGCGATAGCACATCGGAAACACCATCAACCACAATCCCCACCACGCGCTGACCAAAATTCAGCACGATCACCACCGTGTTGGCGTCGTAGGAAACGCCTTGCTGGGCAAATTTCACCCGCAGATCGATGATCGGCACAATCACCCCGCGCAGATTGGTGACGCCTTTGATAAATTCCGGGGTATTGGCAATACGCGTGACCTGATCGTAGCCACGGATTTCCTGAACTTTAAGAATATCAATGCCATATTCTTCATTTCCCAAAATAAAAATAAGAAACTCCTGACCTACCGTTTCGCCAGCCAGTTTGCTGACCGTTGCCAGTCCTGCCATTGCCCCCCCCCCTTTAAATCAGTCAATTAAAGTTATGCAGCCACGTCCGTCAGGCGCTTTTCACGATTCAACGTTTGCAATGCCGATACATCCACAATCAACGCTACGCTGCCGTCACCCAGAATGGTGGCCGCAGAAATACCCGGTACTTTGCGGTAATTACTTTCCAGGTTTTTTACCACCACCTGATGCTGGCCAATCAATTGATCCACCAGCAACGCATAACGACGGCCAGCGCTTTGCAAAATCACCACAATGCCCTGCGTGGCTTCGCTTTTTGCCCCGGCCACGTCAAAAACCCGATATAACTCCACCAACGGCAGGTATTCCCCCCGCACTTGCAGCATGTGTTCGCCACCGGCCAGCAGATACAAGTCCTCCGCCTGTGGCTGTAGCGACTCCATCACCGCGTTCAGCGGCAAAATAAAGACTTCTTCGTTCACCTTGACCGACATGCCATCGAGAATCGCCAGCGTTAGCGGCAGCAGAATACGGATTGAAGTGCCCTTGCCTTCCTGTGAGTGAATTTCGACATGGCCGCCCATTTCCTGAATGTTTCTCTTCACCACATCCAAACCAACGCCGCGGCCAGAAACATCAGTCACCAGTTCAGCAGTAGAGAAACCGGGAGCAAAAATCAGCATGCCAACGTCTTCATCGCTCATGCTGTCGCTCACCGATAACCCCTGCGACAACGCTTTGGTGAGGATCTTCTGGCGATTCAAACCGGCTCCATCATCCGTTACCTCAATACAGATATTGCCGCCCTGATGTTCAGCCGAGAGGATCAGATTGCCCACTTCCGGCTTACCTGCCGCTATGCGCGCCGCCGGTTCTTCAACACCGTGATCCAGGCTGTTGCGAACCAGGTGGGTCAAGGGATCGATAATGCGTTCAATCAGGCTTTTATCCAGTTCGGTGGAGCTGCCCCGCAGTGTCAGCTCCACCTGTTTGCCTAACTTGCTGGCCAGATCGTGCACCAGCCGCGGGAAACGGCTGAACACATACTCCATCGGCATCATGCGGATCGACATCACCGATTCCTGCAAATCGCGAGCATTGCGCGCCAGTTGGCTCATGCTGTTCAGCAGATCGCCATGATTGGCCGGGTCCAGCATGCCAGAACGCTGTGCCAACATGGATTGGGTAATCACTAATTCGCCCACCAGGTTAATCAACTGATCGACCTTCTCCACCGCGACGCGGATGCTGGTGGATTCGCTGCTTTTAGTGCGGGTTTTCGCTGCCTCTAACGCCGGGGCCTGCTGAGCCACCGCGGTAGATTGCTGCTCTGGCGGCGGTTTGGCGGTGTGCGCAGCCAATTGCAACGGGGCAGTAAACGCAATCTGTTCCGGCTCCAGCACAAAACACAGTACCGCACAGATCTCATCTTCACTGGCCGACGTCAGTAACGTCACTTCCAGGCTGTTCTCAGTCTGTTGCGGGTTTTTTATTTCACCAAGATTGCCCAGCTCTTCCAGCATCAGCGGAATTTCGTTTGGCTCCAGGTTGCTCAGGCAGATACGCATACCACTTTTTATCGTGGCCGGAGAGGTGGCCTGCACCACTGTTGGAGATTCTTGCTCCTGGGCCAGCGCCGCTCCATTCTGCTGTTGCGCTTCCAAAGCCAGTTGCCGCAGTGCCTGACAAATAGGCTCAAAGTTCTCGCTATCAGGTTGTTGCGACGTTTTATAGGCATCCAATTGTTCCTGCATGATGTCTTTGGTTTCCAGAAACAGGTTGATAATCTTGGTGCTCAAGCTCATTTCCTGACGCCGGGCACCATCCAGCAGGTTCTCCAGCAAGTGGGTGGTTTCCTGCAATACGGAGAAGCCAAACGTCGCCGCACCGCCTTTGATCGAGTGCGCTGCACGGAAAATGGCATTCAGCAATTCAATATCCGGGGCTAACGGGTTCAACTCCAGCAAGTGCTGTTCCATATCAGCCAGCAACTCGTCGGCTTCATCAAAAAAAGTCTGATAAAACGCGCTAATATCCATGCTCACGGGATCACCTCTGCTGTGAGTCGCTGTTAGTCAGTGGAGCGGCGGCAGGCGCCGCCAGAATCGCCGTTGCCGGCACGTTATCTACCGGTTGTGTTACAGCAGCCTGCGGTATTAACTGCTCCAGGCCCTCTGGCTGGCTGAGTTCCACGGCATTACTCTCCGCATTTTCATGTTCTATTGTTTGCTGGGTTTCTTTATTCAATACCAGGATCGTGATGCGCCGGTTGATAGCAGCATCGGCCCCATGCTGTTTCAGGTTCATGGTGGCTGCCATACCCACGACGCGCAGCACTTTTCCTTCCGCCAACCCGCCGACGATCAGCTCACGCCGTGAGGCGTTGGCACGATCGGCTGACAGCTCCCAGTTGCTGTAATACCGTTCGCCAGTGGCATAAGGTAGATCGTCGGTATGGCCCGACAGGCTGATCTTGTTCGGTAAGTCATTCAGAATTGGCGCAATAGCGCGCAAAATATCACGCATGTAGCTTTCAACCTGCACACTGCCGGTTTTGAACATCGGCCGGTTTTGGCTATCGATAATCTGAATGCGCAACCCCTCATCCATCATGTTGATCAACAACTGCGGACGTAGAGCCTGCAAGCGCGGATCGGATTCAATCCGTTCATCCAGTTTTTCACGCAGTTTGTTCAACCGCCGTTCTTCGGCCTGCTGCTCTGGGGAATCCAACTGCTTTTTCACTAACCCTGCCTGCTGAGTGGGATCATCCCCCCCGCCAGGAATCAGGCTGCTCTCGGCACTGCTTTTATTGCCACCGCTCAATGCCACTTTCAGCGGTGTGCGAAAATATTCGGCAATCTGCGTCAGTTCCTGCGGGCTGGCAATCGCCAGCAACCACATCACTAGAAAAAATGCCATCATGGCGGTCATAAAGTCTGCATAGGCAATTTTCCAAGAGCCACCATGATGGGCGGCCTGTTGTGCCTTGCGTTTTCTGACCAGAATGACCGGGTGATTCTGCTTCATACATCTTGTTCTTCCGTGGCCTGTGGGGCTGGCGCTTTGACCCGGCGAACATGTTCCTCCAGTTCCACGAAGGAAGGACGCTCAGAGGTGTACAGCGTTTTACGGCCAAATTCGATGGCGATCTGTGGTGCATAACCGTTCAGACTCGACAGCAGAGTCACTTTGATGCACTGCATCATTTTGGTAGTTTCAGCACTTTTTTGGCGTAACAAGGTGGCCAGCGGGGAGATAAACCCATAGGCCAGCAAAATACCGAGAAAAGTGCCTACCATGGCATTAGCGATTAAAGCTCCCAGTTCAGCCGCTGGCCGATCGGCCGAGGCCAACGCATGAACCACGCCCATAACAGCGGCAACAATGCCGAATGCCGGTAACGAATCACCCACCATCGCCAGGCTATTCGCAGGCACTTCACTTTCCTGTTCGAACGTTTCGATTTCTTCATCCATCAACGCTTCAATTTCAAATGCGTTCATGTTGCCACTCACCATTAACCGTAAATAGTCGGTAATAAATTCCACTAAAAGGTTATCGGCAAGAATGCGCGGATAATTAGAGAAGATTTCACTTTCCTGTGGATTATCGATATCAAACTCAAGAGACAACATGCCCTGCTGGCGAGATTTGGCTAACAATCGATACAGCAGCGCCATCAGATCCATATACAACTCTTTACTGTATTTTGAGCGGCGCATCAGTGTGGGAATGGCACGTAGTGTGGATTTGATCGCTTTACCGTTATTACCAACAATAAATGCCCCAATACCCGCTCCACCGATAATCAGGAATTCCGCTGGCTGGTAGAGCGCACCAAGATGCCCCCCCACAATCAGGTAGCCACCGAATACCGCTCCCAGGACAACGAGATACCCTAAAATAACTAACACGCGTGTTCCTTAAATGCACAAGGTGAGGTGGACGTGGGATCATCGGTTCGGATGAATGACAGATACACAGCTCAAGCCACGCCCTAGACTCGATAAGTTGAGCCTCTGCGTTTCACTTATCTGGTTTAGCTGTAGTGAATCGGCCTTATTGCAGACTCAAACTGCGCGGTTAACCTGTTCGTCCAGCAGTTGAGCATTAATATCGGCCAGTGGTGGCGAAAGTTTACGTTTTTTTACTGCACGGGAAGGAGGTTGGCATAAACTACAAACAAAACTATTAAGTGGTTGATAAGCATGGGTAATAAAAGAGCCTTTGCAGCAGCCACAGGCGGAGAGCTGCAACATGCCACTGTCGGCAAAACGTACCAGCGTCCAGGCGCGAGTCAAGGCTAGCAAAGGGGCTTCACCGGGTTGCTGCGGGCATTGTTCCAAGTACAATCGATAGGCTTTGATAACCGCCTCCACCCCGCGACACTGCCTGCTTTTCAGCAGGAATTGGTAAGCGTTATAAAACATGGATGAATGAATATTCTGCTCCCAGGTCATAAACCAATCGGTAGAAAATGGCAGCATTCCTTTAGGTGGAGGGGTGCCACGCAATTCCTTGTAAAGCTTGATCAAGCGCCCACGGCTGAGCTGCGTTTCACTTTCCAGCATTTGTAAACGCGCACCTAACGTGATCAGTTCCATGGCGAGCTGAATATCTTTGGCTTCCTGAACAATACTTTTTGCTGTCATCATCATGCTCTTTTCTTTGTCGTGCTACCGTCTTTACCCGATAGTTCCTGTAATAAATGGCTCGATAACAGAATGCCCGTATGGATTTGTTGTAAATCATCCACTCGGGACTCTTTAGTCAGATGTTCAATCGTATTGTGATCGTTGAAACGGAAATGACAGACCAGTTGATTCGTTTCTGCCAATTTAACCATCTGTGGCAACGTAAGTTGCGATAATGCATTAGCCATAGTTTCATCAATTCCCAGGCGAAACATGGCCGATGCTTTTTCGTCATTGATCAAACGCTGCGCCAAAAGCAAATACGATAAATTAATATCATAAATATGTTTAAGTAGCTCAGATGTACCCATATTCCCCATCCCGAAAGACTATGTTTAAAAACATACATTAGGCGATAAACTTATCGCCCGTGACTTGGGTTTATTTTCGAGGTTTACAAACGGATCGCCAAATACCAGCCGTAATGTGACTCAATTAGGGCCGTTACTCAAATTTTGATTCATATGCAAACCAACGTGTACGGATATACAGCATCACGCTTCTATAACACTTTCACGATGAAACTATTCCATAATAATCTGGGATTATTCCTAGTTAAATACAACTCTACTCTTGAACCATTGGCATACACAACGCCAGTAAGATGTGATTTTAAAAAAAATGCCATACATCTCACAAAAATAAAAAATCCCAGATCCTGTACTACTGCGTTGATTGGCTCTGATCTGATTTTAGTTCAAAAAATAATCACCAGCGAAAATATGTCTTGAAAATGACATTTTTCCACCAAAAAACTCTATTTTTCAGATAAGAACGAATAAAATACCAATAAAAATCACGTGATAAAATAAAAAAATTACAATAGCGAAATTATTCAGAATTAAAAACCTTATGATCTATAAAATAGATTCAAATGAAAAAGTAACCAAGGTAAATTACAAGGATTTACTGTTTCAAAATTTCACTTAAGGATAGAAAAACAATGCTGTTTCAATCTGTTCCTGATACTAATTATTGGTTAGAAATAACATATCTTTACTTAAAAAAAGAAAACTGACACAACATAACGATATATACCCTTAATTATTTAAGCTATAGATGGGTAACCCTAGCAGGATAGATCATCATGCAGTAAAGTGAGCAACAACCTAACCTAGAGCAAATCCGAACGCCGTTTGCAGCAACTCCGAAAAGATGAACCTTTGGATAAGCCGATAACAAAGCCAGTATATACGCAATTTTAAGTATAGCGAATATAGGCCAGGAGTTCATAGAAACCACCTCAAGAAAGAAAGTTAAAGCTAGATTAACTTAATCAGTGATTCGAGTGAGTATATTTCACCGAGAAAAATACCTTTTCACGGTGTAAACATATATCCTAAACGAATAAACGCTTTCACCCTTACTAAAAAACACTGATGGATAAATCTTAATATTTTGCTAATTAAAAAGAAAACATCATTTTATTATTCATAAAAAAACGTTTCACAAACCCATTCCATTCTTAATTAAATTTAAATAATTGCAATATGAAAATAAAAATTTAATTTAAGATTTATTTACAGAAATACATTAACCATATATTATTCAATTGTGATAAAACACTCTGTCACTAAGCCGCTGTATAAAAACCATCTTGATAACAAAATAACTTATCGCCCTTATCTCCTGCTCGCATGCTTATCTTTTTCTCCTTCTAACCTCGGTAGGTGGCTTGCTCAACGTTGCTCCTGTAGACAAAGAATGGTCAGACCAGAAGGTGACTTCTCTTGGATTATTTTTCCACGTTGAAGGTCAAGGGAATACTTAACCAGAGGTTTTTGTTGGGAATAATCCCAAATAAAAGTCTCAAAATAGGCCGTGTAAAATCCAGAGCAGATTTCTTCTATGCCCTACCTCCTTCACATTCATCAAGTTCCTATTGCCTACAGCAATGATATCTAGCAGTTTCTCTCTTAAGAGAATACTTAATTGATGTTTTATATGCGCAGAAATATTGCCGATATGCTCAGCACATATTATCATTCTCTATACGCTAACGGTTCCATTCAGTTTATTTCGTTACAGCGTGATTTTTGTCCATTTTTTTGCTTGTGTCTAGCGACGCATCCTTGCTCACAATGACCTTGTAAGCATGTGGCGTTTTTTATCGACTTAAACGATTAACAGGCGATATTCCAACCATGACCTATACCATCGATTATCTGATGACATTCCGTAGATGTTCCAGTTTAGATAGCTTAGAAAAAGTCTACGATAAGCTTAATTACTCCATCACTAACGACAGTGAAATGAGCAGTATGTACCGTGCAGCCGATCACCGCCGTGCGGAATTGATTTCAGGCAAGTTATTCGACTTAGGAAAAATACCAAAATCATTGTGGGCACAGGTTCTTTAACCTACAACTATGACGCGCGCTTCTTTTTTATCCTTTATGGCGGTTTTTTTTACCAGCACTAAGATTTGCTGCGCGCGTGATACAACACACATTTATTGTACTGGCAAAGCTCTACTCTTTTAGCAAATTAAGCAGGCTACAGGAGTAGAATATGGGATATTGTAACGTTTTAGTAGCGGTAGCAGTAGCACCAGACAGCCACAGGTTGGTTGAGAAAGCGGTTTCCATTGTGCGCCCTTACCATGGGCGAATCACGCTGGTCAGCATGATTGCCAACCCTGAAATCTATAACAACTTCGCTGGCCCGATGCTTGGCGATTTACGCGCATTGATGGAAGAAGAAATTCTACTATTTATGCAAGAACTGCAACAACGTGCTAACTACCCCATCAGCAATACCCGGATTATTCACGGTGAATTAGGTGATTGCCTGACCTATGCCAACCAGCAGCAACCTTTTGATCTGGTTATTTGTGGTAACCACAGTGATAGCCTGATGAACAAAGTGACTTGCTCTGCGGCTCGTTTTATTAATACCAGCAGCATAGATGTACTAATCATTCCATTATGACGATGGCTGTTTCCTTTATTTTCCAATGACTCCCGTTTATGGTATCTAATCCATATTCTGATGAAACTTAATTTGCAATAAAAATTAATGTCCTGAAAATAATAAAAAAATGCTGAATATGCAGGGTTAACTTTAATCAGGGATTTTCATACTCAAAAAGTAACTATTCGAATCTACATTCTAAATATAAAAATAATTCATATATAACACTATGTTAGATGGAAGGTTATTAAATGTGGTTTATGGCATGATAATAAATAAACGTAGTTATTATTTCTCTTTAGAACAAAAGTTTTTAGCCATACGAAAACGTGTTAGAAGGGCTGAAAACGCCCCCCCAAGCCTCCATTTGCCTACCAGTAACGTAGCATTCCAACGGTAAACACCACACCAGCACGCAGCCACTGCATTCTCTTCTGCTTTCTGCTCAATTCGGGTGTTCATGGCATCTCTCTATTTACCATTAACACACCTTGCACAGCGATCAGGAACCAATTTCGGTACGTACATCCAACAGTTCTGGAAAGAAAGTCAGTTCCAAAGCCTTTTTCAAGAAACTCACGCCGCTGGAACCCCCGGTTCCTGGTTTAAAACCGATGATCCGCTCCACGGTTTTCATATGACGGAAACGCCACAGGTGGAAACTCTCCTCAATATCCACCAGTTTTTCGGCCATTTCATAGGCTTCCCAATAGATTTGGGGATTATCATAGATTTGTTTAAACACGGGTAACAGATCGGGATTACGCTGATAGGATTGTGTCCAATCACGTTCAATACAGGCTTGTGGCACCGGCAGACCATGGCGAGAAAGGTAAAGCAGGAATTCATCATACAGACTAGGTGCTTCCAAAATTGCTTTTAGCGCCGTATGTTTCTCCACATCATCACTGAATACTGTCAGCATGGCCGCGTTTTTGTTGCCCAGCAAAAATTCGATCGAACGATATTGATAAGACTGGAAACCTGAAGAGTTGCCAAGCACCCCGCGGAATTCTACATATTCCGAAGGCGTCAAAGTTTCCAGAACGGCCCACTGTTCAAACAATAACCGCTGGATCTGCTTCACCCTTGCAAGAATTTTGAAACAATGGCTGAGCTTATCCTGCTGCACCAAAAGCCGTGCCGCCTGTAACTCATGCAGCATGAGTTTCATCCATAATTCAGACGTTTGATGCTGCACAATGAATAGCATCTCATCGTGATGTTGTGGGTTAGAAAGCGGTTGCTGGCAAACCAATAAACGATCAAGGCACAGGTAATCACCATAGCTCATACGCTTCGAAAAATCGGTGACAATGGTGTCTTCTAATTCCCGTTGATTCATTTTCTCTCTCCATACGCCCGCGTCTCGCTCAGAAGAAGCGCGCTGCTCGTTGCTAAAACAAGAGAAAACAATAATCCATTTACGTAACAATAGTGTAACAATCGGCGAGAGTTGCCTCGCAGATCACATGCTTGCTTGACCTGCAACAAACCAGAGCCACTAGCTGTGCCACATAAACTGGGCCACGCGAAATGCTGGACTCAAGATTTTTAGACACACTTGCCAGCAAGATGAGTGTTCATGTCAATTTAAAATTCGCCTCTGGGTACGAATTTAATATGAATTCGCCTGTAGATACGAATACTTGACAAATTCGCCTGTGGATGCGAATTTAATCTTACTCTCCCGTCTTGTTAACCAGCAAAATGAAAGCACAAATCAGTGTGATCACTGGCGATTTAGTGAACTCACAGCAGGTTGATACTGCCAATTACATTGCTTACCTTAATGGCCTGCTCGCCGAATTACAGCAGGCCAAGTACTTACAACAATATGACATCTTCCGCGGTGACAGCTTCCAAGTAGTCTCGAAACCGGAGAAAGGATTATTTCTGGCCGTATATCTTCGCATAGCACTGCGAGCAGTTGATGCCGTTCATTGGGATGCCCGGCTAGCAATAGGCTTGGGCACCCGCCAGGCAAAAAACACCGGTTATGGCAGTGCCTTTCTCAATTCAGGCAATGCTCTGGATGACATGGCCAAAAATTGCTATCTGTCTCTGAAAACCGATAATCAAAAAACCAATAGGATTGTCAGCGATCTGTTACCAATGTTAGATCATGTCATTGGCCGCTTGTCACAGACCGAAGCTAAAATTGTACAAACCCGAATGTTTACCAGTACCAACAAGGAAGCCGCTGCGGCATTGCAGAAAGCGTCCTCAACCGTTTCCGCAGCCTTGAAACGGGCAGCTTTTGAAGAAATCATGCAATTTATCACGGCAATAAACAGGATAACCTAATGATGGATTTAACCTATATTCCACTGTTGACCTGGATGCTGATTATCCATTTGGTTGCCGACTTCCCCCTGCAACCTCTCAGTTGGGTAAAGGATAAAACCCTGAATCGTGGCCGTTCGCGCTTCTTATTGCTGCATGCTTTAGTACATGGCGCATTGGCTGCTGGGGTTGTCGCCATATTTGAACTGCTGCATGGCGGATTATCATTTGCAAATATATTGCTGGCCCTGTTGATAATTGGCATCAGCCATTACCTGATTGATTTAATGAAAGTCACTTGGTTTACTCGCCTGAGCCCGGCAAGTAGCCTTCTGTTTGATCAAAGCCTGCATCTGGTCACCACTGTTTGTCTGTGGCTGTATATCAGCCCTCATGCAGATACATTGTTGCTCGCCAGTTGGCAACAGATTAACAGCTGGCAGTTGAGTCTAATGCTGTTGGCCTACCTGTTGATTTATATGCCAATGGGTATCCTGATTGGGCAGTTACTGGCCCATTGGGCCCCGCAAATGCCGCTCAGTGCTAAAGCCGACAATGATTCGTTGCTGCGCGCGGGCAAGCAAATTGGCTATCTGGAAAGGACACTGATCCTGACGTTTGTGTTAATCGGCCAGATACCCGCTATTGGTTTTTTGCTGGCAGCAAAGTCCATTTTTCGTTTTGGTGATCTGCGGCAGATAGGTGAAAAAATGCGTACCGAGTATGTGCTGCTCGGTACGCTATTTTCTTTTACGCTGACCATTATCTTAGGTCTGCTGGTGAAAAAATTACTATAACCGCTGAGTCGCTATCGTACCCAGCGGCCGTTGTCACTATTAGAGCCACTCACCAAAGCGGCGGATGTAAAAACGTTTCATCAGTTGTGCCACTACGCAGTAGCTGACCAGCGTTGCCGCCAGCCAAGGGAAATATTCCCACGGTAGCGGTTGCAACCCAACCCAAGCCCCGAGCGGCGAGAAGGGAATATAAATACCGAGAACCATAATTAACCCGGTCGTCAACAACACTGGCAGGGCTGCCGTACTTTGAATGAACGGGATTTTCTGGGTACGCAGCATGTGCACCACCAGCGTTTGTGAGAGCAATCCCTCAATGAACCAACCAGACTGGAACAATGCTTGGTGTTCCACACTGTTGGCGGCAAACACAAACCACATCAGGGCATAAGTGGTGATATCGAAAATAGACGATGTCGGCCCAATCCACAGCATAAAGCGGCCAATATTCTTTGCATCCCACTTACGGGGCTTACGCAGAAACTCTTTGTCCATTTTGTCCCAGGGCAGCGACAGCTGGGAAATGTCATACATCAGATTCTGCAACAGCAGATGGATCGCTAACATCGGTAAGAAAGGAATAAATGCACTGGCAACCAAAACAGAAAACACATTACCGAAGTTAGAGCTGGCGGTCATATTCAGGTATTTTATGATATTACCGAAGGTTTCACGCCCTTTGATAACACCTTCTTCCAACACCATCAGGTTCTTTTCCAGCAAGATGATATCGGCTGATTCTTTGGCAATGTCAGTGCCGGTATCGACCGAAATGCCCACATCCGCATCGCGCAGTGCTGGCGCATCGTTAATACCATCGCCCAGAAAACCGACAGTATGACCATTAGTTTGTAACATCTTCAGCACGCGCGATTTTTGCAGGGGGGTCAGCTTGGTGAAGACTGTGCGCTGTTCTACTTCACGTGCTAATTGAACATCGCTCATCTGTTCAATTTCCAGACCTGAGAGCGGCTCCCCCGGCTCCAACCCAACATCACGGCAAATTTTGCAGGTGATTACCGGGTTATCACCGGTCAACACTTTTACCGCCACGCCGTTTTCCTGTAATGCCGCGATCGCTTCCTGTGCGCTTTCCTTCGGCGGATCGAGAAATGTCAGCACTCCCTCAATCACTAATTCACGTTCATCTGCCACACTGAGCGGCAGCATGCAGCCTCCAATCCCCAAATCACGCGTTGCCAGCACCAGCACGCGAAAACCATCCTCGTTGTATTGGCTGGCCAAGGTTTGCAACGCTGCACGGCGGGCCTCATCAATCGCAACTATCTGCTGCCCCTCACGCACATGAGTGGCGATTTCCAGCATCTCTTCCACTGCGCCTTTGCAAATCAGTAACTGACTCTGAGCTTCATCCTGCACCACGATCGACAAACGGCGGCGCACAAAATCAAACGGCAGTTCATCAACTTTGCTGTAACGCCCTAACGCCTCAATTCCCTCTTTACCGCGCCCGAAACGGATCACTGCCTGATCCATCAAGTTTTTCATGCCACTTTGGTGGAAACTGTTCAGCCAGGCCAGATGCAATACTTGATTATTTTTGTTGCCGTTCACATCCAGATGGTGTTCAAGAATGATGCGATCCTGCGTCAATGTGCCGGTTTTATCAGTACACAGTACGTCCATTGCCCCAAAATTCTGTATGGCATTCAGGCGCTTAACCACAACCTTACGACGCGACATCGCAATAGCGCCCTTCGCCAGGTTGGAACTCACGATCATCGGCAGCATTTCTGGTGTCAGGCCAACGGCCACCGCCAGTGCAAACAATGCGGCTTCCGTCCAGTCCCCTTTAGTAAAGCCGTTAATCAGTAAAACGATAGGCACCATCACCAGCATAAAACGGATCAACAACCAGCTGACGCTATTGACACCCCGATCAAATGCGGTTTGCGAACGCGAACCTACGATCGATTTCGCCAGGGAACCAAAATAGGTTCTGCCACCGGTCGCCACCACCACCGCCGACGCAGTGCCGCTGGCAACATTGGTCCCCATTAAACAAATGTTTGACAGCTCAAGCAGTTCATTTTCGCTGGAAGCATCAATGTCGGTCGATTTTTGGCTGATGTTACCCAGCACATCATATTTCTCTATCGGGATCGCTTCCCCGGTCAGGATAGCCTGGCTGATAAACAGATCGCGTGAGCTGAGCAACCGCACATCGGCAGGCACCATATCCCCTGCGGAAAGTTGGATAATGTCACCCGGCACCAGTTCACGGATGGGGATCTCTTGTGCCACTGCTTGCGCGCCGAAATTGTGGCGGCGCAGCACCGTTGCGGTAGTGCGTACCATCGATTTCAGAGATTCCGACGCTTTGTTGGTGCGATATTCCTGCCAGAAGCGTAACAAACCGCTAAGAGTCACCATCAGCAGAATAATAATGACACCCGTCAGTTCGGTTTCTTCACCGCGTTGTGCGGGTAACCAGTAGTCGGTAAAAAAGCTGATCCCTGCCAATACCACCAAAACAAAAATAAATGGGTTATTAAACGCGCTGATTAATTGCACCAAGGCATGAGGAGCTTTCTCATGGGCAACCTGATTAGTACCATAGTGTTGTACACGCTCTTGCGCATCTTCTTGGGTCAATCCAACGCGGCTGCAGTTCAGATTTGCCAGCGTCTGATCGAGGCTGTTCTTTGCCTCAAAAGCGATAGCATAGGGCCCGTTGTTTTTATCACGACGGCGTGTTTTTTCTTTAATATAGGTCATAACGCTATTCTCTTATTTTATTCAGTGTACAGGGGAACCCCGCCTGAACTAACAGGTGAACATACACAGAATAGAATTTATTGAATTAACGTTGTTAACGTGTTTATTATTACGTTAACAACGTAGGATAATAAATACTCGGGGGTGATCGTCCATAACGGCTCCTTATCACCAGACTGGTGAATATTGGTAATAATTAAATAGGTAATTCAGAAGCGACTCGCCAATGTACCGCACTGACGCTTCTTTCTAGGCTAACGCGGCAGACAATGCTTTCAATATCTTTCTGTGCTACTGGATTGGCAATAATCTCTGCACAAACCTCCAATTGCCCAGGAATGGAAATATCGGCACTGCGCAATGATTGTAAACGTAATGCTCCCCCATTTAGCGCCTGTAAAATTAATGTACGTATTAATATCTCATCCTGTTCACCACAGGTCACCAGAATACGGTAACGTAATTCCAGATCAACAGCCTGTTGTTGTGGTTGCAGATTAATACGCTGTGCAGCTTCCCGCAGCAGAATATTGGCGCACAGGATCACCAACGTCGCCAGTACAGCTTCCCACTGTTGACCCAAGCCACACAGCACGCCAATCGCCGCAGAACACCACAACGTGGCCGCCGTGTTTAACCCACGGATATTGAGACCTTCACGCATAATGACACCGGCACCAAGGAAACCAATCCCAGAAACAACTTGTGCAGCAATACGCCCAGCGCTGGAAGGCTCCGTAGTCAGTGAGCTCAGGATAAATACTGCGGCACCGGTCGCCACCAATGCATTAGTTCGCAAACCAGCCATACGTTGGCGCCATTGCCGCTCGGCGCCAATAATTGCCCCCAAGCTCATCGCCAGTAATAAATTCAAGACAAAAGGAGTCATAGCCATGATCTTCCCCTTAATAAATAATAGGAGGGTGAATCATGTGCTGTTAAGCACACGCAAAATTGCGCTGAAAATAAATCAGCGGTTTAGCGTATCTATACTTGGAGGGAAAAGGTTGTGACGATAAAAAACCATAATAATATCCGAATCAAACCCCTGAAGCGATTATGCCCCAGGTACAACAATGATATTCGGGTATGCACAGCTCGGAATAACTTAAGAGGGGTGCTGCCCACCGTGTTCGGCAAGCAACAAATCAGCAGGGGATCGGTCAGCTTGCCTTACTTATTTCGCTACTACAACTGTCCAATTAATTTTCTCCGCTTTAATTTTGGCTGAAGTATAGATATGTAAAGTTATGAAGTAAAGACTAATTTACTAAACGAACACTAAACCAAATGTATTTTTATTTAATCATGCCAACTGTCTACAATATCTTTTCCCCTTTGCAGCAACAGAAAGACGAGCCATGATTATCTCGAAAAATACCTGTTATTCATTCAGTTGCTGCTGTAGCCAATTCAGTAAGGCTTCAACTGCGGATGTCAGGCCAGTAGCCTGCGGCCACACCAAATAGATATCGTTACTCTCTAAATACTGTGCCGCCGCTAAAGGCATCAACCGACCTTCAGCAATCAAATCACCGACTAACACCTCTTTCACCAAAGCAATACCAATCCCTTGTTCAGCAGCACGAATCAGCAAACCTGCATCGTTAAACAGTGCCAACGGCTGAGCACTGCTGGTATATCCTTGAGCCTGGAACCAGATATGCCAAGGTGTCGCGTCATGTTCCAGCAAAGGAGCCTGCGCCTCAACGCGGGTGAAAATATCCAGCCATTGGCGAGCCAGCGCTGGGGCCGCCACCGGCACCACCTCCCCTGTAGCAATGCGCTGTGTCTGCACGCCTGACCATAACCCATCTCCCATACGGATTGCCGCATCAAACCCTTTACGGGCCAAATCCTGTACCGCCAACGAAGCATCAATATCCAACATAATCCCTGGGCAGGCACGATGAAACTCCGCCAACCGGGGTAATAACCAATAATGAGCAAAAGAGGGCAACACGCTGATACGCAGTGTCTGGCTAGCCGCGATCCGTCTGACACGGTTAACACCTTGCTGCAAGGTTGATAATACCGGTTCAGCAATTGCTAACAGTTCACGGCCAGCAGCATTCAACCGCATCCCACGGCCACGGCGTTCGAATAGCTGGCAACCTATCGCCTGTTCGAGCTGCTGGATTTGCTGGCTGACTGCACCATGAGTCAGATGTATCTGCTGCGCAGTTGCGCGTAGATTTTCCAACCGGGCAGCAATGATAAAGGTAGGCAGAAGATGAATCGGCAAACGGTTATGCATTTCTGGTTAGCCTTTTTATCCAAAAAGAACATTTTTCATCGATATCAGCACCAATGCAAATCCTCTATGGTGTAGCCATACATTATTTGCACCAAGGAAAAGATATGCACTCTCGTTTACAGCAGGATCTTGAGGATTTCCCTCAGATACTTGACTACACCCGCCAACTGGCGCAAACATTTCTCGCCGGGTTGGAACAACGCCCAGTCTGCCCCCCAGCAGTTGAACAGCAGCTTCAACCCGAAGACAAAATCCTGCTTGAGGAAGGCCGTGGCGCTCTGGCTACCCTGGAAAATTTCTGGCAGCGTTATGCTGCGGGTCTTTCAGGCAGCGCCGGGCCACGTTATTTTGGTTTTGTTACTGGTGGTGGAACTCCAGCAGCATTAGCAGCCGACTGGTTGGTTAGCACAATCGACCAGAATAGTTTACTTAGCCATGACACTATTGCCGCAGCCATTGAATTGGCCACGATTGAACAACTGAAAACGTTGCTGCATCTGCCAGCCGATTTCAGCGGCAGCTTTGTCAGTGGCGCTACCATGGCAAACTTTGTCGGTATTGCTATTGGCCGCCAATGGTTGGGGCAGCAGCGTGGAATTGACGTAGCGCAACAAGGGGTAGGAGCATTAGGCCCCATTCAGATACTGTCAGCCAATGCACACTCCAGCAGTGTCAAAGCCCTCAGTATGCTCGGCATCGGGCGCACGGCGCTAAAAAACATTACTCAGCAGGCTGATTCGGAAGCTCTCAACATCACGGCATTGGAACAGCACCTTGCCGCAACGCCAGGTATACCAACGATAGTCCTTGCCAGCGCTGGAACGGTGAATACCGCGGCCTTCGATGATTTTCCCTCACTGCTCGCGCTACGCGAGCGCTATCCATTCTGGTTACATGTTGATGCTGCATTCGGCGGTGTAGCCGCCTGTTCTCCCCGCCATACTCATTTGCTGCAAGGCTGGCAACAAGCGGATTCGATCACCATAGATGCTCACAAGTGGATGAATGTGCCCTATGACAGCGCTATTCAGTTCACCCGCCATTTATCACTACAAATGCAGGTATTCCAGAACCACTCCTCTTATTTAGAGGCTCCTATACTACGCCCAGATAACTATCTGCACCTGACACCAGAAAACTCACGGCGTTTTCGTGCCTTACCTTTGTGGATAGCCTTGAAAGCCTATGGCCGCAGCGGCATGCAGGAAATCGTTGAACGTAATATCAGATTAGCTCGCCAATTGGGAGCGGCGTTGGCGGCCAGTGAAGGCTTCTGCCTACTGGCCCCGGTAAATCTAAACATCGTGTGCTTTGCGCTGACTGATGTTAAAGGCGATGCAGAAACCGCACGTGACCGTTTTATCGAACGTTTGGATCACCACGGCGTGATACGTTGTACCCCCACTTATTATAACGGCCAACCGGGGATTCGTGCCGCATTGGTAAACTGGATGACCGAAGAGAAAGATATCATTCTGGCTCTCAGATCGATGCAAGCATGCCGACCAGATACCTCTTCATCATTAGGGAAAACTCCCCTTAAATAAGATTGCAGAGCGCTCTGCCGTAGAGGTGTTGAGCAATATCCATTAATTACACGTGGCCGCAGTTGGCGGTCATTTAAGAAACACCGCCTAGCTTAGCCTTCTGAACTGAAAAATGCTGATGCTGATCGCTTTGCCGAGAGTGTTTTTGTAACGCCTGTCACATTTTGCATGCAACAATAGGAAAATATGGTGATTGGAGTATAAATGATAGTTTAGAAAGATAAATGTATCGTTTGATATCCCACCCTCAATTTACCGCTAATTCGTATGAATTACGAACGAATCAAGCTATTATTCTTCTTTCATACTGCTGAAAACCAGTAGCGATAATTATAATTAAAAAACATTATCATTATCGTTTTTTGTGATAGAATTTTTACAATGAATTGATTTGAAAAAATAAATACGATTTAATAATGAAAGTAGATTTCTGTAGTCGCTCAAAAAACAAACGAATAATATGAATAAGTTAAAATAAAAATTCTCTTTAAAAATCATCTCACTGAAGCAGAAATAAATCTTATGGCACATCAAATCATTTCAATGCTAACAATCTTATCGATTAAGCGGCATAACATGTTATTGCAACTAAATTTGCCGATCGCTCCACATAATAAACCAACTTAAGCTAAACTAATGGATTGCTAAGATTAAAAAATTTAGTCTAAAAAGCCATTGAGTAGTCTCTGTTTTATTGATAGAACTTTACGCTTATAAAATGCAATTTTTTTGTATCTTTATTCGCCTTAAGGCACAAACTTTCTCATGACTACTGCGGTAAAACGGATTTAAACGAGGTACGATATGCCAACAATCATCATGGATTCATGCAGTTATACCAAATTAGGACTCAGTGGTTATCTGACATCGCATGGAGTGAAAAAACGCGATATTAGCACCAGCACCAATATCGACTGCCTAAATGAAAAATGTATAAAACTTAGACCAAACGTAGTATTTCTCAACGAAGATTGCTTCATACATGAAGCCAATGCCACAGAAAGAATAAAACAGGTGATTTCTTTACATCCCGACACGTTATTCTTTATTTTTATGGCGATAACTAATGTACATTTCGACGATTATTTATTCGTCCGCAAAAATGTAATCATCTCGTCGAAATCCATCAAGCAAGAAACAATGAACCAGTTGCTCAGCCGTTATCTTGAGAAAAAAACAACCTACATTGAAAAAAGTTCGCTCGACCAAACACCGGTAACACTTAGCCAGACCGAATCTAACATGCTACGTATGTGGATGTCCGGCCAAGGAACCACCCAGATCTCCGATCAAATGCAGATCAAAGTGAAAACAGTGTCGTCTCACAAAGGCAACATCAAGAGAAAGATCAAAACGCATAACAAACAGGTTATTTATCATGTTGTTCGTTTAACTGACACTTTGACCAATGGCATATTTGTTAATAACCGTTGAAATCATCAACGTTATGACCTCGCCTACTCTCTTTCGGTAGAGTTCCGTGGATTTTTTACTGGAGCCTGTCTCCAGAAAAACCGAAATACCTGTTCGCTCCGGCATGTTCTGTCGCGACGGGTATTCCTGTTTAATTATCGTATACCGTGGGCCAATGCTGAAATTGCTGTCAGGAACACGCCAAGAAACAGGTATTGTACTGAAAGAGTTATGGCCGTTCTGCTGAACGCAATTCAACAAAAGTACCATCGCGGCTGTCGACCTCATTGAAGAACCAGACGCCGGTAGGATAATCTTCCAAAGCCACCAAATACATAGTGCCTTCATTGAATATTTCCACTGCCAGGATCACTCCTTCTCGCCGCGGCCCTCCATCAGTTTTCACCGTCACCAAATCGTTAACTTTCATGGTTTACTCCATTATTCATCATGGTTATCAACTAAGGAGAGGAGAACCCCGTTGCGATACTACTGTGGGCAGATGTTGTTCTGGCCATTGCTACTCGGCAGCCCAGCGGCGCCCAGATACAATTAAGGGACACAGCCTAGAGTTTAGCAGAACACAGCCCCCCAATTTCGGCTGCATTAATACTTTACCCGCAGAACCGCCGCTTTTTTGATTGCCACCAAAGAAAGCACAGGCGTAAAAAAACCCGCCTCAGCGGGTCTTTTTAATCAGCAAAAAGCCGATTAGATAGCGGTAACGTTAGCCGCTGACGGACCTTTAGCACCGTTCTCAATAGAGAACTGTACGTTCTGGCCTTCAGCCAGGGTCTTGAAACCTTGATCTTGGATAGCGGAGAAGTGTACGAACACATCTTTGCTGCCGTCTGCTGGAGTGATGAAACCAAAACCTTTAGACTCGTTGAACCACTTCACTTGACCTTTGATCATGTTAGACATGTCTAATTCCTTCAATAAAAAATTTAAGCCGCCATGGGCAGTACTATAGCCGGTCATCAGTTACTTATGGAGGCACTAGAAAGGAAATTAGTCAGAGAAGAGCTATCAAGGATAACGCTTTAAATTTTAACTACTTTACTCAAAATGTCGTGCATAAATAGGACTGTACCACAGGCCGGAGCACATTAACTCATGCCCAGCCCCCAATAGCAACTCTTTTTGCTTCTGAAAGGCAGAAACTAAGCCAGTTGCACAAAATCCCCGCACCCTAAAAGAATTCGAAATACTAAGAAATCGCCTAGGAACCATGCGTCATCCCACAGTTTGGCTTATTGTCATTTTTTTATCACAAAAATGTCACAATGCAGCCATAAGATAACCAGCGATTATCCGCTCACGGTTAATACCAAGGATTTCGCTCATGACTCTTGTTAAAGCTGCAAATCATCAGGAAGCAGAAATGCTGATTCGTTCAGGCACTGCCAAAAAAATCGAACTGGCCTATGACATTGACAGTGATGATTTCTTCCAACTTGCCAGTTTATGGTGTGATAAAGGAGCCAAAATCTCTAAAGGAAAAGAACACTTTATTATTTCATTGAAAGGTTTTCGCATTCCCCCAAATGATTAATCGTCTGCCGCCCTTTGCCACGGCCGCTTTACCCGTTTTCTAGCACATTACCCTATCGCCTGCATGCCGAAGCTGTTATTTCTATGAGGTAAAACTTATCCCTGAATCGGGAATTTCCTCAATCGCCCTGACAAGGAGGACGACATGCCAGCCCATGCATTACTGCCTAATACCATGCAAGCCATTGAAATCAGCCAATCTGGTGATCCCGACGTTCTAACCCTCACTGAACGCCCAATCCCGCTGTTGGCACAGGGTGAAATACTGGTAAAAGTCATCGCTGCCGGAGTTAATCGCCCAGATATTCTGCAACGCCGTGGGCAGTATGCTCCTCCACCGGGAATATCGGATATTCCAGGGTTAGAGATTGCTGGAGAAGTCGTTGCCCTTGGCGTCGGCGTGCAACGCTATGCGCTAGGCGATCGTGTTTGTGCGTTGGTCGCTGGCGGTGGCTATGCACAATATTGCAAAGTGCATGAAACCAATGCCCTACCAGTGCCAGAAGGGTTGAGTATGGTTGAGGCAGCGGCTATTCCAGAAACCTTCTTCACCGTTTGGGTCAACGTCTTTCAACGTGCTCATCTGCAAGCGGGTGAAACGGTACTCATTCATGGAGGAACCTCTGGTATCGGCACTGTAGCGACCATGCTGGCAAAAGCGTTCTGCGCCCACGTCATCACTACCGTCGGCTCAGAAGATAAACGCCAAGCCAGCCTGGCTTTGGGAGCAGATACGGCGATCAACTACCGCACCGAGGATTTTGTTGAGCAGACCAAGCGCGCCACCCACGATAAAGGGGCTGATGTGATAGTTGACCTGATTGCGGGGGATTATGTGGCAAAAAATTATCAGGCTGCTGCGATGGATGGGCGTATTGTGCAGATCGGAACACAAAACGGCGTGGTCAAAGAGCTGAACCTGATGCCATTGCTGCTCAAACGCCTTACCCACTGCGGCTCCACTTTACGGGCACGCAGCATAGAAGATAAAGCACAAATCGCTGCCGAACTGGAATTGAAGGTGTGGCCATTACTGAAAAATGGCACATTGAAACCAGAAATTTTCAAGACATTCCCACTGGAACATGCAGCACAGGCCCATACACTCATGGAATCCAGCACACATATTGGCAAGATTGTCTTAACGCTTCCTGTTACCGCAGATTGAGAACCTTTGAGGCGAGAAACATGAAAAGCAATACGGCCAGGTTACCGCTTCATGCCTTTTTACGCACTTATCCTGCAAAACAGATTTTCACCGAAATTGCCTCGGCTTAGACAAAGGCTGTCTTCTCAAGGCATGTTTATCGCGATAAAAAGACCAGGGCCGCAGCAGCGGCCCTGATGGCTCAAAAGCTGCTTAACTTTTTACTTTTCTATAAATAACCAGCACCACCAAAGCCCCCACGACGGCAACCACAAAACTGCTCAAGTTAAAACCATCTACCCGGCCCATACCAAAGAAGGTACTGATATAACCACCGACAACCGCCCCCACAATCCCCAGAATAACGGTCATAATAAAACCACCACCATCCTTACCGGGCATGATCCACTTGGCCAGAACACCGGCGATAAAACCAAAAATGATCCAAGCAATGATATTCATTTTTACTCTCCCTATTTACTTTTACCTGAAGGAAATCACTCACCAAGTGGACACCACACTATCTTGAATAGAGAGCAGCTTCCCCACACCCAAGGTGTGGCCCATCCCCCCTCATCTTCGGCATGATTACGGACAACGTTTTTCACCGTTCTTACCTAGCTTTAGCTTGCTAAAGCGGTAAGTAATAACGCTTGGAAACCCAATACATACAGGCTCCCTCCCTGATTAATATTGTTTTATAACAGCACGTTATCGTTGCCAATTGCTATAGTTGATATCTACATGCTATTACTATAGTAAAAAATAATGTTGTTTACCCATTTCCAAATGCCTGCGCTTTTTTGTGCGGAATTTGTGCTAACTTCATCTTTCTGTCATTTTTAATGGGGACAATAAGAGCTATACTTATTATTGTGTATAATCGGCTTCACCATGAGGACAGCGTCATGAGCAATACATCTTTCATGCTGTTTTTGGTTGTGATCTATACTCTAGCCGCAGTGTGGGACGGTTCAGCTGCATTGTTGTTTATGTGATCACACTCCAGCACCAAGGTTTTCCCAAACTATCGTCGTAGCTCATCAGGTATTTTCGCGCCTCTGATTCCCTTCAATTGCCACACGCCTCTTATCAGCCGTTAATCATGTTTTATCCCTCTCAACATACAGCTCCAGATTCCCTCTGCCTGAAAATCGCTTCCGATACAAAAACGCGCCAATCATCGTACTTTTAGACGTCTACACTTGGTAATGAGACGGCCCGATTTTAGGCTACACACTTTAGCGGAGGTGATTGCATGTTGATTCAACCTTATCTGTTTTTTACTGGTAACTGCGAACAGGCCATCCATTTCTATGCCCAGCAACTGGGTGGCAACATCGAAATTATGATGCGCTATAAGGATATCCCGGCTGAAGATAAGCAGAATGGTCCACCGAATACCGACCCAGAATCTATTATGCATACCAGGCTGGTGATAGGCAGCAATGTCATCATGGCGTCGGACGGTTGCCCAGAGGAGCCTGGCGAGCTGTCGCACAAAGGCTATTCACTGTCGATCAATGTTGATACTGTCAGCCAAGGCCGCGATGTATTCACCCGGCTGGCCGAAGGCGGCAAGGTCAATATGCCTTTCCAACCCACTTTTTGGGCCAAAGGCTTCGGCATGTTGACAGATAAATTCGGCGTTAACTGGATGATTAATGTTGAATAACAGCCATTACAAATGCAGCGCTTTTCACGCGCTGCGTTTAGCTGTCACGATGCCAGTTATACACAGCAAATGAGAATAAAATAAACATTCCTCTCAGCACAACCAACATACCCAACGTAAACGGATAATACACCACCAAAACCAGTAAAATGATGCTCATACAATCAGATATCATGGCAATTACCATCTTTTTGTCTCACTATCCTGTTTGTAACATAGATCATTGCAGCGAGGCGCAGAAGCGTTAAGCTGGTTGCCAAATTAAGAGGAAAACTGGCTACATCAACAGGGATGATATGGTGCAAGTACAACAACCTCCTCAACACAGCTCGCAACAGGGCCATAAGAAGAATTCCCCATTACTCTTACAGGCAGGTGTGTTTGTTGTTATCGTCGTCCTTACGCTGGTGGTGTTTAACACTTGGCAAATATGGAACACTCATCAACGCAACCTGCAAGGTGCTGAGAACAATGCGGAAAATTTAGCCCGCGCGCTGGCGCAACATGCCGACGACACCTTTATTCTGATAGACAATAATCTGCTTGATCTGATTGAACGCATTGAAACCGAGGGATTGGGCCCACAACAAATACCGCGATTGCAAAAGGTGATGCGATCGCAGATCGCTAATTTCCCACCGTTACACGGTAGCTTTATCTATGATGATCAAGGTAACCCATTTCTGACATCAACTGGCATACCTCTTAATCAGGCCAACAATGCTGAGCGGGATTATTTTAAATATCATTTCACCCATAATGATAATACGACCTATATCGGTAAAGTGATTCGCAGCCGCACTACCGGTGATCTGATTATTCCGATCTCCCGCCGCTTGAATCATCCTGATGCCAGTTTTGCTGGTGTCGTGCTAGCAACGTTGTACGTGGATTATTTCAGCCAATTCTACGACAAATTCGCCCTTGATAATGGTGCCTCGCTGAACCTGCTGCTGGCCGATGGCACCATCCTATATCGGCGCCCATTCAGTACCGTCTCTATCGGCAAAAATATCTCTCAAAGTATTTTATTCCGCGAGATTCTCCCCCATTCGGCCTTTGGTAACGCAACCTTCAACTCGTTATACGATAGTGTGGAAAGAATTTATGGCTATTCACGCGTCGGCCGTTATCCGCTGGTCATCACCGCTGGATTATCGAAAAAAGATATTTTAGCCGACTGGCGTAACGATGCTTCACTCTTTGCCCTTGGCGGCGGAACTTTACTGGTGATCCTGGTTACATTGGGGCTGCTATTGATACGCCAGATTAATCACAGTGTACAAACAGAGGCTGAACTGGTACTCACACGCGATCAATTAACCCAACTCAACCATACCCTGGAAGAACAGGCACTGCTGGATGGCTTAACCGGCCTGGCTAATCGCCGCCAGTTTGATATCACCCTGAAGAATGAAATTACGCGTGCAGCGCGTAATGCCCGCCATATGGCACTGTTGATGCTTGATATCGATTACTTCAAACAATATAACGACATCTACGGCCATGTCGCCGGGGATCTGTGTTTACAGCAGATAGGCAGAATGCTCAAAGGGCTTGCCAGCCGCCCCGGCGATCTGAGCACTCGTTACGGCGGTGAAGAATTAGCGATTATTCTCCCTGATACCGAACTAAAGGGAGCCATCACTTTCGCCGAACGGGTGTTGGAGAATATCCGTCAGCTAAATATCACCCACGACGGCAGCCCGTTTGGGGTGATCACAGTCAGTATCGGCGTTTGCGCCAGAATCCCTCCTCCATACCAAGATACGCCATTCAACCTGGTTGAACTGGCAGATCATGCGCTGTATGAAGCCAAAAGAAGCGGCAAGAACAAGATATGCAGCGCTTGATACGGTGAGCATAGAGCCAAAGGCTACCCTTTGGCTCTATCACTATTTACTCCATGCCCGGTGCAGGTGCTTTGGCCACGTTAGAGGTTTGCGTCTGGCGGCTATAAAAGTAAATAGCCACCAACAGCAGCGTAAACGGCAGGCCAAACAGTAAAGTCATTCTGAAAAAATCAGTAAACAACGTGGTGACCATCAACCCGGCCATCAGTATCGCCCCCAACAGGGTGAAATATGGGTATCCCCACATGCGGAATTTCAGTTGCGTGTTCACATGCTGGCGGCGGAAAAACAAGTGAGTAACAAAGATCATCAGCCAAGTAAAGCACGCCCCGTAGACCGAAATTGACATCATTACTGCAAACGATTTTTCCGGGTAGAGGATGCTCAATACGATGGAAACAACGATACCGACACAGGATATCGCCAAGGCATTGATTGGGATACCGCGTTTACTTATTTGGCCCAGCGCTGCCGGTGCCTGCCCGGCACGCGACAGTGAAAACATCATACGAGTTGTGATATACAACTGGCTGTTCATAGCCGACAACGCGGCAACCAGCACAATAAAGTTAAAGATCCCGGCTGCGGCGGGCAGGTGGATCACATTCATCGCCACCAAGAAGGGACTTTCCCCCGTGCCAGATTGCCGCCACGGCACAATCGCCAACATCAGGGCAATCGACAGCATGTAGAAAATAAACAGCCTGAGGATGGTTCCTTTGAATGCTTTCTTAACCGCAACTACCGGATCTTTGGCTTCCCCGGCGGCAACCGCGATCATTTCAATACTCAGATAGCTGAATATCGATACAATCACCGCAAACCACATACCTTTAATCCCAAACGGGAAAAAACCCCCATTCTCGGTAAAATTACGAATGCCGAAGGTCGGGTTGGAAGAAAAGGCCAGAATACCGATCCCAATAGCGATAAAAGCCGCAATCGCCACCACTTTGACGGTAGAGAGCGCATATTCCACCTGCCCGAAGGATTTAACCCCTACCACGTTAATCACAATCACCGCGGCCGAAAACAGCAATACCCACGGCCAGATCGGCGTACCAGGGAACCAGAACTGCATATACATACCGATAGCGGTCACTTCGGTGCCCACCGCCAATACGACGCAAGACCAATAGGAATAGCGCACCAGAAAACCAAACAACGGGCTGAGATAAAATTCGGCGTAATCACCAAAAGAACCCGGTGTCGGGTGCTCAGAAGTCATTTCAGCCAGGCAGCCCATCAGCAATAGTGCGATCACCCCACCAATAAAATAACTCAACAGCACGCTTGGCCCCGCCATCTGGATGGCATAGGCGCTCCCTAGAAACAAACCGGTACCGATAGCTCCACCGATCGCCAACATCGACATTTGCCCGGCGGTGAGCTGCTTTTTCAGCCCTCCTTGCCGCTGAGCGATCTCGTCAAAACGTTTTGCATTTTTCATGATTGCTCACCTTTTTCACGCCGGAAGGGTAACGTCCAGGATGGCAGCGGTCACATAATCCACATTGTGCTGATTCAGGCCAGGCAAGCACATCCTGCCGGGTGCAACCAGATAGATGGAATATTGATGCCGTAACTGGCTGAGTTGGTGTTCATTCAGGCCGGTGTAACTGAACATGCCTTTTTGATCGCGGATACGGCGGTAGTCTAATGTTGAGCCCCCCTGCTCCAACCCGGCAGACAGGCTGACGCGCATCTGCTTGATACGTTGGCGCATGTTCGTTAACTCGCTCACCCACAGTTGGCGCAGGTATTCGTCGGCCAAGAGCGTTTCAACAATCTGGCTACCGTGCGTCGGCGGGCAGGAGTAACTGCGGCGGATCAGCGTTTTCAATGCACCTTTCACATTAGCCGCCGTTTCCAGCGAATTACAACACACTGAAAGCCCTCCCAACCGCTGGCCATACAAGGCGACATTCTTAGAGAACGAATTACTGACCAGAAAATCCAGATCGGTTTTCAATATTTCACGCAGGATGAAACTGTCTTCAGCCAGGCCATCACCAAACCCCTGATAAGCAATGTCGAAGAACGGCAATAAACGGCGCTGTTGCAGAACCTCAAGCACCGCACGCCATTGTGGCTGGCTGAGATCGGTACCAGTTGGGTTATGGCAACAGGGATGCAACAGCACCACAGCCCCCTCCGGTAAGGAAGAGAGCGTATTAAGCATCGCCTCAAAACGCAGCTCACCACTGGCATCATCAAAATACGGGTAGGTATTCACCTTGAGGCCCGCCCCTTCGAAGATTGCCCAGTGATTGGCCCAGGTTGGGTCAGAAACCCAGATTTCACGGCGTGACAGGTAATGGCAAAGAAAATCTGCCCCCAGTTTCAAAGCTCCTGAACCGCCTACGGTTTGCACCGTAACCATATGCTGGTGTGATTGAATCGCATCACCAAATAACAATGCTTGGATTTGCTGGGCAAACAACGCCGAGCCTTCAATCGGTGGGTAGGAGTGCGGGCGTTGCTGTTCCAGCAAGCGCTGTTCCGCAAGATGAACGGCTCGCATCAGGGGAATATTCCCTTGATGATCGTAATATAATCCGATACCCAGATTAACTTTTTGTGGATGTGAATCCTGCATATAGGCTTCCATCAAAGACATAATAGGATCGGGTACTGAAGGTTGAATGTGATTAAACATGCGATGTCCTTAATTCATTATCTAATGAATTTTCAGGTGAATATTATTTTTCTTGTAACATGTCCAATAGCTTACAAATTACTGTCAACTCTGTCCTTTTACAATTTGCAAGATAAAGGGAGTTAAATAATTAAGCGATAGCACTAACGGTTATTTCTATTTTCATCCCAGGAACCACCAGCTTTTCAACAATAACGGTTGAGCGATTGGGGTACGGATAATTAAAATAATTCTTATATATTTTATCGAGCAGTTTAACATCATCAATATCGGTAAGATAAACAATAACCTGAAGAACATTCTCACTGCGGCTATTTGCCGCCTGCAATGTTTTAGCCAGATTATCAAACGTTAGAACGATCTGTTTTTCCGGGTTCCCAGTTTCAATAGTACCGTCCGCTTTCACTGGGCCGTGGGCGGTAAATAACATGCCGCCCCCTTTAGTTGCCCAGGAAAAAGGTTGCCCAATCTCAGGCAGGCCAGTATCAATGATTGTCCGCATCGGTACTCTCTCCATAAATCAATAACTGGCGGCTTAGAGCACCACCCGCAGCGAAAAGCGCATCCAGCACATTGAAATGATTGGCCCCTGTTACCGCATACTGGCTAACCGGCAACCCCTTATCTTTCAATGCCGCATAATAAAAAAGCGACTGATTAATCAGTTCTGGCAACTCTGCGGCCCCGTAAAACAGCATCATCGGTTTAAGGTGCTGAGGCAAACGGCGTGCCGGGCTCAACGTTTCAATCTGCTGCTCGGTCAATTGTAATTGCCGGTTAACATAGGTTGCCAGAAGCGGTTCCAACTCAAAAATACCGCTGATGGGAAACACCGCATGAACACAAGGATGGTGTTGCCAATAGGCAGCCAGATGCCCCCCAGCAGAGTGCCCACTTAAATAAAGTGGTTTATTACCGTACTGCTTTGCACGCCGTTCAATCGCATCCAGCGCCACTCCAATTTGCTGACAAATATCTGCCAGCGTAACGAACGGCGCTAAGGTATATTCGACTAGCACAACATCAAAGCCTAATGACAACGGTGTTTCGGCAATAAAAGCAAAATCCTCTTTATTACAAAACTGCCAATATCCACCATGCAGAAATATCAATGTGCCTTTATGCTCCTCAACTGAATATAGCCAATCAAAAACTTCTCGGGCTGAACTGCCATAGGGAATATTACGCTCATTGCGTACCTTTTGATAAACACTCTGGCTGCGTGACTGAAATGATGCCAATATCACATTTTCATCATCCACCGCAGCACCATTGTCGTAACTCCCTGCAAGATGTTTCATATATTAAACATTGTTTATTATTTAAAATGTACGTTAACTATTAGCAACCGAAAAAATTCTTGTCAAGAAAAGCGCAACAGCAATGCGTGATCAACGATATAAAATTGAAAATCATCTCAATAAGTTTCACAGGTAAAACTTTATAGATTTAATTTCAGTATTTCACCTATGAAACATGGAAATAAATTTCGATTAAAAACATTGCAGCTGAATTGGCAATAATTGGCTGAGCCGCTTTCAAAGCATGTCTGAAAATATTAGCGGTCACATACGGGCAACCGACATTCGCTCACAGGAAAAACTCCAGGTACCAAACGCAGCCTGCTCCCTGCGGCTTCCGCAATGCTCACCATCCCCAATTGGAGCAAAAACATTACCAGGATTTTCCTCATGTCATAATCAGAGAACCAAATAGTTAAATAATCTAAAAAAAATGTAATATCTGAAAAATAATTGTGATTTATTATTTATTTTAGTATTTAATCCCTACATTGAACGGCCAATGCCGTTTGCAAAAATAAAACCTACCCGATAATATCCCTCTTTACCTCCCCAAAACCCCATGATAAACCACAGAAAATTCCACACTCATCTCTACCAGCAAATGCTCATAAGCAGGAATTAGAGGTTTTTAGGTGGAAAAATGCACAATAACCTTTAGCTCAGTAGTACCATTCCAAAAAAATCGGGAGTGAGTTAAGGTAAAAGTGGAGAAACCTCCAGTGTACAGTTCTATACCCTGAATAGTTTGAGTGGCAAGAAGGCGACAGCGTAGTGATAATCGGTCATTGACTGACGTAAGCAACGTTTACACCGGCCCGCAGGGCAAGTAAGGTCAGCCAGCACCCATGCAACTCAAAGCAGGATGGGTATACTCAAAGGAGCTTGAGTATGTTTCCTGAATACCGTGAATTAATATCGCAACTCAAATCAAACCACCCGCGCTTCCAGTCGTTATTTGAAAAACACAATCAGCTTGACCATGAAATTTCCCGCTTAGAAGGGCCTTCCGGCACTGGCTACAGTAATGAAGTCGTCCGGATGAAGAAGGAAAAACTGCATATTAAGGATGAGATCCATAAAATCCTGAAAGCAGAAAATGAAAATACAGTGAAGTAGCGCATGTCGATCCCCGCTTTGCTGCGGGGATCTCCGCCTTGCGGCTCCCAATCGCCTTAATTATTCCAAACACAATCACCGCTTATCCTCTCTCTTCATCACTACGATTTTATGTTGCAAAGTTGGCAAGATTGGTGGTTAATTAATGACTACAATAAATGTAGTCATTAAAGGGATGCAATGAAAAAAACTCGTTTCGACGATACACCCTGCCCGATCGCCCGATCATTAGGCCGTGTGGGTGAATGGTGGAGCATCTTGATATTACGGGATGCTTTTCATGGGTTGTCTAAATTTGACGAATTTCAGCAAAGCCTGGGGCTATCCCCTACCTTACTGACCCGTCGGCTTAAGTTTCTGGTGGAAAGCGGTATTTTGTACAAACAACGGTATCAAATCCGTCCAGTTCGCTATGAGTATCTGCTGACCGAACGCGGTAAAGACTTTTTCCCGGTATTGGTGACGTTATTTCATTGGGGTAATACGCATCTGGCTGATGACGGCGTCAGTGCTGAACTGGTGGATCTCCGCAGTGGTAAACCAATACGGCCACAGCTGATCGACACAGTGACTCAGCAACCTGTCTCTTTGCAGCACATCACGTTAGCCGCAGGCCCGGCAGCCGGAGAAGGCATGCGCTTGCGCGCCTTACGGATGCAACAACATTCCGCTTCATCTATCGCATCATCCAAGGAGTCATTATGAGCAGTCATCGTATCGTCATCACCGGAATGGGAGCCGTTTCTCCTTTAGGGTGTGGCGTCGAGTCTATCTGGCAGCGCCTGCTGGCTGGTCAGTCGGGTATCAGCCCATTGCCAGAGGAAATGGTCGCGGATTTACCGGTTAAAATTGGTGGCCAGGTTCCTGCTTTGGCCCAAGATGCTGAAGCAGGTTTCAACCCGGATCTCTCCGTTGCCCCGAAAGATCAAAAGAAAATGGATCGCTTTATTCTGCTGGCGATGGCAGCCGCTGACGAAGCTATCCAACAAGCGGGATGGATTGCCGACACAGAAGATAAACAAGAGCGTACCGCCACGATCATTGGTTCCGGTATCGGTGGGTTCCCAGCTATCGCCCATGCAGTGCGCACTACCGACAACCGTGGGGCTAAACGTCTTTCTCCCTTTACCATTCCCTCATTTTTGGTCAATCTGGCCGCTGGACATGTGTCCATCAAACACCACTTGAAAGGGCCGATTGGCGCACCGGTTACCGCCTGTGCCGCTGGCGTGCAGGCCATTGGCGACGCAGTACGCCTGTTGCGTAATGGTGAAGCGGATGTCGCGCTGTGCGGCGGGGCCGAAGCTGCCATTGATACCGTCAGCCTGGGGGGTTTTGCCGCCGCGCGCGCCATGTCAACGGCACCGGCAGAAAAAGCAGCCCAGGCATCACGCCCGTTCGACAGCGCCCGCGATGGTTTTGTGATGGGTGAAGGTGCCGGTATGCTGGTGATTGAAACCTTGGCACACGCACTCGCGCGCGGTGCTAAGCCACTGGCAGAAATTGTCGGCTATGGCACCAGTGCGGATGCTTATCACATGACGTCTGGGGCAGAGGATGGTAATGGTGCCTATCGGGCCATGAAGATTGCTTTGAATCAGGCAGGAGTAACGCCAAATCAGGTACAGCACTTGAATGCCCATGCCACATCCACACCGGTTGGCGACCTGGGGGAAATCAACGCGATTAAGCATCTGTTTGGAACTCATGGCAGTATTGCCGTTACCTCAACCAAATCTGCCACGGGTCATTTGCTTGGAGCTGCCGGTGGGTTAGAAACCATTTTTACCGCTTTAGCACTACGCGACCAAATCGCCCCGGCCACCTTAAATCTGGATAATCCCGATCCTGCCGCTGCGGGCCTGCATTTGGTTGCAAACCGGGCAGAACCGATGGCAATAACCTATGCACTCTCTAACGGTTTCGGCTTTGGTGGGGTCAATGCGAGTATCTTGTTGAAACGCTGGCAGGAGTAATTCGGCCAACGCAATTGCAACTTGAAGTTTGACGGGTAAAAAACCTCCGCCTTGGCGGAGGTTGTTCCTTGATTCATAACAGGGAGCCGCTTAAGCGGTCACAGCCCTGTCCTCCATGGCTTTTCGCCAACCTCCCAGCCAGTTAGCCCGTGCATCTAAAGATTGGTAAGGGCAAAGTTCTCTTGAACGCCCCGTAATACCTGCTTGATAACCACGTGATTGAGCCCGCTCCAGACGATCTCTCTTTTGTCTCTTCATGCCTCGTTTCCCTCATTTTGGTCTGGTGGAAAGAAAACAATGGCCGCGTTTTGTGCAGCCACATTTAACCAATAGTCCTAAATAGCGGGAAGATCAATGTACAAATTTCACGCTAATATCATATTTGTGAGCTAGGCACGGAGAATTTGCTAAGTGGCTGATAAGCCGAAAGTGATGCCAGTTGTATGAAAAATAATAAAAAAATCCCGGCAAAGAATTTTAGAATTCCTTACCGGGAGTGTTTTTAGACTGTTTTAGCCAAAATTATAACTAAATATGTACTGCTTGAGCCGCAATAACCAACGCTTCCTGCTGCCAGCCTTGAGCCAAAGTGCGAATCAGCGCATCATAACCATCCTCCCCCTGTTTCAACTCCAGATCGAATGGCCGTTTAATCAGCTGCCCCTGACGGTTCAGCACCCATTCACCGCGAACGATCGCTTTACCATCATAACGACCATGGAAACCGCTGATAGTGACGTTAAGCACGTCCTGCTCGCTACTCATCGGTTGTGATGACACCACCCAGCCAGGCAGAGCGCTACTGAGATTGGTCACCAGTGTCTGCTGCAATTGCTGATCCAACGGGCTGGCCCACAGGTTATTTTGCGCGATGGTATATTGCACATCGTTGGTTTGATACACCACCCCATTCTGCGCTAGAAAATCCGCCACGCTGACATGTTCCAGCCAGAGTTGGCGCGATGCCGGAGCATCATTCACCTGAGTTGACGCCCCCATCGCGGGCAACTGGTAATAAGTCTTGCTTGGTGTATTACTACAGGCACCGAGTAACAGCGCCAGAGCTACCGGAATCCATTTCATCATTTTTTGGCCTTCTTCGGCTGTGGATCGTCACTGCCCACGGCTTCAAACACCAGGGCATTGCTCTTTTCATTCAAAGTACGCAGCACGGGTTGCAGTTCACGCAGCACCTGATCAAGACGTTGCATATCACCAACCATCTTGTTGTAGGCCGGTGAACCAGGCTGGAACCCTTTCAGGCTGCGATTAAGCTCTTGCAGCGTTTTCTGCATATCCTCAGGCAACGCTTTCATCTCTTTGCTTGAGATAAGCTCATTCAGCGACTGCATGGTTTTTTGCGTTGTCTGCATAACTCTCTGGCTTTCAGCCAGCGTTTTGGTGGCCTCATTAATCATTGGATTCAGCGGCATCGAATTGATCTTATCCAGCGTCTGCATCAGTTTCTGCTGAATCTGCGCCAAACCGCCGCTGGTGGTTGGCAACAACGGATAGCCAAACATCTCACGCGGGCCTGTCCACGGTTTTTCCTGTGGATAGAAATCCAGATCGATGTACAACGCACCGGTCAACAGATTGGCAGATTTCAGCGCCGCACGCATGCCACGGCCTTCCGCATCTTTCAGATGCTGATAGAAATTGAAGCTCTTGCCTAACTGCTGCTGGAAACGATCCGGTTCAATGTGGATAAGCACCGGAATACGATAATCAGAATCCAGCCGTTGCTGCATACCTTCCTTATAAAACGGCACCTGTGCCACCGTGCCAAGACGGATACCACGGAATTCCACCGGTGCTCCAGCTTGCAGGCCACGCACAGAATCGGAGAAGAACATCAGATAATCGGTATGCTCGGTATACAAGGAGTCCTGAATATTACGTTCACTGTCAAACAGTTTAAATTCCGACATCGCCTTAACCAGCTCACCGCGCTCCCACCCTTCCGGTACATCAAAACTGACACCACCGCTGAACAGCGTCGCCAATGAGCCCATCTCAACCCGCATACCTTGCGCAGACATATCAAAGGCCACGCCGCTGTCTTTCCAGAAGCGTACATTACTGGTTACCAGTTGGTCATAAGGTGCCGAAATAAAGAGCTGATAACGCATCTCGCGCTTTTCCGCATCAAAATAGCTGGTTTCTACCGAACCGACGCGATAACCACGGAATAGAACGGGATCGCCAGCATTCAACTGGCCGGATTTTTCACTGTCCAACAGCACCCGCAGCCCTTTGGCATCCGGTGGCGCCAGCGGAGGGGTATCCAACAGTTGGAACGCGTCTTTACCTTCTTTGCCAATGCTGCCTGGCTGCAATTCGATATAAGCGCCAGAAAGCAGAGTTCCCAGCCCTGAGACACCGCCACGGCCCACTTGTGGCTTAACCACCCAGAAGGCAGAGTCTTCACGCAGCAGTTTTTCCATGCCGGAATTCAAGCGCGCCTGTACTAACACGTTACTCAAATCGTCACTCAGCACCACGCTTTCTACAATGCCCACATCGACACTGCGGCTCTTGATCCTGGTTTTTCCTGCTTCCAGCCCTTCGGCGCTGGCAGTGGTCAACATCACCTCTGGCCCTTGATTGCTGAAGTGGTAAAACAGAATCCATGCACCGATCAACGCCGTAACAATGGGAATAATCCACACTGGTGACCAACGTTTGATCTTTTCAATATCCGCAACACTATGATTACTTTCCGTCACCTTGCGGCTCCTTTTTTATTGTTTCATTTACGCGATCCCAAGTCAGACGGGGATCAAACGTCATGGCAGCAAACATAGTGAGGATAACCACCATGGCGAACAGCAAAGCGCCCATAGCAGGATAAATACTCAGCAATTGTCCCATACGCACTAACGCCGAAAGTACTGCGATCACAAACACATCAATCATCGACCAACGGCCAACAAACTCCACCACTTCATAAATAAGGTGCATTCGCTCGCTGTCGGGCCTCTCTTTGCCTTTACCATTGGCATCCAGACAGAGCCAACCAATAGCCAGCATCTTGAGTGAAGGCACCATGACACTGGCGATAAAAATCACCATGGCTACCGGGTAGGAACCCTCCCCCCACAGCAAAATCACCCCGGCCATCACGGTTGACGGCATTTTGTTGCCTAACGCCTCGGTGATCATAATCGGCATCACCATTGAGGGGATATACATCATGATCGATGTCACCAACAGTGCCATTGTCCATTGCAGGCTGTGACGGCGACGCGCATGTCCGGTGGTATGGCAACGCGGACAACGCGTCTGCTCTGCGGGCAAAATTGCGGTGCAGCACGGGCAGGAGCGTACCCCTTGGCGCAACCCGGTGCGGCCAACCTGCACCGCACGATCCAACCGTGGGGCGGGTTCGATATCCTGCCACAACCAGCGACGATCCACACACTGGAATGCACGTACCTGCAACAGACAAAACAGGCAATAAGGAATAAAACTGGTACCAATACCGATATCACCATAAGCCATCAATTTGACGAAACTGACCAATACCCCGGCGAGAAAGATTTCAACCATGCACCAGGTTTTGAACTGGAATAACACCTTCGCCATCCAGACTTTCAGCCCTGGCGGAATGCGTGCTCTGGCGCACAGCAGAATAATCGCCAGCATGCAAAATGCCGGAATAAACTGCACCAGCACCATAAACAGCGTGGCCACACTGGCATAATCTTCTGCCACCATGACTCGTGGGATCTGGATCAGGGTAATCTCATTACTGATGCCAGCAACGCGCATATTGACAAACGGAAAGATATTCGCCAGCAACAGCATAAATAACGCACTTAGCGCATAACCAATGGGTTGTTTACGTGGTTCTTCCCAACGTGAACTAAGCGTCGTTTTACAACGGGGGCAAACGGCCTTGGAACCTGATGCCAATGGCGGCAACGCCACCAGCATGTCACACTGTGGGCACAGCATCAGGTCATCCTGCGGCTGTTCACCGTTCCTGGTATGGCTATGCTGCTCATGATTTTTGTGGGAACACATCATATTGATCCTTAACAACATTGTTCACCGCTACTGCAACACTGGCCCCAGCAGCATAAGGGCCAGTATTGGTACTTATCGTCTTTCAACATACCGGAGTGCTGGCTGAATCATGCGGTCACGATAAACATTTCGCAACCGATCAGCCGTTCTTCAAGGCTTCCAGTTCTTCCCAGCGATTGAAAGCGTCTTCTAGCGCCTGTTCGGCCGTAGCAAGATCGAGCAACACCTGCTGAGTTTCACTGTGCGGGCGGGAGAAGAATCCACCATCACTGACCTGCGCCTGTAGCGCTGCAATATCCGCTTCCAACTGTTCAAGGCGCTGCGGCAACTGTTCCAGTTCGCGCAACAGGTTGTAACTTAGTTTGGCAGTCTGTTTCTTAGGCTGTTCAACTTTTTTCTCTGCTACAGGTTTGCTTTGGACAACAGCGACCTGGCGGATAGGCTTTGCCGTTGCCCGCTGGTGATGGGCATCATAATACCCCCCTACATAGGTATCGATTACCCCGTTACCTTCAAAAATCCAGCATTCGGTCACCGAGTTGTCAACGAACTGACGATCGTGGCTCACCAGCAGTACCGTACCCTGATAGCTGTCGATCATTTCTTCCAGCAATTCCAGCGTTTCTACGTCCAGATCGTTGGTCGGTTCATCAAGAATCAATAAATTACTGGGCTTGAGGAACAGCTTGGCCAGCAACAGGCGATTACGTTCCCCGCCGGACAATGCCTTCACTGGCGTCATCGCGCGTTTCGGATGAAACAGAAAATCCTGCAAATAACCCAGCACATGGCGCGAACGGCCATTGATCATCACTTCCTGTTTGCCTTCTGCCAGGTTGTCCATCACCGTGCGCTCCGGGTCCAGCTCGGCGCGGTGCTGGTCAAAATAAGCCACTTCCAGCTTGGTGCCGCAGTGCACGTGGCCGCTGTCAGCGTCCAGTTGACCGAGCATCAATTTCAACAGCGTGGTTTTACCACAGCCATTCGGGCCCACCAGAGCGATTTTATCGCCTCGTTGCACCTGTGCGCTGAAGTTACGCACCAGAACCTTGTCGCCAATCTGATAATTGACATCTTCCATTTCAAACACAATCTTGCCGGAGCGTACCGCTTCTTCGACCTGCATTTTAGCGGTACCCATCACTTCGCGCCGCTGCGAACGCTCGTTACGCAATGCTTTCAGCGCACGCACCCGGCCTTCGTTACGAGTACGGCGCGCCTTGATACCCTGGCGAATCCAAACTTCTTCCTGTGCCAGTTTGCGGTCAAATTCAGCGTTTTGCAGTTCTTCCACCCGCAGTGCTTCTTCTTTGCTAACCAGATACAGATCGTAGTTACCCGGCCATGACACCAACTTGCCGCGATCAAGATCGACAATGCGCGTTGCCATGTTACGGATAAACGAACGGTCATGTGAAATGAAGATGATGCTGCCCTGGAACTCTTTCAGGAAACCTTCCAGCCAGTCAATGGTGGTGATATCCAGGTGGTTGGTTGGTTCATCAAGCAACAAGACGCGTGGTGAACTGACCAACGCGCGGCCAAGCGCGGCTTTACGCAACCAGCCACCGGAAAGCGAAGACAGTTCGGCATCGCCATTCAGACCAAGTTGCAGCAGCACTTCGCTGATACGGCTGTCAAGCTGCCACAGCCCCTGATGATCGAGGATCTCCATAATCTGCGCCATGCGCGCCAGATTCTTTTCGCTCGGGTCTAATTCCACCTGATGGGAAATCGCATGGTAAGCTTTCAGGTGCTCAGCCTGTTCGGCCACGCCTTCGGCAACAAAATCAAACACGGTGCCGCCAATATTGCGCGGAGGATCTTGCTGCAAGCGCGCCACAATCAGATCCTGTTCGTAGATCACCCGGCCATCATCCAAAGGGATCTCTTTGCCAAGGATCTTCAACAACGTGGATTTACCCGCGCCGTTGCGCCCGACCAGGCAGACGCGTTCGTTGTCTTCAATATGAATTTCGGTGTTGTCTAACAAAGGTGCATCGCTGAAAGAAAGCCAGGCACCGGACATGCTGATTAACGACATAGTAATTATTTTCCTTCGCCAGCGTGGGTCACCAGCCAGCAGTTGTGAATCTGGCGGTTACGGGCAAAATCCTGTGACAACGTCTGGGCAGTAATTTCTTTCGCTGCCAGACCCAGTGCGTTCAGGCCAGCCAGATCCATCTGGAAACCGCGTTTGTTGTTGGAGAACATAATGGTTCCGTGACGCCGCAGTAACCGTTTCAAATCTTTCATTAGCGCCAGGTGATCGCACTGCACATCAAAAGTATTCTCCATCCGTTTTGAGTTAGAGAATGTTGGCGGATCGATAAAGATCACATCGAACTGTTCATCAGCATTGTGCAACCACGACAAGCAATCCGCCTGTATCAATCTGTGTTGTTTGCCGGTCAAACCGTTAACCCGCAGGTTTTTCTCTGCCCATTCCAGATAAGTGCGCGACATATCCACCGTGGTGGTACTGCGCGCACCACCCAGCCCAGCATGCACGCTGGCGGTGCCGGTATAGGCAAATAGATTCAGGAAGTCCTTGCCTTTGCTCATCTCACCCAACATGCGGCGGGCAATACGGTGGTCAAGGAACAGGCCGGTATCCAGATAATCGGTCAGGTTAACCCACAGCTTGGCGTTAAACTCGTCTACCAGCAGGAATTCCCCTTTCTGCGCCAATTTTTCATACTGGTTTTTGCCTTTCTGCCGCTCTCGGGTTTTCAGCACCAATTGATTGGAAGGCAGTTCCAGCACCGCCAACGTAGCGTTGATCACGTCAAACAGGCGTTGGCGCGCTTTCTGCGCATCAACGGTTTTGGGTGGCGCATATTCCTGCACCACCACCTTACTGCCGTAGCGATCCACCGCCACGTTGTATTCCGGCAAATCGGCATCGTACAGGCGATAACATTCAATCCCCTGCTGCTTTGCCCATTTCTCCAGTTTCTTCAGGTTTTTACGCAAACGGTTAGCAAAATCTTCTGCAACCTGTCCCCCCGCAGAACCCTGCGGATTTTCTGCCAACTGATAGTTTTTCTGCACACAATCCAGCGGGCCGTTTTTCGCTTTGAACTGGCGTTCGGCACGCAGTTGCAGGCAACTCAGCAACTCCGGCGACGCGCTGAACAATGAAAGCTGCCAGCCACCAAACGCACTCTTCACAATGCGCCCCAGCATATTGTGCAGAGCGATCAGAGCCGGTTCGCTCTCAAGACGTTCACCGTAAGGCGGGTTGCTAACCAGGGTTCCCACTGGGCCTTCCGGTAATGGGTTAGTCAGTTTACTGACGTCATTAACGTTAAAGGTGATCAATTCAGCAACGCCAGCACGGCGGGCGTTGCTGCGCGCCATCTCGATCACTCGGCGGTCAATATCCGAACCAAAGAAACGGGAAGGTGTCTCTTGTAAACCACGGCGTGCACGTACCTGCGCTTCGCTGACCACTTCACGCCACAGCTCGGCATTATGGCCGCTCCAGGCGGTGAATCCCCAATGCTGGCGATGCAGGCCTGGGGCGCGATCGGCAGCGATCATTGCCGCTTCAATCAACAACGTGCCAGAACCACACATCGGATCAACCATCGGCGTACCCGGCTGCCAGCCAGAACGTTGAACGATGGCGGCCGCCAGGTTTTCCTTTAGCGGTGCCTGGCCGGTGAGATCGCGGTAGCCGCGCTGGTGCAGACCTTCACCACTCAGATCCAACGCCACGCTAGCCATATCGCGCTGGAGGAATACGTTGACGCGGATATCCGGCTGTTGCTTGGCGACGGTAGGCCGCTGCTCGATCTTGCGGGTAAAGCTATCGACAATCGCATCCTTAACCTTTAGCGCACCATACTGGCTGTTACGGATCTCTTCGTTGACGCCGCTGAAGTGAACGGCGAAGGTTTTATCCACGCCAAAAATAGCGGGCCAGTCAATCGCCTGCACGCCAAGATACAGATCCAAATCGCTGTGTACGCGGAATTCATTCAGCGGCAGCAGAATGCGTGACGCCAGGCGGCTCCACAGCAGGCTTCGGTACAGCAGACGGTCATCACCCTGAAAATGAACCCCGCCCTGCACCACTTTACAGGCATGAGCACCAAGCCGCTCCAGCTCGCTTTTTAACAGTTCTTCCAGCCCACGCGCCGTACTGGCAAACAGAGAGTTCATATCGTGCTTATCACCAAAAAGAAAATTGTTGCGCATTATAGCTAATCCGGGCCGCTTGTCATAAAGTTGCTCCCTTCTATTTCGTTATCGTATGGAGGCAGCGGTGATCACGCTTTCCCGACTTTACGTTCATCCGGTCAAATCATTGCGGGGTTTACAGCTTTCTCACGCGCAGGTGGCAAATCACGGGTTAGCTTTTGATCGTACCTTTATGATCACCGCCCCCGATGGCACCTTTATTACAGCACGCCAATATCCACAGATGGTACTGTTTACCCCGGCATTGTTAGCAGATGGCCTGTATCTGACCGCACCGGATGGCGAAAGCGCCACGATCCGTTTCCATGATTTTTCCACCGATGAACACCCGACCGAAGTTTGGGGCAACCATTTCACCGCGCTGATTGCGCCGCAGGCAATCAACCATTGGCTGAGCGGTTATTTTCAGCGCGATGTACAGTTACGCTGGGTCGGGCCAGAACTCACCCGCAGAGTGAAGAAACACCCGGAAATTCCGCTGTCGTTTGCCGATGGCTATCCGTATCTGTTAATCAGCGAAGCCTCATTTCTGGATCTACAACAGCGTTGCCCTGGCAGCATCAAGCTGGAACAGTTCCGCCCGAACCTGGTGATCACCGGAGCCAGCGCCTGGGCTGAAGATGGCTGGCAAGTCATTCGCGTTGGCGAAGTGATGTTTGATCTGGTGAAACCTTGCAGCCGCTGTGTCTTGACGACGATCAGCATTGAGCGTGGCCGCAAACACCCCAGCGGTGAGCCACTCAGCACGCTGCAAAAATTCCGCACTGCCGAAAACGGTGATGTCGATTTTGGTCAGAATATGATTGCCCGCAACAGCGGTATTATCCGGGTAGGGGATGCGGTTGAAGTGTTGTCCAGCAAACCACCCCGGCCCTATGGCGCAGGTAACGTAGTGGCAAGTTTGCAAGCACCGCAAGACAGCGCGCACAGCGTGACTATCGAGTATGCAGGGA
Organism: Chania multitudinisentens RB-25; assembly: GCF_000520015.2. GTDB lineage: Bacteria > Pseudomonadota > Gammaproteobacteria > Enterobacterales > Enterobacteriaceae > Chania > Chania multitudinisentens. The sequence continues at coordinate 4,220,182 of NZ_CP007044.2, forward strand.
AAATGTTCACAGGTAACAACCAGCAGATCTTGTTGGAACAGCTAGAGCAGCAGGGGATCCGCATTCCTTATTCCTGCCGGGCGGGTATTTGCGGCAGTTGCCGAATACGGTTGGTGAGTGGGGAAGTGGCCCCGTTGAAGCAAAGCGCGCTCGCCAACGACGGTACGGTGCTTTGTTGCAGTTGTATTCCGAAAAGCGATGTGAAATTGGCTTAATGTCAGGCGGCGCCCTGCAATATGATCGCGGTGCCGTTGAACAACGCAGCCTAAACCGCCCTATCATAAGCCTGAGTGGATGCTATGCCCGGAATACAGGGTTTCAGGCGATCATGCATCACCTTGATAGCATCCCCCAGCACCATAGTGCGGCCCGCTAACGTCAATTGCCCCTGAGCCAACAGGCACAGACTGGCATTGTCACCCGCTTCCACCACCAGCAAGCGAGCTTCCTCGCCGCTATCCATCACTTTCACCGCTGCTAATTCACCGTTTTTGGGTTGCAACGGGTAGCGCTGTGGAGAGAAATGCCAACTTTTGGGCATTTGTGGTTTCAGAAAACGAAAAGCCACCAACGCGTTCAATACCAATTCAGCGCGCTGTTCATGGCTAAGATTGATCTGCTTACATTGTTCTTCATAATCAAAATACAGAGCGGCATCATCGACACAAAAAGCACATTCACTGAATGCATCTGGAGTTAACATCTTGGCCGGAAAACGAGAACGGAAGATCATACCATTGGCTAAATCGAGCATCAGCCGATCATGTTCAGCGTCAAAATACCAACGCCAATTATCGTCAGGTTTTATCTTCATTACTTATCCTTCTTGCCACATGCTAATGCTGATACCTTAAAGGATGATTTTATCATCACCTATGTCGCCCAAACATCGGTTAATTTAACGAGTACTATTCAGACTGACGAACAAAATATAGACGAGCCGGGAGCAGAAATAAACCCCCGACCAGAAATGAAAGGAAAAATATTAGATATGGGTAACGATATCTTTAATCAAACGTGGTCCATGGAAGATAAAACCGGAATAAATTTGTACCAGCGTTGCCCCTGCGTCCATTTTTTCTCGAGCAGCCGTTAAGGAATCAATACCGCCTACACCGATAATTGGCAGACGACCTTGCAATTCCTGTGATAAACGACGAACCACTTCGGTACTGCGTAATTGAACCGGGCGACCACTTAGCCCTCCAGTTTGCTCACAATAATTCAACCCCTGGATCAATTTACGATCAAGGGTCGTATTGGTGGCAATAACGCCATCGATATTATGACGGATCAAACTATCGGCTATTTGGATCAATTCCTCATCGGAAAGATCTGGTGCGATCTTTACCGCTACCGGCACATATTTATGATGTTGTGCATGCAGTTCGGTCTGTTTATTTTTAATTGCCGCCAAAAGATCATCCAGGGCTTCACCATACTGTAGAGATCGTAATCCTGGTGTATTGGGTGACGAGATATTAATCGCGATATAACCTGCATAGGGATACACTTTATCCATACAGATCAGATAATCATCTTTGCCCTGTTCTACCGGCGTATCTTTATTCTTGCCGATATTAATCCCCAGAATGCCGCCAAAATGGGATTTTTTAACGTTTTCAACCAGATTATCCACCCCATGGTTATTAAACCCCATGCGGTTAATCAGCCCTTCCGCCTCAACAATACGGAATAGGCGCGGTTTATCATTACCAGGTTGCGGGCGCGGCGTGACGGTTCCTATTTCAACAAAGCCAAAACCCATTGCACCAAAAGCATCAATGCACTCACCGTCTTTATCCAGACCGGCAGCCAAACCTAACGGATTTTTAAAAGAAAGCCCCATGCAGCTCACTGGCTTGGTCGGCACAGACTGACGGATAAGAAACTCTAGCGGGGTGCCGGTGATCCGGCGAAGCTGACTGAAAGTCAACTCATGCGCACGCTCGGGATCGAGCTGAAACAACGCTTTCCTGACGAGGGGGTAGTACATGTACTCTCCTGATTTCCCGGTTATACCCTTCATACTCCAAGTAATTTAGGCATCGTTGCAAGCCGGGGGCATATTATCCGGTATTACCCCATCAATTGGAATTGATTAAGGGCAAAAAAAGCGTTTTTAGCGCTACCGCTTTCCTGCCTCAGCCCCTGAACCCTCTGCTTTTCCCCGTTTACGCATATCAAAATCAAAAAATGAGATTTAAAAAACGCCCCCTTTTGCTGTTAGCTTTAAAACACTAAGTGAACATTATTTTAACATTGATAACTTTTAGCTATAAGGAATGACCATGCGCATCATCTCACTGGCTGGCAGCCCACGAATTCCATCGCGCTCAACAGCGCTGCTCAAGCAAAGCCAACAATGGCTGCAACAACAAGGTGTTGAGGTGATCGCGTATACCTTGCACGACTTCAAAGCTGATGATCTGCTGTATGCCAACTTCAACAGCCCGGATATCAATGCCTTTGCCGCACAATTGGCACTGGCTGATGGCCTGCTGATTGCCACACCGGTCTATAAAGCCTCTTTTTCTGGCGCGCTGAAAACGCTGCTCGATCTGCTGCCAGAACGTGCGCTGGAACACAAAGTGGTTTTGCCACTGGCTACCGGTGGCTCTATCGGCCACCTGCTGGCCGTGGATTACGCTTTAAAACCGGTCCTGTCCGCCTTGAAAGCCCAAGAAGTGCTGCACGGTGTTTTTGCCGATGACAGCCAGATTGTGCTGAACGGTGAGCAAGCAACGCTGTCTGGCAGTGTCACCGCTCGTTTGAAAGAAGCCCTGGCACACTTTTATCTGGCATTAGGCCGCCGTAATCCCCCGCCGTCAATCATCCATCATTCTCTACTGATGCGCCAACCTGCCTGAAAATAAAAGGAAATCATGATGAAACAGCATTCAATTTTCCGCCGTTGGTTCAAGATAGGGGCTGTTTTTGCCTTGGCATTCGCCCATGCCGCCAGCGCACAGGAAAATGCCCCAGCCCAGTTTCGCGTTGGCTACCAGAAGGGTTCCGTCAGCCTGGTATTGGCAAAAACTCACCAACTGCTGGAAAAACGTTTCCCTAATACGCAAATCCGTTGGATCGAATTCCCAGCGGGCCCGCAAATGCTTGAAGCACTGAACGTCGGCAGTATCGATTTAGGCAGCACCGGCGATATTCCGCCGATCTTTGCTCAGGCAGCCGGCGCCGACCTGCTGTACGTCGGCGTAGAACCACCAAAACCCAAAGCGGAAGTGATTCTGGTTCCAGAGCACAGCCCAATTAACAGCGTTGCTGAACTGAAAGGGCACAAGATTGCTTTTCAGAAAGGCTCCAGTTCACACAACCTGTTGTTACGCGCCTTACAAAGAGCTGGCCTGAAATTTAGCGATATTCAGCCGGTTTATCTGACGCCTGCCGATGCCCGCGCCGCCTTTCAACAAGGTAACGTCGATGCCTGGGCGATCTGGGACCCCTACTATTCCGCCGCCTTGTTACAAGGTGGCGTTCGGGTGCTGACCGATGGCAGCCAATTAAGCCAAACCGGCTCTTTCTATTTGGCCGCTCGCCCTTATGCCGAGGCCAACGGCCCATTCATCCAGCAGGTATTGGACACGCTGACGCAGGCCGATGCGCTGACCCTCAGCGATCGGGCACAAAGCATTACCCTGCTGGCCAACGCCATGGGGCTACCGGAACCGGTGATTGCGTCTTATCTGGATCATCGCCCACCAACCACCATCAAACCGCTGAACCCCAAGACGCTTGCCGCTCAGCAACATACTGCCGATCTGTTCTTCGCCAACCGGTTAATACCGGTCAAGGTGGATATCTCTCAACGCGTCTGGCACCCAGCCGCACAATAATCAGGAGTATTTCATTATGAGCATTAACGTATTTTGGTTTTTACCGACCCACGGGGATGGTCACTATCTGGGCAGTTCTGAAGGCGCACGCACCGTCGATTACGGTTATCTGCAACAAATTGCCCAGGCTGCCGACCGGCTTGGCTTTGGCGGGGTGCTAATTCCCACAGGCCGTTCCTGTGAGGATTCCTGGCTGGTGGCAGCCTCGTTAATCCCAGTGACACAGCGGTTGAAATTCCTGGTCGCACTACGCCCTGGCGTTATTTCACCAACGCTGGCGGCTCGGCAGGCAGCAACGCTGGATCGACTTTCCAATGGCCGCACCCTGTTCAATCTGGTCACCGGTGGCGATCCAGAAGAATTGGCCGCAGAAGGATTACACCTGAATCATACGGAACGTTATGAAGCCTCCGCTGAATTTACGCACATCTGGCGTAAAGTATTAGAAGGTGAAACCGTCGATTTTGCGGGTAAACATATTCAGGTGAAAGGTGCCAAGCTGCTGTTTCCGCCGGTACAGCAACCACGCCCTCCCCTCTACTTTGGAGGTTCCTCTGCGGCGGCGCAAGATCTGGCGGCTGAGCAGGTTGAACTGTATCTGACCTGGGGGGAAACACCAGCGCAGGTAAAAGAAAAGATCGAAGAAGTGCGAGCCAAAGCCGCAGCCATTGGGCGCAAAGTACGCTTCGGCATCCGCCTGCACGTGATCGTGCGGGAAACCACCGAAGAAGCCTGGCGTGCTGCCGATCGCCTGATCGCTAATCTGGATGACCAAACCATTGCCGATGCGCAAAAGGCATTTGCACGCTTTGACTCAGTGGGCCAACAACGCATGGCCGCACTGCACGGCGGCCGAAAAGACCATCTGGAAATCAGCCCGAACCTGTGGGCTGGCGTCGGGCTGGTGCGCGGTGGTGCGGGCACGGCACTGGTAGGCGATGGCCCAACGGTGGCGCAGCGCATACAGGAATACGCCGATCTGGGCATCGATACCTTTGTGCTTTCCGGCTATCCACATCTTGAAGAGGCTTATCGCGTTGGTGAACTGCTGTTCCCGCATCTGGATCGGGTAAAAAATGCGCCACCCGCACAGCTGCGAGCGATAAAACCCCAGGGGGAAGCGGTCGCCAATATTTATGTGCCACAAAAAGTGTCGCAAAGCTAAGGAGCAGCATGATGGTAACCGCTACACAGCGCATTCTGCATCGGCTGGCACCTTGGGTTTTGCCGGTGATATTAGTGGTGTTCTGGCAGGCAGCCGTTGAAGCAGGCTGGTTGTCAAACCGTATTCTACCCGCACCCAGCGCGGTTATCAGCGCTTTTTGGGCACTGACCCAAAGCGGGGAGCTGTGGCAACACCTGACCATCAGCAGCGGGCGAGCACTGATTGGTTTCAGTATTGGCGGCAGCATCGGGTTGGTGCTGGGGTTTATCACCGGTTTGTCACGTTGGGGGGAACGCTTGCTCGATAGTTCAGTCCAGATGATCCGCAACGTGCCGCATCTGGCGCTGATCCCATTGGTGATCCTGTGGTTCGGTATTGATGAGTCGGCCAAGATCTTTCTGGTGGCACTCGGCACCTTGTTCCCGATTTACCTGAATACCTATCACGGCATCAAGAACATCGATCACGGCCTGTTAGAAATGGCGCGCAGTTATGGCCTGAGCGGTTTCCGTTTGTTTATCCACGTAGTGCTGCCTGGTGCATTACCTGCGATCATGGTCGGGGTGCGTTTCTCTCTGGGCTTTATGTGGCTGACGCTGATCGTCGCTGAAACCATTTCGGCCAATTCCGGTATCGGTTATCTGGCAATGAATGCGCGTGAATTCCTGCAAACCGATGTGGTTGTGGTGGCCATTGTTCTGTATGCCCTGCTCGGCAAGCTGGCCGATACCAGTGCGCAAGGGCTTGAACGCATCTGGCTACGCTGGCACCCGGCTTACCAACTGAAATCAGGAGAAACGCAATGACAGTTCCCACTCGTATTCCGCAAGGTATTCCCGTTACCTTGGAATCCATCGCCAAACACTACAACAACCGCACCGTGCTAGATAACCTGCAACTGCGGATCACCGCTGGCCAGTTTGTCGCCGTGGTTGGCCGCAGCGGCTGTGGCAAAAGCACCTTATTACGCCTGCTGGCTGGGTTGGAAACGGCCAACGCGGGGGCACTACTGGCCGGTAATGCACCACTCAGCAGCGTTAGAGACGAAACTCGTTTGATGTTTCAGGATGCTCGTTTATTGCCGTGGAAAAAGGTGATCGATAACGTCGGGCTTGGTCTGCACGGAAACTGGCGTGATGATGCGTTACAAGCATTAGCCACCGTTGGGCTGGCCGATCGCGCTAATGACTGGCCAGCAGCATTATCCGGTGGGCAGAAACAGCGTGTCGCGCTGGCTCGAGCACTGATTCATCGCCCTCGCTTGTTGCTGCTGGATGAACCGTTAGGCGCATTGGACGCATTAACGCGTATTGAAATGCAGGAGTTAATTGAGCGCTTGTGGCAGCAACAGGGATTCACCGTACTGCTGGTGACGCATGACGTCAGCGAAGCCATTACGCTGGCCGACCGGGTGTTGCTGATCGAAGAAGGGCGCATTGGATTGGATTTGACCATCGATTTACCACGGCCACGCCGCAAAGGCTCGGCAAAGCTGGCTGAACTGGAGGCTGAAGTGCTGGAAAGAGTCCTGTCGCCACCGCTGCCGCTGGTAACATCACGCCAGGTGGCAAGCCACTGACTACAACAGGGCGGCTAAGCCGCCCTGTGTCTTTTATGCGTTTAACGCCTTAGTGATCTTCTCATACAGATCGCCAGACAGGTTTTCCAATCCTTTTAACTGTTCCAGCGCATCGCGCATCAACGCCTGACGCGGAGCATCATAACGCTTCAAGCGGATCAGCGGTTCAATTAAACGGGCAGCCACCTGCGGGTTGCGCTGGTTGAGATCGCTGAGAATTTCTACCAAGAACTGGTATCCACTGCCATCCGCCGCATGGAATGCCGCCGGGTTGGCAGAAGCGAAACCACCAATCAGTGACCGAATACGGTTCGGGTTACCAAGGCTGAACGATCGGTGTTGCAGCAAGCCACGCACCTTGGTCAGCACGTCTGCCGCCGGGCTGGTAGCTTGTAGCACAAACCATTTATCCATCACCAGGCCATCCTGATGCCAGCGTTCATCGAACTCGGCCATCAACGCATCACGACACGGTAATTGTGCCCCCACCGCCGCCGACAGTGCTGCCAGTGAGTCGGTCATATTGTCCGCCTGCTGGAACTGCTTCATCACCAATTGGTTAGCCTGTGCTTCGTCACCAAATGCCAGATAGTTGAGGCAAACGTTACGTAACGCACGCTTGCCAATATCATGATGGGCCACACGATAGCCCTCCGTTTTATTGGCGTGATACACCGCTAAACACTCATCGGCCATTTCCTGTGCCAGACAGTGGGTGAGCGCATCATGTACCGCAGAGATCGCTTCAGGATCAATGATGGTGAACAATTCAGCCATCTCGTTTGCCGTGGGCAGCGTCAGAATCTGTGCCGCCAGGGCCGGATCAAGTTTCTCATCCAACAACACCGCCCGGAACGCATCAGCAACGTGCAGCGGCAGGCTCAGCGGCTGTTTCTGCTGATACTTGGCCACATTGAGTTTGATATAGGTGGCTAACAGGCTTTGTGCGGCATCCCAACGAGCAAACTCATTGCGCGCATGTTGCATCAGGAAAGCCAGTTGTTGATCGCTGTATGGATAATCCAGCTTCACCGGCGCAGAAAACTCCCGCAGCAGCGAAGGTACCGGCTGATGCGCAACGCCATCGAACACAAAAGTCTGTTCCGCTTCAGTCACATTCAGCACGTTATTCACTGGCGCACCCGCTTTCTGCAACGCAATAACGTTGCCTTCGCCGTCGTACAATTCGATATCCAGCGGAATATGCAACGGCCGTTTTTCTGGCTGATCCGCAGTCGGTTCCGTTTTCTGGCTAACGTGCAGACGGTATTGCTGATGTTCAGCATCGTACTCATCGCGCACCATCAACAAAGGCGTACCTGATTGGCTATACCAGCGGCGGAACAGGGAAAGATCGACGTTAGAAGCATCCTCCATCGCTTGCACAAAGTCATCGCAGGTCGCGGCACTGCCATCGTGACGCTCAAAGTACAGTTGCATGCCCGCCTGGAACTGCCGCTCACCCAGCAGGGTGTGCATCATGCGGATCACTTCAGAACCCTTTTCATATACCGTCAGGGTATAGAAATTGTTCATTTCAATCACTTGGTCTGGCCGGATAGCGTGTGCCATCGGGCTGGCGTCTTCGGCAAACTGTGCGCCACGCATCACGCGCACGTTGTCGATACGGTTAACCGAGCGTGAACCAAGATCTGAGCTGAATTCCTGATCGCGGAATACCGTCAGCCCTTCTTTCAAACTCAGTTGGAACCAGTCGCGGCAGGTCACACGGTTACCCGTCCAGTTATGGAAATATTCATGACCGATCACCGCTTCAATATTCAGATAATCTTTATCCGTGGCTGTTTCTGCTTTTGCCAGCACATATTTCGAGTTAAAGATATTTAACCCTTTGTTTTCCATTGCGCCCATGTTGAAGAAATCCACGGCCACGATCATATAAATGTCCAGATCGTATTCCAGGCCGAAACGGGTTTCGTCCCATTTCATCGAGTTTTTCAGCGAGGTCATTGCCCAATCGGCACGATCCAGATTACCGCGATCCACAAACAGTTCCAGCGCCACACGCCGCCCGGAACGCGTGATGAAACTATCGCGCAAAACATCAAAATCCCCCGCCACTAAAGCAAACAGATAGCAAGGTTTGGGGAATGGGTCCTGCCATAGTACCCAATGGCGGCCATCGGCGAGTTCACCCTCACCGATACGATTACCGTTGGAGAGCAAGAAAGGATAATGCGTTTTATCTGCCACAATACGCGTAGTAAAGCGCGCCAACACATCTGGGCGATCCAGATAATAGGTGATATGCCGGAACCCTTCTGCTTCACATTGGGTACACAGCGCTTCACCAGACAGATAGAGCCCCTCCAGCGCGGTGTTTTTAGCCGGATGGATGTCATTGACGATGGTCAGGGTAAATTGCGCCGGCAACTGTTCAATAACCAGTTGGTTATCCTGTTGGCGATAGGCGCTCCACGGCTGACCATCTACCTGAATATTCACCAGCGCCAGGTCTTCACCGTTCAGGATCAAAGGTGCTCCCACGGCCCCCAGGCGCTTAATCTGGCTGACGGCCGTGACGCGCGTGCTCTCTGCACTCAAGTCAAAGTCCAGATCAATATCGGTGATGGTGTAATCCGGTGCGCGATAATCGTGGCGAAATTTCGCCTGTGGCTGATGTGTCATAAAAACCCTTCGACGATTCAATTGTAAATAAAACTGTATCACAGCCAAGAAAAAAACCCAGAGATGGCAACCAACGGTTGGAAGAAATCAGAGATTGTTCGCAGGCAACTTACAATATTCTAAGCGGGTTGCACTGGGTGAGTGTTTAAAATAATTAACCTTATAATTTTTATGATTAAATAGACTAAGTGACTCAGCCTGTTGGATTATCTGGCTTTTCTCACCAGCCGCCGCACAAGCCTCTTTATAAAGGCACGTTTAACCCTCGACCCGCTCCCACTATTTGTGATGTGATGAGGCTTCAATAACAGGATAATCCGGGTATACTCCCCCCACCTTTTACGATGGTGCCCAAATAGTTGAAGTTGCAGCCAACAACACGGCAATTTCAAGTAAAAAAGGTAGCCCGGGTTTGAACACGCGCCTGACGAGGATGCTGTAACGCGATATGACTCTATACGCTTCCCCGATTTTGACTTCACTACTTGATACTGATGCCTACAAGCTTCATATGCAGCAGGCAGTGTTTCATCGCTATTCCGCAATTACCGTTGCCGCAGAGTTTCGTTGCCGTAGCGAAGAATTGCTGGGTGAGTACGCCGACGAGATCCGTGCTCAGGTTGCCATGATGGGTAAACTGGCACTGACCGAAGACGAATCTCAATACTTGGCTGGCCTGCCATTCTTCCAACAAGACTATCTCAACTGGTTACGTGATTTCCGTTATGACCCACAACAGGTCATGATTGATAACCGAGGCGGCCAGCTGCAAATACGTATCACTGGGCCGTGGCGCGAGGTGATTATGTGGGAAGTGCCCCTGCTTGCCGTGATCAGCGAAGTTGTCCACCGCCACCGTTCAGCGCATGTGACGCCAGAAATCGCCGTGAATCAGTTGCGCACCAAACTGGCACAGTTCAAACATCTGGCTGGTGACCGCGATCTTTCTCGCTTCAAATTGATGGATTTTGGCACCCGCCGCCGTTTCTCCCGTGATGTGCAGCACGCTATCGTCAGCACGCTGAAAAATGAATTCCCTTATCTGGTCGGTACCAGTAATTACGATCTGGCCCGTCAATTGGTGCTGGCCCCTGTCGGTACCCAAGCTCATGAATGGTTCCAGGCACACCAGCAGATCAGCCCGGTGCTTGCCAACAGCCAGCGTGCTGCATTACAAGCCTGGCTGGATGAATATCCGGCTCAGTTAGGTATCGCCCTCACCGACTGTATTACCATGGATGCCTTCCTGCGTGATTTCGGCCCACAGTTTGCTCAACGCTACCAGGGGCTGCGCCATGACTCAGGCGATCCATGCGCATGGGGGGAGAAAGCCATCGCCCATTATCAAAAATTGGGCATCGACCCATTGAGTAAAACACTGGTGTTTTCAGACAATCTGGACCTGGACAAAGCCTTGGCACTTTATTGTCATTTTGATCGGCGCATCAATCTAGCCTTCGGGATCGGCACCCGCCTGACCTGTGATATCCCCAATATCAAACCACTGAATATTGTGATCAAGCTGGTTGAATGCAAGGGCAAACCTGTCGCAAAACTTTCCGATAGCCCAGGTAAAACCATCTGTCAGGATCAAGCGTTTGTGCAAGCTTTGCGCAAGGCTTTCGATTTACCTCGGGTGAAAAAAGCCAGCTGATGAGGCTAGCCGGGTGGATAAATCATTCCGGCTAGGCTTTTCTTCCTTTATATACCCCAACTCAGCCCCCTTTTTACGCAACAGCAAGAAATGTTGCCCTATTCTGGCGATTTCTGCTTGTGCTCTGCAACGCGGCAAGTAACATAGCGATATCCCCATTTTCTTGGGCTGTTAGCTATTCCTGAACCAAAACTTATAAAAGAGAGAAATCTATGAGCGTAGTGCCTGTAGTCGACGTACTGCAAGGCCGTGCTGCGGTTGACAGTGAAGTCACCGTGCGCGGTTGGGTACGTACCCGGAGAGATTCTAAAGCGGGTATCTCCTTCCTCGCCGTTTATGACGGCTCCTGCTTTGATCCGTTACAGGCCGTTGTTAATAATTCTCTGCCGAATTATCAGGATGAGATTCTACACCTGACTACCGGCTGTTCTATCGAGGTCACTGGTAATGTGGTGGCTTCTCCTGGCGAAGGTCAAAGCTTCGAATTGCAAGCCACCGCCATTAAGGTTGTTGGCTGGGTTGATGATCCTGATACTTACCCAATGGCGGCTAAACGTCATAGCATTGAATACCTGCGCGAAGTCGCCCACCTGCGCCCGCGTACCAACCTGATTGGTGCCGTTGCTCGCGTGCGGCATACTCTGGCACAGGCCATTCACCGCTTTTTTCATGAAAATGGATACTTTTGGGTATCAACCCCGTTGATTACCGCCTCCGATACCGAAGGAGCTGGTGAAATGTTCCGTGTATCCACTCTGGATCTGGAAAACCTGCCACGCACCGATAAAGGCGCGGTTGACTTCAGCCAGGATTTTTTTGGCAAAGAAGCTTTCCTGACCGTATCCGGCCAGTTGAACGGCGAAACCTATGCCTGTGCGTTGTCAAAAGTTTATACCTTTGGCCCAACTTTCCGTGCAGAAAACTCCAATACCAGCCGCCATTTAGCTGAGTTCTGGATGATCGAACCTGAAGTGGCCTTCGCTACTTTGGATGACGTTGCTGGGCTGGCTGAGAGTATGCTGAAGTATGTCTTCCAGGCCGTACTGGATGAACGTGCTGACGATATGCAGTTCTTTGCCGAACGCGTAGATAAAGACGCGGTTGAACGCCTGAAACGCTTTGTATCTTCTGATTTCGCCCAGGTGGACTATACCGAAGCGGTTGAAATCCTGATCGCTTCCGGCCAAACCTTTGAGAACCCGGTATCTTGGGGTATTGACCTTTCCTCAGAGCATGAACGCTATCTGGCCGAGAAACACTTCAAAGCTCCTGTGGTAGTGAAAAACTACCCGAAAGATATCAAAGCCTTCTACATGCGCATGAATGAAGATGGCAAAACCGTGGCGGCAATGGACGTTCTGGCACCCGGTATTGGCGAAATCATTGGCGGTTCACAGCGTGAAGAACGCCTTGAGATGCTGGATCAGCGCCTGGAAGAAATGGGGTTAAACAAAGAAGACTACTGGTGGTATCGTGATCTGCGTCGTTATGGCACCGTGCCTCACTCTGGCTTTGGCTTGGGTTTTGAGCGTTTAATCGCCTATGTCACCGGTGTACAAAACGTACGTGATGTGATCCCATTCCCACGAACACCACGCAATGCAAGCTTCTAATTAGTCCGTTCAAACTGAATAATTTCTTCATTATCTCAAGGCCAGCAAAGCTGGCCTTTTGTATTTCTATTGTTGACTTAAGTCAAAAAGTTCCCCGTTTTTTACATTTAGAAACACATATTTTCTTATTGAAACATGATTGTGACATTAGTAGCATTTTCGTTCTAGATTAACCAGCCCGTGAATGGAACACTGCGTTCAGACACAGGACGACACCAAACTATCAACAATAGTTCCAAAAGAATTATTGGCGGCAGTGGCAAGGTGTCCGAATAACACCAATGAGGGTAATAATGATGAAGCGCAACATTCTTGCAGTAGTAATCCCAGCTCTGTTAATGGCTGGCGCAGCAAATGCAGCAGAAATCTACAACAAAGACGGCAACAAGCTGGATCTTTATGGTAAAGCTGCTGGCCTGCACTATTTCTCCAGCAATGATGGCGAAGATGGTGATAAATCCTACGTTCGCCTCGGCTTCAAAGGTGAAACCCAGATCAACAGCGAACTGACCGGTTACGGCCAATGGGAATATAACTTCGCAGCTAACAGAAGCGAAGATCAAGGTGCTGAAGGCAACAAAACCCGTCTGGGCTTTGCTGGTCTGAAGTTCGCTGACTACGGTTCTTTCGATTATGGTCGTAACTACGGCGTGCTGTATGACGTTGAAGGTTGGACCGATATGCTGCCAGAGTTCGGTGCTGATACCTACACCAACACTGATAACTTTATGACTCAGCGTGCTACTGGCGTAGCAACCTACCGTAACAAGAACTTCTTCGGCATGGTTGATGGCTGGGATTTCGCCCTGCAATATCAGGGTAAAAATGATCGTAGTGACCTGACAAAAGCTAACGGCGACGGTGTTGGTGTTTCTACCACTTATGCCATTATGGATACCGGTATCAGCTTAGGTGCAGCCTATAGCTCTTCTAATCGTACTCTTGATCAGAAAGAGTTTACCACTGCTGGCGGTAACGTAGCGGATGCATGGACCTTTGGTGCTAAATACGACGCGAACAACGTTTATTTTGCAGCCATGTATGCAGAAACCCGTAATATGACGCCTTTTGGTAGCAAATTCATTGATACCATCGCTAACAAAACTCAGAACTTTGAAGTAGTTGCCCAGTATCAATTTGATTTCGGCCTGCGCCCTTCTATTTCTTACCTGCAATCTAAAGGCAAGAAACTGGATCAAGATCTGAACCTCGGTTATGAGAACAGCAAAGACCTGGTTAAATATGTTGATATCGGTGCTACTTACAACTTCAACAAAAACATGTCCACCTACGTTGATTATAAAATCAACCTGTTGAACAAAAACGACTCTGATTTCTACAATACTTTCGGTATCAACACCGACAACATCGTAGCGACCGGTCTGGTTTACCAGTTCTAAGTTATTACGCTTAATGGCAGCCTTCTGCCTGATAAGTTAAAAACAGGGCTTCGGCCCTGTTTTTTCATTTCCATCGCCATTTTTATGGCGCCAACGCTGCCATTTTTTGTGCTGAATCAACAACCGCTACAAGATCGAGGTGTTTTTTTCGCAAACGGTTGGCAAAGCCAACAACTGGCGTTAACCTGATACTTCTGTCTGCTTAACTCTAGGCCATGGAAGCATCTGACATGTTTGAAAAAATCACCGCTGCACCTGCCGACCCTATTCTGGGTCTCACCGATATTTTCCGTGCGGACGACCGTCCGAACAAAATCAACTTGGGGATTGGTGTTTACAAAGACGAAACGGGTAAAACACCGGTACTGAGCAGCGTTAAGAAGGCTGAACAATACCTGTTGGAAAATGAAACCACCAAAAACTACCTCGGCATTGAAGGCATCCCCGCATTTGCCAGCTGCACGCAAGAATTGCTCTTCGGTAAACAAAGCCCGATCATTGCCAGCAAGCGTGCGCGTACTGCACAAACTCCAGGGGGAACCGGTGGCCTGCGCGTAGCGGCAGATTTTATTGCCAATCAAACCAGCGCCAAGCGCATCTGGATCAGCAACCCAAGCTGGCCTAACCATAAAAACGTGTTTGGTGCCGTTGGCCTAGAGGTTTTGGAATATGCCTATTACGATGCGGCCAACCATGCGTTGGACTTTAACGGCCTGCTTGATAGCTTGCAACAAGCTGAAGCTGGCGACGTAGTGTTGTTCCACGGCTGTTGCCATAACCCAACGGGCATTGATCCAACCGCAGAACAATGGGCTCAGTTAGCAGAGCTCTCCGCTGCCAAGGGCTGGTTACCGCTGTTTGATTTCGCCTATCAAGGTTTTGCCAAAGGTTTGGAAGAAGATGCCCAAGGTCTGCGTATTTTCGCCGCCCAGCATCAGGAACTGATTGTTGCCAGTTCTTATTCGAAAAACTTCGGTCTTTACAATGAGCGTGTCGGTGCCTGTACCGTCGTCGCCGCCAATGCTGAAACCGCTGACCGCGCATTTAGCCAGGTTAAAGCGGCGATCCGCGCCAACTACTCCAACCCACCGTCACACGGTGCCGCCGTTGTTGCTACCATTTTGAGTAACGAAACGCTGCGTGCCACTTGGGAACAAGAACTGACCGACATGCGCCAACGTATTCACCTTATGCGCCAGTTGTTCGTGAAGACGTTGCGTGAAAAAGGCGCACAGCAGGACTTCAGTTTCATCATCAACCAGAATGGTATGTTCTCTTTCAGCGGGTTGACCAAAGAACAGGTACTGCGCTTGCGCGATGAGTTCGGTGTTTATGCCGTTAACTCTGGTCGTGTTAATGTAGCGGGAATGACCACGGACAATATGGCACCACTGTGTGAAGCCATTGTGGCCGTGTTATAACTGAAACAGTATTGAAAAGGGGCGCAATGCGCCCCTTTTGCCATCAGTAGCAGAGATACCTTTACCAAATAGCCGGTTCTGCGCGCAGGAAGGGGTTAGTTTGGCGTTCTTGGCCAAAAGTGGACATCGGTCCATGCCCTGGAATAAACGCGATATCATCGCCCTGCGGCAATAGTTTGGTGTGAATCGAATTAATCAACACCTGATGATCGCCGCGCGGAAAATCACTTCGCCCAACACCACCGTTAAACAACACATCGCCAACCAATGCCTGTCGAGATTTTTTATCGATAAAAACGATGTGGCCCGGCGTATGGCCAGGGCAGTGCAGAACATCCAGCGATATCTCCCCCACCTGCACCATATCCCCTTCTTCCAACCATTGGGTTGGCGTAAAGGATGCGCACTCTTCCAAGCCAAACATGCGGCTTTGCGCAGGCAAACCATCAAGCCAGAAAGCATCTTCTTTATTCGGCCCCACAATCGGCACCTGATAATACTCAGCCAATTCAGCAGCGGCACCAACGTGATCAAGATGCCCATGAGTCAACAGGATTTGCTTCACCTTCACGCCTTTTTTCGCCACTTGCGCTTTCAATTTTTCCGGTTCGCCGCCGGGATCAACTAAAGCAGCCTGCTGCGTTGCATCACACCAGATCAAAGTACAATTTTGGCTGAACGCCGTTACAGGGATAATATGGTATTTCATAAAACTCCAACAACAACGGCACCATTCCGGACAAGTTGGGGCCATTCACTCATGGTGTACAGTGTTACCAGGTCCGCACCGGGCCGGTATCAATGTGTACAAAGTTACTACGTGGATAATATCCTACGCCACCAGCACGCATTTTTAACGCTGCTTTGCGGACATTACTCAGTTGGATACCTTCAATGTGGAAATCCATGGCCTGCCCTTTGGTATGATAACTCTGTTTAGCCACACCGCGGCGATGTTCGCGCATCTCGTTATTGGTCGTCATGGAACGATAGCCCGAAATCAGCTGTATCGGCTTGGTTGTTCCAAGTAAACCCTGTAGGCGGTAAAGATGATCAAACAAACGGGGATCGATAGTTTTGGTTTTATTGGCACGATAATCACGGAAAAGATGATTCAACCGCACTAACTCTTCTCTGTTGTAACCTTTGCCGTCAAAGAATTCGGCTTTGATAGACTCACCCGTATTCAGGTTATTGAGTAACAGGATACGTGGGCGAGCAGTAGAAAGACTAGCAATGGCCTGCCCAGGGAGCAGAGCTATACCGATGGCCGCACTACCTAACGTTAGCCATTTACGGCGATGATGATCAATTTTGTCCATGACTCTTTTAAACCCGGCAAGAATGTCAAAAAATATGCATAAAACTGCGCACTTCCCGCACCATAACCGCCAGCGTATGCTGAGTCAACCCACCATACGCCCAGGTTTACAAGCGCTCACAAAAAAGAGCGCTTATGGATAGCCAGACATTCAGACCGTTATTTATTTAGAATTACTGCATTTATTGCATCAATTTTCCAGCCTGAGCCAAAATTTGTGCACCCGATCTCACCGTAGCATCATAATTGTAAATATCTGTACGAAACTGCGGTTTGCCGTCATCAGAAACCCAAGCTGTCAGATAATAAAGTTGCACCGGGATATGCTGGCGAATGTTCACATAGGTGGTATTTCCCCCTTTCAGAGTGGAGGAAACACGCGTGTTATTCCAACCCGCATCTTGCAGCAGCATATTGGCTAAATCAGAAGCCTTGTTCACACGCACACAGCCCGAACTCAACGCTCGGATATCTTTCTGGAATAACCCGTGGTTCGGAGTATCGTGCAAGTAGATCGCATCTGAACTTGGCATATTAAATTTGAAACGCCCCAGCGAGTTACTGGCTCCAGGAGCCTGCTGGACGCGGTAGGGGAAATTACGTGGTGAAACCACGTTCCAGTCAATCATTGACGGATCAATCACCTCTGCGTCATTACCCCAACCAGAAAATACCCGATAGCCGTGTTTCTGGAAATAACCTGCGTCATGTCTCGCATGAGGTGCGATATCTTCACGAATCAACTTAGTGGGCACATTCCACGGTGGGTTGACCACCACATTATTAAGCGCACTGCTCATTAATGGCGTTTTGCGGCTTGGGCGGCCAACAATCACCCGTGAAGACAAGACTTCATTACCATTCAGGTAATAGATCAGCGAGTAGTTCGGGATATTGACCATAATCCCGGTATCAACGTGCCCAGGTAAAATACGCAAACGCTGAATATTCAATGCCAGCAAAGACGCTCGCATTTGCGGGGAAACATTCAACCATTCACGCGTCCGGGGCCCAATAACCCCATCGGGCGTTAACCCTTGCCATGTTTGGAAACGTTTGACTCCTTCCACTAAATCTTCGTTATAGTGGTTATCCGTCACTGAGATTGAACCGGCTGAGTGCTGTTCCAATGGCGCTTCGGAAGAAGCTAAATCTTTTATCGGCGCTGCTGCAGGGCTGATTACCGCCCTGGCAGTATCACGGCTTTTTTCTTCATCCACCGACAAATCATCATCAATTACCGGGGCCGTTGCTACCGTATCCGTCACCGCAGGCTCCTGCGAAGGCGGCGTTGCTATCGGTGCCGCGGTTAGCATTCCAGTGCGCGCCAGGATTTCTCGCAACGCTGGAATGTCACCACTGAGTTGACCAGGACGCAAGCTTGAGCCATTAGCTATTTGCGGCCATGAACGCCCATCAGCCAGCAGATCACGCAGTGCCTGATGCATTTTTTCATATTGCGGATGCTGAGGAGCCAGCGAATTGACATACGCCAAAGTATTACCCTGCTGTATCGAAAGCAGCCACTGATTAATCACAGTATTGGCTGGCACCGCCAACTTGTAGGGAATATTGCTGTACAACCAATGGTTACCGTTTGCCCCAATCGACGAAACAAACTGCAAATACCCCAACATCGCATCAGATAGCACGATATCACGCGCCATATCACTGATAGTCGGGTCGGTAAGCCATTTTACCCATTGAGTAAATTGCGGTTGCACACCTGAAATAGCAAGCTCGGCAAGTTGCTGTTGGAATTGCAATACGGCTTCCCGATCCTGCCACAAAGGTTGCATCTGGTTGCTTGCATACAATTGAGCCAAGGTAGGGAGATAATGCGGCACTACATTTTTTGGCAAGGCTTCAAGTAGCGCAGAACGACTCTGTTCTGCGGATATACCGGACGCAGACACCACCGGAAACACCGGCACGGTTGCCCATGCGGATAACGACGTGGCAAAACTACACGCTATTGCGTAACTCAATGCCAGACACCGTATTGAGTTTCCTTTTTTAAGCAACATCCCTTGCCCCCTAGGCTCATAAAAAATACTACCAAGACTACTTATTAGTTTCAGTATACAAACAGAACGGCCCTTTTGCTTTCAGTGCCGCAGGTTCCATGTTTTATTTTAATTAAGCGACCGTAGTCTGGTCGGTAAAAATCAGCTTATCATCTCCTCAGCGCAGAAAAATAGCCACCTGAGGTGGCTGTTTTCAGATTTGTAGGATTCACTTATTCAGCTCTGAGATATCTCTGCCGTCGTTGCCCCCTGCGTTAACGGCTCAGAGGCAAAACCACGCAAGCCTACCACATGTACATGTTCATGATTCTGGAATACTTTACGTACCAGTTTATAGGTAGTGCCTTTTTCTGGGCTGATGTTTTCCGGGGCAGCAATAATCAATTGCATTTCCAGGCGATCGCACAATTCAAACAGTGTCGCAATCGATTTAGCATCCAAACGCGCAGCCTCATCCAGGAACAACAAACGGCAAGGCGAGATATCTTTACCACGCAGACGGCGTGACTCCTCTTCCCAGCTCTGCACGACCATCACCAGAATCGACATCCCGGTGCCAATCGCCTCTCCGGTAGACAACGCACCACTTTCTGCACGCAGCCAACCATCTGAACCACGGTACACTTCCACTTCCAATTCCAGATAGTTACGGTAATCCAGCAACTCTTCACCAATGGTCTGCGGCGTACGCTGGCCCATATCGATCTGCGGGTTCAGGCGTTGATAGAGCTTAGCCAGCGCTTCAGAGAAGGTCAGACGGTTACTGTTAAACAGATCCTGATGTTGTTCCTGCTGCTCAGAGAGCACTGTCAGCAATGTGGCATGCGCTTCCCGCACATTTACGTTCAAACGCACGCTCTTCACCTGCCCGAAAGACACCGCCTGCAACCCCTGGTTGAGCATGCGGATACGGTTCTGTTCCCGCTGAATAGTCTTACGGATGATATTTGCCACACTCTTCGAACTGATGGCCAGCTTCTGCTCACGTGCCGTCAATTCCTCCGTCAAGCGCGCCAGTTCGATTTCCATCTGCTCGATGGCTTCTACCGGATCATCAGTACGGATGATATCCTGGCGAATACGCTCGCGCAGATGTTGATAGACGGCGATATAGAACTGAATTTTACGCTCTGGCCGTTTTGGATCTTCCGACAGACGCAATACATCGCGCAGATGCTCATTATCCGCGACTGCCAAACGCAACGCACCCAGCGCTTTATCCGACATAGAGCGCAGTTCATCGCCATCCATATAGGCCAATTCGCGGCGGTGCAAACGGCGTTCAACACCGTTGTCTTTCACCAGGCGCATCACCGCACACCAGCCCGCTTTAGCGCTCACTACTTGTTCACGCAGTTGATAGTAATCGCGTTCCAGCTTACGCAGCTTTTTCTGCAAACCGTCCATTTCTGCTTCGCAGAAAGTCAGTTGTTTCTCCAACTGATTACGGCGGGTACGGTTACTGCTCAAGGCCGCATGCAGTTCATCACGGCGCTGACGCGCACGCGCTTCTGCATTGGCATCGGCCTGTACACCAATGTCCAGCAGTTCCTGGCTCAGTTCTTTCAGCATGTCGCGCTTGGCATCAAAAGAGCTTTTCAGCGATGCCAGCACTTGGCTGTATTGGGTAAACTGGGTCTGATACTGGCGCAACTGCTCACGAGCACGAGTACGTTCTACCTCTGCCTGTTCCAAACGTTGGCGCAGCTTTTCGTTAAGATCGTTATTGGCATTCTGCATACCGGCAGAATCGGCATAGCTGAAGTGCGCACGGCGCTGTACCACTTCCGTCAACGCAAACGCCTGCTGTTTAGCCTGCCGCTGCGTAGCCTGCGCCTGGGTGTAATTTTGCTGTAGCTGTTCATGTTGTTCCGGGTCGCTTTGCAACACCGCCAGCAACGGCTCCAGCTTGGTCAGCGCCCCTCCATGTTGTTGGATATAGCGGGCTGCATCCTGAGCTTCTTCGCACTCTTCGCGAATTTCTTCAACACGATCCTGCAAGGTATCATCATTCAGCAGTGAAACTAATGGCATCAGGCGGTTCAGCGCTGTAATGCCCTCTTTGGCCTGCTCGTATTGCTGGCGCTGCTGCTGATTCTGCGTTTCGTGGTTATTGAGCGAACGCTCAATCTCCCCACGGCGGCTGTTCATGGTGCGGATTTCCGCCTCAGGATCGGCGTCAAACGCCACTGCCAGATGAGAACCAATAAAGCGGCTGAAAGCCTGATGGGAACGCTGGGTTTTCTGCACGTCAAACGACAGCGTGGCGTAACGTTCTGCCAACGTATCGCGTTCGGCATGCAGCACTTCCAGGCGATTTTCGCGCGCTGCACGGCCAAACAACGGCACTTCCGGGTAGCGCGAATAACGCCATTGGCGATCGGCGATCTTCACCACCACCGCTCTTTCCTGCTCTTCAACGGCAAATACGCTGTCATCGAAGGATTGTGGATCGCCTTCGATCAGGTACAAATCTTCCGGGCAATCCTCCAGCCCTTCCAACATTTCGCGTACCAGCGACAGATCCGGCACCACAATCGCATGGCGTGACGGGCCATACAATGCAGAGAAATACGGCGCATCATCAATGGTCACGTCGTCATAAATCTCTGACAGCAGTACACCACCAAAACGTTCCGCCAGCGTCACCAAGCGCGGATCTTCAGCTCCGCTTGGTTGGCTCAGGCGTTCAATCTGCGCTTCAATTTCACGCTTACACGCAGCCACGTCGTCACGCTCAACCGTGGTTTCACGCTCCAGCTCCAACAATTGCTGCATGTATTCTGTAACTTGCTGGCTGTCTTCAAACGTTTCGCCACTCTGTTCACCAAGCTGGCTCAGCGAATCCTGCGCAGCCAACCAGATTGGCGCACGCACAGTCAATTCTTTGATCCGCTGCTGAAGCTGCTCCAATTCCTGGCGCATTTCCATGCGCCGCTCACCGGCTTCGCTGACGCTTTGTGACAGTGATTCCTGGCGTTCTTCCAGTTCCTGTAGCAAAGCATCAAGTTCATCCGGTTGATATTCCTGCCCGTGACGTTTACAGAACTCTTGCAGCAGGCGCTCAGCATCCTGTTGTGAACGCAAGCGCTGCTCCAGCTCACTCAGCCGCATACGCAACGGTTGTACCCGTTCGGCCTGATGTTGTTGCGCTGGCCAGTCACGCAACAGTTCACGGGCGGTTTGCCAGGCCTCACTGCGGCTCACTTCACCGGCAATTTTCCCGACCAGTTGATAAGCCTGTTCGAACTGGCTATGAGCAGCATCGGCCACGCTCAGTTTCTGTTCCAGCAGCAACAAGGCTTCGGTGGCTTCCTGCTCACGCGCCTGGAAAGTATCCAACCATTCTTCAGCATTCTCAGCGGTCAGTTCTGGCACCTGGCACAACGCACGGGCGCGTTCAAGTGCCTGAAGTGCCTGCTGATACTGAATTGCCCGGGTTTGCTGCACGTCCAAAGCCTGTTGATAATCAGCAAGCTGGCTTTTCAGCTCATCCACTTCCAGCTCAGCGGCTTCGGAACGCGCCTCATTTTCCGCCTGCTGTTCGCCCGCTTCGGCAACCACTCCATTCTGTTCTTCCAGGCGGTAAGTCAGCTCTTCCAGATCGCCTTCATAACGCTCGATCTTTTCCTGCTGACGCATTGCCGTCTGCACCAGATTCAGGTGATCGCTGGCGGCTTGGTAATCGGTTTCCAGATCGGACTCCGCACCGCTTTGCTCAGCCAGTTCACGAGCCATTTCTACATGGCGAAGCTGCTCAGAGGCCAACTGTTTGCGGCTGCTCAGCAAATCACCTCGCAACACCAGCGCGTCATCCAAATGGATACGGCGTTCATTGGCGTGGCGCATATAATCCGCCGCCACGTAGGATGTCGCTTCAGAAATCAAATGCTTGAACAGATCACGATCTGACTGAGTAACGCGGATCGCCTCCAGCGTCATGCGGTTTTCACGCAGCGCCGCTTCCATATCCTGGAATGCTTTGCGCACGCCGCTGTTTTCCGGCAACAGGTAATCACGCAGCGAGCGGGTAATCGCACTGGAGATCCCCCCGTAGAGCGAGGCTTCGATCAGGCGGTAAAACTTGCTGCGGTCGGCCGAAGAACGCAGGCGCTTCGGGATCACACCAAGATCAAACATTAATGAATGGTAATCGGTGATGGAGTTGAACTGCTTGAACTGCACCCCTTCCATCTCTTCAACGCGTTCTTTCAGCTCCTGCAACGAAAGCACACGCGCCTGGCGTTCACCCACCGTTTGAGTCAGCAACTCCGTCGGTTGTACCACCGTCGGCAAACCCTGAATGGTAAAAGGTTTGATATCAACTTTGCGATCGCGCCCTGCAACCTGCTGCAAACGCACCCCCACCAATACACGCTGATGGCGTGAATTCACCACGTCCAACGTGGAATAGCAGACACCGGCGCGCAGCTTACCGTGCAACCCTTTATCACGCGAGCCACTGGTGGCCCCCGCTTCGGTGGTATTACGGAAATGCAGCAAAGTCAGATCGGGGATCAACGCGGTAACAAACGCCGCCATGGTGGTGGATTTACCAGCCCCGTTGCCCCCAGACAGCGTTGTGACCAGTTCATCCAAATCAAAGGTTCGAGCAAAAAAACCATTCCAGTTAACCAGCGTCAGTGAGCGAAATTTACCGCGTTCAATCATTCCTGTTCATCCTCTGCACTGCCGATACCGTTATCTGCCTGCGAATCTTCAGCATCGCTCTCGTCATTCAGTAATAGGCTATTTTCAACCGGCATCGCTTCACCATCACGGATCATCCGCAACTGCGCTTCACGCGGATCATCA
Organism: Chania multitudinisentens RB-25; assembly: GCF_000520015.2. Taxonomy (GTDB): domain Bacteria; phylum Pseudomonadota; class Gammaproteobacteria; order Enterobacterales; family Enterobacteriaceae; genus Chania; species Chania multitudinisentens. The sequence goes on from NZ_CP007044.2 coordinate 4,243,677, forward strand.
CCGCTGCGCACATCGGCACCAAAGCGGAACACTGCTTCTGTGATACGGAATTTACTGCTGTCATTGCCCATGAAATACACCATGCCCAGGCGGCGCAAGCGGTTCAGCGATGCCCGCACCTTTTCATGCAGCTTTTGCCGATCAAGATCCGAACCAGTCGAACGCTGGTTAACAAATTTCAGCAATTTGTTTTCATCGGCCAGGCTCAGCAGTTCTTCATACAACTCCTGCTGACTGAAAATGCCTTCGTGCGCCAAGCGCTCCGGGCTGAGATAGAGATAACACAGGATTTTACCCACCATCATATCCAGCTCGGACAGCACCGAACGGGGGATCAAGGTGGTAGAACGCGGGCGCAGGTAGAAAAAACCCTCCGGCGCACGGATCAGTTCAACGCTGTAACGGGTATAGAATGATTCCAGCTCGTCCTGAAAATCCATTAAGAAAGCGTGGTTGTCCAACTCATCAATACCGATGTGGCGCCCCGCACGCAATTGGCTGTCGAGCGCCGGAAACAGCATATTAGACAGCGCTTTGGCCAGCTTGACTGGCATTACTTGTTCAATATTTGTCGATGACATGGGCCTGGACCTTGGCTCCGTAATCATTGATTGCCTGCCATTGTGCCGGCAACCCTGAAAAATCAGCTTCAGCCACACCAAGGCGCACAGCCTGGTCGACCACGATACGGGCAACATCAAAGTGACGTGCGCGCGGATATTGCGCCAGATAATCGCGCATGACCGCCCCTAAATTGAGCGGCATTTTTTGTTCCTGATAAACCTGCAATGCCTGTTCGATCATCGCAGCCAGTTGCTCACGAATTTCGCTGAATTCTTCATATTCCAGATCGGGCGGCAATTCTCCGGTGACTTCCTCACTGCGCAACGCCAGTTCTTCATCGCGCATATCGAACAGACGTTCAGCGTTGGCATACGTCAGCGCCCAAGGGTGCTCAAAATAGTTTTGCACCGACTGCCGCAAACGCTGTGCAAACACGCGGTTTTTATCCATGTCGATGGCGGTACGGATAAATTTGTGCACATGGCGATCATAGCCAATCCACAGATCAATGGCCTGTTGGCCCCAACTGATGATCCGGTCCAGCTTGCTTTGCAGATCAAACACCAGCTTATCGACGAAACCAAGCTCCCCTTCGCCCAACGTGGCATCCTGAATACGTAACAGGTTAGCCTGCAATTTATCGCCCGCGGCTTCCAGCGTATCCTGCAATTCACGCAAGGTTCCCGAGGTTTCTGACAGCAACATCTCACAGCTGGAGATCGCCGCGCGCCAATCCTGGTTCAGCAGTGCGGCAATATCTTCTTTTACGCTCTGCTGCTGTTCATCCATCAGACGCTGCGTCAGATCGATACTGTCGAAGATCTCGGCAACCGAATATTTCAATGGCGCGAAAACGTTACGGTGCCAGTGAAAATCATCACCGCCTTCTTCGGCAGCATCGGCGGCGCGTTTGAGTTCCTCTGCCACGATAGATAACTGCATTGAAAGACGCAGGGTCGAAAACTCACGCTGGCGAATGTAATAATCAGTAATGCCGATGCCCAGCGGGGTTAAGCGATAGATGGCATTGCCATCGGCCAGTTCGCTGGTAAAGCGGTTCAACAAACGCTGGCGCACCATATCGTTGATCGCATTGTTAGCGCGAATGGCGACGGTTTCATGCGTCTGCTCAAAACCTTTACTGACATGGCGGAATGCATCAACCAACTCACCTTCGCTCATCTCTCCATCCAACCGTTCGCTATTTAGCGTGGCGATAGCCAGCAAAAACGCAAGACGCTCCGTAGGGAGCGAAATAGAGAAATCATTTTTTCGTGCCCAGGCAACCAGTTCGGGTACTGTCTGGGAAAACTCACTCATAGTTCGTCCTTCAGGTTGGGTTTATGCGCCATGACGTGAATATAACGCCCCAAACTCACATAGGGCTCTTGCCGGCAATAATGCTGTTCAAGCGCCAATAACTCTTCAAATTTCTGCGTCTGCAACTGCCTGCTTTGCAGATAGTCATGGAAAACCCTCACGCCGGTTTTCCCTGAAATCTGCATTCCTAACTGCTCCAGCCAGGCATAAACCTGTAGCGGCTGGTGCGGATACTGCGGTGACAAAGAACGCTTGCGGCGCCTTCTGACCTCGGGAGCTACCAGTTGGAAATTACCCAACACCACGTTACGCATCAAAAGCCCATTGGCATTAAAAAACATCAGTGATAGCGCACCACCCGGCAGCAAACACTCAAACAACGCCGCCAATGCGGCCTGCGGTTCAGCAATCCATTCCAGAACAGCATGAAACAATATCAGATCGACCGACTGTTCCAAGTACTGCCTGATGTCCTGCGCCGAACTTTGTACAAATTGCATGTTCTGGCTCACACCTTTTTGCTCTGCCAACAGAGCAGCGCGTTGGATCATCTCACCAGAAAGATCGCACAACAACACGTGATGCCCTAATTCTGCCAACTGACAGGCCAGATGCCCCTCGCCACCACCGGCATCCAGAATGCGCAGCGGCCGCTGCGGCAACTGCGCCAACAACGTGTTCAGATCCTGCCAGACTACCGCCTGGCGGATTTTCCCCTTGGTTGTGCCGTAAATATTACGCGCAAATTTCTCCGCAATATCATCAAAATTGCGATCCTGCATGAATAACGGCTCCGCTGATTTTAGCTGGGGCCGAAAGCCAGCACAGCTGCAACTTAAAAGATGAAGGGTATATTTTGGCACAGACTGGCTTAGAATGAATCTTCTTGCAGCATGATTACGCCCGGATGTCGTTTTTTCGCCCAAAAGGACCTGATTTCTGATGTTGTTCAACCTAAAAAAATTCATCGCCAACCTGTTAATGCCGCTACCTGCCCTCCTGCTATTAATGGGGCTCGCACTGCTGCTGTTATGGTTTACCCGCTGGCAAAAAAGTGGCAAGGCATTGTTGAGCCTGAGCTGGCTGTTGTTACTGCTTTTCAGCCTGCAACCCGTAGCAGACCGTTTGTTACAACCGCTTGAGGCAAAATATACCACTTATCCTGGTGGCGCTCGGGTTGATTACATCGTGGTCTTGGGCGGCAGTTACACCTTCAATCCCAATTGGGCCCCCAGTTCAAATCTGATTGGTAATAGCCTGCCCCGGGTAACCGAAGGAGTCAGACTCTACCTCTCACAGCCGGGTAGCAAAATGGTGTTTACCGGTGCTCGCGGAGCCAATACCTTGAGCAATGCCGCGACTGCCGCGCGAGTCGCAGAGAGCCTGGGAGTACCACGCAGCGATATAGTGATTCTGGAACGCCCATTGGATACAGAGCAGGAGGCTGCCCAAGTCGCCAAACTGGTCGGGCAGAAACCGTTCATTCTGGTCACTTCAGCCAACCATCTGCCACGTGCGATGCGCTTTTTCGAAGCCCAGGGGTTACAACCGATCCCGGCACCGGCTAACCAATTGGCGATCAGTTCACCGTTGTCGATTTGGGACCGAGTCATGCCATCCGCAATGTTCCTTGGCCACACTGAACGCGCGGTGTATGAAACGCTTGGCCGCCTGTGGCAGAAAATGAAAAGCGGCAACGAGATAACGCCGGATTAGTCGTTATCTCCACTCAGTGCGCTTCTTACTGCTTTAGGTGGCAAGCCAGGGCAATAACTGTTTCGAAGCATGATCGAACAGCATTCGATCCAGCTTGCCGGTATGAGTCATTCTGGCTACCGCTTCCCACACCACATACAACCAACGGCGCACCAGGAATGATTCTGCTACTGGTGCACGTTGCAAATAGCGGAACAACAGCTGATCCGGCATACCCGCTTCGCACAACCGGAACAGCTCATACTCCCGCGGAGCCCACAGCATCATGCCTGGGTTAAGCATCGCCAGCAGTTGATCGGTTTTGGCATCTTTCAGCATGCTGCGCAACGAAAGATTGCCATGCACCAGCACACAAGGATCGTCAAAACCGCTAAAGAAACTGGGAAGCGCTTCTCGAGTCCGATAAAGCAGACGGCGATCCGCCATACTCAACAACGGTGAATTAAGGTTACTCAGAGTTGACCAAAGTACTTCAACACGCTGCTGATACCAGCAGAACCAGTTGTTTTCCTGCGTACTATCCACCGTCCCAACGCAGCCGTGGCTATCAATACGATGCCAAGCCAACACACCATCAATAATCTGGTCCATCAGCATATTCCAGCGGTCGGGTGTACGCGTTGGAGCCTCCACCGAAACACCACGCAGGCGTTCGATCAGTAAGATTTCTTTATAGAAAGACCGGTAGGTATATACCCGCCCATAAACCGTCGGTAGACGAATATCCCCTTCACGTGCCAGCATGGAAAGCTTATAAGCCTCCTGCTGCGCGATCCCCTCACAAACAAAGCTTTTCGCCATCAGCGGAATCACATGATTCTGCTGGTCATACAATGAATACAGATGAGCATAAGGTTGCTCACTAATACGTTCCAAGCGGCTGATGGATTCACCCAGCACAATACTCAATTCGGCACGCAACTGCTCCATTGGGCAAAACCCTCCAGATTAAGGAAAAGGCACCTTCCATCATTGAACGGTGCACAGCGAAATTCTCCAACGCAGATCAATAAAATAGTGATAAACAAACCAGCAATGAAACGGCCAGAGTGATCTGGCCGACAAAATAATCAGTTTTTAATGCTGTCCCGCACACGCTGCAAATCTTCTGGTGTATCAACGCCCACGCTCGGCACGGCCCTCGCCACTGCAACGTGAATTTTCTCGCCGTACCACAGCACGCGCAACTGCTCCAGCAGTTCGATCTGCTCAAGCTGGCTTGGTTGCCAGCTAACGTAACGGCGCACAAATCCAGCACGATAGGCATAAATCCCGATATGGCGCAGCAGGCTATCACCAATGCTGGCTTGCGATTTGGCAAAACGCTCGCGATCCCAAGGGATAGTGGCACGCGAGAAATAGAGCGCATAACCCTGCGCGTCCATCACCACTTTAACCGCATTCGGGTTAAACGCTTCTTCCGCGCTTTCAATGGGCACGGCCAACGTTGCCATCCCGGCCTGGCAGGAGGCCAGGTTTTCGGCCACCTGGCGGATGATAACCGGCGGAATCAACGGTTCATCCCCCTGCACGTTAACGATGATTTCATCATCGGTAAAACCGCATTTCTCGATGACTTCCGCCAAACGCTCAGTACCAGAATGGTGATCCGGGCTGGTCATGCAAACCTCACCCCCGGCAGCCTGCACCACTTTTGCAACGTCGGGGTGATCGGTAGCAACAATCACGCGGGAAGCCCCGGACTCACGGGCCCGCTCCATGACGTGTATCACCATCGGTTTACCGTGGATATCGGCGAGAGGTTTACCCGGCAATCGGGTGGATGCGTAACGAGCAGGAATAATAGCGATAAAACTCATGCGTGTTTCTCATCCAGTGATAATGAACGCGCTTCGTTTTCCAGTAAAACCGGAATGCCATCGCGCAGTGGGTAGGCCAAGCCGTCCACTTTACAGACCAGTTCCTGATTTTCTTTATTGAAATAGAGCTTACCGTTGCAGACCGGGCAGGCAACGATTTCAAGTAAACGGTGATCCATGCTTCCTCCAAGGAAGAGATAAGTACCTGAGGATAGCATAATGCGATAAAGCTGGTTAATCATCGCCTGATTAATTCGGGCGAACACTCTAACCAGCAATATTAAAATGCGTTATTCCACACGCCACCCAGCCGCCCACTCTACCGCCAACGGAGCCGGTATATTCCCCAGCGTTACCTGCTGTGCGCCATGCCATTTCGCCAAGCGGGTGATGGCTTGCCGGATATCCTGACAGCGCTGCTTATTCAACCCGACCTTCGCTTCCAGATGAAAACTGAGCATCTCAAACACACCCTGTTTGCGGTGCATTTTCGCATCGACTCGGCCAATCAGTTCACCCCGTTGCAATACCGGCAATGTGAAATAACCATACTGACGTTTTTCCTTCGGCGTATAACATTCCAGCCGGTAGTCAAAATTGAACAGTTCCAGCGCACGGCGGCGATCCCATACCACAGGGTCAAAGGGAGAAAGCAAACAGGTTACGCTGGATTTCAATTTATCTTGTTCAGCTAAGGCCAGCTCCGTTGCTAATGACTGGTGGACATAAAACGCCCCTTCCAGCCCATCGATTCTCACCGGCAGAATCTCCCCCTGCTCCAGCAGCGTTTCTAACAGCTTTTTGGGAGCTACACGCTTCAGGCGGTAGTAATCCGCCAGCCATTCTGCCTTGAAAATCCCCAAATGACGGCAACTGCGGCATAGCATGTCCTGTTGCGCCTTATCCTGTGGCAAGGCATGAATACTGTCATCCCATTCAGGCAGTAGCCGTTGGGTAAGATCATAAACACGATGGAAATTACGGCGTTCAGCCACCATCAGCTTACCGGTGGTGAACAGGATTTCCAGATGGCGTTTTTCTGGCTTCCAATCCCACCAGCCATTAGCCCCTTTCTTTTCCGCAGTAAAATCTGCCGAACGCACGGGGCCATGAGCTTCAATGTGCTGCAACAGCTCATCAATGGCGGCCTGATGTTGCTGCACCCAGGCTTGGGAATATTTCCACCCCAGCCTTTGCGGTTGCAACATGCGGTGACGTAACAATCCAAAATCATCAATAGGTAGAAAACAGGCCTCATGCGCCCAGTATTCAAACAGTTTACGCGCCGCTAGCGCCTGTTCCAGCCACTCTGGCGGATAATCCCCCAAACGGTTGAACAGAACCAGGTAAGGGCTACGCGCCACCACGCTGATAGTATCGATTTGCAACAATCCCATACGTTTGATCGCAGCAACGACATCATCGGGTTGCGCTTTGCGTTTAACGGGGGACAGTAATCCTTGAGCGGCAAGATGAAGCGCACGGGCGGAGGAAAGAGAAATAACCGGGATTGACATGTTGATATCCAAGGTGATTAAACAATCGCCTGATAATAAAGGATATCAGAAAAATTTTCTTCGCCAGTGCGTGGGGTGGCGGCACCGGCACTGGCGAGAAAGAGGTAGCTTAGAACGCGATCACGTCCGCCGCTGACAGCCCGTGAGAGCTGCGATAGATCGAGAACTCAACGTCCTGACCTTCATTTAACGATTTGTTTTTGGTATTGGCGATAGCACGGCGGCTAACATAAATTTCGTCACTACCATCAATCGGAGAAATAAAACCATAGCCTTCGCTCTGATTAAACCATTTCACACGACCCATTTTTAATACAGTATTTTTAAACATAATTTAATTCCTTTCACTTGAGCGCCCTTAACAACGTTATTTTTATAATTGTATGGACGCTACCAGCTCAATCTAAAGTTTCTCGTAACAAACCTCTTGTGAGCAAAAAATAAAAACCCGCACTTTGGCGGGCTGGTTAAACTTAATATCTTCCGCAATAAATCAGCACAAATGCGTCATTATGGTTGTATTAAGTTCTCTATACGCGATTCTCTGTTAACTTACAGAGTCACAACGTTGGCGGCAGCCGGCCCGCGCGGGCTGTCCTGAATGGTGTACTCAACACGCTGGCCTTCTGCCAGAGTCTTGAAACCTTCGGTCATGATTGCGGAAAAGTGTACAAATACATCTTTACCACCGTCTTGCTGTTCAATGAAACCAAAACCTTTGCTTTCGTTAAACCACTTAACCTGACCCATTTTCTTAGACATTACATTTACCTTTTAAATATTTTTACACAACCTGCCATCAGGCAATTTGGCCGTTTTCAGAATCATTACTTATGGGAAGTACTTAGAAGGTTCGTCTTTGAAGCGGAATCAGATGATAACGTTTTGGGAGGAACTGCTTAACTCTACACTTGAACATAAATAGGTCTGCATCACAGGCCGGGGCGTATTTACTCATAAAAATCTCACCAACACAAGGGTTTTATCACAATACTTCTTCCAACGTGGGATATATTATTCCTATCTCTATGATAATCGATAGGTTAATCGCCGCCGCTCATCTTACCAAAAGGCTTTTGCTCATCTTCTCTTTCCGATATTCATCTTCAATAGAACTAAATGAGAGCTAACGCATAAAACACTAATATCGTTAGTCAATTTATGACAGTTCCCAATCGGAGTGACTAAACTTCAGATAAAAACAAGATGAGTGATTTTCCGGCTGGCACGGAATCACGCTCATCAGGCTTTAATTAATCAAAGGAGCTATGCGCATGGCTGCTCAGCAGTTCATTTCACCGAATGAGATTCGTGCCAGATTTTCTCAGGCAATGTCAGCTATGTATCAAAAAGAAGTACCGTTATATGGTGCATTAGTTGAACTGGTAGCAAAAACTAATCGTCAGGTTCTGAGTGAAAACGCGGCGCTGGCCCACCAGTTGCAAATTACCGGGGAGATTAACCGGCTAACCATGGAGCGCCACGGCGCTATCCGAGTTGGTACAGCAGAAGAACTGCATACGTTACGGCGCCTGTTTAGCGTGATGGGGATGTCTCCCGTTGGTTACTATGATCTGGCCGTCGCCGGTGTACCTGTTCATTCCACGGCGTTTCGCGCCATTCATGAAACCGCGCTACAGACCAGCCCATTCCGGGTGTTTACTTCCCTGCTACGGCTCGAACTGATTGAAAATGGCCCCTTGCGTGAGATGGCGCAGCATCTGTTAGCTCAACGGCGTATCTTTACTGAGCGCGCACTGGAGTTGATTACGCTGCATGAGGCTCAGGGTGGCCTGGATGAACAGCAGGCACAGGAATTCATTACACAAGCACTCGAAACCTTCCGCTGGCACAAAAAAGCCACGGTGAGTAGCACCGAATATCAACAGTTGCACGACCAGCACCGGCTGATCGCTGACGTCGTCGCTTTCAAAGGCCCGCATATTAACCATTTAACTCCAAGAACATTGGATATCGACCAAGTGCAATTGGCTATGCCAAAACAGGGGATTACGCCTAAAGCGGTGATTGAAGGCCCTCCTCCGCGCCATTGTCCGATTCTGCTGCGCCAAACCAGCTTCAAAGCGTTGGAAGAAGATGTTGCCTTTATCGAACCTGATGGTCATGAAATGGCCGGGCAGCATACCGCCCGTTTCGGTGAAATTGAGCAACGCGGTATTGCTTTAACCGTCAAAGGGCGCGCTCTTTATGATCGTCTTTTGCAGGCTGCCCAAGATGCCTTGCAAGCCCCGGCAACTGAAAAAAACGCCGCGCAGTATAATCAATTACTCGCTGAACATTTTCAGGCGTTTCCAGATGATTACGCCACATTGCGCGAACAGCAACTGGCCTGGTTCCGTTATTTTCCGACAGAATGCGGCCTGGCGGCTAAAGAAACGCTGGATAAACACGGTTCCTTAGAACAGCTTATCGCGCTTGATTACGTCCGTTTCCAACCCTTAGTGTATGAGGATTTTCTGCCCGTCAGCGCCGCAGGGATTTTTCAGTCCAATCTCGGGGACAGCCGCCAGGCGCAATATGGCACCGCCTCAAGCCGTGCGGCATTTGAACAGGCATTAGGGGCAGGGATCATTGATGAGATGGGGTTATATCAACAGACACAGCAGCGTTCGTTGCAGGCTTGCGTGCAAGCGTTGGGGTTACATGCACTAGAAGCCTGATTTATTTGAGCAGTTTCTCGATATCTTGCAACAAACGTTCAGCCTGATCGGCAGGAAGTACCGCATCAACCGGTAAATACCACCAATCAGGCTGGGCGAAGGCACGGCATTTCACCGCGTCTTTTTCTGTCATCAGCAGTGACTGGCCCGCTTTCGTCAGCGCCGCTAACTGTGCATGCATGTAATCTTGATGATCGGCGAACGGGATTTCGCTTTCAACCGCAACGCCCAGCCTCTCCAGCGTCGCGAAGAAGCGTGGCGGATGACCAATGCCGGCCATTGCTACCACCTGAGGCAGTGCAACTGCCGGGCAGCGTTCACCATTGGCCACATTTACCGCATCACGCGCCTGGAGTTTCATGGCAATTTCGCCCGGTTGCGCAACGCCACCATTAGCGACGCAGGCATCCACCGTTTTCAGACGTGTAACACGCTCTCGCATCGGGCCGGCGGGTAACCACCAACCATTACCAAATCGGCGTACACCATCAATCACCACCAGTTCAAAGTCACGCTGCAACGCATAATGTTGGAGACCATCGTCGGTAATCACCACATCCAGATCGCTCTGTTGCAGCAAGGCTTTAACCGCTTCAACACGTTTGGGGGCTATCGCCACTGGCGCGCCGGTACGCTGATAGATCAGCACCGGTTCATCACCGGCCTGCTGCGCCGTGGTTTGGGCATTCAGTACCAAAGGATATACGGCAGACTTGCCGCCGTAGCCTCTGGAAACCACACCCACGCGATAACCTCGTTGCTGGAGATGTTCGACCAGCCAGATCACCATCGGGGTTTTGCCGTTGCCGCCTGCCGTTAAATTCCCCACGATCACAATCGGTACAGGCGCGCGCCAACTTTTACGCAAACCAACACGATAGCTGAACCGAATGAAAGCACTGATCAAACCGTACAGCCAGGAAAACGGCAGCAGCAACAGATAAACCAGAGAGCTGCCGGACCAGATACGCTCTATCATTACTGACCAAACTGCATGCGGTGGAGTTGTGCGTAAACACCCTGCTGTTCAATCAATACAGCATGTTGCCCACGTTCGATAATGCGGCCATCCTCAACCACCAGAATTTCATCAGCTTTCTCAATCGTAGACAGGCGATGGGCAATCACCAGTGAGGTACGGTTTTTCTGTAGTTCATCCAGCGCCGCCTGGATAACACGTTCAGATTCAGTGTCCAATGCCGATGTCGCTTCATCAAGGATCAGAATCGGGCAATCGCGCAGCAATGCTCGGGCAATAGCAATACGCTGACGCTGCCCTCCTGAAAGCATCAACCCATTTTCACCAATAACCGTATCAAGACCCTGTTCCATCTTGTCGATAAAGTCCATGGCATGCGCCATACGTGCCGCTTTCTCTATCTCTTCACGGCTATAGCGCTGTTCACGGGCATAGGCAATGTTATTCGCAATCGTGTCATTAAACAGATGGACGTTCTGCGATACCAACGCGACCTGATCACGTAATGAAGCCAAGGTATATTCACGCAAATCATGGCCATCCATCAGGATTTCACCTTGCTGAACGTCATAGAAGCGCGTCAGCAGATTGGCAATGGTTGACTTGCCGGAACCAGAGCGCCCAACCAAGGCTATCGTTTTACCTGCTGCAATACTCAGGTTGATATCTCTCAGCGCTGGCATTTCCCGCCCTGAATAAGAGAAAGTGACATTGCGGAATTCGATATCGCCTTTGGCACGCTCCACCTGACGAGTTCCCGTATCTTTCTCCTGTTCCATATCCAGAATTGAGAATAAGGTCTGACACGCTGCCATACCACGCTGAAACTGAGCATTAACGTTAGTCAATGATTTCAACGGGCGCATTAAGGCAATCATGGAGGAGAACACCACGGTAATTTTCCCTGCCGTCAGTGTCTCCATCACGCTAGGGAAACTGGCAGCAAACAGGACAAATGCCAAAGCCAACGAAGCGATCAATTGAATGATCGGGTCAGAAATGGAAGAAGCAGAAACCAGCTTCATCCCTTGCTGGCGCATGCGATTACTGACCGAGTTGAAATGCTCAGTTTCCACCTGCTGACCACCGAAGATCAGTACTTCTTTGTGCCCTTTCAGCATCTGTTCGGCACTGGTGGTCACCTGCCCCATGGTGTTTTGCATATTCTTGCTGATGTTACGGAAGCGTTTGGACACCAGGCGGATAGCAAAAGACACGATTGGTGCCAACACGATCAGAATGACCGAAAGCTGCCAACTGTAATAAAACATCATGATAAACAAGCCAACGATCAACGCCCCTTCTCGCACCACCGTCACTAGCGCGCTGGAGGAGGACGAAGCCACCTGCTCCGAATCATAGGTGATACGCGACAACAAGGTCCCGGTTGATTGTTGGTCAAAAAAGGCCACCGGCATTCTCATCATATGGCCGAACAAACGGCGACGCATATGCATTACCACCATGCCAGACACCCAGGAAATACAATAGCTGGAGATAAAGCTGGTCACGCCACGCATCAACATCAAACCAATAATGACCAGAGGCATCCAAACCAAAACACGGTTGTCTGCTTTACCGAACCCATCATCTAAAAGTGGCTTGAGCAGGGATAGCATTAACGTATCCCCCGCAGCGTTTAAAACTAACGCAATAGCGGCCACAATAAGCCCGGCCTTAAAAGGAGAGATCATCGGCCGGAGGCGACGAAATGTCTGCCAAGTGGTGAGATCTTTATCATTCATCATGCAAATACCAGCATTTGGAAGAAATAGCGGCCCATTCTACTCATTATCCCTCTCTACGCCAAACTACTGATGGTCTCAGTGAGGCATTAATTGTTCACCGAGTTTACCTCTTTGATTTGTTGGGTATTTAAGGTCGTTTAAAAAACAAATGTTGACCGACACTATTTCAACTGGCTGATTTGGCATCAGCCCAAAAGTAACGGAAAACCTCATCGGGCAAAACGTGATTTCACCCATTCACGCAACCGTTGAATATGCAGGTACAGCGCAGGGATAAAGAAGATACCCACCAGCGTTGCCAACAGCATCCCGCCGAACACCGTGATACCGATGATGCGGCGGCTCATTGCCCCAGCGCCAGAGGCAAACACCAGCGGCATCACCCCAAGAATGAAGGAGATGGCGGTCATCATCACTGCACGAAAACGCTGCCGTGCACCGTCCTGCGCCGCTTCAGCGATACTCGCACCTTCTTCACGCCGCGCCTTGGCAAACTCGACGATCAAAATGGCATTTTTGGCCGCCAAACCTATCAGCAATACCAAGCCAATCTGCGCGTAAACATCGTTGGCAAACCCCAATAACCGCAAACCGGCAACCGCCCCCGCCACGGCAAAAATCACCGACAACATCACCACCAGCGGAATGCTCCAACTTTCATACTGCGCCACCAGAAACAGATAGGCGAATACCAGTGCTGCCAAATAGATCAACAGGGCTTGATTGCCGTTCTGCTGCTCCTGCCAGGACAGGCCACTCCAACTGTAGCCATAGCCTTGCGGCAGGTGTTCTGCCAGTAAGGACTCCATTACCTTCATTGCTTGCCCAGAGCTGACGCCTGCTGCGGCTGAACCATTGATCGCCACCGAGGGGAATTGGTTGAACTGATTGATAAAAGGCGCACCAACGGAGGGACTGATTCGCACCAGATTGCCCAAACTCACCAGCGCCCCAGAATCACTGCGCACGTTGATACGCGCGATCTGTTCACTGCGCTGGCGGAAATCCATTTCTTGTTGCAGCTGTACCCTGAACATGCGGTTATTCAGGGCAAAATCCCCTACGTTCAGGCCACCAAACGAGATTTGCAACGTATGGAAGATACGGCTGACTGGCACCTGCAACAGTGCGGCGCGCTCACGATCCACCTCCAGGCTGATTTCTGGCACCACTGCGCTGTAGGTGGTAAATACCCGCGTCAGTTCTGGCCGCTGGTTAGCAGCAAAAATAATTCCCTGGCTGACCTGTGCCATCTGCTGCGGTGTTTGCCCGCCCTGCGCCAGAATACGCAGGTCAAAACCAGCGGCATTACCCAATCCGGCGATCGCCGGAGGATTAACCACCATGATCATCGCCGATGAGATCGCCGCCAACCGGCCCTGCAACTCCGTCAACACCCGATTAACCGGTTCCCGTTGTCCCCAAGGTTTCAGCATGACAATGGCAAAACCGGCGTTTGGCGCGTTGCCGCCGCTCAGCAGGCTGAAGCCGGTGATCTTGATGACATCTTCCACCGCCGGATTCTGCGCCACCTGCTGATGCATCTGATTCATCACCGCCTGTGTGCGCTCAAGGGAAGCGCCATCCGGCAACTGCACGTTAACGAAGAAGTACCCCTGATCTTCCTCCGGCAAGAAAGAAGTCGGTAAGCGGCTGTAGCCATACCAGGTGCCCAACCCAACCACCAGTAATACTGCAACGCTGGTTAGCGCCCGCCGGCTGGCCAGCGTCGCCAACCGAACATAACCGTCACGCAGGCGATCCATTCCCCGGTTAAAGCGGCCAAACAGGCCGCTTTGTGCCAGTTCCCGCCGCCGTAACAGCGTTGCGCACAGCGCCGGAGATAGCGTTAGCGCATTGATGCTGGAGAGGATCACCGCCGCCGACAGCGTAACCGCAAATTGGCGGTACAGCTCACCGATGATCCCCGGCAAAACAGCGATCGGCACAAACACCGCCATCAATACCAGCGTGGTGGCCACGATCGGCCCGGCAATCTGACCGAGCGCTTTGCGGGTAGCCGCCGCCGGGCTGAGGGACGGATCTTCAGCCAGCAAACGCTCAACGTTTTCCACCACCACAATGGCATCATCCACCACAATGGTCAGTGCCAGAATAATGGCGAACAGGCTCAAAGTATTAGCGGAATAGCCGAAAGCATACAGCACGGCAAAAGTGCCGAGCAGCGAAACCGGGATCGTCAATGCGACAATAAAAGTGGCGCGCAGGCTTTGCAGGAACAGGTAAACCACCAGTAATACTACGATCAGCGTCAATGCCAGCGAAATGGCGATCTCATGCAGCGTTGCCGTCACCGGGCGGGTGGAGTCATATTTAATTTCATAGCTCATATCGCTAGGGAAAGCGTGCGACAAGCGCGCCATTTCCTGCCGCACCGCATGGGCGACGTTAAGCGCGTTGGCGCCCGGCGTTGGATAAACCACCAGGAACGCCGATTCCTGTTGGTTCATCAAGGCATTTACCTGATAGCTTTGCGCCCCGAGATCCACCCTTGCTACATCACCTATCCGTACCGTACCGCCGTGGGCACCGCTGCGGATAATCACTCTGGCGAATTCCTGCGGATCGACCAAACGCCCCTGCCCGCTGATGGTCAAAGTCTGCTGCTGTTGAGCAGGTGACGGGGCTGCCCCAATCTGGCCAGCGGCAGCCTGTACGTTTTGTTCTTGCAGCGCCTGCACAATTTCCTGCACGCTGATGTTGCGCGCCTCCATACGCTGAGGATCAAGCCAGACACGCATACTGTAATCACGCGCCCCAAACACTTGCACATCCCCTACGCCGCTGATACGTGCCAGCGCATCGCGCAGTTGGATACTGGTATAATTACTGAGAAACAGTATGTCGCGGCTGCCTTTCGGGGAGAATACGCTGACGCCCAGCAACAGGTTCGAGGCCCGCTTGCGCACGGAAACCCCGTTGTTGTTCACTTCCGCCGGTAGTTGCGCGCTCACCTGTGAAATACGATTTTGCACTTCAACCGCCGCCATATCAGGATCGGTGCCGCTGGCAAAGGTAATGCTGAGCTGATAACCCCCGTTATTAGAACTGTTGGACTCCATGTACAGCATATCGCTGACGCCATTGACCTGCGCTTCGATCGGCGAAGCCACCGCCTGCGCCACATCACGCGCGCTGGCGCCGGGATAGAGTGCGCTAACGGAAACCATCGGCGGCGTAATATCCGGGTATTGCTCAACCGGGATCACTCGCAGGGAAACCATCCCCACCAGAGTAATGACCAATGCAATAACGATGGCGAATTTCGGGCGACGAATAAAGAAATGCAGCATTTACGCCCCCTTATTGCTGTGCATTAGCGCTGGCGGGCACGGCGTTCACCTGCATACCTGGCCGGACATGCTGCACACCGGCAATAATCACCCGCTCCCCGGCGTGCAGCCCGGAAGCCACCTGATACTGTTGCTGATGCTGCTCGCCCAGCACAACCAGGCGCACTTCCACCCGATCTTCTGGCGTTACCACCAGCACAAAATGGCCCTGTTTGTTTTGCTGGAGTGCCGCAATCGGCACCAGTGTGATCGGTTGTTGCTGCGTGGTGGTCAGTATCACATTCACTACCCCACCCGGCAGCAGCAAATGATGAGGGTTGGCAAAACGGGTACGTAACGTCACGGTGCCAGTGAGCGCATCGATCTGATTATCCACCGATTCAAAACTGCCAAGCTCTGGATAAGATTTGCCATTAGCCAATTCAAGACGTATCGCGGTATTACCTTCAGCAAACTTACCCTCCCCGCTCTTGCGCTGATAGATGGCGGTGATGTAGTCACGCTCATTTACGGCGATAACCACACGTATCGGATCAAGCTGAACGATATTCACCAATGAGCCACTGCCGGCATTAATCAGGCTACCGACATGAAAACGGCTGTGGCCGATACGCCCAGCGATCGGTGCTTCGATGCGGGTATAGCTGAGTTGTAACTGTTGCGCATCAAGCATCGCCCGCGCCTGCGCGACCGCGGCTTGGGAAGTATCACGCTGCGCCAGGGCAGTGTCGACGTCCGCTTTACTCACTGCGCGATTATTACCTAATTGCTGCAAGCGGTTCAGGTTCACCTGCGCCAGGCGGGCGGTCGCGGTGGCGCTATCCAGCTGTGCCTGAGCCTGAGCCACCGCGGATTGATGCAGCGAAGGGTCGATCTCATACAATGGATCTCCCGCCTTCACCATCTGCCCTTCGGTAAACAACCGTTTGGCGATAAACCCTTCGGTACGGGTCATTACGTCCACCGTCTGGATAGCCTCAATTCGCCCCAAATAATGCAGCACACGCTCAGGCTGGCTTTGTTCGATAACGGCAACGGTCACGGCGGGGAGCGGTGCCGCCAGCGCGGACGCAGTAGCAACCAGAAGCGGCAATGCCATCAAACGGCAGAGAAAGAATTTAATCATATGGAACAGGCCGCTTATCAATGAGTAACAAGTCTGAATTGGTTAAAATTATAGTCGATTCATCAAAATCCATACCGACTTCAATCTATGACCGATTTAGCCTTGCACAAAATCATCGCAGGAAATAATCAACCCTACATGCCAAAAAAACAGTTAAAGGCCCAACAGTATTATTTTGCTCCCGTATAGAAAGGCGAGCATAAACGTTAGCAAACCTAATCAGCAGCAACTCCTTCCTTACATACAAAATAAAATTTAATTTACTGATATTAAATGGTTTATATTACTTAATCACACGGTAATTCCTATTTTCTTTATAATGTGACCGCAATCAAATTTAAGCAAAACTGTATTATCAAGTTAAAAAAACGTTCTTAGCGGGTAATATTTTGATGCCCGAAAAATATAAATTAGCCCTTGGGTACCTTGGATTTAAAAAACCTTCTCACCTGAGTTCATGGAAAGAAATATGAAAAAATCAATTAACTGCATGAATCGCCCACAGTGGCGTCAGGATAAAAAAACGCTGAAACTTCTCTCTGGGCTACTTTGCTTTTCTGCATTAACTCTTGCGGGATGCGATAACAGCACCACTGACTCGCAAGGCGGCGGTGATAAAATTGAGCACCTGCTGACACAAATGACGTTGGAAGAGAAAACCTCTTTTCTGCATGGATTAGTCAAAGGCTTTGATATGTCGGACTTTGGCGACCCGGAAAATAAAGCCAACGTCGGTTTTATTCCAGGTGTGCCCCGGCTCAATATTCCACCATTACGGCTCACCGATGGCCCTGCGGGAGCGCGCTATACCAAAGGCTTAACTACCGCGATGCCTGCCCCAGTTTCTCTTGCCGCCAGCTTTAACCCTGTGCTGGCTGAACAATACGGAGCAGCCATTGGTGCAGAAGCCCGGGCGCTGGATCAGGATGTGCTACTGGCACCGATGGTGAATATCGTCAGGATACCGGGAGCAGGGCGTAACTTTGAAACCTTCGGTGAAGACCCACTGCTGGCCGGAGAAATGGCCAGCGCAGAAATTATTGGCATCCAAAATCAGGGGGTTATGGCCACCATCAAGCACTTTGCGGCCAATAATCAGGAAACTGATCGCATGACCATCAACACCATTGTTGATGAACGCACGATGCGCGAGATTTATCTACCGGCATTTGAACAAGGGGTGAACGCCGGTGTGGCTTCCTTTATGTGTTCCTATAACCGCCTGGCTATCGACGGCAAAAACAGTGACTACGCCTGCGCCAACAAAACGCTGCTGACAGATATTCTGCGCACTCAGTGGAAATACGACGGCTTTGTGATGACGGATTGGTACGCCGCAGTGATGGGCGGGTTGCAAGGCCTGGAAGCGCTGACGCCGGCTCCGCTGAGCGCAGGTCTGGATATGGAAATGCCAGGAGGCAATATATTCGGCACACCGTTGCTTGATGCTGTACAGCGTAAGGAAATGCCCGAGTCCACCGTTGACAAAGCGGTATATCGCATCCTGACCCAGATGGATAAATTCCATTTGCTGGATGGAACACCACCAGCCAAAAAAACCATTGATGAGTTAAAAGATCAGAACAGTATTATCGCTAAAGAAACCGCGATCGAGGGGGCTGTTCTGCTGGTCAATGAGAACAACACACTGCCTTTGCAGGCAACAAGCATTACGTCGCTAGCGGTGATCGGCCAAACGGCGGCCAGCCTTAATTATGGCGGCGGCGGCAGTTCCCGCGTTAAACCTTTGAATATGAAGGCACCGCTTGCCTCAATTGAAGAACGGCTGGCTGACGGGCTAGTCACCTATCAGCCCGGCGTTGATTTGGATGGAATCGCCATCCCGGCATCTGCGCTGAGCCACGATCTAGGGCAACCAGGGCTGTTGCGTAACGATGGCTCCATCGATAGTGCACTCGACTTTACGATAGCCAATCTCAATCCGCTAGAACCCAACGGTAAACAGACCATCACCTGGTCTGGCAGCCTGACGGCTCCCACCACCGGTGATTATGAGCTGAAAATTCAGGTAAAAAATGGCGGCGCCAGCCTGAAAATCGGCTCCGGCGATCAGAATGGCAATCCACAGATCGGCATTGCCAGCAGCAGTTCGGTCTCCTTTGCCGACATTTCGCTGATTTCCACCCGTGATGGGCTGCAATGGGCTGGCTACAAAATCCACCTTGAGGCTGGCGTACCTCAGCCGATTACTATTACCGCCATTCCAGGCGCTGGCAGTGACTTTGCCACCGATCTGGCCGATCCACTGAAACCCACCAGCTTCAGGTTAGCCTGGATGACCCCGGAACTGAAACAGCAACGGTTTGATGATGCCGTTAACGCCGCCCAAACCACGTCAAACGTGGTGCTGTTTGCCTATACCGAAGGCAATGAAGGCAAAGACCTGATTGAATCGATCAACCTTCCCGAAGGTCAGGATGCCCTGATCCAGGCAGTGGTAGATGCCAATCCGAATACGGTAGTAGTGTTAAACGTCGGCTCATCCATTGAAATGCCTTGGTTGGATGGCGCGCAAAAACCTGCTGCACTGTTGAATATGTGGTATCCCGGCCAGGAAGGGGCTGATGCCACGGCGGATATCCTGTTTGGTCAGGCATCTCCAGGTGGACGTTTGCCGATCTCGATACCGTTCAAGCTGGCGGACTATACCCCAGCCAATGAGCCACAAAGCTTCCCCGGCGTAGACGATACGGTGATTTACGAAGAGGGAATATTTGTTGGCTATCGCTGGTATGACCAACACAATGTCGCACCACGTTTCGCTTTCGGCCATGGGCTTTCCTACACGCAATTCTCCTATAGTGAGCCGACCGTGACCGCCACCGCCGAGGGATACAGCGTCAGTTTCTCGGTCACCAATACCGGAGCAACAGCTGGCGTGGATGTTCCACAGGTTTACCTGGGTGCCCCTGCCAGCGCTGCGGTGCCAATGGTGAAAAAAGCATTGGCCGGGTTCAGCAAAGTGAAACTGGCTGCCGGAGAATCCACCCAGGTAACCATTCCAATTGCAAAACGTGCATTGTCATACTGGGATATCAACACGGCACAATGGCAGGTTGCTACCGGCCAGCGTAGCGTGTATCTGGGTTCTTCTGCCAGCAATGTAGAGGAAATTGCGCAAATTCAGGTAACCAAATAGGCGCTTGCTCAGTACGTAGCTTGGTGATAAGAGTGAAATGCCTTTGGGTATTTCACTCTCTCTTGCCATGGATTGCGGAATAACATTATGAATAACAACAAAACGGTTTCCAATATCGTTTCCCGATCTCTGTTTTCCTTTCTACAACAGCATGATGTACCCGCAGCATCGATCCATCACCGCACCGGGATCTCCCCTTATGAGCTAACCCAGTCAGATATCCGTATTTCAGCGGCACAGCACTATCGCTTGATGGTTATGGTGGAAGAAAAGCGTGAGTTGCTATTTAACGACTATCAACCGGATTTCGTCCTAACAGATATTTTCCGCTGCTGGGGCACTTTGTCCTCACTGTTGACCAACAGCAACACTCTGCGCCAGGGGGTGGCAAATTACCTAAAATACCGCAGTATCATTGGGCAAACCGACAATATTCAGGTCTATGAAAACGATAGCCAATTGATGCTGGAGTACCTCAATACCGGCCCCGAGATCCTAAGCACCTCATTGGCATCACCATTAGGCAATTTTATTATCATGGCGGAAATCATCGGCCACTATGATCGAAAAACTTATGCTTCTATTCAGGTCACGCTGAAAGGTGCCTGCGCCAGCGCACGGCAGTCCCAGCAATTGTCATCGCTATTGGGTTTCAGTTGTCAGATGGATGGAGCGCGCAACACCCTCACCTTCAGCAAGCAACATATCGACAAACCTTATGAATTTTATAATCACAGGCTGTTCGAAACTATCCAGAAAGCCGCCAATAGCGAACTCAACGCTATTATTAGCAACGCTACGTCCCCGCTCACTCTGCAGATAAAAAACTACCTCAGGGAACATTACCAAAACCCAATATCACACCAGCCCAACCCAGCCAATGAAATCACCCTGATTTGCCAAAAGATGGCGATACCGCGCTGGACACTGCAACGCAAATTGCTGCATGAAGGCCAAAATTTTACCGAATTGGCACAGCAGACCAAAATGGAAGAGGCTTGCCGATTACTGCAACAGCGCAATCTTACCCTCAGCGCCATCAGTGAATTGCTCGGTTTTTCATCTCAGGCCGCATTCAGCCGCTTCTTTCGCAACAAGATGAACGTTTCGCCACTGCGCTACCGCAACGGGTTCCCTGTGTATGAAAAAGGATAAGCCGGACAACTCACCCGGTTAATGGCCCAATTTAGTGCAAATTTTTACAGAGCCTCACGCTATTTGCTGGGGCAATGAAAGGCATGAAACAAGGAATTAAATCATATGATTTAATTACTGCTCTATTTTCATTGAAAAATACCACCAGCGTGGATTCAGTTGTTCACGGAAACCTTTAATTTGCCAATCATTATCAAAAAATAACATGCTCAGTTGCCCTGAATGTGCAGTATCTCGCCAGGTAATATTGTTCTCCCGATATCGCTTGACGATCTTTTCCGCCGGTAATCGCCAAGCGTTATACCGAGCAGCAGAGGCCACAGCCAACTTGGGCGCCACCGCCCGCAAAAACGGCGGGGATGATGATGTATTACTGCCATGATGTGGCACTTGCAAAAGAGTGGCGGACAAGGCGGAACGCTGTTTAAGCAATTCTTGCTCCCCGCGTTGCTCTATATCGCCCGTTAGCAAAACGCTGTACTTGCCATCATCGACCCGAACAATACAAGAGTCATTATTACCTGCCTGTTTTTTCTGCTGCGGTGGCCACAAAACCTGAAAATGCAGGCCATTCCACCGCCATCGCTGCCCTTTAGTGCAGGCTAAATGATCTTGATCACTCAACGGCGAGC
The DNA here is from genome assembly GCF_000520015.2 of Chania multitudinisentens RB-25. Lineage (GTDB taxonomy): Bacteria > Pseudomonadota > Gammaproteobacteria > Enterobacterales > Enterobacteriaceae > Chania > Chania multitudinisentens. The sequence continues at coordinate 4,265,409 of NZ_CP007044.2, forward strand.
GCACACTGGCTTGCGGAAATGCAGCCTGTAGCACCGCCAACCCACCGCTATGATCTTGATGGCTATGGCTAATGATAATCTGTTCTACAATAACCTGTCGCCAATGTAGATAAGGCAAAATCATACGTTCCGCAGCACTGGTTTTCCCCCATAGATCCCCGCTGTCATATATCACGGCTTTCCCTTTCCGTTCGATCAGCACAGCCAAGCCATGACCAACATCAATGATATCAACCCGCCACCGATAATCCTGCTGCCGATCCCGCCATAACAGGCCACACAGCAATACCGCCAGACACCCGGAAGGAAAACTGCGCCACCAATGAAAACGCCAACAAACAACCATCAACCAACCGATAGCGCTGAATTGCATCAGGGCAGCACCTATCCGCAACCATCCGACCTCCAGCCATGGCAAAGGCCAAAGTGCCCAAGTTACGGTGATATCAGCCAACCACCATAAAATGGCACTCAGTACCGGGATAAAACTCAGCATCAACGCCAATAAAATCAGTGGGACAGACAGCAATGAAATAATGGGCACCGCCCACAAATTAGCGGGCAGTGATGTCCAGGTGACGCCGTTGAAAAGACCGAATTGCAACGGGAGTAATAACAGCGTCATCCCCAGTTGAATATGCAGCCAACGTACCGGAGCCCAGAACCAGAATAAATTGAAATATGCAGGCAAAGGTGCCCATTCAAACCAAAAAATTAATGCCGCCACCGCCAGCACAGAGAGCCAAAAACTGTCTGACAGCACCGAGATAGGGTCACTCAACAAAATCAAACAAATACACCACAACAATATTTGCCATGAGGAGCAAATGACGCCACGCAAACGCAAGACTAACCATAAAGATAACGCAATCGCCGTACGCAATGCGGGAGGTTGTGCACCGGCAAGCCAGACATAGATAAGCATGGCAAACCAACCGATCAATAGAGGTAAACGATAGCCGATATAGCGCACCGGCAGCGGATATTGCACCAAACGCACCAGCCCCCAAATCAGAACTGCAGACATAGAAATATGCAAACCAGAAATCGCCATCAGATGCGCGATCCCGGTTTTAATAAAAAGCTCACGCGTTTCACTGCTCATTAATGCACGTTCACCAAACGCCAGAGCCAGCAAAATATCACGGTGGGGCAAATCACTAATGTACTTATCTGCTCGGTCGATCACGCGTTGCCGCCAACCACAATGCCCGTCAATGATCCTGGCTGACCTGATATAGCCACTGAGCGGCTGCCGGTTAGCAACAGCCCAGCGTTGCCCATCAAAACCACCTTCATTCAAACTGCTGTGTACCGGCCGAAACCGCACTTTCATTGCCAACCGCTGCCCTGCGCACAGCGTTTCGCCTTGCCAATTGGCAGTAAAAAAGATCGCTGGGAACACTCTGTGCCCACTAATCTGTTCGATACGTAAACGCACTTTCGGCATATCTGCACCTTCCAACCTTACGCTGCTCACCGTGACGATAACGTCTGCATCCTGACGATTCGCTAATGAGGCCATTTGTTGCATTAATGCATCGGCACTTAACGCGGCAAAAACAAAACCCAGCAATAACCAACAAAGCAGCTGACACCACTTCTGTTGTACCTGCCGCCACAGCAGCAATGCCAGAATAGCCAACCCAGCCAGCAGTAACGGCGATGGTAACTGCGGCAGAAAAAGCAGTGGTAGCATCCCTAATATCAGCGCTATTGCTGCGCTGTCGATTGAAATCCTGATGGCCATGCCCTTTACCCATAAATGTTATGAGTCAGAGATTAATTATCTGAGGGATAACGGCCAGCAGCAGAAACCAAAGCTTGGGAACTGTACGCAAGTTATTATTCGCAAGGATTGCATTTACAACATGTTTGCGCGTCACACCGCAAGTTTGCGGCCAAAGAGGAGAGCTGAATAAGGGGGAAAAAGCAAAAAAAACGGCACCCTGAGGCACCGTTTCATAATCTTTACAAGCAACAACGCTATGAATAGTTAGAAACTAGCCATAGATATTGGCACGATCACGCAACTCTTTACCGGGTTTGAAGTGAGGAACGTACTTGCCGTCCAACTCAACTTTATCACCCGTTTTAGGGTTACGACCGACGCGCGGGGCACGGTAGTGAAGAGAAAAACTGCCGAATCCGCGAATCTCGATGCGCTCACCCTCAGCTAGCGTAGCAGCCATGTGTTCAAGCATCTCTTTCACGGCATCCTCAACGGCTTTCGCCGGAATATGAGATTGCTGGCCTGCAAGTCTTTCTATAAGTTCAGACTTGGTCATATTTCCTCCAAGCTTTGCAGCTAAACTACCGTATCGGGGCGGCCAAGAAACCGCCCCCCGTCATTACTCGCCTTTAGCCGCTTTGAAAGCTTCAGCCATAGCGCTAGAGAAATTGCTTTCTTCCGGTTTGCTGTTGTTAACCGTAGCGATTGCATCTTTCTCATCAGCTTCGTCCTTCGCACGTACGGACAGGCTTACAACACGGTTCTTACGGTCAACGCCGGTGAATTTCGCTTCAACGTCGTCACCAACATTCAGAACCAGAGTTGCATCTTCAATGCGGTCGCGAGAGGCTTCTGATGCACGCAGGTAACCTTCTACACCGCCTGCTAATTCAACTGTAGCACCTTTGGCGTCAACTGCTGTGACTTTACCAGTAACAATAGTACCTTTCTTGTTCATAGACAGGTAGTTATTGAACGGATCTTCAGCCAGTTGCTTCACACCCAGAGAGATGCGCTCGCGCTCTGCGTCAACTTGCAGAACAACTGCTGCGATTTCGTCGCCTTTCTTGTATTCACGAACGGCTTCTTCGCCAGCAACGTTCCAGGAGATGTCAGACAGGTGAACCAGACCGTCGATGCCACCGTCCAGGCCGATGAAGATACCAAAGTCAGTGATAGACTTGATTTTACCTTCAACGCGATCGCCCTTGTTGTGGGTTTCTGCGAATTGCTGCCATGGGTTGTTTTTGCACTGCTTCAGACCCAGGGAGATACGACGACGTTCTTCATCGATGTCCAGAACCATCACTTCCACTACATCGCCCACGTTAACAACTTTGGACGGATGGATGTTTTTATTGGTCCAATCCATTTCAGAAACGTGTACCAGACCTTCAACGCCTTCTTCGATTTCGACGAAGCAGCCGTAATCAGTCAGGTTGGTCACACGGCCAGTCAGCTTGGTGCCTTCTGGGTAACGCTTCGCGATAGCAACCCATGGATCTTCGCCCAGCTGTTTCAGGCCCAGAGAAACACGAGTACGTTCGCGGTCGAACTTCAGCACTTTAACAGTGATTTCGTCGCCAACATTGACGATTTCGCTTGGATGCTTAACGCGTTTCCAAGCCATATCAGTGATGTGCAGCAAACCATCAACGCCGCCCAGATCAACGAATGCACCGTAGTCAGTGAGGTTCTTAACGATACCTTTAACTTCCATGCCTTCTTGCAGGTTTTCCAGCAGTTGATCGCGCTCAGCGCTGTTTTCAGATTCGATAACTGCACGACGAGAAACAACAACGTTGTTGCGTTTCTGATCCAGCTTGATGACTTTAAACTCAAGCTCTTTGCCTTCCAGGTGCAGAGTATCGCGAACCGGACGCACGTCAACCAGGGAGCCTGGCAGGAACGCACGGATGCCGTTCAGCTCTACAGTGAAGCCACCCTTCACTTTACCGTTGATAATACCGACAACAGTTTCAGCGTCTTCGTAAGCTTTTTCCAGCGTGATCCAAGCTTCATGGCGCTTAGCTTTCTCACGGGACAGCAGAGTTTCACCGAAGCCATCTTCAACAGCGTCCAGCGCAACATCAACTTCGTCACCAATCTGGATTTCCAGTTCGCCCTGTGCGTTTTTGAATTGCTCAGCCGGAATGGCAGATTCAGATTTCAGACCGGCGTCAACCAGTACGACATCTTTATCAATAGCAACGACAACGCCACGAACGATGGAGCCAGGACGGGTTTCGATTGTTTTCAGGGATTCTTCAAAGAGTTGAGCGAAAGATTCAGTCATGTTGTTAATCTTCAGGGTTCTTTAGTTTAACGTCCATTTAGCATCCCGCCGAATGGGGTTGTTTCACATACCCCGCCATTGGCTCCATGCCGACAGGGTTCAGGTTATAAGGGCAGAATTTTACCCGATCTCATACGATACTGCTATGCAATACGATGACAAATATAACAAAAAGACAATAACGCCACCGAGCTTATTGCTGCGGCAACGCTAAAACTTTATGTGTATATGCCAAGGCTCGCTGGATGACCTCGTTGATCGTCATACTGGTTGAATCTAGCATGAGAGCATCGGAAGCCGGCACCAGCGGTGCAATAGGCCGATTACGATCACGGTTATCCCGCTCTTTTATCTCGGCTAAAAGACGTTCAAAGTTAACATTAAAGCCTTTTTCCTGCAACTGTAGCATGCGGCGATGCGCCCTTTCTTCAGCGCTGGCATCAAGGAAAATTTTAACCGGCGCATCTGGGAACACCACCGTACCCATATCCCTCCCATCAGCAATCAAACCCGGCGCTTCGCGAAATGCCCGCTGGCGGCGCAGTAAGGCTTCCCGCACCCGAGGGAACGCAGCTGCCTGTGAAGCAGTATTACCGACCGTTTCGGTGCGAATTTCATTGCTGACATCTTCGCCTTCCAAAATCACCTGTAGCCTACCGTTCACAGCAGCAAAGCGGACGTCGAGATGTGCGGCCAAAGGAACTAACGCCTCTTCAGAGGTGATATCCACCTGATGATGTAGTGCCGCCAGAGCCAGTACGCGGTAAATTGCACCTGAATCCAGCAAACGCCAACCCAGAGATTCGGCCAACGCCTTGCACAGCGTGCCTTTACCTGCACCACTTGGCCCATCAACGGTGATCACCGGGATTGTAGCCGTCATTTCTCTCTCCTTCGGGTAGAAAACTTTTCAGGGATGAGCCTGCCAGCAGAGGCTCATTCCTATTATCAGGTGGCATATTATACGCATCCAGGAGACTGACTGTTACCCCAGAACTGTGCGGTTGTTGAAAATAAAACCATTGACGTGCAGAAAGTATAGAGGGAATACAGCATGTTGCGCATTTGATCTGGATAGTTTGCCGAGCAGCCCCGCTGTTCACTGGGCCGTTGCAGACTGATTTTAAACCCATTAAAGGATTAAAAGGCTCAATCGAGAGCCTTTTAATCATAAGATTTTCGTTCTTTAAGCCAGCTGACTAATGCGCGCCAGTTGTTCAAAATAATCAGGGAACGTTTTCGCGGTACATTTCGGATCAAGAATGGTCACCGGCGTGTCAGATAAGGCAACCAACGAGAAACACATTGCCATGCGGTGATCGTTATAGGTACCGATTTCAGCGAATTGCAGTTTGTTCGGCGGCACTACGTGAATGTAATCCTCACCTTCATCCACTTCGGCGCCCACTTTACGCAATTCTGTTGCCATCGCCGCCAAGCGATCCGTTTCTTTCACCCGCCAGTTGTAGATATTACGAATGGTGGTCGGGCCGGAAGCAAACAGTGCGGTCGTGGCAATCGTCATCGCTGCATCCGGGATATGGTTCATATCCATATCAATGCCTTGCAATTTACCGCGGCTGCACTCGATAAAATCATCCCCCCAGGTAATATGTGCGCCCATTTTTTCCAATACATCGGCAAATTTGGTATCACCCTGCACGCTTTTTTTGCCGATACCCGTTACGCGCACCTTGCCTCCCTTAATTGCCGCCGCCGCCAGGAAGTAAGAAGCGGAAGAAGCATCACCTTCCACCAGATAATCCCCAGGTGAGTGATAGGTTTGCTGCCCACGAATATGGAAAACACGATAATTATCGTGCCTTACTTCAACACCGAAGGTTTTCATCAGGTGCAGTGTGATATCAATATAGGGTTTGGAAACCAACTCACCTTTGATATGAATGGCCGTATCCTGCTGCGCCAAAGGCGCCATCATCAGTAATGCCGTCAAGAACTGGCTGGAAACGCTACCATCAACGCTGACATCACCCCCGCAGAAACCGCCACGCAGGCGCACAGGCGGGTAGTCAGTCTGTTCCAGATACTCTATTTGCGCGCCCCCTTGGCGCAAAGCATCAACCAGGTGGCCAATCGGGCGCTCTTTCATACGTGGTTCACCGGTCAACACCACGTCACCATCGCCCAAGCACAATGCGGCTGCCAGCGGGCGCATTGCCGTACCTGCATTACCGAGGAATAACTCAACAGGCTGCTGTGCCACCAGTGGGCCAGCCATCCCTTCAACACGGCAGATTGTACGATCGTCAGAAAGTTGATAGTTCACCCCTAACGCCTGCAATGCATTCAGCATATGGCGCACATCGTCGCTGTCCAACAGGTTGGTAAGCCGGGTTGTTCCCTGTGCCAGCGCAGCCAGCAGCAAAGCTCGGTTCGAAACGCTTTTGGAGCCGGGTAAATTGACGGTGCCATCGACCAAAGCAACCGGTTGTAACGTCAGGGAATCCACCATATGAACAACACTCTCCAGAATCTGATAAACGAAACGGCCCCGGGGATCATGCCGGAGCCGCTTTAATGTCAAAGGACTAACAGCACTGCTTTTCGCCTTTTAAACAGCAATCGGGCAGTATATTGCCTGCTCAGGGCAGACACTGGCATTAACCGTGACGGCGCTCAAAGTCGACCATAAAATCGGTCAACGTCTTCACCCCAACCAGCGGCATCGCATTGTAAATAGAAGCACGCATACCGCCAACCACACGATGGCCTTTCAGCGCCTGCAAACCAATAGCTTCTGCTTCGCTGAGGAAGACCTTATCCAACGCTGGCTCAGCAAGCTGGAACGGCACGTTCATCCACGAACGATTAGCAACCGCCACCTGGCTGCGATAAAAATCGGATGCATCAATAGTGCTGTACAGCAATTCGGCTTTTGCCTGGTTGCGTTTTTGCATTTCCACCAAGCCGCCTTGTTCTTTCAACCACTTGAAAACCAAGCCAGAAAGATACCAGGCAAACGTTGGCGGGGTATTGAACATTGAGCCATTCTCAGCCAATACGGTGTAATCAAGGATCGAAGGTATTTCACGGCGTGCTTTACCCAACAGATCGTCACGTACAATTACCAGCGTCAGGCCCGCCGGGCCGATATTTTTCTGCGCACCCGCGTAAATCACCCCGAAACGGCTGACATCTAACGGGCGGGAAAGAATCGTGGAAGAATAATCACCAATGACGACTTTATCGCCGAAATCTGGCGTTTCATCGATAGCCACGCCGTCGATTGTTTCATTCGGGCAGTAATGTACGTAAGCGCCATTATCGCTCAACGCCCATTCTTTCATTGGCTTGATGCCACACAGACCATCAACCGTAGTTTTTACATCAATCACATTTGGCGTACAGTATTTCTCTGCTTCAAGGATGGCACTGTGTGCCCAATAGCCACCATCGATATAGTCAGCAGCCGTCTTTTCACCCAGCAAGTTCAATGGCAACGCCGCAAATTGCGCACGAGCACCACCGTGGCAGAACAGCACTTTATAATTGGCGGGGACTTTCAGCAGATCGCGTAAATCTTGTTCAGCTTGTTCGGCAACTGCAATAAATTCTTTACTGCGATGGCTGATTTCCATCACTGAAGTACCCAGCCCATGCCAGTTGCACAATTCCTGTTCTGCACGGCGCAACACTTCAACCGGCAGCATCGCCGGGCCAGAGCTAAAATTATAAACCTGAGTCATTTCCCCTCACCACATTCACTGTTCGCCGCAGAAACCGGCCTGTCGAAATACGCCCTAAGTTAACGCTGGTGTTAACCAATCCATCCCTTAAATAATTCGAGTTGCAAGTAGACGGCAACGCACCTGCAACTTGAAGTATGACGGGTATGTCGGTTTTATCACTCACGTCACGCTCCTGCAATGCTTATTCATCCGAGCGCGGGAAACTGTGCAAGCCAGCGATAACAGACCCTACCGTCCTCGCGTTTTTTTCTGCAATAAAACGCTGGGGAATGGCCTAATTCACTGAGTTGCTGCAACGTTTTATGCTGAATAATGGGGGCTTCACGCCCCCAGGAAGGAAAGCGATCAATACTGATTGAACATCGCCTGGATCTGTTTAGCCTCTTTGGTTTGCGTTAACGCCAGTTGCAGCAAGATCCGCGCTTTTTGCGGATTTAACGTACCTGCCGCCACAAAGCCAAATTTGGCATCGTCTATTTCCGCATCTTCGGTGGTGGAACCGGTAGGAACTCGGGAAGAACGCACCACGGCGATCCCTTGATGTGCAGCCGCTGCCAGCGTATCAAACACGCTTTTGTACAGGTTGCCGTTGCCGACACCCGCACTGACCAGCCCCTGATAGCCTTCAGCAATTAACGCTTTGGCTGGCGCATCGGAGGCATTGGCATAGTTATAGATAATACCGACCTTCGGCAATTCGTTCATTTTAGTGACGTCAAACGGCGTTTCAGTGGTGTGCTTACGCTGCGGTGACCGCTGATAGTCTACCTTGCCGTTATGGATGTATCCCAACGGGCCAAAATTTGGTGCCTGGAAAGTTTGCACTGCGGTGGTATTGGTTTTGGTCACATCACGGCCATCAAGCACGGTATCGTTCATTACCACTAACACCCCACGCTTGGCTGATTGTGGATCGGCCGCCGTCACTACCGCGTTATACAGGTTGAATGGGCCATCGGCACTCATGGCAGTTGCCGGTCGCATGGCTCCGACAAGCACCACCGGTTTATCACACTTCACCGTGAGATCCAGAAAATACGCCGTTTCCTCCAACGTATCTGTACCATGGGTAATCACGAAACCATCGGTTTTGGCACAATCTGCGTTAATTTGCTTCGCCAGCTTGAGCCACACTTCATCGTTCATATCCTGCGAACCGATATTCACTACCTGTTCGCCCTGCACATTAGCCACGTTTTTCAGTTCTGGCACAGCATTGACCAACGCCTCCACGCCCAGCTTCCCGGCCGTATAATTGGATTGCGTGGCTGACTCGCCCCCACCGGCGATAGTACCGCCGGTCGCCAACAACGTAATCGAAGGTAAAGCCAAAACGGAACCACTTACCCCCGCCAAAAAAAGTGCCAATATGCTGAGTTTCATTGATTTCATTACGTTTCTCCATGATTGATAACTCGCTGAATTATGGCCTTTATCCCCAAAAAAACTGTGACAGTTGCACGGCTTTAGGAATACGTGGAGCTCTAGAGCAAAACCCCGTATCATTGCGCGTTTTTAGTACGCTCAATAAAGTGAAAACAATGACGCAAACTTTTATCCCTGGCAAAGACGCTGCGCTGGAAGACTCCATCGCCCGTTTTCAACAGAAACTAACCGACCTGGGTTTCAATATCGAAGAAGCTTCCTGGCTGAATCCGGTTCCGCACGTCTGGTCAGTGCATATCCGCGATCGCGATTGCCCGCTGTGTTTCACCAACGGTAAAGGTGCAAGCAAAAAAGCGGCGCTGGCTTCTGCCTTGGGCGAATACTTCGAGCGTCTGTCCACTAACTATTTTTTCGCTGACTTCTATCTGGGTGAGCAGATTGCCACAGGCGATTTCGTACATTACCCGAATGAAAAATGGTTCCCGATCCCCGCAGACAACAGCCTGCCACAGGGGATTCTTGATGAACATCTGCACGCTTTCTACGATCCAGAGCAGGAACTGAACGCCAGCGATCTGGTCGATCTACAATCCGGCAATCATGAGCGCGGTATTTGTGCCCTACCATTCTCCCGTCAATCTGACCAGCAAACCGTTTATATTCCGATGAATATCATTGGTAACCTGTATGTGTCCAACGGTATGTCGGCCGGTAATACCGCGAACGAAGCGCGAGTTCAGGGGCTTTCTGAAGTCTTTGAACGTTATGTGAAAAACCGCATTATCGCCAAATCCATCAGTCTGCCGACTATTCCGGCCGACGTACTGAATCGCTACCCCGGCGTGGTTGAAGCGATTGCCAAACTGGAAGCCGAGGGTTTCCCGATCCTGTCTTATGACGCGTCTCTGGGCGGTAACTATCCGGTGATTTGTGTGGTGCTGTTCAACCCGACCAACGGCACCTGTTTTGCCTCGTTTGGGGCACACCCTGATTTTGGCGTAGCGCTGGAGCGCACCGTGACCGAGCTGTTACAGGGCCGCAGCCTGAAAGATCTGGACGTGTTTACCGCCCCTACGTTTGATGATGAAGAAGTCGCTGAACATACCAATCTGGAAACCCATTTTATCGATTCCAGCGGTTTGATTTCTTGGGATATGTTCAAGCAGGATGCTGATTACCCGTTTGTTGACTGGAGTTTCAGCGGCAGTACACAACAAGAATTTGCCACTCTGATGAACATCTTCGATAAAGAAGGTGCCGAAGTGTACATTGCGGATTACGAGCATCTGGGCGTTTACGCCTGCCGTATTATCGTGCCTGGCATGTCCGATATTTACCCGGCAGAAGATCTGCTGCTGGCAAATAACAACATGGGAGCCCATCTGCGTGAAACATTGCTGCAATTACCAGGCAGCGCATGGGAACCCGAAGAATATCTGGCTCTGATCCAGCAGTTGGATGACGAAGGTCTGGATGATTTTACCCGCGTGCGTGAACTACTGGGGATCGCTTCCGGTAAAGACAACGCCTGGTACACCCTGCGTGTGGGCGAACTGAAATCAATGTTGGCACTGGCCGGTGGCGATCTTGAGCAAGCGTTGATTTGGGCAGAATGGACACAGGACTTTAACGCTTCAACCTTTACCCCGGAGCGCAGCAACTATTATCGTTGTCTGCAAACATTATTGCTGTTGGCACTTGAAGCGGATCGCGACCCGGTTCAATACCACCAGGCATTTGTGAAAATGTATGGCCAAGATGCGGTTGATGCCGCTTCGGCAGCGATGAGCGGTGAAGAACGTTTCAACGGCCTGTTCGCCATCGATAGCAACTTAAAAGCACTGCCCGCACATCAGGCATTGCTGGTTGCCTACCAAAAATTACAAACAGCCAAACGCCGCCACTGGGCGTAGGCGAGGTTGGATACGCCAGCAGCCTCTTGCTGGCGTATCAACAACGTGAAATATTTCATTCCTTTTATTTTGAGTGATAATTAAGCTGAATCACTTTTTATTTATTTCACTAAATTGTTTTTTCAACCACTAAAACATATAACCCCACCGCTGTTGCCTAACCGTGGAATAAAAATTAACCATCAATTAAACATTATTTGTCAAAAGACGATAATGCGTACAAAAATTTAACCCGATCACGGTGAAAACCAGCGATATCTTCAAAATTTTTTGTAAAGATTAAAAATTATTTTCTCTTTATAAAACAAAAGATTGAGCAATTAAACCTCATGATTTTTAAGGTTTTTTACCGCTTTACTTCCCCTCGTTATGATCCAAGTCAATTTTTACCCTATACTGCTTTGCTAGTATCTCATTGCATTATTTTAACCCTTAAGAGCGAGAGTTAGTGTGAGAGCTGACAACCCCTTCGACATGCTGTTACCTGCCGCGATGGCGAAAGTCGCCGAAGATGCAGGGGTCTATAAAGCTACCAAGCATCCGCTAAAAACCTTTTATTTGGCGATTACTGCCGGCGTATTCATTTCTATTGCCTTTGTTTTCTATATCACCGCCACCACCGGCACTTCTGCCGTTCCCTTTGGCCTGGCCAAACTGGTGGGAGGGATCTGCTTCTCCATGGGGTTAATGCTGGTTGTGGTCTGCGGCGCAGACCTGTTCACTTCCACCGTGCTCACCGTGATTGCCAAAGCCAGTGGCCGCATCACCTGGGGCCAACTGGCCATTAACTGGTTGAATGTTTATATCGGTAACTTATTAGGCGCATTAGTTTTTGTTGCGCTGATCTGGTTTTCTGGCCAATACATGGCGGCAAACGGGCTATGGGGCCTGAACGTTTTGCAAACGGCTGACCATAAGCTGCATCACACCTTTGTCGAAGCCGTCTGCCTCGGTATCCTGGCGAATCTGATGGTTTGCCTGGCGGTCTGGATGAGCTACTCTGGCCGCAGTCTGATGGACAAAATGTTCGTTATGATCCTGCCAGTGGCCATGTTTGTCGCCAGTGGTTTCGAACACAGTATCGCCAACATGTTTATGATCCCTATGGGTATTGTGGTTAAGCATTTCGCCACGCCAGAGTTTTGGCAAGCCATAGGGGCAGCACCTGAGCAATTTGCTCATCTGACCGTAAGCAATTTCATTACTGACAATCTGATTCCTGTCACCATTGGTAACATTATTGGCGGCGGTCTGCTGGTTGGGTTGACTTATTGGGTGATTTATCTGCGTGACGGTGAACAGAAACACTAATCTGTTCGCTGGCACAGCGCCGGGTTTACAAAGAAATTCACATTAGAAGGTAGGTGTATAATGACCGAACTTAACGAGAAGTTAGCTAACGCATGGGAAGGTTTTAGCGAAGGTGACTGGCAGAAAGAAGTCAACGTTCGTGACTTCATCCAGAAAAACTACACTCCTTACGAGGGTGATGAATCTTTCCTGGCCGGTGCCAGCCAAGCCACCACGACCCTGTGGGACAAAGTGATGGAAGGGATCAAACTGGAGAACCGCACCCATGCGCCAGTTGATTTCGATACTAACGTCGTATCTACCGTTACTTCTCATGATGCGGGCTATATTGTCAAAGATCTGGAAACCATCGTGGGTTTGCAGACTGATGCTCCTCTGAAACGCGCGCTGATCCCTTTCGGCGGCATTAAAATGGTTGAAGGTTCCTGCAAGGTTTATGGCCGCGAACTGGACCCACAAGTGAAAAAAGTCTTCACCGAATACCGTAAGACCCATAACCAGGGCGTATTCGATGTTTACACCAAAGACATTCTGAACTGCCGTAAGTCTGGCGTATTGACCGGTTTGCCAGATGCTTATGGCCGTGGCCGTATCATTGGCGACTACCGCCGCGTTGCCTTGTACGGCATCGATTTCCTGATGGCTGATAAGCTGAAACAGTTCAAGTCGCTGCAAAGCAAGCTGGAAAGCGGCGAAGATCTGGCCATGACCATCCAGTTGCGTGAGGAGATCGCTGAACAGCACCGCGCACTGGGCCAGATGAAAGAAATGGCGGCCAAATACGGCTATGACATTTCTGCTCCAGCTAAAACCGCACAGGAAGCAGTACAGTGGACTTACTTCGGTTACCTGGCCGCGGTTAAATCTCAGAATGGCGCTGCCATGTCCTTTGGCCGTGTCTCAACCTTCCTTGACGTGTTTATCGATCGCGACATCAAGGCCGGTAAACTGACAGAAGGCCAAGCTCAGGAACTGATTGACCATCTGGTGATGAAACTGCGTATGGTGCGCTTCCTGCGTACCCCTGAATACGATGAGCTTTTCTCCGGTGATCCAATCTGGGCAACCGAATCCCTGGCTGGTATGGGGGTTGATGGCCGTACTCTGGTCACCAAAACCAGCTTCCGTTTCTTGAACACCCTCTACACCATGGGGCCGTCTCCAGAACCGAACATGACCATCCTGTGGTCTGAAAAACTGCCGTTGAACTTCAAAAAATACGCAGCGAAAGTGTCTATCGACACTTCCTCCTTGCAGTATGAAAACGACGATCTGATGCGCCCAGACTTCAACAACGATGACTATGCCATCGCCTGTTGCGTCAGCCCAATGATTGTCGGCAAACAAATGCAGTTCTTCGGTGCGCGTGCCAACCTGGCGAAAACCATGCTGTATGCCATTAACGGCGGCGTAGATGAAAAACTGAAAATCCAGGTTGGCCCGAAAGAAGCCCCAATGATGGATGAAGTGCTGGACTATGACAAAGTCATGGATCGCATGGATCACTTTATGGACTGGCTGGCCATGCAGTACGTGACATCGCTGAACATCATTCACTACATGCATGATAAATACAGCTATGAAGCGGCATTGATGGCACTGCATGACCGTGACGTTTGCCGCACCATGGCCTGTGGTATTGCTGGCCTGTCCGTTGCTGCCGACTCCCTGTCTGCGATCAAATACGCCAAAGTTTCCACCATCCGTGATGAAGACGGCCTGGCCGTTGACTTCAAAATCGAAGGTGAATACCCGCAGTTCGGTAATAACGATGCACGCGTTGACGACATCGCTTGTGATCTGGTTGAACGTTTCATGAAGAAAATTCAGAAACTGCATACCTACCGCAATGCGATACCGACTCAGTCGGTTCTGACCATCACTTCTAACGTGGTTTATGGTAAGAAAACCGGTAACACGCCAGATGGCCGCCGTGCCGGTGCGCCATTCGGCCCAGGTGCCAACCCGATGCATGGCCGCGATCAGAAAGGGGCTGTCGCCTCCCTGACTTCCGTCGCCAAACTGCCGTTTGCCTATGCGAAAGATGGGATCTCTTACACCTTCTCCATCGTACCTAATGCGTTGGGTAAAGATGATGATGTGCGTAAAGCCAACCTGGCAGGCCTGATGGATGGTTATTTCCACCACGAAGCCTCCATCGAAGGGGGCCAGCATCTGAACGTTAACGTAATGAATCGTGAAATGCTGCTGGATGCGATGGAACACCCGGAGAAATATCCGCAGTTGACTATCCGCGTTTCCGGTTATGCCGTGCGTTTCAACTCGCTGACCAAAGAACAGCAACAAGACGTGATTACTCGTACTTTCACTCAAACGATGTAATCCACTCAGCCAGTGGGCGGTGTTACCCGCCCACCGGAAAAAACACCAAGGCCGGATATTCCGGCCTTTTTTGCTACATGACGTTATGCCCAATATCTTACAAAACGTTATCAGAGCCAGGCTGTGGCTGATAAGACGAAGGGTATATACTGAAAGATATTCGGCCACTAACCGGCCAGCAAGAATCGTTTCACTCCGGTACTGGGCCAGCCCCGTTGCCGCATCGCTGATACCTTCTGGCGGTTACCAGCCAAATTGCAGACTGCGTTTGACAGTCAATATTGGAGAAAAACCCGCAATGTCGTTAAAAGGCCGCATCCACTCTTTCGAATCCTGTGGCACCGTTGATGGCCCCGGTATCCGTTTTATTGTTTTCTTCCAGGGCTGCCTGATGCGCTGCCTGTATTGCCATAATCGCGATACTTGGGATACCCATGGCGGAAAAGAAGTGACCGTAGAAGAACTGATGACCGATACCGTCGCTTATCGCCATTTCATGAATGCTTCCGGTGGCGGTGTAACGGCATCCGGCGGCGAGGCTATTTTACAGGCAGAGTTTGTGCGTGATTGGTTCCGCGCCTGCCACCAGGAAGGCATCAATACCTGCCTGGATACCAACGGCTTTGTGCGCCGTTACGATCCGGTTATTGATGAACTGCTGGATGCCACCGATCTGGTGATGCTTGATTTAAAACAGATGAATGATGATATCCACCAGAATCTGGTCGGGGTTTCCAACCACCGCACGCTAGAGTTCGCCCGTTATCTGGCGAAACGCAACCAGCGCACCTGGATCCGCTACGTGGTGGTTCCAGGCTGGTCAGACGATGATCAATCAGCGCATCTGCTCGGTGAGTTCACCAAAGACATGACCAATATCGAGAAAATCGAGCTGCTGCCTTATCACGAACTGGGCAAGCATAAATGGGTGGCAATGGGCGAAGAATATAAGCTGGACGGCGTTCACCCTCCCAAAGCTGACACCATGGATCGCGTTAAAGGGATTCTGGAAAGTTACGGCCATACGGTGATCTATTGATCGCCATGAAGGTGTTTAAAAAAACCGGCGTGAATGCCGGTTTTTTACTTTCAGGCCGCCAACGGTGTGTGATGACGGTTTGGTTTTTTCAGCAGCATCACCAGATAAATCAGTGCCATCGCAGCAATCATCACAAACAACAGCTGATCGGAATAATTTTGCATCAACATTGAGGTCATTGATGGCCCTAACAGGCTGCCGATGGTATAGCTCATCAATAATGCCTGATTCATCGCCACCAGTTCATGCGGCATCACTTTTTCACAGGCCCAGGACATGGCGACGGGATACAGGGTAAAGCCGGCACAGCCCAGAATAAACAGCACCGGAGCCATCGCATAGTTACCCAGCATCGCGATGCTGGCGAGGATCACCACAAACACCTGAATACGCAGCACCAGCAAGCGGCCATAGCGATCGGCCATCCGCCCTACTGGCCATTGGCCGACAATGCCCGAACTGACCAACAGGGCCATCCAATACCCCACGTTCGCGTCACTCATCCCCTGGTGAGCCAGATAAAGCGGCATCAAACCGTACAGCGACCCCAGCACCATCCCAGAAATAATGCAACCGTTGATCCCCAACCGCGCACTACGGCGCTTAAGCATTGACCAGACGGCTGCCTGCTGTGGTTCATCACTCTGATTGTTCACGCGGGCAAACAGCATTGGCAACATCGCTGCCATGACAATAGTGGTTACCCAGGGAAGCACATTCAGCAGCTCGGTGGAAACCATGCTCAGCAACAGTTGCCCTGCCACCGTGCCCAAATAGTACACCATCATATAGGCCGCCAGCAGTTGGCCACGGTTGCTCAAGTTACCACTGCGTAGCAGAGCGCTTTCCACAATCACCCAGATCCAGGCACACCCTACTCCGGCAAAAAAGCGCCATCCCATCCAGCTCCAAAAATCCAGAGACAGCGCCATTCCCGCAGTGGCAACGGCAAAAACCAAACAGGAAAAATGATAGCTGCGAGTAAACCCAATGTGTTTGATCAGTTTGCCCGCCATCAGCGTGCCTACCAGGTTGCCGGTAAAATAAGAAGAACTGATCATCCCCACCTGCCAGGTTGACAGCTGAGCATGAGTTAACCAGAGAGGAACTAACGTATTCAAGACGGCAATAGAAACCGTGAGCAACAACAAACCGCAGAGCAGCAACAGCACTGGGCGGGAATAGGCGGACATCATCAAATTGAAACCGAACACTTGAAGAAAGTGCGCGCATCATGCCACTGGCGATAAAAAAGTCAATCGATGATTAAGTGTTCACCGCACAATATGTTTATACCCTCCGGTTTAAAGCCAGAGCGTGAAAAACGCGGGGATCATTCCCGATTATATCCTCGCAGGTAATGATTTTTCACCCAGAGGAGCAAGCAGGATATGCCCATGAAAACACGATAATTTACATAATCCACAACCATTACAGAGTTCGTTATCGCACTGCAATTGGCGGCCACCTTCGACGGATACGCTGAAAACCAGCGCCTGCTGCGGGCAGTTAATCATGCACATCCGGCAACTGTCCTGCCGCCCAAGGCAACTCAGGCTGATTTGCGGGCGTAGCAAGGTGTCACAGGGCATTTGATCACGCAGCGCCCCTGTTTGGCAAGCTGTGGTACATTTCAGGCAAATATCACATTCGGTGAAATCGATACTCAGCGCCGCCTTGTCTTGAGTGATACTCAATAAACCATACGGACAACGGCTCACGCAGGCACCACAGCCATTGCATAACGCACTGAATAAGGGATCGGGTAATGCCTGAGGCGGGCGGGCCACCACGGGCAATCCCAAAGACAGCGCTTCCTGCGCTGGCAACTGTTTACTGCGATCCCTCCAGCCCGTCAGCAATCTGCGTCGGCTAGTGCCTTGCGGTGTGAGTTGCTGATTATTTTTCATCAGTAATACAGCTCCAACTTCACCTGAGGTGCCGGGCCATCTGCGGCCCAGGCGGCCAGCGTGGCTTGAGCCAACTGTGCCAATCCCTGATAGAACGGATGCCCGGCGTGCTGCTGTAACAATGCCAAATAACGTGGTGCCCAAGGTAATAAGTGCTGTGCCAGCAGTTCACTCACCAGCGCCTGCTGTTGCTCTTCTGCCAACCAAGCCGCCAACATCAGTAAAGTTCCGATATGGTCTTCCGGCTCATTGTGCTCGCGTTGCGCTTCGATACCCTTCACCCGCAACCACTGACGTAAGCGTAACGTTGAATCACCAAACAGCACGCTTTCTTTATCCAGATAGACGGAACCCCAAGGCGGAGCCGCTAAAGCATAAGGGCCAACAAACAGGCGCTGATAAGCTTCTGCCAGCGTCTCCGGCTGATTATCCGCAACGCCTGCGGCGAGCAATGCCGCAGCCTGCTGCCCCCCCTCATAAGGCCACTCTGCAATCCACTGTGGCTCCTGCAAGGTTGCCAGCAAAGGCTGGCATTCCTTACTTTCTGGGGGCGCATACAGCAGCACCCCAAGCACCCGGCCAGTTAACGCGATTTTTTCGAGCATCATAACTTGAACTTCTCCAAAGGTGCCGCACGCTACGCTCAGTCAAACCTCAGCCACCCACCGTCATACCCACGGTCATGTGCAAACCATAAAACACACCGCGGCCAATCAATTCACCCGCAAAAACCAATGCCAACCCCAAGCTCAACCCCATCGCTCCTACGTTGCTACGGCGTAACAGAGGGCAGATCCAGCAACCTAATCCCAATACCAACAATACCAGCCGCCATACCATCAGTTGGCCATATTGTGGGATCAACGCCGTAGCCTGCTGTACCGAACTACTGATAGTCGCCAGTTCACTGCTTTGCAACAGTGCGGAGCACAGGCTGAGTAATAGCGCCAACACGCTGATCATTGCCAATGGGTAACGCCCTGCCACTTCCAGCCCGGCAGTATGCAGCAGCAGCACCCCCAGCAATGGCCCACCGAGAAACACCGTTAGGAAGAAATCTAGAGTAGTATAAGCGTTATGCCAGGTCGGCACGGTTTCAATCTGGTAAACGCGTGTCATGGCATAAACAAACAGCACGCCTAGTATCATGATCACGATTAACCATATTTTGCTCAACGTCAGCGGCAATTTTTTCAGCATGGCCGATAGCCAGTACAGGCCACCGACTGCAAAAAACAGCGCACCGCTGGCAATTTCGTTGCTCAATGCCGAATCACCGATACGGTTCAGTGAATTAAAAGCCCGCAGCGGTGTACCCAAATGCAGCACCGAGGCAACAAACGCAATACCCATCAGCAGCCACAGGTAGAACATCGAACGCTGTACCGCTTTGCTTTGGCGATCAGTCAGATTCCCGGCGATCAACGCCAGCCCCATGACGATTACGCCGCCCACCACAAACTGCCCTAATACGGTGAACACCATCAGCGGCCATTCATGCCATCCCATTCCCATGTTAAACCTCCTTCGGATTGGCCAGATGGCCAGTAGTGTCACCACTTGGGCGGCTGTTGGCGTTCGGTTTCAGCACAATGCAAGGTTTGGTGAAATGAGCCGCCGGTAACGGAGCCACCTCTGCCAGAGAGCCATGCTGCTTACGCAGTGCATCAATCGGGCCGAAATCCAACGCCCGTAGCGGGCAAGACTCCACGCATACCGGTTTTTTCCCGCTACTCACCCGCTCATGGCAGCCATCACATTTGGTCATATGGCCTTTTGCCGCATTATACTGCGGTGCGCCATACGGGCAGGCCATGTGGCAGTACCGGCAGCCGATACAAATCTCTTCGTTCACCACCACCAAACCATCTTCCCGCTTGTGCATGGCACCACTTGGGCACACCTTGGTGCAGGCGGGATCTTCACAGTGGTTACAGGCAATTGACAGATAATAAGCAAACACATTCTGATGCCAGCTATCGCCCTCTTGCAGCCAGTCGCCCCCAGCATATTCATAGATACGGCGGAAACTGACGTCCGGCGTTAGGTTTTTATAGTCCTTACAGGCCAGCTCACAGGTTTTGCAGCCAGTACAACGACTTGAATCGATAAAGAATCCATATTGCGCAGTCATCAGCAACTCCTTAAATTTTGGCGACCTGAACCAGATTGGTATGAGAAGGGTTCCCTTTGGCAAGCGGCGAAGGACGCTGAGTGGTCAGTACGTTAATACTGCCCGCGTGATCGATATGGCTGCCATCCGGTGCATACCAAGCCCCTTCTCCCAACGCAACCACCCCTGGCAACATACGCGGTGTCACCTTGGCATTGATACGCACTTCTCCGCGATCGTTGTAAATGCGGATCAAATCACCATTGCCAATGCCACGGGGTTTCGCATCAATCGGGTTGATCCACATTTCCTGGCGGCAAGCGGCTTTCAACACATCAACGTTACCGTAGGTAGAATGAGTCCTTGCCTTATAATGGAAACCGGTCATTTGCAGTGGATACTTGTTACTCAATGGATCGGCGGGGCTTTCAAAACCTGCTGCATAAATTGGTAACGGATGTATCACGTCGTCTTCTGCCAGTTCCCAACTGGCCGCCAGCTCCGCCAGTTCCGTGGAATAGATTTCAATCTTGCCGGAAGGTGTGGTCAGCGGGTTCGCCTGCGGATCGGCACGGAACGCTTTGTACGCCACATGATGGCCCTCAGGATCACGCTGTTTGAAGATCCCTTGCTGCAAGAACTGTTCATAATCAGGTAATGCAGGGATTTCTTGGCGGGATTGCTGATAAAGATGGCGCAGCCACTCCTCCTGAGTACGGCCTTCGGTAAACATCTGCTCAACCCCCATGCGGCGAGCGATCTCACTGGTCATGTCATAGATGTTTTTGCATTCAAAACGCGGCTTGATGGCCTGACCGGCAAAAATGACATACCCCATATTGCCGCTTGAGGCATCCAAACAAAAATCTCGCTGCTCGGAAGCTGTACAATCCGGCAACACCAGATCTGCATATTTCGCCGATGCCGTCATATGGTTATCGATCACCACAATCATTTCGCACTTCTTGTCGTCCTGCAAAATGTCATGAGTCCGATTGATTTCAGAGTGCTGATTAATCAGGCAATTACCTGCGTAGTTCCAGATAAACTTGATGGGAACATCCAATTTATCCTTACCACGCACGCCATCACGTGTGGCGGTCATTTCCGGCCCGCGCAGAATGGCATCCGTCCACAAAAACATGGAGATACTGGTTTTCACCGGGTTTTCCAGAGTCGGCATCCGCACAAACGGTAGCCCGTAAGATCCTTCTCGTGCCCCACTATTACCACCGTTAATCCCCACGTTACCGGTCAGGATCGGCAGCATGGCAATAGCACGCGAGGTTAACTCACCGTTAGACTGGCGTTGCGGCCCCCAGCCCTGGCTGATATAGGCGGGTTTCACACTGCCGATTTCACGCGCCAGCTTGATGATGCGATCGGCCGGGATACCGGTGATTTGCGCCGCCCAGGCCGGCGTTTTCGCCACACCATCGTCGCCCTGCCCCAGAATATAGGCTTTGTAGTGACCATTGTCTGGAGCCCCTACAGGCAGGGTTTTCTCATCATAACCAACGCAATAGGTGTCCAAGAAAGCCTGATCAACCAGATTCTCAGTGATCAGTACATGTGCTAACCCAGCCACCAGTGCCGCATCGGTGCCTGGGCGGATCGGTATCCACTCATCTTCACGCCCGGCGGCAGTATCGGTATAGCGTGGATCGATCACAATCATGCGGGCATTGGAATGTTCACGCGCTTGTTCCAGCAGATAGGTGACCCCACCACCGCTCATGCGGGTTTCACCGGGGTTATTACCAAACATGACCACCAGCTTGCTGTTTGCAATATCGGTCGGGCTATTACCGTCTGCCCAGCCGCCATAGGTATAATTCAAACCCACAGCAATCTGGGCCGTGCTGTAATCGCCGTAGTGATTCAGATAGCCACCGCAGCAGTTCATCAATCGGGCAATCAGCGTAGCACCGGGTGGCCAGGAACGTGTCATGGTTCCCCCCAATGTTCCGGTGCCGTAGTTCAGATAGATAGCTTCGTTACCATAATCCTTGATGATGCGTTGCAGGTTATCGCCAATCAGCGTGAAAGCTTCATCCCAACTGATGCGTTTGAATTTGCCTTCCCCACGCTTGCCAACCCGCAGCATCGGGTATTTCAGACGGTCGGGGTTGTACACACGGCGGCGCATCGAGCGCCCACGCAGGCAGGCTCGTACCTGATGCAATTCTTCATATGCATCGTTGCCCGTATTGTCGGTTTCGACATATTTAATTTCACCATCAACAATGTGCATACGCAGCGGACAACGGCTGCCGCAGTTTACGGTACAGGCACTCCAAACTACTTTTTCATCCGGTTGCGTAGTGGTAGATCCAGCCGCAGGAGATTCTGCACTCGCTTGGCGGCTGAACGGCAGGGAAACCCCACCCGCAGCGAGTGCAAGACCAGCGATAGCGCCGCTTTTAACCAACTTGCGGCGCGAACAGGGTAGGCCAGATAAGGGATTTCTTTCAGATTCACTCATAATGGTTTCGCTCTGGGTTGCTTCAGTTAGCCAACAGAGTGGCAACAACAAAATTTGCAATTAACGTATTACAGCCTGCCAAAGACAGGTCAGATTTAAACACGCAGGCGAAGGTATTTTTATTGTGTCCTGCGCATAGCAAAACTATCCTCCTAAAGAGGTAGTCCAACCTTGTTTGCAATCAATAAATAGTTGATATGAATGGTTTTATTGATAATGATTTCTATTTCGTATTTTATTATTCACAACCCGGTAGGGTAGGCTTATGAAATAACAGGAAGAAGCGGAAATTAGGTAACAAGAGGAGGGATTATCGAAAACAGATTTTTGGGCGCTCTAACACAAAAAGCACCCAAAGGTGCTTTTTGCGGTCATACACAGTGCAATTAGCCGATATATTCCAAGCCACCCATATAAGGGCGTAATACTTCAGGCACCTGAATACGGCCATCGGCCTGCTGGTAGTTTTCCAGCACAGCCACCAAGGTGCGACCTACGGCTAAACCAGAGCCGTTCAGCGTATGTACCAGGCGGGGTTTTTTCTCGGTTTTGCTACGGCAACGCGCCTGCATACGGCGCGCCTGGAAATCCCACATATTGGAACAGGAGGAGATCTCACGATAGGTATTCTGTGCAGGCAACCACACTTCCAGATCGTAGGTTTTGCAGGCGCCAAAGCCCATATCGCCAGTACACAGCAGCACTTTGCGGTACGGCAAATTCAGCAATTGCAGCACTTTCTCTGCATGGCCGGTCAGTTCTTCCAGCGCCGCCATGGAGTCTTCCGGGCGTACAATCTGCACCATCTCAACCTTATCGAATTGGTGCATACGGATCAGACCACGCGTATCACGACCATAAGAGCCCGCTTCAGAACGGAAGCAAGGCGTATGCGCCGTCATCTTCAGTGGCAGATCGTCTTCTTCAAGAATTTCATCACGCACCAGATTGGTGACGGGCACTTCTGCTGTTGGGATCAGAGCATAGTTACTGCTTTCTGATTCTTCTTCCAGCGGTTTGGTATGGAACAGATCTTCACCAAATTTAGGCAACTGGCCAGTTCCATACAGAGTCGCATGGTTCACCAGATAAGGAACATAGGTTTCCAGATAGCCGTGCTTTTCGGTATGCAGATCCAGCATAAACTGAGACAAAGCGCGATGCATGCGAGCCATTTGCCCTTTCATCACCACAAAACGCGCACCGGTCAATTTTACCGCAGCGGCAAAATCCAAACCGCCAGCCATCTCACCCAGCTCGACGTGATCGCGCACGGCAAAGTCGTATTGACGCGGTTCCCCCCAGCGGCTGACCTCCAGATTTTCGCTGTCGTCTTTGCCATTCGGCACCGCATCGTCCGGCAGGTTTGGCAGTACCAAGGCGTAATCACGGATTTCACCTTGCAGCTTATCCAGTTCGGCTTTCGCAGCGTCCAGCTTTTCACCCAACTCGTTCACTTCGCGGCGCAGTGGCTCAATGTCTTCACCACGCGCTTTGGCTGCGCCGATGGATTTCGATCGGGAATTACGTTCTGCCTGTAGGGTTTCAGTTTCTACCTGCAAAACTTTACGACGTTCTTCTTGCGAACGCAGCAGGTCCAGATCGAGTTTAAAGCCTCTGCGAGCCAGTTTTACGGCGACTGCGTCTAGCTCATTACGCAGCAGATTGGGATCGAGCATGCTAATCCTGTACTTGTTGTTATTGAAAGAATATTTATTGATTCATGCTGCCAATAAATAGCCGCATAGAATGAAGAATAATACCCGCTAACCTTACCGCAACGGCAACGCTAGCGGTAGCGTTTTGTCTGGCTATTTTGATCCTGTTCAGCGAGCCATGCCAGCTTCTCACCGATCTTCCCTTCCAGCCCGCGTGAGGTGGGATGATAGTAGCGCGTAGTGGCCATTTCTGGCGGGAAATAGCTCTCTCCGGCTGCATAGGCATTGGGTTCATCATGTGCATAGCGATACTCTGCCCCCAATCCCATTTCTTTCATCAGCTTGGTGGGCGCATTGCGCAGGTGATCCGGTACATCGTAATCGGCCATCTCTTTGGCATCACGCATTGCGGCTTTGAAAGCGGTATAAACAGCGTTGCTTTTGGGTGCACAGGCCAGATAAACAATTGCCTGCGCGATAGCCCGTTCCCCTTCCGCAGGCCCAACGCGGGTGAAACAATCCCAAGCAGCGATCGCCACCTGCATACCACGTGGATCGGCATTGCCAACGTCTTCGGAAGCGATGGCCAGCAAGCGGCGCGCCACGTAGAGAGGATCGCCGCCGGCAGTAATAATACGTGCATACCAATACAGTGCTGCATCCGGTGCTGAACCACGCACCGATTTATGCAGCGCAGAAATCAGATCGTAATAGCGATCGCCTTTGTTATCGAAGCGCACGCTACGTTCACCAGAAACTTCTTTCAGCAATTCCAGCGTTAATACCCGCATGCCCTGGCCATCAATTTCGGCCATATCGGCCATCATCTCCAGGCTGTTAAGCGCACGGCGGGCATCGCCGCCCACCAATTCCGACAGCATACGCTTGGTTTCTTCCGGCAACCGCACATTCTGGCCGCCAAAACCACGGCCAGCATCTTTCATCGCCTGTTCCAGCACTTGGCAGATATCATCGGCGGTCAGCGCCTTCAGCAGATAGACACGCGCACGGGATAACAGTGCCGAATTCAGCTCAAAAGACGGGTTTTCCGTCGTTGCACCGATAAAAGTGATGGTGCCATCTTCAATATGCGGTAAAAATGCGTCCTGCTGGCTTTTGTTGAAACGATGTACCTCGTCAACGAACAGAATAGTGCGGCGGCCCGCATCGCGGTTTTGCCGCGCTTGTTCAATGGCTTCACGGATTTCTTTGATACCGGAGGTAACTGCGGAGATCCGCTCAACGTCCGCCTGACCATAACGGCCAATCAGTTCTGCCAGCGTCGTTTTCCCGGTTCCTGGTGGCCCCCACAAGATCATCGAGTGCAGTTGCCCAGCCTCAATGGCCCGTGGCAAAGGCTTGCCAGGTGCCAACAAATGCTGCTGACCTATGTATTGTGCCAGCGTTGTTGGCCGCATACGCGCAGCCAATGGTTGAAATTCATTGTGGGAAAAATCGAGCGACAGATTACTCACGTGAACCTCTACTTCCGCTGGTCGTCCAGCGTCACCCCCTTCGGCGGGGTAAATTTGAATTTGGCCGCGTCAACGTTGGCATTTTGCTGACTTTTCAACTGATAGGCACTGCGTTGACCATCTTGCTCAACCGCAGTAAAACTCTTGATAGTGCCACTGTTGGTTACCGTAATCGCAAACTGTTTCAGATTGCCACTGCTGGCTTTTGGCGTCAGTTCGAAATCATCGCCCTTCTGCTTAACGTTGTACTGTTTCCAATCACTGGCATTGTTGCGGGTAATCAGCATGAATGGCGTGTTGCCGGTAGCATTTTTCAACCAGGTAGCGGTAACCTGCTCAACGAACGGATTATAAAACCACAGCGTTTCACCGTCAGACACCAAAACGCTCTCATCTGGAGAAGTCATGTGCCAGTTAAACAGATTCGGGCGTTTTACCCACAACTCGCCTTCCCCTCTTTGCACCTCGGCACCATCACCGCTGGTCACTGATTGGGAAAAACTGGCGTGGAAACTGTTCACTTTCGCCAAACGCTTTTGCAAATCTTGAGCAGCATCTGCCAACACTGAGGTCGATACAAATCCCGAAAGCAGACAACAGATAACAAACCCTTTTTTCATTATTCCAGATACCTTATGAAATGCATTTACCGCAAGGCAGTGCCGTGCGAGCCAAACCGCCCTGAACTCTCAGCACTGTACCTGAAGCCCCAAACGGACAGCTAGGCCAATATGCCAAGAAAAGCGCGGGTTTACGCTTCTTTGCACAAGGGCCGCTAAAGCGGCCCTTTATTATTGCTACATGGATATAACGGTCAATCATGCCGAGGTGGAGCCAGCACTTCACGGTTGCCGTTGTGCCCCTGCTCACTGACAATCCCCTGTGCTTCCATCTGTTCGATGATACGCGCAGCACGATTGTAGCCAATACGGAATTGACGCTGTACGCCAGAAATAGAAGCACGGCGTTTATCCACCACAAACTCCACAGCCTGGTCGAACAACGGATCCAACTCTTCATCTCCGTCTAAATTACCGCCGGCCCCTCCCTCTGCATCGTCATCGCCGCTGATAATTCCGTCTTTATATTGAGGGCGCTCACGCGCTTTCCAATCTTTAACCACGGCATGCACTTCCTGGTCACGCACAAAAGCACCGTGTACACGCACCGGAATTGATGAGTTCGGCGCCAGATACAGCATGTCCCCCATGCCCAGCAAGGATTCAGCCCCGCTCTGATCGAGAATGGTTCGGGAATCGATCTTGCTGGAAACGGTGAAAGCGATACGCGTTGGGATATTCGCTTTGATAAGGCCCGTAATCACATCCACAGAAGGACGCTGCGTTGCTAATACCAGATGGATACCCGCAGCACGCGCTTTCTGTGCAAGGCGGGCGATCAGCTCTTCCACTTTTTTACCAACCGTCATAATCAGGTCAGCAAACTCATCCACCATCACCACAATGTAGGGTTCTTTTTCCAACACTGGTGGGGTGATATCCATGCTGTCGCTGGGTTTCCAGAACGGGTCCGGGATCGGCCGGCCCATGGCCTCAGCCTGATCGACCCGTTCGTTATAACCCGCCAGGTTACGCACACCCAGCGCCGACATCAGCTTATAGCGGCGTTCCATCTCCGCAACGCACCAGCGCAGCGCGTTGGCGGCATCTTTCATGTCGGTGACCACATCGGTCAGCAGATGTGGAATACCTTCGTAGACTGACAATTCCAGCATTTTCGGATCGATCATGATAAAGCGCACTTCTTTTGGCGTGGCCTTATACAAGATACTCAGGATCATGGCATTGACCCCGACCGATTTACCGGAGCCCGTGGTCCCTGCCACCAGCAAGTGCGGCATTTTACCCAGATCAGCCACCACCGGTTGCCCGGAAATGTCTTTGCCCAAAACAATTGCCAGCGGTGACGAATTATCACGGAATGCTGGGCAATCCAGCACCTCTCGCAGATAAACCGTTTGACGTTTGATGTTTGGCAGCTCGATACCGATGTAAGGTTTACCTGGGATCACCTCAACCACGCGCACTGCCGATGTGGACAAGGAGCGCGCCAGATCGCGCGAAAGATTGGAAATACGCGCA
This sequence comes from Chania multitudinisentens RB-25, assembly GCF_000520015.2. GTDB lineage: Bacteria > Pseudomonadota > Gammaproteobacteria > Enterobacterales > Enterobacteriaceae > Chania > Chania multitudinisentens. Next base: position 4,292,882 of record NZ_CP007044.2, read on the forward strand.
GCTTTAACACCGGGAGCCAGCTCCAACTCGAAACGTGTAATTACCGGGCCAGGTAAAATGTCAACAACATCAGCTTTTACCCGATAATCCGCCAGACTGGCCTCAACCAAACGTGCTTTTTGCTCCAAAGCAAATGAATCGACAGGCTCTACCTCTTTCGGGGCTTCCGTCAGCAGATCCAGCGTTGGCAGTGGCGTAGTCGGTTTTTGCAACGGCAAATCGTTACGCATCAGGAATGGATGGATCAGGCTATCCATCGCTGGCTGCTGTGGCGCAGTGGGTGCCATTTGCGAATAAGGCTCAGGCTGATAAGTTGGCGTTGACGGGCGGGCGGCTGAGTACACCGGCTCTTCTGGCGCAAGCTGGCCGAAAGGCACATCGTCCTCTTGCTCGCTTCGCTGCTCAATACGCTCTTCAAGCTGTGGTGATAACGTGAACAACGGTTCCGTTGGGCCATCATCAACCAAATCGGCCATGGGCGAGAAACCAAAGGTAGCGCTGATATCAACCGGGGCAGCGCCAGATAGCGGAGCTTGTTCACCATAACGAGCCTGTTGCTGTTGAGCAAAAGCCTGACCAAGGGCTGCTTCATGCACAGCATCTTCATCATCCTGCTGATATTCTTCGCCATAACGCTGGCTTTGCTGCTCGGCAAATGCCTGACGCAAGGCGGCCTCTTGCAGAGCTTCATCATCAACGTCCACCTGCGGTTCTTCTTCACGGTTCCGCTGTTCCTGCTCTGCAAGACGCTGTGAAGGCAACTTGATACCGTAGGAAGCCAGCTCACGCCGGGTTGGAATACGTACAGGGTTCGGGCGCGGCAATTCGGGGCCGATACCTTGCTTGGTTTGAGAATGACTGTCGCTGTTGGCGGTAAACGCAGGCATAAACGTATTGACCACCGTGCTACCGGCATTGGTTGCAGCCGCTGATGGCGGTTTCACTGGCTCCAAAGGAACTTCGCGATCGCTGGCGCTGAACCCCGGTACTCCATGAATATCGACGTTCTCATGCGGCTCAGTGGCAGAAAAACCAAACGGTGATTGCTCACGCGGTGGCGTGATTGATGCATTCCAATCACCCAGGCGCGGTTCATCTTCATCTTGATAAGGATCTGCCAGATGGGGTGTTTCTGGTGTTTGCTCTGGGATCTCAAACGAATACAGCGGCGGCGTATTATATTCTGCCGGATGCTGAACATTTGAAACCAATGTCGCTGATGCGGCATTCTCCGCGGCCTGAACCAACGTAGCTGGCATTACCGGCACTTCCACCTGCGCAGGCACAACCACAGGAGCGTTGCTATCTGTGGCACGCAAACCATTCAGTAACGGATCGTCATCTTCTTCCTGCGCCATTTCAGTCACCGAAGGGGCAGAAAACAGCACATCATCATCTATATCATCTGCCATGACCGCGGCGGCGTTATGTTTATTGCCCAGCTCAGGCTCTTCGACAACCATTTCGTCATCATCGTAATAACGATCATCACGACGTGAGCGGTTGGTCATAAAAGTCGCGAGCCCCAGAACCACACCGCCGATTTTTTCAGCAATAACCAGCCAAGACCAACCGGTGAACAGTGTTAACCCTGCCGCCCAAACGCATAGCAGTGCCAGCGTGGCGCCAATACCATTGAACCAGGGCAACATGGCGTTACTCAGCAAGCTGCCAATCACGCCGCCAGAGGCAAAATAGTAAAGATCGTCAACGTTCAGGGCTGCCAGACCACACGAGGTAAGCACCAGTGCCAGAGTGCCGATCAGGCGCAGCGATAACGCAAAATAGTCAATGTAATCATGATGATTACGCTGGCGATATCCCGCCCAGCACAGAATCATTATGATAGGGGGGATCGCGTAGGCAAGCACCCCGAAAGTGAAGAACAAGGTGTCGGCCAGCCATGCACCTACCCCGCCCCCCAAATTATGGATAGGTTCATGCCAAGCCGTTTGCGACCAACTGGGATCAGAGGGATTAAAACTGACCAGTGCGGCCATAAGGTAAACGGCAAAAATCGCCACCACGATCAACAAAGCTTCGAGCAAACGCCGCCCGCTACTGAGTTTTTTCAGGGTAACTTCTTTATCTTCTGTATATTCCTGGCTCAAGAAAGGCTCTCCAGGTTCCTGTTAGCGGGCATAGTAACAGCGCCGAGAGGCTTCCTCGGCGCCAAAACTGTATGAATAAACAGGAGTATAGCGAATTTAATCAGGTTTTGCACCTGAACCTTACCGTGTTTTGATCACCAGACGGTTACTCTGTTTCACTTCTTCCATCACCACGTAAGTACGGGTGTCATTGACCCCCGGCAAACGCAGCAGAGTTTCACCCAACAATTTACGGTAAGCCGACATATCAGGTACACGGGTTTTCAACAGATAATCGAAATCACCGGAAACCAGATGGCACTCCTGAATTTCTTCAAGCTTCTGTACTGCTGAATTGAACTGCTCAAACACATCCGGCGCACCGCGGTTCAACGTGATTTCCACGAAAACCAGCAGGGAAGCGTCCAGATAATGCGGGTTTAGCAATGCGGTATAACCATGGATAAAACCCTGACGCTCAAGACGGCGCACACGTTCTAAACATGGTGTTGGAGATAACCCCACGCGTTTCGAGAGCTCGACGTTCGAAATCCGCCCATCCTTTTGTAATTCATTCAGGATGTTACGGTCGATACGGTCAAGATCTTTACCTGGGCGTTTTTTAGTGTCTACCATTATTATTGTCTCTCTTATGTTCTTCCCTGCACTTGCCACACCCTAGCCAACGTCAATGTGCAAGGGTTTGTTCCAAGCGAAGACCCGATGTTTATGATAAGCGGCCAATTCCCCTGAAACGGGGGATATTTACTGCCATACCAACTGCCCAACTGCTTACACTCCCATCTTCCGCCGTTGCACAGCCTGTCTGTCACCCTGCACAACGAATGCAAATGATGCTAGCGATCAAGAAGAAAGCTCCCATCCTCATTTCCTCAACCAGGCGACAATGCATTGCCTCGTTGTTGCAAATACATACAATTTGCTACGGGTATGAGAATAATTTCTTCTTCCTATGATGTTTTCGCAAAAGCCCAGCGGATTGTCAAAGTAAAAGAAGCAAAATCAGAAGAACGTTCCGCCAAGAAAACAGCGCACCCCATTTTTAGTTATGAGTCTCTGTATAAAAAAGCCAAGAAATTAGCTGCAAACATACAAATTTTCACACATTGGTTGCACAAAATCTCTTTCGAATTTCTATGAGTGACATTTTACTTCTCAGAGAAGAAAAAGCGCCCCATAGACCGTTGCTATTGAACAAATCGTTAACAACATTTCTCGAGGCTTTTTTTACTGCTGCATTTTCCCTACAATCGTTACCATTGTCCGCCATTGTGGGAAAAAGAGGTTATTCATGGGCACGGTTAAACATAGTAAATTACTGATTCTGGGCTCTGGCCCGGCAGGCTATACCGCCGCAGTTTACGCAGCGCGTGCAAATCTAAATCCGGTGCTGATCACCGGTATGGAACAAGGCGGCCAGTTGACTACCACGACCGACGTCGAAAACTGGCCTGGCGATGCCGAAGGGCTGACTGGGCCAGCGCTGATGGAACGTATGCGTGAGCATGCTGAAAAATTCGACACTGAAATCGTCTTTGATCACATCAACAGTGTTGACCTGCAAAACCGCCCTTTCCGCCTGTTTGGCGACAGCGGCGAATACACCTGTGATGCCCTGATCATTGCCACCGGTGCTTCTGCTCGTTATCTGGGGCTGCCAACAGAAGAAGCGTTCAAAGGGAAAGGCGTTTCCGCCTGCGCGACCTGTGATGGTTTCTTCTACCGCAATCAGAAAGTGGCGGTGGTTGGAGGTGGAAATACCGCCGTCGAAGAAGCCTTGTATCTGTCCAACATTGCCGCTGAAGTACACCTGGTTCACCGCCGTGATAGCTTCCGTTCGGAAAAAATTCTTATTAACCGTTTGATGGATAAAGTGAAAAACGGCAACATCGTTCTGCATACCAATCGCACTCTGGATGAAGTGCTGGGTGATGAGATGGGGGTGACCGGTGTTCGTCTCCGCAGCACCAAAGCTGAACATGAAACCGCAGAGCTGGCCGTTGCGGGTGTGTTTATCGCTATCGGCCACAGCCCGAATACCAGCATCTTTGCTGAACAGCTTGAATTGGAAAACGGCTACATCAAAGTGCAATCCGGCATTCATGGCAACGCGACCCAAACCTCTATTCCTGGCGTATTTGCCGCAGGCGATGTGATGGATCATGTCTACCGTCAGGCCATCACCTCAGCAGGTACTGGCTGCATGGCTGCGCTGGATGCAGAACGTTACCTTGACGGTATCGCGCAAACTGAAGTGCTGTAAATTCCCCCTCTTTAAATCGACCTTCACCAATAAGGCAGCTTAATTGCTGCCTTATTCACTTTCTATTGCAGTGCTAAACCGTCAATGACGCTTCAGTTTGCCAGAGAAAGGGTATATTTGTTTTCAGTCTGCCAAGTGACGAGGTAACATTAGCGCTCACATGTTTCGCTTCAGGTTGAGGCAAACAGTTTTTTTAACAGTACGTTAACCTGGCCTGTTGTCACAGGCAGCGGCGATGCAGACTACCTGATGAAAAAAACCAGACAGCACCAGTTAACCCGTTGGCTCAAAACCCAAAGCGCACTGACGCAGCGTTGGTTGCGCCTTTCCATGTTACTTGGCCTGATCAGCGGTATTTTGATTGTCGCTCAAGCCTGGCTGCTGGCCTCTCTGCTGCATGCCTTGATTATCGAACACCAACCTCGCGGCGAACTCGTTTCTTCGTTTATCTGGCTGGCAGCCACCTTTGTACTGCGAGCATTGCTAAGCTGGCTGCGTGAGCGCGTTGGTTTTATCTGCGGGCAAGTGATCCGCCAGCGCATGCGGGCACAAGTGCTAGATAAGCTGCAACAGCTTGGCCCCGCTTGGGTTCAGGGAAAACCCGCCGGCAGTTGGGCCAGCATCATCATAGAACAGATCGAGGATATGCAGGACTACTACGCGCGCTACCTGCCACAAATGTATCTGGCCGTATTTATCCCGCTGCTGATCCTGATCACCATTTTCCCGATAAACTGGGCCGCCGGATTTATTCTGCTGGCTACCGCTCCGCTTATCCCGTTATTCATGGCTCTGGTCGGTATGGGCGCAGCAGATGCCAACCGCCGTAACTTTGTGGCACTGGCACGGCTCAGTGGCAATTTCCTTGATCGTCTGCGCGGGCTTGATACGCTACGGCTGTTCAACCGCGGGCAAGCAGAAACAGAACAGATTGCCAAATCATCGGAAGATTTCCGCCAGCGCACCATGGAAGTGTTACGGATGGCCTTCCTTTCTTCCGCCGTACTGGAGTTTTTTGCCTCTATCTCCATCGCCGTTGTGGCGGTTTATTTTGGCTTCTCTTATCTCGGTGAGCTGAATTTCGGTAGCTACGGTATCGGAGTGACGCTGTTTGCCGGCTTCCTGGTGCTGATTCTCGCGCCAGAGTTTTTCCAGCCATTACGCGATCTCGGCACCTTCTACCATGCCAAGGCACAGGCCATTGGCGCCGCCGAAGCGCTAGAAACCTTCCTGGCCGCCGAAGGTGAGCAAATGGGTAATGGGGCGCAGCAGCTGAATACTGCAATACCGCTGGCGTTACAGGCTCAAGAGTTGGAGATCCTCTCACCGAACGGGGTGCGGCTCGCCGGGCCACTCAACTTTACTTTATCCGCTAACCAGCGTATTGCGCTGGTTGGGCTAAGTGGCGCAGGAAAAAGTTCATTGCTCAATCTGTTGCTCGGCTTCCTGCCATACCGCGGTTCGTTGCAGGTCAACGGGACTGAATTGCGCGAACTGGCGGCGGCAAACTGGCGCCAGCAGCTTGGCTGGGTCGGCCAGAATCCGCACCTGCCAGCACAAACACTGCGAGATAATATTCTGCTCGGTTACCCCGAAGCCAGCGAAGCTCAACTCCAGTTGGCAATTGAACAAGCCTATGTCAGTGAATTTCTCCCCTATTTGCCAAACGGGTTGGAAACCGATTTAGGTGACGGCGCAGCGCGCCTTTCTGTCGGGCAAGCACAACGCGTGGCGGTAGCACGAGCTCTGCTCAGCCCGCGCCAATTGCTGCTGCTGGATGAGCCCGCTGCCAGCCTGGACGCGCACAGTGAACGCTGGGTCATGCAAGCGTTGAATGATGCCTCACGCCAGCAGGCTACCTTGCTGGTGACACACCAGTTGGAAGACACTGAGGATTACGACCAGATTTGGGTAATGGATAATGGGCAAATCGTTCAGCAAGGCGATTACACCACGCTCAGCAAACAACCCGGCCTGTTTGCCAATTTGATTGCACACCGCAGTGGGGAGTTATAATCATGCGTGTTTTGCTACCCTTTCTGGCCTTATACCGCAGGCACACCTTCCTGATTTTCCTGGGGATTATTCTGGCAATCGTGACACTGCTGGCCAGTATCGGGTTACTGGCGCTTTCAGGCTGGTTCTTGGCAGCTTCTTCATTGGCCGGTTTGGCTGGTTTATATACCTTCAACTATATGCTGCCAGCGGCAGGCGTGCGCGGAGCCGCAATTTTCCGCACTGCTGGGCGCTATGCCGAACGGGTTGTCAGCCACGATGCCACTTTCCGCGTGCTGTCGCACCTGCGGGTGTTTGCCTTCAAAAAAATCCTGCCACTGTCACCCGGCGGCATTGCCCGTTTTCGCCAAGCCGAGCTGCTGAACCGTTTGGTGGCCGATGTCGATACGCTTGATCACCTCTACCTGCGCGTTATTTCCCCCTTAGTCAGCGCTGCGGTTGTGATTATCGTCGTCACTTTCGGCCTTAGCTGGCTGGATGGCCCGTTAGCCTTGACGCTCGGTGGGATTCTGCTGCTCTTGCTCCTGCTGATTCCCCCGGTTTTCTATCACGCGGGCAAACCGATAGGTGGAGAATTAACCGCTTTGCGCAGCCAATACCGCACTGAACTGACCTTCTGGCTTCAAGGCCAGGCTGAGTTGGTTGTGTTCGGTGCTTTAGATAGGTTCCGTGCCGCATTAACAGCGACCGAACACCATTGGCAACGGCGGCAATGGCAACAGGCCTCCTTGGGAGGAATGGCCCAAGCGTTAATGATCCTCGCCAGCGGTTTTACCGTCACCCTGCTGCTTTGGTTGGCGGCGGCGGGTATCGGTGGTGATACGCAACCCGGAGCGCTGATTGCCCTGTTTGCTTTCGCTGCATTGGCCTCTTTCGAAGCGATGCTGCCCGTTACGGGCGCTTTCCAACATTTGGGCCAGGTGATTGCTTCCGCAACGCGAGTAAAACAGATCATCGACCAACAGCCGGAAGTGTCTTTCCCAGAAAATGGCCCCGCAGCGCAATCTGGTGCCGCACTGAATCTGCACAATGTTACTTTTACCTACCCCGGCCAGCCTCTTCCGGTGTTGCACAACATTGGACTGGATATCGCTGCGGGTGAACATATCGCGCTGTTAGGGCGCACTGGCTGCGGCAAATCTACTCTGTTGCAATTACTGACGCGAGCCTGGAATGCCAGCAGCGGTGAAATTCAGCTCAATGGTCAACCATTAAATGCCTATGATGAAGCTACGCTGCGCGCCATGACGACCACCGTCAGCCAGCGAGTTCATATTTTCAGCAGTACGCTGCGCGAAAACTTGCGCATCGCCGCCCCAAAAGCGAACGATGAGAGGTTGAAAAGCGTGCTGCAACAGGTTGGGCTGGATAAATTGCTGGAAAACGAAGGATTACATGCGTGGATGGGGGACGGAGGTCGCCAGCTTTCCGGCGGCGAGCAGCGCCGCTTGGGGATCGCCCGAGCATTGCTGCACCAAGCTCCGCTGTGGCTGCTTGATGAACCGACCGAAGGGCTGGATGCAGAAACCGAGCAACAGATTCTAGCTCTGCTGCGCCAGCACTGCCGTGATAAAACGCTGATTCTGGTGACTCATCGCCTGTACGGCCTGGAGCATTTCGATCGTATCTGTGTAATGGACGGTGGCAAGATTGTGGAACAGGGCCACCATGCTGCGTTGCTGCAACAGCCAGGCCGTTATGCCCAATTCCGCCAGCGGATCGGTAATATATCTCCTAAATAATTCGATATGACACGAATATATCGCTGTAAAGTGGCCTGTAAGCAACGCTAAGGAGTTTTATGCGTATTGTTAAACTCTCTCCGCAATCCTTGGTGTTTCCCTCGCCAGAGGGGGCTTTGCGCGAGCCTAATGGCCTGTTGGCCATGGGTGGCGATCTGGCACCTTCACGCCTGCTGGCCGCCTACGAACGCGGTATTTTCCCCTGGTTCTCACCAGGGGAACCGATTTTATGGTGGTCACCCGATCCCCGCGCCGTGATGTTCCCTGAGGAATGCCACGCCAGTCGCAGCCTTAAGCGCTTCCTGCGTAACAACCCATTCCAAATCACCCTTAATCACGACTTTGCTGCGGTGATTGCCGCCTGTGCACAACGGCCCCCGGCAGAAGGAACCTGGATCGGCCCAGAAATACAACAGGCCTATTTACAACTGCACCGGCAGGGAAACGCCCATTCCGTTGAAGTCTGGCAGGGTGATGAACTGGTTGGCGGGCTGTACGGTGTTGCTCAAGGGGCACTGTTTTGCGGTGAATCCATGTTCAGCCGCACTGCTAACGCCTCAAAATGCGCCTTAATGGCATTTAACCGCCATTTTACCGCTTATGGCGGAGAATTGGTTGACTGCCAGGTGCTTAACACTCACACTGCTCGGCTTGGAGCGAGAGACATTCCCCGCCGCCAATTTTTGCAGCTGTTGAGCAACCTTCAGCGCAAGGTGTTAGCGCCGGAATGCTGGCTGCCACAAGTCATACCCCCACAGCAGGTTGAACCACCCTCCCCAGCAGGCTAATTTTGCGGAAACGGTGTATTGTTCACCGACACTTCTTTACATAATGTGGGTTTTTCGGCATTATCTTGCCGTTTAAAAACGAAGGTAGTTACACCTAGAGGATTCGATGGCCAAAGAAGACAATATTGAAATGCAGGGCACCGTTCTTGATACGCTGCCGAACACCATGTTCCGCGTTGAATTGGAAAACGGGCACGTGGTAACCGCTCATATCTCCGGTAAAATGCGTAAAAACTATATCCGCATCCTGACGGGTGACAAAGTCACTGTAGAGCTGACCCCGTACGACCTGAGCAAAGGCCGCATTGTCTTCCGTAGCCGTTAATCGGCTCACCCGTTGCCAATGCGTGGCAACGCCGAGGATGTGATCCCTCAGAAGCCCTTTCCGTTTACCCCCGCAGCAGCGTTCAACACCGAGTTGCTATTGGCGCAGGTAAACTGAGAGGGCTCACTTATTTCTATACCGCATGAAATTCACGCATAAAAAAAGCGATGCCGAGGCATCGCTTTTCTGCGCTTCTGTTCAATCGTTTAGTGCAATGCGCCTTCATCCGCTTTACGCATCGCTGCGCTGAGGAAATGATAGGTTAACTGCTTTTTATCCTTATCCAGCTCAACTTTCACCGAGCCGCCATCCACCAAAGAACCAAACAACAGTTCATTAGCCAACGGTTTCTTCAGGTTTTCCTGCATCACACGTGCCATTGGCCGCGCTCCCATCGCACGATCATAGCCTTTCACCGACAGCCAGTCGCGTGCTTCGTCACTCACTTCCAGCGACACGCCTTTCGCATCCAACTGCGCCTGCAGTTCAACAATAAACTTGTCAACAACCTGCTGGATCACCGTGGTAGACAGATGGTTGAACCAGATAACGTTATCCAGACGGTTACGGAACTCTGGTGTAAACACTTTCTTGATCTCTTCCATCGCATCGATGCTGTTATCCTGTTCGATCAGGCCAATCGATTTACGCTCTGTTTCACGCACGCCGGCATTGGTGGTCATCACCAGGATAACGTTGCGGAAATTTGCCTTGCGGCCGTTGTTATCGGTGAGCGTCCCGTTGTCCATCACTTGCAGCAGCAGGTTAAACACATCAGGATGCGCCTTTTCGATTTCATCCAGCAGCACCACAGCATGCGGATGTTTAATCACCGCATCCGTCAGCAGACCACCCTGATCGAAGCCCACATAACCCGGAGGTGCACCAATCAGGCGGCTGACGGTATGGCGTTCCATATACTCGGACATATCAAACCGCAGTAATTCGATATCCAGAGCCTTCGCCAGTTGCACCGTAACCTCAGTTTTCCCAACACCGGTCGGCCCGGCAAACAGGAAGGACCCCACCGGTTTCCGATCCTGCCCCAAGCCAGCACGGCTCATTTTGATCGCTTCAGTCAATGCTTCAATCGCTGGATCTTGGCCAAACACCAGCATTTTCAGGCGATCGCCCAGGTTTTTCAGCACATCGCGATCGCTGGCTGAAACGGTTTTTTCCGGGATGCGCGCAATGCGAGCGACCACCGACTCAATATCTGCCACATTGATGGTTTTCTTACGTCTGCTCACCGGCATTAACCGGCTACGAGCCCCCGCTTCGTCGATCACGTCAATTGCCTTATCCGGCAGATGGCGATCGTTGATATATTTCACCGAAAGCTCAACCGCTGCGCGTATCGCCTTGGCGGTATAACGCACATCGTGGTGCGCTTCATATTTGGTTTTCAGACCATTGATGATCTGAATGGTTTCTTCCGGCGTTGGCTCGGTAATATCGATTTTCTGGAAGCGACGCGCTAAAGCACGGTCTTTTTCGAAAATATTACTGAACTCCTGATAAGTGGTAGAACCGATCACCCGGATCTTGCCGCTCGACAGCAGTGGTTTAATCAGGTTGGCAGCATCCACCTGCCCACCGGAAGCCGCACCGGCACCGATGATGGTGTGAATCTCGTCGATAAACAAAATGCTGTTCTGATCTTGTTCCAACTGTTTCAGCAATGCTTTGAAACGCTTCTCGAAATCGCCGCGGTACTTAGTGCCTGCCAGCAGCGAACCGATATCCAGCGAGTACAATGTGCAATCGGCCATTACCTCCGGCACATCCCCTTGCACGATACGCCAGGCCAGCCCTTCGGCGATCGCCGTTTTACCCACACCGGACTCCCCGACCAGCAACGGGTTGTTTTTACGGCGACGGCACAATACTTGAATCGTGCGTTCCAATTCACTGTCACGGCCAATCAACGGATCGATACCGCCTACACGTGCCAGTTGATTCAGGTTGGTGGTGAAGTTTTCCATACGGTCTTCCCCTCCTGACTGATCTTCGTTTACCGGGTTCTCTGCATTCGGAGCCTGGCCCGGCTCATCTTTACGCGTCCCATGCGAAATAAAGTTCACCACGTCCAAACGGCTGACATCGTGTTTACGCAACAGGTAAGCCGCCTGCGACTCCTGTTCGCTGAAGATCGCCACCAGCACATTGGCGCCAGAGACTTCATTGCGGCCAGAAGATTGCACATGGAATACCGCACGTTGCAGCACACGCTGAAAACTGAGCGTGGGTTGAGTATCACGCTCTTCTTCGCTGGCGGGCAGCGTAGGTGTTGTTTGCTCGATAAAGGCTTCCAGTTCCTGACGTAATGCCGCCAGATCCACCGTACATGCCTCAAGCGCTTCGCGTGCGGCAGGGTTGCTGAGTAATGCCAGCAACAGGTGCTCCACGGTCATAAACTCGTGTCTGTGCTCACGCGCCCTGGCGAAAGCCATGTTGAGACTGAGTTCCAGTTCTTGATTGAGCATAGGCACCTCCCCAATAGATTACCTTTCAGCCTGTACATCAGGCTATCTTACTTGCCACTTTTGCGCCTGAGTTATGTCACATCTTCGCGTATTGTGTATACGCTGCATTCCACACTCAAACTGCTTACACTGACAACGCCCATCGAGTCAGATTCCATTCAGGCTTTTTCTAGCGTACAAAGCAACGGATGCTCATGCTTTCTTGCGTAACGGTTCACATGGGCTACCTTGGTTTCCGCGACCTCAGCGGTGAAAACACCGCAAATCGCCTTGCCTTGATAGTGGACCGTAAGCATCAATTGCGTTGCACGTTCAATATCATAAGAAAAGAACTTTTGCAGAACGTCAATCACAAATTCCATCGGCGTGTAATCATCGTTGTTAAGTATAACTTTATACATTGATGGCGGTTTTACCGCATCGATTTGTTTTTCTTCAGCCAAATGTTCAAAATTCAGCCAACCGTCACTTTTGCCCATCGCAGTTCATCTTCATTTACCATGCCCTCAGATATGGGGTCAGGTTCGGGTTATTCAAAGGGTATTATTATTACTTTACCATCTTCAATACCAACTTACCGCAGCACAAATCAGATTATCCAGCCCCGTTTTTTTGCACAATTTGTTACCAAACAATGTCAATAGCGTTAACTGCTTCAAACTTTGGTGAACTGCCCTGCACTGTCAAAAGCCGATCCCTTGACGTGATGATCATTTGCTCTAGAGTGTAAATTCGTGAATTGTTGGTCTTTTGACCACTCTACACTCATCAGAATCAGTTATTCATCTCATCTAGAAACAGTGTTGCGAGGGATGTAGAAACATGGAGACGGGTACTGTTAAATGGTTCAATAACGCCAAAGGTTTTGGCTTTATTTGCCCCGAAGGCGGTGGCGAAGATATTTTCGCCCATTATTCGACAATCAAGATGGATGGTTACAGAACGCTAAAAGCTGGCCAACAAGTCAGGTTTGACGTTCATCAAGGGCCAAAAGGGAACCATGCGAGCCTTATTCTGCCGCTGGAAAGCGAGGCATTAGCCTAAACGCTCCCACCAACTCTTCGGGTATCAATATCCACATTAAAATGCCAGCCCCAACAAGGCTGGCATTTTTATTAAACCACCGATTTACTCGCGTGCCAAAGCGTCAATCGGGTTCAGCCTTGCCGCATTGCGTGCGGGCAAATAGCCAAACACCACGCCAATTCCCGTAGAGCACAGAAACGCACTCAGCAATGCGGCCGGTGGAAAACTGATCTGCCAGCCCGGTAACACTGACTGCACCAGCAAGCCGATAGCGAACGACAAGGCGATCCCCAAAGCGCCCCCAACCAGGCAAACCAGCACCGCTTCGATCAGGAATTGCTGGAGGACATCGCCAGAACGGGCACCCACGGCCATACGAATACCAATTTCGCGCGTTCTTTCTGTCACCGAAACCAGCATGATATTCATCACCCCAATCCCCCCAACCACCAGTGAAATCACCGCCACCAGAGTCAAGAACAGTTGCAGAGTACGGGTGGTTTTTTCTGCCGTCTGCACCAGGCTGTCCATATTGTAAGTGAAGAAGTCCTTCTTACCGTGACGCAGCGTCAGAAAGCGAGTCAATTGCTGTTCCGCCTCCTGGCTGTTATAGCCATCAAGAATACGCACCGTAATGGAATCAAAACTGTCTTTTCCCACTAATCGATTGGCCATCGTCGTGTAAGGCACCCACACATTCAGCGTCTGGCTGCTGCCGAACATCGACTGCTTTTCTTTTGCCACTCCCACCACCGTGGCAGGCATATTGCCGACCAGAATCACTTCACCCACCACATTGTTCTGATATGGAAACAGGCGGCGCTGAGTATTAGCGTCAATCACCACCACCTGCGCATGCGATTGCACTTGCAGCGGATCGAGACCAGTACCCTGGGTAAACGTCATGCCGTAAACCCGGAAAAACTGTTCACTGGCACCGGTAACATTAGCCGCCACATCAATATTGCCAAAGCGTAGCCGCATACTGCTGCTAATCTTGGGGGACAGCGCACTGACATAAGGCTGTTCACGCAGTGCCTCCAGATCGCTATATTTCAAGGCTTGGCGATAAATCGGATCGTCATCTCCAAAATCCTTACCCGGATAGATATCCACGGTATTAGTGCCGATCGATTTTATATCCGCCAGCACCATTTGTTTGGCCGCATCGCCAATCACCAGGATCGACACCACAGAAGCAATACCAATGATGATCCCCAGCATAGTCAGTGCCGTGCGCATTTTATTGGCGGCCATTGCCCGCCAGGCCATCACCAATGCCTCACGAAAGCGGCCAAACATTTGCCGCCAAGAGGCCGCTGGGCTTGCCAGCTCCAAGGTTTTCGCCGGTGCATGGCCCTGCGTGGCTGAATGAGAATCGGCAATGATTTCCCCATCGCGGATTTCAATAATCCGTTCCGCCTGGCGTGCCACTGCCGGATCATGCGTCACAATAATCACCGTGTGCCCCTGCTCGCACAGTTGCTTGAGGATGGTCATGACTTCTTCACCGGAATGGCTGTCGAGCGCTCCCGTTGGTTCATCCGCCAGAATCACCTGCCCGCCGTTCATCAATGCCCTGGCAATGCTGACCCGCTGCTGCTGCCCACCAGAAAGCTGACTAGGTCGATACGCGATACGATCGCCCAACCCCAGGCGTTGCAGCAACGCAATCGCCCTTTCCCGCCGGGCGCTTTTGCCTAAACCGGCATACACCGCAGGCACTTCGACATTATGCGCCGCGCTCAAATGTGGCAGCAGATGATAACGCTGGAAGATAAAACCAAAATGCTCGCGCCGCAGCTGTGCCAACGCATCGTTATTGAGAGTCGCCACATCCTGCCCGGCAACCCGATAGATCCCAGCGCTGGGCTTATCCAGGCAACCGAGGAGATTCATCAGCGTCGATTTACCGGAGCCGGAAGCCCCCATAATCGCCACCATTTCACCGGCCTCAATGCTCAGACTGACATCTTTCAGCACATCCACCGTCTGCTCGCCGGAGAGATAGCTACGCCGGATACCACTCAATTCCAACAACGCTGCCATCAGTTCTCCCCCGCGCCACCGCGGCTGATAATCACTTCCTCACCCAGCGCCAACCCGCTGACGATCTGCACATCAATATTGTTGCGTATGCCGATGGTGACTTCACGCTGTTGTTCTTGCCCCTGCTGCAACACCGCCACATGGTAGCGATTATCGGCAACTTGCTCCCCTAATGCTGCCAGCGGGATCACCAACGCATCGCTAACGCCGGAAAGCTGAATATGTACCTGAGCCGTCATTTGCAGGCGCAATAGCCCTTCAGGATTCGGCACTTCAAAACGGGCATAGTAAAAAATGGCGTTATTGACCTTTTCCGGCGTCGGTTGGATATCTTTCAGCACCCCGTCGAAGCGTTTGTTCGGATCGCCCAACACGGTAAACCAGGCTTTTTGGCCCGGTTTCAGGTTGATCACATCGGCTTCAGACACCTGTGCCTTCACCAGCATGGTGCTCATATCCGCCAGCGTCAAAATGTTGGGGGCCTGTTGCGCAGCAATTACCGTCTGGCCTTGTAAGGTGGTGATCTGCACCACCTCTCCGGCCATCGGTGCCTCAATGCGGGTATAGGCCAGATTAATTCTCGCGGTATCCAGACTGGCCTGATTTCTCATGATTTGCGCTCGGATGGTTTCAACCTGCGCTTCTTTCACTGCCAGCTCAGTGGCATATTTATCCAGATCCTGGCGCGATACGGCCTGCTTATTAGCCAACTCACGATTGCGCTGCAACGTCACCGCTGCTAACTGCTGTTCTGCCTGTGTCTGCCGCAGTTGAGCCTGCAATTCCTGCAACGTGGCTTCACCTTCACGAATGCTGTTCTGCGCCTGCTGCGGATCGATAATGCCAAGCAGTTGCCCCTTTTCCACCCTGTCGCCAATTTCAACCTTCAGACTTTCCAGTTGCCCACTGACCTGCGCTCCCACATCCACCTTACGCACGGCGTCCAACTGGCCGGTTGCCAAGACATTTTGCTGCAACTCGCGCTGGGCAACCTTGACCGTTTTAAACACCACGGGGGCCGGATGGTTCAAGCGCCAATATGCTATTACCGCAATAACCGCCAGCACAACCAGGCTGATCACCCAGCGTTTTTTACGCCTTATTAACCACATCAATGTTGATTCCCACCTGTTTCCGTCACTCTTTGGCTGCCCAAATGACAGCGCAGATAAATTATCACGTTTCGTGCACCCTCAATGCCAATCATCGCCGCACATTTTCATCCTAATCGGCCCGGCCACGCGCCAGCCAGATCACCCGCGAAAACATTTTTTTCAGCAAAGGAGGCACCGAATCAACGCCCCATTCTCCCGCCTGCATTGCCACTTCAATGGCTAAATCCGGTTTTGAAGCACGATGTACCGCTTTGATGATCACTTTACGCACCGGCATCTGTACTTTGAGGGGAACTGCGGCCACCCGGTGATAAACCGCACTGAACCCTTCTTTGTACATAAAATGTTCCATATCCGGTGCCGGTAACGCAGTTAAACGGTCGCGCTCATTATCTTCATGGTTATCCAACAGGCTGCGGACGGTATTAGCATATTTTTTTCCCGCTTCGTCGCCATCAACCAAAGCATGCCATTCAATCCCCATCCGGCGTGCAAATTTCAGCAATGGCCGCAGGCCACATTGGGCAAACTCAATGACCCGTATCCCTTCTGCTTCAAAATGATAACCACACTGGCGCGCCAATTCGTTCAGCAGCCAGACTTCGGTTTCCCCTTCAACCAATAGCCAACAGCGGGCAAATAATGAAGAAGGACGGTTAAAGCGAATGTGAAACGCAATGCGCCGCCCATCCTCTGGGCTTAAACCACGCGGCCCGAGGCGGTAAGTCGCCACCCTGGCAGATTCACGCACCAGGCGGCAAACATGCTCCACCGGCACCAAAGAAACCAGTTCGCTGGAGTTGGTGGTAGTGATCCGCTGCAACGGCATCTGATTGAGCAAACTCCAGGCAACCGACAGCATAATGGGGTGCAGACGTGTTTCCGGGTCTTCCACCAGCAACAAGGGGCGGGCATGAGGATCGAGCTTGACATTGCCCCTGGCCTGCAACAGCGTGGAGAACATTCCCAACAGGATCAGGCGCATGCTGCGGCTGTTGGGTTCAGCAATCATGCGGTTAATGCTATCCAGCGAACGCCATGCCTGCGGCTCCCTGGTATGGCGATGGCGGCGTGGCCCCGCCACTTGTGACCCCTGTTCAGCAAAGTAGTGTTCCAGAAGCTGCTGCATTGCCGCCAACCCTTGACGCAGCTCGGAATTGGTCAGCTTTTGTGGATTGCGTACCAGTTCACGCGTCAATTGATCCAACTGCTGCGCCAGGGCTTCGTTGTCAGCGGGAAGATGATCGGTGAGTGAGCTGGGGCGCAGGCGGCGGATAAAGCGCGCATCACGCAGGCGTAATACCGGATGAATGCGGATTAGCGCACGCACCAGTTGATCGATATGATGCAGATGCAGCGCATTGCCGTTAGCATCAAGAAAACGGCGCCAGGTACACACCGTGCCATCATCTTCCAGTTCCCCCTCACAGCAGTAGTGAATGCGGCTCAGATTATCCTCCCCCTTCGACCAAAGCGGTGAAAGATGGCGATAACGGGGTAAATGTGCGTGACCAATATCCTTTTCACAAAACGTGAAAATAATCTGTAGATGGCGTTCTTTGGCGGCTTCATCTCCTGGCGGGAAGTGGAAGTCACGGGTTTCAAAACGGTATAAGGTCTGTTCCGGCGCTAAAAGAAACGTCATCGCATCCAGTAAACTGGATTTACCCCAGGCGTTTTCACCCAGTAATACCGTGTTGTCATCCAGCATCAGTGAAAGCCGGTTTATGCCACGGAATCCTACAATCTCAATACGTTCTAAGAACATCGACCACCTCTCATGCACTCCCTAAGCAAAAATCAGTGAGCGCCACTAACCCTTGTAGCATAAATACAAAAAGATAAACGACCCTATAATTTCCTTCGAGAATGGTCAAAAAAAAACCTTACAGGTCAAGCAAGCGTCACCAAATCTGCCGCTTTACTCCAGCGTTCATTTTAGTTAGCGTGTTGAGCTTGCCGGGTTCCCGGCTTTCTCTCCCAGATTAAAGGACTCTCGTTTCATCATGTATTCAGGACTGCTGATTATTCTGTTTCCGCTGGTCGCCGGTTATCTTATCCCTTTGCGCAGCAAAGCCCTGATTCAGGCCATTAACCGGCTGTTAAGCTGGATGGTGTATGTCATTTTGTTCTTTATGGGGATCAGCCTGGCATTTTTGGAGAATCTCAGCAGCAATCTGGTGCTGATATTTCAGTACACCGCCGTGTTTTTCCTGTGCATTTTCTGCGCCAATCTGTTGTTACTCGTTCTGTTGGAACGCCGCCATCCGTGGAAAAATAACCACAGGCAGGAAAAACTGCCTTCACGCCTGCACATGGCGCTGGAATCGCTGAAACTATGCGGCGTGGTGTTGGGTGGTTTTGCACTGGGGCTAACCCAATGGCCGTGGTTGCAGTGGGCCAACGCAGGCAGCGAATATGCTCTGATTTTTCTGCTATTACTGGTCGGTATTCAGCTACGGAACAGCGGTATGACGCTGCGCCAGATTGTGCTCAACCGCCGTGGCCTGTTAGTGGCGGTGGTCGTCGCTGCCAGCGCGCTGGCTGGCGGTGCCTTGGCGGCACAACTGCTGGGGCTGCCATTGAAAACCGGGCTGGCAATGGCTTCCGGCTTCGGTTGGTATTCTCTTTCCGGCATCCTGATTACCGATGCTTATGGCCCAGTATTGGGTAGTGCCGCATTTTTTAACGATTTAGCGCGCGAGCTGGTCGCCATTATGCTGATCCCCACGCTGGTACGCCGCAGCCGTTCTTCAGCGCTGGGGTTATGTGGCGCCACTTCCATGGACTTTACCCTGCCGGTTCTGCAACGCAGCGGCGGGCTGGAAATCGTTCCCCCAGCAATCGTGCATGGTTTTCTGTTAAGCCTATTAGCACCGGTGCTCATCGCCCTGTTTTCTTGATCTTCGCGGCGCGGTTCATCGCGCCCTTGCCACTCCCCCCTGCATTATTCGCCTAACGGGAAAGATCAATGCATCTGCAACGTGAAAAATGATGAAACGAGGATCGTAATAATTCCCATCCGCACGCGAACTTGTTCTAAATCAAACTTGCTCAATGTTGTATTACAAAGGCCTTTTTAAGTGTGCATTACCGATCTATGCTCTTAAACTGGCATTATAAATACAACTTAAAAAAGGAAGCGATTATGTTCTGCGTGCAATGTGAACAAACTATCCGTACACCGGCAGGTAATGGCTGCTCTTACGCTCAAGGAATGTGTGGTAAAACAGCAGAAACCTCCGACCTGCAAGATTTACTGGTCGCCGCGCTGCAAGGGCTTTCTGCCTGGGCTTTGCAGGCACGAGCATTGGGGATTGTCGATCACGACATCGACAGTTTTTCCCCACGTGCCTTTTTCTCCACGCTGACCAACGTGAATTTCGATTCCGAACGCATCATCGGCTACGCCCGTGAAACCATTGCCCAGCGTGAATCGCTGGCCGCCCGCTGCCGCCTGTTGGATGCCAGCGTGCGCGTTGATCATCCACTGGCCGCATTGCAATTGGCTGGCAACGATATTCCCACACTAGTACAACAGGCGGCACAATTCGCCCTCAATACTGATAAAACCGAAGTGGGTGACGATATCCACGGCTTGCGTATGCTGTGCCTGTATGGCCTGAAAGGTGCCGCCGCCTACATGGAACATGCTCACGTTCTGGGGCAATCCGATAACCAGATTTATGCCGATTACCACGCGTTTATGGCCTGGCTGGGTACTCAACCCCGCGATGTCGATACTCTGCTGAACAACGCCATGGGCATCGGTAAAATGAACTTCAGTGTGATGGCCATGCTCGATCGTGGTGAAACTCTGGCGTATGGCGATCCTCAACCTTCTTCGGTTAACGTGCGCCCGGTGGCAGGCAAAGCGATCCTGATTTCCGGCCACGATCTGAAAGACCTGCGCCTGTTGCTGGAACAGACAGAAGGGATGGGCATCAATGTGTATACCCACGGTGAAATGCTGCCTGCACATGCTTACCCGGAGCTGAAAAAATTCACCCATCTGGTCGGTAACTACGGCAGCGGCTGGCAGAACCAGCAAACCGAATTCGCCAAATTCCCCGGCCCGATTGTAATGACCTCCAACTGTATTATCGATCCTGATGTCGGCCATTATCGCGATCGCATCTGGACGCGCAGCATCGTTGGCTGGCCGGGCGTCAATCATCTGGAAGGCGAAGATTTCAGCGCGGTTATCAGCCAGGCTCAGCAGCTCAACGGCTTCCCTTACAATGAACTGGAACACCTGATCACCATCGGCTTTGGCCGCCAGGTGCTGTTGAACGCTGCCGATACGGTGATCGATCTGGTCACTCAGAAAAAATTACGTCATGTCTTTCTGGTCGGCGGCTGTGATGGCAGCCGTGATGAACGCAGTTACTTTACCGATTTCGCCCGTAGCGTACCGCAGGATTGCCTGATCATGACCCTGGGATGCGGTAAGTACCGTTTCAATAAGTTGGACTTTGGCACACTGGAAGGTTTGCCGCGTTTGCTGGATGTCGGCCAGTGCAACGATGCTTATTCAGCCGTGATGCTGGCGGTGAAACTCTCTGAGAAACTTGGCTGCACGGTGAACGATCTGCCACTCAGCCTGGTGTTGTCCTGGTTTGAACAGAAAGCGATCGTCATTCTGCTGACGTTGCTGTCATTGGGGGTGAAAAATATCGTCACAGGCCCAAGTGCGCCCGCTTTCCTGACGGATAATCTGCTGGCGATACTGAATGAAAAATTCGGTCTGAGCCCGATCACTACCGTAGAACAGGATATGCAAACCCTGCTCGGCTGATGCCACTTTTCGGGGCTACCCATGGTAACGGTGGCCCCGTTTGTTTTGAGGTACATGATGACCCCACCCAGTCCACTTTGCCCCAACCCAATGCAGGTACACTCCATCCAGCAGGAAACCGCCGATGTCTGGACGCTGAACCTGATTAGCCCTGATATTTATCTCTACCAGCCCGGCCAGTTTGCACTGGTCAGTATTCGCCACAGTGACGACACGCTACGTGCTTATACCCTGTCCTCCTCACCCGGTTTAAGCCGTTTTATCAGCCTCAGCGTGCGGCGTTTACCGGAAGGCATTGGCTCACGCTGGCTGACAGAGGAAGTAAAACCCGGTGATGTACTATGGCTGTCTGACGCTCAAGGGGATTTCAACTGCGTTCAGCACCCCAGCGATCGCTATCTGATGCTGGCTGCCGGTTGTGGCGTCACACCTGTGATGTCGATGTGCCGCTGGCTGGTGGCGAATCGCCCGCAATGCGATATTCAGGTGATCTATAACGTTCGCACGCTGGCAGACGTGATTTTTGCTGATGAATGGCAAGATCTGTGTACCGCTCATCCACAGTTGCAGTTAACGCTGATAGCCAAGCAAGGGGCGCAGTCAGATTTGCTGAATGGCCGTATCAGCGCCCCCTTTTTACAACAGGTGGTTCCGGATATCATTGAACGTACCGTCATGGCCTGTGGTTCCGAGCTTTATATGCAACAGGTGGAACAACTCTGTGGGCAACTTGGCGTTCCCGCCTCATGCTTCCACAAGGAGCAATTCCATACTTCCGCAGAGCAGCACGAAGTGCAAAGCGAGCAATTGACGTTGCGCATCGGCCAACCGTTGCGCGAGTTTCGCGTGCCCGTTGGCAGTTCGCTTCTGGCTGCCATGGAAGCCCACAAACTGCCGGTTAACGCTGCCTGTCGTGCCGGGGTATGCGGTTCCTGCAAAACCCGCATTGTGGCAGGCAAGTACTCCACAACCAGCACGATGACGCTCACCCCGGCAGAGATTGAACAAGGCTACGTTTTAGCCTGTAGCTGCCAGTTACACAGCGATGTAACCCTCGCCTGATAAGCAGCTGCTTTCCCTCAGAGCGCGCCAGGCATCGCGCTCTGTATTTTCTGCTTTTTCAATTCCGTAATCCGGTTATGATGAAAGCCATCTCTCTG
The DNA here is from genome assembly GCF_000520015.2 of Chania multitudinisentens RB-25. GTDB lineage: Bacteria > Pseudomonadota > Gammaproteobacteria > Enterobacterales > Enterobacteriaceae > Chania > Chania multitudinisentens. The sequence continues at coordinate 4,314,761 of NZ_CP007044.2, forward strand.
ATTGGTGATAAGGATGTGTATGCTCATTGATTTACGCAGTGATACCGTCACTCAACCCTGTGCAGCCATGCGTAGTGCCATGGCAGACGCTGATGTGGGTGATGATGTGTACGGTGACGATCCAACGGTGAACGCACTGCAAGCCGAAGCCGCCCGGCTTTCCGGTAAAGAAGCCGCTCTGTTCCTACCCACCGGCACCCAGGCTAATCTGGTGGCTCTGTTAAGCCACTGTCAACGTGGTGAGGAGTACATCGTTGGCCAGCAGGCGCACAACTACAAATACGAAGCCGGTGGCGCTGCCGTGTTGGGTGGCATTCAACCGCAACCAATAGAGGCCAACCCCGACGGCACTCTGTCATTGGATAAAGTGGCGGCGGCAATCAAGCCTGATGATATCCACTTTGCTAAAACCCGCCTGCTGAGCCTGGAAAACACCATCGGCGGCAGAGTATTACCCCTTGATTACCTGCAACAAGCCTGGCAGTTCACCCGTGAACACCGGTTGGCGCTGCATGTTGATGGCGCACGTATTTTTAACGCGGCGGTCGCCCTCAATGTTCCACTGAAAACCCTCACGCAATATTGCGACACCTTTACCATTTGCCTGTCAAAAGGATTAGGGGCACCGGTAGGCTCGCTGCTGTGCGGCAGTGAGGAGTTTATTCAACGCGCCCTCCGCTGGCGCAAAATGACCGGGGGCGGTATGCGTCAGGCCGGTATTTTGGCCGCTGCGGGTTTATATGCGCTCGAACACCATGTGGAACGGCTGAAAGAGGATCACGACAACGCCCAATGGCTGGAACAGCAACTGCGCCAGATTGGTATCGATATCGTTGAACCCGGTGCACAGACTAACGTGCTGTATCTGCGCCAATCCCCGCTAATGGCTGCCAAACTTGGCCCCTGGATGCGTGAAAACGGCGTGTTGCTCAGTGCTGGCCCATTAACTCGCATCCTGACACATCTCAACGTCAGCCGTCAGGATCTGCAAAAAGTCGTGGATCTGTGGCAGGCATTTCTGCATCAGCACGCTTGACCTCAACCCATCCCCTGATACTGTCATCAGGGGAGTATTTTTTCGTTACTGCCTGCCTTCAAACCACCATCCGGCCATAAAACCAATAACCGGCAGCCAGCACCAGCAACAGGTTAAGCACCACACTGAGTATAAAATAGGTCCTGAATGGCTGCTTTTGCGTTTTATGCCGGAATAACCATTGGCCGAGTATGGCCCCTAGCCAACCGCCCACCACGCCGAACAGCAATAAAGTCGTTTCCGGCACCCGCTGCCACCCTTTGCAGGCGGCAAGTTTATCCCAACCATAAACCCACAGCGTCAACAGATTAACCAGCAGCATTCCAAGCCAAAGAGGCAATGAGAAAAACAGGCAGCCAGTCAATACCAACCCCAGACAGAGATAACAGAAATGATTGATTTTCATGGAATACATGGGCTCATAGCAAGATCGCTGCGTATAGTGGACTGGCAGCAATTCAAATGCAATATTCTCTCCCCGTTACTTTGTAAATAGCGGATAAATCGCCATGAGGAATGCGTTGAATATACCCACACAAAAAATGCATTTAATCAGCAAATTTGGCATCCTGTTACCTTGTTAACACTGACGCAAATGATATAAGGCTACATTGATGATACCCCAGCGAATTTTAGTTCTCGGAGCCAGTGGTTACATCGGCCAACATCTGATCCCCTGCCTGGTAGAACAGGGCCATGAAATCACCGCCGCAGCACGTCGTCTAGAATGGCTGGAGGAGCAAAACTGGCCGCGAGTGAATTGCCGTTACGTCGATGTTTATCGCCCGGAAACGCTGGCCGCAGCACTGTGGCAAATAAATACTGTCTACTACCTGATTCATGGCATGGGTGACGGCAGTGATTTTATTGAAAAGGAACGCCAGGCAGCAGAAAACCTGCGTGACGCCCTGCGTGGCTCTAATGTCAAACAGGTGATTTTCCTGGGAGCATTACAACCCGAAGGCGAGAGCTCGCCGCACCTGATAGCACGCAAACTGACGGGTGAAATTCTGCGGCAAAGCGGTATCCCAATCACCGAATTAAGGGCCAGTATCGTTGTCGGCCCCGGTTCAGCCGCATTCGAAGTCATGCGCGATATGGTCTACAACCTGCCCATTCTTACCCCACCGCGCTGGGTGCGTTCAAAATCCTCTCCGGTTTCACTGGTAAACCTGTTGGTTTACATGACGGAATTACTGCAACACCCGGCGCTGGAAAACCGAATTTTCGATGTCGCCGGGCCGGAATACATCAGCTACCAAACCCTGTTCGAACGTTTTATCGTTATCAGCGGTAAAAAACGTTGGTTGATCCCGATACCGCTACCGACACGCTTTATTTCCGTATGGTTTATCAGCATGATCACTTCGGTTCCCACTTCGATTGCCAGCGCGTTGATTCAGGGGCTGAATCATGACCTTCCAGCCAACGGCCAGCCGCTGCAAACCTTGATCCCACAGACACTGCAAACTTTTGATGAAGCAGTGAGAGAAACGCTTCGCCGCGAAGATGAAGTGATCGATTCCGCTGATTGGGGTTACGATCCTGAAGCACGGGCCCGTTGGCGGCCAGGGTACGGCTTTTACCCAAAACAGGCGGGTTGCACGCTGGATACGCAGGCCTCAAGCGCTGCTTTGTGGCATGTGGTACAGCAACTGGGCGGTAAAGAGGGCTACTTTTATGCCAATATTCTGTGGCAAATTCGTGCGCGCATGGATGACATGATTGGTAATGGGATCGTTTACGGGCGCCCGCAGCGGGAAACATTGGAGATCGGCGATCTGGTTGATGGCTGGAAAGTGATCACGATGAAACCGCTGCACCAATTAGCGCTGATGTTCGGTATGAAAGCGCCAGGCCTCGGCAGACTGACATTCAGCATCAAAGAGCTTGGCAACCACCGCCAGCTTGACGTGCGCGCCTGGTGGCACCCAGCCGGATTCAGCGGGCTGCTTTACTGGTTTATTATGATGCCCGCACACCTGTTTATTTTCCGCGGCATGGCTAAACGTATCGCCCAGTTGGCAGAGGAATTCGACAACCAACCACCGGCTTGATTGACGAAGCAGTGCGATCAGCGCGCCGCACCATATTTACTCAGCAACGCATCAATGATTGCCTCACTTTCTGCATCCGGCTCACCGCGGTAATCCCTGGGCCGGAAATGCATCTGAAATGCGGCCACCAGCTTCCGTTGCTGTTGCAAATCCCATTGCGGATCAACCCCGTAACCATAGCGTGCCAGTTTCTCCAGCAATTGCGCCATCGGCACTGGCATCTGTTTATCGCGCCCTGCCAGATAATGTTCTACCGTCAGCAAATCTGGCCAGGCACCGATGCCCGCCTGCGCCAATTGCTGCCAGGGGAATAGCGGCCCAGGGTCCTGTTTACGCTGCGGCGCAATATCACTGTGGCCAACCACATCCGTGGGCCGCAGGGCGTAACGCTGCACAATATCGCCACTGAGGCGAATCAACAGATCGATTTGCTCACGGGTATAAGGCTGCCACTCGGTGCTCAACATAGAACGGCTTAAGCCTTGGTTCACAAGTTCGATACCGATTGAAGTGTCATTCAGATGGCTGCGCCCACGCCAATAACTGGCTCCTGCGTGCCAGGCGCGCATCTCTTCTGGAACCAGTTGAAAAGCCAACGGTTTGCCGTTGCGTGATGACGGGTATGCAGGCAGCAGATAATGGGCACTGACATGTTCATCCGTCAGGGTTTTCAGCGAAGAATGAAAATTTTCGGCGGTGTAATGAATCACCAGAAAACGGATACGTTTATCCACTCCCTGCGCCTGATGCAGCGTTTCCAGTTGATAATTGCCGTGATCCACAATTGTGCCAGGCCGTGAGTTCTGACAGCTCATCAGCAATACGAATATTATGGCAACAAATCCTGAGCTGATCCTGATGTTCACCTGTTTCTTCCTGTGTTTCTCATTCACCGATTTCTCCGGCAATTTGTAACTTACCTTGATTAATCTGTATCCAATAGCCAACAAATGATAACAGAACTATCTGATTTGCAAGGGAGTGTGACACGGCGCCGATGACTCACTGGCAACATGTTAGCCTAAAAATATCACCCGCATAGTCAACAGCGGAGTCAACTCCCATGCCACTGCGTCATGCCAGCATGGTCAAACGCCTGCCACCACATTTCATAGTCAAAACAGAGGAACACAAGGTGGGATGATAGAAGGTATACCCCTAGGCAACCGGTGCACGCTATACGCTGGTTGCCAACAATATGCCATGATTATGCTCAATTCTTCCGCGGTTTAAGAAAACTTGCCGCTAATAACACACAATGTGCGACAAATCAGCTCGACATGCGTAACTTACGGTATCTTGTGCTATTCTTTTACCGTTACAACGCACAGTTGTAAATTTTAACTCACGAAGATTGCATAAGTATTCTACGGAAGTTAACATCTACGATATCAATGTCTATTCAATTTTGGCGCATGAGTATTCAACTAAAAAATATTAATTGCTTTTACGGCGCCCACCAAGCGCTGTTTAACATCACGCTGGATTGCCCAGCAGGGGAAACCTTAGTGTTGCTTGGCCCAAGCGGCGCGGGGAAGAGTTCATTACTGCGGGTGCTTAATCTGCTCGAAATGCCACGTTCAGGCCATCTGCAAATCGCAGGCAATCAGTTCGACTTCAAGCAAAACCCTGGAGAAAAAGCCATCCGTGAACTGCGCCAAAATGTCGGCATGGTATTCCAGCAATATAATCTCTGGCCCCATCTGACCGTAGTGCAGAATCTGATCGAAGCTCCTTGCCGGGTATTGGGCCTGAGCAAATCCCAAGCGATGGAGCGTGCCGATAAGTTGCTCCAGCGCCTGCGCCTGGCCGACTTTGTCGATCGCTTTCCGCTACATCTTTCAGGCGGGCAGCAACAGCGTGTGGCTATCGCCCGTGCGCTGATGATGGAGCCACAGGTGTTGCTGTTTGATGAGCCGACTGCCGCACTGGATCCAGAAATCACCGCCCAGATTGTCAGTATCATCCGCGAATTGGCCGGGACGGGCATCACCCAGGTGATTGTTACCCATGAGGTCGAAGTTGCACGCAAAACCGCCAGCCGCGTCGTGTATATGGAAAACGGCCATGTGGTGGAACAAGGGGATGCCAGCCACTTTGCACAACCGCAGACCACCGAGTTTGCTAACTACTTATCACACTAATAAATCTGATTTGCTGTTTTTAGGGGAGTTTGCGATGAAAAAATTCATCATTGCCACCGTTCTGGCTGGCATCAGCGTTGCCGCCTCCGCAGCCGAAACCGTCCGTTTCGCTACTGAGGCTTCCTATCCTCCGTTCGAGTTTATCGGGGCGGATAATAAAATTCAGGGTTTCGATATCGATCTGGCTAATGCCTTATGTAAAGAGATCCAGGCTGATTGTACCTTTGCCAACCAAGCCTTTGACAGCCTGATCCCCGGCCTGAAATTCAAGCGTTATGATGCGGTGATTTCAGGTATGGATATCACCCCAGAACGTGAAAAGCAGGTTCTGTTCACCCAGCCTTACTATGACAACTCCGCGTTATTCATTACGCAAAAGGACAAAGTGGCCGATGTCGCTGCGCTAAAAGGCAAACGCGTTGGCGTGCAGAACGGCACGACTCACCAGAAATACCTGCTCGATAAGCACCCGGAAATCACAGCGGTGCCTTACGATAGCTATCAGAACTCCATTCTGGATCTGAAGAATGGCCGGATTGATGCCGTATTCGGTGATACCGCCGTGGTCAATGAATGGCTGAAGCAAAATACAGCCTTAGCCAGCCTGGGCGACAAAGTGGCCGACCAAGGTTACTTCGGTTCTGGCCTGGGTATCGCGGTACGTCAGCAAAATACCGAACTCCAGGGCAAGTTCAACGCCGCCCTGGAAAAAATCAAGCAAGATGGAACTTACCAAACCATCTATCAAAAATGGTTCCAGCAGTAATCATCACCCATGAATGAAATCCAACCTTTAGCAAGCGCCGCTGGAATGACCATCGGCCTTGCCGTTTGCGCCTTGGTTCTCGGGCTGATTCTGGCGATGTTGTTTGCCATCTGGGAATCGTCACGCTGGAAACTGGTCAGTTGGCTCGGCACCGCCTGGGTGACCCTGCTGCGCGGGCTGCCAGAAATCCTGGTGGTGCTGTTCATCTATTTTGGCTCATCGCAGCTGTTGCTGACGCTGTCTGACGGCTTTACTCTGAATTTTGGCCTGTTCCAACTCCCGATACAGGTGACTATCGACAACTTCGATGTCAGCCCATTCCTGTGCGGTGTGATCGCTCTGGCCCTGCTCTACTCAGCCTATGCCTCACAGACGCTGCGCGGTGCGCTAAAAGCGGTGCCGCAGGGCCAATGGGAATCCGGTCAGGCGCTGGGGTTGAGCAAAGCTGCAATCTTCCTCCGCCTGATCATGCCGCAGATGTGGCGCCACGCTTTACCAGGGCTGGGTAACCAATGGCTGGTGTTATTGAAAGATACCGCACTGGTATCGCTGATCAGCGTTAACGATCTGATGCTGCAAACCAAGAGTATTGCTACCCGTACTCAGGAACCCTTTACCTGGTATGTAATCGCTGCGGTAATTTATTTGCTCGTTACCCTACTCAGCCAGTACATCCTCAAACGGATCGAACTCCGTACCACGCGTTTTGAACGGGGGCCATCCTGATGCTTGAGTTCTTACCGCAGATCCTCAAAGGATTGCATACCAGCCTGACGCTGACCCTTGTAGCATTGATTGTCTCATTGCTGCTGTCGCTGGTACTGACGGTGATCCTGACGCTAAAAACGCCGGTTCTCAACTTACTGGTGAAAGCCTACATCACGCTGTTCACCGGCACGCCTTTGCTGGTGCAAATCTTCCTGATCTACTACGGCCCTGGTCAGTTCCCGGCGATCCGTGAATATCCGTGGTTGTGGAACCTGCTTTCACAGCCTTGGCTGTGTGCAATGATCGCCCTGGCGCTGAACAGTGCTGCTTACACCACCCAACTGTTCTACGGCGCGGTGCGTGCTATTCCAAGCGGCCAGTGGCAGTCCTGTGAAGCCTTGGGGATGTCGCGCAAGCAAACGTTGCGTATTCTGCTGCCGTTTGCCTTTAAACGTGCGCTGTCGTCTTATTCCAACGAAGTGGTGTTGGTATTCAAAAGCACCTCGTTGGCCTATACCATTACGCTGATGGAAGTGATGGGCTACAGCCAACTGCTGTATGGCCGCACTTATGATGTGATGGTGTTCGGCGCGGCGGGTATCGTTTATCTGTGCGTCAACGGTTTGCTGACGTTGCTGATGCGCTTGGTTGAGCGCCGCGCCCTGGCATTTGAACAGCGTAACTGATGGTTCTTTGTTCTCTCCCGCCCTGCTCACTCAGTGCAGGGCTTTTTCGGCTCTGGCGCATTAGCGTAGGTAAACTAGCAAAAGTTGCGCAGCCGATTTTTTAGGCCGACGACAGATAAAATTGTTTCACCGGTGGCAACTCATCATTTTGCAGATGTTGATATTGCCCTTTACGTATCATGGGTATCAACTTGATACCCGCCAGGAAGGTGTGTACCCGTCAAAACGATTTGAATTCCAACAAATGTTATCAAATCACAGCGTCGTTCCACAGGGCCTACTTTGGCGTTGTAACAGGAATTGATTGGGCAAAGGTAAAAAAATTATCGGGATCAACATTTTTTTTGATGGTTTTCAATGTGGCTGCAACTGCTGTACCAAAGTACAATTCGCAAAAATCACCATCATAAACAAGACCAGGATCGGCTTTATATCCGCTGTTTACACCGATCTGGCGGTCAGGGTAATTAATATAGCAGCCCTGATATTTATCTCCCCACAATGGGAAGCCATTATTTGTCACCAGACCCTGAGCCCGACTGTGTATGTTGTTATAACCAGCATTAAACCACGTGACAATCTTTGTTTCCCGTAATGTGGGTTCCATCGTGTCCTCATAGTTTTTCCAGTAGGTTTGGTACTGAATTCTCATAATGGAACCACGTGCGGCGACGACAGTTTTAACTGGTGTGACGTTAATATCCATACCGTTTATTTGTGCTCCATAGCTGTCAATTTGAATCAGGGTTTGAGTCAAGTCAGCATCTGGAGGGGCCTGATTTTCGGCCTGCGTATTTGTCAGAAATTCTGCAATCGCAGCGGATTCTTGTTGATTAAAATTTTTGACAATATTACTGCTTTTATACTTACCATTCTGATTTTCTCCTGAGCCATTAAGTAATTGTGTCATGTCAATCCATGGAAGATCGTAAATCATATCTAGTGATATTGATGCTGAAACGGGATGACCATGCAAGAAGAATGGTTGAGCACGATAAACTGAGGTTACAGAAGCTGCAATCCAACAGGAAAGTGAATTTCTGAAGTCATCAATCACTGCCCGAGCGGCAGCTTTTGTCAGCAATGGGGCAACTTCAATCCCCCCCAGGGTTGCAGAGTGGCCAGAATTCGGTCCATAAACAACCTGCATAACAATCGACATTACATCATCAGCAGAGGTCCTAGCCGTAAATTTACCTAGGGCGAATCCTTGTGGAGCAAGCGTTTTACAGGCGGTGAAATAGGCTTGTATAAAACAGTGAAACTCCCCTGTATTCACCGTTTGGTCGTCATTAATAAATTGACTCCACGGTACTGGAAAAGTAACCAATAATGCATGCTCTGGCGCAGGAGGAAGAGCCTCTTTAGCAAAATAATACTTAGTGATAACACCGAAATGCCCTGCTCCAGCCCCTCTGCACGCCAGATTTAACCTATCAGCATCCACCACGTTAAAGTTACGCAGCTTAAAACCTCCTGCACCATCTGAAATAATCATCTCCACACCGGCAAGATAATCAACAGTCAAGCCATGTAGGCGAGAGAGCAAGCCATAACCACCGCCCGCGATGTGACCACCTGCACAAACGGAATAACAGGAACCACCTGGCAAAGCCACACCATAGGCTGAATGTAGCTTTTGCTGGATTAACCAATTTGAGGCTCCGGGTTCAACCACCACGTAGGTTATGTCATCTACCGACTCTTCATAAATTTCCCGCATATTGCTAAGGTCAATAACATATCTTGTACCATTCGGGTTATTTGTCTGGCTCTGGAAAGTGAAATCTTCATAGCAATGGCCACCGGAGATCATACGGACTTTCCCAGAGGGCAATGTTCCAGCAAGCATGACAATTTTATTCAATATATCTAGAACATCCTGAGCATTATTAGCCAGATAAATCCCTTCCCCCAGTTTTTGGGATAAATTTTCGTCAAGCCTGTAACGTTCGTTAAATCCTCTGTCAAGACCTGGGTAATTATTTTGACAAGAATTAATGTAAGTGTACATATAACACCTCATTAGCGTTTTTATTTATCTTTACAATGTACTTGGCTATTATCATTAATGAATCTATATGGCCGAATAGAACCATCATAACACTGCAAGTTAGATGGCCAAATTAGGGGCAGTTTGAAAAAACTCAGCGTGCTGTTACACAGTCTTTAAACTCAAATGACCCCCTACTTCGAATCACAGCCGCAGCTATTAATGAAGTTAAGATCGATAACCTGATAGAACGCGTTACCTGTATTGGCGACTTCCCATACTGCCAGCATAACGTGATACCCAGAACGTTCAGGCAGCATGACATCATGTTCAGTTGGATTAGGCGGTGTCAGTTCGGCATTGTACTCCCAGTAAGGCTGTTCGGTAAGCTGTACCTGATAGAATGGCTTATCTTCAAACTGTGCACGGCTCAGTGGCATGTTCGGGTTCCAATCGGGGCGCGTGATGAAGTAATTCCAACGCCGGGTTGTATGTACAGCGGTATAGTGCCAGCTGATACGAAGTAGCTGATTTGACTCCACATCATGTTTGGCCCAATGTGTACCAGGCTCATCAAGAACGTGCCCATTGCCCTGGTTGGCACTTGCAATTTCACCATCACGCGGGGGTAGTGCATTGACAATATCGTTCGGTGCAAATGGATCGTTCTGACCGCGTTTTACAGCCGGGAAAAACTTACCGGCTTCACGTTGATTCAGCATACCTGAATCAATCAATCCTTGTTCCCAAGCCAAATAAGCACGAGATTTTGGTGAGGAAACGTGGCCATGACGCAGCATGGATTGATCTTTTTGTTCAGAAATAATATTGCTCATCGTAATTTTCCTTTTTTAGGACCAGTTAATTGAAAAATTTAAAACTAGCGGGAAATTCATTTCCTGTTTCACTAATATTTTCCTTCATATGACTATTGTATTGTTTATATCAGACACGACCGTATCTGCAATAGTATCAAGTATGGAAGCATTTATGCTAACCATCATTTTTTAATATATTAATGAAAAATATCAGCACATGTATTTTGAATGTCAGATTTGTTAGGCATGATTTTACAATATCATTTTTCTCCTAGGTGAGATTGAAAGTTTTATTAATAAGGAACAAATAAACTTCACGTTAAAAATGTAACGAACTACACAATCAGGGCTTGGCTATATGTTTTTAGGCACGGTGAAAAAGCGAAATACCCGCGAACACACTGAGCGATAACATCAGCGGGATAATGTAAGCGACGCAAAGCATTGGGGAGCAGAGATTATGAATAGGCAACATTAAAAAACCGCATGTTACCTGACTAGGGATCTAGGAGATATAGGGTTCTTAGCAAAGAGCGGGAAATATTATTGCCGTTGTAGTATCTATTTTATCTGTCGAGTGTTGTTTATTTTTTCAATAATGAACAACTTTTATTATGATTACCAACTATTCCTTTAGAGGATATTGTGAAAATGATTCGTTTTTTAATTTCTCCGCAATGAAGTAGCTTGATTCTCGTTGATTACGCTGGCTGGTGATTTTAAACTTTCAAAGAGGAATTAATTATGACAAAGACAAAGTTCGCACCTTTCATTGATGTTAGCATTAATGCGGAATGGTCCGACTGGCAGAATTACCCACAGGGGCGACCGAATAAAATTTATAGTGATGCGGCGATTAATATCGGTATAGATATGCTGTTCTTCGGTTTCCTTACGGCGGCATCAAATAATCAGGCTTGCTGGTCAGCTCAGCCAACAATGCCAATTGATTGGGCACAGCCATTGGCCCAGGAATTGATCGCCGGGGGAGTGAAAGTCGCAGTATCGTTCGGCGGAGCCGCGAACGCCGACATTTCTAACGTGATGACGGTAGAGCAACTAATAACCGTTTACCAACAGGTGATCGATCAGCTTGGTGCAACGCATCTGGACTTTGATTTTGAGAATGGCTTGTATAATGAGGATAAGGCCTTCGTAGCGTTACAATCGATCAAAGCGAAAAACCCATCGGTGACCATGAGCCTGACGTTACCCATTATGCCAACCGGCCTGACTGGCGTGGGGTTGGCGCTGGTCCAGAAAGCCAAAGCCGCCGGGCTGCAAATGAAAATTAACGGTATGGCGATGGATTATTACAGCCCAAGCCATACCGAAATGGGGGTGGCTGCGGTTCAGGCGGCAACCAGCCTGAAAGAACAGCTAGCTGTTATTTACCCTACGCTGACCGAAGCTCAGCTTTATGAAAAAGTGCAGATTACTCCAATGATCGGGATTAACGACGATGGTACTTTGTTTAAATTCGCCGACATCGACATCCTGACCGCCTTCGCGAAAACCAATGCGATGGATCTGATTGCAATCTGGAGCCTGACGCGCGATAACCCTGGTGGTGGGCAATGGGCCGATGCCGAGCATTCTGGTAACCCGGAGCAGACTACCCAGTTTGAGTATTCAACCCGCTTTGTCGCAGCCTTGAAGTAAGCTCGCCACAACTCAATGATTTCGCCAAGTGGTATTGGGGCCTTGATGTTATCGAACCGCACAGGCCCCTCAATAAAGCCCCCAAAAGTTCTGCCAGTCTCGGCGTAACAGTATGGAATTCAGGGCCACAACAGCCCATTACCTAGCCCAGCCTTAATGCGATAAAACCCTTTCCCATACACCAAATAAATATTAAACCAAAAATATTGCATATTAATTCATTAAATGGCAGTTTATCCGCATAGTCCCCCATAAGCCACTCGGCATAATAAATATCTTTTGACAGGAGTTTTACCTATGAAAAAACGCTTACTTGCTGCCACCCTGCTAGCGGGGATCACCTTTAACGCAGCGGCTGCCGATACCATTCGTTTCGCTTCTTCAGCAACCTATCCTCCTTTCGAATCCCTTGACGCCGATAACCAGATTGTCGGTTTTGATATCGATCTGGCCAAAGCATTATGCAAACAGATGCAAGCCAATTGCACTTTCACCAACCAGGCATTTGACAGCCTGATCGCCGCGCTAAAATTCAAAAAATACGATGCCGTTATTTCAGGAATGGATATCACACCAGAACGCAGCAAGCAGGTTTCTTTCACTCAACCCTACTATGCCAACTCGGCAATTGTGGTGGCCCAGAAAGGGAAATTCAACTCGCTGGTAGATCTGAAAGGGAAGAAAGTCGGAATGGAGAATGGCACCACGCACCAGAAATACATGCAGGATAAGCATCCTGACATCAATACTGTTTCTTATGACAGCTACCAGAACGCTATTCTGGAACTGAAAAACGGCCGTGTTGACGGTGTCTTTGGCGATACCGCCGTCGTCAATGAATGGCTGAAAAATGACCCGAACCTGGCCCCAGTGGGTGAGCATATCACCGATGCACAATACTTCGGCGCTGGCTTAGGGATTGCTGTACGCCCGGATAATCAGGCACTGTTGGCCAAACTGAATGCCGCGCTGGATGCCATCAAGGCTGACGGCACCTATAAAACGATCAACGACAAGTGGTTCCCGCAGTAAGTTTGCTGCACTGAAATAACACCAATCAAGGGCCAGATCGGGCCCTGTTTAATGCCGCACCAACAGCGTCAGCACTTCATAGTGTGCAGTATGTGGGAACATATCAAACAACTGCACACGTTCAATCCGGTAATCCGCTAACATTGAAATATCTTTTGCCATGCTCTGCGCATTGCAGCTCGAATAAAGAATGTAACCTGGTGCCATCTGGTGCAGATAATCACACAAATCTTGGCCAATCCCACGGCGAGGTGGATTAACCAGAACCAATTCCGGGACACGGCCCTCTGCGCTTGCAAAACGGGCGGAATCCAGCGCCTGGAAATCAACGTGCTGCAAACCCAATCTTTGCGCAGACTGCTTGGCACAGGCGATCGCCTCTGCGCTGATTTCAATACCGGTTAACCGCGTTTGCGGCTGCGCACAATGCAGACCAAATCCCCCCACGCCGCAGAACAGATCCCACATGCTGCTAATGCCCAATGCGTGCACCCAATCCCGAGCGATGGCATATAAACGGCTGGCAACTTGCGGGTTAGTCTGGAAAAAACTCTGTGGGCGAATATACAACGGGATCTGATTGAACTGTTCTTCCAGCATCTGCTGTTCGGTTAACGGGATTTCGCGTTCACCTTCCATGATCGCCATATGTACCGGTTGAATATTGGCTGAAATAACCTGCAATTGCGGTAATTGCTGCTGCAACCAGGGCAATGCGGTACGCAACTGAGCCAACTTGCTTTCTGAGCGAAGCACAAAACGCAGCATTATTCCGCCGTTATAAGTGCTTTCAGTCAACAGCAGATATTTCAGTTCTCCGCGTTTGCGCTCTACGTTGTACGGCGTTAGCCCGGCACGGGCAATGAAGCTTTTCAGTACGCTGAATACCACCGAGAAATGAGATGGATAAAGCGGGCAGGCACACAAATCAACCGGCGTACCGTCGCGGTGCAACATGCCCAATAGCGGGCGTTCAACGCTGCCGCTGACCACCATTTTTGCCTTGTTACGAAATGCGCTTTGCTCACCGGTCACCGGCTCCAACCATTGTGCAACCGGCTGCTCAGCCAGCAATAACTGTAAGTGATGTTGTTTTTCAGCCAGTTGTTGCGGATAAGGTTTTCCCAACCACTGGCAGGAACGACAGCTGCCAACTGAGTACAAAGCACAATGCATGAATATTAACCGTAAAATCAGAAACCCGATGAGGGAACAAATTGTAGCACCCTATACCGGCAAAAACTTATTTGTCGGGAATGAAAAACGCCGCCTAATCAGGCGGCGCATCGAGCCAGATTAATCGCTAATCAAGGCATTCAGCCACGGGCAGCCCTTTGCAATTCCCGCGCACGCTGTTTTTCCGCACGCGCCATAAACCACCAGGCAATAAAACCGAGTACCCCAACCACCAACAGGATCAGCGTCGCCAAGGCGTTAATTTCAGGGTTCACCCCCATACGCACGCTGGAGAACACCAGCATTGGTAGCGTAGTTGCCCCTGGCCCGGCGACAAAGCTGGCAATCACCAGATCATCCAGCGACAAAGTAAATGCCAGCATCCAGCCCGAGATCAGCGCCGGAGCAATCATCGGCAACGTGATGACAAAGAACACCTTCAACGGGGTAGCCCCTAAATCCATAGCGGCTTCTTCGATAGAACGATCAAGCTCACGCAAACGTGAACTGATCACCACCGAAACATAGGCCATACAGAATGTGACGTGCGCCAGCCAAATGGTCAGCATTCCCCGTTCCGATGGCCAGCCGAATGCATGCCCCATCGCGACAAACAGCAACAACAATGACAGACCGGTAATCACATCTGGCATTACCAGCGGAGCCGTCAGCATAAAGGCAAAACCGGTGGATCCTCGAAAACGCCCGAAACGCACCATCACCACGGCGGCAATGGTGCCGAGGATCACCGCCGCAGTCGCCGAAGCTGCCGCAATGGTCAGACTCAGACCGACAGCGCTAATCATCGCTGAATCGTTAAACAGTTCGACATACCAGCGCGTAGACCAACCCGCCCACACCGTAACCAGTTTGGAACTGTTGAACGAGTAGATCACCAGCATCAACATCGGCGCATAAAGGAAAGTGAAACCTATCACCAGAATAGCGATGCGCCATGGCGAGCGTACAACCGGCAAGTTATTCATCCCTGCCCTCCCATTTCCTTGTTCTGGTGCTTGTGGAACCAGATAATTGGTATAATCAACAACAGCAACATGATGGTGGCAACCGCAGAAGCCACTGGCCAATCACGGTTGTTGAAGAACTCCTGCCACAACACGCGGCCAATCATGATGCTATCCGGCCCACCGAGCAGTTCTGGGATCACAAACTCCCCCACCGCCGGGATGAACACCAGCATCGAACCCGCGATAATGCCGCCACGCGTCAACGGAACAATCACGCTGAAGAAAGTTTTCAGCGGTTTGGCACCGAGATCCAACGAAGCTTCTACCAGCGAATAATCCAAGCGTATCAATGCGGTATAAATCGGTAACACCATAAACGGCAGATAGGAATAAACAACGCCAATATATACCGCCAGATTGGTATGAAGGATCACCAATGGTTGATCGATCACGCCTAACCACATCAGGAAATTATTCAGCACGCCGTTGTTCTTCAGTATCCCCATCCAGGCATAAACACGGATCAGGAACGAGGTCCAAGATGGCAGAATCACCAGCAACAACAGAATATTGCGGGTTGAAGGTTTACTGTGTGCCACCGCCCACGCCAGCGGGTAACCAATGATCAGGCAGCACAACGTAGAAATGGTGGCAATCTGCAAGGATTGCAGATAAGCATCGATATATAACGGATCGTCAGTGAGCAACAGATAGTTGGCAAAATTCAGCGCAATATCAAGTTTGCCATCCGCCCAGCTCATCAGGTCAGTATAAGGCGGTACTGCCAACGCCAGCTCTGCCAAACTGATTTTGAACACAATCAGGAACGGCAGCATAAACAACAGCACTAACCACAGGTAAGGCAGTGCAATCACCAGCTTGCGGCCATGGGCCATCTGCAAACGCTGGATAAACACTTTCACTGGGCCGGGTGTACGGGCCGGAGGCTTAGATGTACGTTCAGAAAGCAATGTCATAATGGTTACTCCTCACCTTCTCAACTACACCGTCAAAACCACACAGCTATCGGTTTCCCAGCACAGGCGAACTTCATCACCCCAGGTCGGCATCCCTTTACGGAAACGGTGGCCATTCTGCAATTGAGCACTGATCATCTGCCCGCTGAGCAATTTCACGTGGTAGATTGATAAATCCCCCAGATAAGCAATATTCACCACCTCACCCACCGCAAAATTGCAGCCATCTTCCGGCACATCCTCACACAGCATGATCTTTTCCGGGCGCAAGGCGACCTGGATCGGTACACCATCCACCACCGAGGCATCAGGATCAACCTTCAATGCGTGGCGTAAACCGGGGCTTTGCAGGATCAGCGCATCATCCCGCCGTTCTTGCAACAGGCAGTCGAACACATTGACAGAGCCAATAAATTCAGCGCTGAAACGACTGTTCGGATGCTCATAAATCTCTTCCGGCTCACCAATCTGCACGAATTTGCCGCGATTCATGATGGCGATACGCCCAGCCATGGTCATCGCTTCTTCCTGATCGTGGGTGACCATGACGCAGGTTACTCCCACGCGTTCAAGAATATCCACCACTTCAAGCTGCATGCGATCGCGCAGTTTTTTATCCAGTGCCCCCATAGGCTCATCCAGCAGCAGCAGCTTTGGCCGTTTTGCCAGGCTGCGTGCCAATGCCACCCGTTGGCGCTGGCCACCGGAAAGCTGGTGCGGTTTGCGCTTGGCATACTCCTGCATATGCACCAGAGAAAGCATTTCTGCCACACGATTATTGATTTCCGCCCGTGGCATTTTATCCTGCTTAAGACCAAAGGCGATATTCTGCTCCACCGTCATATGCGGGAACAGTGCATAAGACTGGAACATCATGTTCACTGGGCGCTGATAAGGTGGAACGTGAGATAGGTCTTGGCCATCAAGAACAATCCGCCCTTCTGTTGGCTGTTCAAAACCGGCTAACATACGCAACAACGTGGATTTCCCGCAACCGGAAGGGCCCAGCAGAGCAAAGATTTCGCCTTTGTAGATCGTCAGGCTAACGTCTTCGACCGCATTCTGGCCATCAAAGGTTTTGGTGAGGTTACGGATTTCCAGCAGCGGGGTAAATACCTTCTGCGACTTGGCTTGAGGACGAGGAATGGCGTCGTTCAATCGGGGTGCTCTCCGGCTAAAACAGTACAAACAACCACAGCAATTGCCATGGCCCAAAATGACAATGCAGGCGGAGAATTCCGCCTGCTGTTCAGATAATCTTGCTCGTTAGATTTCGCATGCAAAATCCTTAGATGTCACTTCCCACTTTTAACTTTAGTCCAGGCGCGGGTAATAACACGATCAACTTTTGGTGATTGCACACTCAGCGCAAACAATTTAGCGCGAATATCATCTGGCGGATAAATGTTCGGGTTATCACGCACCTCGGCATCAACCAGCGCAGTGGCATCTTTAACCGCATTGGCATAAAAGACATGGTTGCTGATATCCGCGACGATCTCCGGTTTGAGCAGGAAGTTCAGGAACTGGTAGGCTGCCTCTTTATTTTTCGCATCTGCTGGCATCGCAAACATGTCAAAGTAGGCGATTGCCCCTTCTTTCGGAATGGTATAAGCCACGTTCACCCCATTCTTCGCTTCCTTGGCGCGGTTGGCTGCCTGCATAACATCGCCAGACCAGCCGATAGCCACACAGATGTCACCATTCGCCAGATCGTTAATGTACTGCGAAGAGTGGAAATAGCGGATATTCGGGCGCAGTTTCATCAGCAGCTCGTTCGCTGCACCAGTGTAATCTTCCGCATTGGTACTGTTCGGATCTTTACCCAGGTAGTGCAGAACCGTGGCATACACTTCACTTGGCGCATCCAGGAACGACACCCCGCAGCTCTTCAGCTTTTCCAGGTTCTCTGGCTTGAGGATCAGATCCCAACTGTTAACCGGTGCATCTGCACCCAGCACCGCTTTCACCTTATCAACGTTGTAACCGATGCCAGTTGTCACCATCATGTAAGGAATGCCGTACTTGTTGTCTTTGTCGTTGTTTGCCACCAGTTGCAGCATCGCAGGATCAAGATTTTTGTAATTGGGTATCTTGCTCTTGTCTAAAGGTTCAAAAATACCGGCCTTGGACTGGCGCTCAAGGAAATTGGACGAAGGTACAACCAGATCATAACCGGTACTGCCTGCCATCAATTTGCCTTCCAATACTTCATTGGAGTCAAAGACGTCATATACCACTTTAATACCGGTTTCTTTCTGGAATTTAGCGAGGGTGTCCGGCGCAATATAGTCGGACCAATTGTAGATGTGCAGCGTATTATCTGCGGCTGACGCTGTGACAGAAGCCGCCATCAGCAAACCGGTGACAATACCCGATAACCACTTTTTACGTTGGTTGACCATCCGTAACTTCCTCCAAAACAAGGGGGGTAAATTTGTATCCTGAATTGATACAAAACCTTCGGCTAACCGAGTGCGGCCATTATGACCCTAAATGAATGGCTACCCAGTTGATTGCATAAACTTTTTTCACCTGTCTAACCCACTGGCCACTAAAGGGAAACGCAAGCCCTTAACGGCATCAGAAGCATAACCGGAGTTGCCGAGGTGTACCAGCCTTCGGGGTAAAAAACGCCTTTTATCGATTTTTTATGCAGTAGTTCTTTATGTGATACGCCAGTAACAACATTATTGGCGATGATTATCTGGAGATATAGGGGAAAATACAGAATATACTTTCGTAGAAATAACCAGGCATAGCATGCCACCAAAGCTACGGCATGCGCAACACACAGCAGGAGTCAGTGCAACATAGGTTGGCGGGCAGCAGTAGCCAGGTTCTCTTCTTCATCCCCCATAAACAACAGATCATTCGCCCTGGCTTCCAAAATTACCATTGAAACCTGTTCTTCTCCCTGCTGCATAAAATGAGCAAACTGTTCGTAAGCCACACCGACGGCAATGCTTAACGACTGGCACACAATCAGTTTAGGCAGATTATCATCCTGAATATCGACAAATGCCTTGATGGTCAACGAACTGGCATTGATTTGGCTTAGATCGGCCACCAGCGGGATCAATGCCGTTGGTTTTACCTCCGCCAGTGCAGAAAACAGCACCACATCGTCAACCAGATCAATCTTGGCATCAAATACGCCATCAAAATTTTGCATGTGCGGCAGGTGCAATGCCTGGCAAGAGTCACACTCAAAAAACGAGATCCCCAACTGATCCAACCAACGTCGCAATAACGCCAAATCGGGGACAATGAGTGAATCCATAAATTATCAGCCTCACAATATTCGAAAACGTGAAAAGGCGCATAGCTTACGGAATATTCAACCGATATACCACGATCAAAGGCGCTAAATTCATTAATCAGATAATTACGATTGATGTAAAGTAAAATTGTGGCAACAAAACCAGGATATTACGCTTAACGCTCCCTCTCCGGATTCAGACAAAAACCCACTCGGCCCCCCTGTTCGATATATTCGATCATCATTCCAGCAATATCCAGCCTGGTTGTGGTTTCCACGCCTTCCAGCCCTGGCGAAGCATTCACCTCCATCACCAATGGGCCACGATCGGCACGCAGAATATCCACCCCCGCAACATCTAACCCCAGCGTTGCCGCGGCCTTAATCGCAATAGCACGCTCTTTACCCGTGATCTGCACTTTGCGAGCCGTACCGCCACGGTGCAGGTTCGAACGAAATTCACCGGGCTTCGCCTGCCGCTCAATCGCTGCCACCACTTGCCCGCCAACCACTAGGCAGCGGATATCACTGCCTTTGGCCTCACGGATATATTCCTGTACCAATATATGTGCATTCAGGCCACGAAATGCATCGATCACACTCTCTGCCGCCTGGCGGGTTTCTGCTAACACCACGCCAATCCCCTGAGTCCCCTCCACCAGCTTAACCACCAGCGGCGCACCGCCTACCAGTTTGATCAAATCGCCGGTATCATCCGGAGAATGAGCAAAACCGGTAATCGGTAAATCGATCCCCTGGCGTGCCAGTAACTGCAACGAGCACAGTTTGTCACGTGCCCGGGTGATGGCAACAGACTCATTCAACGGATAACTGCCAAGCAGTTCAAACTGACGCAGCACGGCGGTGCCATAAAAGGTAATAGCGGAACCAATGCGTGGGATCACCGTATCATAGCGCTCCAGTTGGCGCCCACGGTAATGGATGGTCGGTGCCGCCGGGTTGATATTCATATAACAAGAAAGTGGATCAATGATATCGATACTATGACCGCGCTGCTCTGCAGCTTCCCGCAGCCTTTTACATGAGTACAATGAACCGTCACGCGAAAGAATGGCAATTTTCACTCATCACCCCAAAAGACATTATCACCGGTATTGGTAGGCATACTCATGAACGCATTCACTCCTGCGAACCAGGGTCTTTTTTATCGGCAGGCGACGGGTTGCGCTGCGTGTTCTCTGGTGGCTGTTGCTCGCGTATTAACGGATTGAATCCCTGCACCAGACGCCAAACCAGATATACGACCGCCGGAAGCATCAGCGTCACGCCAAGAAAGATCATTCCAATCGCCGCCTGCTGCGAAGCCAGTGGGCCCGGTAAATGCACATAGTTATGAATACTCAGATAAGACAACACCAATAGCACCATGCCTAAACCTTCGAGCACCAGTACAGAGCGTGGTAAGTTACCGAATGAAAGCATATTTTTCCTCTCTAAACTCGCTGTGCTCAGTGTAGTGAATTCCCGGTCACTGCAACAGCCCCAGATGATTAATCGGTTCTATGAATCAGACCGACAGGCAGATCCTGCTTTTTTTTACCGGCTGCAACGGGCATAGTAAGCGCCAATAACGTGAATGAACGCGCTACTGATGTTTTTATGACTGAGGGAATGTCGTTACATTACAATAGCGGTTAATTGTACCCAAAACGTTGCAAGTTGCAGCAAGGTGGCCGTTGAGCACATGCCGATGTGCTTACTTGAGCTGATGCTCTGAATGAGCAAAGCCAGCCCGTTACCCGCAGCTTGAAAAGCAATGGGTTATTTCAATAACAGATAGGAGTGTTGCATGTTTGCTGTAATTTTCGGGCGCCCGGGCTGTCCTTACTGTGTCCGCGCAAAAGAACTCGCAGAAAAATTGACTGAAGAGCGCGATGATTTCAACTTCCGTTATGTTGATATTCACGCTGAAGGCATCACAAAAGCCGATCTGGAAAAAACGGTCGGTAAGCCAGTAGAAACCGTGCCACAGATTTTCGTTGATCAAAACCACATTGGCGGCTGCACTGATTTTGAAGCCTATGTCAAAGAAAACCTGAATCTGTTTCAGTAATCTTCACAGTAAAAAACGCAAAAAGGCACCTGGAGTGCCTTTTTTAATGATTACAGCCTTTCACTTTGATAGAGCTGTTGCAACGCGTGCATGACGACACGGATAAACAGGCACAACATCGCACCAAGTGCGCACCAGAACACAGCGCTGATGACATACGCCAGCTCCTGCCAGAATGAATCGCCAGGCATCAGCCAGAGGAAGTGGTGAATAAACAAGCAGAAAGGCACCGCATACAGCGCCCCGAGTAACGGATAGAGAATGCGTTTTTTACTTGATAGAGCGCTGGCGATAAAACCGGGAATGATAAACAACAGCAGGCCGATTTCACCATGATGTTCCCCTCCTGAACCACCGAAAAACTCACTTTTCTGCCCCAAAAAAACCAAGTTAAACAATAGAAAACAGCTGAAAATCCCCATCCAACATCGATAACGTGCCATGCGTTCCTCCTTTAGCGATGTGACAACAGGCTACATCGTAAAAAAACAGCCTTATCACAAGCCTCGTGATGCACTACCGAAGCTGGTAATGCTGGCTGGACTTTTCCTTGGCTAAAAGAGAGTTAAGTACATCGGGTGACGCTCGCTAGCCGCTTCTTTATGCTGGCTGTCATACGTCATAACGGCTAAAATAGGCGTCGCTACTCGATGATTCGAATCGCCCTCGCGGGTTAGCGGTTTTATAGATTCACCCATATATTCTATGGATAAATCTATATCTTATGGTTTTATATATCAAGAACTTACTGGTAAACAATAAGTTATCCTTCATGAATATAAACGTCGCTAGTTTGTTAAACGGTAATGGCATCCTGTTACTGTTTGTGGTACTCGCTCTGGGGCTCTGCCTTGGGAAGTTGCGCTTAGGCTCCATTCAACTCGGTAATTCCATTGGTGTTTTAGTCGTATCGCTGTTACTCGGTCAGCAACACTTTGCCATTAACACTGAAGCGCTGAATCTCGGTTTCATGCTGTTTATTTTTTGTGTTGGTGTTGAAGCAGGCCCGAACTTTTTTTCAATTTTTTTCCGCGATGGCAAAAATTACTTCATGCTGGCACTGGTCATGGTGGGTTCAGCGATGGTGCTCGCCATTGGTTTGGGGAAACTGTTCGGCTGGGATATCGGCCTAACAGCCGGCATGCTAGCGGGTTCAATGACCTCCACACCGGTATTGGTCGGGGCGGGTGATACGTTACGTAATACCATGGCCAGTGGCCCGGCGTTGCTGGCTGCGCAGGATAATCTAAGCTTAGGTTATGCCCTGACTTACCTGATTGGCTTGGTGAGCCTGATTTTTGGCGCGCGCTATCTGCCGAAACTACAACATCAAGATCTTCCAACCTCTGCGCAACAAATCGCCCGGGAGCGTGGCCTTGATGCCGATAGCCAGCGCAAAGTCTATCTGCCAGTCATTCGCGCCTATCGTGTCGGCCAGGAATTGGTTGCCTGGGCAGACGGCAAGAACCTGCGTGAACTCGGTATTTACCGCCAAACGGGTTGTTATATTGAACGTATCCGCCGCAACGGCATTCTAGCCAATCCAGACGGCGATGCCGTATTGCAAATCGGAGACGAAATCTCGCTGGTTGGCTACCCTGATGCACACGCCCGCCTTGATCCCAGCTTCCGCAACGGCAAAGAAGTATTTGATCGCGACCTGCTTGATATGCGCATCGTCACCGAAGAAATTGTGGTCAAAAACAATAACGCCGTAGGCAAACGCCTGAGCCAGCTGAAACTGACCGATCACGGCTGCTTTTTGAACCGCGTCATCCGCAGCCAGATAGAAATGCCGATTGATGACAGCATTGTGTTGAATAAAGGCGATGTATTACAAGTCAGCGGCGATGTCCGCCGTGTGAAAAGCGTGGCAGATAAGATTGGTTTTATCTCCATCCATAGCCAGGTCACTGACTTACTGGCATTCTGTGCGTTTTTTATCATCGGGTTACTGATCGGGCAAATTACTTTTCAATTCAGTAACTTCTCATTCGGCATTGGTAACGCTGCTGGCCTGCTGTTGTCCGGCATCATGCTTGGTTTCCTGCGGGCCAACCATCCTACATTTGGCTACATTCCCCAGGGTGCACTCAATATGGTGAAGGAATTCGGCCTGATGGTGTTTATGGTGGGCGTCGGTCTCAGTGCCGGAGCGGGAATTGGCCACAGTTTTGGAACAATTGGTGGCCAAATGCTGATCGCTGCCCTGATCGTCAGCCTGCTGCCGGTAGTTATCTGCTTCCTGTTTGGTGCTTATTTCCTGCGGATGAACCGCGCCTTGCTATTTGGTGCCATTATGGGCGCACGTACCTGCGCTCCAGCGATGGAAATTATCAGCGATACCGCCCGCAGTAACATCCCTGCTCTGGGGTATGCTGGCACTTACGCTATCGCTAACGTATTGTTAACCTTGGCAGGTTCGCTCATTGTGGTGATATGGCCGGGCATACCGGGATAACGCCGACAAGAAAAATAATTTAAAAGCAAAATATTTTTGTTTTTTTTATCGGCAGGCTAGAACTTTTCAATCTGGTGATAGTCTGAATTAGTGCCACTGCTTTTCTTTGATGTCCCCAATTTGTGGAGCCCGTTAGTCCCGCCGTTTCAGGTTCAAGGCTAGCGGGTTTTTTATTGCCCGAATGTTATCAATTATAAATAAAACGCTATGTTGTAAAGTTACAAACACGCTTTCGGCCAAAACGAAAAAACACCTTCAGGAACGGTAGCCCCACATCGCGCCTTTTGGGCAATGGTGAGCCTTAGAGTCAGTTCGGTAACACCCTATACGCAGTTTAAACCCACGCTCCTCTGTACCCTACTCCCCCCCTTGCTAGAAAAAATTTCCTAGAGTTTCTTATACATATATGGGAGATTGTCGAAATCTAGCTGAGGGTAATTTCCAACATATTGGGATTGATTGATATGTTCAGAGGGAACTATGGATAATTCGCTGCAAAAACTCGCCTCACAATTACGTTGCCCAGAAGGAGATGCTGGGAAAGTATTGGGTAATGCCATGAATATGCGAAATCTCCCTGTGATACTGAATGGTATCAGTAACCTCAAGTTAAATGATGGTCATCATATTCTTGAGTTAGGGTACGGCAACGGTGGGTTGCTGGGATATATCCTTTCTCTGGCCGACAATCTTCGATATACCGGGCTGGAGATTTCGCCGTTAATGCATCAGGAAGCCTCAGCATTTAATCATGCTTATATTCAAGCGGGTTGGGCAGCTTATCATTTATACGATGGCGTCACGCTTCCGCTGGGCGAGGCGATTTTTGATAAAGTATTAACAATTAATACCATTTACTTCTGGCAGGAACCAACCCTATTGCTGCAAAACATCTGCCGAACCTTGAAAGTCGGAGGGCATTTTTGCATCACTTTCTGTGAACGATCTTTCATGGAAAAGCTGCCTTTTATCGAGCATGGATTTCAACTGTACAACACCCCAGAGGTTAACGCCCTGATGCATGGATTACCGTTAAAATTAATCGCTGAGGATCGTAAAAAAGATAAAAGCATCAGTAAAACGGGTGAAATAGTCGATCGCGAGTTTATCAGCCTGGTTTTCGAGCGAACAGAAGCCTCATTTTAAATGTGGGCGGTGCCCGTTCTCATCACAAAAAATTTTGCCGATCACAGTGATCGGCTTATTTAATGAAAAAACAGACCGAGCGGGATTATTTTATTACTGCACGCCCGGTTGTCTCACTGGCTGACCATACGCGGTAACGCACTTCGACGTTTTTCGGTACATAAACCACAATCGGTAGCCTGCTGTTGTAACGCTGTATCGCGGCATTACCCAAGTGCGCAGCAACAAACTCCTGCCGCTTGTTACTGTCTGGGCAAGCCATCATCGTGGACGCGGGGGCAGAAAGCTTTTCCAGCACCCAATAATCATAACCCCAACCGGCCAGCGTTCTGCTCTCCAAAGTGCCGCCCATCATATGCCGATTACAATCCACTTCCAGCGTTTTACCGATCAGCAATTCCACTTTGAAATTTTCTTCATTTTCCTGCTTCGGTAGATAAATCACCTGGCGGCTCATCCCTTCTTCCGCTTTTGGGAATGGTGCAATTTTTTCCAATGGTTGCAGATTAAGATCGCCATTTTCAGTAACCGGCGTTGCAGCTATGGCGCTGGCAGAAGCCATCAGCAACAGGTTGGTCAGCACAAAAGAAAGCTTATTCATTTTTATATCCCTCTGATTCATGGCGTAATACTTTTATACGTTAACATACTGTATAGCGTCTAATTATAGGTTAAGTCTGGATATTCTCCCGTTTTGTTCGTATATGCTTCCACACACCGTTAAGGTTTACTTAAGAAACAGAGATTACAGTAGCGCCACCCATTGCCGAAAATAAGCTTTTGCGTGGACGCGTTACAACCACCAAAACTTTTACTAAATCAACCATCAACAACTATGCAAATTAAGACCATTTTCCTTTACTCCCTGCCAATATCTTTTTACCGTTTGCCACAGATCAGAATAAGTTGTTATTTCAAGCGCAAAACGAGGTAATGCATCATGGAACTATTGAACTATCTTCTTTTCGCCGAGATCAACGCGACGCCGAACAGCCCCGAATGGTTGATTGATCTCGCTATTTTTATTGCCAACGATCTGATTGCCATTATTCCTTTGCTTATTCTTGGCTTATGGTTTTGGGGGCCACGGCATCAATTGCATATGCAGCGTGAGTTAGTAGTAAAAGCGACCATTGCCCTATCATTCGCCATGAGTGCAACCACCGCCATTGGGATGTTGTTGCCATATGAACGGCCATTTGCGTCAGGCATCGGCTATACCTTTCTGATACACGTGCCAGACAGCTCATTCCCCAGCGATCACGGTACTGCCATCTTCACTTTCGCCCTGGCCTTTTTATGCTGGCACCGTAACTGGTCCGGTATATTGCTGATGATTGTGGCAGCAGCCATTGCCTGGTCACGTATTTTCCTTGGCGTACATTGGCCATTGGATATGCTCGGTAGCTTCCTGGTCAGCCTCGTCGGTTGCCTGTTTGCCCAATTGCTATGGAACCTGTTTGGTGAGGGGATAGCCGGCCTGCTGACGCGTCTGTATCATTTCCTGTTCGCCTTCCCGATCAGAAAAGGATGGGTGCAAGAGTAGCCTTTTCCGGCGGAGGCTACACGCCTCTGCTCGGCGTTCACGTTCACTTGGCGTGCTGGATACAAAAGAATGTTATTAAAATAACATCAGCAAGATAACCATTTCTCAATCAATCCTGGTTTTATTCAAAAAAATAAGAAATAACAGCTACCAACCGGCAAAAGCCAAATGTTAATATAGTCACAAATCCTATATTTCAACCTGCTTTAACTGCCCAAAAGGAATCATTATGACAACCAACCAGATTGATTACGCCCGCTATATCGATCACACTCTGCTGGCGATGGATGCAACTGAAAACCAAATTGCCAAACTGTGTGAGGAAGCGCAGCAACATAACTTTTATGCGGTCTGCGTTAATTCCGGCTACGTCCCGTTGGTTGCGCACCTCTTACAGGAAAGCGAGGTTAAAGTTTGCTCGGTCATCGGCTTCCCGCTGGGAGCGGGTTTGACCATCGCAAAAGCTTTTGAAGCCAAAGCGGCCATTGCCGCAGGCGCTCAGGAAATAGATATGGTCATCAACGTCGGTTGGCTCAAAAGTGGTCTGCTGAATGAAGTGAGAACCGATATCGCCGCCGTGCGCGAAGTCTGCGCCGCGATCCCATTGAAAGTCATCTTGGAAACCTGCCTGCTCAGTGATGCCCAAATCATGCAAGTTTGTGAAATATGTCGCGAACTTGATGTCGCCTTCGTTAAAACCTCAACAGGCTTTAGCACCGGCGGTGCTCGTGAAGATCACGTCAAACTGATGCGAGCGACCGTAGGTAGCGAGATGGGGGTTAAAGCCTCTGGAGCCGTGCGCGATCGCGCCACCGCAGAGAAAATGATCGTTGCGGGGGCTACGCGTATCGGCACCAGTTCAGGAGTCGCCATTGTTTCAGGCAGCACGGCCACCACCAGCAACTACTGAATATCTGACGCGGGGTTAACCCAGCCCCGCTTCACCGCACTACGCACGTTAAAAGAGATTTTTGGCTACGGCACCAACAGGAGAAGAAATGGAAACCCGGCGGGCAGAGCGTATCAACCAGTTAGTACAGGCATTAAAACGCTCTGACAAGATCCATTTAAAACAAGCTGCCACGCTGTTAGGTGTCTCAGAAATGACCATCCGCCGCGATCTCAATGCAGAACCTGCCGCCGTGGTACTGCTTGGTGGCTACGTAGTGGCCGATCCACGTAACAACAGCGTCACCAACTATTTTGTCTCTGAACAGCAAACCAGGCAGGTCGCAGAGAAACGCCGTATTGGCCTACTGGCCGCGCCTCTGATTAATGAAAACGACACGGTATTTTTTGACTGTGGCACCACCATACCGGCGATCATCGGCGCCATTGCCGATACGCTGGTTTTCACTGCGGTATGCCACTCACTCAACACCTTTTTAGCATTGCAGGATAAACCCAACTGCAAGGTGATTTTATGTGGTGGCGAGTTCAAACCGAATAATTACATCTTCAGCGCGGTTGGCCAGCACAATCAACTGGCTCACATCTGCCCCAATATTGCCTTTATCTCTGCGGCAGGTCTCAGCCTGCAACAAGGTGCCACCTGCTTCAATTTTGATGAGCTGGAGATGAAGCACCAGGCTATCACCATGGCACAGCAAAAAATTCTGGTGGCGGATCACAGCAAATTTAACCAAACCAAACCGGCCTGTATTGGCCCACTGACACTGTTTGATCGGATCATTACCGACCGCCAACCTGAACAGGAATTTATCGAGTTCTGCAACGCACAGGCGATCGCAATCCGTTTTTAATCCTTGTCAGGAGCCAAGCGGTGCTTGCTGGCATTCATTAACGCCAGCGAAGCCTGATAAGATGCGTTTTCATCTCCAGACATGATCGCTTCATAAATGATGCGGTGATCTTCCAGACACATTCCACCTTCCTTGGACGAGTAACTGATAAACCACTTAAATACCGTGGTCAGTACATTTCCGAAAGGCATATAGAAGCAGTTACCAGAGGCAATAAAAATCATCCGGTGGAACTGGGTATCAATGTTCACCCAACTCTCAGGGTCAAAATGTTCAGCGGTATAGCATAACTCACGGAAAATCTTTGATAGTTCAATGCGCTGTTCTTTCGTGGCATTCACCGCGGCTAAAGCTGTGGCATGAGGCTCAAGGGCTCGGCGGAATTCGAGAAACTGGTAATACATATCCTCGGTAGCTTCCATGCCCTCCATCCATTCCAAAAGTTGCACATCCAGAATGTTCCAGAACGAACGTTGTTTCACCCTGGTTCCAATTTTAGGACGAGACTCTAACAACCCTTTCGAAGAAAGCGATTTCAATGCTTCGCGCAACGCAGTGCGACTCACGCCAAATTGCTCACAAAGTTCAGTTTCGCTCGGCAGAATATCTCCCTGGCGTAATGAGCCGGAAAGTATTTTCCGAGCAATGTCGCGAGCAATTTGCAGATTCAACCCCCGGTTCGCCCCAGTAATCCTTTTAAACTGCATGCTCATTTGTCATACCTAAAGATTATTTAATTGGGTCATGATACATGATGGGGTTATTGCTGCCTACATATTCACCGACAGAAAGTGTGGGTACACAACACATCCTGCCGGTGAATAGTCAAATTACGGAGCTATCTGCCCACCATTCACATCCAGAATTTGACCCGTAATATAACCACTGCAGGCGTGAGAAGCGAAGAATAAGAACGTAGGTGCCACTTCTTCGGCGTAGCCAAAACGGCCCATCGGAATGCTGGCAGCAATTTTTGCTCTCAATTCATCACTCTTACCGTCATGAAAAGCAGTATCAATCGTTCCTGGAGAAACGATATTGAAACGGATACGATCGCCCGTAAACTCCTTCACCCAGTTACGATGGATGTCGTGCAACCAGGCTTTAGATGCAGCATAAATACCTGCCCCCACACCACCACCTTCGCGGCCAGCGATAGAACCGGTACTGATAACACAACTGGTTTCACCACTTTTTTTCGCTGATGCACGCAGATGTGGGATCGCATACTTAGTCATCATCAGCGCTGAACGCGCATTAAGATCCATGACATGCTGATAAAATTCATCATCTATCGCTTCAAGGTTAGCACGGCCGCCCAGCCCCCCCGCATTATTGATCAGCACATCCAGACCACCAAAACGAGCAACAAACGCCTCGATTAACGAGCTGCACTCCGCTGATTTGGTAATGTCAGCCTGGAAAAACTCAACTTCAGCACCGAGTTGACGTAATGATCCCAGCGTTTGCTCCAACCCAGGCGTGGCGACATGGCTGTTGATACCGATTTTAGCCCCTTGTTTGGCAAATGCCTGTGCTGTTGCCAGCCCCATACCCGCAGTGGAGCCCGTGATTAATACGCGTTTATTGTTCAAATCAGAGAACATATTAATTTTCCTCATGATATACCCGCCATGCCTCAGGTTGCATGTGCATTAGCTGCCTTTCTGTAACTCGAATTATTTTGGGTATAGTGAATTAATTAGCCGTTCCTCTTTAAATAAGAGTGTGACTAATAGTGTTATTAAAAGACAAAAAAGCACGCCAATAACCGGGCCCAATAAAAACGGTTACGCTTTCATTTAACGTGCCGTGACAAACAACCTTTACTTATCTTTCCCCGCAGAAGGTCAAGCTTCTAGAGGCTCCCACTGCACACTGAACGCTCCTTGCCAGCGAAAGGCGAGGCCATTCCAATGGAACATGGCACCATATTCACTGACCTGCGGTCCCGAAGCGAGAGGACGGTTACAAACTACAATCATCAGAACGCGTTGATCCTGCAAATAAAGCCGAACCACCGACACATCATCATCGTGCCCCACCACCTCAACCCGCTCGACCTGCCCGCGTGCACCGGTAGAGGACTCAGTGGCTTCATTAAAATAACCATGAGTTTCATAGACACTGGCAAACAGCTTATTCTCGCCCTGGCTTCTGATCACCAACGCTGGTTCATTGCGCAAATTGAAATGCGGATCGTTGGCGCCAATATTGGCAAAGATCACATTTCCCCCCGCAGGCAAGGCGCACAGGTAGCTGTAATAACTATTGCCATCAAGCCAGCTCACTAATACTGAACGGTCTTGCGCAAAGTGAGCACGGCCCAACTCCCACAAATGCTGGTAGCCATGTTGTTCACCCAGTGGCGACAGCGTGCTGTGTGTTTGATAGTCAAAATCAGTGCGTACAATCTGCCCCTGATAATGGAGAGCATAGTCATATTGATGGGATTGATGGCTGGTCAGGCGAAACAGGTCAACAATCAGCGGCTTGGCAAAACCGGCCAGCTTGAGCATCAATACCGATCGTTGCATATCCACACCAGGATAATAGTCACGGGCGATCGCGCTGATCCCCTGGCCGAACGCGTGTTCCCGCACGACAAAGTGCAGTTCACCCCAGCGTTGCTGAGCCGTCTCAGTATCGCCGTTATTCTGGCTGCAACCATCAACCGTCACGGTATTATGCGCAATGGTTTGTTTACAATAACTTTTGTTTTCAGGAATATAGCGGCCGCCAAATTTGGGTTCGACGTTGACCCAGCGGCCAAAACCATAATCCCGCAGATATTCGCGGCCTCGATTAAACAGGCTGAGATGCAGGCCATCAAAATGACCATGATCGAGCGCCGAATGTAATTGAGCGTCACTGCCGTGCTGACCAAACCATAACAGTGCCATATTCAGATCTGACTCAGCATCCAGTTGACGTAAGATCCCTACGCCGCCCTGCTGACCATCCGCGCCATCATTCAGTACCACGCTCCCCCAATTAAACTGCTGGTGGGCTGCCTGTTCTGCGGCTATTGAAAGATGTAAACCGGCTGCACTGACCCACACCTCGCCCTGATGTTGTGCCATGGCGATCAGCACGTCAGGCTGTTGATAACGGGCGAAGCAGACACTGGTGGCGATCACGATCCCTTCATCGTTGATATCCATGCTCTTAGATGAATCGTTTAACGCTGGCAGAGTGCCATCCGGGAAAGCGGTTGCCATCAGCGCATCCGAGGTGCGTTTAATCACCTGATGATTAAATTGGTAGATATCCAGCTCTGGCTGGCGGCGGGCAATGGCTTCCGCAAACATCATTAATGGGCGGATAGCGAAACGATGGTAATACGGCCCTTCCATGTAGTAGCCATCGGGAGAGAAAAGTTGGGTCAGTTGTGCCAGAAAACCGCCGCTAACGCTGTCGCGCCGCAACCCATACAAGGCGTTATCCACCATCTCTTGGTCATTCAGTACATAGCCACAGATACCGACCGCAGCCACTGACCATAATCCATGGTTATGCACAATATCAAATTCATTGGCGTGAATGACGACTGCCTGATAAACCATTTCCCGCAACAGGTTATTTTCTATGTGTTCACGTTGCTCTGGCATCAAAGTATGGCGAATACAGCTATAGGCTTCCGCACCATACAATAACCACATATTTTCATTCAGCGTCTGATGAAACAGCCGCCCCGGCGGATTACTGTCCTTGCTGAGCGCGTTGCCTAATGTGGGATAAAGATCCGCATAGCCAGACAGAATTTGTAGGGCAAAATCACGATAGGCAGCGTTTCCCGTGATCAAAAACAGCCGCCCCGCCAGATTCAAATGGATGTAATTTTGCTTATGGTGATTGTGCTCAATCCCCCCCGCTTCACCATGGCCGGGGAAAACCAAAGGGTGCTGCCGATAATTTTCTAACCGCTCGATCTGCGCGGCCAGCGTTCGCCCTATCAGACCGCCGCTACCCAGTGCGTGGCGCAGCTTCTGCGCCTCTTCAAAGCTGATTAAAACCGGTTGATAAGCCTGCATGATTGCCTCGCTACGCTATACGTCTGATCGCGATAAATCCCTGCCACCGAAAGGAGTTACCATTAAATTCCAGCTGATTCTCTGTTACTGCCGTGAGGTTGGGTTGATTACTGATCATCAATTGCCAACGCTGCTGTTCCAGAGTCATCTCGAGCACCGATCCTTCTAGGTTATGGCCCACGACTCGCAGTTGCTGCACCTTGCCACACGCGTCATAACACTGTTCGCTGGCTTCATCAAAGTAACCATGGCTTTCAAATACCGAGGCAAACAGATGATCCCCCGCCGCGTGCTGGCGCAATATCAAACCCGGTTCATTACGCAGATTAAACTGAGGATCATCGCCGCCTGTGTAGGTAAACAGTACCTCACCGCCACTGGCCGCACTGTGCCAACTTGTGAAATGCGCTCCCTGTAGCCAGGTGATGCTGAAAGGTTGGGTAACCGCACTTTGAGCCGTTAACAGCAGGTGTTGATAACCCGACGTTTCCCCCAGCGGGGACCAACAAGATTCCCGTTGATAATCCAGACTGGTGGCAACAATTTGCCCTTGATAATGCAGGCTGTAGTCGTACTGATGCGGTTGCAACGCTTGCAGGCGATACAGATCGATCAACAAAGGTGCCGAATGCTCGGCCAGGGTCAGGAGTAATACCGTGCGCTGCATATCTACGCCGGGATAGTGCTGATTGGCAAAAGCACTCATCGCGGTCAGTGTTGCGCCCTGTTCCACTTCCTTCGTTGCGATAAAGAAATGGCGGCGACCGTGAACGCGGTCGGCCAGCGCTGCATTAGCCTGGTTCTGGCTACACTGATCGACCGTCACCGTGTTATGTGCCACCGTTTGCCGGGCATAGGATTGATTTTCCGGCAGATAACGGCCGCCAAATTTGCTTTCCACATTCACCCAGCGGGCAAAACCGTATTCGCGCAGCACTTCTCGGCCTTGTGCGTACAACGTGATCCCCAAGGTATCGAAGTGGCCATGCCCCATGCCATGCTGGCCATAGGCCATCATCACCTGAGTCACTTCGCCATTGGCCGCTAGAGCGCGCAAGATCCCCTGAGCACCGGCATCGCCTTGCTCTCCTTCAGTTAACTCAACGCTTTCATAACAACCCGCAAAGACAGTGTCTGACAATGGTGCGGCCGGATACGGCCAGCAACGCTGCTGTTGACGGTAGCAACGTTCAATCAAGGCATGCTCGCCATAGCGTAAACGGTACAGCTGCGTGGCGATAAGCACCCCTTCATCTTCCGTATTCATGCTGCGCGAAGCATCGTTGAGTGCCGGAAAACGGCCGTCTGGATAGGCGGTTTGTAATAATGCTTCCGTGGTACGGGCTATTCGCTGCTGCGCATATTGATATATCTCCAGCGCTGGCCGGTGCTGATGCAACGCCTCGGCAAATAGATAAAGAGGACGAATGGCAAAACGCTGATAGTAAGGGCCCTCCAGGTAATAGCCTGAAGGAGAAAAAAGGCGATCAATCTGCGCCAGATATCCCCCCTGGCGGCTGTCTCCCGCCAGACCATAAATGGCGCAGTCCACATAGTGCGGTAGCTCCAGCACGATGCCGCAAATACCCACCGCCGCGACCGCCCACAGTCCATGATTATGGATACGATCAAAATCATGGGCATAGGTTTCGCAAAACAGAGTCAGCATGGGCTGAAACAGGCCTTGCTCGATCTGCTGTTGCTGTTCAATGCTCAGCGAAGATTTTAAATAGCCATAACCCAGCGACGCATAGAGCAACCACATATGTTCATTCAGCAACTGATGAAACAATTTTCCGGGGGGATTGGTATTTTTTTGCTGATGAAAAGGCATCGCCTGATAGCCTTCAGCGTACTTCTGTAGCAGTTGAATGCCAAACTGCGCGGCTTCCCGATCTGCCTCTATTTGCCATAGCAACCCGGCCTGCTCAATCAACCGGCTGTTCTTCTGGTGCTGATTATGTTCAAGACTGCCGGCTTCTCCCTGACCGGGCACATTCACCCCCGCTTGGCGGGCATCGCGCAGATTGCTGCGAATGATGACTAACTCACTCTTTAGCCGCGGATCATCGCAGTTTGCCAGGCTTAGCCATTGCTGGCTGTTTGCTAGAGGAAGAATGCTATTCATTGGTCTGCCATCACTCCCACAGATAACGCTTTGTCTATACAAGGTTTTGGTTATTTAACACCCTATTTCTGAGCTTATAGTAATACAAATAAAATTATAATCAAGCACCACTAGTTTTCTCAATTCAATTATTTAAAATTAATATTGTTATATTTCAATAAATTATAAAAATAATCCAGTGGGGAAACTCTGTGTTTTCTGCACTTCATCACAAAACAAGATTATAGTAATACAAAACAATAAATGAGTTGATAGAATGAAATTCATACTCATTGCGCTGCCAATGTGTACCGATAGCGACATACCACTACGGCCCAAGGCAAAGGAAACACGCAAAGAGGCGAAGATAAGAGATGGTCTGCAATGATTCGATTACAGGACGTTAATTTTTAAAACGTGCATCAATATCAGGATCTTATGGGGTACAGGAGTGTTGTTTTTTATTAGCCGCTAACGGGGCTGAAACTGATAAAAATAATATGCCAGGCCTAAATGTCAGATGGCAGCCAAAGGAGACATCATCGTGGTCGCAAGTGTCAGTCTAAAAAACGTCATTAAAAGTTATGAGAATCATATCGTTGTTCATGGTATCGACCTGGAGATCCTGCCGGGAGAATTTGTGGTATTGGTGGGGCCGTCCGGGTGTGGCAAGTCCACCACCTTGCGCATGATTGCTGGGCTGGAAGATATTTCCGGCGGGGTGATCAGAATCGACGATAAGATAATCAATGATCTGGCACCCAAAAATCGTGATGTGGCCATGGTATTTCAGAACTATGCGCTCTATCCGCATCTGAATGTCAGTGACAATATCTCCTTCGGCTTGCGCCTGCGCGGCATTAAAAAGAACATCATCGAAAAATCAGTCGCTGTAGCCGCTGATATTCTCGGCTTACAGCCTTTGCTGAACCGCAAACCGTCCGAACTTTCTGGTGGTCAGCGTCAGCGTGTTGCCATGGGCCGGGCCATTGTGCGCGATCCCAAAGTTTTCCTGTTTGATGAACCCCTCTCTAACCTTGATGCCAAACTGCGTACTCAGATGCGTGCGGAAATAAAACGGCTGCACAGCCGCCTGGGCACCACCATTATCTATGTGACCCACGATCAAGTTGAAGCCATGACGTTGGCGGATCGCATTGTTGTGATGCGCGATGGCGTGATCGAGCAAGTGGGTGCGCCAATGGAGCTGTTCAATAAACCCGCTAACACCTTTGTGGCAAGTTTTATCGGCTCCCCGCCAATGAATCTGATGCCTGCACAACTAAGAAGTGGTGACGATCGCATTCAGGTGATAATTAATGAAAAAAATCAGGTCAATCTGCCTTATAAAGAAGAAGCTCAGGTGATTGACGGGCAACAAGTGGTCTTCGGTATCCGCCCAGAAGACCTGGTATTAGACCCCAACCCAGAAACCGGCAGTGAAAAATTAACAGGGATCGTTGACTTAATCGAACCGCTTGGTGCCGAGTCGATTCTGCATATCAGCTTGGGTGACATTAATCTGATCGCCAAAATTGAAGGCCGGGGTCGCACCATCATTCAGGGGCAGGATATTGATCTTTATGTCAACCTGAACCGAATTAGTCTGTTTGACGATAAAACCAAAAAATCCATTTATTGAGCTTACGTTTATTAATAAAGCATCGCCCTTTGCTCTACGGTAAATAACCATTCTTATACAGCTCTGCGTAACAGGGTATACTATGACAATGAATGCCGAAGTAGAAAAAATGCTTACGGATGAAAGCCGGGCATATTTAAAAACCCAAAGCTTCTCTATGCGTATTAAGAAAAGTATCCAGCGCGATCTGATACTTTATTTAATGTTGTTGCCGATGATTCTGTGGTTTTTAATCTTTTTATATAAACCCATGACAGGGATGCAATTAGCTTTTAAACAATACAGTGCCTGGAAAGGCATTGAGGGTAGCCCATGGATTGGTTTCGACCATTTTGTTACCCTGCTGCACAGTGAACAATTTTTGCGGGCAGTGCGCAACACCATAGTATTGAGTATCTATTCCCTGGTGTTTGCCTTCCCAGTGCCGATTTTACTGGCGCTGATGATAAATGAAATCCGCTCAAATAATTTCCGCAAGTCAGTACAGACCATCCTGTATTTGCCTCATTTTATTTCTGTCGTTATCGTTGCGGGCCTGGTTGTCACATTTCTGTCACCGGGAACCGGGGTAGTGAATAATATCCTCAGTGCCTTCGGGTTTGAGCGAATATATTTTCTGACCTTGCCAGAATGGTTCCGTACCATTTATGTCGGTTCCAATATCTGGAAAGAAGCCGGGTTCGATTCAATTATCTATCTGGCCGCCATTATGGGGATTAATCCCGCCCTGTACGAGTCCGCTCAGGTGGACGGCGCCAGCCGTTTGCAGATGATCACTAAAATCACCTTACCTTGTATTCTGCCCACCATTGCTGTCTTGCTGGTTATCCGTCTGGGCAACATCCTGGAAGTCGGTTTCGAGTATATTATCCTGCTGTATCAACCTACTACGTTTGAAACTGCGGATGTGATCAGTACCTATATCTACCGCCTGGGGCTACAGGGTGCTCGCTATGATATCGCGACTGCGGCGGGGATATTCAACGCGGTTATCGCCCTGATTGTGGTGTTGTTCGCCAATGCAATGAGCCGTCGTATTACCCGCACCGGCGTATTTTGATTATCAAGCAGGCGGCCAGCCAACCATGCTCGCCGTCTGCTGATTAATCCTGTTTATTATACATTGGAGACATTAACCGTGATCTCGACTCCATTCAGTAATCGCTCGGATAAAGTATTCGGCGCAACCAACAGTATTTTATTGGTGATTTTCTGTATCGCCGCGCTCTATCCGATCATTTATGTGTTATCGATCTCCATGAGTACCGGTGCGTCGGTAACCACCGGGCGGGTATTCCTGTTCCCGGTAGATATTGATTTTTCCGCATATGGTCGAGTATTCAAAGACAGGCTGTTCTGGACATCTTACGCCAACACCTTGTTCTATACCGTTTTTGGCGTCATCACCAGTTTGTTCTTTATTGTTCCGGGGGCTTATGCTCTGTCAAAAGCCAGATTAAAAGGCCGCCGCGTTTTTGGCTTCTTTATTGCTTTTACCATGTGGTTTCACGCAGGGATGATCCCATTCTTTCTGAACATGCGCGATCTGGCGTTACTGGATTCCCGCTTCGGTATCCTGATTGGTTTCGCCTGTAGCGCCTTCAATATCATCTTGATGCGCAACTATTTTGAATCCATCCCCTCTTCTTTCGAAGAAGCAGCGCGTATGGATGGCGCCAATGATTTCCAGATCCTGTGGAAAGTCTATATCCCATTGGCAAAACCGGCCC
Source organism: Chania multitudinisentens RB-25 (assembly GCF_000520015.2). GTDB lineage: Bacteria > Pseudomonadota > Gammaproteobacteria > Enterobacterales > Enterobacteriaceae > Chania > Chania multitudinisentens. The sequence goes on from NZ_CP007044.2 coordinate 4,352,549, forward strand.
TGGCAACGGTGACACTGTTGTGCGCCATTGCACGTTGGAACGGTTACTTCTGGGCCATGGTACTGCTGCGTACCGAAGAAAAGATCCCGCTACAGGTATATTTAAAGAAAACTATCGTTGATTTAAACGTCAATGAGGAGTTTGCCGGCGCTCTGCTTTCCAATACCTATTCAATGGAAACCGTTGTGGGTGCCATTATTATCATGTCGTTAATTCCCGTCATTATTGTTTATCCAATTGTACAAAAATACTTTACCAAAGGCGTCATGCTGGGCGGTATTAAAGAGTAACAGCCTAGCCCTCTGGTTAATAATAAGAACGCGGCTATGCCCTAACTCGCTCAATCGGCAGGAAAGCAACAATCAATGTTTCTGCGGCTTGTCTGATGGCAGGTATAGAATAGTGGAGATCGACTAATGAAAAAAACCCTATATCCCATGGCATTTATGCTGTTAATTACCGGCATGACCAGTTATGCCGACACCAAGGAAACTACATGGGTTGCCGATAAACCGGTCAACCTCACTATCCATATGCATTTCCGCGACAAATGGGTGTGGGATGATAATTGGCCTGTGGCTAAAGAAATCTTCCGCCTGACCAATGTGAAATTGCATGGTACGGCCAATAAGGCCTCAACCAATAGCCAGGAACAATTCAACCTGATGATGGCAGCGGGAGAATTACCCGATATTGTGGCGGGTAACGATCTGAAAGATAAATTTATCCGTTACGGTATGGAAGGGGCATTTATTCCGCTGAATCCCCTCATAGAAAAATATGCGCCTCACCTGAGCGCTTTCTTCAACAGCCACCCTGACGTCAAGCGGGCAATTACCGCACCGGATGGCAACATTTACTATATTCCTTACGTGCCGGATGGGCAGGTATCCCGCGGTTATTTTATCCGCCAGGACTGGCTGGATAAACTCGGGCTGCAAATGCCACAAACGGTTGAGGAGTTGTACAGCGTACTGAAAGCGTTTAAAGAGCAGGATCCGAATGGCAACGGCAAGCCGGATGAAATCCCCTTTTTGAATCGCGATCCGGAAGAGGTATTCCGGCTGGTTAATTTCTGGGGCGCACGCTCTACCGGCTCGAACACCTGGATGGATTTCTATGTTGAAGACGGCAAAATCAAGCACCCCTTTGCAGAATCCGCTTTTCGCGATGGCATCAAACAGGTCGGTATCTGGTACAAGGAAGGGTTGATCGACCCGGAAATCTTCACCCGGAAGGCGCGTTCACGTGAACAATTGTTTGGCAGCAATCAGGGTGGGATGACCCATGACTGGTTCGCCAGCACCGCCCTGTTCAACGGTGCCTTAAGCAAGTCCGTTCCCGGTTTTAAACTGGTGCCGATGCCACCGCCGATTAATCGTCTGGGGCAACGTTGGGAAGAGGATGCCCGCCAGATCCCTCGCCCCGATGGTTGGGCAATTAGCGCCTTGAATAAAGATCCGGTCAGCACCATCAAGTTATTTGATTTCTACTTCAGCCCCAAGGGCCGTATTTTGTCGAACTTCGGTACCGAGGGCGTCACATATACGATGAAAGAGGGCAAGCCGGTATTTATGGACAGTATTCTGTCATCAGATAAACCGGTTAATAACCAGATGTATGATATCGGTGCGCAAATCCCGCTCGGTTATTGGATGGATTACAACTACGAAAAACAGTGGACCAATGCTATCGCCTTAAAAGGCATTGAAATGTATACCCAGGGAAAATATGTCTTGCCGCAATTCCCTGGCGTCAATATGACCCCCGCTGAACGTGAGATCTATGACAAATATTGGTCAGACATAAAAACCTATATGTTCGAAATGAGCCAGTCGTGGGTAATGGGTACACAGGACCCGGAAAAAACCTGGGATGAATATCAGCGTCAGTTGAAAAAACGCGGATTCGACCAGGTTCTCACTTTAGTACAGCAAGCCTATGACAGGCAGTATAAAAAATAACGGTTGGTCATTACTTAAATAGGAGGAACTAAGGGATGAGAAAAATAATCTGTCTGGCAGCACTGGCGGTGAATATCGCACTGGGCGCATCGGCAGCCACTGCGGCCGAACCCACCTGGATCGTGCAAGACCCGTTAACCCTGCAAATTCACATGCATTTCCGTGATAAATGGGTATGGAATGAAAATTGGCCAGTCGCACAAGAAGTCGCTCGTCTGACCAACGTGAAGCTGGTAGGCACGGCCAATAAAGCCGCGACAAACAGCCTTGAACAATTCAACCTGATGCTTGCGTCCAATGAGCTGCCTGACATCGTCGGTGGTGATAATCTGAAAGACAATTTTATCCGCTATGGCATGGAAGGGGCTTTTATTCCCCTGAATGAGCTGATTGCCAAGCATGCTCCCAATCTGAAAACCTTCTTTGATGCTCATCCCGAAATTGCTAAAGCCATCACCGCGCCCGACGGTAACCTCTATTTTATTCCCTACGTTCCAGACGGAGCCACCGCGCGTGGTTACTTTATCCGCCAAGATTGGCTGGACAAACTGGGCCTGAAAGTGCCACAAACGACCGAAGAACTGTATACCGTTTTGAAAGCGTTCCGCGAAATGGACCCTAACGGTAATGGCAAGAAAGATGAAACGCCTTTTATTGACCGCCACCCGGAAGAAGTATTCCGCTTGGTCAACTTCTGGGGAGCCAGAGCTTCCGGCTCCAATAACTACCTGGATTTCTATGTCGAGGACGGCAAGATCAAGCATCCATTCGCCGAAGAAGCCTTTAAGACCGGGATGGTCGGCGTGGCAAAATGGTACAAGGAAGGGCTGATCGACCCGGAAATTTTCACCCGTAAAGCCCGCTCACGGGAACAACAGTTTGGAGGAAACGTTGGCGGCATGACGCATGATTGGTTCGCCAGCACCATGACCTTCAACGACACCATGTCCAAAAACATCCCTGGTTTTAAATTGATCCCTATCGCCCCGCCCGCCAATACCAAAGGGGAACGTTGGGAAGAAGATACGCGCCAGCGCGTGCGTCCTGATGGCTGGGCGATTACGGTGAAGAACCAGCATCCGATCGAAACCATCAAGCTGTTTGATTTCTACTTCAGCCCGCAGGGGCGCAATATCGCCAACTTTGGTGTTGAAGGTAAAACCTTCGAAATGAAAGATGGCAAACCACAGTTTATGGATTCGGTTCTGAAAAATGAAAAACCGGTCAATAACCAACTTTACGATATAGGCGCGCAGATCCCGATTGGGTATTGGATGGATTATGACTACGAACGGCAATGGACCTCTCCTGATGCGTTGGCAGGCATTGATATGTACCAGAAAGGTAACTACCACCTCCCAGCCTTCGACGGCGTTAACATGACCCAAGAGGAACGTCAGATATACGATAAATACTGGCCAGAGCTGAAAACCTTCATGTATGAAAGTGCGCAAGCCTGGGTGATCGGCACCCGAGATCCGCAGAAAGATTGGGACAATTACCAGAAACAGCTAAAACAACGCGGTCTGGATCAGGTTCTGGCCGTCATGCAAAAAGCCTATGATCGTCAATATAAGTCATAGCTCTCCTTAGGAAATCCCTTTTATCTGACTGTATCACGGCCTGTCATTCTTTAGAGTGGCAGGCCGTATTCTCCTCATCAATCTTCACCCACGCCGGGAATCATTATGCAGACCTTAATCCAACCGGTAGCGACCCCCATTACCATCGCCTATGCACCAGATAACCAAACGGTCAGTGAGAATCCGCCCAGTTTTAGCTGGCTTCCTCCTTCAGCAGATAAGCACTGTTATCTGCTGCGGATTGAATGCCTGAGCAGCGGGGCGCAACTGTTATTCTGCGCGATTCAAAACAGCTTCTATCGCCCCGATCAAACCCTGAACGCCGGTGAATACCGCTGGAGCTATGCCCTGTGGGATAACGCGCTACAGCGCCAGATTTCAGAATGGAGTGAGTCACGCCGCTTTTCGCTGCCGGAGCACCTTCCACAAGTTCCTGCGCTAACCCACCACCATCGTTACCGGGATTGTGATCTTTCACATCCCCGCCTGTGGCTGAATCGCACGGAGATCAGCGCCTTTGCTCAACAACTGCTACAAAACCCTGATTACTGTCAATGGCAGGCGTTTTATGACCAATCGGTAGCACCGTGGATCGATCGCCCTCTTATCGCCGAACCATTGCGATACCCTGGTGATATTCGCGTTGCGGCACTATGGCGGAAAATGTATCTCGATTGTCAGGAGGCCATGTACGCCATTCGCCACCTGGCGATTGCTGGCACAATCCTGAACGATCGGGGGCTGTTGAACCGCGCCAAACAGTGGTTACTGCACGTGGCATCGTGGGAACCCGACGGTGCTACCAGCCGGGATTACAATGATGAAGCCGCTTTTCGCGTCGCGGCCGCGCTCGCTTGGGGTTATGACTGGCTCTATCAACAGTTGCAGGCGGCGGAGCGGCAGCAGATCCGCCGGGTATTGATGATCCGGCTACGCCAGGTGGCGGCAAAAGCCATTGACGGTGACGGCATCCATTACTCTCCTTATGAAAGCCATTCCGTGCGGGCTATTGCCTCCGTCATGGTGCCTGGCTCCATTGTCTTGCTGGGGGAAGAACCTCAGGCACAGGAATGGCTGGATTATGCCATTAACTATTATGATGCTTTGTACCCTGCCTGGGGAGGCGATGACGGTGGCTGGGCTGAAGGGACTCATTATTGGATGACAGGGATGGCGTATTTTATTGAGGCAGCCAATTTACTCCTGAAATTTACCGGCCATAATCTGTATCAACGCCCGTTCTTTCAACGTACCGGGCACTTTCCACTCTATACCAAGGCTCCCGATACCCGTCGCGCCAGTTTTGGCGATGATTCAACGCTCGGCGATCTTCCTTGTCTCAAATTGGGCTATAACCTGCGCCAGTTTGCTGGCGTGACCGGCAACCCTTATTACCAGTGGTATTTTGAGCAACTGCGGAAACAGGATAACGGCAGCGCCATGGAGTTTTATAACTATGGCTGGTGGGACTTTAATTCCGACAGCCTGCAATATCTGCATGATTTTCCGCAGGTCAGTGCTAAAACGCCCGATGATTTACCGTTATTACATCAGTTTCCGGCAATTGGCTGGGTAGCGATTCAGCAAAATATGGCCGATCCGCAGCAGCATATTCAATGGATCAGCAAATGTAGCCCTTTCGGGGCGTTGAGCCACAGCCATGCCGATCAGGCCGCGTTTTTGCTGTATGCCTATGGCGAAGATCTGGCAATCCAGAGTGGCTATTACGCACATTTCGGCTCCGCCATGCATCTGGATTGGCGTCGGCAAACCCGGTCGAAAAACGCCTTATTGATTAATGGGCATGGGCAATATGCCGATAGGAATAAACGCGATAACCTGGCCTATGCGGGTCGTCTGCTTTCAGCCCGACAAGATAATCAGTCCGTGATTATTGAGATGGATGCAACCGCCGCTTATCACCATGCAGTTCCTGAATTAATCCGCTATCAGCGAGACGTGCATTTTATTCAGCAACGCTATTTTATCGTGGTTGATCATCTGCTGTTACGCGAAGAGGCCGACTTCCAGTGGTTACTGCACACGCTGGATGCCTGCCAATTGAGCAATCAACGTTTTTGTTATCAAGGTCAACGGGCGATGTTGCAGGGGGAGTTTGTCTACTGTTCTTCCGGGCCACTCGAACTGAAGAATCACTGCGGTTTTGCTGGTATTGATGTGCAAGAGATTGCTGGATTAGCTCCTCATTGGCAACTCCATGCGCAGAGCCGCCGCAGTAAACACCACCAGCTTGTGACGTTGCTGATTCCTTCAGCGCGGTCAAATCCGCTGTCGGTCACTTATCAACAGCAAGGCCAGAACCTGATTTTTGTGGTAGAGGGGCAGCCGTATAATTTGCTTTTGCCTGACCTTTACACCCTGCCCGCATAGTTTCGGGCTCTTTTTTATCCTGAGCTGCGGGTTCACTGGTGTGCACCCGCATGACTTCTAACCGAAAATCCCCCCAAACCACTGGCTCAGCTTCATCATCACAAAGTCCCATATGCGGCTGAAGAAGTTCCCCTCTTTAACTTCCTGCATTACCACCAGCGGGTGTTGTTCAATGGTTTTACCATCGAGCTGAAAGTCGATGCTGCCCACGACCTGATTTTTCGCCAATGGCGCTTCCAGGGCCGGCTGATTGAGTTTATAACTGGCTTTCAGGTTTTTCATCTGCCCTTTAGGAATAGTAACGGCAGCATCTTTTGCTACCCCCAATGGCACCTCCCCCACATCACCAAACCACACTTTCTGGGTAACAAAGGTCTTGTCAGCCTTGATCGGGATCGCGGTTTCATAGAAGCGGAACCCCCAAGTCAGCAATTTCTCACTTTCACTGAAACGCACACGGTCGCTCGGCGCCCCTAATACCACTGAAATCAGGCGCATCGGGCCATCAGTTGCGGACGCCACCAGATTATGGCCTGCCCCACCGGTATAGCCGGTTTTGACACCATCCACATTCAGATTGCTACTCCACAACAGACGGTTGCGGTTTATCTGGTGGATTTTGTTGAAGGTGAACTCTTTCTCTTTATGAAGCGCATATTCGTCCGGTACATCACGGATGAGCGCCTGGCTCAACAACGCCATATCGCGTGCCGTACTGTATTGCCCCTCGGCATCCAGGCCATGCACCGTCAGGAAATGCGTATTTTGCAGGCCAAGAGATTTGGCATAGTTATTCATCAACCCAACAAATGAATCCTGGCTCCCGGCGACATAATCCGCCAACGCGATACTGGCATCGTTACCTGATTGAATGACGATACCTTTATTCAGTTCCGACACGGGCACCTGGTCGCCCGGTTTGATAAACATCAGCGAAGAACCTCGCAGCACCGGATTACCCGTTGCCCAAGCATCTTTGCCAACGGTCACCAAGTCGTCTGGTTTGATTTTACCCGCTTTCACCGCCTGGCCGATCACATAGCTGGACATGATTTTGGTTAAACTGGCAGGGTCGAGACGCGCATCAGCATTGCCCTCTGCCAGGATCTTGCCGCTGTTGTAATCCATCAGTACATAAGCTTTAGCATCAATTTGCGGAGCGGCTGGCGCTTCTGCAGCCTGAACAACAGACACAACCGATAACATAACGCCTGCACCGAGGGTCAATTCTTTAAGATAAGCGGAAAAGTTTTTTTTCATCATGACGTCGCCAGAATGTCCATGTAACTCATTGAGTCATTAAATATATTTACGCTTTCAGCCAGCCCACGAAAGTGGTTTGATACCGCGCTGCCAACCGCAAAACCTTTGCTGCTCCCGTATGCTTCTGCACTGTAATTTGTGTGCTCCATGCTGTGAGTTTATTCGTTTTATCTCATTCTTGCAGGGATTAGCCTGATTTTTCTGCATTTTTACATAACTGTACGTTTCGGCGGGCAAATCGACTAAAAATTGTGCCATCTGGCATGCAGCGGTAAATGGTGAATAACGATAGCGGCTTTCCACCCCACTCCCGGTTGCTGTTCCGGCAAGCTGGCGTGATTGGGGATGAATATCAGCAATTGTAAAACGAGGCACAGCCATGGCGGTGGGGAGTTCCAACGGCTTGAGAGCGCTGCTGGTCTGATACTGGATATCAAAGAATGGGCAGTGAAGTGTGTGGTTCTGATGCTGCTCAGGCACTCATGCATACCCCGTTCAACAACGAGCGTTATACATTTTTCCGCTACCATTTGCCTGCTTTTGACACCAACAGCAACCTATCAAAAACAGGCAATGGTACGAACACTTTTACATGCTCTGGCACTCTGAACTTTGAGCGCCATTACTGCAACAGGAAGTATTTACAGAAGAAAAAATTGTTATTTCAACAACCCTAATTGCTTCATAAAAGTATAGTCATCGTAGAACAACCACTCTTCATCCATTGTCCCTTGCTCATTCCACCGGCCAATGGTCGCCATCTCGATTTCAAAGCGCTTACCTGTCGGTTGGATCACAGTACCATCCGACAACACCATTGGCTTAGTGAATGTGCCACGCCAGACACCGGTAACTGCCGTGTAGTTACCCTGGCCAATACGCACGTGGTGAATCGGGTTTTCAGTATCAGGGGCAAAAGCAAATATTTTCTTTGATCTATCAAGGTGTTCTTTTAGACCATAGGTTTTGGTGCCATCGGGATAATTAACAATGATATCTTCGGCATGGCTTCTGTTCATTTCATCCCACTTTTGGTGACTATAAACATTGAAATCCAAGTCATCAAAATTTCGCAGGTTTTTTTCTACCTGCTCTCTTTCTGCTTTAAACTCTTCTAAACTTTTGTTGATCCGCTTATCAGCATTCGCATCTGATGTCGTAGAGAAATCATCAGGTTTATTTTCAGCAGAAAATGCAGGCAGGTTAATTAAACAGGTTGAAAGAACGGCTATCTTTAATAAATTCATTTTTTTCATCATAAAAATCTCATCTATATGATAAGGAGGCAATGAATAACATTGCACCTTATATTTGCAATAGGATTGTAAAGTAGATAACTTTACTTTATTTAAAAAATTAATGTAACTTTGATTTGATGTCTGCAATAACAATATTGAGAAAACCAATAACGGTCAGCTAATACTTATATTCGCTATATTTCAAGTTGCAGGTATGGTTCTCCTATACACTCCAATAATCGCCTTAGGCAAATACGTTGGAATGTATCGCGTTACCACCTTCCTGCAGCACGAATTAATTAATATATGAATAACAGGGCATACTCATAAACAAATGAGCATAATAAAGCGCACACCGAACGCTCTACTTTATCCCGTTAATCAACATCCCTACCTTGAAGCTGATCATAGAGAGCCACCTCTACGACAAACATAAGCAACGTCTTTTTATTTTGTAGGATTTTTCTTATATGAAATGCTTTTTCTAACAAGAAACCGATATGACCTGATTTTATCATCGCAAGATAACTATGGAGTTTTCTTCATACCACATGATGATAACCAATACATCTTTCTACAAACCAATGACGCAAATGTTTATTTACTGGTCAGTAAGGAGTTCTGCTGTCATATGAACCTGATTGTTCATTTGAGCGCTGGTAATTTTGTATGCGGCACCCGCTTTTTGCGCCTGGGCCGCAATTTTGGCTTCTGCGCTAGCAAGCGTTGATCCTGTTGCTGAAATGCTTTGAGCAAAAGCGCTGGACGATAAGGCCACCAGAGCGACTACCAGCAGGGTAGTTTTAACATTCTTCATTTCTAATTCCTTAATATAGGGCTATTGGTTGTTTAAATGATTACTTTGCAGTCAGCTCAGCGGTCATATAAACCTGATTGTTCATTTGAGCACTGGTAATTTTGTATGCGGCACCCGCTTTTTGCGCTTGTGCGGCAATTTTTGCTTCGGCGCTAGCAAGCGTTGACCCCGTTGCTGAAATGCTTTGAGCAAAAGCACTGGACGACATTGCTGTCATAGCTGTTATTAACAGAAGGGTTTTGACGTTAGTCATTTTAAATTCCTTTATGTTTGATTAAAATTTAACACCAGATTGGTGAGGTGGTGAATAATAAAGAATATTATGTAAACTTGTCTATATATATTTAAAGAATTAAAAACAAAAATTAAATTAAATTGTTTACAACTCATATTAATTATCATGCTACACCAAAAAACCACCCGACACACTCTCTCCCATCGAAATAAATCACCTTACAAATCAATGCAATAAAGAAAGATACATTTTCATCATCTTGCTGTTATATATTCCAACTGTAATTAAAGAAATTTCCTACAATGTAAAGAGACGTTGCCTATACCTTTTAAAATAAGTGTTCAGAACATTTAGCTTCGTGCTTTATTTTCTCAATACATCTATTTTTAATTAGACAATGCTGCGCATAACTACCAAAGTTACTCATGCACAATTGAGAGCACAGTTAAGGCATCGTCAGAATAGCCGTAGCCGAACCGAAGAAATCACCTGCTTCTACGTTGCCTGTTTTCGTCAGCGTAGACATAAACTCCACTGGCATCTTGATACCCGCTAAAGCATGTATTCTGATCCCTGTTGCGCCATTCACTCCGCCAATGGTCAAGTGAGATTGCAGGCTCCTATCACTTCTGAGGTTTACCAGGCCATTACCGCCCGCCCCTGCGGCATAAACCATGACATCCATATCTTGTGTACAGCGGATGTAGCCGGTCTGCCGCGCCTGATGCCCTTCAATATTTTTCAATTGGATCTGGCCATGCGTCAATTCAACGCTGGTTTCGGTAAATTCACATCTACCCACCGGCGGCGGAACGATACCGCATAAACTGCTGGGCATCATGCGACTCCCCTCCGCATTGGCGGTACCTGTTGACCATTTATAAAATATCCCGACACATTCCTGAGTAACGGCAGGGCCAAAGTGATTCTGGGTTCCGCTACGTGGTAGAAAATGCACACGCCGAAAAGCGGCTCCCACCTCGCCTACCGTTGCATAATGATTGACACCATCAACAAATTCTCCTCTCTCTGAAACACCGGGCCCTGCTCCACCCGCATCGCTGTGGCGGTGGCCGATAAATACTGTGCATTGTGACCAGCGATAACAGGGATTCGGCGTTGAATCGACAGTATCCCAATATTCAATAGTCCACCAATATCTAGCACTTGTGGGTACCCCATCACTTTCAGTGATATAAGAATAAATCGCGCTCTGGGCGCTATACGCTGTCAACATGGTGACAGCCCAAAAAATAATACGAATGGCTTTCATAAACGCCCCTGTGATTATCCTTAATTCATCGTGTATTAATAAGTGACATTGTTGGCATCGGGGTAAACCGTATTACCGGCTACTCATATTCCAATAAAAACGTTGCACTGGCGCTAAAGTTACCCGGGGTAATCGTTTTCTTGGTAATCGCTTCGGGTTCCCCTTGCACATAGGCACGCAGGTTGAGCGTATTATTCCCCGCAACCAACCCCTGGTTATAACTGGCCGTATTTAACGCCACCAGATTGCCCTGCGTTGTTTCGATACCAATGGCAATTCCGCTGGTCTGGCTTGCACCCGATATCGCCAATAACCCATGCAGTTTGGTATTTTCAATACCGGAAAAGGTGAGCTTGACCATATTGCCCAGGCTGATATCACAATCATTCAAATGCAGCACCAGTGGTTGCCCAAGAGTGCGGCCATTGCGATACAGGTATTTATCTACGATCACATCAAAATCGACACTGAGGTTTTCATCAGCTACCCGTAACGTACAGGGTTCTGCGACTAATGCCCCTTTGAAACGTAGATTATCGGCAGCCAGAGAAAGGCCGGGTAAAGCAACCAACATACACAGTAACCGCGCTGAAAATCGCATCCTCTGTTCCCCTATTATTGGTAGTCGGCCAGCAGCGTTGCTACCGCTTCAAAAGGGCCTTCGTTTAACAATACGCCCGGCCGTTGCACAGGCACGGCCTTCAATTGCGGTTTGTTAGCCGGCGTAATGCTGATATCGCTGCCCAGTACAAACGGCTGGTCATCACGCAGGATCTTAATTCCCAGATTGCTGATATTGGTTTGCACCGCCGCATTATCAAACGCAGTACTGCTGCCCATCAGCTTCAGTTTCAACACCCAACCATAGGTATTAGGTTCGCAGACCAGCGTATAATTAATGCCCTGCATATAATTAACGCCATCGACCTTTTTAATCCCGACTCGTTCGCCGAAATCCACAAAGATGTTATTGCCACTGTTGATGGAACAGGGAGGAGGCTCGATCAGTGTTCCACGAAATGTCATATCGCCCCCCGCTGCGAGCGCCACCGGTAAATAACTGCCCAACCCCGCCACCAGCAGGGATAACAAAAAAATCCGCATGATTTATGCCTCCCGGTGTTCACTGATAATCAATTAATAACGTCGCAGAGGCGGTAAATTCCCCGCCCGTCAAGTTTGTGCCGCTCCGCTTGACGGGTACTGCATACAGCACAGGCTGGCTGGGATAGGTATAATTAAACCAGGTGTTGATATTTAGCGGTTGTGTGCCCCGGTACAATGCGATGCCCAGCTCGGTTTTATTGGTTCTCAATACACCCAGATTAAAACTGGCCCCATTGCCCTGTATGCGCATTTGCAGATTATTGGATTTTTGGATATCGCAGCTCAGGCTATAAGTAATTGCCTGTTTATAGTTAACGCCATCGATACGGCTGGTCATCACCTCATCACCGAAATCCACCTGAATAGTCTGGTTATTATTAATCGTACAAGGCGGAGGAACGATCACCGTCCCTCTGATATTTACCGGCATATTGGCGTTGGCCGGGGCAAGTGTCAGCAAAGCGTACCAGAGCCCTACGGTGTAACAGAGCCCCACACGCCTCGGTTTCATTTCCCCCTGACAATGCCCGCCCGGAACAGGATAATAATGTTGCATACGTTCTCTCCTAGCAGACATGAGCCATGCCTTTTCCTGCCACCCGTCATGACCGACTTGCACTTAACCCTTTTTCTCCGACACCACTTGGCAACCGGTTCCGCCACAGCGGAACGTCAGTACCGGGCGGCCACCATAGTCGTTGACGTAGGTCAACGCCGGTGAATCGCCCAATACAGCAATGCCTACCCCCAACGGGGCGCTGCTCTTCGGATCCAGCATCAGCGGTTCAAAACCTGGTGCACTTATCCCCTTCTGGCTCCCCGCATCCACCAGCGTCACGTAATAAGGCGTTGGGTTATTAACCACATATTTATCGCCCTGCTTCGTTAGGGTCAGTTGTTCCTGCCAGGGTGTCGCCATCTCTGCGGTAGTCTTCATCAGGCTCTTGGGCCGATAAAACAGCTTGATGCGCGTTTGCAGCGCGATCTGCAAGGTGTTCGCCTTATCGCTCTTTGGCGGGATTTCACGCAGGTTAAAGTAGTACAAGGTTTCCCGGTCCTGCGGCAGTTGGCTCACCACCGGCAACGCCTGAATTTTTACCTGGCTTTTCGCCCCCGCTTCAATGCGCTGCACCGGCGGCAGCACGGCCAACGGGCTGGTCACCTTATTACCTGCGGCATCTTCTATCCAACCCTGTGCCAGGTACGGTAATTGCAGATTGTCATTTTTCACACTCAGGCTGATGGACTTATCTCCCCCGGCAAAGATAATCCGGGTACGATCCAGCGCAATGGCCGCCTGAACCTGTGCCGTCATTGCACACAGCAAGGTTCCGCTAGCCAACACCATCCCTATATTGTTTCTCTTCATCTCATGTTCCATTTATCGTCTTGTCTCCACCGTCGCCTGCACGGTGGCCAGGTCTGTGGTCTCTGTTTTCGGGGCTATCGCCCGGCATGGCAACAGCAGTTCACTCATTCCGTCAGCCAGCAGTTCAGTAGGCAATGTCAACTCGCACTGCGCCTGTTCATCCCAATGCACCGTCATCATCTCACCGCGTTCAATGCCGCTCAGGTACACGCTGCCACCGTCGTTGACGATCCCCACATCGCGTTTTTTCCGATTCTGCACGGTGGCCCCAAAGGGCGGCATGGTGCCGTCCGCCAGCCGGATCACCGCCATCGCTTTTTCCCCCGCAACGACGTCAAAGCGGCGGTAGCCTATCGCCCCTTCGGTCAAAGTCGCCTGCACCACCGACTTCGTCGCTTCGGCATTCTCCGGCAACTGGTCAAGAACGATACTTACCTGGTTGCGGTAATAGTTGTTCATATCCGCTACCACCGCTTTGCCGAAACGGTTGGTCAGCACCGGTGCGCCATAGTTACTAATGGGGATCCCCGCCACCCCGTCGGTATCAACCAGCAGACGAGTTCCACCATGTATTGCCCCCCGGTGCAGCGCCGCCCCTTCACGGGTCGCGGTCATCCCCCCCTGCAAAGCCAACCCCACCACGCTGTAGCTCCCGACCTGAGTACTGGCGGTGGCATTAATCTGCGCCCAATCCGCCTGGTGGTTATAGAAGCCGCTCGCCAGCGCACCTTTGCGGGTCCAGCCGCTGCTCACCTGATAGCTGTCACGATCATTCACACGGGCGGTGTAACTCACCCGGTGTGTGTTGTCATTACGGTCTAGCGTGCCGCTGTAGCTCATTGAGTCATAGTTGCCCCAAGGCAGCGACAGCGACAGGAACACCCCATCATCATTCAACCCATTGTATTGATTGCGGTAACCGGTCATCGACAGGCTGAGGTTCTTGAAGCGGCCGAAATCAAAGTAACGCATCAGCGACAGGCTATAGCGATCGTTGGCATCCCGATCCCAGTAAGTCTGGTGGTCATAGTTCAGGTTGGCCATCAGCCCGATACCAACGAACTGCTGGCTGTAAGACACCGAGTACATTTCTTTGCTGTTCTGGCTGCGGGTGCCCAGGTTGCGCGCTTCAATAAACTCGCTCATGGTCATAAAGCTGCGTTCCGAGAAGCGGTAGCCGGCAAAGGTCACCTGCCCACTAATCTGATCGAAGTTCTTCGAATAACGCAGGCGGTACGAGCCCCCTGACAGAGATTCCTGCCGTGGCAAACGCGCCCATGACTGCGTCACGTCAAACGATAATGCGCCAAACGCCATCAGATCACGGCCGATCCCCAGCGCCAAGGCGTTGTACTCATCACCGGCCACACCACCCCCGAACAATGACCAGCCATTGTTGATCCCCCAGGAGAATTCACCGCTGCCAAACAGCGGGCCCTGTGTGCGGTGCCGCCAGTCGGTCGGCCGGCCGCTGGCCAGTTTGTAGCGCAGCATGCCCGGCCGCGTCAGGTAAGGAATACTGGCCGTATTGATGCTGAACGCCTGTACGCTGCCATCCTGTTCTTCAACCCGCACATCCATCAGCCCGGAGACGGTATTGCTCAAATCCTGAATACGGAACAGCCCGGCCGCCACCAGCGTTTCATACAGCACCCGTCCTTGCTGGCTGACCACTACGCGGGCGTTGGTACGCGCCACTCCACTGACTTCCGGCGCATAGCCGCGCAGGTTGGGTGGCAGCATGGCGTCATCGCTCACCAAGCCAAAACCGGTGTAACGGAAACTGTCAAAAATGTCGGAATTCAGGAAATCCTCGCCCACCGTCAGCTTGGCGCGTAACCGTGGTATCGCCCGGTAGGCGATGTACTGTGTCCATTCGAAATTTCGCCGGGTCGGCTGCCCTGAGCCGGTCTGATGATCGATTTGCCCCTGCCAACTGGCACGCAACCGCCAGCTTCCCGCGTTGGCCCCCACCACGCCGTTACCGTTCAGGTTATACCCCTTCTGCACATTGCCATTTTGCGTCTGGCGCTGATTCTGCGCGTTGAGGTTGTAATCCAGCAGCAACCCAGGAATGCCATCATCCCAGCGCGCAGGCGGGTCCCAATCGGCGGCGCTGTACTCCAGATAAGCCTGGGGAATACTGAGATACAGCGTGTTGCTGCCTAAATCAGGGCGCACCGTCATCCCTTCAAGACTGGCGATCGCCAGACACTGACCGTTATGCCACCAGACCAGTTGACGGGTAAATTCTTCCTTTAGCCCCATCTGCTCTACCAATATCGGTGAAAGGCAGGCTTCCGTACTGGTTGCGTCCTTTTCCGCCGGGTAAAACGGGATCGATTGTTCTGGCAATTCTTGTTGATTAACATTGACCACCAGGCTGTATTCACCTGGCATCACATAGCCTGCGCGGGCAAAACGCCCCAAATCAATATTGCTGCGGTCTTGTACATCCAGCACATCGGTATTGAATTCGATAGGCCCGGCCGCAGATGCCTTGCCATTCGCCAGTGCCAGCGCAATCAGTAACGGCAACAAACGGGTACGTGGAACTGATACTCCTACACGTGGAATGCTCATCATCCATTGACCTTGTATGCGTTAATGACTTTCCCAGGCGTTATGATTGTTATTGCAGGAAACACCCTTCTGGGAAGCCAATTTCTTAATATGCGCAAATAGCCCATCATCATGTCCGGCGTGCTGCTCAGTGGTATTCCAACTGATAGCGCACTAGGGCATTGTAAGTGCCGGCCTGCAACGGCTGATTGTTGCTCACCATACGTGCGGTGTAGTGCAGCTGCATCTCCTTAGCCTGTAATACCGGTATCTGCGGCGGCAATGCTTCACCGGGAGTAGCTTCATTACCCAGTGCATCACTCAGTGCCAGTGCAACGCCTCGGGCCTCCCCTTCAACACCAAAATATCCACCGTCATTACGCCCATCAAACGTGGCGCGAAAATGCTGCCTGATCAAGATGTTATCGCCTGCATGCTTCAGCGCACAATTTACCAGCCCGATACTGAAAGGACGTGCCAATGCCTGACTGTTATTGACTATCTGCTCAAAGGGCAGCACCCCCATCTCAATAACCTGGTCACGGCTTTTCACATCAATATTGCAGGCGGGGACAACGATTGTTCCGTTCATATTAATGCGGTTCATCCCCCAGGCTGACGGTAGAGAAACAGCCCATACCAAGGGCAATAGTGAAGCGCGAGTCAATATATTCCCTAACATCCAGGCTCCCGTAACAGGCAAGATCAACAAAGACTGCATGCGGTTCCCGCATGCAGTCACATTCACGTTTAGTTGTATGCCAACGTAAAGTTGGTGATTGCGCTGAAATCACCTTCTTCAATATCCGCCACCGTTGTACCCGTGTGCCCTTGCAGATAAGCAGAGAACCTCAGGATGTTATCCCCAGCCAGCAGGTTCTGAACGGTGGTAGCAGTCCCCAGCGTGATCGGTTGGTTAGAACCATCAAACATAGCAATACTCGCACCACGAACACCGCTGATAGCCAGCAGGGTATTAGTTGCACCCGTAGCCCCACCCGCTGAACCGCTGAAGGTCACCTGCACTTTGTTCTTGGCACCAGAGAGATCGCAGCCCTGTAGCCTGATATCAAAGTTTTGAGCCCTGGATTTGCCGCCGTTCACCAGCGACACGTTCGCTACCTGGCCAAAGTCTCTGGTCTGATCGGTGCTTTCCGGCGCGATAGAGCAAGGCGCATCAATGACCTGGCCCGTAAATTTCACAACGCCTGACCCTTCATTTGCGTTTGCCAAAGACACCATCCCCAGAGACAGAACTGTAGCCAGAGCAATGTTATTCAGTTTCATGCTTTCTTTATCCTTAACACGTTAATTAACAACGAAAAAAACCAGAAATACTAATCTATGCCAATAAAAATGATCCCTACCCACGCAGCATCACGTTTATTCAGGCAATGATTAATATTGCCAAGCAGAATCCTTTAACTTGGTATATGAAAGAAGGCATCCTTTTCCTTCCCTTGATTAACGAAGAGTGACACCGAGTTCTGCAACGCTAGCCATTTAAAACATAATTATTACCTGACTGAGCTAATATAAACTCAGTTATGTTCGGCAAAATTCCCATACAAAAAGTTGTTATTGCCAGAGCCCCACCCATCGGTATTTTGAATTATCATTAAATTAAAAAAAAACTCAACACTAATATTTTAAATGTGTTTATTTTTTAGCTAACCTCTGATTACTCGATAAAGCCAAGTGCTGAAAGAGGATAACATTCAGTATTAACACATTGAAAAAATATCCCCCAAGGCCAGTAAAATCACTAAAATGATGCATTCCGGTATCATAAACACTATCAACAAAATACAATTATCGTTATATTTCAATTTGTTATTACTTTATTTAATTTCAAAAATACCATTGATATTATAGTGCACCACGTTTGATAAAAGTAAAAAAGCAGAGGTTAATTCTAATTAATAAGTTAATTTCAGGCATAAGCTCCTATTTTCAACCAATGCTAAATCTTTCACAACCATATTTACGGATAATTCTTGGGAAATTTCACGCAGCATAAAGAGAGGTTACTTATATTAAATTCAAGAAATAGTTTTTAATATATTTTGGCGATGATAAATTCATGGTTATTAAAATTCAAAAAAGCATTCACCTGAATTTTTACCACCGCTATTTTTATATTTTCAGTTGCCTTTTAAGAGGTGATTAAATTATTAATTCATTTGAGTTCCCCCCGATTCGTATTACCCGGTTCAATGCCATGTGGTAATTTTCGTCATTTCTACTAATTAGTCATAATACTCCCCCTGTTGGTGAATGGAGAAAACACGCCACAGAGGACGGTGCTAAATGGCAAAAAATGCCTTTCCGTGTGACAAACACCGTTTTATCAGGTAGGTGTAGTAAGCCGTGTCCTCTAGAGGCACTGCTTAGCGTCACTTTCTCACACATACGGAGGGGTTTTATGTTGACCATCTGGGGCCGGGCAAACTCGAATAATGTCAAAAAAGCACTCTGGTGTGCCGCAGAGTTGGAGCTGAATTATAACCATATCAACGCCGGGGGGCCTTATGGCAAAGTGAACGAGGAGCTCTATCGCTCACTCAATCCCAACGGATTGGTGCCACTGCTGCAAGACGGCGATTTTGTCCTGTGGGAATCCAATACTATTGTGCGCTATCTGGCAGCCAAGTTCGGCCAGGCACCGTTTTATCCGCAGGATCTGCCAACGCGCGCTGCCGCAGAAAAATGGATGGACTGGGCCACGTCAACCATCGTCGCCCCATTCCGTACCGTATTTTGGGGCCTGGTGCGCACGCCAGCCGAACAGCGTGATTATGCCGCCATTGCAGCCGCTACCGCCGAACTGGAACAACACTTCACTATCATTGAGCAAACGCTGGCAACACAGCCCTATCTTTCCGGCGCAGCCTTCGGCATCGGTGATATCCCACTCGGCAGCTTTATCTATGCCTGGTTTGAAATGCCGATTAAACGCCAACCACGCCCGCACATGGAGCGCTGGTATCAGCAGCTGTGCGCCCGCCCCGCTTACCAAAACACGGTCATGATACCGCTTACCTGACATGAATAGAGGGAGACAGCCTGGACTGTGTCCCTCTATTTACACTTGAGCACCGCTGGCGGCCATATTGCGCAGCACAGCCTAGTAGTCACCCACCCGCAATAACTTGCCGTTATTAGCATCGGTCAACAGATAAACATAGCCATCTGGCCCAACGCGGACGTCGCGAATACGCTCATTGCGATCCCCCAACAGGCGTTCTTCAGCAACCACTTTGTCACCCTGCAACGTCAAGCGGAGCAGTTCCCGTTGGGCCAAAGCTCCGATAAACAATGAATGCTGCCATTCAGGAAAGCGTTTAGCGTCATAAAATGCCATCCCGCTGATACCCGGCGACACTTTCCAGTAATGTAATGGTTGTTCAGTTCCCGCTACCTGCTGCCCTTGAGCTTCTGGGATCGCCAATCCTGAATAATTCACCCCGTAAGTGGCGATTGGCCAACCATAGTTTTTACCCGCGTGCAGGAGATTGATTTCATCACCACCGCGTGGGCCATGCTCGTGCGCCCACATCTCGCCACTCCAGGGATTCAGCGCCAACCCTTGTGGGTTACGATGACCATAAGACCAGATCTCGGGTCGTTTACCCACCTGGCCGACCAACGGGTTATCCGCAGGAACCTTGCCTTCCGCAGTCAGGCGTACCACCTTGCCCTGCAACTTATCGGTTTCCTGCGCCGTTGGCCGCTGGTTATTTTCACCCAGCGTAATAAACAGGTAGCCTTGGCGATCAAACGCTAATTTAGAGCCAAAATGATTCCCTACGGACAATTTGGGCTCCTGGCGGAAAATTACGCGGAAATCATCCAAGCGCGCCCCATCGTCACTCAGTTGCCCATAGCCCACCGCAGTACCCGCTTTGCCGTTATCCCCGGCCTCGGCAAAGCTAAGATACACCCGGCGGCTGGCAGCAAAGTCTAGAGCCAACACCACATCCAACAATCCCCCTTGCCCTTGCGCATAGACGGCAGGCACACCGCCGATCGGTGCCGAAAGCCCTTTTCCCTCTTGCCACAAACGCAGGCGGCCTGGGCGTTCCGTGATCAATATTCCGTGATCGCCTGGCAAAAAGGCCATCGACCACGGATGCTCGAGCTTGTCTTGCAAAGGCGTGACTATCACTGCCGCATGCAGCAAAGGGCTACTTGACAACAATAAGCCAGCAACCAACATATGACGTAGCATGTTTCCTCCTTTCCTTACTCCAGCGTGAATTAATCAGTCTAGCGCAATGAACAGGGTCTTCCCCCTTTAATCGAAATTTCAATATGTTGTATTTTTATTTTCCTGTGCTTAAGTTGATGGGGAGACAAAGGCGGAACCATAGGTATCTCCGTCATCGAGATACCCAGAACCCAAAGCATCCACCGATGCTTTGGTGAAGCATAAATGTTATTTTTCATCCCCTCACTGACGGACAGGTAACGCGATGGAACCTCAGACCATGGTTGTAAACAGCGTGGCGTATAAGGCTGGCAAACGGTTGAATGACATTACAATTGATGACATCAGCGACGTAGTCAAAGAGCCAGATACCTTTGTCTGGCTAGGATTATGGCAACCTGAAGATGCCTTTATGCGCAAGATTCAGGAAGAATTCAGCCTGCACGATTTGGCTATTGAAGATGCGCTTTGTGCCCACCAGCGCCCCAAAATTGAAACCTATGGCGATTCGCTGTTCATCGTCGTAAAAACCGCGCAATGGGAAAAAGAAGAAGTAGAGTACGGCGAAACACACTTTTTCGTTGGTAAAAATTTCTTGATCACCGTGCGCCACGGAGCATCTTCCAGCTATACGCCAATCCGGGTCAAGGCAGAAGAAAACCCAAAGTTACTGAGCCATGGGCCAGGGTTTGCCCTGTATTCCGTACTGGATTTCATCGTCGACAACTATCGCCATATTGTCGGTAAATTTGAAATGATGATCGAAGATATCGAATCCAATATGTTCAAATCGGAGTTTGATGAAACGGCGATTGAAAACGTCTACAGCCTGCGCCGGCACCTGCTTGGCCTGCGCAATGCAGCGTTACCGATGGATGAAATTTGCAATCAGTTGATTCACCTGCATGATAACGTGATCCACAAAGAGCTACGTGCCTACGTGCGCGATGTGCAGGATCACGCCCGGCATGTGGCTAGTACCCTGGATGATATGCGTGAAATGCTGACCAACGCCATGCACGTCAATCTGGCGCTGGTCACCGTGAAGCAAAACGAAGTGGTCAAACGGTTAGCTGGCTGGGGGGCGATTCTGGCGATCCCTACGGTAATATTCAGCCTGTATGGGATGAACTTTGCTGATATGCCGGAACTGAAGTTTCCCTGGGCCTACCATACCACGCTGGGCGTAACGGTTATTGGCTGCATTTTTCTATACCGAAAACTTAAGCGTTCGGGGTGGCTGTAACCTTTCTCTCCCCTCGCACCAGTAACGTTATCTGCTATCTTGTAAAGAAAAGTCATTACCTTCAGTTGACCGTGACTGACAAGATAGCAGGCAATCACTGCGCAAATTCCCGCTGTCACTATCGTTATCTGCGGAGAAAAAAGCATGGCGTGGGATGCTATTAAGTAGGTTTCAACAGGCCTTTCACTGGTCGCATTTCTCGCTGCCGTTGCCGGTTGGCTATACAAATCCTGGATAGAACGCCATCAGTGCTTGATTGATAGAAATAATTGTCTTGGTAAGTATTAATTAAATATACAACTTGAGCAAGTATCAGTAGGGTTGCTATATGAGCTGTCTATCTAATACCAAAGAGTTGTATTTGATCACTTTTATAGAGATTGATATCATAAAGTGAAGTATTAAAATAATACACGATATAACGAACATACTTTTTATTTCAAAGGAATTAGTTTTACATGGATAATTACTTTGGTTTTCGTGAGCAGGTAAAAAACTACTACCTTGAGATGGCTCTCGCAGAAGCACATGCGCTAACACGTATAGCTAACAGAGCATCTGCTTTCTACCTAAAAAATACACAGGTAAGATTTTCTTTTCGAAAAGAGATCGACGATTTAGTAAACCGCCATCTTTCAACTTGTCGTGCTGCAACCACGCAAGAGGGACAACGTAATGCATTTGTCTGTCTAAAAGCCGAACATAATTCGTTAAGAATGCAATATGAATCACTACAACTTAATAAAGCAGCCAAAGCCGTATATTTGGAAATAAAAAAAGAAAACGGTATATACACATATGTTGTTAAAGCAGTAGGCGTTGTCGCAGGAATATCACAACTAGCATCAGGAATAGCTATGGTAATAGCCTCACAAGTCACGGTAGTTAGTGGCGTTACGGGCGTTTTACTAATTTGTCATGGTACTAATAATATTTACGAAAATGCTCAATACTTCTTCACTGGCGAAGAACATACAGGTTATTTAAGAGACTTATATCGCTGGACGTCTACTAATGTTGGTTATGGTGAACATGGTGGCGATATTCTATATGCAGGCATGGATCTATCTCTTTCATTAAGGGCTTTATTTGGCAAGGTCTTAGTACCAAACGGTAGAAGCTTGTTAGGTATTAGTGGTAGAGGGGTAGACACTGAGAGATTATTTTATGCTATGTATAATGATTCAGTTACTGGCTTTAAAACCATGGGGAAATTCTCACTCTCATTGGAGATAGTAGGTGATTACATTACTATATCGGGGGCAATGAAATAGCCCACTAAAGGGTATGCCTCCTGCCTAAAGCACGAGCTTACTTGTAGTTTTTATTTTTTTCCTTAATGAAAAAAAATAAGGATTTAATATAGAGTCTCATTGGCGTTAAGAAATATGAAGGAACCGCAATCATACAAAACATAAGAACTATAATCCCAAAACCAAACAGACCATCTTTGATAATTGTTCCAATTGTGAAAATCGTTAGAATTATACCTAAAATAATGCTGACTCTTAGAGTTCTTTTACCTATATCCTTCACTGAATCAGTAATATCAAGTTGAAAAGCATTGGCATTGCTTTTTATTTTTTTAATTTCATTTTTGGTGAAATAGGACTCCAAAAGGAGTCTATTAACACTTGTTGTCTTTTTCATTAGTAAACTCTATCATCCCAAATGCTATAACCGCTGGTTCCTGCAATGTGATGCTGCCAAGAAATACTCTCATACTTTAGCGATATACTTTCTTGTGGTTGTGACTCATTATGTGTGAGTGAATTAGGATAAAATATATTAATGTCTATAATCGTAACATTAGTGAGCTTGATAGTGTAAAATAATTCTCGCCCACCACTCTGATTAGTTCTATATATATCTATAGTAGCATCTAAACGTTCATTGTCAGAAATTGCAATTCCAATTAAAGGAGATGCTTTATCGATTGGCTTAACGATCACTACAGGATGGTGACTAACATGCTGTTCTCTACTTATTGAATGATTCAACTCATAAAGATAAATCTGATCCATATGTCCGACCTGACATAAGTTGCCGATTGAATCCAGAGTGGAGCATCCAGCAGAAATCAGTCCCTGTTTTGCACCTTTTAAGGTTATATACATATCATTTGCCATAACAAATCCTTTTATGAAATCGTATCGCCAGTAATCACAACTATATTATCATATATACTCAATAACTGTCTTGTTAAATTAATGCCCGTGAGTAATTACCCTCCTTTGTGTATTTAAAGATACTCTATTCTACATTACTGCTGTAACATACATATTTTTTCGCCCCCCTATTTTAACGAAGGATATAAACAGAATCAGGTCATGCGTGGTCTATACTGCATCAGCGTATAGCCATTTTTTGGCAAACAACAAGTTAGACAACATCAAATCTGTAGGTTTTTTATTTACAGAGCCCTTTGTATAAGATTTCTTATTTATTCCTATAACTACAGTCACTCCCAAATTTAGCCGTCGTAACATCTTGCCGACTCAATCGATCAAGATTCTCAATATACAACCAGCTATCCGAAGCTATCGCCCCCGCCTCAACTACCTTGATGAAACCGCCTAATGCTGAATCAGCACCAAGATACTTTCTCTTGAATGCAGACAGGCCACTATCAATCATTTCAAGACCATATGAATCAGCATACTCGCGAGCAACATTTTTCTGCCGTGCTAAAATGCTCCCTCAGCTCTACCTCTCGCTTGACCAACGAATATAACTGTACAATTTTGGTTTTTACATCGGTAAAATCGTCGCCGTATTTCTTCTCATTGAGTAATGTCCATGTCAAATGCTATACCCAAAGCTCCGCCCCGTGTCGGCTTTGTTTCGCTAGGTTGCCCGAAAAACCTGGTTGATTCTGAACGGATCCTGACTGAGCTGCGTAATGAAGGCTATCAGGTTGTACCACGCTATGATGATGCCGAACTGGTGATCGTCAACACCTGCGGTTTTATCGACAGTGCCGTACAAGAATCGCTGGAAGCGATCGGCGAAGCATTAAACGAAAACGGTAAGGTGATTGTAACCGGCTGTCTGGGCGCCAAAGAAAACCAGATCCGCGAAGTGCACCCGAAAGTGCTGGAAATTACCGGGCCGCACAGCTACGAGCAGGTATTGTCCCACGTCCATCAATATGTGCCAAAACCGGAACATAACCCGTTTACCAGCCTGATCCCAGCGCAGGGGGTGAAGCTAACGCCGAAGCATTACGCCTACCTGAAGATTTCTGAAGGCTGTAACCACCGCTGCACTTTCTGCATCATCCCCTCTATGCGCGGCGATCTCGACAGCCGGCCGATTGGTTCGGTGCTGGATGAAGCCAAACGTTTAGTGGAGGCCGGAGTCAAAGAGTTGTTGGTGATTTCGCAGGATACCTCTGCCTACGGCGTTGACGTGAAACATCGCACCGGTTTCTGGAACGGCCAGCCGGTGAAGACCAACATGGTCAGCCTGTGTGAACAACTTTCAAGCTTAGGTGCCTGGGTACGCCTGCACTATGTTTATCCTTACCCTCATGTGGATGACGTTATTCCGCTGATGGCCGAAGGCAAGATCCTGCCGTATCTGGATATTCCACTGCAACACGCCAGCCCGAAAATCCTCAAGCTGATGAAACGCCCTGGCGCGGTGGAGCGCACGCTGGAACGTATCAAACGCTGGCGTGAAATCTGCCCTGAGCTAACGCTGCGTTCTACTTTCATCGTCGGATTCCCGGGGGAAACCGAAGAAGACTTCCAGATGCTGCTCAACTTCCTGCAAGAAGCCAAGCTGGATCGCGTTGGCTGTTTCAAATACAGCCCGGTAGACGGTGCTGCCGCCAACCAACTGGCAGATCAGGTGCCTGAAGAGGTGAAGGAAGAACGTTATCACCGCTTTATGCAGCTACAGCAGCAGATCTCTGCCCAGCGCCTGCAAGACAAGATTGGCCGTGAAGTGCTGGTGCTGATTGATGAGGTTGACGAAGAAGGAGCCATTGGCCGCAGCATGGCTGACGCTCCAGAAATCGACGGCGCGGTCTATCTGAACGGTGAAACCGGAGTGAAAGTTGGTGATGTCGTTAAAGTGAAGATCGAAAACGCCGACGAATATGACCTGTGGGGCTCTCGCGTTTAATCTATGCAGCTTACGGGATTGCGCCACGCCATCCCGTAAGCTTCTGCCCAGTGTTTTCAGGCCACCACGGCGACTTGCTGTTCACGCGTTAGCAAACTGCCGATGATAAAGGCCAGCGCGCCAACCAGTAAACCACTGTAAATCGGGCTGTTGGCCTGAATGCCATGATAGAACATAAAACCCAACACACATGCGCTGCCCATGACCATGCTGGCTATCGCCCCGGTGCTGGTGGCTCTTTTCCAGAAAATCGCGCCCACCAGAGGAATAAGCATTCCACCCACCAATAAGTTATAGGCCAGTGTCAGCGCAGACAGCACATCCCGCACCAGAAATGCCAATCCCAGCATGATGGTGCCCATCACCAGCGTGGTCAAACGCCCGGCAGCCAATCCTCCCGCTGATCGCCGCAAAACAGCGGGCAAAACATCTTCCAACGCAATCGTCGAAGACGCCAAAAGACAAGCGCTGGCCGTTGACATCAGCGCCGCCAGCGCCGCAGCCGCCACCAATCCGCTGACGCCAGCGGGTAACACTGCCTGTGCGATGGCGGCAAATGTGCCATCACTGCTCTCCAGCATCGGCAGCACGAGTTTCCCTGCCATGCCGATCACCGCTCCCGTCATACCATAGAGAATGCAGTACAGGCCCGCCCCCAAACCGGCATAGCGGGCAACCGGCACGCTGCGCGCGGTGAATACCCGCTGCCAGATATCTTGCCCAATCAGAATGCCAAAGAAATAAATCAGGAAAAACAGGATGATGGTGTCTAAACCAATGGAGGACAGTTGGTAGTAGCTCTCTGGCAACTGCTGGGTAAAGATCGCCCAGCCTCCAGCTTTGATAATGCTCATTGGCATCAGGATCAGCATCATGCCAACCGTCATGATAATAAACTGGATAATATCGGTAAGCGTCAGCGACCACATGCCGCCCAATGCCGAATAGAGCACCACCATTCCGCCACCAATCAATATTGAAACCGCAAAAGGCAAAGCAAACATCACCTGCATCACGCTGCCGATGGCAATAATGGAGGTGACCGCCACCATCAGGTCATAAGCCAGCATGATAATACCGCTGGTTACCCTGGCCGCAGGATGGTAACGCCGTGCCAAAACTTGGCTAACGGTATAAAGTTTTAGCTTAAGCAAGGGCTTGGCCAGCAAGGTACTCAGCACCACAATGCCCATCCCTAGCCAGAAGCATAGCCATAACCCTGAGATCCCATAGGTGTAGCCCAACTTCACGCTGCCAATCGTCGAAGCACCGCCAAGCACAACCGCGGACAGTGTACCTAAATACAAACCCGGCCCCAGATTGCGGCCAGCAACCAGATAAGCTTCTTTGGTGGTTGCCTTGCGAATACCTAACCAGCCCACCGCGCCGATAATCAAGAAATAGAGCACTACCACGAACAAATCGAGCCGCATAGAAACCTCCATATCATATTGTTATTAATAAGGTTATACGCATAAATTACCGGCAGGTTTTCCCGGTAAAGCCCGTTTACCCGGCAGAACGCACAGCATTTCAAACAGCAGATTGGCCGCCAACAGCGCGGTATTACCTGAACTGTCGTAAGCAGGTGAAACCTCAACCAAATCAGCGCCAACCAGATTGAGCCCCTGACATCCCCTGACGATTTCCAACCCTTGCCAGACAGACAGCCCCCCCACTTCCGGCGTCCCGGTTCCTGGTGCAAAGGCCGGATCAAGCCCATCGATATCAAAACTGAGATAAACGGCTGCCTGGCCCATTTGCTGACGTATTTCGGCCATCAACGGTGCCAAAGAGCGATACCAGCACTCCTCTGCGGGGATCACACGAAACCCCTGCTGCCGCGACCAGTCAAAATCCTCCGCTGCATAGCCACTACCGCGCAGGCCTATCTGCACCACGCGCTGTGGTGCCAGCAAACCTTCCTCATGGGCCCGACGAAAAGTGGTGCCATGGGCCAGTTTTTCGCCAAACATTTCTTCATTGGTATCGGAATGCGCATCGATATGAATCAGCCCAACCGGGCCATGCTGGCGGGCTATTGCGCGTAGAATGGGTAACGTCAGCGTGTGGTCACCGCCCAGCGTCAACGGAATGCAACCGTGGCGCAGGATGGCGTGATACGCCCGTTCAATACGGCGCACGCTGTCTGCCAGGCAGTACGGATTGGTGGCAATATCGCCCAAATCAGCCACCTGTAATTGCTCAAACGGCGCAGCCCCCGTTCCCATGTTATAAGGGCGCAACATCACCGATTCCTGGCGGATCTGCCGCGGCCCGAAACGGGTGCCGCTGCGGTTTGAAGTACCAATATCCAGAGGAACGCCAATAAAAGCGGCATCCAGCCCCTGCGCACTCTCAGCAGCAGGCAAACGCATCATGGTCGGCATTCCGGCAAAACGCGGCATCTCATTGCCGCTCTGAGGTTGATTCAGCATAGGTTTTCCTTGTCAGGCAATCATCGACTTATAACATTTACATAACAATCACAGCCTATGTCCTAACCGCCCAGCGTTACCATTCCCTGTTTGCAATGTAAACATTGAAAAAGCCAATGCGTCATAACACCTTGACCTATTGATTTTTCTTTCATTCACAGACATAAAGGACGGAAAGATCATCAGCGGCCAACCGGCCCCTCATCAATGTTGCTATAACGTTAAAAATGGCAACTCAGGGAGAGAAGATGCTCACCAACCTCAGCGATGTCGATCTCAAACTCCTGCGAGTCTTTGTGGCGGTAGCAGAAGCTCAAGGGGTCAGCGCAGCGCAAGATATGCTGATGATGAATCAGTCCACCATCAGTACCCATTTGGCGACTCTGGAAACGCGTTTGGGGTTTCGGCTATGCCAGCGCGGGCGCTCCGGCTTTCAGTTGACGCCAAAAGGAGAAAGGATGCTGATCGCCTGCCGCACACTGTTCAATGCAACGCGTGATTTTACGCGGGTCAGCCAATCGCTTAATGGCATGTTAAGTGGCGATCTGATGATAGGCCTGGTGGATAACCTGGTTTCCCTGCCGGGTATTCCTTTCAGCCACGCCATCAGGCAGTTCCGCCATCGCCATCAGGATGTTCAGTTTCAATGCCGCATCTGTTCACCCGCCGAGATTGAACAGGGCTTACTGAATCAGCAGTTGGATCTGGGTATTGGTTATTTTGGTCAACAGTTGAATGAGCTGCTTTATCGGCCATGGCTTCAGGAATCTCAGGCGATCTATTGCAGCAGTGAACACCCCCTATTTAGCGTTGTTTGCCCAACCCGCGAGCAAATCGAAAACGCACGCTGGGTAAAACGTGGTTATTTACTGGCACAGCAGCTTTGCCCGGTGGCTCCACGGGACTTTGGCGCGATGGCTTACCACATGGAAAGCGTAGCTCATCTGCTTCTCAGTGGGGAATACTTGGGATACCTGCCGACGCATTTCGCTGCTCGCTGGGTTGAACAAGGCGTGATGAAACAATTAGGGGGGCCCACATTGACTTACCAGGCACAGTTAAGCCTGGTCACGCGCCCCAGCCGCCCCAAAGAACCGTTGGCAGCACTGTTAGAGGATTTGGCCGCTAGCGCAGCGCAGTATCACGATCAAGCCTGAATCCCGCACTCGGAATACTGGCCATCAACTAACCGGCATCCGCGCCGGATCGGGGTACTGATATTCAAATCCCAACTCTTTGCAGATACGGCTACCGTCCACCAAACGCCCTTCTTGTTCCTGTTCTTCGGCAAATTGCGGAGGTTGCAGTTGCAACTGTTCAGCCAATGCCGGGTAAAACTCCCGTTTGGCCGGATGGCTTGGTGCACAAAGATTGTAAACGTGCCTTCCTTTGGGCAATTTCAGTAATAACTGAATGGCTGCGATCACATCGTCCTGATGTACTAAGTTCACCCCTTGCGAACCGCCCTTCACTCCCACCTTGCCAGCCAGGAAACGGCCCGGATGACGATCCGTTCCGACCAGCCCGGCCAAGCGCAAAATGTCTACTGAGATATTCGGCAATTCATGCAGCCAGCGCTCCAGTTCCACCAGCACCCGCCCGGAATGCGTTACCGGTTTCAGCGGCGAATCTTCGCGGATCGTGCCAGTGCTATCGCCATACACCGATATTGAACTGGTAAAAATAATCTGCGGCACCCCAAACGCCATTGCGCTGTCCACCAACATCCGCACAGCATGAAAATAGCCTTCGCTGCCCTCCACGGTACGCCGGGCTGGCAGTGTGATCACCAACACATCAGCATGCAACAGTTGTTCCAGATCCTGAGCCTCACAAAGTAACTCAGGCGTCAACTCAAGCTGGTAGCACTCAATACCACTCATTCGTGCGGCTTCAACACCGTCCGGCGTGGTTTTGCTGCCAACCACGTCAAACCCGCGGCTCATTAACGATAAAGCCAGCGGCATCCCCAACCAGCCCAAACCAATAATGGCGACTTTTTTCATTAACATCTTCTCCTGAAGAGGGTAATGCTCGGTGATTAAAAACCTACTGGGATAGGCCCTAAGGCTACGCTACTCAGCATAGGGATACAATCAGCCAAAATAAAGGTTAGGTAAAGCTATAGCTGGCTAATAATCCAACCTGTTTCAATGAATTAACTTTATGATGATAAAAAAGAGTTGCGCAAGACCGCTCCAATCGTTTAGGTTAATCAGCAACTCAGCATCAGCTGTTTTATTTTAAAGAGAAAACACATGACTCGCGTTCAGTTCAACCACCATCATCACCATCACCCTGACTAGTCTTTCAGGCGATGTGTGCTGGAAGACGGTTAGAGAATCTTCCAGTGGCGCGTAGAACGTAACAAACGCAAGAGAAAGCCCTCGGAAGATATCTTCCGAGGGTTTTTTTTTGGCTTCGGGCAGACAGAAAAATAGTTTTCACCATTTACGGATTAAACAGAGGTTACCATGTTGGATAAAGCACGTTTACGGATAGCAATGCAGAAATCAGGCCGCCTGAGTGAAGACTCCCAAGAGCTGCTGGCCCGCTGCGGCATCAAAATCAACTTGCAACAGCAGCGCCTGATTGCCTTCGCCGAGAATATGCCGATTGATATCCTGCGCGTGCGTGATGACGATATCCCTGGGCTGGTGATGGATGGCGTAGTCGATCTGGGCATCATCGGTGAAAACGTGTTGGAAGAAGAGTTGCTCAACCGCCGTGCGCAAGGCGAAGATCCACGTTACTTCACGCTGCGCCGCCTGGATTTCGGCGGTTGCCGTCTGTCACTGGCCGCCCCATTGGGCAGTGAATATACCGGCCCGCAAAGCCTGCAAGACTCCCGCATTGCCACCTCTTATCCACACCTGTTAAAGCAATATCTCGATAAACAAGGCGTTCGTTTTAAATCCTGCCTGCTGAACGGCTCTGTAGAAGTCGCGCCGCGTGCTGGCCTGGCAGATGCCATTTGCGATCTGGTTTCCACCGGTGCCACGCTGGAAGCCAACGGCCTGCGCGAAGTTGAAGTGATTTATCGCTCCAAAGCCTGCCTGATCCAGCGCGATGGCGAGATGCCCGCCGCCAAACAGCAATTAATCGACCGCCTGATGACGCGTATTCAAGGGGTGATTCAGGCGCGCGAATCCAAATACATCATGTTGCACGCGCCAAGCGATCGTCTGGATGAAATCATCGCTCTGTTGCCAGGTGCCGAACGCCCAACCATCCTGCCACTGGCAGGCGCGCAGAACCGCGTAGCGATGCACATGGTGAGCAGCGAAACCCTGTTCTGGGAAACCATGGAAAAACTGAAAACCCTGGGTGCCAGCTCCATTCTGGTACTGCCCATTGAGAAGATGATGGAGTAACGCTATGCCGAACTTCAATACCGTCGTCAACTGGGCCGAATGTAGCGTGCAGCAGCGCACCGAACTGCTGATGCGCCCGGCTATCTCCGCTTCGGACAGCATCACTCGCACGGTTAGCGACATTCTTGACAATGTAAAAGCGAATGGCGATAACGCACTGCGTGAATACAGCACCAAGTTTGATAAAACGGCGGTGGGTGCTTTACGCGTCAGCGCCGAACAGATTGAACAGGCCTGCGCCCGTTTGGGCGAC
Organism: Chania multitudinisentens RB-25; assembly: GCF_000520015.2. GTDB lineage: Bacteria > Pseudomonadota > Gammaproteobacteria > Enterobacterales > Enterobacteriaceae > Chania > Chania multitudinisentens. The sequence continues at coordinate 4,384,003 of NZ_CP007044.2, forward strand.
GCAATCAAACAGGCCATGGCGGTGGCCGTCGCCAATGTGGAAACCTTCCACAATGCGCAAAAACTGCCGCTGGTCGATGTTGAAACCCAGCCCGGTGTGCGCTGCCAACAGGTGACCCGCCCGATCGATTCCGTTGGCCTGTATATTCCCGGTGGCTCAGCCCCGCTGCTTTCTACGGTGCTGATGTTGGCAACGCCGGCACGCATCGCCGGTTGCCGCCGCGTGGTGCTGTGTTCACCACCACCGATTGCCGATGAGATCCTCTATGCCGCCAAGCTGTGCGGCGTGCAGGAAGTATTTCAGGTTGGTGGGGCTCAAGCGATTGCTGCGCTGGCATTCGGCACCGATTCGATACCACAGGTGGATAAAATCTTCGGGCCGGGCAATGCCTTTGTCACCGAAGCCAAGCGCCAGGTCAGCCAGCGGTTGGACGGTGCGACCATCGATATGCCGGCTGGCCCCTCCGAAGTGCTGGTGATTGCCGACAGCGGCGCAACTCCGGCATTTGTGGCATCTGATTTGCTATCGCAAGCCGAACATGGCCCGGATTCACAGGTGATCCTGCTGACGCCAGATACCACGATGGCACAAGTGGTGGCACAAGCCGTTGAACAGCAGTTAGCCGCATTGCCACGGGCAGAAACCGCACGCCAAGCGCTGGCCAGCAGCCGTTTGATTGTTGCCAAAGATTTGGCCGAATGCGTGGCTATCAGCAATCAATACGGCCCAGAACATTTGATTATTCAAACCCGCAACGCACGCGATCTGGTAGACAGCATTACCAGCGCCGGTTCCGTGTTTCTTGGTGACTGGTCGCCGGAGTCTGCCGGGGATTACGCTTCGGGTACCAACCATGTGCTGCCGACCTACGGTTATACCGCTACCTGTTCCAGTTTGGGATTGGCAGATTTCCAAAAGCGCATGACGGTGCAGGAACTGACGCCGCAAGGTTTTATGAATCTGGCCGCCACCATTGAAACACTAGCAGCAGCCGAGCAGTTGATCGCCCATAAAAACGCCGTGACCTTACGCGTCGCCGCCTTGCAGGAGCAAGCATGAGCATTGAACAATTAGCCCGTAAAAATGTGCGCGAGCTGACGCCCTACCAATCGGCGCGCCGTTTGGGTGGCCAGGGCGATGTGTGGCTGAATGCCAACGAATACCCGGTTGCCCCAGAATTCCAGTTGACCGCGCAAACCTTCAACCGCTACCCGGAATGCCAACCGGCGTTGGTGATTGAACGTTACGCCGCTTACGCCGGGGTGAACCAAGAGCAGGTGCTGGTCAGCCGTGGCGCAGATGAAGGCATCGAACTGCTGATCCGCGCGTTCTGTGAACCAGGCAAAGACGCCATTCTGTTCTGCCCACCAACTTACGGCATGTACGCCGTCAGCGCCGAGACATTTGGGGTTGAGCGCCGCACCGTGGCGGCCAAGGCCGACTGGCAGCTCGATCTGCCCGCCATCGCCGCCAACCTGGGCAACGTAAAACTGATCTACGCCTGTAGCCCCAATAACCCGACCGGCAACCTGCTTGATCCGAACGATCTGCGTGCGCTGCTGGAGATGGCCAAAGGCAAAGCTATCGTCGCGATCGATGAAGCCTATATCGAATTCTGCCCACAGGCCTCCGTGGCGGGTTGGTTGAGTGATTACCCGCATTTGGTGGTGTTACGCACGCTGTCAAAAGCCTTTGCACTGGCAGGCCTGCGCTGTGGTTTTACCTTGGCCAATGCCGAGGTGATCGCCCTGCTATTGAAAGTGATCGCCCCTTACCCACTCTCGACCCCAGTAGCCGATATCGCGGCGCAGGCGCTAAGCCCCGAAGGGCTCAATCTGATGCGCCAGCGCGTTGCGGAAATCAGCGCTAACCGCGCTTGGCTGCAACAGGCGCTGCAAGACTGTGCCTGCGTTGAACAGGTGTTCACCAGCGACAGCAACTACCTGCTGGCCCGCTGCACCGCCACCAGCAATGTGTTTAAAACGCTGTGGGATCAAGGTATTATCCTGCGAGATCAACATAAGCAGCCTGGTCTTTCCGGTTGTGTACGCATCACTATTGGCACCCGTGCTGAATGCCAACGCGTTGTGGATGCCCTCAAACCCCTGCCTGGTGCCAAGGAGACCCTGTGAGCCAGAAATTCCTTTTTATTGACCGTGACGGTACGCTGATTGCCGAACCACCAGAAGATTACCAGGTTGATCGTTTAGATAAGCTGGCGCTGGAGCCGGACGTGATCCCTTCCCTGCTGGCGTTGCAGCAGGCTGGTTATACCCTGGTGATGATCACCAATCAGGATGGCCTCGGCACCGCCAGTTTCCCGCAGGAAACCTTCGATCCGCCGCACAATCTGATGATGCAGATCCTCAGTTCACAAGGCATTAAATTCGCCGACATTCTGATTTGCCCGCATAAACAGGAAGATAACTGTGATTGCCGCAAGCCGAAAATCGCCATGGTTACAGGCTATCTGCAACCCGGTGTGATGAATGCCGCCAACAGCTATGTGATTGGCGATCGCCAGACCGATATCCAGTTGGCAGACAATATGGGTATCCAAGGGCTACTGTACCAGCGTGAAACGCTGGGCTGGCAGGCAATTACCCAACAGCTGACCCAACGTGACCGCCACGCTCACGTTAACCGCGTCACCAAAGAGACGCAGATTGACGTGAATGTCTGGCTGGATCGTGAAGGTGGCAGCAAAATCAAAACCGGCGTCGGCTTCTTCGATCACATGCTGGATCAGATCGCCACCCACGGCGGCTTCCGTATGGACATCCAGGTGAATGGCGATCTGTACATCGACGATCACCACACGGTGGAAGATACTGCGCTGGCGCTGGGTGAAGCGTTGAACAAAGCGCTGGGCGATAAACGCGGCATCGCGCGTTTCGGCTTTGTGCTACCGATGGATGAATGCCTGGCGCGCTGCGCGATGGATCTCTCCGGCCGCCCGCACCTGGAATACCGTGCTGAATTTAATTATCAGCGCGTGGGCGATCTCAGCACCGAAATGGTTGAGCACTTCTTCCGTTCACTGTCTTATACCATGGCCTGCACCCTGCACCTGAAAACCAAGGGCAAAAACGACCACCACCGCGTTGAAAGCCTGTTTAAAGTCTTTGGCCGCACGCTGCGCCAGGCGATCCGCGTTGAGGGCAACACGCTCCCAAGCTCGAAAGGGGTGCTGTGATGAACGTGGTGATCCTGGATACCGGTTGCGCCAACCTTTCTTCCGTCACCTACGCGGTACAACGGCTGGGCTATCGGCCACAAGTCAGCCGTGACCCGAAGATTGTGCTGCGCGCCGACAAACTGTTTCTGCCCGGCGTCGGCACCGCGCAGGCGGCTATGGAACAGTTGGCACAGCGCGAACTGATCGATTTGATTAAAGCTTGTACCCAACCGGTGCTGGGTATCTGCCTGGGTATGCAACTGCTGGCAGAGAGCAGTGAAGAAAATAACGGTATCAAAACGCTGGGGATTATCGCGACTCCGGTAAAACAGATGACCGATTTCGGCCTGCCATTGCCACACATGGGCTGGAATCAGGTGACTGCACAGGCGGGTAACCCCCTGTTCCGTGGCATCGAGGACGGTGCTTACTTCTACTTCGTTCACAGTTATGCGATGCCGATATGCTCAAGCACCATCGCTCAGGCGAATTACGGCGAACCATTCACCGCCGCCGTACAAAAAGACAACTTCTTTGGCGTGCAGTTTCATCCCGAGCGTTCTGGCGCGGCCGGAGCACAACTGTTGAAAAACTTTCTGGAGATGTAGGCAGCATGATTATTCCCGCTTTAGATTTGATCGATGGCAATGTGGTACGCCTGCATCAGGGCGACTACGGCCAACAACGTGACTATGGCAACGATCCATTGCTGCGTTTGCAGGATTATCAGCAACAAGGCGCACAGGTGTTGCACCTGGTGGACTTGACCGGTGCCAAAGATCCGGCCGCCCGCCAGATCCCACTGCTGCGTAAACTGCTGGCTGGCGTGAACGTGCCCGTGCAGGTTGGCGGCGGCATTCGCAATGAACAAGACGTCTCTGCCCTGCTGGAAGCCGGCGCTACCCGCGTCGTGATTGGTTCCACCGCCGTGAAACAGCCGGAGATGGTGCAGGGTTGGTTTGAACGTTACGGAGCAGACGCCATGGTGCTGGCGCTGGATGTGCGCATTGATGCCGCTGGCACTAAGCACGTCGCCATCAGCGGCTGGCAGGAAAACTCAGATGCCACGCTGGAACAGGTAGTGGAACAGTATCTGCCGTTCGGCTTGAAACACGTGCTGTGCACTGATATTTCCCGCGATGGTACGCTGGCAGGCTCTAACGTGGCGTTGTATCAGGAAGTGTGTCAACGCTACCCACAGATCGCCTTTCAGGCTTCCGGTGGTATCGGTAATCTGGATGATATCGCTCAGTTACGTGGCAGCGGTGTTGAAGGGGTGATCGTCGGGCGCGCCCTGCTGGAAGGCAAATTCAGCGTTGAGGAGGCAATCGCATGCTGGCAAAACGGATAATTCCCTGCCTGGACGTTAAAGATGGACAAGTGGTGAAAGGCGTGCAGTTCCGCAATCACGAGATCATTGGCGATATCGTGCCGCTGGCCCAGCGCTACGCGCAGGAAGGGGCCGATGAACTGGTGTTTTATGACATTACCGCCTCCAGCGATGGCCGCGTGGTGGATAAAAGCTGGGTATCGCGAGTAGCAGAAGTGATCGATATTCCGTTCTGCGTGGCCGGTGGTATCAAAAGCGCCGAGGACGCCAGCCAGATCCTATCGTTTGGCGCCGACAAAATTTCCATCAACTCCCCCGCACTGGCCGATCCAACCCTGATCAGCCGCCTGGCAGATCGCTTTGGCGTGCAGTGCATCGTGGTCGGTATCGACACCTGGTATGAAGCCGCAACCGGCAAATACCATGTAAACCAATATACTGGCGATGAAAGCCGCACCCGGGTGACCGAGTGGCAAACCCTCGATTGGGTGCAGGAAGTACAAAAGCGCGGTGCTGGGGAAATCGTGCTTAACATGATGAACCAGGACGGCGTGCGTAACGGTTATGATTTGGCACAACTGAAGAAAGTGCGTGCAGTGTGTAAAGTACCGCTAATCGCTTCCGGCGGTGCTGGCACCATGGAACACTTCCTGGCCGCCTTCCGCGATGCGGATGTTGATGGTGCGCTGGCTGCTTCCGTGTTCCATAAGCAAATCATTAATATCGGCGAACTGAAAAGGTTCCTGGCAGAACGTGGCGTGGAGATGCGTTTGTGTTAACAGAACAACAAAGAAGCCAGCTAGACTGGGCAAAAACCGATAACCTGCTGCCGGTGATCGTCCAGCACGCCGTTTCTGGCGAAGTGCTGATGCTGGGCTATATGGATCAGGAGGCTCTGGCCGTTACCGAGCAAAGCGGCAAGGTGACGTTCTTCTCACGCACCAAGCAACGCCTGTGGACCAAAGGCGAAAGCTCTGGCAATTTCCTGAGCGTTGTCAGCATTACGCCAGACTGCGATAACGATACCCTGCTGATCCTGGCCAATCCGATCGGCCCAACCTGCCATTTGGGGAACAATAGTTGCTTCCATCCGGCAACCAGTGATTGGGGCTTCCTGTATCAGCTTGAGCAACTTTTGGCCTCGCGTAAAACCGCAAGCCCGGAAAGCTCGTATACCGCCAAACTTTATGCCAGCGGCACCAAACGTATCGCACAAAAAGTGGGTGAAGAAGGTGTGGAAACTGCCCTGGCCGCCACGGTGAACGATCGTGAAGAACTGACCAATGAAGCTGCCGATCTGATTTACCATCTGCTGGTCTTGTTGCAGGATCAGGATCTGGACTTGAGCAAAGTGATTGGCCGCCTGCGCGAACGGCATCAGAAATAGCCTCTGGCAGAAACTAAAAAAGCCACCGGGCGTTAACCTCGGTGGCTTTTTTTATCGTTCAACTCTCAGGATTATTCCATCCATTCGGTATGGAACACACCTTCTTTATCAATACGTTTGTAAGTGTGAGCACCGAAGTAGTCACGCTGCGCCTGAATCAGGTTAGCTGGCAGCACCGCAGAGCGGTAGCTGTCGTAGTAGGCAATAGCCGCAAAGAAGGTTGGCGTTGGGATACCGTTCTGCACCGCATACGACACCACATCACGCAGCGCCTGTTGATATTCGTCAGCAATCTGCTTGAAGTAAGGAGCCAGCAGCAGGTTAGCAATGCCTGCATTTTCCGCATAAGCATCGGTAATCTTTTGCAAGAATTGGGCACGGATGATGCAACCCGCACGGAAAATCTTGGCGATCTCACCGTAATGCAGATCCCAGTTGTTTTCCAGAGAAGCTGCTTTCAGTTGCGAGAAACCCTGCGCATAGGAAACAATTTTGCCCAGGTACAGCGCGCGGCGCACTTTTTCCACAAACTCGGCTTTATCACCGCTGAAAGCCGCTACTTTCGGGCCGGCCAACACTTTAGATGCCGCAACCCGCTGATCTTTCAGCGAGGATAAGTAACGTGCAAACACCGACTCGGTGATCAGCGACAGCGGTTCACCCAGATCCAAAGAGCTCTGGCTGGTCCACTTGCCAGTGCCTTTGTTGGCTGCTTCATCCAGGATCACGTCAACCAGATAGTTACCCTCTTCGTCTTTCTTGGTGAAGATGTCTTTGGTGATGTCAATCAGGTAGCTGTTCAGCTCGCCCTTGTTCCACTCGGCAAAGGTTTCCGCCAACTGTTCATTGCTGAGATTCAGCGCCTGTTTCAGCAATGAGTAGGCTTCTGCAATCAACTGCATATCACCGTATTCAATACCGTTGTGCACCATTTTCACGTAATGGCCAGCACCGTCAGCACCGATATAGGTCACACAAGGCTCGCCTTCAGCCACGGCAGCAATCTTCTTCAGAATTGGCGCTACCAATTCATAGGCTTCTTTCTGGCCACCCGGCATGATAGAAGGCCCTTTCAGCGCCCCTTCCTCGCCACCGGAAACACCGGTGCCAATAAAGTTAAAACCCTGAGCAGACAGCTCACGGTTGCGGCGGATGGTGTCCTGATAGTAGGTGTTACCGCCGTCGATCAGGATATCGCCTTTTTCCAGGTGCGGAGTCAGGGAAGCAATGGTTTTGTCCGTTGCTTCACCCGCTTTTACCATCAACAAAATGCGGCGTGGTTTTTCCAACGATTCGACAAACTCTTCAACGCTATAGTACGGAGCCAGGTTTTTACCTGGATTCTCAGCAATAACTTCATCAGTTTTATCGCCAGAACGGTTAAAGATAGACACGGTATAACCACGGCTTTCGATGTTCAATGCCAGATTGCGGCCCATCACCGCCATGCCGACAACGCCGATTTGCTGTTTGGACATTAGGAACTCCTGTCTGAAGATAGCACCTGTATCACGGCTTTAAGCCAACAGGTTTTTTTGATGTGGCGCACATGTTAACTCAGGATTGAACGCAGTGGGTAGTGATTGGTGCGATAGATCACAGAATGTTATGAATGAACTCCAACCACTTCCAGGCAGTGTCTCTAATTTAATTCTTATACAAATCAATAAGATAAATACAGGACTTTAAGCTATGTCCCTAAGTTATCAATAACATGATAAGAAAAGTAACTTAAATCTCGTTACAAGCTTCTTTTTACCTCCAGAACGGACCATTCTTTACAGATCAAATGAAAAATTTCATGGTAATGATCGAGTTCGATTTGGTAGTAAAATGCATCGCAAGAGCAATGTCGTTAAACACTGTTTTAGTTTTTTGAAAGAAAATCGCCGTATTACCACATGATTTGAAAAAACAACCAGAAACTACCTACCTGTCGATGATAAAGCTTGGGTGTATTAGGTTCTTTTTTAGACGACTGTCAAATGAAGGAATACAGCCTACTCGACACTACCATAACTCCCTTTTTGCTCAACGGATGAAGGGAGAGAAAATCCTTACCCGATTAGAAATATAGTGACGAACACTGAACAGAAGTTGTGAGCATTTTTAGTGCAATCAATAATTATTTACATATAAATCAATATGTTAAATAAATAAACGCTTACAAATCCACTCCGATATCCATGATTACACCCTCAAAAAACAGTATAAAATGGTAAAATAATATCCAGATCAACCATCTCATTTGATTGGACGAAAAACATTCATGCCGCTGCCTATCGGTGAATACCCTAAAGTCTGATGATTTAATTATTTCAGTCGGTTACTCAATACCAAGTTTTACGCTAAATATGCCATGAATATCTGATCGTTGATTTTGTAAATCCTGTACAATAAATACACCAGCAGACTACATTGAACTCAAACAACAGTTGAAGAAAGATACCATTTAATTCAAACATGCTCACACCATCAGTAACTTTTTGTATTTATTGAACTTATCAATAGTGTATTATCTGTATTTGAATACTTTTCATCACATTTTTATTGATGGTTTTTGCTGAAAAAGAGTTTGGTGAATGCTATGATATACTCTTTGTAAATAATTCTATCTAAAGTCTAAAACGACAATGGATGGAGACTTGACAATCGGCGCAATTAATCTAGTCAGCGCCGTACAGAGCTGATTTCAGGTACTTTGGTTGCTTAAGGCCAAGGGCGGTAGCGTGCCTAAATAAATGTTGTGTATCCCAAGATAAAACTTATCTTCTCTCACTGAATCTGAATGTTCTGATTTTATACGGCGATAGGATGTGTTATGCCCCAGCGATTCTCTTCATCTGTGTTACATAACACAGATACTCAAGTGGATAGTTTTCTTCTGTCTACCCCATTAAATAGTAATCATAATGAGAAAGATCTCTTTGCCTTATTACAAGTGTTATGGCGTAAGCGTTGGTTTATCATCGCTGTAATAATATGCTTCACGTTGCTTGCAGCAATATATGCTTTCACTGCTAAGCAAAAATGGACTGCAAATGCCGTGTTATTACCTCCACGCATTGCTCAATTGGGTGATTATTTAGAATTACGTCGTAACTATGGATTGGTACTTCAGCAAAGTGTCGAACCAGAAAAGTTAAGTAAACAACTATTTAGTGAGTTTACTGCTTTCTCAGGAATGATTGATGAAAAGATGTCTTTTTTGCAACAAAGTGATTATTACAAAAAAAATGTTGCCAACCTGAATAATTCAGAAGAAAAGCAGGCTTGGCTTATTAATGCAGCAGAAAAAAAGTTAAACGTTAAAGCGACAGATAATGTAAAGGGCGAGTTAGGATTAACAATTTCAATGCAGGCAGACAGTGCTACTACAGCAAAACAGTTGTTAGATAATTATATTCAAGTAACAAATGAAAAAACATTTTCTGTAGTTAACTCTGAGTTTTTGAATAGCATCCAAGCTTGGGTTAACACTCTGCAAAAAGAACGTCAGGATATTATTTTTGATGTCAATGCAAAACGCGATGCGGAAATAAAAGCATTAAAAAGTGATCTGATTATAGCACAAAAAAGTGATCTTGATAACTCTCCCATTTCAGGCATTACCTACAAAAATCGTAATATAGAATCAGATACTAAATACCGCTTTATGCTAGGGGAAAAAATACTCAACGCTGAGTTACAACAATTGCAACAATCAGAACCCTCGTATCCAGTACGCTATTACCAGATTGAAAATGAATTACAGCAACTGGCAGCATTAAAACAAAAAAAAGCCAATGCACAATCGTACTCTTATGAATTAACACCCTTATTACCTACTCAGCGTGATGCACCTAAACGCAATGTGATATTAGTGCTGGGCGCATTATTGGGGTTAATTTCTGGCATTGGCTGGGTGCTGTTAAAACATACCGTTAGGTTAGCTAGAGAAACTAAACCTGCCTGACATTTTAAAGCAAATAAAAAGCAACTCTGTACCGGTTTTCATCATGCAGAATTTCTGTTTCATTGAGATGCGATTTCTCGATTCGCTTGGTTCTAAGAAATATTGAGCCCTCCACTTTGAAGACCTACCATATTACCTGTGAAATTTATGCAAGTTTTTACCACTGGTACCTGATTTCGAAAGTGCTTTATTTTTCATACAATGTATTAACAAAGAAAAAAGATCGCTTAGCTGGAAATGCGAGAGCGAGTCATAACCTTCCCCCTTTTATCAATGGGAGTTGGCGAACAGTTCTTCGAGGACGGAAATAATGTCAGTTGGCTGGTTCAAGGCATCGATGGCGAGTGCGATAGCACAGCTTACTCGTATGGCTTGCGGTCTTATTGTATTGAAGATCGTAGTGATACAGTTAGGGGTAGAAGGGGTCGGCAAGCTCGGGCATTTTATGAACTTATTGTCGATCCTTTTTGTGTTTGCTGGTGGCGGAATCAATATCGGCATAACCAAATATGTAGCACAATACGAAAATTCTGCTTCTCAACTTGCCCGGTTTCTCTCAACAGCATGGACGTATTCGATCATGGTGTCGGCAACGCTTGCAGTAATTTTCGTTGTGGGTGCGCAGGCTATTTCTATTAAATTGTTTGGAGACAGCCAATACCAAAATCTAATAATTTTCGTCGGCCTTGCTCAATTCGTTTTTGCCTACATCAATTTCGCGACCGGTATCGTTAATGGTTTACGCCAAACACAGAGGTTCTCGCGTATTCTGACGATCGGCTCTATCATCGGTATCACACCGTGCTATTTCCTTGTCAGCCATTTCCGCCTGCCCGGCGCGGTGGTTGCAATGGTCGTGCTACAAGCCGGTATGTTGATTCCTGCGGCTCACGAATTACGCCAGCTCGTCAGGATCAAGCCATGCCAACTCACGTTTCATCGTGAAGAAGCATCGAAACTGAGCCAATTTAGTCTGATGCAACTCTTTTCCGTGGCCACAATGCCGCTGGTTGAGATATACATCCGCACCGAGCTCTTCAAGTCTGCGGGTTGGGAAAGTGCAGGTACATGGCAAGGTGTTCAAAGACTGTCGTATGCATATCTCAGTCTATTTACCAGTTTCCTCGCTGTCTACTACATGCCAACGCTGTCAAGTCTGCTAGAAAATAAGCGGATAATCAAATATGTACTGAGAACGCTTGGTAGCATACTGTTTGTTTTTGGCTGTTCCGCAATTGTAATTTACTTTCTACGTGATTGGGTATTTACGATACTTCTTTCAAGAGATTTCTATATTGCACCGAAATTATTGTGTTATCAATTGATCGGGGATTTTTTCCGGATCGGTGCCTATGTTATCGGATTTTTGGCGGTAGCGAAGGCTGCCACAAAAATTTATGTGGCCTGCGAAGTCGTCCAGTCGTTGCTTTATATCGTGATGTTTTCTCTGTTCTTACGAATTGGAGGAGCACAAGGGGTATTTGCAGCATACGCATTGTCGAACTTTTCTTATTTCATGTTATGTCTTGCTGGCTTAATGATTTACAATCGAATTCGCTCAAAAAGATTTATCTAGAGACTATTTTATAATGCCGAAGCTTTCAATTGTTGTTTCCTGTTATAACCAGAAAAATTACATCGGCGATTGCTTGGAAAGTATTCTGACGCAAAAAATTGATGTCCCATATGAGATTGTTATCTCAGATGATTTTTCGCCAGATGGGACACGAACAATAGTCGATGAATACGCACTCCTCTATCCTGAATTGATCAGAGTGCTACCAAACACCGAAAACGTTGGGCCAGCACGCAACTATTTCCGTGTGCATAATGCGGCACGTGGTGAGTATATCGCGCATATCGACGGTGACGATCTAATGTTACCCGGAAAACTACAGGCCCAAGTGGATATCTTAAACTCACATCCAGAATGCGTACTTGTTAATCATCGGGCACGTTATTTCAGTGATGATCGTAGTTACGTCACTAAAACCGGTGCGTTACCTGATGGTAGAGATCTTATATTCTATACTCAAGACCAAAACGCCCGTTGGGGAACAATTGCAGTTCATAGTTCGTACATGTATCGCGCTAACGCTCGAACTACTCGTGAATATCAAGGTGATTTCATGGAGTGGTTCTTCACAATGGAATACCTAAGCCAACCAGGCACAAGGGCCTGTTTTATTAATCGTGTGCTGGTGGAGTATCGGTGCAACGAGTCTAATGCTGCTTATCTCGCTTCTCGTAAAGGCCGTCAACGTTCATACCAGATCCTGATAGGCCACCTAATAGAGCACTTCAATACTCTTTCTGGACTGAATAAAGACATTTACGCTCACGCGCTTCTCAGCATATTTAACTATCACAGAGCAATTCGCACAGTGTCCCCTAGCATGCTTTGGTTTTTGTTTCGTAACATCAGGGCCTTTGATCTGGCGCGCGTACGTGAGGTTATTAGAGTACGTCGCGCAGTGGGACCACAGAAGCGTATCCGTTAGATGCAACCTAAACCCTATACCATGAGCCAACCTGCAATCCAACAGTCGCTTAATCAGATTTGCTGGACTGGGCTTTATATCGTCTTCACAATACTGATCGTATCTGTCTATCTGTCAGTAGATAACATAGGTATCGCTGCAGATAAACCAGCATACGAGTTACTTTTTTCATATCTGTCGTACGACATGGGCATTCCTGCGGGGTTCGAGCGAGTAGAGCCAGTCTTTCTGGCTTTTACATGGCTTATAGCCAAGCTGACGAACTCGGCGAATTTCTATTTCTGCCTGATTTTTACCCTAATATTTTTAGGATTAACTTGCAGAACTGGTAAACATAGTCCGCTATTTCGGGATCGCTTCTACCTTATAGTTCTTTGGCTTAGTTTTCCATTCTTCTATTCGCTGAGTATCAACGTACTTCGGCAGGGTCTTGCACTTGTGTTCGTTATTTACGCTCTTGACGCGGAGATATCTTTACGCAAGTACAAATCGTTAGCATTGCTAGCACTGGGTGCAATGTTTCATTTCAGCATAGCTATCTATATGCCTATATTTTTGCTGCTGCGCTGTAGAATAGGGCTGCGCTTATTATTAGTTTTCTGGGCGTTCTGTGTTATATGTGCAATTTTGTCAATTCCACAAACCCTGATTACAATAGCGGCTACTCTCCCTTCAGTGAGTTTGCAGGAAAAATTCCCCTACTATTTTTCCTATTTGACGGGAAGATTAACCGACACGTACGATATGAGTTTCAAATTTCGGTTTTTAGCATTTAGTGCATTGCCAATCATTGCATTGTTCACCTTTAAGTCATTTAAACTCCAGATAAGCAACGATTGTATCTTTCTGTTGAAAGTTTATTTAACCCTAAATGGATTCTTTTTCTTGGTTGGTTATATTCCATTCAGTGATCGCATTGCTCTGTTGAGTTGGCAATTGATGCCGCTGCTTGCGGTAGGTTTAACACCGGTTAGCGTGCGACCAGCCGCGATGTTTTTAGCAGCCCTATCCGCATGTATAATGTTTGCATATTTTTTAATTTTTTGATGCTCCCAACTTAAGTAGTAGGAATTCTATTCGGAAACAGATTATGCATGCATCCGTAACTGGCGCGAGTGGCTTTATTGGTCGCCGTGTCGTAGAACATTTGTTGAACGCAGGCGCAAATGTAACAATTCTCTCACGTCAAGCTGCCCCCCCACAATTCGCAGGCCGGGTTCGTGTTATACGGGGTGACTTATGTCGTGAACAAGACAATTTGCTTCCTCTGCTGAATGGTTGTGACACATTATTTCATTGCGCAGGGGAATTATACCGACCTGAATTGATGGAAATGCTACATGTTGGCGGTACTCTCCGTTTGCTCAATGCCGCACAACAAGACGCGGAACGGCGTAGTAAACCCCTACATTGGGTTCATTTGAGTAGCGTTGGAGCATATGGGCCACCACGCAGTCCGAATGAAGTACGCATTGTTGACGAAACTCATCGGCTTGCACCTGTTAGTCCCTATGAAATCACTAAGACTCGTTCGGATGAGTTAGTGATTGCAGCAGGCAAACAGGATTTTCTCAGTTATACGATCGTACGTCCTACAAATGTGTTCGGTGAAGCGATGACAAACAACTCGTTGCGTAGTTTATTGTCGATGATTCGCAGACGTTTGTTCTTCTACATTGGTAAAACAGGTGCAATGGCCAATTACGTGCATATCGACGATGTTGTCTCAGTTTTACTTGCCAGTGCGGTTCAGAGTGCAGCGCAGAACCGAGTGTTCAACGTATCGAACGATTGTTCACTAGAGGAACTGGTTGAAGCTTCAGCTGCAGCGCTGGGTGTACCTGTACCGTACTTACGTATACCTGAACGTGTTGCTAGATTAAGCGCAACTCTGGGCAGAATAGTTCCTGGGTTTCCGTTAACTCAACAACGCATTAATGCATTGGTTGGGCGTACAACTTATTCTTCGCAACTCGTCCGTAAGGAACTTGGTATCATCCCCTTAATTTCAGTGGCCGATCGAGCCCGCGCGATGTTGAGCCAAGATGTGAGTTGAGACACTCATTAACTCATCTACTAAGAAGAGGTCATATATTGTTATGACACGTCAACGACTGTGTATTGTGTCAACCACCGCCACACCACTGAGAGTTTTTATGGGGCCTCATATCGAAGCCTTGGCGAAAGAGTATGAAATAGTGCTTGTCTGCAACGGTGAAGCAGGTGAGCTTCAAAACCTTCTCGGTGAACATGTTTCTTTTGTTGGATACCCCATCCAACGTAACATATCTTTCTGGAAAGATTTTCAGTGCGTACTCTGGCTTTATCGATTTTTGCGTGCTGGCAACTTCACAGCAGTACATACACTAATGCCAAAGTCCGGCTTACTTGGCATGTTAGCTGCTAGATTGGTAGGAACTAAGCATCGTTTCCATTCATTTACCGGCCAAGTGTGGGCAACACGAACCGGTATTATGCGTGCCGTGCTAAAACTCATGGACAAATTGTTGTGCATCTGTGCAACCCGATTATTGACTGACAGTATGTCACAACTCGATTATCTGGTTGAGCAAGGCATTGTTATGAGACATCGCATTGAAGTGCTGGCGGATGGTTCAATAAGTGGCGTTGATATTGGCAAATTTGGTCGCAACGCTATTATCAGGCAAGAGATTCGTACTGAATTCGGCATCCCACAAAATGCCACTGTGTTTCTTTTCCTTGGGAGAGTTACTACAGAAAAAGGCATCTCTGAATTGTTGGATGCTTTTATGGGAGTTGCTTCCCGAATTACTGACGCACATTTAATGATCGTCGGCCCCTTAGAAGCTGACTATGAACAATCAATCGAAAACGCTCGCAGTGTGACAAAAGGAAGGGTACACAGGGTCGGCTTCACGACTTCGCCTGAGAGCTATATGTCAACAGCGGATATATTCTGTTTACCAAGTTATCGCGAAGGTTTCGGTACCGTAATTATTGAGGCAGCAGCCGCAGGATTACCAACCATCGCCTCGCGTATATATGGAGTGACTGATGCAGTGGAAGATGGCAAAACAGGCCTCTTGCATAAAGTCAGAGATAAGCAGGAAATGGAAGTATTAATGGAAATGTTGGCGCGTGACGAATCGCAAAGAGCTACTTTAGGACAAGCTGCTTATCAACGTACAGTAACTCGCTTTTCGCAACAGCGGCTGGTTGAGGCTATGCTTGAATTTTACAGAGGAGAAAGCGTGGGACGTTGTACAGTTTCGTCCCCGCTAAAAAACTAATATGAACGTACTTGTGACAGGGGCAAATGGTTTCATTGGGCGTGAGCTTTGCAATGAACTGACTGCACGGGGTATTCCATTCGTTGGTACTGGGCGTGTCGCACAAGGCAAGTTGATCGGGGTTGGAGAGCTTGCACCAGATACTGATTGGACAAAAGCGTTGAGCAATATCACAGATATCGTACACCTTGCTGCTCGCGTTCATGTGATGAATGAACGCGAAAGTGATCCGCTGGCTGCGTTTCGTCGTATTAACGTTGAAGGTACTATCAATCTTGCACACCAGGCGTTGGCAGCAGGAGTAAGACGTTTTGTATTCGTCAGTTCAGTAAAGGTGAATGGTGAAGCCACTACAGTCAAGCCTTACGCTGAATCTGACACGGCTGCCCCCGTGGATCCCTACGGCGTCTCAAAACACGAAGCAGAACAGGCTCTTTGGGAACTGGCACGACATACTTCGCTTGAGGTCGTTGTCGTTAGGCCACCACTGGTCTATGGCCCAGGTGTGAAAGCAAACTTCAGGAATTTGATGGGGGCTGTCGCCCGTGGTATTCCACTGCCAATCGGTGCAATTCATAATGCACGAAGTATGGTAGCCATAGATAATCTTGTAGATTTTCTTATAACCACTCTTCAACATAACGCAGCTGCCGGTCAAATGTTCCTTGTTTCAGATGGTGACGATTTGTCCACCCCAGCGCTTGCGCGCAAGCTTGGGTCGGCGATGGGTCGCCCTGCTCGTCTGATTCCTGTTCCACCTTCTATACTACATCTACTGGGTATTCTGACCGGTAAACAAAGTACCATTGATCGTCTTACGGGCTCATTACAGGTGGATATTAATCACGCCAAAACGTTGCTTGGATGGCAGCCTCGCGTTTCTGTCAATCAGGCGCTCGAACGCACGATTTCACACTTTCTTTCGGCACGAGAAACGGAATGATAAAGCGCTTATTCGATCTCACATTAGGCATCGTTGTGTTATGCGTAATTGTAGTGCCCGCATTGTTAGTTGCACTAGCGATCAAACTAACTTCCTCAGGACCTATTTTATACTGGTCAAAAAGGGTGGGCAGAGATAATGCTATCTTCAATATGCCGAAATTTCGTTCCATGCTGGTTGGTACACCAGCGGTTGCCACGCATCTATTGACCAACCCTGATGCACATTTAACACCTATAGGTGGCTTTTTGCGTAAAAGTAGCCTCGACGAATTGCCTCAATTATGGTCGATTCTGGTAGGGGATATGAGTTTTGTTGGCCCTCGCCCAGCGCTATTCAATCAGGATGATCTGATCGCTCTCCGAACTGAAAAAGGCGCCCATCTATTACGTCCCGGTTTGACTGGCTGGGCGCAAGTGAATGGCCGTGACGAGCTTCCAATTCCAGTCAAGGTGAAGTTTGACGAAGAGTACGCGAACAAGCAGTCCATAACCTTTGACATGAAAATTCTCGTACTCACCGCAGTTAAAGTGATGCAGCGAGACGGTGTATCGCATTAGGAATATAGTATGACAATAAATATTTCCAGTTGGTCCAGAACCACCAAGCAGATGCTCATTATTGCAGCAGATTGCCTGTTACTGCCATTCTCACTATGGGCTTCAATTGGACTTCGTTTGAACAGTTGGGATGCAGCGAATGCATATAGCTGGTGGATATTCTTCCTGCCTTCGTTGGTCGCAATTCCTATTTTTATCAGAATGGGCTTGTATCGTGCGGTGATTCGATTCCTTGGCGATCGCGCAATGATAACAATCCTGTTGGCAGTATCGATCTCAGTAATGGTTTTCGCGGGTGTCTATGCATTTTTAGGCTTACCTAATATTCCACGCGGTGCGCTTACAATTTACTGGGTACTATCGACTTTCACAATCTGCGTAAGCCGTTTCGTAGCACGTATAGTGTTGCACCAGTTGGAATACCAACCAGGGCGCCGTCGGGTAATTATTTACGGTGCTGGTAATGCGGGTCAACAATTAGCAATGGTGTTACGTATCAACCGTAATTATCATCCTGTTGCCTTTGTTGATGACGAAATTGGTCAACGTGGCCTCGCGATTAATGGCATTACGGTCTATTCACCTGACCGTCTTGAGTCGTTGATCCATAAGTTCGATGTCAGCGAAGTTATGCTCGCAATGCCGTCCGCTCCTCATAATCACCGCATTGAAATCATCAACAAACTGGTACCACTGCATGTTCGTGTACAAGTTGTACCAAGTTTTGTTCAGATCATGGGCGGCAAAGTAAAAATGAGTGATGTGCGGGAAGTAGAAGTCGATGAGTTGCTTGGGCGTGATGCTGTTCCGCCTGATCAACATCTGCTTGCCGCGAATATCGTGGGCAAAGCAGTAATGGTAACGGGAGCTGGGGGATCGATCGGTAGCGAGCTGTGTCGACAAATACTTGCAAACCGACCATCAATTCTGGTGTTGTATGAATTGTCGGAATTCGCGCTCTATAACATCGAACGCGAGTTACGATTGACAGTGCAAACTCACAAACTTGACATCAAAGTGTTGCCAATGCTTGGTTCGGTTCAAAATGAGGAACGGCTTGCTAACATCATGCGCCAGTATGGGATTCAAACTATGTACCATGCCGCCGCATACAAACATGTGCCACTCGTTGAATGTAATATGATTGAAGGGGTCGTCAATAACGTATTCGGCACTCAAGCAGCTGCGCTAGCAGCGATTTCTGCAAACGTTGAGACATTTGTACTTATCTCAACTGACAAGGCAGTGCGCCCCACTAATGTTATGGGGGCCAGTAAGCGGATGGCAGAACTGGTATTACAGTCGCTCGCAAGTGACAGCTCGGTACCCACGCGTTTCAGTATCGTTCGATTTGGAAATGTGCTTGGCTCTTCAGGGTCTGTTGTACCCTTATTTCGCCAGCAGATTGCACATGGAGGGCCGATAACAGTAACACACCCAGAAATCATTCGCTACTTCATGACTATTCCCGAAGCATCACAACTCGTGATCCAAGCAGGTGCCTTAGGTGGCAACGGCGAGGTCTTTGTACTTGATATGGGTGAGCCGGTAAAAATCATTGATCTTGCATGTAGAATGGTAAATCTCAGTGGTTTTACTGTAAAAGATACAAGTAACCCATTTGGCGACATCGAAATTATCTTCACTGGTCTTCGACCTGGTGAAAAGTTGTATGAGGAGTTGCTAATTGGTGGTGATGTTACAGGGACTTCGCATCCCCGCATCATGAAAGCACACGAAAGCTATCTGTCTCGCCCACTGATGGATAAAGTTCTCGTTAACCTCAGCAAGGCTTGCTCCAACAACCAGTTGGAAGCGATTCGCCAAATTTTGCTGGAATATGTCGCTGGCTACAGCCCGAAGTGCGATATTATTGATTACCTACCAGAACCGAAAAAATTCGGCCCCAAAAGTCGTGTTGAAGACGCTGACGACTCTTCAGTGATTAGTGCTGATAGCCATCGAAATAGCCGAATAGTGGTACAGATGCCCATGGAAAGCCATCCGACACAGCACCTTAGAGCCCACGATGCTCACTGAGCCCCACTATTGGCATTCCCCTTTCCTAAAACAAAGATGCCAATATAAAACTGTTGGTGCTTCCAAAAAGTAAGTATGCCACCTGTAAAGCAGGTGGCGTTGATAATATCCCTTTCAGGCTAAGTCCTGCTATCGGAATACAGACAATTGTAGCTAAACTTAGCTCAACGATAACCCTGAGGGTTTTTCTTCTGCCAATTCCAAGTATCACGCATCATCGCATCAATACCACGCCTTACTTCCCAACCAAGCTCCTGCTTAACCAGTTTAGCATCAGCCCAGAAAGCCGGAAGATCCCCACTGCGACGTGGCAAAATCTGATAAGGAATCGTCACACCGGAGGCTTTCTCAAATGCATGTACCATATCCAACACCGAGTATCCAACACCGGCACCGAGATTATACGCCTTGAAACTGCTAATTTTCTGCAAATGATCCATCGCCACCAAATGGCCTTCAGCCAGATCCATAACGTGGATATAATCACGCACACCAGTCCCGTCTTTGGTTGCATAATCACCACCAAAGATCCCTAATTTCTCCAATTTACCGATCGCCACCTGAGCAATATATGGCAAAAGGTTATTCGGGATGCCACTAGGATCTTCACCAATCAGCCCTGACTCATGCGCCCCAACCGGATTGAAGTAACGCAAGGCAATAATAGAAAACTGTGGTTCTGCTTTAGCAAAATCCTGCAGGATCTGCTCGACCATCAGCTTAGAAGTGCCATATGGACTCGTCGTGCCACCAATCGGAGTTGTTTCAACATAGGGAACCGGCGAATTCGCGCCATATACGGTTGCAGAAGAGCTGAAGATAAACTGATGCACACCGGCACGACGCATTTCATCTAACAAGACCAGAGTGCCGGAAACGTTATTCTGATAGTACTCTAGGGGTTTATGAGCAGATTCACCTACCGCCTTCAAACCAGCAAAGTGAATCACCGCAGAGATTTTATGTCCATCGAAAATACGGTTCAGACACTCAGCATCCTGAACATCGCCCTGATAGAAGATCGCCACTTTGCCCGTTAGCTGCTCTACACGATGCAATGATTGTTCAGATGCGTTTGACAGGTTGTCTAACACCACCACATCCTCACCCCGCTCCAACAACGCCAGAACGGTGTGAGAACCAATATAGCCAGCACCGCCAGTGACTAAAATTGCCATGTGAACTCCTTGCATGCGCCTTGATGCTGAAAATGGGGATTCTTCGTCTGACCTGCCCCCAGGATTAGATACAACGCTCACTGGTAATCCCCCCGTTTTTAACGGAGGTAATAAGTAGAATCAGATCATGCGTTGTCTATGCTGCACCGGTGTGTAGCCATCCAACGCCATATTGGGGCGTTCGTAATTATAAAACCATTGCCACTGCGTGGCATAGTCCTGTAATTCATCCAGTGATGAAAACAGGTGTTGTCCCAGCCAATCATAGCGTACCGTTCGGTTGTAACGCTCGATAGAGGCATTTTGCTGCGGGTTACCCGGCTGGATGAAGTTAATCTGGATACCTTGCTTGCAAGCCCATGATATCAATGTCTTATTAGTATATTCCGGTCCATTATCACACCGTATTGCTGCTGGCTTACCTTTCCACTCAATGAGATGTTCCAACGTTCTTGTAAGTATCCCACCAAAGCAGCCCATTCACTTTTAGAGATCTTCCGACATACTGATTATGTCCACCTGAGGAGATCGCTATGCGTAAGATCCGATTCACCGAGCACCAGATCATTGCCGTCCTGAAATCAGTCGAGGCTGGCAGGACCGTCAAAGAGGTGTGTCGCGAGGCCGCTATTTCCGAAGCCAGCTACTACAACTGGAAGGCGAAATATGGCGGGATGGAAGCCGCTGATATCAAAAAGATCAAAGACCTTGAAGACGAGAATCGTCGTCTGAAGCAGATGTTCGCCGATCTGAGTCTGGAATGCAGGGCGCTGAAAGACGTCATCGAAAAAAGCTTTAAAACCCGCGATAAAGCGTGAGCTCGTCAGCTATCTGACCACGCAGTTTACGATGAGCATACGCCAGGCATGCAGGACGTTATCGCTGAGCAGGACGGTGTTTCGTTATCAACCGGATACGCAACGTGATGAAGCGGTGATCCAGAGGCTGACTGAGCATAGCTGGGGTTTTCTGTGTACAAAAAGGGCTGCATAGCAGCAGCCCCGTAGATATTATGTAGTAATCTTCCAGCACTCTGAGATCGTTAACAAAACCCGGCTACCACAAACTACGATCTTTATGTTCTAAGGGCAGCAATTTTGTCAACCTGCTATCTTTACACTCAGTGAGGAAATACCTTTTATTTCTTACCTCCTTTAAGGTGCATTTTCAGAAGGGATGACAACGATGCTGACAATGGGGACTGTATTGGGATATTGGACGCGATGCATCGGTTATTTTAATCAATGTGGTAATAGTCTTTATACCAAGCAACAAAACGCCGAACGCCCTCTTCTACCGGCGTTGCCGGTTTGAACCCAATTGTTTGATAAAGAGCAACGGTATCTGCACCGGTATCTAACACATCGCCCGGCTGCATGGGCAACATATTCTTGCGCGCAGTGATACCTAGCGCCTGCTCCAACGCATCAATGTATGCCATCAGTTTCACTGGACGGCTGTTACCAATATTATAAACGTGGTATGGCGCAGAGCTGGTTGCAGCAGAGCCTTGTTCAACGTTCCAGTCTGGGTTTGGCTGTGGTACAACAGCCTGTAAACGCACTATCGCCTCGACAATATCATCAATATAGGTAAAGTCTCTGTGCATTTCGCCATGGTTATACACATCAATACTTTCACCCGCCAATATCGCTTTAGTGAATTTAAACAGTGCCATATCTGGTCTGCCCCACGGGCCATACACGGTAAAGAAACGCAGGCCAGTGGTCGGCAAACCATAAAGATGAGAATAACTGTGCGACATCAACTCATTAGCTTTTTTGGTTGCCGCATACAAAGAGACGGGATGATCGACCGAATCTTGCGTGGCAAAAGGCAGCTTGCGGTTGAGCCCATATACAGAGCTGGAAGAGGCGTACAACAAATGCCTTACCTTATGATGGCGGCACCCTTCAAGAATATTGAGGTGCCCCGTTAAGTTTGCATCTGCATACGCATGGGGGTTGTCGAGCGAATAACGTACACCTGCCTGCGCCCCCAAATGGATCACCCGTTCAAATTGGTGTTCGGCAAACAGGGTGGCGATCCCTTGGCGATCAGCCAAATCCAGTTTGATAAACGTGAACCCCGGTTTACCTGCCAACTGAGCCAGACGCGCCTGTTTTAGGCTGACGGCATAATAATCATTGAGATTATCGATACCGACCACCTGATGCCCTGCCACCAACAAACGTTCTGCAACGTGGTAGCCAATAAACCCGGCAACACCGGTAACTAGAAACTTCATGCTCTCTCCTTAAATAACTGGTTGCACGGAAGCACCGCGGCCAATTGCGTAATAGGTGAAACCGCGTGCATACAGACGATCAGGATCAAACAGGTTACGACCATCAAAAATAAGCGGTTGTTTTAGCGTTTTTTTCATCAGATCAAAATCTGGCACGCGGAAATTTTGCCACTCAGTACAAATCACCAAGGCATCGGCATCCTGCAAAGCGGCCTCTTTGGTACCCATCAACCGTAAATCTGCCCGCTGGCCATAAATACGTTGGGCTTCACTCATCGCCTCAGGATCATAAGCTTGCACTGTTGCCCCTAACTGCCACAGGGTTTCCATCAGCACACGGCTAGAGGCTTCACGCATGTCATCCGTGTTGGGTTTGAATGCTAGGCCCCAAAGCGCGAAGATTTTTCCTTGAATATCATTACCAAAATGCTGCTGAATAAACTGAGCAAGCTTGTGCTTTTGCTGGTTGTTAACTTGCTCCACGGCTTGCAGCAACTTGGGCTGGTAGCCAATATGCTCTGCGGTGCGGATCAACGCTTGCACGTCTTTGGGGAAGCAAGAGCCACCATAGCCACTGCCAGGGTAAATAAAGTGGTAGCCGATGCGTGGATCTGAACCGATACCCTGGCGCACTTTTTCTATATCCGCCCCCAACAACTCGGCCAGGTTAGCCATTTCGTTCATAAAGCTGATTTTGGTTGCCAGCATGCAGTTGGCGGCATACTTGGTGAGTTCTGCACTGCGGATGTCCATCAAGATCATACGATCATGATTGCGGTTGAATGGCTCGTACAGTTCACGCAGTGGTTCAATCGCTGCACTATTATCTGTGCCGAGCACAATACGCTCTGGGCGCATGCAGTCTGCCACTGCCGCCCCTTCTTTCAAGAATTCGGGGTTGGAGACCACATCAAACGAGAGCTGGCACCCGCGCTGGCGCAGTTCCGCTGCCATTACGTCACGCACTTTATCTGCTGTGCCGACAGGCACCGTGGATTTATCGATCACGATTTTGTGCTCGATCATGTACTCGGCGATCGTCCTAGCCACCGCGGTTACATATTTGAGATCGGCCGAACCGTCTTCATCCGGCGGGGTGCCAACGGCAATAAACTGTATGGAGCCATGCTCCACACCTGTTTTAGCATTGGTGGTAAAGTGTAAATTACCCGCTTCATAGTTTTTTTGTACCAAAGGTGCTAACCCCGGTTCAAAAATGGGAATATTACCCTTTTTTAGCGCGTTGACTTTATTTTCGTCAATATCCACACACATAACATCATGGCCGACCTCCGCCAAAACTGCAGCTTGAACAAGGCCAACATAACCGATACCAAAAACTGTCACTTTCATTCGATTATCCAAATTTTTTAGACTTCTACGATTCACTATGTAAGTTACTATCTACGCTCTAAATACCTCGCACTGACACTGGCAAGTGCCAATAGATGAGTTTTTATCTACTCTATAATCACGAAAGATAATAATATCCATTCCTAGTTAATATTCTTCGCTGCCTGTTTCAGTGAAGCTTCTAGGCAATACTGAGACTGATGCAAAAAAACGTCCTCCCCTGTCAACGATTTTCGAATTCAGCCTTACTGCTTAACAATCTGAAAAGCAGTATATCTTTATTTATATACCTGCACTCCATGGATGAGAGAGAAATTGCATACTCTACAAATGCAATTTACATTCATTAGATTTAACACAGTTAAGCATGGGGAGTTCCAACGAAACAACCTTACTTTATTAATCGTCTTTCACATACAATAGGATTGTTTAACTTGAACTAAACCTCTAGTTAAACTGCATTTATGAATAATCATTCAGAGTTAGCTCTTATACCAGCACTAGTTATAATTTATAGCACTCTTTATACCCATAAACAAACTCTGACATACTTTCTGAAATGCTCACATGATGAGAGTAATCTATACCCGTCATATTTCAAGCTTGCTTGGGTATTGGCTGCCTTTGTTCACGTTAAATAATCTTGCCAAATAGTAGAACACTTGAAAGGAACTCAGCTCGATTTATACGCTCTGTGATATATTTATCATCTATTAAAGACGTTACGTTGCACGTATCAGCGAGCAAAACTCTCACACTGGTTATTGATAACGACATCATCCACACAAGCCGCAAAGTGGAGCACTGGCCAGAGAAGAACACGAAGTTCCGGTTGTTGTTCTTGCCAACCTATTCGCTTTGTCTGAATCCAATAGAACTGCAATGGTTATCGTTACACGAAACCATCAGTATCAAACCATGTGGCAGTTACTGAAATAGGTAAAACAGTTTCCGTTCCTCGGCAACCAACACGGGTTGACTTAAGTGAAGCGGTAATATGCAAAGCTATTTAGTCACATAGTCTATCCATGCTCCCAAGGCTTCACTCAGTGGCAGTCTGCAAGCAGCTCGAATTGCTTTGAATATATACCTTTATATAAATTTTAATTGTCAGATAGTGTATTTACAACATCATTTTTTTACATTAAAAATTTAATTCCAACAACGTCCAACCCTTCAATATGACCCAATAAATTCATAGAAGAACTGTCATCAATACTGCACATTTTATACGATAAGAAACTCATAGACAGTTCTGCCACCTCAACTATCCAATATTAATTCTTTTAGGATAAAAGCCAATACTTCCCTATGGGAGCATATACTGCAAGCCCTAGTGCTTAAAGTAAAGATAAAAATGAGGTGTCAATTCTTTGGTCATTGCATAAAAAGAAACATGATGATTCATACTCTCACTTTCATGAGTGCTCATAGCTTTTTTCTATTCAGTACAGCAAACGCGCATACTAAGTATTCAACCTTAGCATGCCTGCATCCTTATAGGGCATTTAAAGAACCCGACTGAATTTAAAATGAAGTAAACTCTCAGATTATCTATTGAATATCTAATCTAGGCTTGGCCCGCCCTCATCACGGATACAGCATGTATAACAGTATACTATCATTTTCCTTCTTGGCACACAGGCAACTATGCTGATACTGAGGGTTATCGCAAAAGGATATTTAAAATTATGGAATAAAAATTCACCCACTCTTCTTTAAAGAGAGAGTTTCAATCGTAGAAATATACCTATCAATTATTATTCTCTCATCGAACTCAATTTCAATTTTCTTACGACTCCTTTGTCCCATATTAATCCGTTCTTCATGCGACATTGATATTATTTTTTTTAATGCATTGAATAAACTATCTGTGCTTTGAGGTTTACATAAAAAACCATTGATACCATCATCAACAGTTTCACGGCAACCAATATTGTCTGTAGTTATAATAGGTTTTCCCATTGCACCAGCTTCTAGCAATGATTTAGGAACACCCTCCCGGTAATAAGAAGGTAAGACAACACAATCAACTTTTGCTATCTCGTCTTCAACTTGGTCAGAAATGCCAAGATAATTTACTGCACCTTCAGCAACCCATTTTTCCATTTCAAAAGTGGTTATAGCAGAAGGGTTATTCACATCTAGAAAGCCTAATAGTTTAAATTCGACTTTATTGCCATAAATATCTTTCAATTTCTTAGCTGCTTCAACGTAATGTACGACCCCTTTTTCATAAAGCATTCTAGCCACTAAAATAAACCTTACAATACTGTCATCTGGCGCCTCTGTCAAAACAAACCTAGATAAGTCAACGCCAGAACCAGGAAGTCTTTCTGTTTTTTCTACTGACACAAATTTACTATCTACGAAAAGAGATCTGTCATCATCATTCTGGAAGAAAACTTTATGTGCGAATTTTTGGCTAAACCCATAAAGTAACCTAGCTATTCTACACTTAACACCTCCATTAATGAATAACGAACCGAGGCCAGCGACGCTATTTATGACCTTAATTTGATAACCTAAGGAGGCCACTGTCGAATAAATGTTGTTTTTTGGTGTAAAATTCAAAACAACATCAATATCACCTCGCGAATATATAGTTCTAAAACTTAAAAGTGTTTTAATATCCTTAATAGGATTCGTTCCACCTTGGTCAATGTGAACATTAATAAACTCAGCACCTAAACCTTCAATCTTCTTAGAATACTCGTCATATGGCGAGATAGCAACAACGCGATATCCTTCATTTATCAATGCTCGGATCGTATTCTTCCTAAAATTATAAATATACCAACTAGTATTAGCTGATATAGCAACTGTACACATTTTATTATCATTTCCTATGCAAAATTTAGCACTCAATTATATTCTTCCCACAGTTTTCCTAACATATAGTCTGCATATACTGGCCTAATCGGTTCCCAACCGCTTGCGTGACAAAATGTCATTTCACCAAATAAAATCCTTCCATTTATATTATACATATCTACTCTTACATATTTGAATCCTTGTGATAATATTTTCGCCTTACTTATTAGCTCCTGCATGTTTCCAGGGAAAATAAAGTCATCGCCAATCTCACTATACTTAGGTTGGATTTTGAAATCCTGACGATTTAAATCCTCATTATAAATTGAGCGTTTATGGTCTCCAAATCTATCACTATCAACTTGAATATATATGACAGGATCATCCATAGAGTTAAAAACGTGCACTTTAAAATCAGTAGGGATCTCACCGTTCTCATTCACAATTAACTCTTCAAAAATAATTTTTGGCTTAGATATATCATAAAAAAGCTCATCTATTTTAGACCCAACTTTATGCTTTAAATATAAATTGAACTTCTTACATGTTTTTGATATATCGATAGAATCTTTATCTCTAACAATCATGACATTTTCGCCTCCACCACCATTTGAGGTTTTTATTACGAACTGCTTTGGTAAATCAATAAAATCTGCAGGCTCTAATATATCTTTAACTTTTATCAATGGAATTAAGTATTCATTTCCGATTGTATTGGCCACGAATTTTCTAACTTCATGTTTATCGACCAAAACTGATAATGCTTGAGCATCCGAATGAAACTTTCTGTAAACTATCTTCTCCGAAAAAGTCTTTGGGTTATTAAATCTTGGCCTGTATTTATGTACAATAATAAAACGCAAGAATGTATAAAAACGCCTACCAAGCATCATTCTAATAACGTCTCTAATCACATCCTTTATTTTTTTCTTCACCATCACCTCTGCACATTAACAACATTGATAAAGTTCTTGACATAGGCAGCCAAAGAGAAATTCTCTTCAATAAAATGCCTCCTATATTCCTTGTCATGATCCATTTCGTAGACATTTTCGATCAAAGAAAGAAATTCCTCTGCAAAAAAACCAGATGATGCAGAATATGTTGTAACAATGCCGAGATTTTTATTTTTAATAATATCATTAACACCATCAACTTTTGCTGATATAACATAACATCCCGAAAGCAGTGCCTCAACAACGACTCTAGGTAATCCTTCTTGATGACTTGCAAACAGAAAGAAATCCGCCATTCTCAAATAGTTAAGGACATAAGGTGTATGTGGAATAAGGCTAACCTTATCGGCAATATTTAACATTTTTATTTTAAAAAGTAACTCATCGTTGTAGCTGTAGTCAGCTTCAGTTGCTGGACTACCTAAAATATATAAATATTTATTTTCAGCATCGATGTTACTAAATGCTTCAATAATAGCAATTTGATTTTTCCTTTTGCAAATACTACCAACAGTGATAAAAACCTTATCAGTATCAGCGTGGCTTTTATTTAAAAAAGCATCTATAGATGGCTTTGTAATTTGAAATCCTGTATGCACGAGAAATATTTTCTTCTTATATACCTCCTGCTCCTTAAGCGAAAAAACATTTATGCAATCACTGGAGATAATTACTATTTTACTTGATAGGAAGGCAGCTATTTTCGTGATAAATTTCACCCTGTCATTAATTCTTATATACCAAATTATTTTTTTTCCATTCAAGAATAATAATGGCATAAATAATAAAAAGCTACGAATGTCATTCACACATATAGTATTATATTTACCAAGAGAGTATTTGAAGACAATTGAGATCCAAAAAAAGAAGAGTGTGAATACATAATAGAACCTATTAAATAAATTAACAGACCGCCGTGACATTAATAAAACGGATGGTGTATTAAAAATAACACATTTCACCCCTTCCTTTTTCGCTTCAGTTGCAAGAATGTCGTACTTTGTAGTGATTATTTCTACTGCATTCCCCTCATCAGCTAATCCTTTAGCCAAGGCGAGCATACTCCTAGGTGCGCCATAGAGACCTTTATAATAGCTATCAATAAAAACCATCTTACTATTTACTGTTTCTTTTAAAGACATTTATATACTCACTTATAATGTTATCTTCTTTGTATTTCTCAATGGTTTTAAAAATAAGAGCTTCATCCCAGGTATGCTGAAGTGCTTTTTCTATACTAACAGCAAGTTTTTGGTGATTTAAATATTCAACTAAAAAACCGTTTACCCCGTCCAAAATAATCTCCTCAGGCCCACTAGGGCAATCATATGAAACAATAGGTGTCCCATGAGATAGAGATTCTAGCAAAACATTTGGAAAACCCTCATTTAATGAAGATAATATAGTGACTGTTGCCCCTGAAAAAAACCTAGATACATCTTTTATGTGCCCATGAAAATTAACTCTATTAAGGATATTCTCTTCATGACAGTAAGTAGTTAATTTATCGAGTTCAGGGCCATCTCCAACTATGTCAAGGTAAATATCTTTACCTCTTTCGATGAGTAATTTGTGAGCCTTTAAGATATCTATTATATTCTTCTGGCGGACAAGACGACCTATATAAAGCATGCTATTCTTACTACGTACTATATTATCTTTCTTTGGAATTCGAACCGGGTTATTAATAACCACATAGTTATCCTTAACACCAAAGTTACTTAAAACATCTTTTTTTATGCCCTCGGATTGAAAAATGTAAAAGTCCATTTTTTTATAAAATAACTTCATCATCAATCCAACAAAAATTCTGTAACTTTTTTTCTTAAGCTTTATCGAGTAGGATAGTGTATTATTTATTCTAGATATAATCCTCACATTTTTCATCAAAATAAATTTGCAAAAAAATAAAACCAAGGCCAATTCGTGATTAAAAACCAGAATGGACTGTATATCGTAATTTCTGATGAGGTGAACTAATTTAGGAAAACTACGAATAGTTCCGGCTTTTCCGAGAAAAACAACATTTACTTTATCATTGATATAGTAATCACAACCTTCACTATCTAGAACAAACAAGTTAACCTGATATTCTAGGTAAACCATTTTACTTGCAAGTAGTGAACAAACCTTCTCTGTACCTCCCCCCTTCAGCGAGTTAATAAGTAAGTTTATTTGCATCTGCCTTGCCCCTCCCATAAATAAGTATCACTCCTATAAAAAGAATAAACATAAGGCTTGTTAGCTTTATTTTAGTCAAAAAGACTAAAGTTAAAACAAGTGTAATCCTTATTGACCTTGTTTTAAGATATACGAAATAAAAAAGAGAAAAGAGACCTACCAACCCAAACTTCATAAAGATAAATATAATTAGGCCATTATCATTTATTGCTGCAAAACCGTTTTTAGCCCAAGAAGTTGACTCCAGTTGATACAGATATGCGATTGCACTAGGAACACCAACAGGCCCATTTCCAAATACTATCTCGATGAAAGGCTGATCAAATAAAACTTGAAATAGATTTTCTCTTATACCAATTGCATCATAATCACCAGATGTTCTTGCTTCAAATAGTTCAAATAAAAAAGGGAGTGATAATATAACTAAAAAAAAGAAAAATGGAAGAAACCTAAATAGCCTACGGCCCTTTATATTTAGGAAAGCAATAAATAAAATCGACAAAATGACAGCAGCAAATGATAGCGTCAGAAAAAAAGAGAGCAATGCCAACTTGTCAATTATTTCAAGCCGCTCTTTTAAAAAATAACGAATCACTACAAAAGTGAAAACAATAGAGAAATATGTTGATGGTTCATTGAAAAAACCTGTCGGCCTAAATGTTGAACCAATGAGAGGCATTTTTACATCCCATGTATATCGTGGAATTTCCTCTGTAAATGGTGATAGCAGGTCAATATAGTACCCTGATAAATATACTGTTAAAAATTGTAAATAGAAAAAAATGACATGTATAAATAGACAATAAAAAATGACTCTATATATAGCCTCTTTATCATTTCCAACTATGTAAAAAAATATAAAAACCAAGACTATTTTAAATAGGGTTGTATAGTAGAACTCTAGCACTCCATAGCTCCCCATATTTTCTTTATAAGATAAAAATGAGAAATATGAGAGAAAAGAAATTATGGTTAGACACATTAATAGCTTTATTAAGGCTTTGCTGATAGATACACTAATGCCGACAGCTGGTATCATTAGAATTAAAAACGGCAATATAGGTAGTATCAGAAATAGCCTATCATTATCGTGATTTTCCAACGAAAAAATAAAGACTATAAAGCTCAGTAACGTTACAATGGCACTCCCATTTTTATAAATTATCATATCGACCTATTTAATTTTCTATTTGCTATGATTTTCGCAGGTATACCAGCGAGAATCACATCATCTGGAAAGCTTTTGTTAACCACTGCGTTAGCACCTACACTAACATTGTCGCCAAGTTGAATCCCTCCAAATAACTTTGCCCCTGGTCCTATGTAGCAATTGTTACCAATTTTAGGCGCGCATGAGCTATCTGTAGCACTAGCTCCAATATTAACACAAGCATGGATTCTGCAATTACTCCCTATTCTTGCCTTACCATTAACAGCAATAGTTCCATAGTGTGCTATTGAGAGCCCTTCAGAAAAAGTATTCAGTGGTATGGAAAAACCTAATTGTCTACCTTTACGGAGATACATAATCCTAGTAATTACTTTCATAATTACATTTTTTGAACAATTATTATAATATTCCGCACGTCTTAATCTTTTTTGATATATCCAGACATCATTAAAAAAGTAACTTCTCAATGTACTACTTACCTTGAGGTTTCTTTTATCAGCCTCTAAATAACGACGATAGTCTTCTTTATTTTTTATCATTTTTTCTCTCCTTTGAAAGAAAAATACATATATAGCGCTATAGTAGTTACATAAAAAATCGTCGATAATAACACTAAAAAAACCTTATCATCTACAGCAATAAGTTTAACAAGCCCTATTAAAAGTGCAGAAAAGAGCATAGGATACATAGGTAAGATAGCTAAGCTGCGTATAGTGACATTTAACATATTAGCCGAAAAGTATGTATTAACTGATGAGTTAATAATTGAAAGAGTTAAAATAGACCATACAATAGCCTCTAAACCAAATAAAGAGGAAACACATAAAGTAATGATCCCGAATATTCTTTTATAAACTTCTAATTTAAGAATTAACTTCCCTTGACCTTGCGACTTCATTAAACACCGTAGGTAACTTTCAATAATAATGCCAAAAGATGACAATGTGAGAATTTTCAGTAACGGTATCGTATGATCCCATTGTTTTCCAAACAAAGTTTCCACGAAAAAGTCTGTATTTATATATATGAACGTTGGTACAGAAAAACCTATAATGCAAAACTTAGGGATAACGAAATTTGTAAATAATAAAAACTCCCCTTTATTTTCTAGCTTTGATAATTTTGGGAACAACGTTTTATCAGCTATCAATGTCAGAGTATTTGTGTAAAGATCATTAACTCTTTGTGCTTGAAAAAAATAACCTGACATACTTGAACCAAAATTCTTACCTACTAAGATGTTAACTATATTAGAATAAAGTGAGAATATTATTGATGACGCCATCAGTCGTCCGCCGAATGAATAAAGTTCAAGAAATTTATCTTTAGAAAAACCTATTCTTGGCTTATATGAACTAAGGGAAAAAAATAAAACAGCAATAATTAGTGACTCTATTAACTGAGGTAATACAAGGCTCCAATACCCGAACCCCTGTAACGCCAGCACAACAGATAATATAGATGCGATTATTGCAGAAAATAAAAAAATAAATACTTGGGGCTTAAACTGTAATTGTCTGGTCATTATCGCAATTTGTGTTGTTGCGATAGATTTTAATATTATAGTAACTGAGAGCACTCTAACAATGTTTTCAAGTTCTTTATAGCCATAGAATCTTGATATATACGGTGCAAAAAGAAATATCAACGATGATAAAATAAATGCAACAGCAAGATTAAATGAAAATGTTGTGTCATAGTAATCATCTGTATTGATATTTTTCTTTTGAATTATTGCTCCTGACAATCCAGAGTCAATTATTATATTGGAAATTGCAACTATAAATGCAACCATCGAATATAGGCCAAGATCACTTGGAGTCAAATATCTTGATAAAATAACAATTAACAGAAGCCGAATAACTACCAGCCCAATTTTTTCAATTGAAACCCACAAATATGACATTTTAATGCCTATTATTTAAGTCATGCATGCTAATAACTTTATTCATATATTCATCAAAAGACCTTATAAATCGCGCAGGGTTACCACCAACAACGCTATTACTTTTCACCGACCGTGTTACAACAGAACCAGCAGCGACAACGACATTATTACCTATTTCGACTCCAGGCATAATAATGCTTCGATATCCAATAAAAACATTGTTTCCTATTTTTACTCCTGCGTATCTATAGTAACGGTTACCGTTGTCATTCTTAACTAAACATGTAGAACCATCGTGCGTTAAAATTACTGTTTCTCCTGTTATAGTTACGTTATCACCTATTTCGATTAGTTCAGGTTCGGTTCCCCATTTATCAATATATATGCGACAGTCTTTGCCTATTCTAACGCCCAGAGTTCTTGCATATTTGATTTTGCCATATAATCTCAACAGCATTTTTCTTTTAATATAACCCAGCATAGCATCTCCTCAGGAGAATATATGATTTTTTTGTAAGCCGTAATTTCCAGTGCTTACATTAGGTTGAGCCTAAAAAATCAAAAAAATACCTAATTTGCACATGTCTATTTAACGTTTGCAACTCTAACTATAGTAGTCGTAACTGTAATTATAGTAGTTAGCACTCTTCTTCAAGACAGCATTTAGAATTACACCTTTAATATCAATTCCATTTTGTTCAAAACGTCTAACACTGACCTCAACTTCTTTGGGACTGTTTAGTTCAAAACGCGCAACCATTAAAGAAGTACCGGCTAGCTTACCAATGATCGCTGCATCAGTGACAGCAAGAATCGGCGGCGTATCTATCAACACCAAGTCATACTTTTCCGCAACGTACTCCAATAATTCAGAAAGTCGAGAGTGCATCAACAACTCAGAAGGATTTGGAGGAATTTGCCCACGTGCAATAAAATCGAAGTTATCATACTTATTTTCTTGAATCGCCTCTTGGATATCCAACTTGCCGGATAAAATGTCTGACAAGCCGTATTTACCATCGCTCCCCATCAATTCATGCGCATACCCTTTACGCATATCACTATCGATGAATAATACCTTTTGTCCACTTTGGGCTATTACTGCTGCAAGGTTGGTACTGATAAAAGTTTTTCCAATACCTGGGCTAGCACCAGAAATCATCAGAATGTTATTCGTCGACTCAATCATAGCGAAATGCAAGCTGGTGCGTAGGCTTCTTATTGCTTCAATTGCCAAATCAGAAGGATTACAAAATGCAAGCAATGAACTTAAGTCACTATTTTTCTGCTTACTTTTCCTGCTTTTCGCAAATGACAAATCCTGCTTACGTTGCCACTCAGATAATGGAACGCTAGCATAAACATTTATTCCTAACTCCTCTAGTTGTTCAGCACTTTCAATACCACTATATAGAAATGAACGAACTAATACATAACCAATAGAACATAACCCACCAAGTACAAAGCTCAATACAATTATTACCAATTTACGTGGTTGAACAGGAATATCTTGCGTGATTGCATGATCAATAACTCTAACATTGCCTATAGTACTTGCTTTAGATATACTCAATTCTTGTTCTTTAGCTAAAAGCTGCATATATATTTCTTGCCCAGATTGAACATCACGACTTAGCCTTAAAATCTCTTGCTGAGTTTTCGGCATATTGCTCACTCGTTTATTCAGCTTATCGCGTTCTTCTTCAAGAACTTTCTTTTTTTCTAAAAGTGCACGATATGATGGATGTTCCCTTGTATATAATTTAGAAATTTCCGCTTCTTTAAACGTCAACTCATTCAATTGCGCATCAACAGCGACAATAGAATCTAATACAGATTTAGCCTCTAAAGAAAGATCAACAGAATCATTCTGTTGCCGGTATTTATTTAATAAATTTTCAGAAGTATCAAGCGCGCCCCGAACCTTAGGTAATTGCTCACGTAAAAAATCCAAACTTCTGGCATCTTCTTCAGATTTCCTTTCAACATTCTGCGCAAGATAATTGTTAGTAATATTATTCAAGATCTTTTGATTCAGCGCTGGATTGCTCCCCGTATAACTTAACCCTAGTACCCCTGTATTCTTGCCTTTATCTTGAACGTTGAATGCATCCAAGATAGAATTAATTGCTGCTAACTCCGAAACTTGGGTAATAGTGAATGATGTATTAGGCTCCGCGTCCAGATCGCTAACAAGTACTGAAAAGTCTCCTTTCTTTAACAAAACCCCCACCGTACCTTCCGCAAAAACCTCACCATTCTTATTAAGAATAAAATGCTTATCATCTTTTACTTTAATCTCAATAGTAGGATCATTTTCCCACTCAGTAGGAAGCCTTAACCTTGAGATAGCAAGCCTGCCTTCCGGCTTTTTAGTTATACGCGCAATCCCTCTACCAAAAATAGGAAAGTAATTCTGCTCTACTACAGTGCCTAAATTTAAATCGTCAACTGTTTTACTTAAAATCATTCTAGATTTTAATAATTCAATCTCTGGAGCTGAATCTGGCTGGCCATTTGGCAACATTTGGTTAATGTTTTTTAACAATGAATTTCCTGCATTCTGCTCTACTTGTACCAGTGCATCAGCACGATAAATAGGCGTTGCCAGCAAGCTATACAGAATCCCTAGAGTCAAAAAAACTGAAGTAACAGCTATTATTAACCAGCGGTTATCTATAATCTCTCCCAATAAACGTTTTAAATCAATCTCATCGTTCTTTTCGTTTTTGCTAATATTTACTCTGTTTTTCTCTGACATTATAAATCCCGGCTAACTAGCGACTTAAAGCGCCTGCCCACTTTTGGGCAGAATCATCAAGAAGACGATATACAAACTCAAATGCCTCGCGGCTTTGGCGATAAGGGTCATTAATTTCCCGTTTGGCCAGCCAGTGACCAAATAGCATAATTTTCCCCCTGGCTTCTGGCACCAACTGACAAACGGCTTCGATATGCCCTTTTTCCATCACTAGAATCAGATCGTATTCCCGACACATTTCGGCGGTCAGTTGCCGTCCTTGGTGCCCTACAAGTGAGACGCCATTTTGACTGGCAACCTCGCTTGCAGTGGCATCGGCAGGTTTACCCACCAATGCTCCCAATCCAGCAGAGCCAATTCGTTTACCGGGTAACCGAGCTTTTAACAGTTGTTCCCCTGTAGGAGAACGACAAATATTACCCACACACACCACAAGAATCGAATTAAACATATTAGTTCGGCCAATTCCTTATCCAACGAACGGACTCAGTCATATTATTAACACCTGTAATGGTCGGCACCAACTGGCTGATCACGCGGTTCCAACGCACTATTGGGGCAGTAGTTACGTAAACAATATCGTAAGGCTGGAGCTGGAACTCGGTACCCATTACCAAAGCGCTGGCATCTGATGCATTCAACTGGTAGATATTCGCCAATTTTTTACCTTCGCTACCGCGTAATGAACGGATCACAAATACCCCCGTAGCATCCGCCATTGCCTGATCCATCCCCTCCGCATTACCCAATGCCTCGGTCAGGGTCATACCGCTGCGATCCATCTTCAATGTGGTTTGTTTTTTAACTTCACCCATAACAAACACTTTCAAATCATCATTACGGGGGATATAAAGAATATCACTAGGATACAGTAGGTGGTTTTCTGTCAGATCGCCTTTCTGCAGCAAGGCTTGAAGGGAGATTCGCTTCTCTTTACCATCATGAGTTAACACCACATTGCGCCAATCTGCATTATCGGTCAGGCCACCAGCCGCATTAATCGCATCCATTATGGTCAGCGGCACGTTAGTGATCGGTTGTTGGCCCGATTTAGCCACCTCCCCCGTCACATAGGCCTTTTGTGAACGAAAAGCAGCAATACTCACATCCACCTGAGGACTCTCAATATATTGAGCCAAGCGACTGGAGATCTCTGTACGTATCTCTCCCATCGTTTTGCCAACAACTTTTATCTTACCAATATATGGGTAGAAAATAGTACCATCAGCGTTAACCCAGTTACCAGTATCGCTTGCACTACGGTACTGCCCTGCTGGAGTTGTCAACTCAGGGTGATCCCATACGGTCACCATCAGGACATCACCGATTCCAATACGGTATTCGTACTTCTCAAGCTCCTCTTCCAGAGCTTTATTCGGCTGAGCAACAATCGATGTTGGTCGCATTTTTTCGATCAACCCCGGGGTCATTGGGTAAACATTGACCAACTTGGCAAGGTCAAAATCTGCATCGGATTGCTTTACAACAGTCTTGCCTGATGTCGAAAGATGTGACCCTGGTACTACAGTACATCCACTGATAAAACTTGCTGATATTAGTACTGATATCAGCTTAAACGTAATTTTTGTCATCCAATTATTCACTATTATAGGAAAAGCAATCCAATCTAACGTTTGAGCTCTATAAACGGAAGCAAACTCAGTAAAAAGTAGAGCACCTGCCAAGCAAGCGGCTAATCACTTGTTTGAAGGTGAGTTTCCGATTTCACTCATCCCTTGCTTATGGCCTGACTTCCGGATCCAGGTCAAAATTTTCCAAACCCGGATAATAGACCAAAAATAAGCTGCAAAAACAATCAAAAATCCCACCAACATCAGCAATTCAGGAACCCCAGCATTATCACCAATAATACCAATTGCCGCCAGTAATGCTGCAAAAGCAACGATGCCCAAAAGTGTTTGGCGCGGGCCTAACCCGGCCCTCATCAGGATGTGATGAAGATGCTCACGGTCAGGTTTAAATGGGCTATCACCTCTGCGGATCCTACGCACCATGATTGTTGCCATATCCATTAATGGCACCGCAATTACCCACAATGCAGATACTGGCCGCATCACTGCTTTATCACCTTGAGTAGCCAACACCAACAGCCAAATAACTGTAAAACCGATCAGTGTACTGCCAGCATCCCCCATAAATACTTTGAATCTTTTTCCCATCGGGATACCAAGATTCAACATAATGTAAGGCAATGATGCCACCAACAAACACAGGCACCATTTTGAAAGTTCAGGATTATCACCTAATTGGAACATTACGGATAAGGCACCAAACGTAACACATGACAATGCCCCTAATAGGCCATCAATACCGTCAACCATGTTGAATGCATTGATTGCACCCCATACTGCAAGCAAAGTGACCGAGTAACCAAACACTCCCAATACCAACTCGATATCAGCAGAAACATGCCCGAGGCTTGTCAAAACTAACCCAGACCACATCATGGCTCCAGCTACTAAAGCTTGAATTCCAACCCTTGGCAA
Organism: Chania multitudinisentens RB-25; assembly: GCF_000520015.2. GTDB lineage: Bacteria > Pseudomonadota > Gammaproteobacteria > Enterobacterales > Enterobacteriaceae > Chania > Chania multitudinisentens. The sequence goes on from NZ_CP007044.2 coordinate 4,422,226, forward strand.
CACAGGTAAATCAAATCGATCATCTAGTACACCAACAACCAGTAAGATTGTTGCACAAATCATATAAAGCTCAAATTGAGGCATCCAGTCTGGGTGCAACATATAAAGAACCCACAATGCCAAATAAATTGATACGCCCCCCACTAGCGGAATATGGCCATCATGTTTTTTACGTGCACTAGGTTTATCCACTAAGCCAATATAAAATGCGACCTTTCTTGCCCCCAGCAACATCAGAAAAGCACCGACGAAAACCACAATTGATTCTTGCATTTTTTCACCATAACCAAACAGTTATAACTCCTAATCCAGATATGACAGACACACTATCGTTCTTGGCTCTCAGCTACCATGTATTATTAGTGAATAACATCTTGAGCGTAACTGCCTGGTAGCCTTATGCTTTTTATAGAAACCAAAAAGATGTAGATATCTAATTCATCATAACATTATGAATTTAAAAGCCATTTATTACCGGACAAAATCTAAACAATGGTAAATTATGATGATAAGATTCTTATACTATTAATTTAGAGAAACAAGCCTTAGATAGGACGTATAAATCTTTTCAGAATAAGCCCACTATCGGTGTGTTGAAATACAGATTATTACACGTTAAATAAACTTTAATTATCTGATTTAAATTAAAATAATTTCATTACCGAAGATTTGAAGAGAAAGCAAACTAATAATTTTGCTTTCCTGCAACTTTAATGGTAGGTACAACAGAAACTCATATTGGTGAAGGAAATTGTTATTGATAATATATAAGTTCGCAGACAATCTGTTTTCCCTAACAAGACGACGGTACAAACTTTTACAACTCCAACTGCTCCATCCACTCACGAAACGCTTTACCTTGGCTAGGATGGCGTAAACCATAAGTCACAAAAGCTCGCAAATAGTCTAGCTTTTCACCGCAGTTGAATGATTCTCCTACCAGTTTCATTGCCTCTACCGGCTCTTGCTTTAGCAGCTCTGCAATCGCATCAGTCAACTGGATGCGTCCCCAAGCTCCTGGTTTGGTTTTTTCCAAAATCGGCCAGATATCCGCAGTAAGCACATAACGACCAACAGCAGAGTAATTGGATTTCAACTGAACTTCACGGCTCGGTTTTTCAACAATCGACGTCATACGTGAACTTTCACCTGATTGTAAGGTATTGGTTTCACATTCAACCACCGAGTATTCATAAAGCACATCCTGTTCCACTGCCTGAACCAGAACCTGGCTGATACCTGTTTGTTCAAAACGGCGCACCATATGTGCCAGGTTATCTTTTTTTAAATCTGCCTTTGCATCATCCATCAAAACATCCGGCAACATCACCACAAAAGGTGAATTTCCTACCAAGGGTTTTGCACACAGTACCGCATGGCCTAACCCTTTGGGTTGCCCCTGGCGGATATGCATCAGAGTGACGCCTTTCGGCGTTATCGATTGTACCTCATCAAGCAATTGGCGTTTCACACGCGCTTCGAGCATGGCTTCTAGCTCATAAGAGGTATCAAAATGGTTTGCAATCGCATTCTTGGAGGAGTGTGTGACCAAAATAATTTCTTTGATACCGGCTGCAACACACTCATTCACAACGTATTGAATTAGTGGCTTATCAACGATCGGCAGCATTTCTTTTGGTATAGCCTTAGTTGCTGGCAGCATACGCATGCCTAAGCCTGCAACAGGAATGACAGCTTTCAACATCTTCGTCATGATAATCCTCTTTGAATCTTATCGCTGTACCAACAACTACAATCGTTACTGACTATTTAACGCCTGCTTTAGCCACCGAGCGAAGCTCTCACCTTCTGATGTATGACGCAAACCATACTGTACAAAAGCCTTCATATAGCCCAGTTTGTCACCACAATCGTGCGATTTTCCACTCATGTGGAAAGCTTCAACCGTCTCCTGTTCCATCAGCAGGGCAATCGCATCGGTCAACTGAATTTCATCACCCGCCCCTGGCGGCGTCTTTTCCAACAATGGCCAGATATTGCCCGAAAGCACATAGCGCCCCACCACGGCCAAGTTTGAAGGAGCATCTTCCCGCGCCGGTTTCTCTACCACAGCGGTCATCGGGGTACTTTCTCCATCTTCTAATTTGACACCACCACAGTCTACAACACCGTATTTAGAGACATCCTGTTCAGGCACTGGTTCAACCATAATCTGGCTAAAACCGGTTTGCTCAAAACGTTGAATCATTTTGGCCAAGTTTTCTTTGCTCAAATCGGCAGTGGCATCATCCAACAGCACATCTGGCAGTAATACTACGAAAGGATTATCCCCCACCATCGGTTTAGCACACAGCACTGCATGCCCCAAGCCTTTAGCTTGCCCTTGGCGCACTTGCATGATGGTGACGTCTGGTGGACAGATACTTTGCACATCTGCAAGCAATTGGCGTTTTACGCGAGCTTCAAGCACAGCTTCCAGTTCGAAAGAAGTATCAAAGTGGTTTTCAATCGCGTTTTTAGATGAATGCGTAACCAGCACAATGTCTTTAATACCTGCAGCAACACATTCACTTACGATGTACTGAATCAGTGGCTTATCAACTACTGGTAACATTTCTTTAGGGATGGCCTTGGTGGCAGGCAACATACGTGTTCCCAAACCCGCCACAGGAATCACAGCCTTCAATCTTTTTTGCATAGTTTTTTCACCAACCAATAACAAGATAAATGCAAAGGTGCTTGGCAGAGTAACGAGATGAATGCTGGATAAATTTTATTTATCTAATCATCACGTTATAACACACCTTAAATATGAGAAGACATCAATTTTGGTACGCTACCGCCCTTGGCTTTCAGCTACCAACATGCTGTAAAAACTGCTTAAATCACCAGAATGTGATTATTATCACGCCTGTCAATAAACCAGGTTTTTGTTCCGAATTTGAAACAAAGAAGTCACAGCTAAAAGAAGAGGCGACACCGCATTGTGTGAACGGTGAGGTTTGTGACCATCCATAGGATAGTAAGATTCTTATACTATTGCCCCATTGAAACAAGCCTTAGATAAACATGTACAGGCCTTTTCAGAATAAGACCACTCTTGATGTTTAAACGTACAAATTTTCTCATGCAAAATAAAAAATAACCAATTGATTTTATTTAATATTATTTAGGCATCGATATCCAGGGTAAATGTTTGACTTATTCTTGCGTTATTATCGACAAATCAGGCAAAAAAGCCTGCCACGACCCAACTTTCTGCCCTGCTCATTTATCTTGTATCTCCAACTACTGATTTAAAGTTGAATTCCCTTCCCTCAGCGTCCATCATTCCCACTTATGCTACAGAACCAATAAGTGAGATTGGGTATATGGACTGGATCGCAGATCCAACAATTTGGGCCGGTTTGGCCACCCTGGTTGTGCTGGAAATTGTATTAGGGATAGACAACCTGATATTTATTGCCATTTTAGCAGAAAAATTACCAGAAAAACAAAGAGATAAAGCACGCATCGTGGGGCTTTCATTAGCTTTGCTGATGCGTTTGGCACTGTTAGCCTCAATCTCCTGGCTGGCAACACTCACCAAGCCCCTGTTTACTGCCGCAGGCCATGCATTCAGTGGCCGGGATCTGATCATGCTGGTTGGGGGTATCTTTCTGCTATTTAAAGCCACCATGGAACTGAATGAACGCCTGGAAGGCAAAGATGAAGAACAACATGGGTCACGTAAAGGCGCTCGTTTCTGGCCTGTGGTTGCACAGATTGTCGTTCTGGATGCGGTATTTTCGCTGGATTCGGTGATTACTGCGGTTGGTATGGTCGATCATCTGGCAGTAATGATGATTGCGGTTTGTATCGCTATCGGCCTGATGTTGCTTGCCAGTAAACCACTCACACGTTTTGTCAACGCCCACCCCACTATCGTGATTCTGTGTCTCAGCTTCTTGCTTATGATTGGTTTCAGCCTCGTTGCAGAAGGGTTCGGTTACCATATTCCGAAAGGGTACCTCTACGCCGCGATTGGTTTCTCAGTGATGATCGAAGCGTTAAATCAACTCTCCCAATTCAACCGGCGCCGTTTTCTTTCCAAGGTTCGTCCTCTGCGTGAACGCACTGCTGAAGCAGTATTGCGCATGTTAAGTGGCAAGCATGAAGAAGCCGAGCTGGACAGCCATTCAGCCAATTTAGTCGCTGCACGTACCAATGAAAGCGGTGAAGTTTTCAACCAGCAGGAACGCCATATGATCGAGCGCGTGCTAGGTATGGCACAGCGTACGGTCAACAGCATCATGACATCACGGCATGATGTGGAATATCTTGCGCTGAACGATCCACAAGAAAAATTGGCGCAATTGCTGAAGAAAAACCAGCATACGCGCATCGTTGTAATAGAAGATAACTCTAACGATGAACCGCTGGGCGTCATCCACACGATCGATGTCCTGAAACAACAGCTGCAACAATCCTCATTAGACCTACGTGCGCTGGTGCGCCAGCCCTTGATCTTTCCAGAGCAATTAACGTTACTTTCCGCACTAGAACAATTTCGTCAGGCAAAAACGCATTTTGCTTTTGTTGTCGATGAGTTTGGCTCAATTGAAGGGGTCGTGACATTGACGGATGTCATGGAAACCATCGCCGGTAATCTGCCAGAAGCAGATGAGGAAACGGACGCACGCCACGATATTCAACAAACTGCCGAGGGTTATTGGATTGCCAATGGTCACATGCCGTTGGAAGATTTAGTGCTGTATGTACCGCTATCAATCGAAGAAAAGCGTGAATACCATACCCTGGCAGGTTTATTGATGGAACATTGCCAGCGCATCCCACAAGAAGGTGAACAACTATCAATTGGTAACTATCTGTTTGAACCCTTAGAGATCAGTAGCCACCGTATCGTGAAAGTAAAAATTACGCCGTTGGCGATAGCGGAAGGAGATGATGAAATCTAAGCCACGCCGGGCATGCCAATGGATGCCCGGCATTGGCGGTCAGCGCACAGGCACCAGCAGTTCTGTTGCTACAATCACCACAATTAACCCCACGATAACCGGCACCGAAGTACGCTTAACTACATCGAATGGTGAGATTTTCGCCATCCCAGAAACTGCCACCACTACACCGGAAACCGGTGACAAAGTTCGGCCCAGGTTTGATGCTTGCAACATTGGAATGACCAGATAAGCCGGGTTAATTCCCATTTGCGCGGCCAACTTCGGGATCAATTCAACAAATGCATAGAAAGGAGCGTTACCGGAGCCTGTCGTCATGGCTGCTAACATAGTAATCACCACCAGAACCAGCATCATAATAATACCGCCAGTTCCAAATGATTGCGCCAAGCCGATCAAACCGCTGATAAACCCGATGGTGCTTAACCCCTGAGCAAAAACGCCAGCCGCAACCAACAACATAACTACGCTGGCAAAAGCATCGGCCATCCCGCGGTAAGCCACTTCCAAACCGGTAAAGACGATTTTTGCATTGAAACTACGGATGAACTCAATCACCGCAGCCAAAAGCATACAGATGACCAGTATGGTAATAATATGCAGCTCAGGGCCCCATTTGCCGTCAAACACCAACACCCCCAAAATCGGGGTAAAGGGCAGGATGGCATAGAAAGCCGGAGCGTGAGTCGTGATCTCACTGACATCGACAATATGATGCTGTTCGTTGTTTTTCTTATCGAGATAACGCTGCCAGAAGAAATGGGCAATCGCCATACAGATAATGGCAGCAATCGAGATAGGTAGCGTGGTTTTAAACGCAAAATCAACCAACGGCATTTCTGCCGCTTTTGCAGCCAACACCACATCTCCAGAAGTTGGTGAAAGGATAATGGCTGCCGGAGAGGCACAAATAGCCGCTGCCGCACCACGGCTGATGCCCACATTCACCATCAGCGGGAACAGCGTCGCCATCAGTAACACACCAAGGCCAGTTGCCGAGGACACCGCCAACGACATCAGGCAGGCAACGAAATAAGCCGCAATCATTAATAAATAAGGGGAGTTGATCACCTGCAAAGGGCGCGAAGCCAACTTCACCACCACATCATTGGCACCAATATGTGTCATATACGCGGCAAAACCACACAGCATCATAATCATCATGCCGAGATCGCCGCCGCGGCTCATCAGCAAAATTTTGACATATTCAACAATATCAGTCGCATGCCAGCCTGTTGAGGTAGCGCTGGCAGGCAATACGCTTTTCCCCATCGATGCGCTGATCGCCAATAACATCAGCCCTCCAACCATCAATACTCCTGTGGCCGAATAACCTTTAATAATGTAACGACCAACCCCTATCGCTACCACCACACCAATCAAAAGTTCTATCATAATCCCTCAGCTTGATTATTTTACTTCAGCTAAACATGCTATAGCCGCCAAATAGCGGCCTACTTTGCCGAAAAACGATATAAGACATTATGACACTCATCAAAGTTGCGAGAGGAAACTATCAGGAAATAATGAAATCTCAGGTTAGAACAGCTTTTAAGGCAATGGGTAGTAAACAGGCCGATTAAACGGCCCGTACCAAACAAAGACTATAACTTATCGAGCAGTTTTTTCAGTTCTCGCCCTTCGGACGAGCTTTTATTCTTATCTACCCATTTATTCAGAGCATCCTTGGCGCGATCCTGCAGCATTTTGCGCAAAACCTGGTCAACTTGCAGCTGATAATTGAGCTGTTGCCATGGCCCATAGACTCGCAATGGTATCGGTGTTTTCCTCAACTGTGTAATCAGATTATTGCTACCCTGCCATCCCCCGGTCACCAGCACATTTAATGTCATATCGCACTGTTTATCTTGCATATTCACGGTTCCACTACCGGTCAGGTTGAGTAAAGGGGAATCTGCCGTCAGTTTGCTGAGATTAATTGTGCCATTGCTCAAACTTCCCTTGGCACTCATCTGTTTCACTTCGGTATAACGTTGGTAGTTATCCTGCCCACGAACGCTGCTGTCATTACGCGCTACAGCTTGCTGGATGAGCTGTTGAATATTCAGGCCATGCAACTGAGCGTTTTGCATGATCATTTCAGCCGTACCTTGCCAACTCTGTTCAAAAGCAGATGCAGTAAACCGATCGCCAGTCAAATCACCCTGCATACTGAAAGTGCCAGTCAGCACCAATGGCATGCCAAACGCCTTGAGCACATCTCCCAACTCAATCTGCTGCAATACCGGCTGCAATGTGATGAGTGGTTTGCTGCCACGTACATCCAGTGAACCCGGCAAAGCAAAACCACCACCAGCCAGTTTGCCGGATAAGGTTTTTACCGTCAGTAATCCCTGCTGATTATCAACCTGTGCCACCAGTTGGCTGAGATTCATCCCACGGTATGTTACCTGTTCCGCTTTCAGATTCAGTTGGGCGTTGAAATCACGTAGCATCTGCAAACTCTGCTGCGAATCCTCCGCTTGATTAGCGATAACCGGAGCAGCAGTCATTGATGGCGCTAATTGCACTTCGTCGGCAGTTTTGTTCTGCCATCCCGAAACCGCATCCAGGTTAAGGTTGGCTGAACTGAGATCTAAAATATAGCGAGGTTCCAGCCCAAACTGCGCACTTGCTGTACCGGTCAGTTGGCTGTCATTGGCACTGAACATCAGTTGGCTGAACGCAATTTGCTGCGGCGACTGCTGATACAGGGCCTGTACGCTGCCTTCACCTTTAATACCTGTTGCGGGAATATCCGCACCTTCGAGCTGGTAACTGAATTGTGTAACATTTGCGCCAATCTGGCGGGGATATTGCTGCAAATCAAGATCGGCAACCAGCGTAAACGTCAGATCTCGCTGATCGCGGTTCACCCGGCTGGAGAGTTCCATCTGCGCCTGATGCTGGCCGTTTTGCTGTAGGCTCAAATTAATATCGCGAACATTGATCTGCTCGTTATTGGCACGTTGCCAGATTAACAGGCTGTCCACTACGCGCAAATTATCGATCCCAAACGTCCAGGCAGAGTCAACATCATCAGCCTGATTGCCTCCAGGCGCTATCGGCGCACCCAGTTGCACTTGTTCTTCACTATCAGCAGTCAGGCGGATAACAGCATTTTTCAGCATCACCTGTTTGACATACAGTTGGTGGGAGAGCAGCGGCAAGAGTTTGACATCAAGCCGCATATTGTCAGCACTGAGCACCGGTGCTTTCGCGCCAGGCGCAGTCAGGGTCATCCGCCCAGCCAAAATGCTGAGTTGGGGCCACACATGCCAGCGTAAATCGCCTTCCAGCGTCAGGTGGTAACCGCTACGTTGTTCAACCTTCTTGACCATATAGGCACGGAAATCATTCGGATTGACCAGCATGACCAACGCCGTCATACCCGCCACCAGCACTACCAGTAAAATCACCAAAGTTGTCAGTAATCTTCTCATGCCATCCTCTCACCCTCTGATGACCGGAAACTGCGGTATGATTAGCCGCAATTCCAAATACTTTGGGCATCTCAGCGCAGAATACCCAACGCAGTCAGTCTTTATCGATACGGCTGGCCACTGCCCCCTGTTGATCTTTATATTTTGCATCCTGCCGGCTGTTATATGGCCGTGCTGCCGGCCCAGAGAGCGGTTCGAAACTCAGTGCGCCGATCAGCATGCCAGGCCGTAACGCAAGTGGCAGCTTACCTGAATTATAGAACTCCAATACAATTCTCCCCTGCCAACCAGGATCAATTCGGTGCGCGGTCACATGTACCATCAACCCCAGCCGGGCCAAAGAAGAACGGCCATCAAGCCAGCCCACCAGATCGTTTGGCAGCGTCACTGACTCCAGCGTGACCGCCAGCGCCAACTCGCCAGGATGCAGGAAGAAAGCCTCCCCTTCTGGCAACACGATCTCATCGCTCATGACGCGATCAAGCGCCGCACCCACTTCATCTTTAGGCCCGCTAAGATCGATAAATGCAGCCGTGTGACCGCGAAAAACGCGGAATTGATTACCCAAACGGACATCCACCGTGGCCCCGCTAATACGTTCAATCGGCGGACGTGGCGAGATAACCAGTTTTTCACTATCCAGCCAGGCTTCTATATCACGGTCACACAGTCTCATTCGTTATCTCCATTCGATCAAAGCGCAAAAATTGCCACATAGCAGACCAAAGATCTATGTCAGGGCATTAGATAATTCACTACAGGCCGAAAAAATACCGTTTTCTCACATTCAAATGACATTATTCAAAAAATTGGCTGATTTTGGCTTTCAAAATATCAATGGCAATGCGGTTTTTACCCCCACGTGGAACAATAATGTCAGCATACTGTTTGGAAGGCTCAATAAATTGCAGGAACATTGGGCGAACCGTTTTCTGGTATTGTGCCATCACGGAATCCATCGAACGGCCACGCTCATTCACATCGCGCTTCATACGCCGCATCAGGCAAATATCCAACGGAGTGTCAACAAAGATCGAGAAACTCATCGTTTGACGCAAACGGACATCCGTCAATAACAAGATACCTTCCAGAATAATGACTTTTTTCGGTTCCAGATGGATAGTTTCTTTCTTACGCGTATGTTCGGTGTAGCTGTACAACGGCAACTCAATCGCCTTACCGGCTTTCAGCATTTGCAGATGCTGCAACAAAAGATTGTGATCCATTGAATTCGGGTGGTCATAGTTGGTTTTAACCCGTTCTTCCATGGTCAAATGAGTCTGATCTTTATAATAACTGTCTTCTGGGATCACACCGATATGCTCGTCCCCCACCTGCTCACGGAGTTCACGATACAGAGTGCTGGCGATAAGACTTTTTCCAGAGGCAGATGCACCAGCTATACCGATAATGACGCACTGATGCGGTTTGTCAGTCATAAAATTAAGGACCTGATTTTAAAGTGGGAAAAAGAGAACTGAGACAGAGTAATTATAGGGAGTTCATGGGCATAGCGCCAGCGTTTATCCCCCCCTATCGTCTTGCACATTGAGGAGTGATTGACTGTAACCTGAAATTCGCTGGTCGATAGCCTGAAAAGATCAGATAGCGTTTTAAGAACATTACGACTACTGTAAATCAGGCTCTCAGAGTACAATATTGCTCCATGATCCTCCTGTTCACCTTCAGCGAGTATTCAAATTCGTGAAACAACGTTATTTATTCTCTTCAGTTGAGTGCTGCCCTACATGATGAACTGGCATTTCCTGACCTTCTTTGGTGACAGCATGCTGTTGCTTCCCTGCGCCGCCATTATCTTCATCATTTTGATACTTTCACCTGCCAGTAGAAAACCCACATGGGAATGGACGCTGTTGTTTGGTGGTGTCAGTGCCGTGGTGTGTGTATCAAAACTGGCCTTTATGGGTTGGGGCATTGGCAGCCGCGAGTTTGACTTTACCGGATTCAGCGGCCATTCGGCGCTGTCTGCCAGCATCTGGCCAGTCATGCTGTGGCTGCTCAGTAGCCGTTTTTCACGGGCAATCAGGCGCGCAGCCGTTATCATGGGGTATATTCTCGCTATCGCCGTAGGTTATTCACGCTTGGCGATTCACGTTCACTCCACCTCAGAAGTGATTACCGGCTTGGTATTGGGCCTGATCGTCAGCAGCACATTCCTGTTACTCCAGCGCGGCACTACGCCCCCCAGGTTATCCTATCGCAAGATTGGCGCTACGCTGATTCTGCCGCTGATCCTGATCAACACCGGCAGCGCAGCGCCAACCCAGAGTTTACTGGAGCGGATTGCCGTAACAATTGCTCCCGTAGAAAGGCCTTTTATACGAGCCGATCTGCACAAGGCACCAACTTCCTCTATCAGTGCTAAACACCATTAAAAAACCCGGCGTGGTGCCGGGTTGTCATTAGAGCCTACGAATTTACAGCGCTCGGAAAGAGATCTCGGTTGGAATGGCTTCCCCCTGCCAGTACATTTGTGCCGCAACGCGCCCGGCCAATTGGCGGTACATTTCGGCAAACTCGCTGTCTGGGCGGCTGATTACCGTGGGCTGACCACGATCCAGATCTTCACGTAATGAAATATGCAACGGCATCTGCCCTAACAGGCGGCTGTTGTATTTTTTCACTAACTTCTCTGCACCGCCGGTACCGAAAATAGGCTCATGGTGGCCGCAGTTGCTGCAAATATGCATGCTCATATTCTCAACGATACCCAGCACTGGCACATGCACTTTCTCAAACATCACAATGCCCTTCGCTGCATCCAGTAAGGCGATATCCTGCGGCGTAGTCACCACCAGCGCACCGGTAACCGGGATGTTCTGCGACAGTGTTAGCTGAATATCACCGGTACCCGGCGGCATATCCAGCACCAGATAATCCAAATCTGGCCACAGCGTATCCTGCAACAATTGCAACAGCGCCTTACTGGCCATCGGGCCACGCCATACCATCGCGTTATCATCAGTCACCAGATAGCCGATAGAGTTAGTTGCCAGGCCGTGAGCCATGATCGGTGCCATACGTTGGCCGTCCGGTGACGTTGGGCGTTCATGTTCAGTACCCAGCATATTCGGGATCGACGGGCCATAAATGTCCGCATCAAGAATCCCCACTTTGGCCCCCTCAGCGGCCAATGCCAGTGCCAGATTGACTGCGGTGCTGGATTTCCCCACCCCGCCCTTGCCAGAACTGACAGCAATGATATTACGCACTCCCTTCACACCGGCCTGATCGTTGGCCCGTTTCAGGGTAGTGATGTCCTGCTTCAGTTTCCAATCGATGGCCTGCGCGCCGGTTACGCGCAGCAGTTCATCACTCACCGTCTCTTGCAGCGCAGCAAAACCACTCCGCCAGGCGAATGGCATGATCAGTTCAATATGCAGCACCTTGTCCAGCATCGCACAATGGTGGATAGCTTTCAGGGCAGTCAGATTATTTTTTAACGTCGGGTGTTCAAAGGCGGCCAGTACACCGGTCACCAGGGCACGCAGAACTTCAGGGTTAGTCTGCTCGGGGGATTTTGCGTTCATCCCGGCTCCTTGATTTTTTTTAAATGATTAACTTCTCGCTAAGCATACCAGAACTACGAGGCAACCCGTGCGCATAACCCGAAAGAAACCGCTCTGGTAGCAAAGAGCGCGATCGGTTACCATCAAAGTCCCTTTTTATTCATTACAGAAAGCAAGTTCTTACTATGGCTCAAGTCGCGAAAAAATTATTGGTGACGTGCGCGCTACCGTACGCAAATGGTTCCATCCATCTCGGCCACATGCTCGAGCACATCCAGGCAGATATCTGGGTTCGTTACCAACGAATGCGCGGCCACGAGGTTCATTTCATCTGTGCAGATGACGCACACGGCACCCCAATCATGCTGAAGGCACAGCAGATGGGCATCCAGCCGGAAGAAATGATCGCGACAATGAGCCACGAGCACCAACAGGATTTCGCTGGTTTTGGCATCAGCTATGACAACTATCACTCAACCCATAGCGAAGAAAACCGTGAGCTGGCCGGTCTGATCTATCGCCGTCTGAAAGAGAACGGCTTTATCAAGCAAAGAACCATTTCTCAGCTTTATGATCCTGAGAAAGGCATGTTCCTGCCAGATCGTTTTGTGAAAGGCACCTGCCCGAAGTGCAAATCCCCAGACCAGTACGGCGATAACTGCGAAGTCTGTGGCGCCACCTACAGCCCAACCGAACTTATTGAGCCGAAATCGGTAGTTTCTGGCGCTACGCCGGTCATGCGTGATTCTGAGCATTTCTTCTTTGACCTGCCGGCGTTCAGCGACATGCTGCAAGCCTGGACCCGTTCCGGTGCGCTGCAAGAGCAAGTGGCGAACAAAATGCAAGAATGGTTCGAATCCGGCCTGCAACAGTGGGATATTTCCCGCGACGCGCCGTATTTTGGCTTTGAGATCCCAGATGCGGCTGGCAAATATTTCTACGTTTGGCTGGATGCGCCGATCGGCTATATGGGCTCCTTCAAAAACCTGTGTGATAAACGTGGCGATCTGAATTTCGATGAATTCTGGCGTAAAGATTCCACCACCGAGCTTTACCACTTTATTGGTAAAGATATCGTTTATTTTCACAGTCTGTTCTGGCCTGCCATGTTGGAAGGCAGCAACTTCCGCAAACCGACCAACCTGTTTGTGCACGGTTATGTCACGGTGAACGGCGCGAAGATGTCTAAATCGCGCGGTACCTTTATCAAGGCCGGAACTTACCTACAGCATTTGGATGCTGACTGCCTGCGTTACTACTATGCCGCCAAGCTGTCTTCCCGCATTGACGATATCGACCTGAACCTGGAAGATTTCGTGCAGCGCGTGAATGCCGATATCGTCAACAAAGTGGTGAATCTGGCTTCACGTAACGCCGGTTTCATCAATAAACGCTTTGGCGGGCAACTGGCTGATAAACTGGCTGACCCGGCGCTGTATCAAACCTTTGTTGAAGCTGCTGAAAGCATTGCTGAAGCCTATGCCAACCGCGAAACCAGCCGTGCGATCCGCGAAATCATGGCGCTGGCCGATTTGGCTAACCGTTACGTGGATGAGCAAGCCCCCTGGGTGGTGGCGAAGGAAGAAGGGCGTGACGCTGATTTGCAGGCAATCTGCTCAATGGGTATCAACCTGTTCCGTGTGTTGATGACTTACCTGAAACCGGTATTGCCTGCGCTGACCGAGCGGGCCGAAGCTTTCCTCAACTGTGAGCTGAGTTGGAATGCTATTGCACAACCGCTGCTGGGTCACCCGGTGAGCCCCTTTAAGGCACTGTTTAACCGTATCGATCTTGATAAAGTGAATGAAATGGTTAACGCCTCAAAAGAAGATATGGCCGCAGCGAAGGTGGTGACCGGCCCGTTAGCAGACGATCCGATTCAGGAAACCATTACCTTTGACGATTTCGCCAAGGTAGACATGCGGATTGCGCTGATTAAAAGCGCTGAATTTGTGGAAGGTTCCGACAAACTGCTGAAACTTCTGTTGGATCTGGGTGGCGAGTCTCGTCAGATATTCTCCGGCATTCGTTCCGCTTATCCCGACCCGAAACAGCTGGAAGGCCGCCTGACCATCATGGTAGCCAATCTGGCACCGCGTAAAATGCGCTTCGGCATTTCCGAAGGCATGGTAATGGCCGCTGGCCCAGGCGAGAAAGATATTTTCCTGTTGAGCCCGGATAGCGGTGCACAGCCAGGAATGCAGGTGAAATAAGCCATCAGTGCATGTCCCCTGACCCTTGCCTCAAGGGAAAGGGGACTATTCTGTGTAACTCTCCGCAGTAACCTTAAGTAACCCATACTCCGGTTCTAACCACCAAACCCATTGCTATGGGTTGAAAATATATTAAAAAATAACGAAAAAGGCATCTTCTAACACTCCAGCAAAATTTTGACTTTTCTCACAGGAAGAAAAATAAATTTTTATCCTGAAAATGGTAATTTTTTCGATCCTTTATACAAAAAATGGCTAACTATAATTTTTTCCTCAGCCATTTTCTTTAAAACAACCAAAGAAGCATCTAAAACCCCCTTTAATAAAATGCTATTTTGGAAGTATTCGGCATCTTTACTAAAAAAGTGATTGATTATAGATTGATGGCCGGGATTTTATTGCCAATAAAAAATTTGGCATAGTTGGCAACAAATCCTACCAATGGCGACTTATTGCCATTTCAATATGGATCTTGACATCGATTTATTGATTGATAGTGTCGAATGGAATATCGATATGGGAAACAATGAACATGAATCAGTCTTTTTTAGCCTTTACGCTGATCGCATCCAGCCAGCTGTTTACCTCTGCGTTGGCCGCTGATGGAATCATAAACTTTACCGGGCGGCTAACTGAAAGTGCCTGTGAAGTCGCTTCAAAAAATATCAGCGTGAATATGGGCTCGGTTACTGCTGCTGAAGCAAAAATATTTCACGATGAACCCCTGGGCCGAGTGTCAGAGTTCGAACTGGTTTTAAATAATTGCCCGGCGAATATCAATGTTGCCTCAATAATAATCGAAGGTGTAGCAGAGCCAACCAACGCTTCACTATTTGCATTGGATAATGCAGGCCAGCCTGGTGTAGCGAAAGGTATCGGCATCAGCCTTTTCACTCTGGATAGCCCCGGTTCAATGAAACCAATCGTGCCTAACGAAGTTTCTCAACTCACGCAGCCTATTGATGCTTCACCAGGTAACAGCAATAGAATTAAATTCTATGCTGACTACTTTGGGCTGAATATAGGGTCTGAATTTGCCAGCGGATCGGCGAATGCCACCATGCAGTTCTCCGTTTTATACAACTGACTTATTTCCTGGTTTGAACCATCAAGCTGCCTAATAACGGTGGCTTAATGGTTTGAATTGATCTGCTGACGCTTTCTGGCATTTTTTGCCATTCTCAAAACCGTGGCACAGTCAGACGGAACAAACATGGCTTCATTGAGATGTTTATACGAAGCCACAACCATCGCCTCTTTTTTAAAATAATTTCTCGTCCTCCCCCTGTTCAGCACCGTAGAATGGGTTAATGTATCGATACTGGCTTAATAGCTGTATGCATAAACAGGTTGGGTTATGAAGGGATTCCCTCCGCTGATCAACACGTTGTTGGTAAGCTCGTTGGTATTGACTATTGGCCGCGGTGTTACGCTACCCTTTATCACCATCTATCTTACTGAACACTTTCACCTGCTACCGAAAAGCGTGGGGATTATCCTTGGTATCAGCCTGACCATCGGCATTATCAGCAGTTTTTACGGCGGCTATCTGGTAGACCGCTTTAATAAAAATATTCTGATCCTATTCTCTATCCTGTTATTTTCCCTGAGTTTCTTTGCTATTCCCTGGCTCTCACGCCCAGAGGGCGTCGTTGCTGTATTGGCCATCCTGCATACGGCTTATGCCGTGCTCAGCATTGCTATCAAAGCCTGTTTTGCCAGTTGGCTGCCAGTAACGAAACGCATCAAGGCCTTTTCAATAAATTACACGCTGGTTAACGTCGGTTGGGCCATTGGTTCATCGCTGGGTGTGATGGTCGCCGGTTACAGCCCCCTGCTCCCGTTCCATCTCTCCGGTGGATTGGCACTACTGACGGTAGCCGTGTTGAGCTTCCGATTACGTAAGCAAACGCCATCACCAATTGCGGAGCCCAATGCCGCCCCAATAACTGTGCCTAATTTTCGCCAAACGCTGGGGATTCTGCGTAACGATCGGCGGCTGATTTATTTCACCATCGGCAGTGCGTTAGGTGCCGTGGTGTTCGGCCAGTTCACCGGTTATCTGTCACAATATCTCATCACCGTATCCGACGCCGAATTCGCCTATAAAATCATTGGGGTCGTGATGATCGTCAACGCCAGCATCGTGATCGCCCTGCAATACTTGCTCAGCCGAGGAATGCGCCAAGACAACATGCTGCGTTGGCTGATATTGGGTACTCTGTTCTTCGTACTGGGATTAATCGGTTTTTTGCTGGCTGGGCAATCGGTCTGGCTGTGGATAGTGGCGATGGCTATTTTCACGCTTGGGGAAATCATCGTGATCCCCGTTGAATATATGTTTATCGACTTTATCGCTCCAGCGCACCTGAAAGGCAGCTATTACGGCGTCCAAAGCCTCAGCAATCTGGGGGGCGCAATTAATCCGGTCATGTGTGGTTTCCTGTTGAGCTATACGCCACCGCCGGTGATGTTTCTGGTGTTGATCGCTGCGGCTCTGTTCAGCCTGTGGTTCTTTTTCCTCGGTCACCGCTTAGCAGGGCAACACAGGCCGCTTTGCAGCCCCAACAACGCGAAATAGAGAAAGCACTACACTGAGAACATTCAGTTACCCAACGCTATGCTGCGGCCTTGTCAACGCTGCATCCTTATAGATCGACAGTGAATTGATAAGGCATATGTGGCGTAGCTCACAGTTTAATTGTATGATGAATCCGTCACATTAAGCGGAAAGAGGCTATGAACAACGTATTCATACTGTGCTGGAAATATATCAGGGCGCTGGCACTGATTTACCTCAGTCTATTTGCCGGGAATGTTATTGCATCACTGTTACCGATCACCATCCCCGGCAGCATTATTGGTATGCTGATCCTGTTTGTCCTGCTCTCATTACAAATCCTGCCCGCCAAATGGGTCAAACCCGGTTGCCAGCTGCTTATCCGCTATATGGTGTTGCTGTTTGTTCCCATCAGCATCGGAGTCATGCAGTATTACGACCAGATTATCGACGATCTCGGCCCGCTGGTGGTGTCTTGCTTGCTCAGCACTCTACTGGTCTTTGTGGTGGTTGGTTACACTTCTCACTATTTCCACCGCGATCGCCCCCTCCCCGCTAAAGACCCAAACGCGGAGGATAAGCCATGATCCACAATATCTGGTGGTCTTTGCCACTCACACTGGTGGTTTTCTACGGTGCGCGCAAATTAGCCCAGTGGTTGAACATGCCATTGCTGAATCCCTTGCTGGTTTCGATGGCGATCATCATTCCCTTCTTGCTGCTGACGGGCATTCCCTACCCATGCTATTTTCAGGGCAGCAAAGTCCTCAATGATCTATTACAGCCCGCGATTGTCGCGCTCGCTTACCCGCTTTACGAACAGCTTCACCAGATCCGCGCTCGTTGGAGATCGATCATTACCGTGTGTTTTATCGGCAGTATGACTGCCATGATCAGCGGGGGCGCTATCGCCTTGCTGATGGGGGCTAAACCGGATATTGCCGCATCAATTATGCCAAAATCAGTCACGACACCAATTGCCATGGCAGTAGCAGAATCCATTGGCGGCATTCCCGCCATTAGCGCGGTGTGTGTGATTTTTGTCGGTATTTTGGGCTCTGTTTTCGGTCATACGCTATTTAATCTGCTAAAAATAAACACCCGTTCTGCACGCGGTTTGGCAATGGGCACCGCATCGCACGCTTTGGGTACCGCACGCAGCGCGGAAATCGATTATCAGGAAGGGGCATTCAGCTCATTGGCGCTGGTTATCTGTGGCATCATCACTTCTCTGATTGCACCGTTTCTCTTCCCAATATTGCTGCGTTTATTTGGCTGACAGGGCTAATTTTTGCGACACATCACACAATTGATGTTTTCATTACATTAATTTCACCCATAAAAAGACTATATTCACACTTTGTTTTTGGGTTGATTGCCTAAGGCAGTCAAGATATGGGTATCCCTTTACCTATAGAGAGATTTTCTATGCACCCACGTTTTCACACTGCTTACAGCGAACTATCGGCAACATTGCAATCTGCCCTGCGGCCTTATTTTGACGCTCCCGGTTTCCCGGCTATGCTCACGGCCGAACAGCTGGAAACCATCAAACAATACAGCGGGTTGAGCGATGATGCTTTGGCCTTTGCCTTGCTGCCATTAGCTGCCGCCTGTTCGCTCACGCCGATTTCGCATTTCCACGTTGGGGCTATTGCACGCGGTGTCAGTGGCAATCTGTATTTTGGTGCCAATATGGAATTCAGCAATGCCCCGCTGCAGCAAACCGTGCATGCCGAACAATGCGCCATCACGCATGCCTGGCTGCGCGGTGAGATCGGGTTAACCGCCATTACCGTCAACTACACTCCTTGTGGCCACTGCCGCCAGTTTATGAATGAGTTAAAAAGCGGAACCCGCTTGCAGATCCTGCTGCCAGAGCGCGCCCCGGCTACGCTGGGTGATTACCTGCCCGACGCCTTTGGGCCGAAAGATCTTGATATCAGCGAACGGCTAATGAGCCCGGTTGAGCACGGTTTCCAGCTCGCATCGGACGATACATTGGTAAAAGCTGCGCTGGCGGCGGCCAACCACAGCCATGCACCTTACAGCAAAGCACACAGCGGCGTGGCGCTGGAAGCGGAAGATGGCACCCTGTATGCGGGCCGTTACGCAGAAAATGCCGCCTTCAACCCCAGCCTGCCACCGCTGCAAGCCGCCTTAATCCTGATGAATATCTCTGGCGGTAACTGTCAGAAAATCCATCGGGCGGTTTTAGTTGAGGCCAAGAATGCCACTCTGAGCCAGTGGGATGCCACCCGATCCACTCTGGCAACGCTGGGCTGCCAAAACGTTAGCCGGGTGACTTTTTAATCCCACAGGCGGCAGCCAACGGTCGTTTACGTTAAGAAATCGTTTAACCGCCGATAAAAACATCAATTTGCGTTATAAACCCATAACAATTGCTGTACATATTTTCCTGTTCTTTTAGGATCTACGGCGATAAAACTACCCGACACCGTTAAGAGCAAAATTGATGGAACTTGAATACGAAAGCAAACGCCCTCTCTACATCCCTTACGCTGGCCCGATTCTGCTGGAATTCCCGTTACTGAACAAAGGCAGCGCCTTCACTGAAGAAGAACGTAATCACTTCAACCTGCATGGTTTGTTGCCAGAAGCGGTGGAAACGATCGAAGAACAGGTAGAACGCGCTTACCGCCAATATCAGGACTTCAAAAACGACAACGACAAACACATTTACCTGCGCAACATTCAGGATACCAATGAAACCCTGTTCTATCGTCTATTAGATGAACACCTTAGCGAGATGATGCCCATCATCTATACCCCGACCGTGGGGGCCGCCTGTGAGCATTTCTCTGATATCTACCGCCGTGCACGCGGGTTGTTTATTTCCTACCCGAACCGTGAACATATCGACGATATGCTGCAAAATGCCACCAAACAAAACGTGAAGGTGATTGTGGTTACCGATGGTGAACGCATTCTCGGCCTGGGGGATCAGGGCATTGGTGGCATGGGCATCCCTATCGGCAAACTCTCGCTGTACACGGCCTGCGGTGGGATCAGCCCAGCATACACGCTGCCCGTGGTGTTGGATGTGGGAACCAATAATCCACAGCGCCTGAACGATCCGCTGTATATGGGCTGGCGCCACCCGCGTATTTCTGGTGATGAATATCATGCCTTTGTGGAAGAATTCATTCAGGCCGTCAAACGCCGCTGGCCAAACGTTTTGCTGCAATTCGAAGACTTTGCGCAAAACAATGCCACACCGCTGCTCAATCGTTATCGGGATGAAATCTGCTGCTTCAACGATGATATTCAAGGCACTGCGGCGGTCACTCTCGGCAGCCTGATCGCCGCCAGCCGCGCCGCAGGCAGCCAGTTACGCGATCAAATCGTCACCTTCCTCGGTGCAGGCTCCGCCGGTTGTGGCATCGCCGAGCAGATCATCGCCCAGATGAAATCCGAAGGGCTGAGTGAAGAAGAGGCCCGCGCGCGGGTGTTTATGGTTGATCGTTTTGGCCTGCTGACCGACCAACTGCCAAACCTGCTCGATTTCCAGAGCAAGCTGGTGCAAAAAAGTGAAAACCTGGAGGGATGGCAAGTGGAAAGCCAAGCGATCTCTCTGCTGGAAGTGGTACGTAATGCCAAACCGACCATCCTGATCGGCGTTTCTGGTCAACCGGGGCTGTTCACCGAAGAGTTGATCCGCGAAATGCACAAACATTGCCCGCGCCCGATCGTCATGCCGCTGTCCAACCCCACTTCCCGTGTGGAAGCGCGGCCAGAAGACATCATCAACTGGACGGACGGCGCTGCCCTGGTCGCCACTGGCAGCCCATTCACCCCTGTCACTTACAAAGACCAACAGTTCCCCATCGCCCAATGCAACAACTCCTATATCTTCCCTGGTATTGGTTTGGGTGTGCTGGCTGCTGGTGCCACACGCGTGACCGATACCATGCTGATGGCCGCCAGCCGCGCACTGGCCGACTGTTCACCGTTGGCTGCCGACGGCCATGGTGCGTTGCTGCCAAATATCGATGATATTCAAGGCGTTTCCAAATGTATCGCCATGGAAGTAGGTAAAGCTGCGCAGCTGCAAGGGGTTGCGGTAGTCACGTCAGAAGAAGCGTTGTCAAAAGCTATCGAACACAACTTCTGGCGCCCGCAATACCGTAGCTATAAACGCACCTCGTTCTGAAGTTTAAAAACCGGGGCATCTCATGCCCCTTTTCCCCTTCCCGGTAAAAATGCCGAAAAATGCAGCGTAACAACGTCGCCAAACCCTGGATCGCTTGCGTCAACCAAGTAGGTAAAGTAGCCTTGAATCCTATTTTCTCCTATTGTGCGCGTAGGGCAACACTATGTGGAAACGCCTGATAATTAGTCTGTTCATCATCACTGCGGTGTTGATGGTGGCAGCTATCGCGCTTGACCGCTGGATCAGTTGGAAAACTGCCCCTTACGTTTACGACGAACTGCAAGAATTGCCACATCGCCAGGTTGGTGTCGTGTTAGGTACTGCCAAATATTACCGAACCGGTGTGATCAACCAGTATTACCGCTACCGTATTCAGGGGGCAATTAATGCATATAACAGTGGGAGGGTGAAATACCTGCTGCTGAGTGGTGATAACGCCCAGCAAAGTTACAATGAACCCATGACCATGCGCCGCGATTTGATCGCCGCTGGCGTCGCGCCAAGCGATATCGTGCTTGATTATGCCGGCTTCCGCACTCTTGATTCCATCGTCCGCACACGCAAAGTATTCGACACCAACGATTTCACCATTATCACTCAGCGTTTCCACTGCGAACGTGCACTGTTTATCGCGCTACATATGGGCATTCAGGCACAATGCTATGCGGTGCCGTCACCAAAAAACATGATGACGGTACGCGCCCGTGAGATTTTTGCCCGGTTGGGAGCGTTAACCGACCTGTATATCCTGAAACGTGAACCCCGCTTCCTCGGCCCGTTGATTCCAATTGCCTCAATGCACAATGTGCCAGAAGATGCCCAAGGCTACCCGGCGGTATCGCCAGAGCAACTGGTGGAATTGGAGCACAAACTGGCGGCGGAAAAGCAAAAAGCACTGCAAAAACCGTAAGGCTGCTGCTAAGCAGCCAAACCACCCCCACCCTCATAAGGCGTTTTCCCGGCGATTTTCGCGATCTCCGCGCCTAATGTCACAAAGGGTGCACGCCGGCTGGCATAGATCAGGCCACCGGCCTGGGCATACACTGCTGTTACCGTATCCGTAAGCGGATCGATAATTTCGGCCACAATTTCATTGGCCTCAACCCAATCCCCTGGCTGGCGCAGCAGTAGCAAGATGCCACTGGCCGGTGCGCGGACTATTTCACCGGCAGCAAACGGCAGCATCACCGTTTCCCGTTCAGGCACCTTTGGCGCTTCCCCCGTTATCACCCCACAATATTGCAGATAACGGTAAAGACGTTCCGCGTCTGCACTGGCCAACGCGTGGCTGACATCCTGTTGGCCGCGTAATTCCAGCGTGACGGCCATGCATCCCGGAGCAAACTGGTTCCACTCGCTCTGGCTTGCAGCTAACCGATGCCAAGGCAAACCACAAGCCTCATCAAATGAACCACCGCCGCTGTCCTGCGACAACAACACCGTACCGATATCCATAAAACGCGCCAAAGTCTCTACCTGCTCACGATAGGCCGGATCGGCATACATATGCAAAATAGCCTGGTCATCGCAGTGCAGATCCAACACGATATCCGCATCGCAAGCCAGCAACAGTAATTGCTGGCGCAGCGCGGCCACTTCAGTGCTGGCGGGCAAATCGTTAAGTGCTGCGACCATGGCATGGCGAATATATTGCCGGTAATCGGCAATATTAGAAAAAGACTGCGGCTGCAATCTGTTGCGGGCCAACTGCGCCAAATCAGGAAAGTCGCGGTTAAAATTGTTCCCACTGACCAGATCAAAACGGCCAATACCGCTGTTGAGCAACACCTGCGCCACTCCAGGAGGATTGGCAACCGGCACCACAATGATTTCCCCCTGGATTTCGTCATGCCGTTCCGCCTGGCACAACAATCTTTTAAGATAGTGCAGCACCAGCATTCCGGGCAGTTCATCAGCATGCAGGCCCGCCTGTAGGTAAATTTTCTTACCCACGCCGGGCTGGCCGAAATGAAAACTGGTTAATCGGCGCTGTCCGCCCAGCGCATGTTCAGGTAGGTTATGGTGATTAATTTTCATTGGACGTCCCATCTATGGAAAAGAAAACGCGGCTTGACCGAATTGATAAAAAAATCCTTGAAATACTGCGCCACGATGGCCGTATTTCCTACCGTAAGCTGTCCGAGCAGGTTAACCTGACGCCCCGCCCCTGCCTGGAAAGAGTGCGGATACTGGAGCGCGCAGGCATTATCCGCGGCTACAGCACCCTGATTGAGCTACCGGAGCCGGAACACGCGTTTGTGGTACAGGCGCAAATTGCGTTGGCCGACCACGGCCAATCACAAGCGGCGTTCGAACAGGAAATGCGCCATACGCCGGAGGTACTGGACTGCTGGCTGGTCAGCGGCAGTTTCGATTTTCTGGTGCGCATCGGCTGCCAAAGCATGGAGCACTACCGGCAGTTAGCCAATGCCTGGCTG
The DNA here is from genome assembly GCF_000520015.2 of Chania multitudinisentens RB-25. GTDB lineage: Bacteria > Pseudomonadota > Gammaproteobacteria > Enterobacterales > Enterobacteriaceae > Chania > Chania multitudinisentens. Next base: position 4,445,503 of record NZ_CP007044.2, read on the forward strand.
ACCAGCAAAAAATTCCGCGTAGACAAAATCATCACCCTGACCGAGCTACAGACCATCAAACGCGCCTGATTCCCCCGCTGCGGCTTATCAGGCGCGGCGGGCAAACGCCAGCCAACGCCGTTCAGCACGTGAAAACAGAAAAATCAGCACGAAGGTGCATACCATGTATAACGCCGCGGCCAGCAGGAATGGAATGAACGGGGAATAGGTCGCTGCATAAAACGCCCGAGCCACGCCGGTGATATCCAACAGCGTCACCGTGCTGGCCAGAGAAGTCCCGTGCAGCAGAAACACCATTTCATTGTTCAATGCAGGAATACCACGCCGCAACGTCGCAGGCAGCACCAGGCGGCGGATAATCTGCCCGCTGCTCATGCCAAAAGCCTCCCCGGCAACCCACTCCTGACGCGGGAAGGTCACCATCATGCCAGCCAGCAGTTCAGTCGCATAAGCACAGGCATTCAACACCAACGCTAACGTGGCGCAGAAGGTTGCATCGCGAAATAGCAGCCAGAACGGCTGGTCGTTCTGCCAGCCTAACTGCACCAGCTCAAACTGCGACAAACCATAATAAATCAGCATCAGTTGCAGATAGAGCGGCGTGCTACGAAAAAAATAGCTCACGCTGCGGATCAGCATCGACAACGGCCGCGGACCATAAACCTGCCCAACCGCCATAACCACCGCCAACGCCATACCGGGTATGACCGAAAGTAAGAAGAGCTTGGCGGTCACCGCCAACCCGGTAATATCGTTCCCGTCACTCCACAAAAAAGTGGGTATTGTATCCAGTATTGTTTGCAAATTCATGAGGATACCTCCCTGGCTGTTGAGGAGTACAGAGCATAACGCCGAGCCAGACGATTAAACAACCAGCCGGACAGCGCAGTAATCACCATATAAATCACCGCCACCAGAAAATAGAACAAGAACGGCTTCTGAGTAGCACGCCCCGCTTGCTCGGCCAACCACACCATATCCTCCAGCCCCAGGATCGATACCAACGCCGAGGCTTTCATCAGCCCCAGCCAGTTATTATTGATGCCAGGTATGGCGAAACTCAGCATCTGCGGCAACATCACGCGGCGAAATACCTGCCCAGGGCGCATGCCATAGGCCACCGCGGCTTCCAGTTGGCCATGTTCCACCGTCTGAAAAGCACCCCGGAACGTTTCGGTGTAATAAGCGCCAAACACAAAACCAATCGCCAATACGCCAGAGATAAAGGTATTGAAGCGCACCGGGCCAATCCCAAACACGCTGAGGAGGCCATTCACCAGCATTTCGCCACCGAAAAACAGCAGCAACATGATAACCAGTTCAGGGATACCACGTACCAATGTGGTATAGCCGATCGACAACCAGCGTAACCAAGGTGGACCAAACAGCTTGATCACCGCATTGATCAGGCCAAGAACCACCGCCAACACCAGAGCCAACAACATCACACACAGCGATAACCCGGCCCCTTGCGCCAACAGCGGCAAATATTCGCTGACCATCTGTGCCTCCGTAAGCCAACCGACTCACAGCGTCGAATTCAGGCCACCGCCAGCGGTGGCCAATCACTCATTCGCCGTAGATATCAAAACTGAAATATTTTTTCTGAATAGTGTCGTAAGTACCATCGGCGCGAATGGCTTTAATCGCTTCGTTGAGCGCTTCCCGCAGCTCTGAATTGTTTTTAGCCACCGCAATTCCCACATCGGAAGAGATGCTGTCGTCACGAATCACCGGGCCAGCAAAAGCAAAATTTTTACCTCGAGGGGTATCAATAAAGCTGTTGCCCGCCTGGATGTTGTCTTGCAAAGAGGCATTAATCCGCCCAGACATCAGATCCAGATAAACGTTGTCCTGATTGGCATAAGAGACAATTTTTACCCCTTTCCCGGCCCACTGTTTTTTCGCATAGGCTTCATGCACCGAACCGGTTTGCACGCCCACGGTCTTACCTTTCAGGCTTTGCACATCGGGCTGTAGGTCACTGCCTTTGCGCGCCACAAGTTGAGCTGCACCACGATAATAGCGATCGGTAAAATCGACCTCTTTTTTACGTTCCTCCGTAATATTGAGCGACGCGATAATCGCATTAAACTTACCCGCATTGAGTGCCGCAATCATGCTCTCAAACGGCTGTTTGACGAACACACACTTCGCCTTTAATTGGGTACACAGCGCATTGGCAATATCAATGTCAAAACCGGTGATTTCACCGCTGGGAGAAAGAACGTCGAACGGCGGATAACCGCCATCCACACCAAAACTGATAGTGTCAAATGACTTGGCAGCCAGTGGAGTGGAAAACACTAAGCTGGTCAACAGAACCGAGAACAGTTTTTTCATAATTATGTAGTCCCTGATGTTAACGTGAACTCAGAAGCGAAGTGACAGGCAGGTCAATCCACCGTCCATTTTTTTGAACTCACTGGTATTCAACTGGATGATGGGCATTGCCAACTTTTCCAACTGCGCCAGAGTATAAGGATATCCCTGCGGCGTCAGCAACGTATCGTTGATCCACAACGTGTTACCCGCATAGGCTTCCTCTTCAGGGATCACCACGATATTGAAGGCGCTGAACGCCGGGTGCTGCCGGTAGTCTTCCGTTAACAACAGAGTATTGCGGCCAACATAGTTAACGATGGATTTCAGGTGTAATCCGGCGCTCACCTCAATGGCGGTGACCCGGTAGCCATGCGGTTCCACCGCAGCAGCAAATTCGCCGATCCCGGCTTCATCGGTGCGGCTGGTCAGGCCGATGAAAAACTGGCGATCAACCAGCAGCACGTCACCGCCGTCGAGATGACCACGGTTGCTCATCTGCACCAAAGGCCGGAACCCTGCCAACACGGGCGCAATAGTCTCTACCTCACCCTGGCGGCTGGGTGCTCCAGGGTGCGTGATGACGGCCAGTTCAGGCATCACCACCGCGGTATCTTCAACAAAATGTGCATCAGGAAATGCCGGGGCGGCAGGCAATACCGTGACCTTCAGGCCAAGCTGCAATAGCGCATTCACATACGCCAAAAACTGTTGGTTGCTTTTGGCAACATCAGGGGCACCCAGTTGGGCAGTCGTCTGGCCGGCACCACAGGTATCCGCCGGCAATCTGGCAATGGCTTGGGTAAAATGCATAACGATTCTCTTAAGTTGAAAAATGTTGCAGGTGTCACTTTGATTATTAAACGGATACTGTCGCCAAACAGGTTGAATCACTGATTACTACTGCACATTTGCGCTGTATATTGGCAAAATTTCGGCTTATCAGGCTGTTGTGGTAATTCAGCCACCCGGTGCGGATCGCCGCAGCAAAAGGAAACTAAGGGCTTGTATGGTTACAGCCGAATCTGCTGGTGTTTTAGCGCAATACCAAGAGGGAGAATAAATGAGAGAGTAACCGCACCCTTCAGGCTGAAAGGCGCGGCGAATATACCCAATGGGTTTCACGTTGTGGCCAGGCGGCAACGTGAAAGGAGAAAATATAAGCTGTTATTTCTTTTTGGCGTACTTAAGGGAATCCAGCGCCACCGCAAAGATGATAATGCTGCCCTTGATAATGTATTGCCAATAGGGGTTAACCCCGATATAGGTCAGGCCATAGTTTATGACGGTAAAGATAATGACCCCGGTCACCACCCCCAGCACCGTACCAACCCCACCGGCAAACGACACGCCACCCACCACGCAGGCGGCTATCGCATCCAGCTCATACATAAAGCCGAGGTTATTGGTGGCACTGCCGATGCGGCCTGCTTCCAGCAAACCACCAAATGCATAAAACACCCCGGACAGCGCATAAATCATGATCAGGTTTAAAGGAACGTTCACCCCAGAGACTTTGGCCGCCTCCGGGTTGCCGCCGATGGCGAAGATATTTTTGCCGAAGCGGGTTTTGTTCCACAAAACCCAGACAAAGATAATCGCGATGATGGCGTAGAAGGTAATGTACGACAGCTTAAAATCACCAAAGCGCAGAAAACCCTGAGCAAAAGCGGAAAACTTCGGATCAAAGCCTGCGACCGGTGATGCCCCCACGGAATCGTAATACAGCGAGTTGATCCCGTAGACGATAATCATGGTGCCCAAGGTGGTGATAAACGGCGTCACATTGAGATAAGCGATAATCAGGCCATTCACCAGGCCAATCACCGCCCCCACCGCACAAACCAGCAGGATCACCATCGGGATCGACCAGGTTTCCATGTGCGGGAACACTTTATTGACGTTATCCATTGATTGCAGCAGGGTGGCGGCGATCACCGCTGCCAACCCCACCTGCCGCCCAGCAGAAAGGTCGGTTCCCTGTGTAACGATCAGCCCAGCCACGCCCAGCGCAATAATGATGCGCACTGAAGATTGCGTCAGGATGTTACTCAGGTTCATCAGGCTTAAAAACGTTGGGTCCTGAATAATGATAATCGCCAGTAACACCAGCAATACCACATAAATGCCACCTTCTTTAAAATAGGTGAACAAGGTTTTTTTATTAAGCGCGTTCATAATAACGATCCTTAAAGATGCAAGGAGGCTAATCGCAATATTTCATTCTGCGAGGTCTGTTTAGTATTCACGATCCCCGCAACCTGACCATTACTCATCACAAGTATTCTGTCGGTAATTCCCAAAAGCTCCGGCATTTCGGAAGAGATAATAATGATCCCCTTGCCCTTCTTCGCCAATTCGGTAATCAGCTGATAAATTTCAAATTTGGCACCTACATCAATCCCGCGCGTCGGTTCATCCAGCATCAGGATTTCTGGCTGAGTCAGCAGCCAGCGGCCAATAATCACTTTTTGCTGGTTCCCTCCAGAGAGTGAACCAATATTGGTACGATGACCCGGCGTTTTAACCCGCATGGCATCGATCACCCATTGGGTATCGCTTTTCATGCGGGAATTATCCAGCAGGCCGGCTTTATTTTTATAATTACGAATATTGGAGATCAGCGAATTAAAACCAATATCCAGATAAGCATAAATACCGGTTGAGCGGCGCTCCTCTGTTACCAAGGCAAAGCCGTGGTTAATCGCTTCATTGGCGCTGTTATTGTGGATGTTCTTGCCACGCAGTTTGATCGTACCCGCCACTTTTTCACGGATACCGAACAGCGTTTCTACAATGTCGGTACGCTTGGCGCCTACCAGCCCGGCAATCCCCAGGATCTCCCCCTGGTGCAGATCAAACGACACATCTCGGATCGAAGGCTGGCGCAGAGAAGTCAGGTTTTTCACCTCCAGAATCACCTCTCCTGGCGTATTCTGGCGATCGGGGAAACGCTGGCTCAATGAACGGCCAACCATCATTGAGATAATCTTATCCATATCCAACCCTGCCAGCGGCTGGGTGACAATCCACTGACCGTCGCGCAGGATGGTGATTTCATCGCAAAGCTGGAAAATCTCTTCCATTTTATGGGAGATATAAACGATGCCGCAGCCACGATCTTTCAGCTTACGGATAATCGTGAACAGGTGGTTTACCTCTTTCTCCGTTAATGAAGACGTCGGTTCATCCATAATCACGATTTTGGCGTTATAAGAGAATGCCTTGGCAATTTCGATCATCTGCATCTGTGATACCGACAGCGTACCCACTTTGGCACGAGGATCGATATCAATATCCAGTTCGTCGAAAATTTCTTTGGTGTCTTTGTACATTTTATCCTGATCGACAAACAGGCCTTTGGTGGGATACCGCCCAAGCCACATGTTGTCCATCACGGTGCGTTGCAGAACCAGGTTTAATTCCTGATGCACCATCGATACGCCATGTTCCAGCGCCTCTTTGGAACTCTTGAAATCTATTTCCTGCCCCTGGAACAGAATACTGCCGGAATCTTTTTTATAAATGCCAAACAGGCACTTCAGCAATGTCGATTTTCCTGCGCCATTCTCCCCCATTAATGCATGAATGGAATAAGGACGAACGCGCAAATTGACATTATCCAATGCCTTTACGCCGGGAAAAGACTTACTGATGTCAGTCATCTCCAACAGCCACTCACGGGAGTTATCGGCCATAAATAGTCCTGGCTAAATCTGGAACTGGCTATACCCGCAACTGCACGTATTTTGGGTATAGAACCGTTCTCTAATCATGAATTCCCCGCCGGGAACCGGCGGGGTCATTGGGGCTTATTTAACAAACTGAGACAGATTATCGACATCGACGCCAACGTAAGGGATCCGCACAATTTTGTTTTCAATTTTGTATTGGGTGCCGTCAGCCGCAGGTTTGCCCGCCGCCAGGTTTTTGGCCAACTCAAAAGTGGCTTTCGCCTGATTGTCGGCGTCGTTCAACACCGTACCGGCCATAGCACCTGATTTCACCAGCGCCAGGGCTTCTGGCAACGCATCCACCCCAAATACCGGAATACTGGTTTTGTTATGCGCTTTCAGAGCTTCAACGGCCCCCATCGCCATCGCGTCGTTGTTGGCAATCACCACTTCGATCTTGTCGGCATTCGGGCCAGACAGCCAGGCATCCATCTTGTCTTTTGCCTGAGCGGTATCCCACATCGCAGTATCCATCTGCAATTGCTGAGTTTTATAGCCTTTTTCATTCAGCGTTTTGACCACGTAAGTGGTACGTGCTTCAGCATCCGGGTGGCCCGGTTCGCCTTTCAGCAGCACATACTGAATCTGGCCGTCTTTGTTCAGATCCCAATTCGGGCTGGCTTTCCAATGCTTGGCGATGAGTTCGCCCTGGATCACGCCGGATTCTTTTGAATCAGTGCCCACATAGTAAGCCTTATCGTAGCTGTCCAGCGCCTTACGGGAAGGCTCTTTGTTGTAGAACACCACCGGGATATCGTTGGCGCGTGCCTTGTCGATCACCACCGGAGCAGCAGCCGGGTCTACCAGGTTGATCGCCAGCGCTTTAACCCCTTTGGCAATCAACACATCAATCTGGTCATTCTGTTTGGATTGGTCATTCTGCGAGTCATTCATCAGCAGTGTGACATCAGGAGAAGCCTTGGCATCTTTCTCAATAGCCTTGCGCACGACCGACATAAAGTTGTCGTCATATTTATAAATGGTGACGCCAATACGGGTTTCTGCATGAGCAGCAACGCCGAACATCATGCTAGCGGCCAAGGTGGCCAGGGTGAAAACCTTCTTATTCATTGTCTGTCTCCGGTTTGTAGGGGTCGTACTCGGTATTAAAGCAATACCCGCCGTACTTGAAGTTGCAACGTGCTTGATTTGCCACTCCCAGTACCTTGGTTATAGAGCATAGACAGCGCGATGTTAATATTCTGTGAATTTTCTCACAGATTGAAAACGGTTACACAACACTAAATGTTTAGAGAGTGACCGCTACCTCACTTTGCCACGGCGCCACAGAATGGCGGCGCACCAGCGTCGGCATGAAAATATGCGAGGTTTGCGGTTCCAGTAACCCAGCGGCACCTTTCAGCGCCAGCTCAGTTGCCAAAGTTGCCATAGAAACAATCGGATAGCGGATAGTGGTCAGTTTTGGGCTGGTATAGCGCGCAATAGGGATATCATCAAACCCTACCAGCGAGAAATGCTGCGGCACCGTGATACCGTTTTCTTTCAATACCGCCATAGCACCGGCGGCCATGGCATCATTGTAGGCGAAGACCGCGCTCAGATGCAGGTTACGACCGAGCAATTCCACCATTGCTGCTTCGCCCCCCTGCAAATCGGGTGAACCATAGGCACGCCAACTGTCTGGTGGAACAATCCCGGCGGCAATCATTGCCTGGCTGTAGCCCTGCTGACGCAACGGGCCGTCTTCGATCGGATGGTTGGAACCGAGATAACCTATGCGCTGATGGCCTTGTGACAGCAGCAAACGCATCGCCATCTCTGCCCCAAACACGTTATCCAACCCAACACAGCGCGGCTCGTAGCCTGTTAATATCCTGTTAATCAGCACCATACCTGGCACCTGATCCATAAAAGCGATCAGTTCCGCATCACTCAAGGCTTTTGCGTGAACAATCAGCGCATTACACCGCTGGCGGATTAGCACTTCAATCGCATGGCGTTCTTTATCCGCCTGATGATAGCTGTTACCGATCAGCAAATATTTCTGGTTTTGCTGCGCCACAGTGTCTACCGCTTTCACTAAAGCACCAAAAAAGGGATCGGAAACATCCATTACCACCACACCGAGCGTATCACTGCTCTGCGTGGCCAGCGCTTGGGCGTTGGCATTTGGCCGATAACCCAATTCCGCAACCGCCTGCAACACCAGCTCACGCGTCTTTAAGCTCGTCAGGGCGCTGTTGTTCAGCACCCGCGAGACGGTTGCTACAGAAACGCCTGCACGTTTCGCGACGTCGCGAATGGTGATCGGATGGACAGAATTCATGGAGCGTCCTGGAGTCGGGAGAGTTGACAATGAGGTTATCCTACTCCGTTTGTCCTCCTCCTCAGCGTGAATTACGTCACAGGAAAGAAAACGTTTACATACATTTTTTTAACCTACCTGCGCCAGATCTCATTTTGTCTTCTGATGAGCCTGCTCACTGGCAGCCAGAGCCGTTAATCTGCGCCACAGCCACTCCATCGGGCCCTGCGAGAAATAATGTAACCATAGATTAGAAAACAACAGGTTAACCAGCCAGACCAAGGGGACAAACGCCAGTAGCTGCAAGCGATCAAACTGCTGATACAAGCCAAAGCGGTAAAATAGAGTGGTACAGATCAAGGTCTGTAGCAGGTAATTACTCAGCGCCATGCGCCCGACCTGAGCCAGCCAATGGCTGATGCGCGTGCGCGAAAAGGCAGGCCAAAAACCATAAATCAGTGCCAGATATCCCATCATCTGCAATGACGCCCCCAATTCACGCGGCACCTGCAATAGAAAACTGCTCCAGCGATAATCCCAGTTCAGGTGCCACTGTAGCGCAACCCCTGGCAGTTGGATCAGCAATGAAAGCGGTATCAACCAAGCGGCCTGACGAAGATAATAAGCAGGAGAATATCTGTTTCGCAGCCAGCCGCTGCGTACCAAACCCGCGCCGAACAACATCAAACCCGCCAATTGCCAGCCATACTGCGCACCAATCGCCAGCAGATTGGAGGAAAGCAAATCCAGACGGCGCTCCCAGGCTTCCAGACCGCCTTGCAGCTTCCACAACTTTTCATACTGCAATTCCGCCGCACTGGGCAACCAGAAACTGCTGGGTTCTCCGTGAGATATCAAGCCCAGCAGCAGTAACACCGCAACGCCGATCAGATACAACACGGCACCGGTTTTCAATAAGGTAAAAGCATCCTTGGCCTCACGAATCATGCGCCAGCACACCAGGCCAACCAGCCCATAGGCCAGCAAAATGTCACCATCCCACAAGAAGATCGCATGCCCCAGGCCAAACAACACCAGCCATGATAAACGAGCACGCACCCATACTGTGCCACGGTGCAACACCAGTTGCAGACCCGCACCAAACAATAAAGCGAACATCGCCAAAAATTTGGCCTGAACAAACAGATCCAGCAGTGCCCAGGTCCAAACATCGCGCACCGCAGGGATACCAAGATAAGCAGGATTGAGGTAGGCCGCTTTCGGCAAGCCAAAAGCGCTGATATTTAGCAATAAAATACCGAGGATAGCGATACCGCGAGCACAATCTAAGGTTGCAATACGCGGCAGCGGTGCTGTTTCATGATGATTCATTTTATACCGCTGTATTCTGCTCATTAAAAAGGCGCCCACTGGCGCCTAGGTTCTTCGTTACCGAAGATTTAATCACCCGTGGTGACGCACCGCACGTAGGAATTCCTGGCGAGTATTTTGGCTGGACTTGAACAGCCCTCCTAAAGAAGTAGTGGTGGTCGCGCTGGTCGCGTCGCGGACCCCGCGGGCCTTGACACAATAATGAACCGCATCAATCGATACTGCCACGTTATTAGTGCCGAGCAGGGTTTGCAACGCCACCAGAATCTGCTGGGTTAACCGCTCCTGTACCTGCGGGCGCTGAGCGAAAAATTGCACAATGCGGTTGATTTTCGATAAACCGATCACCGAATCTTTCGGAATATAAGCTACCGTGGCCTTGCCGTCGATGGTCACAAAATGGTGTTCACAGGTACTGGTCAGCGTAATATCACGCACCGTTACCATTTCATCCACCTTCATTTTGTTCTCAATAACGGTGATTTTCGGGAAATTAGCGTAATCCAAACCAGAGAAAATCTCATCGACATACATTTTCGCAATACGATGCGGCGTTTCTGCCAGGCTGTCGTCAGACAAATCAAGATTGAGCAACTTCATGATTTCCGTCATGTGCTCTTTAATACGCTGTTTACGCGTTTCTCGATCCAACACTTCCCCACATAATGGGGTCTCCAAACCACGCGCTTCAAGCGCCGCGTGAACCAGAGTAGCTTCATTACTTAACGATGATTTCATGGGTATCGGTCTCCAGCAGGCTCTCCCCCTGCCAATCCAGTAATCTTAACGTTCCCTGTTGAACCAAGACCGGTTTCAGGACCGCTGCAGACAGTATATATGCTCCAACCCTGTATTGGTTTAAGCCGATATACGCTGGCCTGGTGGGAAATGATTCTTCTCATTAAACTGCAAGGCCACGATATACCCACATTCATGCAACGCATATTATTCGGGGCATAACGATGAACCTGATCAAAATTTTCACTCACTCTAGATGAGAGTGAGACGTTTATCCAGTGATTGTGTTTTATCCATGGATGAAATATCTGCATGCAGAGCGGCAACGAATCCCCTCTTTTTTCGTACAGTATTCAATCAGGATAACGTCAATCTGTGTTCCATAGTACGTGCAGGCGTGTTGATCACCAGTAAACCGGCAATCACCAACCCCACTACCGCCACATACAACGCCGGTTCCAGCCGTTGGGTCAGCGCGGTTGAAACCGCCGATAACATCGGGCCAACCAGTTGACCAACCGCATAACCGGTAGTCAACAAACCGGCCATATAGCGCGCGTGATGAGGAGCCAATTCCCTGCCATGCTGAATGGCAAGCTGTACCACGCTGAGAAAACCGCCGCCGGTAAACAGGGCGCCCAGCACCAACCCGCTGACGCCTGGCACCACTTCAGCGCATAACACCCCCAGCGCCTGCACCCACAAGGTGATGGCTAACCGGGTCTGCGTGGTGAATTTATGCCGGGTCAAAATACCGATGCCAATGCCTAACACTGCCGCACCACCAAAGATCGGCCAGACAAACTGAGCGAACAAGCTAGCGGGAAAACGTGCCGCAGCCATCTGTGAAAGAAACGTTGCGGGCAGGATATAACCAAAACCAGCCAGGCTATAGCTCCACACCAGCCGTTTCAAGGCCGGGGTCAGCACCAGCGGTTCCGCGGCCATCTCCGGGCGATGCAGTTCCCCTATCCTTGGCAGATTAACGCTGATAGCCCCGATCAATACCAAAGCCAGTACACCATAGACCAACCACGCCTGGGCCGCACTCAGCGCTAAACTGTGGATCAACACCGCTAGCATACCACTGATAAAAATGCCGGCTCCCGGCCCGGCAAACACGGCAGCGCTCAGTGCTGGGCGGCCATAGTGCGCCAAGCGTTCGTTAGTCCATGCCGCCACCAGCACCATCGACCAACCGCTGGCCCAGCCAATCATCAGGCGCACTGCACCGTGCCACCATACACCGTCAACCACCGCAGATAACAACGTGAGGATCACCACGCCCCACACGCCCAGCCATAACCGGCGCTCCACCTGGCGGCTGGCTCGCATCGCATCAAAAGCCCCGCACAGATAGCCAAGATAGTTCAACGCCGCCACCAGCCCGGCACCGGTCAGGCTAAACTGTTGTTCAGCAATCATCAGCGGCACCTGCGGCGTAAAGGCAAAACGCCCTATGCCCATCGCCACAACCAGCGCTATAAAGCCACTCAAGGCAATTCTCAATGCCATCGATGTGTCTCATCTGTTAAAAGAAAGTTGCACCTATTATGCAACAGCATTAGACTCACAAAAACTGAATAATAGTTATTAAGTTAATCACGAAAAGAGAAAGTTATGGACCTGACCCAACTGCGCATGTTTTGCAGCGTGGCCGAAAGCGGTTCCATCGCCCGGGCCGCCGAGCAATTGCATCGCGTGCCGTCAAACCTGACCACCCGTTTGCGCCAACTCGAACTGGAATTGGGTACCGATCTGTTCATCCGTGAAAAACAACGCCTGCGCCTTTCACCGATGGGCCATAATTTTCTCTGCTACGCTCAGCGGATTCTGGCACTAAGCGAAGAAGCACTGAGCATCACTCACGCAGGGGAACCAGCGGGTAACTTTACATTGGGTTCGATGGAAAGTACCGCGGCCACCCGTTTACCCAGTTTGCTGGCAGCTTATCATCAGCGTTTCCCCCAAGCTTCGCTCTCGCTGATCACTGGAACTTCCGGTGAGATCACTGACCGAGTGCGTGCCGGTACGCTGGCGGCGGCACTGGTAGATGGCCCATTGCAGTACGACGAACTGAACGGCTGCATCGCTTTCCCTGAGCAGATGGTGATGATCTCCAGCCTGAATCATGCCCTGATTGAAAACGCACACGACGCCAAAGGGGAAACCCTGTTCGCTTTCCGCACCAGTTGCTCCTACCGTTTACGGCTGGAATCCTGGTTCAAGCACAGCGGTGTCTTACCCGGCCAGATTATGGAGATCCAGTCTTATCATGCCATGTTAGCCTGCGTGGCTAGCGGTGCCGGGCTGGCAATGATCCCATATTCGGTACTCAACCTGTTACCGGGGTTTGAACGAGTGAAAGTACACCTGCTACCGGCAGAAATAGCTGAAACCGCCACCTGGTTGCTGTGGCGGCGCGATGCGTTCGGGCCGAACGTTCGCGCATTGAAAGAACTGATTATTGAACAGGCTGCCACCGGAGCAGCACCTATTTAACACCGAGGAGAGACAGAATGGAGATGATCAAAACCCGCGCTGCCGTGGCTTGGGGGCCAAACCAACCGCTAACGATCGAAGAAGTTGACCTGATGCCGCCACAGAAAGGCGAGGTGCTGGTGCGGATCGTCGCTACCGGGGTGTGCCATACCGATGCCTATACGCTGTCCGGTAAAGATCCAGAAGGGGTATTCCCGGCAATCCTCGGCCACGAAGGCGGTGGCATAGTGGAAGCCATCGGTGAAGGCGTCACCAGCGTGGCCGTTGGCGATCACGTGATCCCGCTGTATACCCCGGAATGCGGCAAGTGCAAATTCTGCCAATCTGGCAAGACCAACCTGTGTCAGGCTATTCGAGCTACCCAGGGCAAAGGCCTGATGCCGGATAGCACTACCCGTTTCTTCAAAGACGGCAAGCCGATTTTCCACTATATGGGCACTTCTACCTTCGCCGAACGCACCGTAGTCCCAGAAATCTCGCTGGCCAAAATCAGCCAAGAAGCCCCGTTGGAAGAAGTCTGCCTGCTGGGCTGCGGCGTCACCACCGGCATGGGTGCCGTGCTGAACACGGCTAAAGTGAAAGCAGGCGATACCGTAGCCATTTTCGGCCTGGGCGGTATTGGCCTTTCGGCCATCATCGGTGCTCAAATGGCCGGAGCTGGCCGCATTATCGGTATTGATATCAATACCAGCAAGTTTGAGCTGGCGCGTAAGCTGGGGGCTACCGATCTGATCAACCCGAAAGACTACAGCAAGCCGATACAGGAAGTGATCGTCGAACTGACCGACGGCGGCGTCGATTTCTCTTTCGAATGCATCGGCAACGTCAACGTGATGCGTTCAGCATTGGAGTGTTGCCATAAAGGCTGGGGAGAGTCGGTGATTATCGGCGTCGCCGGTGCCGGTGAAGAGATTGCCACCCGCCCGTTCCAGTTAGTGACCGGCCGTGTCTGGCGTGGTTCAGCCTTTGGTGGCGTGAAAGGCCGCAGCCAGTTGCCAGGCATCGTGCAGCGCTATCTGGACGGCGAATTTGCTTTGCATGACTTTATCACCCACACCATGGGGTTAGAGCAGATCAACGATGCCTTCGATTTGATGCACGAAGGTAAATCGATCCGTTCGGTGATCCATTTTGACAAATAAGGCCAAGGGATGAACACGTCATTAGAACTGCTTGAAGAGCACCGCATGTTCGGTGGCTGGCAACAACGTTACCGCCACGCGGCGCAAAGTCTGGATTGCAACATGACTTTCAGCATCTATTTGCCACCACCACGCGACGACAATCCACCGCCGGTGCTGTATTGGCTGTCTGGGCTGACCTGCAATGATGAAAACTTTACGCTGAAAGCGGGCGCTCAGCGCATCGCCGCCGAGCTGGGGCTGGTTTTGGTGATGCCCGACACCAGCCCGCGCGGCAGCGAGGTGCCCAACGATGAAGGTTACGATCTGGGCCAAGGAGCCGGATTTTACCTCAATGCCACGCAGGCCCCTTGGGATAAGCATTTCCGTATGTATGATTACATCAGTGATGAACTGCCCACGTTGATTAAGCAACATTTCAGCGTGAGCGAACGCCAGGCCATCTCCGGCCATTCAATGGGAGGGCATGGCGCACTGATGTTGGCATTGCGCAATCCACAGCGCTTCCGTTCCGCCTCGGCTTTTGCGCCTATTGTGAATCCTTGCCAAACTCCGTGGGGGCGTAAAGCCTTTACCGCTTATCTGGGGAACGACGAAAGCCACTGGTTGCAATACGACAGTTGTCACCTGCTGGCAAATAGCACAGAGAAAATGCCTATCCTGGTGGATCAGGGCGATAGCGATCAGTTCCTGGCCGATCAACTGCAACCGGCAAAGCTGGCTGAACTGGCCCACCAGCATGGTTGGCCGCTGACGTTACGCACCCAGCCGGGTTATGACCACAGCTATTTCACCATCGCCACGTTTATTGAAGATCATCTACGCTTCCACGCTGAACACCTGTTCCACTGATCGCCCCGATTGTCTCTGGCCGCTCCCCGTTGCCAGAGACAACCGTGATCCTCTTCGCTTTACCTGAGCGATCGTCTTTACAAGAGGATCATTGCGCTTCATGTTACCCCACACAGTAAACGCATAACATTTCAGCCAAGGCATACTCATGAATCCTCTTGACACTCTGGCCTCAATCCTTGCCCGGCGTGACTGGGAAAACCCAGCCAGCATCCACTGTAACCGTTTACCGGCACACCCACCTTTTGCCAGTTGGCGCGACGAGCAACACGCCAGGCAGGATCGCCCTTCAGAACAACGTACCTTGCTCAACGGTGCCTGGAAATTCAGCTATTTCACACAGCCAGAAGCCGTACCTGAACACTGGTTGCAACAGGATCTGAGCGATGCCGATACGCTGCAAGTGCCTTCTAACTGGCAGATGGCGGGGTACGATGCCCCAATCTATACCAATATCACCTACCCGATCCCCGTTACGCCGCCCTACGTGCCGCAAGAAAATCCCACCGGGTGTTACTCGCTCACCTTCGACGTTGCTGCCGCTTGGCTGCAACAGGGGCAGACACGGATTATCTTCGATGGCGTTAATTCGGCGTTTTACCTGTGGTGTAACGGTATCTGGATCGGCTATTCACAAGACAGCCGCCTGCCTGCCGAGTTTGATCTGAGCAATGCGTTGCAGCCCGGTGAAAACCGCCTGGCCGTGATGGTGCTGCGCTGGAGCGACGGCAGCTATCTGGAAGATCAGGACATGTGGCGCATGAGCGGGATTTTCCGTGATGTCAGCCTGCTGCATAAGCCAAACTGCCATTTGAGTGATGTTCAGCTACGCACGCATCTTGCACCTGGTTTTTATCATGCCGAACTGGAAGCGCTGGTGCAGGTTCAATCCCCAACGGCAGGTTGTTCCGTGCGCGTTCAGCTCTGGCAGGGTGATCAACTCACGGCCAGCCATCAGCAGCCGCTGGGCAGTGAGATTATTGATGAACGTGGCCGTTATGACGATCGCACCACTCTGCGCTTACCGGTGGAACAACCGGCGTTATGGAGTGCTGAACAACCTCATCTGTATCGCGCTGTGATTTCCTTGCTGGCCGCCGATGGCAATTTGCTTGAGGCGGAAGCCTACGACGTTGGTTTCCGCCAGATTGAAATCAGTGATGGCTTGTTAAAGGTAAACGGCAAACCCATCCTGATACGCGGCACCAATCGCCATGAGCATCATCCGGAACATGGGCAGGTGATGGACGAAGCCACCATGTTGCAGGATATCCTGCTGATGAAGCAGCATAACTTCAACGCGGTACGCTGTTCTCACTACCCTAACCACCCGCTTTGGTATCGGTTGTGCGATCGTTACGGCCTGTATGTGGTGGATGAAGCCAATATCGAAACCCATGGTATGCAGCCGATGAACCGTATAACGGACGATCCGGCCTGGTTCCCCTCCCTGAGCGAACGCGTCACGCGGATGGTGCAGCGCGATCGCAACCATCCCTGCATTATCATTTGGTCATTAGGCAATGAATCTGGCCACGGTAGCGCGCACGACGCTCTGTACCGCTGGATCAAGAGCAACGATCCGACACGCCCGGTGCAATATGAAGGTGGCGGAGCCAATACGGCGGCTACCGACATTGTCTGCCCAATGTACGCCCGTGTGGATCAGGATCAACCTTTCCCGCAGGTGCCAAAATGGTCGATTAAAAAATGGGTCGGTATGCCAAATGAACACCGCCCGCTGATCCTGTGTGAATATGCCCATGCGATGGGCAACAGCTTTGGTGGCTTTGATCGCTACTGGCAAGCCTTCCGTAAACACCCGCGCTTACAGGGCGGTTTTGTCTGGGATTGGGTGGATCAGGCGCTGACCAGAACCGGTGCTGACGGCGTGTGTTACTGGGCCTACGGCGGTGATTTTGGTGATACGCCTAACGATCGTCAGTTTTGCCTGAACGGCCTGGTTTTCCCGGATCGCACTCCTCACCCAGCACTGTATGAAGCGCAGCGCGCACAACAGTTTTTCCAGTTCCAGCACCAACCAGAAGCGCCGCTGACCATTGATATCACCAGCGAATACCTGTTCCGCGCCACCGATAACGAACAGTTATTCTGGCGGCTGGAACTGGATGGGCGCTGTATTGCCAAAGGAGAACTGACGCTGAATATCCCACCACAGAGAACACAACAGCTGGTGCTGGCTGAAATGCCACAGGTGCAGGGTAACGGTGAACTGTGGCTGAATGTCGAGATCCGCCAACCGCAGGCCACCGCCTGGTCTGCGGCTAACCATCGCTGTGCCTGGGATCAGTGGCGTTTGCCTCACTCGCTAACCTTGCCCCACAGCAATGCTGGCACCCAGCCACTATTGGCAACTCACCAGGATACAGCCGAAATCAGCCACGGCCAGCAACGCTGGCAATTTTGTACTGCCAGTGGTTTTCTCACCCAATGGTGGCGTGATGGTAAACCGCAGTTATTGGCGCCGCTGCAAGATCAGTTTACTCGCGCACCGCTGGATAACGACATTGGCATCAGTGAAGCAACGCACATTGATCCTAATGCCTGGGTAGAACGCTGGAAGAAAGCAGGCATGTATGCGCTGGAAAGCCAGTTGCTGTCATTCAGTGCGGATGTGCTTAGCCACGGCGTACAGATTTCTACCGTACATCGCTACAGCAATCCGCAACAGCAGCCGTTGTTTGTCAGCCGTAAAAACTACCTGTTTGATCACGAAGGGAAAGTCCATATCAGCGTGGATGTGGACGTCGCCTGGGGGATACCGGCCCCCGCACGCATTGGGCTGGTCTGCCAGTTGGTGGAAACTGCCGCCCAGGTTGAATGGCTGGGCCTGGGGCCGCATGAGAACTACCCGGATCGCCAGTTAGCGGCGCAGCAGGGACGTTGGGCACTGCCGCTGCCCGCGTTGCACACGCCGTACATTTTCCCCAGCGAAAATGGCCTGCGTTGCCACACTCGCCGGTTAACCTTTGGACATTGGCAATGGCAGGGGCAATTCCACTTTGGTCTAAGCCGCTATAGCCAACAACAGCTAATGAACACCACGCACCAACATTTATTGCAGGAAGAAACCGGCACCTGGCTCAACCTTGATGGTTTCCATATGGGGGTTGGCGGTGATGATTCCTGGAGCCCCAGCGTCAGCCATGATTTTCTGCTGACGGCAAATCACTACCATTACGCAGTCACCTGGATGCAGCAATAACCCCGAGGCCGCCTGTTCCAGGTGGCATCTCAAATTTGATAAGACATACCGCAGCTACTGAGTTTATGGGCAGAAATATTAAAGGCCGAGGAGTGGTTAGCACCCGGCCTTAGTTACGTTTCCATGTCCATCAATCGATGAACTGTCGGATCAGCTCCAGCAGCGCAACAAGCGCTTTCAGAACGATGAGAACTTTATCAATCAAAGTTTTCACCCGTTTCTCCATTAAATGGAGTGAGAACACCTCTGTTTGCCCTTACACTGCCTGTCACAGAGGTTGCCCTTCATTGTTAGATGTGGACTGCTTCACCCCGGCCAGAGCACCGGAACCGGCACCACCCGTAATCCAGCCAGGGCTTGAATACGTTTACGCACATACCGGAGCTCAGCAGTAAACAGAGCTAACCGGCTGATGATACCGACTCCAGAGTGATTTGAACACGGGGTAAATGCAGCGTATACTGTGCAAGTTAGATGTGGATTGCTTCATTACGATCAGAGTCACAATTCGTAGTGGAAAAGTAAAAAAACCGACCTCACCAGTCGGTTTTTTTACGCCTGCCATGCATTGCTTTCCTTAAATATTCCATTATATGCGAACGCTGCCAACGGCTCTTTGAGAACTACAGCTACCCCTTCAACTTAGGGTCCAATGCATCGCGCAGCCCATCACCCAACAGGTTGAACGCCAGCACGGTCAGGAAAATCGCCAGGCTGGGGAAGATCGCCACATGGGGCGCAATCACCATATCGGCCCTGGCTTCATTGAGCATGGCTCCCCATTCCGGCGTTGGTGGCTGTGCGCCCAAACCAAGAAACGACAGGCTGGCGGCGGTAATGATCGAAGTGCCGATACGCATGGTGAAATAGACCACAATGGAAGAAATCGTTCCCGGCAAAATATGCCGGATGATGATAGTCCAATCAGAAGCACCAATGCTGCGCGCCGATTCAATGTATGTCAGGTGCTTGAGCACCAGCGTGTTGCCGCGCACTAGGCGAGCAAAAGCCGGGATGCTGAAAATCGCTACCGCAACAATCACGTTAGCCATTCCGCTGCCCATAATCGCCACCACCCCGATCGCCAGCAAAATGCCGGGGAAAGCAAACAATACATCGCTGATGCGCATTACGATGCGATCCCACCAGCCTTCATAGTAGCCCGCCAGCAAACCGAGCACCGTGCCGATCCCGCCCCCCACCAGCACCGAAAAAACCCCGGCAGTCAGTGAAATGCGCGCCCCAACCAGAATGCGGCTGAAAATATCACGCCCCAGGGAATCCACGCCTAGCCAATGCACCAACGAGGGGCCTTCATTCAACCGATCATAATCGAAGTAATTTTCCGCATCATAGGGCACCAGATAAGGCGCCAGCAACGCCGCAGCCACTAACAGCAACACAAACAGCCCGGCGAGCATCGCCACCGGCTGCCGCCGGAAACGCCGCCAGAATTCGTGCCAAGGAGTACGCACCGCGTTAGGGTTCACCTGCGGCATCGCTTTTAAAGCAGCATTACGCCGCCAATACTTGATCATGCGGCCCACCTATTGGTAGCTAATGGATGGATTAATCGCCGCATACAGCATATCCACCAACAAGTTAATCAGAATAAACTCCAGTGAAAACAGCAGCACTTCAGCCTGGATCACCGGGTAATCACGCATCTCTACCGAATCTACCAGTAAACGCCCTAACCCCGGCCAATTGAACACCTTTTCCACTACAATCGAGCCCCCTAGCAGAAAGCCAAACTGTAAGCCCATCATGGTCACCACCGGGATCATCGCATTGCGCAGCCCGTGTTTAGCCACCACCAGAGACTCCCGTACCCCTTTGGCTCGTGCGGTACGCATATAATCTTCCTGCATCACCTCCACAAACGAAGCACGGGTAAAACGCGCCATCACCGCGGCCACCGCCGCACCCAGCGTCACGGAAGGCAGAATATAATGCTGCCAGGTATCGGCCCCCACCGTGGGCAACCAACCCAGGTTAACTGAAAAAACCTGCATCAATAGCATGCCCAGCGCAAAGGCCGGGAAGGAAATCCCTGAAATAGCCAGCGTCATCCCCAGCCGATCTGGCCAGCGGTTGCGCCACACGGCGGAAACCATGCCGATCATCATGCCAAACACCACCGCCCATACCATGCTGGTGAGGGTCAGCCAGAACGTTGGCATAAAACGTGAGGCGATCTCTGCGCTGACCGGGCGTTTGGAAACCATCGAAATACCGAAATCACCCCGCAGGATATTCACGAAGAAATGTGCAAACTGCTGTGGCAAGGGTTTATCCAGCCCCAGATCCTGGCGCACCAATTGCACTACCGCTTCGTCAGCCTCCGGCCCGGCCACCAACCGCGCCGGATCGCCTGGCAAAAGATGGACGAACAGAAACACCAGCACAGCGACAATCAGCAGCGTCGGAATCAACCCCAGCAGACGTTTCAGAAAGTAATTAAGCATGACGTGCCATTTCCCTCAACCTAGCCCTCTCTCACAGAGCGGTCTGTTTTTCAGCTCATCATCGTAAATCGGATTCAAGCGAAATCAACTCTCATTTGGAGCCATTGTAGGGGAGAACATCAGAAAACCATACTCATGCCGTGGACTATTGCAAGCACAGCAGAGCGGTTACAGAGCATAACGTCAAGCCTAGCCGCGCCAAGGCAGCGAGCGGCAGTTTGAAAGGCAGCGTGTTGAACCTGGGGCCATAAACTATCCCGCGACCAGTTTTCCTCTGACAATAACTTTCCCCGGTTTCACATCCTGATCTACCGCCCGACGAATAGCCAGCCCGACGGCCTGCCAGGCAATTTCATATAAATCATGGGAAATGTAGGGGAAGTTAAAGCCATAAATCGAGGCATACGACACTTCATCAATACTGAACAGCGAGACATCTTTCATCAACAGTAACCCGTGATCCATGCAGGCTTTGATAATACCCAATGAAATCTGATTGTTACAGCCCACAAAATAATCAGGAGCCTGATGGTGGTTGAGATAATCGCTTGTCACCTGCAAGGCAGCATCCATATAGAAATCCGCCTGAATAATCTCCAGGCTCGCCACCTTGCCCTGTAACGCGGCAACCAGCCCGGTAATCCGTTCTTTGGCCACGTTAGAATCATCAGGCCCGGAAACTACCACCACCTTTTGGCAATGCTGTTCTAACAGATAACGGCCAGCCTGCAAGCCACAGTCAAGATTGTCGATATAAACGCCACTGCAATCTGCCCCCACCAGTTCCCGATCAACCAAAATCACCGGAATACCCAGTTTTTCCAAATTTTTCAGATAACCGGGCAGATAGTTACGGTCTGAAGAAAGCACCGATAAAATGATGGCGTCTACATTGTAGCCAATCAGCTTATCGATGATGCGATCCTCATTCACCTGCGACTCATAAGAATCAAAAACCAGCGTGTCATAGCCCGCTTTTTGTGCTTCGAGCGTCATCAACTTGGTGAGCGCCCCAAAAAACGGATTCGCCATATCAGGGTTGACAATACCAATGGTTTTGCTCGTCTTAGCCCGGAGGTTACGTGCCGCAGTGTTCATCACGTAGCCGATACTTTCCGCCGTGCTGAGTATCCGCCGGAGCGTATCAGGGTGCACTTTATCGGGCTGAGAGAAAGCACGGGATACGGTAATTTTGCTGACATTTGCAAGCGCCGCGACGCTCTCAAGCGTCGCTTTCTGTGATCGTTCAGCCGCCAAGTTTTACTCCTGATTGGAACATATCATTTTGTATCATAAAAGAATCATTAAAGATTACCACTATTAATATAAATGCTCTAATCTTAATACGTTATCAACCCACACGTTTGATACTGGGATCGGTAAAGATATCTAGATCATCACGGCTTTCTGAGGAGAACTCAGAAACCACCGCTCCCCGTTGCCCCGCCTGGAACCAGTGTCGTGTATTAGGTTTGATGGTGTATTGCTCACCGGCACGCAATAAAATATAACGCTGGCAGGTATACCATTGCTCAAAACCAGTTGGCGGTTGGCACACCGGCTCCCCCTGGGCGGTATTCAATGTCAGTTCCTCGTCATCAACAAACAGGTACACCTCTCCCCAACGGCAGCGAAACGTCTCTTGTTTGCCCGGTGTGTTATTAAAAGGTGGGTGGAGGTGCTCCGGGCAGGTCTGGCGCGGGAACAGCACCAACTCTTTGGCGCAATAGCGCGGCGTGTTGATATAAGTCAGCAACTGGAGCCCTGAACTTGGGTAATCGGGCAAACCGAAATCCACCACCTCAATCGCTTGTTTTTCCCTGTCAGTCACCTGTATTCCGCAGCGTTCGAGAAACATGGCTGTCTGTTCCTGCGCATCTTGTCGTTTCTGCATAACTCCTCCAATAACAATGAAATCGTTATCATTATAAGTAGCATGCAAGGTGGCTTAATGTGATCTTTATAGCCATTTACACCGATTAAATAAAAAATAATTAACATCAATTTAAAAATTGCAACCAAAATCACATATTAAATGCCACTAAATGCTTACTATCCTGTTCATTGCAATGTTATCGATACCATTTATGACACCAAAGGATGAACAAATGAAAGCATTGGTTCTAGAAGAGAAAGGCAAAATCGCCATTCAGGATTGTCAGTTTGATGAAACGCTTGGCGATGACGATGTACATATCAAGATTCATTCTGTCGGTATCTGCGGCAGTGATGTGCACTACTATCAGCATGGCCGGATCGGGCCTTTCGTGGTCAATGCGCCAATGGTGCTCGGCCATGAATCCGCTGGCGTCGTGCTGGCTGTCGGAAAAAATGTCCGCCATCTGCAACCTGGCGATCGTGTGTGTATGGAGCCAGGCATCCCCGATCCTCAGTCACCTCAATCCCGCGCAGGTCTTTACAACCTGGACCCGGCCGTCCGCTTTTGGGCTACCCCACCGATCCACGGTTGTTTGCGGGAAAGCGTTATTCACCCGGCGGCCTTTACCTTCAAGCTGCCTGACAACGTCAGCTTTGCCGAAGGTGCCATGGTTGAACCACTGGCGATTGGTATGCATGCCGCGACTAAAGCCTCGATCAAACCGGGTGATATCGCGCTGGTCATCGGTGCAGGCCCAATCGGCGTGGTTACCGCTCTGGCGGCGCTGGCTGGCGGCTGTTCCGAAGTGATCATTTGCGATCTGTTTGATGAGAAGCTGGCAGTCGCGGCGAATTATGATGGCCTGCACGCGGTCAACCTTAAAACCGGCAACCTGGCGCAAAAGGTCGCCGAGTTAACCAGCGGCAACGGCGTCGATATCGTTTTTGAATGCAGTGGTGCAAAAGCCGCCATCGCCACGCTGACCGAACACGCCGCACCTGGCGCAACCGCAGTGCTGGTCGGTATGCCGATCGACGCCGCGCCGCTGGATATCGTTGCCTCGCAGGCGAAAGAGATCACCTTCAAGACCATTTTCCGCTACGCCAATATGTATCCGCGCACGCTGCGCCTGCTCAGCAGCGGCAAGCTGCGCGTTCAGCCACTGATTAGCCAAACCTACAAATTTGCCGACAGCGTGGCCGCCTTCGAGCGCGCCGCCGCCGGGCACGCTGCTGATATCAAAATTATGCTGGAGATGGAGTAGCCCTATGACGCTCTATGCTGGTATAGACTGCGGTACACAAGGCACGAAGGTGGTGATTGTCGACAGCGAACAGGGCGTGATCCTCGGTGAGGGCAGCGCCCCTCACCGCCTTATCAGCGACTCCAACGGCCGCCGCGAGCAGGAGGCCAATTGGTGGATAGAGGCACTGATCAGCGCTTTTCAGCAAGCGGTTGCTCAGGCAGGCGTCGATGCTCATACCATTAAAGCATTGGGCGTCTCCGGCCAGCAGCATGGATTCGTGCCGCTGGATGAGCAAGGTAACGTGCTGCACAGCGTGAAGCTCTGGTGCGATACCGAAACGGCAGCAGAAAACGCACAGCTGTTGCAGCAACTCGGCGGGGTTCAAGGCTCGCTAGAGAAGCTGGGCCTGCTGGTGGCAACCGGCTACACCGCGTCGAAAATCCTCTGGTTCAAAACGCATCACCCGGAACGTTGGGCACGTTTGCACACCGTACTGCTGCCTCACGATTACCTGAATTACTGGTTGACCGGTGAGCGCGTCGCCGAGTATGGCGATGCCTCCGGCAGCGGGTTGCTCAATGTACGCACCCGCCAGTGGGATCAACACACCGTTGAGTTGATCGATAACAGTGGGCGGTTGTGGAATGCACTGCCGCCGCTCAAAAGCGCGGAAAGCTGTATTGGCACATTGCGCCCTGAAGCGGCGGCAAAACTGGGCCTCAGCCCTGCCACCCGCGTCTCTACCGGCGGCGGCGATAACATGATGGCGGCCATCGGCTCCGGCAATATCGCCTCTGGTACCGTCACCATGAGCTTGGGCACCTCCGGCACGCTGTTCGCCTGGTCCGCTGAGCCAGTTTCTGCAACATCTGAAATGATCGCCGGGTTCTGCTCCAGCAATAACGGCTGGCTACCGCTGATTTGCACCATGAATGTCACCTCAGCCACCACTTCAATACAAACCTTGCTGGATGAGGATATAAGCGGATTTAACGCGCTGCTGGGGCAGGCAGCGCCCGGTGCTGGCGGCATGGAAATGCTGCCCTTCTTCAACGGCGAACGCGTTCCTCAGTTGCCGCACGCCCGCGCCAGCCTGCATAACCTCGATAGCGACAACTTTACCCGTGCCAACCTGTGCATGGCGGTCGTGGAAAGTGCCACCTATGGGCTGCGCTACGGCATCGAACTGTTCCGCCGCCAGGGTATCGAAGCGCGCGAGATCCGCCTGACCGGCGGCGGTGCCCGCAGTGCGCGTTGGCGGCAGATTGTTGCCGATGTGATGGGATGCCCGGTCGTGTGCCTGAACGTGAAAGAAACCGCCGCCCTGGGTGGCGCAATTCAGGCCATGTGGGCAACCGCGCTGGCGGAAACCCCCCATCAGGATGCCAGCGCGTTGTTGGCCCAACTGTGCCAACGCTTTGTTTCATTGGATGCTTCTACCCGTACACAGCCTGATGCTGCCCGTCAGGTGCAGTACAACGCGCTTTATCAACGGTATCTGCAACGCCTGCAACAGACTTATCCGGAGGTACAACTGTGACTCGCGATCCGCATACACAACAGCCTGCCTATCTGCTGGAAGTCACCGGGGTCAAAAAAGCGTTCGGCCCGGTCGTTGCATTGAAGAACGCCGAGTTCTGCCTGCGCCGCGGCTCGATCCACGCTTTGTGCGGTGGTAACGGCGCGGGTAAATCGACATTTCTCAGCATCCTGATGGGCTTTATTCAACCCGACGGCGGCGACATTTTTATCAACGGCGAACGCTGCGAATTTCACCACCCGCGTGATGCATTGAATGCCGGAGTGGCGATTGTGCAGCAGGAGTTGAGCGCGATCCCGGATCTGACGGTGGCAGAGAACATCTGGCTTGGCCGCGAACCCAAACGCTTTGGCTTTGTTGACTTTGCCACACTGAATCAGCGCACCACTGCCCTGCTCAACGAGCTCGAATTCCATATCGACGCTACGGAGAAAATGCGCAACCTGAGCGTTGCCGAACAGCAACTGGTGGAGATCGCCAAAGCGCTGTCGCACGCCAATGCCGACATCATCATTATGGATGAACCCACATCAGCGATTGGCGAAGAAGATGCGCAGAAGATCTTCCAGACCATTACGCGCCTGGCGGCCAAGGGCAAAGGGATCATCTATGTCTCACACCGCCTGTCAGAGATTTTCCAGATTGCCGACAGCTACACCATCTTCCGCGATGGCGCGTACATCCACGAAGGTTACATCGCGGATATCACCCGTGAACAGTTGATTGAGCACATCATTGGCGGCGAGTACGACAGCGAGTTTGCCAAGTTCAATCAGCCTGGCGAAGACGTGATGATGGAAGTGAAAAACCTGAAATGGCGCAACAAGATCAAAGATATCAGCCTACAGCTCAAGCGCGGCGAGATCCTTGGCATCTATGGCCTGGTCGGTTCCGGACGCAGCGAGTTTCTCGATCTGGTTTTCGGCATTCAGCATGCCGATAGCGGCACCATCCAGCTGGGAGATAAGACGCTTGGCCGCCATTCCCCCAAAGAGGCGATCGGCTGCGGCATCGCCTATGTCACCGAGGATCGCAAAGATACCGGTCTGGTGCTGTGCCGCTCGGTCAGCGAAAACATCAACCTCTCTTCGCTCACGGATATCAGCCGTGCCGGTTTTATCAATGAAAAGCAGGAGCAGGCACGCACCCAAGAGATGATTGAGCGCTTCAACGTGAAAACTCACGACGGTGAACAGCCCGTCGGCCATCTCAGCGGCGGGAACCAGCAAAAAGTGGTGCTGGGGCGCTGGGCACTGCTCGACCCTGAGGTTCTGTTGCTGGACGAGCCAACGCGCGGTATCGACGTGGGAGCAAAGAAAGAGATCTACCGTTTTATGTCGGAATTCGCCCTGAAAAATAAGGGGATCATCATGGTTTCATCCGAGCTGTCGGAAATTATTGGCATGAGCGATCGCATTCTGGTGTTTCGCGACGGTCAGCTAGCCGGAGAGCTGGCGGCAGCCAACGCGACCCAGACTGAACTGATGAAACTCGCGGTTTAACAGAGAGATAATAACATGAACAGTACCCACTCCTTAGCACCAGGGGCATCGTTTTTTACCCGCAATAAGCGCCGTATGCACAAGTACGGCATTATCATCGCCTTCTTCGCCCTGTGCCTGATCGTGGCGCTGATTGGCGAGTATCAACTGACTCAAGGTGCCTGGAGCAGTAACTATTTTCTCAGCAATGAAAACATGCTGATTGTGCTGCGCCAGGTTTCTATCAACGGCATTCTGGCGATTGGCATGACCTTTGTCATTATCACCGCCGGGGTGGATCTGTCGGTCGGCTCGGTGCTGGCGCTCAGCGGCATCGTCGCCGCCCGTTTCGCCACCAATAACAGCGGGCTGGCGATTGGCGATACCGCTACGGCGGTGATGATGCCGCTGATTATCGCGCTGGGCATCGGCATCGTTTGCGGGTTGATTAACGGCACGGTGCTAGCCCGTTATCGTCTGCAACCGTTCATCGTCACCATGGGGATGCTCTCTGCGGCACGCGGGTTGACCATGCTGACCACCGATGGCAACCCGGTTTCGCAGTTGAACAGCGATTTCCGCTGGCTGGGTAACGGCTATATCGCCGGTATTCCAGTGCCAGTGATTATCTTCATTCTGCTGTTTGCCCTCGCCTGGCTACTGCTGAATAAAACCATCTTTGGCCGCTACGTTTACGCGGTCGGCGGTAACCCGAAAAGCGCCCGCACCTCAGGCATCAACGTCACCCGCATCAAAGTGCTGGTGTACACCCTCTGTGGTGCGCTGGCGGGCATCGCGGGGTTGATCCTCACCGCCCGTACCGGCTCGGCGCAGACCAACGCCGGTGCAGGCTATGAGCTGGATGCCATCGCCGCGGTGGTAATTGGCGGCACCAGCATGGCCGGTGGCGTCGGTACGCTGGTAGGAACTTTCTTCGGCGTGCTGATTATCGGGGTAATGAACAACGGCCTCGATCTGCTCGGCGTGCAGTCGTATTACCAACAAATCATTAAAGGCGCATTGATTGTCGTCGCCGTATTGCTTGACCCATCGCGTAAGCAACAACGCGATTAATTACCCAAAATAATTCGAGTTGCAGGAAGGCGGCAACGCAGTGACAAATCGATCTTTGACCGATTTGAACAGCGCTTGCGCTGGCCCCCAGGGTGAGCCTCTTTGAGGCTCATAATCCCCAGGAGCTTACTCAAGTAAGTGACTGGGGTGAGCGAGGAAAGCCAACGCACATGCAACTTGGAGTATGAAGGGTATTTACCTGCAACAACCCCCAGGAGAAAGTAATGAATAAAACTAAAATTGCCTTGTTTGCTTCAGCCATGATGATCGGAAGTATGGCGGCCGCTCAGGCAGCACCGACCAAAATTGCGGTACTGATGTACGGCAACAAAGCTGAATTCGTGCAGTTAATGGAGAGATACGGTAAGGAACACCCGGCGGTGAAAAGCGGCGAAGCCGTGCTGACCTTCTATGACGGGCGTTACGATGCCTCGGTACAGAACGATCAGGCAGCAACCGCCATCCAGACGCGTGCCGATGCGATTATCGTCAACCCGATGGATTTTGAAGCGAATATCGATATCGTCACCAACGCCAACGCCGCCAAAATCCCGGTGGTGGTAACAAATGCCCGGTTAAATACCGAAGAGATGACGGCCGAAGTGGTTTCTAACGACGAACTTGGCGGCTATCTTGAAGCCAAAGCGGTACTGGATAAGCTTGACTGTAAGAACCGCAAAGTGAACGTGGTGATCATCGAAGGCCCGAAAGGCGGCAGCGGTGAAATCCAGCGCGGTAAAGGGAACGACAAGGCCATCGCGGAGTGCGGTGCAGGCCAGGTGACGGTGCTGGAGCGTAAGACCGCCAACTGGTCGCGCGCCGAAGCCCAGCCGCTGATGGAAAACTGGCTGCAAAAACACCGTGGCAAAATCAACGGCGTGATTGGCCAGAACGATGAAATGGCGCTGGGTGCCATTGAAGCCATCAAGGGTGCGGGCCTGAACGTGAAAGACTTCGCCATTGCCGGGGTGGACGGCGTATCCGACGCCATTCATGCTGTCCAGGCTGGGGAAATGGTTTCCATCCTGCAAGATGCCAAAGGCCAGATCCAAGGTTCTATCGACGTGGCGCTACGTGCGGTGAAAGGCGAGAGCTACCAGCCGCAGTCCGATATCTGGCAGCAGTACGCGCAAGAGATGAAGTGGGATGGCGGTACGCAGAAGCATTACTACATTCCATGGACCGTGGTGACCGCTGACAACGCGCAGCAGCTGTTAGACGCGCGTAAGTAATCGTAGCTGAATCTCCTCCGGGCTGGTTTGCCGGAGGAGATTTTTATTATCTGCCTGATACCCTCTAGTGCTGCCCTACTTCAAATCCGCCTGTTCAAAGCTGAATGAAGCATCCGGCATCACATAGAAACCGCTCAGTTGCTTGTTATGCGCCGAGAGCAGGCGCTCGGTCACCAGGAAAATCCAGGGCGCATCGGCCCAGATACGATCCTGAACACCTTGATACAACGCCTGCTTTTTGCTGCGATCGGTGGTTGCCAGCGCATCCACCAGCCCCTGATCCACCTGTGGGTTGCTGTAAAACGCGGTGTTAAACTGCTTTGGCGGTGCCGCCTGGGTTGAGAACAGCGGCGACAGCGCCCAATCAGCCTCGCCGGTGGAGGCCGACCAGCCGGTATAGAACATCCGCACCCCGGTTTCCTTCACGCCGACGCTTTCCACCTGCGCCGCCCGCTGGCCCGCATCCATCGCCGTCACCGTGACTTTCACCCCAACCTGCGCCAGCTGCTGCTGGGCGAACTGCAACACTTTTTGCGCAGTACTGTGGTTATGAGAAGACCATAGGGTGGTCGTGAAACCGTTCGGGTAACCGGCTTCTTTCAGCAGTTCACGCGCTTTGGCCGGATCGTATGGCCAAGGCTGATAACGAGCGGCAAAATCAATCGCCGGTGGCACCGGGCCTTCTGCCGGTACGGCATAGCCTGAGAAAGCCACTTTGATCAACGCATCCTTGTTGATGGCATAGTTCAGCGCCTGCCGTACTTTCAGGTTATCAAACGGCTTTTGTGTCACATTCAGGCTGATGTAACGTTGCAGAATCGACGGAGCGGCCACCAGCTCCAGCTTGTCGTTTTTCTCCAGTACGCTGGCCTGTTCATAAGGGATCGGGAAGGCAAAGGTCGCTTCTCCGGTTTGCAGCATCGCCGCACGCGTATTGTTATCCACTACCGGGCGCCAGGTGATGCTATCAAGCTTGGGTAAACCGGCCTGCCAATAACCGTCAAACTTCTTCACTTTGACAAAGTCGGTCTGATTCCAGGTTTCGAACTGATAAGGGCCGGTCCCCACCGGATGAAAACCGATCTCCTTGCCATACTGTTTCAGCGCCGCCGGGGAAATGATCACCGCCGCCGGGTGGGCCAAGTTATTAATAAATGCTGAAAATGGCGTTTTCAATACGATTTTGACCGTATCCGCTGCCACAACCTCGGTTTTGTCGATCATGCGGAACAGGTTATAACGCTTGAGGCGATTATCCGGGTTACTGGCGCGATCCAGGTTAATCTTGACGGCTTCGGCGTTGAAATCGGTGCCATCGTGGAATTTCACCCCCGGGTGCAGCTTAACGGTATAGGTCAGGCCGTCTTGGCTCACTTCATAACTGTCTGCCAACACGTTGATCAGCTTCATGTCCTTGTCGAAGCCGAACAGCCCCTGATAGAACGATTTCGCCACCGCCTGCGACAGCGTATCGTTGGCATCGTAGGGATCAAGGCTGGTGAAATTGGAAGCCACGGCAATCACCGCATCTTTGGCTGCCCAAGCCGGGCCCGCAGCAACAGCCAGCAGGACCGCAGCCAAAACATTACGTTTGAAGGTGTGTTGAGTCATATTGCTTTTCTCTCCTGAGGCAACGCTAAAAAGCACCGATGATAGGGTGACGGGCCACAAAATGCCCTGGGCCAACCTGCACTAAAGGTGCGGTAACGGGTTCATCGTCCAGCGCACGGATCGGGCTGGGTATTTCATCCACCAGCAGTGGCCGGCGTTTATGGGGATAATGCGGATCGGCCACCGGTACGGCAGCCATCAACTTGCGGGTATAGGCATGCTGTGGGTTGCCAAACACGCTACGGCGCGGGCCAATTTCAACAATTTGCCCCAGATACATCACCGCCACACGGTGGCTGATGCGCTCTACTACCGCCATATCATGAGAAATAAACAGAAACGCGATGCCGAACTCGCGCTGTAAATCGAGTAACAGGTTGACGATTTGTGCCTGTATCGACACATCAAGCGCAGAAACCGCTTCATCCGCCACCACCACTTTCGGATTGAGCGCCAGCGCACGGGCGATGCAGATCCGCTGGCGCTGCCCCCCGGAAAACTCATGCGGGTAACGCCGTGCATGTTCCGGTTGCAAGCCAACTCGCTCCAGCAGCCAGGCCACCCGTTTCTCCGCCTCGGCACCGCGCGCCACGTTATGCACCAGCAAGGGTTCCATAATCGAAAAACCGACCGTCAAACGCGGGTCCAGCGAGGCATAAGGGTCCTGAAAGATAAACTGGATATCGCGCCGCAGGTGCTGCAACGCCGCGCCGTTGAGCCGATTGATGGTTTGGCCGTTAAAGGTAATGGTGCCGTGCTGGCTCTCTACCAGTTTCAATAACGCCCGCCCGGTAGTGGATTTGCCACAGCCGGATTCCCCCACCAGCCCCAGCGTTTCACCGGGATACAGATCAAAGCTGATATTTTCTACCGCATGCACGCGGCGCGTCACGCGGTTGAGGATGCCACTGCGCAAATCAAAACGCGTGACCAGGTTTTTCACCTGTAAAATCGGCGCGGCTCCGGCAGGAATCGTGTTCTGCGGCTGGCGATCGTCTGCCTCACCGGGCAGTGAGAAGTGTGCCGGAAAATCATGATCCTTCATGGCCCCCAGCTTCGGCACCGCCGCCAGCAGCGCCTGGGTATAAGCCTGCTGCGGCGCGGCAAACAGCGAACGCACTGCGCCTTCTTCCACCTTAACCCCTTGGTGCATCACCAGCACCCGGTCAGCAATCTCTGCCACCACGCCCATGTCGTGGGTAATGAAGATCACTCCCATCTGCATTTCCTGCTGCAACACGCGAATCAACTGCAAGATCTGCGCTTGAATGGTGACATCCAATGCGGTAGTCGGTTCGTCGGCAATCAGTAACGCAGGTTTGCACGATAATGCCATTGCAATCATCACCCGCTGGCGCATACCACCGGAAAGCTGGTGCGGGTAACGCGCCAGCACATTTTTTGCCTCGGGGATACGCACCAGATCCAGCATCTGCAATGCTTCACGTTTGGCGCTACGGTGGCTCAGCCCCTGATGCAAACGCAAGGATTCAGCAATTTGCTCCCCCACCGGAAACACCGGATTGAGTGAGGTCATCGGCTCCTGAAAAATCATCGCCATATCCGCACCGCGCAACGTGCGCAGCGTATTCTGCTTGGCCTGTGCCAGATCAAGCACCTGGCCGTTACGGCGGCGGAACTGCATCACACCGCCGGTCAATTCCCCACCGCCCTGCTCAACCAGACGCATCAGCGCCAGCGAAGTGACCGATTTACCCGAACCCGATTCACCGACGATGGCCAGCGTTTCACCGCGATCAACGTTGAATGCCAGATTGCGCACCGCCGCAACGGTTTCACCTTCCTGCCGGAATCGCACGCTAAGATCGCTCACTGCCAGCACGCGCTGCGGTGGCAGGATGATGGAATCACTCATGCATTCTCCTGGCTCGCGCTCAACGATAGATACCGACGGAAGGGGCATCACCGACATAGCCAAAACCACGGTACATACCTTCACTGTTGAACGGCAACGCGACGTTGCCGAAGCGATCAATGGCGATCAACCCACCACTGCCCCCCATGGCCAGCAGCTTTTCCATCACCACTTTATCGCTGGCCTGTTGCAGGCTAAGCCCGGCATATTCCATCAACGCGGAAACATCGTAAGCAGACACATTGCGCATAAAGATTTCGCCGGTGCCTGTGCTCGACACCGCCACGGTAGCGTTGTTGGCATAACAGCCCGCACCAATAATTGGCGTATCACCAATACGCCCGGCCTGCTTGTTGGTCATCCCGCCGGTTGAGGTTGCCGCCGCGAGGTTGCCCAATCCATCCAATGCCACCGCACCAACGGTGCCAAATTTGCGATCGGGATCGAGTGGTGCGTTACTTTGTATGGCTGCGCCATCATGATCGAGCAACACGCGCCCCTGTTCCGCCTGCGCGCGCTGCAATTGTTCAAAACGTTCCTGAGTGAAGAAGAAATCAGGCTCGACCATTTCCAGGCCATGGGCGGCGGCAAACCGTTCGGCACCGTCGGCGGCAAACAGCACGTGGCTGCTGTTTTCCAGCACCGCTCGCGCTGCCAGGATTGGATTACGTATCCGGCTGACGGCAGCAACCGCCCCGGCATCACAGGTACGGCCATCCATCACGCAGGCGTCCAGCTCATGGGTGCCTTGATGAGTAAACACCGCACCTTTACCCGCATTGAACAACGGGCACTCCTCTAACAGCCTGACCGCTTCGGTGACCGCATCCAGCGCACTGCCTCCTTGGGCCAGAATCACCTGCCCAGCAGCAACAATATCGGAAAGCGCCTGAATATAATGTTGTTCTTTTTCAGCACTCAATGCCGCACGGGTAATCGCCCCCGCACCACCATGAATAGCAATGACTGGTTTGTTCATTGAACTGACATCCTGTATTAACTCAACATCCGGCGGAACTGACAGCGTCTTCATATTTGAAGGGGATAGTTATTATTCTGTCTTTTTTGACTATATTTAGCCCGGCAGGCGATGTAAAGCACAAAGTCTTGGCTATCTATTTAGCCGGGATCTGCTTAGACCTTTTTGTACTTTGAAAGAACTTAATAGAATAAAAACAGTATGTTATCTCAGCACATCCAGCCCCTGGGATAGCATCATTCTCCCCCTCAGCGTTATCTGCCATAATAGCCGCACTTTGCCGGAAAACCCGCGCACGCTGATTTATGGAGCTGACTTTATGGACCCTTGCCATACCTCTGATCTTATTTCCCTTGAGCAAGCCATGGAAACCATGCTTGCCCAAATCGCCCCATTGCCAGAAACCGAATCTATTGCGTTGACCAGCGCTGCCGGGCGTATTACGGCTGTACCGGTGATCTCACCCATTGACGTCCCACCGTTTGCCAACTCGGCAATGGATGGCTACGCAGTACGCCTTAACGAATTACATACCAGCACCCTGTTACCCGTGGCGGGTAAAGCCTTTGCCGGTGCGCCATTCACTGGTGCATGGCCTGCCAATACCTGCCTGCGCATCATGACCGGTGCCCCGATCCCGGCAGGTGCCGAGGCGGTGATCATGCAGGAGCAGGCGGAAGTCAACGAAGCGGGGGTGCGTTTCAACGCACAGGTACAGGCCGGGCAGAATATTCGGCTGGCGGGTGAAGATATCCGCCAGGGAGCGAA
Organism: Chania multitudinisentens RB-25; assembly: GCF_000520015.2. Lineage (GTDB taxonomy): Bacteria > Pseudomonadota > Gammaproteobacteria > Enterobacterales > Enterobacteriaceae > Chania > Chania multitudinisentens. The sequence continues at coordinate 4,479,771 of NZ_CP007044.2, forward strand.
CGTATTGCCCGCAGGGGTAAAACTGGGGGCCGCGCAGTTGCCACTGTTGGCTTCACTGGGTATTGCCAATGTGCAGGTGACACGCAGGCTGAAAGTTGCGGTGTTTTCTACCGGTGACGAGTTGCAACCCGTTGGCCAACCGCTACAGGCAGGCCAGATTTACGATACCAACCGCTTTGCGGTGCGCCTGATGCTGGAACAGCTTGGCTGCACGGTGATCGATCTGGGGATTATCCCCGACGATCAAAATGCCTTACGCGCCGCATTCAGCCAGGCAGACCGTGAGGCCGATGTGGTGATCAGCAGCGGTGGTGTTTCCGTCGGTGAAGCCGATTACACCAAGCAGATGCTGGATGAACTCGGTACTGTCAGTTTCTGGAAACTGGCGATCAAACCCGGTAAGCCTTTTGCCTTCGGTAAACTGCAACATGCTTGGTTCTGTGGCCTGCCGGGTAATCCGGTTTCTGCCGCCCTGACCTTTTATCAATTGGTGCAACCGCTGCTCGCTAAATTGGCTGGGCATACCGAATGGCGCTTACCGGCCCGCCTGAAAGCACGCGCGCTAACTCCATTAAAGAAATCACCGGGCCGCCTGGATTTCCAGCGTGGCATCTTTACCAGCAACCTCAATGGTGAACTGGAGGTCAGTACCACCGGGCATCAGGGATCGCACGTGTTCAGTTCCTATAGTCAGGGCAATTGCTTTATTGTGCTGGAACGAGAGCGGGGTTCAGTGGCCGCAGGTGAAATGGTGGAGATCGAACCCTTCAATGCGCTGTTAAGGAGCTGAACATGCTGCCGGAATTAACCGATGCAGAAACACTGCGCTATAACCGCCAGATCGTACTGCGCGGCTTTGACTTCGACGGCCAGGAAAAGCTGAAAGCGGCGCATGTGCTGATCGTCGGGCTCGGCGGTTTGGGCTGTGCGGCATCCCCATATCTGGCCGCCGCGGGCGTGGGTCACCTGACTTTGCTTGATTTCGACACGGTTTCACTCTCCAATCTACAGCGCCAGATTCTGCACCGGGATGCCCGCGTCGGCATGACAAAGGTTGACTCAGCGCGCACTGAACTGAGCGCGATCAATCCGCACATCTGCATTGATACCAGCGCTGAACCATTGGATGATGCACAGATGGCGGCGCAGATTGCCGCCTGTGACGTGGTGCTGGACTGCACCGACAACGTGGCTACGCGCGATCAGCTTAATCGCCTGTGCCATACGCAGCGTAAACCGTTGGTTTCGGGAGCCGCTATCCGTATGGAAGGCCAACTCAGCGTGTTTACCTATCAGCCGGATGAACCCTGCTATCGTTGCCTGAGCCGGTTATTTGGCGAGAACGCCCTCACCTGTGTGGAGGCCGGTGTGATGGCTCCTTTGGTCGGCACCATCGGCACTCTGCAAGCCATGGAAGCCATTAAACTGTTAACCCATTATGGCCAACCGCTGGTGGGCAAATTGCTGATGTTTGACGCCATGACAATGCAGTTTCGTGAGATGAAACTGCCTAAGCATCCGCAATGTGAAGTGTGTGGCAATTCAATCCCTTCATCCATAGGATGAAGGGATTATTTACAGAGAGGGCTTAAACAATACCCTGGCTACGCAGGTAATCTTCGTAGTTGCCGGTAAAGTCGATCACCTTGTTCGGGGTGATTTCCAGAATACGGCTTGCCAATGAACTCACGAATTCACGGTCGTGGGAAACGAAGATCAGGGTGCCTTCGTACATTTCCAGCGCCATATTCAGTGATTCAATGGATTCCATATCCAAGTGGTTGGTCGGTTCATCCATCACCAGAATATTCGGGCGCTGCATCATCAGCTTACCAAACAGCATACGGCCCTTCTCACCACCAGAAAGCACCTTAACGCGCTTCTTGATGTCGTCCTGGCTGAACAGCAAGCGGCCCAGTACGCTGCGCACCGCCTGCTCATCGTCTTTTTCCTGCTTCCACTGGCTCATCCAGTCGAATACCGTCAGGGTGTCATCGAATTCATATTCGTGATCCTGCGCGTAGTAACCAATTCTGGCATTTTCCGACCATTTCACCGTACCCTGATCCGCTGGTATATCTCCCACCAGCGTTTTCAACAGGGTAGATTTACCGATACCGTTGGCACCCAGAATCGCGATTTTCTCACCCACTTCCACCATCAAGTTAAGCTTGTTGAACAGCGGGCCATTGTCGAAACCTTTAGACAGCGCTTCCACTTCCAGCGCATTACGGAACAGTTTCTTCTCTTGTTCAAAACGGATGAACGGGTTCTGACGGCTGGAGGCTTTCACTTCTTCCAGTTGGATTTTGTCGATTTGGCGAGCGCGAGAGGTCGCCTGCTTGGATTTTGAGGCATTAGCGCTAAAGCGGCTGACGAATGACTGCAATTCGCTGATCTGCGCTTTCTTCTTGGCGTTATCTGCCATCAAACGCTCGCGCGCCTGAGTAGCCGCCGTCATATATTCGTCGTAGTTGCCCGGATAGACACGCAGTTCGCCATAATCCAGATCCGCCATGTGCGTACAGACCATGTTCAGGAAATGGCGATCGTGCGAAATGATGATCATGGTGCTGTTACGTTCATTCAGCACCTGCTCCAGCCAGCGAATAGTATCGATATCCAGGTTGTTGGTCGGTTCATCAAGCAGCAGGATTTCTGGATCGGAGAACAATGCCTGCGCCAGCAGCACGCGCAGTTTGAAACCGGGGGCGATTTCGCTCATCGGGCCGTAATGCTGTTCTACCGGAATGCCGACACCGAGCAGCAATTCACCGGCACGGGCTTCTGCGGTATAACCGTCCATCTCACCATAAGCGACTTCCAGATCGGCCACTTTATAGCCATCTTCTTCACTCATCTCCGCCATCGCGTAAATGCGATCGCGTTCTTCTTTAACCGCCCACAGCTCGGTGTGGCCCATGATCACGGTATCCAGCACGCTGAACTGTTCAAACGCGAACTGATCCTGGCGCAGTTTACCCAGGCGTTCGTTCGGATCAAGGAACACGTTACCGGCGCTTGGCACCAGATCACCGCCGAGGATTTTCATAAAGGTGGATTTACCGCAACCGTTGGCCCCGATCAAACCATAGCGGTTACCGCCACCAAATTTGACAGAGATATTTTCAAACAACGGCTTACTGCCAAATTGCATAGTAATATTGTTAGTGCTTAACACAGCGCTCGCTCTTCATAATTCAGGGGAAATGTGATTTGGCGCGCATTATGCCATAACGGCGGTCAGAGATCGCGAGGATTTTTGGTTGTTTTTTGAGCAGCAGCAAAGCTGCTACTTGCTTTAAATATTATCTCTCCCGTTGTCAGCGAACTTCGGTACTATAACCAGTCTCTATTTTCCAATAACAGTTACCCTAGAAAGAAATAAAAGAAAGACTGCAAACATACTCACTAATGGCCTGTTTATTTTAACCACGACTGAGCCTCCCCCATGTGTTAAACAGCTGATCTGGATGATATGGTGTATTGTGAACTTTATATGTCTTTATGTTTTTAATTATTGTTTCACTTATTTTCAACTCACTATCCAACCAATATAATAAAAAGCTGACACCAAATCCAATAAGAAATATACCAGCAGCAATAATGACGACACTTCCCCCCCGCGACCATCAAACCAGTAGCAAATGTTTTCGCTCCCCAAGCGGCTCCAACAGATATAGCCAATTTCGCAGCATCCATGGTTAAGTTAACAAAAAAATCACTTAATCCGTACTCATCTTTCAACAGCAATTCAACAGCCCGGTAAATTGAAACTATTCTCGCGGATGTCAGATAACGATAGCGCTGATGGCATGGGGCACCAGCCTATCCTGGCTGATTACCCCCATATTATGTTGATAGAACAGGAAAGCGGCCAACCTCTGCACACCCCACAAGGAAAAATCGTTCCGCTGGAGCAGGCCACGCTGGCTCCTGTCGCCCCCGTTGGCACAGCCTAGTGCTGATGAAAATGCTGGCTGTCTGCCGGTGCCTGCTCGCGAGGTTCCAGCCCGTAATCACGCACTACCTCAGCCACCCGCAGCCGGTAATATTCCAACACGCCGTGCCGCCCACGCGCCTGCGCTTGGCGGTGTTGCTCCAGATTACGCCATTGTGCTACCGCCGCTTCATCACGCCAGAATGACAGTGACAGCAATTTTTGCGGATCGGCTAGACTCTGAAAGCGCTCAATAGAAATAAATCCGTCGATCTCTGCCAACAGCGGCTTCAACTCAGCCGCCAGATCAAGGTAGGTTTCCCGCAGCCCTTCGGCAGCCTGCAATTCAAAAATAACCGCGATCATCATTGCTCCTCAGCAGTAAAAAATTCCGGCACATGTGCATTTTGCGAAACACGCCAGCGAAAGTGGGTTAATAATTTGGATTCCATATTGAGAGCCAATAAATGGCGGATGCCACCCAAAGCAATCAAGTGTGCCCAAGCGCTGCCGGGGCATTGGTGGCTGCCGTAACCGAAGGCAAAACTTTCTCCTTCTGTTTTTAACGCTATCAGCACCGTCTGCCCAGCCACTAACGGCTCACCATCCAACCTGGTATCACGCAGCGCAAAACGGCGGGTGGTGTGAATCGGTGGGGTTTCCTGTAATACGCTAGAAAGGCCATATTCCACCGTCACATCTTGCTTCTGCATCAATAACAGCGTTTGCCCTAATAATCCGGCGGTTCCCTCACAAGCCTGGAAAAATAGCCCAATAGCATTGGCTATCGCAACTGAGCGATCGCCAATACGTTGGCATAGGCGAATGAATAACGGGCCATCGGCGGCCTGCATCCATTCATGCAATTTCCCGGCAGCAATAACACCGCGCGCCATCTGTTGCTCACTGCCACCAGGGGCAATGCAGCGTACAAAATCCAGTACGTTATCCACCAGCACGGTACGTTCCTGATAAGCAACGCCGAGCATATCTGCCAATACACCGATCGGTAACGCATAGTTGAAGCGGGTCAGCTGTTCGGCGGTCAGCATATCAGGTGCCAATTGTTGCGCTACACGGTGTGTTGCCTGGCACAGCTCATTATCACTGAACGACGCTAAAGCCGCGCTGATGGCAGCCTTCAACTCACCATGCCCGGCATCATCCCGCATCCGAACTAATGCGGCAAATAGGGGCTGTGCCGGTGTGGCAAGCAGCGCGGCGGGCACCGGCTCATGCGGTGGCCGCATGCCAAGATCGCGGTGCGCCAAGGCTTCACGCACCACTTGCTGCGTTGCAGCAGAAAAAGGACAAGCCATCATGAAATATTCCTTCAAATTGAATAGCGGAATAGGCATTGTGAAGTTAAACCAACAACAACACTTCGCTGACGCTCGAAATATGCATGATAACGACATTGAAATCCGCCTGGCCGCGCTGACCGCCGCCATCGCCGATCGTACCAGAGCACGTATGCTGTGCCTGCTGATGGATGGCCGTGCCTATACCGCCACCGAACTGAGTGCGGCGGTAGACGTAGCTGCCTCAACGGCCAGCAGCCATTTGGCCCGCTTACAGGAACAGCAGCTTGTCAGTTGCGTAAAGCAGGGGCGTTATCGTTTTTATCGTTTGGCGAGCCAGCCAGTGGCCGAAGTATTGGAAACCTTGATGGCGTTGACCGGTGTTGAACGGCCAACGGTCAAAAGCACCACGCCCATTTCGCTACGTTTTGCTCGCACCTGTTACGATCATATGGCGGGTGAGCTCGCCGTGCTGTTACATAATCGCCTGTTTGAGCTGGCCTGGCTGACGGGCGACAACGACTATCAACTCAGCAACCAAGGGCAGCTAGCCTTGGCACAGTTGGGTGTTAACTGTTCCCCTGCCCCTTCACGGCGGCGTTTTGCCTGTGGTTGCCTGGATTGGAGCGAACGCAAAGCGCATCTTGGCGGAGCCCTGGGTGCTGCACTGCTGGCAGCGTTCGAAAAACGTGGCTGGCTCCAGCGCCAGTTAGACAGCCGCGCATTGCAACTCACGGCAGCAGGTAAAAAGGCGCTGAACACACATTTTGCTCTCTTTGTTTAACTCGGAAATAGATCAGGTTTACGGTAGGGAAATTTAACCAGGTAAAAGCGCTAATCGCACATTTTGAGCTATACGTTTACCTCAGTAACAGCCTAGGTTGGTTATCCCTGTTAACGCTATTTCGTTTGCCAACCCATAATCCCGAGGAATGACCATGTTCGATCCAACCCAATTCCCCATCACCCAACGCTGGCCCGCCGCACACCCAGAGCGCTTACAACTTTACTCGTTGCCAACGCCAAACGGAGTGAAAGTTTCCATCATGCTGGAAGAGATCGGTCTGCCCTATGAAACCCATCTTGTCGATATCAGCAAAAATGAAACCTGGACGCCGGAATTCCTGTCACTGAACCCCAACGGTAAGATCCCGGCAATCCTCGATCCGCACGGCCCTGGGGGAAAACCTTTAGCATTGTTCGAGTCCGGCGCAATCCTGCTCTATCTGGCGGAGAAAAGCGGTCAGTTCCTGCCGCAGGATGCCGCTCTGCGTTATGAAACTATCCAATGGGTATTTTTTCAGATGGCGGCCGTCGGCCCGATGTTTGGTCAACTGGGCTTTTTCCACAAATTCGCCGGGCGTGAGTATGAAGATAAACGGCCACTGGAACGCTATCAGAAAGAGTCTAAACGGCTGCTTGGCGTGCTGGAAAACCGGTTGGCAGGGCGCGATTGGATCATGGGAACCGATTACACTATTGCCGATATTTCGTTGCTCGGTTGGGTGCGCAACCTGATTGGTTTCTATGAAGCCCGTGAGTTGATAGAGTTCGACAGCTTCCCGTTGGTCGGCCAGTGGCTGGAACGCGGATTAGCCCGGCCAGCCGTGCAACGCGGGGTGAACATTCCTGCTCGCCCAGTATAACCTGTGCTTTGGGATAGTCTGCCGGGCTATCCCTTTTCACGGGTAACACCTTACCCTCTGATAACACAAACTTTTTCTTGAGTGACTTCTTTGCTGAACGGCTGTCAGCGCGTTTTCGCAGATTAATTCCCCTTCTCCTAGTAGAGCATTTTTCGTCATGTGGATTACCCCAGTTAGTACTTGCGTCACCTGCCGTGCAAGCCTATTATCAAAGAATTAACTTGGATTATTAACATCAATGTGAACGGAATGTCGTACCATGGGAGAATTTAAACAATGGATCACACCAATATCATTCACGACTTACTGAACTGGATCGAAACACATCTGGATCAGCCTCTGCTGTTGGATAACGTGGCAGCAAAATCAGGCTACTCCAAATGGCATCTGCAACGTATGTTCCGCAGCACCACCGGTCACGCGCTTGGCAGTTATATCCGTGAACGCCGTTTATCAAAAGCGGCACAGGCTCTGCGCACAACGCCACTGCCGATCCTGGATATCGCTCTGCAATTTCATTTCGATTCCCAGCCTTCATTTTCCCGGGCGTTTAAAAAGCAGTTTGGCGAAACTCCGGCGGTCTATCGCCGCGCATCGCCACAGGATCTGGCAGAGCAACATCCACAGAACGGCGAACCTGATTACTACCATCAATCAGCAAACCTTCATTTGCTGTATAACGGCAAGTGTACGGAAAATAAATGTACCCAGTGGATGGGGCAGCACTGACAAACCCAGCACGGATAACGCTGTTATGTCCGTTCGTCAAGTGAGTTTCTGGGGAGCAGCGGAAGCATCGCATGTTGTTCCCCAGCAGACGTTCCAGAACCGGCTGTATTATGGTTGCATGTTTTATTGCGCCAAAAAACAAGGGGCGCAGTTCAGCCCCCCTTTTTACTTTGCAGCGCATCCTTCAATTGTTCAATGATCTCCTCCAAGAAGAATTATTAACTATCAAACACCAATATTTTGATTTTTGTTCTTTATTTAACGTATTAAATTGATAGTTTAATGAGTAAATATTACCAATAAAATTTATCTAATGAGGAGAGAACATCCGCTGTAAGCGGCCATACGGCCACTTACAGCGGATTATAACAGGTGCGAAATGCCAGGATGAAATGCATGAAATCGGTCTGGTTTAATTGCAATTTGCGCATAATATTGAGCTTGTGCGTACTCACCGTTTTGTAACTGCGTTGAATGACATTCGCAATACGCTGAGGAGTAGCTCCGCCAATCATCAAAGCCAGAATACGCCATTCACTATGCGAAAGCTGCTGCACAGGCTGCACGAGCAAACGCTGAACGGACGGGCTACGATAACACGCAGTGGTAATGGCGCTACAAAGGCAATTCAAATCATCACGCTTGGATACCAGCGACAAATGAGACTCTGCCGCCAAAATGGCAAGAATGCCTGGGTTAGTAATATCCGTAAATATGACAAAATCTGCCCTTGGCCAGAATACCTTGGCAGTTAAGATAAATTGAATGACATCATACAAACTTTCTGAATGATTATAGAGCTCCATGATAACCGTTTGTTTTTCTTTATTATTTAATGCTATCTTTATTTCTTTGAGATGTTGAAAGTGACAAGTTTGTGTATAGGCAGGATCAACCAGTGCCTGCAATCCTTCTCTCACCCATGGATAAGGCTCAAAAAAAATAAAATCGCCTTCAATAAGGGCTTTCTTCATAATAAATCACCATAGAATAACGGTAAAAAATAGGCTGAAAATGAATAAATTCCATCCTGCAACTCCCCAATATAAAGAGAGAATTAATTAAGCATCACATTATCAATAGAGGATTAAATATTAAAAAACCACTTCAAGAGCGTCGTTTAATAACATATCCCACGCCCCTTGATGTGGCATCAATTTAATACTTGATAATAGTTATTGCATTAGCGGTGAACTTTCACTTTCCAGCCCGGAACAGATTTCTATTTTATGTTCGCGCAGGCTCTTACAACGTAGAAAAAACAACCGGGAGATCCCTGATATATATGATTTCACCTGGTTGCTCCGTACCAACAGAAGATATTCATCAGCATTACACTGTGCTTCTTGCTGTTTGGCGTACATCAAAACATCTTCACTCAAACTTGTTGCTACCGATGCAGTGATCGGTGCCGTTGACATAAACACTTTGCAACTGCCTGCTTTACCTACGTAAGTTTCCTGGCGATACATTGAGCTGAAAGCGTATATGGCAATACCAGCCACCACCACAAAAATAAATGCCAAAATCCCCCACCCATAGCGAATATGGCGAACAGGAGAAAAACGAGGTGCCGTTGAAAGAGGTTTGGCTTCCATATAGAACGGAGTCTTAACCTCTGGCACACTGTCTTCAGCTTCAACAGCCACGTCTTCAACCACGTTCCCCTCTTCCTGCTGACAAGGTTTCACGTGTATTTCGTGCCGCAGCATAAAGCCAACTTTAGGCACTGTCACAATAATCTCATCATCCAGCCCCAGTGCCTTTATCACACGGCGTAATTTACTGACGCACTGGTTAAGATTATTGTTACTGGAGATCATGCCATAATCATCCCACACTTTTTTGAATATCACTTCACGGCTAACGGCATCACCCTGGTGAGCGATCAACAGTAGCAACAAGCGTTTTGAAGGATTCGAGATAGGCACAGGATCATCGGAGAAATCACTCAGGCTTAACGTCCCTGTATCAGCGTCAAAAATGATGCGATCATTAAATCTATATTTCATGTTATTCACGGGTTTCACTATTATAAGGACAGCCTAATCCTGGCATTTATTGTTAACAAATTATTAACCAAAATGTAAAAAGTTAACTTTCGTAAATCCTGTTTTACGCATCGTTTTCCATTCTTTAACACCAGGTCAAAATTGTCCTAGCGCTCCCTCTTCCCTTGAAATAAGAATTTTCTCATAACCCGAGCCAAAGGTTATACAAACAAGCTTTATATTGATATATTTATATGTAAAGCACCAAAAAATTAGTTTTTTATTCCTGATAAATCAAATTTTAAGATTAAAAAACTAATATATGGCCTTTTTAAGCAATTTTTAATGCGAAAATAATGATACTTTAAGATTGCTGATTTTTTTATGTACAAAATCATGAGGATTAATAGCAAAATTTAATGTAATCCAAGCGTTAAAATTAATGGGGTTTAATTTTTCACATACCGAAATGAGAGCAAAAAATGCTCTGGCAACCCGCCCTAAAGAGTTATCCCACCTTAATGAGCAAAAGGAAACAGCGTTGGCGAAGAAAATCAACGGCTGAACGAATAGAATGGCAGGCTAGAGGTAGAAATGGCCCTGCCCTAAACCACTTGGCTGCCATATTCCCCGGCAACACGATAGCAAAGACGCGAATAATGCTTATGTTTTACGGCTCCTCTGCCAGCAATAATGCAATACCTGCCTGCATAATCGCTTCTTGTGCTGCTTCTGGCAGCTTGCCATCGGTAATGATGATATCAAATACCGATATCGGCAGCGCCAAGTAGGTGGCCACCTTGCCATATTTGGAAGTATCGCTGAGCAGAATGCAGCGGCGGCTGGCTTCAACAATCGCTTTTTTCACCATCACCTTATCTTCGCTAGGCGTTGACAGCCCGCGCATACTCCACGAAGAAGCAGAGATAAACGCCAGATCGATAAACAGATTACGTAACGCCTGTGCTGCCGCAGCGCCCACGCAGGAACGATTTTCACGGCAAACGGTTCCCCCAGTATGGATCAGCTTGCACTGGCTATGCTCAAGCAGATAAGCGGCAATAACAAAATCATTGGTTACTACGGTAAGATCGTCTCGCTCGCCAATCTGCCGGGCCAGTGCCAGTGTGGTCGTCCCTGCATCAAGATAAATGCAGCTGTTGATGGGGATCTGCCGCGCCGCCAGTTGCCCAATCGCCGCTTTCTGCTGGCTGAACATCGCTTCTTTATCTTGATGCGAAGGTTCAATCGCCAGCCGCTCAACCGACTGCACACCGCCAGATACCGCCAGTACAACCCCTTGTTCTTCCAGTTTTTGCAGATCGCGCCGGATAGTCATATGCGACACCTCCAGCCTTTCGGTCAGTTCAGCGATGCTGACCACGCCGCGTTCAGACACCAGCGCTAAAATTTGTTGGTGGCGTTCAACAGGTATCACAATTTCCTCTCAATAACCGCAGTGATAATAATTGTGATTTTACGTCAATTTACGTGCAGGGGAAGCAGATATTTTCAGGTTACCTCGCTCATTATCCTCATGAAAAACCTTTAATAGCATTATGTTAACGCGATTTTTCGTTATCTTTTAAATGTTAATAATTGTGAAGACGATCACCGACACCTGTTTCAAAAGTACCTACATTTAACACAACAAAACAAATAATCACTAAAATTAACAGAGGTGTGTTATGGCACAGGCAGGAAATTATTCGGTTTGCGTTATCGGCCTAGGCTCCATGGGGATGGGGGCAGCGAAGTCATGCATTAATGCCGGGCTGACCACTTATGGCGTCGATCTCAATCCACAGGCGTTGACCACTCTGCAACAGGCCGGAGCCAAGCAGGCCACCACCAGCGCGGCTGGATTTGCTGCTGAATTGGATGCTGTTTTACTGCTGGTAGTCAATGCTGCCCAGGTGAAACATATCCTTTTTGGCGATAACGGCTTGGCAGCACAGCTAAAGCCCAATACCGCCGTCATGGTTTCCTCCACCATTGCCGCCGCCGAGGCCAAAGAGATTGAACAAGAGTTGAAGGCATTCAAGCTCAATATGCTGGATGCCCCGGTTTCCGGCGGCGCAGCCAAAGCCGCAGAAGGCCAGATGACAGTCATGGCATCTGGCAGTGAAGCCACTTTCGCTCAGTTGCAGCCAGTATTGGACGCGGTAGCCGGTAAAGTCTACCGCATCGGCGCAGAGATCGGCCTGGGCGCTACGGTGAAAATCATCCATCAGCTCCTGGCGGGCGTGCATATTGCTGCCGGAGCTGAAGCCATGGCGCTGGCGGCACGCGCCGGTATTCCATTGGAGGTGATGTACGATGTGGTTACGCACGCAGCCGGGAATTCCTGGATGTTTGAAAACCGTATGCGCCACGTAGTGGACGGCGACTATACGCCGAAATCCGCAGTAGATATCTTCGTCAAGGATCTCGGTTTGGTGGCTGACACCGCCAAAGCGCTGCACTTCCCGCTGCCGCTGGCTTCAACGGCATTCAATATGTTCACCTCCGCCAGTAATGCCGGCTATGGCAAAGAAGACGACAGCGCGGTGATCAAAATTTTCTCCGGCATCAATCTGCCAGACAACCGGAGGAACGCATAATGCTGCTTGGAGTGATTGCCGATGATTTTACCGGTGCGACCGACATCGCCAGCTTTCTGGTTGAAAACGGTTTGCCCACCGTGCAGTTAAACGGTGTGCCGCACAGCGATACCCAGATAGATACCCAGGCCGTGGTGATCAGCCTGAAATCACGCTCATGCCCGGCTGCGCAGGCGGTTGAGCAGGCGCTGCAAGCACTGATCTGGCTGCAACGCCAAGGCTGTCGCCAGTTCTATTTCAAATATTGCTCCACCTTCGACAGCACCGCGCAGGGCAACATCGGCCCGGTTACCGATGCCTTACTTGATGCACTGGGCGAACAACAAACGGTGATCTCCCCTGCGCTGCCGGTCAATGGGCGCACCGTATATCAAGGGTATTTGTTTGTGATGGAGCAACTGCTGTCGGAATCCGGTATGCGCCATCATCCCGTCACGCCAATGACCGACAGCAACCTGCTGCGGCTGATGGAAGCGCAGGCAACCGGGCGCTGTGGGCTGGTTAATGCAGCGGAAATGGATCGCGGTGCCGCTGCGGTAAAAGAGAAACTGCAACAATTAGCGCAGCAAGGCGTGCGTTACGCCGTGTTGGATACCCTCAATGAGCAGCATTTGCTCACTCAAGGGGAAGCGCTGAAAACCATGAAACTGGTGACCGGCGGTTCTGGCTTGGCAATCGGTCTTGCCCGCCAATGGGCACAGCCAGGCCAAGCCAAAGCCCAGTCAGCCGGTGCACCGCAAGGTAAAAAAGCCGTTGTGCTTTCTGGCTCCTGCTCAACCATGACCAACAAACAGGTCAATCGGTATCGCCAGCAGGCGGCGGCGCAGGCTATTGATGTCGCACGCTGCATCAATGAAACAGCTCGCAGCGCCTATGCCGCTGAACTTTGCCACTGGGTGGAACACCATGCAACAGCAGAACTGGCTCCGTTGCTGTACGCCACTGCCGAACCGCAGCAGTTACAGCAAACTCAGCAGCTATATGGCACCCAAACAGCCAGCCTGGCGGTAGAGGCACTGTTTAGCGAGGTTACCCAACGCCTGCAACAGCAGGGATTCAGCCGCTTTATTGTCGCCGGTGGGGAGACATCTGGCGTCGTTACCCAAGCACTGAAGCTCCACGGATTCCATATCGGCCCCTGCATTTCGCCTGGCGTACCCTGGGTACGCGCCATCGAACAACCGGTTTCACTGGCCCTGAAGTCGGGCAATTTTGGCGATGAAAACTTTTTCGCCAGAGCACAAACGGAGTTCCCAGTATGACGAACACTGTTGAACAGCAAGCCAGAGAAGAGATGGTGCGCTTGGGCGCTTCTTTCTTCCAACGCGGCTACGCCACCGGCTCAGCGGGCAACCTTTCACTGCTGCTGCCGGATGGCGCTCTGCTGGCGACTCCCACTGGCTCGTGTTTAGGGGAGTTGCAGGCTGACAGGTTGTCAAAAGTCAGCCTGGATGGTGCATGGATTTCTGGCGATAAACCGTCGAAAGAGATCAGCTTTCACCGTGCTCTTTATCAACACAATCCGGCATGCAAGGCGGTGGTACATCTGCACTGCACTTACCTCACCGCCCTCTCCTGCCTGCAAGGGCTGGATACGGAAAATGCCATCAAACCCTTTACCCCTTATGTGGTGATGCGCGTTGGTAACGTGCCGGTAGTGCGTTACTACCGCCCCGGCGATCTGCGATTGGCAGAAGATCTCGCCAGATTGGCTCCTGCGCATAAAGCCTTCCTGTTGGCCAACCACGGGCCGGTCGTTACCGGTGAGAACCTGCGCGAAGCTGCGAATAATACCGAAGAAATGGAAGATGCGGCGAAGCTGATTTTTACCCTCGGCAACCGCCCGATTCGCTATTTAACCGATGATGAAATTGCCGAGTTACGGAGCTGAAAGATGCCAAAATTTGCTGCCAATTTATCGATGATGTTTACCGAACTGCCGTTTCTGGATCGCTTTGCCGCTGCGACGGCGGCTGGTTTCAAGGCGGTAGAATTCCTGTTTCCTTATGAATACCCGGCCGATCTGCTGGCAGAAAAACTGCACCAGCACGGGCTTGTGCAGGTGTTGTTCAATACCGCGCCCGGTGATACCACGGCTGGTGAATGGGGGTTGGCGGCGCTGCCAGGCCGTGAAGCAGATGCGCGAGCGGATATTGATCGGGCGCTGGAATACGCTATCGCCCTGCAATGCCCCTGTGTGCACGTTATGGCTGGCGTGGTGCCGCCCGGTGAAGATGCTGCCCGTTATCGGGAAACCTTTATCGGCAATCTCCGTTATGCTGCCGATACCTTTGCCCCCCACGGCATCAAGGTGCTGATTGAAGCGCTCAGCCCACCGGTAAAACCCCACTATCTGTTCTCCAGCCAGCATCAGGCGGCGGATCTGGTCACGGCGATTGATCGCTCAAACGTCTTTATCCAGTTTGATTTCTTCCATGCGCAATTAGTGGACGGCAACATCAGCACGCTGATCGCTGCACTCGCCGGGCGTTATGCTCATATTCAGATTGCCTCGGTGCCGGATCGTCACGAACCCGATACGGGGGAATTGAATTACCCCTGGTTGTTCGCTTTGTTGGACAAAGTGGGCTACCAGGGCTGGATCGGTTGTGAATATAAACCGCGGGGTGAAACCAGTGCCGGGCTCGGCTGGGTGAAGCCTTACCTGTAACCGGGCATCTGCCAACACCAAGCATCAAACCCTATATAAAAATTAAACGTACCCGTATCGCCATTAGGCGATCGCGGTGCCGGACTTTTACCAGAATAAAGGCGCTACCATGTCTACCTCTATGTTACTGATCATTGCCCTCCTAGGCGTCATACTGCTTCTGCTGATGGTGATAAAGGCCAAAGTTCAGCCGTTCATCGCCCTGCTAATCGTCAGCTTATTGGTTGCCCTGGCCAGCGGCATCCCAACCGGCGAAATCATGAAAGTGATAACTGCGGGTATGGGCGGCGTGCTGGGTTCAGTGACGATTATCATCGGTCTGGGTGCCATGCTCGGTAGGATGATCGAACACTCCGGCGGTGCCGAATCACTGGCACAATGTTTCAGTAAAGCACTGGGGCCGAAACACACCATTGCTGCACTGACCATTGCCGCCTTTATCCTCGGCATACCGGTGTTTTTCGATGTCGGCTTTATCATTCTGGCACCCATCATCTACGGCTTTGCCAAAGTGGCCAAAGTCTCCCCGCTGAAATTTGGCCTACCGATAGCCGGCGTAATGCTGGTGGTTCACGTTGCGCTGCCGCCACACCCTGGCCCGGTAGCGGCGGCGGGGCTGTTGAATGCGGATATCGGTTGGCTGACGATTATTGGTTTACTCATCTGTATTCCGGTAGGCATTATCGGTTATTTCGCAGCGAACTACCTGAATCGCAAGGCTTATCCACTATCTATTGACGTGCTGGAACAGTTGCAGTTGGCGGCGCCTGAACCTGCCTCCGAGCACAAAGCACCGCTCAGTGAGCGTATCAACCCGCCAGGAGCCGGGTTGATTGCCGCACTGATCGTTATTCCGATCGCCATCATTATGATCGGCACCGTTTCAGCCACCTTGCTGCCACCGGGTTCGGCACTGCGTGATGTTTTATCTCTGATCGGCGCTCCAACCGTCGCTTTACTGATTGCCCTGCTGCTGGCGTTTTATTTTCTGGCAATGCGCCGTGGCTGGAGCCTGCAACATACCAGTGACATCATGGGCGCAGCGTTGCCGACTGCGGCAGTGGTGATCCTGTTGACGGGTGCTGGCGGCGTGTTCGGCAAAGTGCTGGTGGAATCCGGCGTCGGCAAAGCGTTGGCGGAGATGCTCACCACCATCGGCCTGCCCCTGATCCCGGCGGCGTTTATCATCTCCTTGGCATTACGCGCCTCACAAGGCTCTGCTACCGTAGCCATTCTGACCACCGGCGGGCTGCTTGCCGAAGCGGTGATCGGCCTCAATCAGCTTCAACTGGTGCTGGTGACGCTCGCCACCTGCTTTGGCGGCCTGGGGTTATCCCACGTTAATGATTCTGGTTTCTGGATTGTCACCAAATACCTTGGTCTTTCCGTGGCCGATGGCCTGAAAACCTGGACCGTATTAACCACCCTGCTTGGCCTGGCTGGTTTCCTGTTCACTTGGTTGCTGTGGCTGGTAGTGTAACATTCCGACAAAGATGTCTGAAACCAGCAGATGGGGTAAATTGGCAGGGGCGAACTGAACCGCCCCTACAACCACGTTTTTTCCCTATGCTCAGGAAAACCATGATGACCACCACCGCTTCTTCCCCTACGTTGATAACCAAACGCCTGATACTGGATGCCCACCGGCAGGAAGATTTTGCCTCTCTGGCAACCCTGTGGGCCGATCCTGCCGTTGTTCGCTATATCGGTGGCACGCCGCGCAGCCAGGAAGACAGTTGGGGCCGCCTGTTGCGATACGTCGGCCACTGGCAATTGCTGGGCTACGGCTATTGGGCTGTGCGTGAAAAAATCAGCGGCAGCTACATTGGCGACATTGGTTTTGCTGATTACCACCGTGAAATCAATCCCGTGCTTGATGCACCGGAAATCGGCTGGGCGCTAAGCTCTACGGCTCATGGCAAAGGGTATGCCACCGAAGCACTACAGGCCGCATTAGCCTGGGCCAGCGAGCATCTCTCACCAAGGAAAACCGTCTGTATTATCTCACCAGAAAACCAGCCTTCCATTAGGCTGGCTACAAAGATGGGTTTCGTCGAAAGCCACCGCAGTGATTACCATCAGCAGCCAATCATTGTGATGCAGCGTTTGCTATAAAACTAGCCGTAGCGTTCCAGGCCAACTCCATCTGCCATGCGGTTTGCCCACCACGTAGTGGCAGAACATCAATAAAATCTTATGCCATGATCGCTTAACCGGCCTTTATCGCCTTTCTATCGGGGGTTTTTCCGATAAAAAAATCCGCCAGCAGGCGGATTTTTCAACAGGTGCGGCAAGCATAACCGCACGATCACGTTTAACGACGTGAATAAATCTTAGAAGCGGTAACCAACGCCAGCCATCCAAGTACCCACATCAACGCTGCGGATACGGCTCTGCTCGTAACCAAAGTCCAGAGCCACTTGCTGCATTGGGTTAAATTGCAGACCAGCGCCATAAGAGAAACCGTAGTCGCTGTTGCTGTTGTTGTCAGAACCGTTTTGAGCGTTGCTGGTGAATTTACCGTAACCAACACCAATCACACCATAGATGCTTGCCCAATCGTTGAAACGGTAAGCCGGGCCAGCAGTGATACCGCTGTACTGTGCTTTATCGTAGAAACCGTCAGCAGAACCGTTCTTTTCCACATGAGTAAAGGAACCGATCACGCCCAGCGGGCTGTTGTCGAACTCATAACGGTATTTCAGGTTGAAACCATCAGCCTTGTTAGCAACGCCTTGGAAATCACCGTGGGCATATCCCGCAGATACGGTGCTTTCACCAGCGAATACGCTACCAGCGCTAACTGCCAATACACAAGCTGCTACTGCGGAAAGACATGCAATTTTTTTCATAAACCACCTCAAACACGTTTTATTATTAAGTACAACAAGTTGCCTACACCTTGCAAATATAGCAAAAAACAGCGTGAAACACTGCCTTTAAAAAAGTGTCTAATGCTTTGTATCGTGTAACAGAAAATTACAAGAACACTGCACAAGAAAAATTCATCCATATTTTCAAGCGCATCCTACGCATTTTTGTGATAAAAATCACCTATTCAATAAAGATAAAGCACATAGTGGGCGGATGTTTTTTACACATCAATACAATCTCTGTTCAAAATTTTGACAATTTAATTTCGACAACACGCTTTTCGCAGACACTCATATACCAATTCATTTACACTTACGCTTACCTGTTTTCGTTATGCCTTCTCAAGACCCGAGAAGCACCAATAAGGCTTGAATGGATGTCTCCGTTAACTGCTAAAGCGTCTTCCACGCTGCTGCCGGTCTGCTTACTTATCGTTGCGATGGTTTCTATCCAAAGCGGTGCTTCGCTGGCTAAGAGCCTGTTTCCCCTGATTGGGGCCGAGGGAATTACCACCCTGCGCCTCGGCATCGGCACGTTGATTTTATTTATCATCTTCCGCCCATGGCGCATGCGTTTTACTGCGGGTAACCGGCTACCGCTGTTGATCTATGGTCTGTCACTGGGGGCCATGAACTACCTGTTTTATCTTTCTCTACGTACCATTCCACTTGGCATTGCCGTGGCACTGGAATTCACCGGCCCGCTGGCGGTAGCGATGTTTTCCTCACGTCGCCTTATCGATTTTGTCTGGGTAGCATTGGCAATTATCGGTTTGGGCTTTCTGCTGCCACTCGGCCACGATCTCGATAGCATCGACCTCTTTGGCGCAGCCTATGCTCTGGGTGCCGGTGCCTGCTGGGCGGTATACATTATCTTCGGCCAGAAAGCAGGGGGAGATCACGGGCCTGGCACGGTAGCTGTTGGTTCGTTAATCGCAGCGTTGGTGTTTTGCCCGATTGGTGCCTGGCAAGCCGGGAGCGCGTTGCTGAACATGGAGATTCTTCCCGTGGCATTCGCAGTGGCTATCCTCTCCACAGCGCTCCCCTATTCATTGGAAATTATTGCCCTACCCAAAATCCCGGCACGGACGTTTGGCACTCTGATGAGCCTGGAACCCGCCTTGGCGGCGCTCTCAGGCATGATTTTTCTCAATGAACATCTCACGTCTATGCAATGGCTGGCCTTAGCCGCCATTATTGCTGCCTCAATGGGAGCCACAATGACCATCAAGCCCAAACCACAGATTGAAAACCTTTCTTAGCTCTGCAAGATGTCGATACCCTATCAGGCACATTGACATTGCTCAGGCTACGGGTAAATAAATCCAGATTCTATTGCATGATTGCAATCGACTTAACTGTTTTTGAGGTTGACAATCGACATACTAAAACTAGGTCTTTTCGTTAGTTAGTTTTTTATTTCATTACGTTATGCACCCTTAATACGCAGAGTTACGGGTAAGTGGTCACTGATTTAGCCCGCAGATGGCCAAGCAACAAAAGTGCCTTCTTACTTATGGCTTCAAGTACCAAGAATACAGTTTCATTACGGAGAATTAGGATGATCTACGGTAGTTTGTACAATCCTCGCTTTGGACGTGGTCTTTCACCAGTATTAGCTAATATCCTTAACACGGTTCGCCAATACGATTTGCCCGGCCTGGCATTAGGGCGGCATGAAATTGATGGCGATCGCGTTTTTATGAATGTTATGGAAGTCGTGACCGAACCTGCCGAAAACAAACGCGCAGAAATTCACCAGGAGTATCTGGATATTCAAATCCTGATCGGTGGTGAAGAAAGAATCGATTACGGCCTGCCGGGCAGTTGGGACAGTGATGACCCCTATGATGCCAGCAAAGACCTGCAAATGCTGGATATCAAACGCAGCCCACAAACGTTGAATCTCACGCCTGGCATGTATGTGATTTTTTTCCCGCTAGAACCCCATAAGCCGGGTTGCCAAGTACAGGAGGCAAAAAATATCAAGAAAGCCGTGGTGAAAGTGCATTACGAGTTACTGCTGTAGTGAAATGCCCGACATAATTCGTAGAGCAGGACAAAAACGCGACGCGCTTCTGCATAGCACTGATGCTAGCCCCGGAGGGCGAATAACGCGTTGACGCACCAGCAACTTGAAGTATGGCGGCTATAAAAGCATTGGGCCGGTCAATCGACTGGCTCAATGCTTCTTGTTTTATCCACCAACGGTAATATGAGCGCTAGCCGTAAACTCATCAAGGCAGGCTGGCAAGGAATAACGCCGTTTCCGCGGGTGAACGCAGGCGGATAAAGCGGATATGGCCATTGCACGCATCCTGCATCTCGGCCAGGTACTTTCTACGATTCCGGCGGTAGCTGGTTAGCATCCACCAAATGATCGACTCGCGGCGGTTGAAAAATGCACGATAAATACTCTCGCGGTTCCCGGTATCAGGCCACAGTTCAGTTTCCTGCCAAGCGCGCAATAGAGTACGGCGCGTAACCTGCCACAGCGTGCGGAAAAAACCGTAATCGAGCCAAATCACCCAATCGACTTCCCGCCATTTTATCGCTTTGGTACGGTTATAGTTGCCATCGAGCACCCAACCCTCAGCAGCATCTGCCAGAGCCTGCGTAACCTTTAACAAAAATTCATCACCGTGTGTACCTTGCCAGCCAGGCTGCCAGTAAAGCTTGTCCATCTCGATATAAGGTACAGCCAGTTTCTGCGCCAGTTGACGTGCCATAGTACTTTTGCCACTCCCGCTGGTGCCAACCACGTTAACTTTCATCTTTTCAGCCTGGTCATGGAAAGGCGGGAGATTCTATCGAAGTGAAAATGCTCTATCAATAGCAACTTATACCGCGCCGATTGCGCCCTCTCACTGCTTGAGTTGTATAATAAACAATCCACATTACACTGAAAGAGTACGCTTAAGTGGAGGAAACATGGCAAACGGGTGGGCAGCAGATGGCGCTGTGCAGGATCAAATTGATTCCACGGTAGATGATGCCGTGCAGCGGGCGCGCCAGGCATTGGGGCAAGGTGAAAGCCTGCGCCACTGCCTGGAATGTGGGGAAGAGATCCCTGCCGCACGGCGGCAAGCATTAGCGGGGGTGCGTTACTGTCTGGCCTGCCAGACTGAACTGGATAAAAAGCAGGCAGCAAGCGGCCTGTATAATCGCCGTGGTAGCAAAGACAGCCAGTTACGCTGATACACCGGGCATCTGTTCCTATCCTCACCCGGTTTTATGGCATCATGCAAGCCTGCTTGCACCATATGCAAACGGGTTTTCAGGAGAAAATTAGAGTTGGATACCACTCTTGAAACATAATTGTTAATTATCGGTTGTTTCACACCTATTCTTTAGTTAATGATAAGCTCAATGCACCACGGCTGTTATATTGCACTTTTTTGGTGCCCAATAATGGTGCAAAATAGATAAAATTTGCCTTTGAGGTAAAGTTTTAGCATACAACCCTTTGTTTTTGAATTAATTGCAAACTTGGCACGATTCTTCCATTTCACAAAATGCAACATAGAAAATGGGTAATCCGCAACCTGTACAGGAATTCCTCTCATGAAGTCAATCTTTAAAGTTTCCCTGGCCGCCCTTTCCCTGGCCTTCGCCGTAAGTTCCTACGCCGCAGACAAACTGATCGTCGCCACCGACACCGCTTTCGTTCCGTTTGAATTCAAACAAGGTGACCAATATGTTGGTTTTGATATCGACTTATGGGCCGCCATCGCCAAAGAACTGAAGTTAGACTACACCCTGAAACCGATGGATTTCAGCGGCATTATTCCTGCACTGCAAACCAAAAACGTGGATCTGGCACTGGCCGGGATCACTATCACCGACGAGCGTAAAAAAGCGATCGAGTTCTCTGATGGTTATTACAAAAGTGGCCTGTTGCTGATGGTGAACGCTGACAACGACAGCGTGAAAAGCATTGCCGATCTGGATGGCAAAGTGGTGGCAGTGAAAAGCGGCACTGGTTCGGTGGATTACGCCAAGCAGCACATCAAAGCCAAAGATCTGCGCCAGTTCCCAAATATTGACAACGCCTATATGGAATTGGGAACCAAACGTGCTGATGCCGTGCTGCACGACACACCAAACATCCTGTATTTCATCAAAACGGCTGGTGCTGGCAAGTTCAAAACCGTAGGTGAATCACTGGAAGCCCAACAATACGGTATCGCCTTCCCGAAAGGCAGCGACGAACTGCGTGGCAAGGTGAACGTTGCCCTGCAAACGCTGCGTGACAACGGCACCTATAACGAAATCTATAAGAAATGGTTTGGTACCGAGCCTAAGTAATTCGTGAAATTAGTTATCTAATCTTAGACACAGGGGAGGTGCACGGTGCCCCCCTGTGTTTTGTTGTATCTGATGCCCTTGTTTGGGATCACCGGGAGAAAATACCATGCAGTTCGACTGGAGTGCCATCTGGCCTGCCATTCCTATTCTGTTAGAAGGCGCCAAAATGACCTTATGGATTTCGGTCCTTGGTCTGATTGGTGGTCTGTTCATCGGCCTTGTCGCCGGCTTTGCCCGCACCTACGGTGGTTGGATTGCCAACCATGTCGCGCTGGTCTTCATTGAAGTGATCCGCGGTACGCCAATTGTGGTACAGGTGATGTTTATCTACTTTGCCCTGCCGATGGCATTCAGCAATTTACGCATCGATCCGTTCAGTGCGGCGGTGGTTACCATCATGATCAACTCCGGTGCCTATATCGCGGAGATTACTCGTGGTGCCGTGCTGTCGATTCACAACGGTTTCCGTGAAGCAGGGCTGGCTTTGGGGCTGTCGCGCCGCGAAACCATCCGTTATGTGATCATGCCGCTGGCGCTGCGCCGTATGCTGCCACCGCTGGGTAACCAGTGGATCATCAGTATCAAAGATACTTCGCTGTTTATCGTGATTGGCGTGGCAGAGCTGACTCGCCAAGGCCAGGAAATTATTGCCGGTAACTTCCGGGCGCTGGAAATCTGGAGCGCTGTGGCCGTTATTTACCTGATTATTACTCTGGTGCTGAGCTTTGTTCTGCGTCGTCTGGAAAGAAGGATGAAAATCCTGTGATTGAATTTAAAAACGTCTCCAAGCACTTTGGCCCAACTCAAGTGCTACACAATATCGATCTGCACATCACCCAGGGTGAAGTGGTGGTAATTATCGGGCCTTCTGGCTCCGGCAAATCTACCCTGCTGCGCTGTATCAATAAGCTGGAAGAAATTACCAGCGGTGAATTGATCGTTGATGGTTTGAGGGTTAACGATCCGAAAGTGGACGATCGTTTAATCCGCCAGGAAGCGGGCATGGTATTCCAGCAGTTTTATCTGTTCCCGCATCTGACTGCGTTGGAAAACGTGGCCTTCGGCCCGATCCGTGTACGTGGTACGAAGAAGGCAGACGCTGAAAAGCTGGCACGTGAGTTGTTGGCAAAAGTCGGTCTGGCTGAGCGTGCTCACCACTACCCTTCCGAGCTTTCTGGTGGCCAGCAGCAGCGCGTGGCGATTGCCCGTGCGCTGGCGGTAAAACCGAAAATGATGCTGTTCGATGAACCGACCTCGGCCCTTGACCCGGAACTGCGCCATGAAGTGTTGAAAGTCATGCAGGATCTGGCTGAAGAAGGGATGACGATGGTGATCGTCACGCACGAAATCGGCTTTGCCGAAAAAGTGGCGTCACGCCTGATCTTTATCGATAAAGGGCGCATTGCCGAAGATGGCAATCCACAGGATTTGATCAACCATCCGCCGAGCCCGCGCCTGCGCGAGTTCCTGCAACACGTTTCCTGATTGATTGCACTTCAAACGGGCACTCAACGGTGCCCGTTTTTTATTGCGAGATTATTGCCAGCGCTCTGCTGCCCAAGCGGCTTGCTGTTCAGCATTATGAAACGTCCAGGCCACGAAACGGCTGATCTTTTGGCCCTGTGCCATGTTGACAGTACGCACCTCAAGCGCTCCCGCCTGTTTCAGTGCAGAGTAGATGGCAGGTAAAGTGGTGCTTTTAGCAATCAGCGAGGTAAACCACAGGCAGTTTTCCGCTTTGTTGACGCTTTCCGCCACCATCTTGCGTACAAAAGCTTCTTCCCCTCCTTCACACCATAATTCATTATTTTTGCCGCCAAAGTTCTGTACCGGTTTATCGGCCACTTCACCTTTACCCAACTTATGCAGTTTGCGGCGCGTACTGGCGCGTGCTTCCTGCTCAGAACCATGAAACGGCGGGTTGCACAATGTGGCATCAAAACGTTCGGCGGCACCAATGATACCGGTGAAAATGCATTCCGGCTGTTTTTGCTGACGCAAACGCACCGTGTTTTTCAAGGTTGAGTTCATCGCCACAATCATTTTGGCGGTGCTGAGGGAAACCGGGTCAATGTCAGAACCGGTAAAACGCCAACCGTATTCACGCTGGCCGACAATAGGGTAAATACAGTTTGCTCCCACGCCAATATCCAGGATCGCGATCCCTTTACCACGCGGGATCTCCCCGCCGTTGCTGGTTGCCAGCAAATCAGCCAGGTGATGTATATAATCCGCACGCCCAGGGATCGGTGGGCAGAGGTAATCGGCAGGAATATCCCAGTGTTCAATGCTATAAAAATGTTGCAGCAAAGCACGATTGAGCATTTTTACCGCTGCCGGATCGGCAAAATCCACGGAGATATCTCCCCAGGCATTCGGCTGCACAAAGGGTTCCAGCGCTGGGCAACTGGCAATCAACGCTGGAAAGTCATAGCGTGAACGGTGGCGATTACGCGGATGCAGGCCACTTTTCTGCTGCGGGACGTTTTGCTTTTTTTCCACCGTGACAAGCTCTCTGAAAGGATTTTTCTGGCGCGTAAGATAACATAACGCCAGAATGTCTCTCCAGTGGCAACTGAACCACCAGAATGGGATCGTCAAAAGTTAGCTGACCCTCTACAATTTTGAACGCTAAAAGCCTATTGGGATCGGCTCTAAAGAGGATCGGCTACATATTTCATCTGCTAGGGATGCTTATGCACAATAAACCACGTTATTACTATGAACCTGCGGCTGGTCATGGTCTGCCGCACGACCCATTGAACGCCATCATTGGCCCCCGCCCCATTGGTTGGATTTCTTCCCTCAGCGCCGCTGGTCAACGCAATCTGGCACCTTACAGCTTCTTCAACTGTTTCAGCTATCGCCCACCTATCATCGGCTTTGCCAGCTCCGGCTGGAAAGACAGCGTCGCCAATATCGTAGAAACCGGTGAGTTTGTCTGGAACCTGACAACGCGCCCGCTGGCGGAGGCGATGAACAGCAGCTCAGCTGCACTGCCGCACGGTGAGGATGAATTTGCCTTCGCAGGATTAACCCCCATTGCCGGGCGGCGCGTGAAGGCTGAACGGGTCGCAGAAAGCCCGGTGAACTTTGAATGCCGTTTGACTCAATGCGTTCGGCTGCAAAATGCCGCAGGGGAAAATGTGGATACCTGGCTGGTGTTAGGGGAAGTGGTTGCCGTCCATATCGATCCAGCGCTGCTGGATGAGCATGGCGTCTACCAAACCGCAGCCGCACAGCCGGTATTGCGCGCCGGGGGCCCGACGGCCTACTACGGTATCTCCGAGCAGCACCGTTTTGATCTGGTGCGCCCGGAGGTACATAAAAAACAGGGTTAGGATTGGCAATAAAAACAAAGCGCTAACTCAATGGGGTGGCTGGATATTTAATCGATTGAATTCAGTTTGTTATGCATAGCAACATAACTTTGCTGCATAATTTATAGTATTTCTTGTTAAAAAAGCTATATACCAAACCATTAACGCCAGTAAAAACGATTAAAAATAAAAGCGCCTTAATGTAGCTTGGGGCGCTTTTTCCTTTCTGAAATGATCAATAGGATGCATTCAAACCCCACGCATCATAGGTTACGGGTATATCACACCGTTGAAAAAAGGAATTATTACCTTGGATATCCCGCGTATTTTTACTATTACCGAAAGCGCTCATCACATCCATAATCCGTTCACGCCGGAAAAGTACGCCACGCTCGGGGCCGTCTTGCGCCTGGAGCCGGAGACTCGAGTACTCGACCTCGGCAGCGGTTCGGGCGAGATGCTGTGCACTTGGGCGCGTGATCATAAAATCACCGGCCTCGGCGTCGATATGAGCCAGCTGTTCTCCGCTCAGGCGAAACAGCGTGCTGAAGAACTTGGCGTCACCGATCGAGTCCGGTTCATCCACGCTGACGCTGCTGGTTATGTTGCCGACGAAAAAGTTGATCTGGCCGCCTGCGTTGGCGCCACGTGGATTGGTGGTGGCGTTGCTGGAACCATCGAACTTTTAGCGAAAAGCCTTTGTCCCGAAGGGATCATTCTCATCGGTGAACCTTACTGGCTGAAATTGCCGCCAACGGAAGAGATAGCCAAAGGCTGCGAGGCCAATGCTATTTCCGACTTCCTCATGCTCCCAGAACTTATCGGGTCATTCGAAGCTCTAGGTTATGACGTAGTAGAAATGGTTCTGGCTGATCTGGAAGGCTGGGATAGATACTCGGCAGCAATGTGGCTCACCATGCGTAAATGGCTCAAAGCGAACCCTGATGACGATTTTGCGAAAGAAATTAGGGCACATTTGTCCTCGGAGCCTAAACGCTATGCCACGTATACGCGTGAATACCTTGGATGGGGTGTATTCGCCTTGATGGCGCGATGATGTGGGGCAACTGAAGCGAACGTTACATTACAACGCCTTGCTAAACAGCTGCCCAAGCAGCTGCGCACGGCCAGGCGTTCACATTCGCTTCAACTTCCAGCGCAGGATCAGCGCTGTTGGCTAGCTACTGACCAATAAGCCAACAGATACAAACTGGCAGAATAGTAGTCTTCGTCAGAAACCAAACGGTTGGTCAATTGCCCCCCGGCGCCCAGCACCAAATCCCTGACCGCCATCATCCCTGGGCTTTGGTTATATTCGGAACGCGCACCGCTGAGCACATCAACCCAAGCGGGTACAGCCCGGCGATCGTAACCCTGCCAAAACCTGACGAAAGGTGCAAGCGCCGGGCTATTATCCTGATACCAGTGGATATATAAGGGAACGCGCACCGCATCAAACCCGAAACGGGCTGGCCAGCCATTCGCCGGGGCCATATGGCCATCCGCAAATAACG
Organism: Chania multitudinisentens RB-25; assembly: GCF_000520015.2. GTDB lineage: Bacteria > Pseudomonadota > Gammaproteobacteria > Enterobacterales > Enterobacteriaceae > Chania > Chania multitudinisentens. The sequence continues at coordinate 4,506,667 of NZ_CP007044.2, forward strand.
TGACCCAATCTGTCGGGATCTGCGCTTTACCAAACGACATTTTTTTAATCAGGGCGATGCCATCATCATTAAGGTTTTTCCACACCAGCAAATGCGTATAGTCATAGAATGCTTCCCAGGCCGGAAACACAAAATAAGAAGGGTTAATCGTTATCGAGTTAGCCTGTCTAAAGCCGGTAACCCCTGGCAGCATCACATTATAACCAGCATATTTTATCAAGGTATGCCGCAACAACGATCTTTGTATGTCAGAGGAACTGCGAAGATATTCTCTGACATTCCATTTTTTCCCGGCTTCCAGCAACGCCCAGGCAATAAAAATATCACCGTCTGTCGCATTGTTTTTATCTGTTATCGGGATGGCTTTCCCCGGCTCATAGCGCCAGGAAAATAACCCGATATCTTTTCGGTAAAGCGTGGCATTAGTCCAGCGCCACATTCTTTCAAAAGCAGGTTGGTCATTATTATAGACCGCTAACAACATGGCAAACCCTTGCCCTTCGCTATGACTGATATTGCGATTACCGGTATCAATAACTCGCCCATCAGACAATAAAAAACGCTGTTTATATTGCTCCCAACCATTATTATTCTGCGCAAATGCTAGGCAGGAAAAAAATAACCCTACCAACAAAATATATAGCCGGAACCAAGCTCGGGTATATTTAGCCACGATGATTCACCTTCTTCACTGCCCGTTTCTGTAGCTAAAGACCAACGTACGGTCTTGAGATGAATGCTTCCTGCGCAAAGAAACATGTGGCGCGCCCCCTTGAGCCAGGAGCCATGTTTCATATATCCCTTCCAATACTGTCGCAAACGAAAGAGTCCACAGCGGCGCGTTATCAGGTTCAGGCGTTTGCGGATAAGCGTAATGAGTCAGCAATATTTCCTTCTCGGAAGCCTCAACCCGCACCCACCCCCAATCAAAATGGCTCAAGGTCGCATTGATGCCATCCTCAAGTTCACCAATCGTTTGCGCTTCTGGCAATGGTGTTTTTTGTGCCAGATGGCTCCCCATCAGGCGCAGAAAATCCCGGCCATCCGCATCATCGGCAGAGGCCATAATACCGGCAAAAACCACTTCAACCAGGCTGTGCCAGCCTGGTTTAAACTGCTGGTGACGATAGTAATCAAGTTCATAAGACGCATTATTAATATCTTGCATGGCTATTTCCCATCTAACAGATATTTAAAATAGAGCAAAGCAGAACTTTCGGAATAACTGCCGAAAGTGTCATAACCCAACTGCCCGCCAACCAACATATTTGGCGCAATTTTATAATTGCCATTCGCTTTCAGGCTATAACCGATACCGCTTTTATCTTCTGCGGCATACATGGCTTCTTTACCATAACCCTGATTGACCAGCCCTTCTAATTGTGACTGGAGATTAGGATCATTGGGGAAATAGGCACTTTCCTGATTGTGATAAGATTGATAACCCACATTACCACCCAGCGTATAAGTGAAATTATCGTATTTCTTAGTAAACTCAACGGGCAGTGAAATGCTGATATAATCTTGTGGGCTGAAGTATCCCCCTTGCCCATAGCTGAAATAACTCAGGTTTTTATCAAAGTCCATATAGCTGACATTGACGCCGAGTTTCACTTCATTCTCATCATCTTTATAAGGGCGGATATAAGCCCCTACCAGCGCATTGATGCTTTTGTTTCTGGCTACGTTGTCGCCCACATAGCTGTAATATCCTGCTCCACCGTAGGCTCCCACCGCGCCGTCATCAAAGCCCAGGTTCAGGCTACCCCCATTCTTGGTTACAGCCCCCCATTTCTTACCGGTGATCACATCCTCGGTGCCAACATAAGAAAGCAGGCTATCGGTAACGGCCCGCCGTTCAAGCCGCATGTCCAATGTGGTGTGCTCATTGACCTTAGGTGCCCATTTCAAGCCCCCCACCACCGAGCTAATTCCTGAACCCAACGGGGTGCTGCCAACGTCCAGCTTATAGCTGTCACCGCTCAATGCCAGAGCCAGTTCAACACCGTTTTCCTGCTGTTGCCCAGGTGAGTCAGCATAGAAATCATTGGGGTTAAACGTTTGTGGCTGTGTTATCAGACCATCAAGCCGTTGTTTCTCGTCATAAGCTTCCGCCTGCGCCAGCGTTGCCGCATCACAGTCGGCAGACGTAGGATCCAGTGAACACAGATGATCCCGTGTTGCATGAATCTCCTGGTAGCGCAGATCGGCATCCCGCGCAGCGGCGATCGAATTCTGCGATGCCACAACGGACGCCTGCGTCGCGGCCTCTACGGCTCTGGCTTGTTGCAAAGCCCCGGTACCAAAACGGCTGTTGGCACTGCTGGACGGTGTACCTGATTTCAACATCACCGGCGTCATTTCAAAGGTGACCCGGCCATCATCCACCGGCATACCCGACACACTGATCGGGCTTCTGATTTCTGTGATGTTACTCAGCCCACTCTCACCGCTGCTGTTGTTACGCAACGAAATATTTCCCTGTACCCAAGTCGCCGTTTTGTTTTGCACCTCATCCATCAACTTCTCGACTTGCTGCAATGTCGGATTTTTGGCCAAGGTTCCAGGCAAACGTGGTGCACCATTCGCGTAGCTGCCAGCCAAACCAGGAGCCGCTACCTGCCAAGGCAACACCTGCCCATAGGCCGAAGGTGAAGCACTGCCGCCATCAGAGAGTGTGGAGGTTTGCGTGGCAAAAGGGTTGTCCGCCAGCCTTAACCCCCCAATCAACGCCTGCCCATTGCCAGAAGCAACATTCACACCGTTCAGGCGGCTTTTTGCTTCACGCAGCAGCGACAAGGCGTGTGGATAATTACCGTCAGCCTCAGCAACGCGGGCCGCCAGCAGCAACTGATCTGGCGTTTTCACCACGGGCAAACCGCCGAGCAATTGTTTGGCTCTGCCGACCTCACCTTCGGCCAGCGCAATCCCTATTGCACCTTCGCGCGCCCCCTGATTCAGGCTATCGCGGTTCAGCAGATAGTTGAATACCTGCCCGGCCTCCTGGTTCATGTTGCCGGACTGATAAAGGCGCCCCATCGCCAGCATGATATCTGCGTTTTGCGGGTCGTCCTGTAGAGCGGCGATCAATTTGTCATAAGCCGCACCATACTGCCCCCGCAGGCGCAGCGTATCGGCTTCATTGATCACCCCCCCATTGCGCAACTGGCTAATCTCTCTAGCAGAACTCTTCGCCAGCAACGCAGGATTATTTAGCCATGCATCGGCTTCCTGGCTTAACCCGGCCTGATTCAGCACGGCGATTTGGGCAGAATAATCCCCGGCATTCCCCTTAACGCCCTGGCGCATATTCTCGCGCACCAATTGTACTGCCGTAGCGGTATCGCCCACCGCCATCAAATCTTTCGCCAACTCACCCAACGCAGCCGGTTCGGTAGGCGGTTTCTGCGCCATCTGCCGCAGGATCGCCGCAGCACTGGCGGTATTGCCCTGCCGGAGATAATTTTCAGCGCTGACTCGCTGCTGATTAACCGAGGCCGTTGCTGCCAGTTCCCGCATATCTCTGCTCTTTCTTGAGGCCGGGATACGCGCCATCAGCGTAGAAACATTCAGCCAGTCATTGCGTTCAGAAGCAAACAGAGCGGCAGCGTAAACGCTGTCTGCCGGAGCACCCACCTGCATCAAAGGCGAAATCAGCGTCTGCGCCTGCAGCTCCTGCCCTTGTTTACTCAGGATGCGTGCCATATCCAAACGTACCCAGGCATTCGAGGGTTGTTTTTCCAAAGCCTGTTGCAGGATCATCATCGCCCGCTGAGGATTATTCTGCTGCACCGCTAATGCCGCCTCTTTACGCAAAGGATCAACGTTAACCCCAGCGGCCGTTTGGTTAATTTTCGGCCGCAGATTGGCCGGGAGGCTTTGTAGCACTAACTCCGCTTCCTGCCCTTTACGTTGTTGCAATAACAGGTAATAGAGCCCCAATTTCGCATCATTATTCTGTGGATTCTGGGCCAGCAACCCGCGGTAAACCTGCTCCGCCGCCGTGAAATCACCTTGCCGGCGTAAAACATCCGCCCGGAACAGCATTACCGCACTGCCCTTATCCCCCGTGGCGTTAGTCAGCGGCGCGGTAAGCGCCAGCGCTTCATCAAGCTTGCCTGCACTGACCGCTTGTTTACCTTTTGCCAATGCCCCATAGAGATTGGCGTCCTGGGCCAAAGCGCTCCATTGCGCACTTTGCGGGCCGCCTTGTTTTGCGGCCTGATTGAGGTAGTCTTCCGCCTGGCTGAAATCGCCGCTGCGCATGGCAGTAAAGCCCATTCCCGCCAGCGCTTCCTTATCATTAGGGTTGCTGGCCAGGATACTTTCGAACTGGCTCTTGGCGCTCGTCAAATCCCCTTTATTCAATTCAGTGAAACCCGCGCTTTTCGCTGCCCCAGCGATATTTTGCTGGTAATAGGCCGCCACGGCTTTATCTGCCGGGTGCCTTTGCTGATAGGCATCGTACAGCGGTTTGTCGGTTGGCTGTGGAGCCAACCAGAGCAACGCCTGCTTCAAGCCTTGATCGGCATCATTATTGGTAGGGGCCAACGAGGCCAGCAGGTTAATCCCCTCCCGGCGCGTTGACTCCTGATAGGTCATCACCTTTCCCAATACCACGCGGGTTTGGGTATCGTTCGGCTGCAAAGCAAGGCGTTGTTTCAGGCCATCAATAGCTTCCTGCCGCCCCGTTGGTGTTCCGGCCAGCGTGAGATAATACTCATTGGCCAAGTTGTCGATGGGGGTTTTACCATTAAAGATTGCCTGATAGCTGGCAATCGCCTGAGGGAAATTCCCCTTCGCCGCATACTGCCGGGCCTGGGCCAACAGATTCTTGGCCGCTGGCGACTGAGCCTTATTATTACTGTCCAACGCCTGCAAACGCGGATCTTGAGGAGCCACCTCACTCAGCTTCTTCCGCCACTGTTCAGCCTTGGCTTTATCCCCACTCTGCATGGCATAGAGAGACAGCAGATACATCGCCTCAGTATTGTTTTCATCCATCAGCAGAACTTTCTGCAACGCCCCCTGAGCCAGATCGTCATGAGATTTATCATGCCAATATGCCGCCTGTTCAAAGAGTGCTTTCAACGCCGGGTTACTGTCATCGGCAATCGCCGATAACGAAAACACCGCCAAACCGGCCAAAGAAACCCCGTACAGCTGCTTTTTCAGTAAGATGTTCAATTGGCTATATTCCATGGACAGCTCCTGTATAACACCGGGTCGAGACATGTTTTAATTTTCATCTTCTACATCTCTCCCTAAACGTTTAGCTGCGTGCTTTCTTAGCAGAATATAGAGACTCAGCCCGAGCACGATGGAAATCCCTAAACCGGTCAGAGACAAAAGCACCACATGTTTACTGGCATACCAGATAAAGATCAGATACCAAGGCAGCTCCCCGCTGGGGAACTGCGCACCCACCTGAAAACTGTGTACGCCATTTTGATCGGTAATCACCGCCAGATCGCCACGTACTCCGGCGTTAATCTTCGGTGATTTCAAGTCGGTATAAATCTTACTCAAACCATCGTCAGAAGAAGCACTGGCTACCACCACCACTCGCTGTGGATCCCAGCCGGAACGGAAGCTGAGAAAACCCCGCCAGTCAGAAAGTGAAGACAGATAGCGGTCCGCATCAATGCCTTGCGTTTGCCAGTTACCTTTCAAATAGGATTGCAGCCTTTCCAGCATTGGCTGAGGTTTCATCGTGAGCAACCCACTGGTATCCAACGTAAACGGAGCATGCTGCAACAGGCGCTGATAAAAACTCTCCTGCTCTAATGAAGCCACCACCAGAACATCCCGCGCTTTAAATTTAGGCTCATCCAGTTCATTGCCCTGTAATCCAAACCGAACATCGGTATTGCTAATTGAGCTGCCTGTTGCTGCTCCCGCTCTGGCGGCCAGATTAAGCAGAGTCCGTATCTCATTTACCGTTGGTTTTTCGGCTAACAGTAATACCGTTTGAGAGAAATCAGCCAATCTGGTGAATGGGAAGGCCGCCCCCACATAATAGGAAAGGTTTGGCAGTTCGGTGAAATGATAGGTTTTACTCAGATCAATGTAAGAATCTGGCCCGATACGGCTTTTGATACTGTCGCTGTCTGCCGGATTACACGAGGCGTTGTTTTTAGGCACAATGGAGAAATAGAGCTCCAGCATGTTGTCGCCGTAGATCAGATAAGGCGGCAGAGGCAGGCTGTAGCTTTCCTGCCGTGTATCTCCGCCCAGTTTGCGCCACAGAAACTCCAGTAATCCCCCTTTGTTAACCGGCAGGTTACGTAAAAAAGTCCCGTTCAGCGTCGCACTCAGCTGCGATCTGTTTTCATCAATCCAACTGTCGGTCGGAAAACGGTAATTGATTTGCAGCGGAACGTTTCTTCCATCCCAGATAAACAGGTCCGGTGCGGCCCGGAAAGCAATGCGCACGGCATCATGAAAGACACCGCTCACCGTCAGTTCATCGACATTCGCCACTAACTCGCTGAATTTGACCGGGCGGGTCGTATTGATCCAGCGCGGGGCATCATAAGGAAGGCGCTGTGGTATCGACACGGTTTTCACCGCCAGCAACGGCGTTTTTTCCGGCAACGGCTGGCTGATCAAACGATAGGCAGCCTGGCGCATTTCGTTACGGTTGCTCCCCATCACCAGCAACAGCTTATAAACCGGATTTAACGGATTATCGATCACCTGAAGCGTTGGGCCACTCGCCTGTGGCAAGGTCAGTGAACCAATCTGTTCCCCTGGCTGGGCAAAAATAATCCCGTTTTGTTCTGGGATCTCATCCTGTAATACCTGGAAATCAAGATTATTGTGGCGTGCCAGTATCCCCAAATGCGAGCTGACCATCGCGGCTGCCCCAACATCCTCTGGCCTTTTAGCCTGGCTGAACACAATGTTCACCACAGAAGGCTGCATTGACTGCGGATCGAAGAATGGGCGCGGGAAATGGCCGACACTCTGGCCGATATTCAATATCTGGCTCTCCAGCTCCAACCTACTGGTTGGCAACACTTTGACCCAGTATTTATCGGCAACCCCTCTTTCACATTGCATGACTTCGTCATTGCTGTTCTGGATGCTGAAACTCAGATTGTTACGCGCCACGATCATGGCAGCCGGAATGGATAACTTATACGTGACTTTAGCTTGGTGAACCTTATTCAGCACATGCTGGCTCAGGGGTTGCCCATTCAGCATCAGATGCAATTCCGTATTGCCCTCCATCAATGCGGGCGATACCTCAATATCCAAAAACAGATTGGCATCCGTCACCACCGAGTCAACCGGCAAGGTAAAAGTGAACCCTGATTGACGCTGCCAGTTACTGAGAGTCAACCCTGCTGGCAACCCCATTTCGGCAACGTTGAGCGTGGATTCAACCAGATGATTTAAACTGGCCTGAGGGTCTGGCGTGGCGGGCACTGTACTCCCTGCTTGAGTGCTATCCGTTACCTGATCCACACTGCCCTGCGGCGAAATCGGCAAATCCACGGGCCGCGGTAAAGATAACACCCCTTGAGGATCACTGCCGGATGGAACAGAAGTGGGCGGTTCCACCGCTCTTGATACATCAGACAGACAAAACAACAAACCCAAGCCACTCACCAAGACGAATGCCATGGTTCTGGCTGCTCGCAGCGTTCCTCCCACTACACTCATATTGTCTGTTCCTTGTCCTCAAACTGCGGTAAGTCTGGATTTTTTTTACGCAGTTTTTTCTCCCGTTTCTTTTCCCGGTAATCTTTCCAAGAAAAATAGAACAGTTCGAAAATACAACGGATAATCCCCAGCAACGAACGCAATGGCCGATCCGGTGGGCAAGGCTTATCATTGATCCAGGCATCAGCCCGCGCCAGCACCACTCTCACCAGTTCCCGTCTTTTTTCGATTGGCAATTCTTTAAACATCAGGCGAGTCACCGATTTATCAACATCAATCAGTTCTACAGGGAAACACACCACGCCCGACTTCAAGGATAATTCCACTTCTTCAATAGGGTCATCCATGAAACGTTCATCAGGGGTTTTCAACTTGACCCCACCCATTGAGAGATCCAGCGTTTCAGTACGCATCGCTGCACCGCTGGCAAAATAGAGGATGGCCGGGATTGAGGCCTCAACACGGATGGTTTTCCGGACTTGGCGGGTTTCCCTGGCTACCGCAATAGAACCCAGCAATATAATCATACTGAAACTGGCCCAGGCGATATTCAGCACGATAACCTGGGGGTTGGCGCCATAATGGTCGGTCATTAACAGGCGAATAACCCCCCAGGCCGTTCCCAGTAGCAATAACGACACGGCAATGATATGCGGCCGCACAATGTGGAAGTCAAAATAGTTGGTGTCCAGCAATGCGCCTTTATCCGTCACGTTAAATTTGCCATGCTTTGGTGAAATCATCGCCAACAGGGTAGGAATCACCAGATGGAAACACATAACGGTTTCATATATTTCCCCCCAGAAAGAATAACGGTATCTTCCCATTGATCTGGAGTTAATATAGATAGACATCACCAGATGGGGCAATACATAGGCAAAAATCAGCCCTGCCGACGAGGCGATAATATTCAGGTTGAACAGTAAGTAAAATAACGGCGCAATACAGAAAATAACCCTGGGCAACCCGTATTGAAAATGCAGCATGGCATTCAGGTAACACAAACGCTGCTGCCAGTTCAGCCCCCGCCCGAACAACGGGTTATCCACGCGGAAGATCTGCGTCATACCACGGGCCCAGCGAGTACGCTGTATCACATGCAGCCCTAAGCGCTCGGTCGCCAAACCGGCGGCCAGCGGCAGTGCCAGGAAAGCCGATCCCCAGCCCAAACGCTGCATCTTCAACGCGGTGTGCGCATCTTCGGTAACGGTTTCAACAGCAAATCCGCCCACCTCTTCCAGCGCCGTGCGGCGGATAACCGCACAGGAACCGCAGAAAAACGTGGCATTCCAGTTGTCGTTACCTTGCTGTACCGGCCCGTAGAACAATGCCCCTTCATTAGGAACTTTGCTCGCTTCCGAGAGGTTGCGTTCAAAAGGATCGGGAGAATAGAAATAGTGTGGGGTTTGAATCAATGCCAGACGATCGTCAACCAGGAAACTGCCGACCGTTGCCTGCAAGAAAGCCCGGGTGGCTACGTGGTCACAATCAAACACCGTGATCAATTCACCCTGCGTCACTTTCAGTGCATTATTCAGGTTCCCTGCTTTGGCGTGCTTATTATCCGTTCTGGTGATATATCCCACCCCTGCATCAGCGCAAAATACGGCAAACTCATTACGTTTACCGTCATCAAGAACATAAATTTTCATCTTGTCTTTGGGGTAATCAATACACTGCGCCGCCAGCACGGTGTCACGCACTACATCCATACTCTCGTTATAAGTGGGGATATAAACATCCACCGTTGGCCAGAGCGAAATATCATCCGGCAAGGGTTCAATGGTTCTTTTTAATGGCCAGGTTGTTTGTATATAGCCAAATATTAGAATGACCAAGGCATACAGCTCGGTCATAAACAAAGCAATCCCCAGCACCGCTTCCAGCGTGGTATTGAAATGCAGGGTTTCCGTGGCACGCCAATAAATGTAGCGCAATGACATCAACGTCGACATGACGATCATGATCAGAGTCACTTTCTTGCTTTTGCTCACCCCAAGAATAAATACTATGCCAATACAAATAAAACCAAAAATGTATTGGTTATCACTGCTCATTGGCGCAATGATGATCAAAACGATCAAAGGTAAGGCTAACAGCAATAAGAAAGAAAAAAGTATTTTATTCATAGCTGACCAAAATGTCCTTACTAAGAACCATAAATAGACGTCGTGTGGTGATACGCACCATCTCCCACGCTCAGCCCTAAAATAACGGCTACTTTTTTACTAATATGTTCGATATCAAATGCGGCGGCCGAAACAGGACTGATATCCATAATCGCCCGTTGTGAAGCATTGGCTTCAGGCACACATTCATCACGATGAATCGTACCCAACAATTTACCTTGCAGGCGCTGCTCAAAAAAATGTGTGACGTCCCGGCTCAAAGTGCGTCTCATATCACTTTGGTTGACCACGTAATATTCGCCCATTTTATGATTCAGCGGTTCATTCATAAACTTGTGCTGTTCGATTGGGGGCAACAGGCTAAGAGAGGCGGTGTCAGCCAATAAAACAACGATGCGCATATCCGCCACGCCCTGCATGGCTTTCAACGCGGCATTACGGCCTGGAGGCATATCGGCAATTACCACCATGCCTGGAATTTTGAGCACTGCGCTAAGGCCACGCTGAATGAACATCGGTTCATTCATCAGGTTATCTTCAAACAGGAGCCTTTCATCTTCTGTCACTTCACCGCAGGGTAAAACAAACAGATTAGGCCCGGCCTTAAGGATAAACTGGCTCCAATCAGATAATGTTCCTGATTGAGCAGCAAACCCGCGATTATCAGAAATAGGAATCCCAAAATGCAGGCGCAGCGCATTCTGCGTATCAAAATCCACCACTAAAACCTTACTGCCACTGCGGGCCAAAGCATAAGCCAAATTGGCAGTAACTGTGGTTTTTCCTACCCCTCCCTTGGGAGAACAAACACAGACTAACGGCATGAGGCAATATTCTCTAAAAGTGGCTTGAGTAACGTATTACGACCCGTATTCGCACTGACTTCTTCGGCTTCGACAGAAGGCGTTTTTTTGCTGAACATTTTTTTAAAACGCGAGGCATCTACCGGCTGAGAAGGTTGTGCCGCCTGCGAAACAATTGGCGCAACAAACGGTTCGTCCCTACTAGGTTCAGTAACCGGGGGAATGATTTGTTTAAAATCGTGAGTGGCATGCCCAGGCAACAGTTGGTTATTGATGGGAGCCGCACGCGGTTGTTGTGCGGGTTGTGGCTCCAAACCAGAGGGCAGCATAGAGGAAAATTCGGTAGCGCTTGCTGGCGTTGGCTGCATACTGCGATCAAGACTGGAAGAAGCACCAAGCCCTTCTTCCGCTATCTGTTCAACGATAGGCCAGCGGTGTAAAGCCAACGCACTATCATCATTAGGAAATTCTTTATAATCAATATCTTTCATATTGACTTTATTTTTGAACTGCTGAACATCATCGTATTTACTCATCATCCCTACCTATAAGATTATACTTCGCATTCTATCAACGCATGCTAATAGCCCATGCTGAAAAACGTGATTCATAACCCAAAACACATATACATCACTGTACAGGCATTTTAAGAACCTCTTCTCTTATGGCTTAGATAATAGTAGTCCTCAAGCTCTGTTTTACAACAATGATCTGACCAAGACAGAGATAATTTCATTCATCAAGTGGATGTATTTCAAGGTTCACCCCTTCCTGAGCGCCCCAAAGCGCTTTTTGAGTGTAATCCACTTCTGTAAAGTTATATACTCACGTTTGTAAAGTTTTTCTAATAAACCGCTTTCTGCACCTAACAGGCTCTCCCTAAGAAGTTAGGCATACTTTTCAATGGGTGATTTTCTCAACGCACGCGCGCCAACCCCTGTGCCAAAGTCTCTACCTCACCGGTTGCCACCAGGCAACAGGCGATTTGCCATAAAATAGGCTCTGGGATCGCCACTTCACCCGCCAGGCAGCGTTCGGTCCAGCGCGCGGTAGTCTCGGCATCTTTGGCCTCAGGCAATGCCACAGGCGCATCCTGCTGTGGCCGTTCCAGTAAAACGTGCTGCTCACCATCAACGAGATAGTGAATCTGTGGGCAACGCTGCGGATTGGCATAAGCTTCACCTTCCGTACCGTGCATCAACAACCCTCGCGCACCGATCTGGCGGAAAAACGACGCCACACGCCCAACGTATTCCGGGTGTGAAACGCTGGCAATACGCAACACGTTGGCATCGCCAAACGGCGTGGCCAATTTGGCTAACGTGTGGGCGCTATTGCGCACCCCCATCTTCCAACGCAGATCAAGCTGGGTTGCCATTGGTGGTGAAAGCACAGATACCGGGATAAAAACCGGTAAACCACTCTCCAGCCGCTGCTGGGCATGAAGAGGATCTTCAGACCACGGCACGCCGAGCGTGCGAAAGATTTCCGCACTGGTGATGCGCGTGCTGTCATTCAACACGCCATGCACCACCACCGGCAACCCCACACGCGCTAACAGCAAAGCCAGCAAGGGCGTCAGGTTGGCCTGTTTCCGCGCACCGTTGTAACTTGGCAGCACCACCGGCATTGGACGCTGCTGTGGTTTTTGCAAGCGCATCACCTGCTGCTGCATCGCCTGATAGAAACCCAGCATTTCGGCTTCGGCCTCCCCTTTGATGCGCATGGCAATCAGTATGCCCCCCAGCTCCAACTCAGGCACCTCACCCGCCAGCATTGCCTGATAAAGCTGAAAGGCGGTTTCCTGATTCAAATCGCGTGCATGGTTCTTACCACGACCTATTTCTTTGATAATCTTGGTGTAATCCATCGTTCAGTTCCGCTGATTCATTTTGCCATACATAACTTAGCCACGCCGCCGTTCAACCTCATCAGCCAATTGCTGCTGCGCACCGTCACCTGCCCGCAACCCAGCGATTACGCCGCTGATATCTGCCGCATTACGGTTCTGGCTCATTTTCCATTTGCCCTCCCGCCGCGTGACAACAATTTCAATCCCGACAATCGCCTTCATCTGGCTGGCAATATAGTTTGCCGGAGCCTCGTCAATACGCCAGGGTTGAGGCTGATTCCCTTCATTCAGGGCAGTCAACGCGGCTAACTGATGCTGTAGCCAGAGCGGATCCTCCGTCACCATTGGCTTTCCCCACATCTGCACCATGGTATAATTCCAGGTTGGCACCACTTTGCCGCTCTGAAGCTTGGTGGCATACCAGTTTGGTGAGATATAGCCTTCCACCCCCTGAAATACCACCAGGCACTCTGGCATCCTTTGCAGCGCTCGCCAATGAGGGTTAGCTCGCGCCATATGCGCCCTCAGTGTTACCTCTCCCTGTTCATCAGCATGAACAAGAAAAGGAACCGGGTCGGCCAACATGCCTTGAGCACCGTGGCTGATTAACAACCCTAACGGATTAGCCTGCACCAAGGCCAATTGAGTGGCGAAATCATCTTCACGGAATGAGCTGGGCTGATACATGCTGCGCAACGTCCTTATTATCAGGGGAATTTGATATATGTATCACAATTTACCGCAGATGCCCGAATGCGATAATATCCATAAATATCCCAAGGGATTATGTATCTTCGGCCAAATATGGATGGAAAAATGGAAATGTATATCGGCTTAGCCGTTATTGCCGTGGTGTTGCTCTGGGCCATCGTGACTTATAACCGCTTTATCTCCCTGCGCCGCTTCAAAGACGAAGCCTGGAGCGGTATTGCAGTGCAGCTCAAACGCCGCCACGATCTGGCGCCGAATCTGCTGAGCTTGGTCAAACGCTATGCTCAGCATGAGAAAGAGTTGCTGGAAGAAATCACCCGCCAGCGCAGCAACCTGGTCGGCAATACTCAGCAGATTGCCGAGAGTGAGCGGCAATATTCAGGTGTCCTGGGGCGCGTTTTTGCCCTGGCTGAAGCCTATCCAGAACTGAAAGCCAACGAGAACTTCCTGTCTCTGCAACAATCCCTCGCTGAGATAGAAGAACAATTGCAGATGGCACGCCGTTATTTCAACAGCACGGTGCGTGATTTCAACATTCTGGTGGAGTCATTCCCCAGTTTACTGTTAGCCCGGGCATTCAATTTCAACGTGGATGCGTTTTTTGAGCTTGAAAATCCTGAAGATGCCAAGCTACCACGGATGGATTAACGCAATGATAAGTTTATCTGGCAGGATACTGCGCGCACTCGGGCTGTGGTTGGTCGTTGCAACAGGAGCCGTGCAAGCGGCTAATGATATTGCCATCAGCATACCCGTTGCCGACGTGACCGACAGGGCAGCTCCACCGGCTGCCACTGCCCCTCAGCGGGTTCGCGCTTATGAACATATTTTATCGTTTGACGCCCGTGCGCGTTTTGATGCGGATGGCAGCATGGCGATCAGCGAAACCATCAAGGTACAATCTCTGGGCAAACAAATACGCCGAGGGATTTTCCGCACGCTGCCGTTAACCTGGAACCGGCAGGACGGCAAAATTTTCAGCGTCAACTATCAGATTAACAACGTATTACGCGATGGCGTGGCTGAACCTTTCAGCGTGGTTAAAGAAGGTGAAACGCTCACCGTGCGTATTGGCAGCGCTGAACATTTCTTGCAACCCGGCATTTACAGCTATGAGATCCAATACCAAATCCGTAATCATTTCAGCCGTTTCCCCGAGTGGGATGAGCTTTACTGGAATGTAACCGGCAACGACTGGGCATACTCCATTGATAAAGCCAGCTTTCATCTGAAACTGCCCGAAGCCAGCGCATTTTTGAACAGCGAAGGCAAAGACACCCGGCTGAGAAGCATTGATATTTATACCGGAATGTACGGTGCCAAAGGGCAAAACGCGCAGATCCTGCCTGATGGCAGCGTGCAGACAGTGCAACCGCTGAAACGAGGCGAAGGGCTAACCGTTGTCTATACTTGGCCACGCAGTATTCTTACTCGTGCACCCGCACCGGAAGCTGCCTCACCGTTAGTCCATCTGCTGTTGCCCACCGTCAAAACCAGCGCATTATGGATACCGCTGTTCCTCCTGGCTGGCTACTACCTGTTTTGGTGGCGAAAAAATGTTATTGCCACCGGGTTGAAAATGCCGCCGATAGTGCCGCTGTACGCGCTTCCGGACAATATGTCGCCGGGTTATCTGCGCTATATCACCCAGCGTAAGTACGATGACATTGCCTTTAGCAGCGATCTGCTGGATCTCGTTGCTAAACGCGGCATGACCATTACGGAAAAACCGAGCACCTCTAAACGTTCTGCGAATGAGCAGTGGCTGTCACAACAGCCTAATGAGAGTAACAGGCAATTAAATGCAAATGACAGACGGTTGCTCAGTACCCTGTTTAGTGGCGATCGCCAAAACATCAATCTCAGCCAGGCCTATCAGCAGCCAATGCAAAATGCCCTCCAGTGGCTAGAGCAGCGCTGTACAAAACAGCAGAAACAGTTATTTGCTAAACGTTCGGGGCCAATATGGCGCGGAATATTAATCATGCTGTTGGTGCCCGTACTCTGCGGCACACTATTCAGCCCTGCCGCCGCGTTAGTCACCATTCCGGCTTTATTGTTTCTGCTCGCGGGTATTACACTGCTTTCTTTACCGCTGAGATTTTTATTTAGCCCGAGAAAGATGTGGAATGATTGGGGATTTTTCGCCCTGTTCCTCGCATTGATATTTGGCCCACTGACCATTTTCGCCAGCAGCCTGTTCATGTTTAACCTGCTTCCTTTGACCCAGTTGCCGGCAGGATACGTTGGCGCACTGGCGCTGGTTGTTCTGTTGTGCGTGGCCTTCGGTTGGCTGGCACCGCGTTACACACAGCAGGGATTGAACGATTTAGCCACTGCCCAAGGGCTGCAACTGTATCTTGGCGCAGCCGAGAAGCATCGCTATCAGGCACTTTACCCGCCCGACAAACTGGTTTCCCATTTTGAACGTATGCTGCCCTACGCGCTGGCCCTTGGGGTTGGCAAAACCTGGGCTAACACCTTTGCACAATACCTGAGCAGCACAGACGCCATGTCGGAGGTATTTGCCAACGCAGACTGGAACAACGTGCGTCGCTTCAACCGTTCCTGCCGCTCATCGTCCATGTCGCGCCCCAGCAGCAGTTCAAGCTCAGGTTCGAGTTCTAGTTCCAGGGGTTCAGGCTCATCCGGCCGCGGCTCGTCAGGGCGCGGTTCTGGCGGTGGAGGTGGCGGCGGCTGGTAAGTATAACGCCACACCAGAGTCAACTGGCGTGGCGTTGGATCATCTCACTTTGCCATAGCCGCGCAGGCCCCAGCAGATAGGGGTAATACATCAAGGCGATAGATTATTATTTATTTCGCTAAACTAAGGGCTTAGCCTGCTTAAGCTGCGGCATTCGCCGTTCGCCCAGCAGATTCATTCCAGCAGTAGCCAGCAGAATCATTGCCGCACCAACAAACTGTAGCAGCGCCAAATGGTGACCAAATGCCAGCCAATCCACTCCCATGGCGGCAATGGGGTAGATAAACGACAACGAACCGGTCAAATGGGTTGGCAGTTTCTGAATCGCCCCGTATAACAGCACATACATCAAGCCGGTATGCATAATGCCAAGCGTAACCAACATTCCCCATTGAGCAGGGCTGGTCTGCGCGTAAAAATCAACAAACGGCGACAGCATCACCACGCCCACCGTCACCTGAATCAAGGCAACCAGATGGGGCGGTGTACCTTTCAGGTGTTTGGCAGCCAACGCCATCAGCGCATAGCAAAACGCCGCACCGAGTGATAACAAAATCCCCCACAGATAAGTCTGTTGCCCAGCCGCCGAATCTCGTCGTGCCAACACCATCAGCATCATGCCGATAAACGCCAGCAGCAACCAGAACAACTTACGCAACGTTAACTTTTCCCCCAGAAACAGCGCCCCAAGCCCCAGCAGCATAAAAGGCTGAGTGTTGTACACCACGGTAGCGATAGAAATAGAAACATAATCATAGGCGGCAAACAGTAGCAACCAGTTCACTACCAGCGCCACCCCACCGGCGATAGCCAACAACACGGTGGCACGCGGCAACAACTCACGTTTTAACTGCCCCAGAAAAGCGCATACCAACAACAACACCAATGCGCCCATGGTGCAACGCCAAAACACCGTATTAATAACAGGCTGACCAGACATCAGCACAAACCAGCCGATGCTACCGGAGATCAACATAGCAGCGGCCATCTCCAGCGAACCGCGTTTTATCTCTGTATGCATCCGCAATTCCTCTTAAGTAAACTGGATATTAGCTTGCAGTTTTTCGGCTCGGTTTTATATGGTATAAAAAAGGAAATTTTGCTTAATAACCTTTATATCGCAGGTTAAAAACCTAATTTCCCTAATGGAGAGGTTATGGATGATATCGATCGTCAAATTCTGACCATTCTGGCTACGGATGCGCGTATTTCGTTGAAAGCGCTGAGTGCACAAGTCGCTCTTTCTTCTCCCAGCACTTCAGAACGGCTGCGACGGTTGGAAGAAAACGGCGTGATTCAAGGCTATACGTTGAACGTCAATCTGCAAGCACTCGGTTATGGTTTTCAGTCGCTGATACGTATCAAACCCTTACCCGGTCTGCTGAAAAAAGTGGAACTGATGTTGCAGCAAACACCGGAAGTGATCGAGTGTGACAAAATAACCGGCGAAGACTGCTTTATCGCCCGGCTGGTATCACATTCGATGGAGCAGCTCGATCAGATATTAGATAAGTTGGCCGAAAGCGCACAATGTAATACTTCAATCGTCAAAACCACGCCGGTAAAGCGCCGTTTACCGCCCCTGACTTAATCAGCGGGCACGGCGGCGGGCGAACGGGCTTTTACGCTTTTTCTCTTTTTTCGTCGCACTGGCGGCAGACTTTAACGCCGCCAGATGCGCTTTGTCGGCTTCTGGCACTTCGCGCTGTTCGATCGGAAACACCGGTAGCGCCGCCAGCAGCCGTGAACCGTAGCTTTTGGTCAGCAAGCGGCGATCGTAAATCACGATTTCACCGTGGCATTCATTGCTGCGAATCAAGCGCCCCACCTGCTGGATCAGGTTAAACGACGCGCTCGGCAGGCTTTGTACTTCGAACGGATAGCGGTTAAGTGATTTAAGCCATTCACCTTCGGTCAGGATCACCGGGCTGTCGATCGGCGGGAAAGCAATCTTGTGAATATGTACCTGCGTCAGCAGTTCCCCTTTCAGATCCAGCCCTTCAGCAAACGACTGCAAGCCAATCAGCACGCTGGCGCTACCTTTCTCCACCCGTTTGCGGTGCTCTTCTACCAGCCGATAACGTGGCTGATCGCCCTGCACCAGCAGCATCAAACGCAGATCGGTCACGTAGCTCAAGAAGGTCTGCATTGCCCGGTGGCTGCTGAACAGGATCAGCATCCCTTTATGCTTACCGCTGGCCTGTTCGCCCCGGAAGAAACGCGCCATCTCTTCCAGATGTTCGGCCTCATTGACCATTGCCGGTTCAAAGCGCATGTTGGGAATAACAATCTTGCCCTGCTCAACGTGGTTGAACGGTGAATCCAGAGTGGCAAAGCGATCGCCAGCCTTCTCAGTCAGCCCACTCATCTCTTGCAGGCGCGAGAAGCTGTTGAGCGAGCGCAGCGTGGCAGAGGTAATTACCACATGCGGTACTTTGCGCCACAGCAGTTTTTCCAACTGATCGCTAACGCGAATGCCCACACAGTGCAGATAAAGATGAATGACGTTATCGCGCAGCTCACGCACCACCCACTTGGAGATCGGCGCGTTGGAAGACTTATCCAGCGCAGCCAGCCGCCACAGCTTGCTCATCGCCTCCAGATAGCCCAGCGTGCGGCTCATCTGGATGATAGAGCGGTGCAAACGCACAATGTCGTGCTTGCCGGTCTGTTCGGTGAGATCGTTAAGGATAAATTCGGCCAGGCCACGCAACCCGTCGGTGAGTTTAAACAGGCGCGCGCAGAGCTCGACCATCTCCGCAGGCAGTTCACCCATTGCGAAACGGTGCTCAGCCTTGCTGCTATCCGGCGGTAAATAAGCATTGACCTGATGTTCGAAAATCTGGATCAACTCACGCATTTCTTCGCAGTGGTTTTTCAAGCGTTCGTTATTGGCCAGCCCCGGCGGGTTTTTCGGCCGGTACTGCGTCATGCACTGCTCCACCTGGCGCACGATCATATCAAGTTGCAGGTTGCTCCACAGCGCGGTAATTTCCCCTTCCATCTCCAGCGCATCCCGTGCCACCTCCGGCAGGTGATGGCCTTCATCCAGCACCAGCAGCAACTCTTTCGGGTTCGGCAGCACCGATTCAGTTTCCAGCGCCGCCATCACCAGGGCGTGATTAGCCACCACCACATCGGCGGTTTCGATCTCTTTGCGCGCAATATAAAACGGACATTCTCGAATGTAATGGCAGTTACGGCCCAGACAGTTAGCCTTATCGGTGCTCAGCTTGGCCCATAACGGATCGTCGATGGATAACTGATAATGATCGCGCAGGCCATCCCACTCATAACGGCTGAGGGCTTTCGACAACTTTTGGCATAGCGCCAGCTCTTCCCCATTGGACGGCGCCAGTTCATTTTCGTCCAGATACAGCATCAGATCGCCCTGCCCGGCCACATCGGTGCTCATCGCCGCCAGATTGCGCGGGCAAACGTAGCGCCCACGGCCAAATGCGCCGGTGAATTTCAGATCGGGAATGATCTTTTTCAACAGCGGCAAATCTTTACTGTAGATCTGATCCTGCAACGCCACGTTAGCCGTGCTGACCACCAGCGGTTTGCTCTCAGCACGCCCCACGGCAATGCCTGGGATCAGGTACGAAAGCGTTTTACCCACGCCGGTCGGGGCTTCAATCGCCAGATGGCGTGAATAATCTCCAGCCAGGGTTTTCGCCACCTCGGCAATCATCTGCCGCTGTGGGGCACGGGAAATAAAGTCCGGTATTTGTTGTTGCAGGGCTTTGTACCACTGGCCGATCTGATCTTTAACTGCGGAGGAGAGCGCCATTCAACTCTTATCTAAACCAAATGATGGCGCTATTGTCCCACAGACTGCCTGCGGCGTCAGCCCAAGTTATGCTGAATGAGTCAACTGTCATTACCGTTGATGGTTGATAATCGGGATTATGGTTAACGTGGCACAGCACCCTGTACAATCTGAGACGTGATTTCCCCTGCCACACAGATATAAATAATCTGTCATAAATACATCATACGAGTAGGGTAAAAATTCTGCGCGGCAAATATTCTAAGCAGCAAAGTAAAACAGCAATAAAACGGGTGGCAGCTCTCTTTCAATCGTATTAAAGCAGGGAAAAACATGAAACCGAATCTTCTCGCCGTTATTATTCCGGCAATTTTAATGGCTCAGGTCACACAGGCAGCAGAAATTTACAATAAAGATGGCAATAAGCTTGATTTTTATGGCCGTGTAAAAGCGCTGCATTATTTTTCTGATGATACGAGTAATGACGGCGATAAAACCTATGTACGTATTGGTTTTAAAGGTGCGACACAAATTAACGATATGCTGGCGGGTTACGGCCAGTGGGAATATCAAATTGCGGCTAACCACAGCGAAGCTGATGGCACTAAAGACACCAAAACTCGCCTCGGATTTGCTGGCCTGAAGGTAAAAGACTTTGGCTCGTTTGATTATGGCCGCAATTATGGTGTTATTTACGATGTGGGCGCCTTTACCGATATGCTGCCGGAGTTTGGCGCAGATTCTTATGTTAAAACCGATAACTTTATGACTGGCCGCACCAACGGCGTAGCCACTTACCGCAACAGCGACTTCTTTGGGCTGGTTGACGGCCTGAAATTTGCGCTGCAATACCAAGGTAAAAATGAGAGCGAAAGCCGGGCCACCAGTAAAGCCAATGGCGATGGGTTTGGCCTGTCTTCCAGTTATGAAATCATTGATGGGGTAAGTATTGGCGCTGCATTCGCTTCTTCCAACCGCACGGAAGCCCAGAAACACGGCACCTACGGCACCGGCGAAAAAGCCGAAATCTGGGCAACCGGATTGAAATACGATGCCAACAACGTTTATTTGGCAGCCACCTATGCCGAAACCCATAACCTGACACCTATTTCAGGAACCGCAGCGATTAATAATGTTGCTACCAAAGTGAGTGGTTTTGCCAATAAAACCCAAAACGTGGAGCTGGTCGCCCAATACCTTTTTGATTTTGGCCTGCGTCCGTCATTAGCGTATATTCAATCCAAAGGGAAAGATATTGAAAATATCGGTGATACCGATCTGGTGAAATATTTTGATGTAGGCACTTATTATTATTTCAACAAAAATATGTCTACCTATGTCGATTATAAAATTAATCGGCTTAGCGACGATAATAAACTGGGATTGAAAACGGACAATATTATTGCCGTCGCTCTGACCTACCAGTTCTGATTAGAGGTAAACTGCGCCGGGCCATCTGCCCGGCTTTTTCATGGCATCTTTCCCACAGCAGAGTCTCAGAACCAGGTGCGCAGCAGAATAAACATCAGCATACTCAACAGCACCACGGCCAGCATATTGCGCAGGAAGAAAGCCAGAACCACGGCGAATATCGCTCCCCAGAGATAAGGGTTTTCTGGCAGTGCCCGCCATTCGTCACCGTTAAAGGCAATGATCGGCCCGCAAATCGCCGTTAACACCGCAGGCACAGAAAAGCTCAGCAATGTTCTCATCCGCTGCGATAGCCGTACCGGCAAACCGGGGGCCAAAAAGCAATAACGGTTGAAAAAAACGATCACACCCATCAATACAATAGTCAGCCAAATCATGCGCGTTCCCTGCTGGACAACAGCCCGACCACCATGGCGGCTATGGTCGTAATAATCAAAGCGCCAGGCACCTGGTAATAATGCAGGCCGATAGACAACCCCAGCGCCGTCAGCACACAGGCAAGCACCGGCAGGTTACGGATCATCGGCACCACAATGGCGATAAACGTAGCTGCAATGGAGAAGTCGAGCCCATAGCTGTCGAGATTACTGACACTGCTAGCAGCCAACACCCCCAACAAGGTGGCAAAGAACCAGCACACATAAAAAGCTAACCCGGCCCCCAAGGCATACCAGCGGTTGAAACGTGCTGGCCCCTGATTCCCCGTCAGGGCAAACAGTTCATCGGTTAATAAGAAAGCCAGCAAAATCCGCCATCTTAATGGCAATGGTGCAATGCATTCCCGCAGGCGCAATCCATACAAAAAGTGCTGTGCGGTCACAAAGAAGGTTGAAACCAGGATCGCCAATAAACCTGCCCCGGTTTTGATCATCCCCATTGCGACCAACTGTGATGCACCGGCAAAGACAATCGCCGACATCCCCAGCCCTTCAGCAGCCGTCAGGCCACTCTGGATAGCCATTGAGCCCGCCAGAATTCCCCAAGGCAGCACCGCCAGGCAGAGCGGTAAGATCGCTATCGCTCCCTGCAATGCCGGGCGCAAGCGCAGCATTGGCGGCTCTGCAAGAGTTGATTGATAAGTCATTCATATTCTCCTTCGAATGAAGGAATAGAATAACGCAGGAAAGGCCATGAGTATTACTTCTGTTTACGCATTTCGACATAAATCGCCAAACATCACGCTTCCCCTAACACTCGCTGGAATTTGGCGTTGGTTTAACATTATCCACCTCATTCTCTGGCTCGTTCATCACAACGCTACACCAGGCACTGTAGATTGCCAACAGTGGGGCCAATGCAAACACCAGGAACAACCAGTAAGCAGCAGAAGCCGCGCCGGCAACCCCACCAGGCGAGATAAAACCGGCAAGATTCGTCACCATCCCCGCCAGCGCCGCACCAAACGCCGTTGCGAATAACTGTACCGTAGTGATGGAGGCACCGGCGATATCTTTGTCTGCCTCAGGAGCCATTTGCAAGATACGAGTCAGCAGGTGCGGCCAGCCAAAGCCGATACCAAACCCGACCAGCGTCAAGGCAGCCACAATCGGCCCTAACGCCTGCCAACCACCATCAGAAGGTATTGGCATCAGCACCGCCAACGCTAACAGCCCGAGCAAGACCAACACTGGCCCACTGACGATCGCCCGACGAATTCCCGCACCGCGCCAGCCAGAGCTGAGAATTTCCGATAATGTCCAACCGGCCGCCATCGTGGCAGCAATATAACCAGAAATCAGCGGCGACTGGCCATGCAAAATTTGCAGAAAATAAGGGATAAAAATCTCGCTGGTCATGCCGATCACCAGCAAGGATACCGTGGCATACAGCGGAACCAGTGCCGATCCCCGGCGCAGCGCAGCCTGGGGTAACAAGCGAGCGCTGGAATGCCCTTCACGCCGGACAAGCCAAACCACCAGCAACAGAGCCAGAATAATGCCCCCCACGTTTACCCAACCACTCGTTGCCAGGCTACCTGCCGAAACGATCAGCACGGCGGCGGCCAGCAGCAACAGTTGCATCAATGGCAATGCAACGCTTTGTTGCTGTGATTTTTCTCGCGGCAGAATACAGAAAGTAAAAGCGGCATACAGCACCATAATCGGCAACAGAATCCCGAATGCCCAACGCCAGGCGTGCAATTCGGCAAAAATCCCGCCAACGGCAGGCCCCACCAGCGTGGCAATTCCCCACATGGCAGAGATCAACGCCATGGCGCGCGGCCACAGTTTCTGTTCAAACACCAGATTGACCATCGCGTAGGACAAGGCGAAAATAAGCCCGCCGCCAAAGCCCTGCACCGCGCGGCCAACCACCATCACGGGCATTGAAGGGGCCAGCGCACACAGCATGGCACCGATGATGAAAAACAGCGATGCCACCAGATAAGCGCCACGCGCCCCATAACGATTCAATAAAGCTGCCGACAGCACAGAGCCCAGTATTGAAGCCACCACAAACAGCGTCGTATTCCAGGCATACAGATCCAGGCCGCCGATATCTTGCACAACAGAAGGTAGAATCGTGGTTGCAACCAGAATATTGATCGCATACAGCGCTACACCCAGTGACAAAGCAATGGTAATAGCGGTATTTTTACCGGAAAAAAGATCGCTCCAGCGGCTTTTATCATCAGTTATCACGGTTATCGTCCTGCTTTTTTTAGGGGAGTGACATTGAGTTAATCGTAGTGTTGCGTTAAATTTAACAAGAAATGACTTGGAATAATTAGGACCTAGACGGTGATATATGTCAAGAATTAACTTGGAAAATGGGGAGTGCACAGCACACTCCGTCAGCGATCGTTTGCTGAAACTGTTGAAAACGTGCGGCCCGCAGCAAGCCTCTGACGCGGGGAAAGTGCTTGGCACCACCGGTGAAGCGGCTCGCCAGCAGTTTGTCAAACTGGCAAAAGAAGGGTTGGTTGAAGCGATAGCTGAAACGCGCGGGGTTGGCCGCCCGGTACAGCTCTGGCATCTCACCCCGGCCGGAGACGCCCATTTTCCCAACGCCCATGCCGAACTGACCGTCCAACTGCTGCGCACGGTGCGCAATACGCTGGGTGAACAGGTATTAGAGCAGTTGATCGACAACCGAGAACAGGAAACCTACATCAATTATCAACAAAGCATGATCGGTGCTGCCAATTTACGTGAGCGCGTTGCACGCCTGGCAGCCATTCGCTGTAACGAAGGCTACATGGCCGAATGGAGTGAGTTGGCAGACGGGACGTTTTTGTTGGTGGAGAATCATTGCCCCATTCACGCAGCCGCAACGGTTTGCAAAGAGTTCTGCCGTGCGGAGCTGAATGTGTTCGCTAAAGTGTTGCAGGCGAAGGTTGAACGTACCGAACATATTCCTACCGGTGCTCGCCGTTGTACCTACCGGATTTCCCCTTTGTAATAACCCTTTTTAAGTTATACAAGAATGGTTTTTGTACCACGTTGCGGAATTAACCGGCTAACAAACGCCGATAAAAGCGCGGTATCCCCGGCACAACGCCACCCGTGATTTAATTTTTCTGCGCCCCCTAAAAATGCGTTGCTTATTCTCCTCCCCTTAGGGTTTACTGAGTGCCCTAACTGAGGTGGTGCCCTGCCGTTACCCGTCAGTGCTGCCACGTCATCTCAATTTACCGAATAAAAAACCTATGCTGAGCCAACCAAACCGCCATGTTCTGCCATTAGTTGGGGCACTGTTCACGCTATATATTGTCTGGGGATCGACCTACTTTGCCATTCGTCTTGGAGTTGAAAGCTGGCCACCGCTGATGATGGCCGGCATCCGCTTTCTGGTGGCGGGCATTATCCTGTTCAGTTTCCTGATGTTACGCGGCCATTCCCTGCCAACGCTGAAACAGTGGGTGGCAGCAGGTATTATCGGCATCCTGTTGCTGGCGGTTGGTAACGGCCTGGTTACGGTGGCAGAGCATCAGGATGTGCCTTCTGGCATTGCCGCCGTAATGGTAGCAACGGTGCCGTTATTTACCCTGTGTTTCAGCATGTTTTGGGGAATGCGCAATACCAAATTGGAATGGACCGGCATCGCACTCGGTTTGGTGGGTATCGTGCTGCTCAATACCGGTAATAACCTGGTGGGTAACCCAACGGGCGCGCTGCTGATCCTGCTGGCTTCCGCCAGTTGGGCCTTTGGTTCGGTGCTCAGTTCACGCATTCAGCTTCCCAGCGGGCCAATGGCTGGAGCGGCAGAAATGCTGGTGGCCGGTGTGGTACTGATGATCGCCAGCCAACTGAGCGGCGAACATCTTGATCATCTCCCCAGCCTCAGCAGCTTTCTGGCCCTCGGCTATCTGATCGTATTCGGGTCCATGCTGGCGATCAGTGCCTATATGTTTCTGCTGAAAAATGTACGCCCGGCTGTGGCAACCAGCTACGCCTACGTGAACCCGGTGGTAGCAGTATTACTCGGCGTTGGTTTTGCTGGTGAGACGCTGGCTGCGCGTGAGTGGCTGGCCCTGGTCGTGATCGTCTCTGCGGTCGTGCTGGTAACCCTGGGCAAATACCTGTTCAGCCGCCCAGCCAAGGTGCACCGAGCCAAAGTAAAAGCGCCCGAGTAAGATAAAACGATGATTGTTTCACCCGGCGAAGGAGCTATAATTCACCGTTGTTCTAAATCACCTGCGAAATATAACTTATGCTGAAAAAAGCGTTCATCCTCGTTATCGCCCTATGCGCCTTCGGTTCCCTGGGCGGCGTATTCCTGGCCGGGCTGAATATCTATACCCGCTCCACCACTCCGCATGAAACAGCCCCAGCCGCCAGCGAAGCTCCGGCCAACACCGCACCGGCAGCAACTCTGCAAAGCAAATAAATGGGATTACTATAGCGCCGTCACACCCAATGCTGCCGCCTGTTGCTGGTGCTCGGTGATAACCTGATAGGCTTCACGCGGCACCAGGCTGAAATCACCGATCAGCAGGCTCTCACTGGCCGGATCGCCGACCATCGCGCTGGCCGCCGCACGTAGCAACGTTAACTGCTGTGGCGGCGTAGCCGCCGCCGTAATCAGCGGCAACCCTGGCACCACGGCGGTGCGGCCAATAATCTTCAACCCGGCCACGGCCTGCGGTTGTGCGCGTTTGAGCAAGGCCAGGCTGACACAGTCGATAGCAGCAATATCCGCCTGCCCGCTGTGGAGCATCTTCAGTGATTCATAATGAGCACCAGAAGCGATCGCCTGCCGGAAGAACCGCCCTTGCTGCGCCAATGGCGCAATCAACGCCAGCAGACTGTTGTAGCCGGATTGCGAATCCCGGCTGTTATAAGCGGCAACCCGGCCACGGAAGTCCTCCAGCCGTTCACCCGTTTCGTTATCGCGCACTACCAGCCAACTGCTGTAATTCGCAGCGCTGCATCCTTCCACACGGTAATGATAGGTGCCCACTACCTGTACCTGCGGCAACAACGCCGCCAACGGATAGCCGCAGGTTTGGCTGAGCAGCAGATCCGGGCTCTGCCAATGCGCTAACAGATCCTGCGGCCAGCTCAATGCTTGCGGCACTTCCGCCACACCAAATTGCCGTAATTTATTGCGCAACGCCTGCCAGAAGGGTTCTACCTGTTGATGGCTGACGCCATACATGGGTAATGACACCGTCAGCATATTATTTATCCCGCAAAAGATGACGCCAGACGGTAAGGTAACGCACCCAGCGTTCAAACAGCATGTCAGTGATGATTGCCAGCAGCGCCACTACCATCGCCCCCTGGATCACATAAGCCGTGTTGAAACCGCTCAAGCCGATGATGATCGGCGAGCCCAGCGTTTTGGTTCCTACCGTGGAGGCGATCGCCGCCGTGCCGATATTAATGATCACCGAAGTCCGAATACCCGCCACGATCACCGGTGCCGCCAGCGGCAACTCAACGCGCCACAGGATCTGCCAGCGGCTCATTCCCACCCCCTGCGCCACCTCGCGCGTAGCGGCAGGCACCGATTCGATCCCACTCAACGTCCCTTGCAGGATCGGCAGCAAACCGTACAGCACCAGCGCAATAATCGCTGGTTGTTCGCTAAAACCCATCACCGGCACCGCCACCGCCAGCACCGCTACCGGCGGGAAGGTCTGGCCAACAGCCACCACCGTTTCCACCAGCGAGCGGAACTCACGCCCCGCCTCACGCGTGACCGCTACCCCGGCAGTCACGCCAATCAGCACCGCGATAAAGCTTGATACCGCCACCAACAGCAAATGCGCTTCTACCAGCGAGAAAAAGCTGTCCTGTTGATACACCGGCCTGTCCAGTTCCGGGAACCAGGCCGCAAACAGCCAGTGCAGATGGTTCATGCCAAACACCAGCACCAGCAACAGGGCAAAAGTCCACGGCAACGGATCGCGCCACCAACCGGCATAAATCTTCATGACAATGCCTTTTGCGCGATCAGATCGCTAAAATGCAGCACGCCAAGCGCCTCGCCCTGCTCACCAATCACCGGCAGGCGTTCGCTGCCACGGGCAACAAATACCGATAACGCATCGCGCAGGCTCATCGCCGCCTGAATCGGTTCCCCTTCGGCGCTGCCCGGCCGCATCCGTTCAGCCACCGTGCCCAACGCCAACAGCTTGATACCCCGATCGCTGCGGCCAAAAAAATCCCGCACAACGTCATTGATCGGCTCGGTCAGCAGCGCCAGCGGCGTACCCTGTTGTACCACTCGCCCCTGTTCAAGCAGCACAATGCGGTTCGCCAACCCCAGCGCTTCATCAATATCGTGGGTCACCAGCACAATGGTACGGCCAGAAAGCTGATGAATGCGCGCGATCTCCTTTTGCAAGGTCAGCCGGGTGACCGGATCGAGCGCGCCAAAGGGTTCATCCATCAGCAATACCTCAGGATCGGCAGCCAGCGCGCGCGCCACGCCCACCCGCTGCTGCTGCCCGCCAGAAAGCTGATGCGGATAACGGCGGCGAAAGCGTTCCGGTTCCAGATGCAGCAACGTCATCAGTTCAGTAACCCGCTCGCGAATGCGCGCCCGTGGCCACTTCAGCAGTTGCGGCACGGTGGCGATATTCTCCTCCACCGTCCAATGCGGGAACAGGCCGATCGACTGAATGGCGTAGCCCATACGGCGGCGCAGGTCCTGCGGTTTGAATTTATGAATCTCTTCACCGGCGAAATAGATCTTGCCTGCGTCGTGTTCAATCAGCCGGTTGATCATCTTCAAAGTGGTGGATTTGCCGGAACCGGAGGTGCCAATCAGCACGGTAAACTCTCCCTCGGCAATATGCAGCGAGAGATCATCAACCACCGGTTTACCCTGAAAAACCTTGCTTACCCGATCAAAGCGAATCATCAGCGTGTCACTTCCAACAGTGAAATGATGCATTTGAACAACGAATCAACGATCACCGCCATGGCGATCACCGGCAGCACCCCGAGCAGCACCAGATCCAGCGCACTGCTGAGTAATCCTTGAAACACAATGGCACCAAAACCACCGGCACCAATCAGTGCGGCCACCACCGCCATGCCGACGGTTTGTACCGCCAGAATACGCACGCCGGTAAGGAACAGCGGCAGTGCCAAAGGGAGTTGTACGCGAAAGAACATCTGCCCACGCGTCATCCCCATACCGCTGGCAGACTCAATCACGCTGGCCGGAACGCTTTGCAAACCCGCCACCACGCTGCGCACCAGCGGCAGCAGCGCATACAGCACCAGTGCGACGATCGCCGGTGCCATACCGATACCACTGATGCCCCACTTAGCCAGCCACGGCAGTGCCGCCGCCAGCCCGGCCAGCGGGGCGATCAGTAAGCCGAATAGCGCGATGGAAGGCACGGTCTGGATAATATTCAACGTAGAGAAAATCGGCGTTTGCCAACGCGCTGAGCGATAACACAGCACGCCCAGCGGCACGCCGAGCAGCAGTGCGGGCACCATGGTTGCCAACAGAATAGTCAGGTGCTGCAACAGGGCCGCATCGAACACCTCCTGCCGGTTGTGGTACTCCTTAAGCAGCGAAAGCTGATCCAACTCACTGCTGAACAGCAGCAAGAGCGCAGGCAGCATCACCAGCAGGTTGCCCAACATGCGCCACAGATGTGAAGAAGTCATTCGCGTCATGGCATCGGCAGCCATCAGCCCGCAGAGCGCCGCCATCAGCCAATAGCCGCTGCCCCAGGAGGTGCGTGCCAGCGGCGATCCCTGCTGTGCCAACTGCTGCGCCGCATGGCCGCTTAACCAGAAAATCAGCCCCAGCAATAGGCTGGCCGACAACGCCGTCAGCAAGGCATTACGCCGCACGGGTGCCAGCAGGCTGAGAGCGGCCAGTGCCAACAGAGGCAGCAACAGCCACAGCGCCGGGCCGTGTAACAGTGAGATCAGAGAAATACTCTTGCCAGACAGCAGGCGATTGGGGGCATAACTGAGAAACGGCAGGCCGAAAGCCGCCAGCAGCAGCAGGATGAACAACGTCAGCAGTACGCGGTTTTTAAAAGCAATAATCAAAGTGACTCCCTGCCCCATTACCCGTCGAGGCCGTTTTACCGGCCCCGGTTTCACAGAGAAGGGCTATTTAATCAACCCTTGCTCTTTCAGGTAGTTTGCCGCCACCTGTTTGGCATCCTGCCCTTCCACGGCGATCTGCGCGTTCAGCTTTTGCAAGGTCGGGCCATCCAAGGTAGCAAAGACCGGCTTCAACAGTTCGGTAATATTGGCGTGCTCTTTCAAGGCGGCTTCACGAATAATCGGTGCCGGCGCATAAATTGGCTGCACACCTTTTGGATCTAGCAGCGTCTGTAGCCCCAAGGCCGCAACCGGGCCGTCGGTGCCATAAGCCATCGCCGCATTCACCCCCGAAGTCTGCTCTGCTGCGGCCTTGATGGTTACCGCCGTATCGCCACCGGCCAACGACAGCAACTGATCCTGATTGAGCTTAAAACCATAAGCGTTCTGGAAAGCCGGTAAGGCATCCGGGCGTTCAATAAATTCTGCCGACGCCGCCAGTTTGAATTGACCACCGCTGTTGATCCACTGGCTGAGATCGGCCAAAGTTTTCAGATGATGAGCCTCCGCCATATCCTGGCGGACTGCAATCGTCCAGGTATTGTTCGCCGGGGCAGCATCCAGCCAGACGATGCGGTGGTTGTCGTAATCAAGCTTCTTCACCTTCTCAAACCCGGCTTTGGCTTCTTTCCAGGCCGGATCTTTTTCATCAGAGAAGAAGAAGGCTCCGTTCCCGGTATATTCTGGATAGATATCAATTTCGCCAGAGATGATCGCCCCACGCAGCACCTTGGTGGTGCCCAGTTGCAGTTTATTGGTGGTCTTGATGCCGTTGGCTTCCAACACCTGCACAATGATATTACCGAGCAACGATCCTTCGGTATCAATCTTGGAACCTACGCGCACCGTATCAGCCGCCTGCACTGCGCCAGCCGTCAGCATGCTCAGCGCCAAAGCCAGAAAACCTCCACGTAATCGAGTGATAGCCATGCTTGTTCCTCTTATTGATATTAGGTTTTCCGGCTTTTCGCCAGATCGGTTGGGAAATCCTGAACTGCACCAGCCCAGCGCGCAAGCGATATCGTTGACCAACCGCTCTGTGCATCGCCTGCCACATCCGCAGCAGCAAACGGATGCACCTCAACGGCGATAGGAGTAAAGGCATATTCAGCCAACCACACGCCGTATCCCGCCACCACAAACCCCTGACTGCGCTGCCGGTAAGCCTCTTGCTCTGCCAGATACACCTTGCGCAATCCGTACCACGGCAGGCCGGGTAAATCATGGTGCACTAAATGATAGTTCAGATTGAGGAACAGCAAGCGCCACGGCCAAGCAGCTTCGTTAATAACAGAACGAGCCTGCGGGGCTTCCACAGCACGATGTTCAAAAAACGATCTGACCTTGGTCAGGCCCAGCGCCGGATAACTCACCGCCAGCAGATAAAAACCAGCAGAAAGACCATGAACTTGCAGCCAGATAAACATCGGCACCAACAATGCGCCGTGCACCAGCCACATCGCCAGAGTGCGTAGCTCACCAGTCAGAATGGCTTTCAACGCCTTGATCAAGGTGGCAGCAATATCCAGCGCCGGGCCAAGGGCCATCCGGCCAATCAAGGTATTCCGTACCTTGGTCAACAGCGGTAGCCATGTTGGCCAGCGCTGCCACTGGGTCTGGCTGAAATAATAACTTTCAGGATCGTCTTCGGGCGACGTCAAATGCCGATCGCGGTGATGTTGCAGGTGGGAATCGCGATACAGTCCGTAGGGGTACCAAACCGCCAGCGGCAGCAAACCCAACAGATGATTCAGGCGCGGCCAACGCGTCGGATGGCCGTGGATCAGTTCATGCTGCAAAGACAGATATCCGGTGGTGGCGATAATCAGCAACGGCGTACCCAACCATGGGCCCAACGGTTGCCAATAGTGCACCACGCCGAACCAACTGCCATAGACCAATACCATCATGCCCCAGGTCGGCAATTCCAGCCGCCAATGCCATTGCCGAGCAAGCTGTTGGATCCAGGCGCGTTGTTCGCCATGCAGATAATAGCTGTGTGAGGAAGTTGCAGACATTTTCCGGCTCGCAGTGAGAGATTTTCCTCAGTATCTGCGAACCGGTTCGACGTGCAAAATAACCAAAATGGCAAAGCAAAGTTAAAAATCAGCGGGTGTTCTTACTTGGCGTTTTAACTAACGGATTACAGCCACGGGCTCAGCCATGATTGATATCCAGCCAGCGGCGCTGTTTGGCAGAAGCGGCTATCACATCCAGCACGCGGGAAACCCTCCAACCTTCGGCAAAGTCTGGCCACATGCGGTCACCTGCGGCGATGCCGTTGACCAAATCACGGATCTCAACCGTTTTCTGATCGTTAAAGCCGATGCCATGCCCGGCGCTGATGCAGAATGCTGCATAATCCGGGTGTTTTGGCCCCACCATGATGGTTTTAAACCCCTGCCGCTCTGCCGGCTCATCGTGCCGGTACAGCTTCAGCTCCGCCATCCGTTCCTGAGTAAAACTCAACGTGCCTTTGGTGCCGGTGACCACATAGCTCAGGCCCATTTTGCGCCCGCAGGCAATGCGCGAGGTTTCTATGGTGCCCATCGCGCCGTTGGCAAAACGTACCAGCGCGCTGGCCTGATCTTCATTTTCCACTTCATGCAACACCGCCGCATCGTTGGGATCGGGGCGTTGTTTGACCAGCGTTTGCAAATCGCCGGATACCGCCACAATTTCCCCGACCAGATAATGCGCCATGTTGACAATGTGCGCGGCCAGATCGCCCAATGCCCCCAACCCGGCGGTCGCCTGGCGGCAGTGCCAATCGATAGGCGTGCGCGGATCGGCCAGATAATCCTCATTATGCGTACCATAGAAATGCACCACTTCACCAATCTCACCGTTGGCGATGATTTCCCGCGCCAGCTGGCTGGTCGGGTTTTTCATATAGTTGAAACCCACCAGCGTTTTTACCCCTTTGGCCCGCGCAGCCTGCACCATTTCAGCAGCGTCTTGCGCATTCAGGGCCAGCGGTTTTTCGCAGTACACATGTTTGCCGTGGCTAATGGCGGCCAGCGCCATCTCTTTATGCAGGAAATTTGGCGCGCAGATATCCACCACATCAATGGCAGGATCGGCCACCAACTCACGCCAGTGGGCCGTTGAACGCGCAAAACCAAACTCTTTTGCTCGCTGTGCCGCCAGTTCGGGGGTGATCTCCGCCAGCATCTCCAGCACCAGTTCCCCTTTCAGCGGAAACACCGTCCCAGCCTGGGCATAAGCAATAGCATGACACCGGCCAATATAGCCGGTGCCAATCAACCCAACGCGCACCTGTTTCATTGTTTTCTCCTGAGTCAATCTTCACGGATCTCAACGTAAATGGAATTTATAATCCATATTAGTTTATATGGAAAATAAATTTCAATTAAAAGATAGCAATGAAATAAAAACCATGCCCGTAATAGTGTTTATAAAATCAATAAAAATATGATTATAAACAAAATTAACTCATGACAAACACAGTGTGGAATAAATGGTGCTCAACATAAAATGAATATTTAATTTCAAAAAATGTGCTGTGCTCCGTCATTATCGCCAAAAAGGTTTGCGCCACTCGTGCATCGCCTGTGCTCGGCTCAGGCCAACATCAGCCAACTGCGCATCACTCAGCCACAGCAACGCTCGGCGTGTCTGCTGGCGTTGCAGGCAACGTTGTAACCGGCGTAACAGCGTTTGGTATCGGGTTAATGGGTATTCAATGGGTTGTGCCATCTTTATGCTCTCCACAAATTTATCCGTTGGATTCATGATGAAACACAGGCCCTGAATGATACAGATGCAAAAAAACAATATTTATTCCATACAAAAACTGTTTTCTGAGCGCTGAATGGTCTAATTTGACGCTATCTGTACCGGTTATTTTTCTGGCTTACTTGATTTTGGATATCTGTATGACGCGTTATGCCGCACTGGCCGCCATTCTCAGACAACGTATTGAACAAGGTCTTTATGCCGCAGGCGAACGTTTGCCTTCGGTACGCGCACTCAGCCTGGAGCACGGCGTCAGTATCAGCACGGTGCAACAGGCTTACCGCCAGCTTGAAGAGTGCCTGCTCGTTGAACCACGCGCAAAGTCGGGTTATTTCGTGCGCCGGCCACATCGGATTGCGGAACTGCCCGCCGTGACTCGCCCGGTACAATGGCCTGTCGATATTTCGCAATGGGAACAGGTATTGGATCTGATCCGCAGCAAACCACACAGCTATCGGGTGCAACTGGGGCGTGGTATGCCAGACGTCAACGAACCCACGCTCAAGCCACTGATCAAAGCATTGGGTAATACCGCCCGCCACGGCGATCTGCGCAGCTTGTATTACGATGACATTCAGGGCGTCGTTGGCTTGCGCGAGCAGATTGCCCGCCTGCTGCTGGATTCAGGCTGCCAGCTTGACGCCGAACAGTTGGTGATCACCACCGGCTGCCACGAGGCGCTTTCCTGTGGACTACGCGCCATTTGTCAGCCAGGGGATATTGTCGCGGTTGATTCCCCCTGCTTTCATGGCACCATGCAGACCTTGAAAGGGCTGGGAATGAAGGCGCTGGAGATCCCAACCGATCCTTTGACCGGCATCAGCCTTGAAGCTTTGGAAATGGCTCTGGATCAGTGGCCAGTGAAGGTGATTCTGCTGACGCCGAACTGCAACAATCCATTGGGCTACATCATGCCGGACGCCCATAAAAAACGTTTGTTAACGCTGGCACAGCGTTGCGACGTGGCGATTATCGAAGATGATGTTTATGGCGACATTGCCTACAGCTACCCCCGGCCGCGCACCATCAAATCTTTCGACGGTGACGGGCGAGTCCTGTTGTGCAGTTCGTTTTCCAAAACTTTGGCCCCCGGCTTACGCATTGGTTGGATCGCCCCTGGCCGCTACCTTGAGCGCGTGCTGCACATGAAGTATATCACCACCGGTTCAACCGCCACGCAGCCACAGCTTGCCATTGCAGAATTCATCCGCGGCGGCCACTACATTCAGCACCTGCGCCGCATGCGCATCCGTTACCAGCAAAACCGCGATCTGATTACCTGCTGGATCACTCAATATTTCCCCGCCGATACACGTGTCAGCCAGCCTCGCGGCGGGTTTATGCTGTGGGTCGAACTGCATAAGGAATTTGATACTCTGCGCCTGAACCACTGCCTGGAACCGCTGGGAATACAGATCGCCGTTGGCAGTATTTTTTCCGCTTCAGGAAAATACCGTAATTGCCTGCGTATCAACTATGCGCCGAAGCTGACCACCGATGTTGAACAGGCGATAAAACAGATTGGCCTCACCATTACTCAGATCACTCAGAGCCAATTTGCCCACACGGAAGCCATGGGATTGAAACCCTGACCAAACTAGGATAAAAAATTACCACCGCTACTATAGAGATACCCTTTATGCCGAAAAAGATCTTAGTGAGTGCCTGTTTGGTTGGTTTTAACGTGCGCTATAACGCCTCTAATAAAAAGGTGACTAACGCGACGTTGCAACGCTGGCAGCAGGAGGGGCGAGTGGTGGTTTGCTGCCCGGAGCTGGCCGCAGGCTTTTCCACACCACGCCCACCGGCTGAAATTGCCGCCGCTGCCAGCGGTGCCGACGTACTTGCCCAGCAAGCCAAAGTGATCGATGCCGCTGGTAACGATGTGACCGCCCCGTATCTGCTTGGAGCACAGTTGGCACTGGACACCGCACGCCTGCATGATTGCCGCTTCGCCCTGCTCAGCGACCGCAGCCCTTCCTGCGGTAGCCAGATAATTTACGATGGTTCCTTCAATGGTAAGACCCAACCCGGCCACGGTGTCACGGCTGAATTGCTGCGCCAGAATGGGGTGGAAGTTTTTTCCGAGCATCAAATTGACGAATTGATCGCCCGCGTTGAGTCTGCCTAGCGCCGTTCCAGATAACCTGCCAGCCGCTGACGCAGGTGGGTAATCCCCTGCGGATGCTGTATAAATTCGCCCACGGGCATCATTTGCCAACGTTGCCCTTCCGCGCCGAAACGGATGGCGGCGATTTGCGCTGGCGTGATTTCACCCACCATAAACCAGGTGGGCGGATAACCTGGCTGAATCCCGGCATAGCGCTGTTGCCATAACACTTGGTGTGCCGATACCCCAATCCCGAACTCTTCCTGAGTCTCCCGCTGCACACAGGCCAGTGGTGTTTCATCGCCTTCGCGGCCACCACCGGGCAAATCCCAGCAACCGGGCCACGGAATACCGCTCTTTTCATCACGCAGGTATACCAACACCTCACCGCCATACAGCAGTGCAATTTTCGCCCCGCCAAAGTCGTGGTCAACCATCTGCCTTCACCCACAAGCTGCTATTCATTGCTATCATATCCTCTTGCCAATCGCCGCCAAACGCAATCGGCTAAGAGGCGAAGGAACTCTCCATCCCTCCCTGTTGCTGGTGTATAGTAAAAACCCAATTTGATAACAGGCGGATAACGGCAATGAACTCTCCTTTTTTGGTGACGGCACAATGGCTTGAACAACATGTCAATGATGAAAATCTGGTGGTGATCGACGTCCGTATGGCTCCGGTTGGCCAAGTCCCCAAAAAAGACATGCTGGCGGAATTTGAACGCGGCCATATTCCTGGCGCCGTGTATTTTGATATCGACGAGGTGGCAGACAAAAATACCGCGCTGCCCCATATGCTGCCAACGGCGGAAGAATTCAGCATCGCCGCAGGTAAACTGGGCATCAGTGAAAAACACACCCTCGTTTTCTATGATGAAGGCAATCAGTTCTCCGCCCCGCGCGGCTGGTGGACATTCCGCAACTTTGGCGTACATAACGTCTACGTGCTGGACGAAGGTTTGCACGGTTGGGTGGCTCGCGGTAATCAGTTGGCAACCGGCGCCGCTCATCCCAAACCAGCCACGTTCAACGCTCGCTTTAATGCCGATGCAGTGGTCAATATGCATCAGGTTGAACAGGCGATAAATGCCAAGATTCAAATCCTTGACGCCCGCGCTGCGCCACGCTTTTATGCACAGGCTCCTGAGCCACGCCCTGGCCTGCACCGTGGTCATATTCCCGGCAGCATCAATATTCCCTATGGCGATCTGCTGGAAAATGGCCGCTTCAAGTCACTGGCAGCGCTCAAACAAACCTTCCTTGATAAAGGGG
The DNA here is from genome assembly GCF_000520015.2 of Chania multitudinisentens RB-25. Lineage (GTDB taxonomy): Bacteria > Pseudomonadota > Gammaproteobacteria > Enterobacterales > Enterobacteriaceae > Chania > Chania multitudinisentens. The sequence goes on from NZ_CP007044.2 coordinate 4,543,408, forward strand.
TGGACGTCACCGCGCCAACCATCGTCAGCTGTGGTTCTGGCGTTACCGCCGCCGTTCTGGCCTTCGGCCTACAGTCGCTTGCTGCTCAGCAGGTAAAACTGTATGACGGTGCCTGGAGCGAGTGGGGTTTGCTGAGTGGCAACCAACCAATCGCCCAAGATTAGATGATGCGCAGGTTACTCACGTAACCGCCCGGTAATGATCTGTGCCAGTTGCTGAATGGCCTCATCCGGTTGTTCCTCTGCCCGATGTAGCCGCACACTGATGTGATGTAGCGCAGGCAGTTCTCCCGGTGTCAGTTGGGTCAACTCCAGCGGTAGCCCGGCCTCAGTGCGCACCGTCACACCCAATCCAGCACTGACCGCCGCCCAGATGCCATTCAGGCTGTGGCTGGTAAATGCGATTCGCCACGCAATCCCGGCGCGATCCAACGCCGAGACTGCTGCGTTGCGCATCAGGCAAGGCGCGTCAAACACCACCAGCGGCAGTGCTTCACCGCTGGCACGCCACTGAGCCAAATCAAAGTGGGGGGAAACGATCCACTGCATCAGGCGTTGCCCTAAATCCTGCTGAAACGGCGTGTTGATACCGCCATCCCAAGCCAGCGACAGATCCAATTGCCCCTTTAACACCCAATCGATCAGTTCTGCATTACGGGCAATACGTGCCTCAATACGCACTTTCGGATGCGCACGGGCAAAGCGGCCAAGTACCTGTGGTAAAAAAGTTTCACCAAAATCTTCCTGTAACCCCAAGCGTATCGTGCCCTGCAAATCCAGCCCCCGCACTGCCGCTACGGCTTCATCATTCAGCTCCAGCAAACGGCGAGCATAGCTCAGCAGCGTTTCCCCGGCTTCCGTCATCACCATTCCGCGCCCGGATTTACGCAAAATCGGCGTACCCACCTGTAGTTCCAGCTTTTTCAGATGCGCGCTGACTGCCGAAGTTGAGCGCCCCAGGCGCTCCGCCGCTTGAGCAAAGCTGCCCAGCTCAATGCCAGCCACATAGCTGCGCAAATCGTCAAGATCGAAGGTCATTCGCCTCATGCTGACCATCCTGATTTTCCGTACTGTTTGTCTTAATAATACTGATTTTATCAAAAAAAGTGCTGTGTCACTCTGTAGCGGTTAATTCTTTTCAGGAGCATCACTATGATTGCCATGCAATACACATTCACCCTCCCCGCTGACTATGATATGGGCATTATCCGCAAACGCATTGCTGATTTTGGTCATTTGCTGGATAAGCATCCGCAGTTAATCATGAAAGCCTATCTTTATGCGCTGAAAGGCGAACACGGCCATGACAATCGCTACGCCCCGTTTTATCTGTGGAACAGCAGCACCGGGATGAGCGACTTTCTGAGCGGCAATGGATTTAGGGGAGTCAGCCAGGCATTTGGTTGGCCACAGGTCAACCACTGGCTACCTTGGGTGGTAAGCCTGGTGCCAGAAAACCTTGCCGAGGCTCGCTACGCCACACTGGAATACCGGCCAATTGCTCCTTATAGCGATCTTGCACAGTTACGTTCACAGCAGCAGGCCAACCCATTGGCATTAGCCAGCATCGTGGCATTTGATCCAGCAAACTGGCAGCAGGTTAATTTTCATCTGTGGCACCAGCGGCCACAGCAGCACAGTGCGCAGACCCAGTGCTATATGGTAGGGCATATTTCCGCGCCATTGGATACCACAGCGCTATTCCATGAGGTGAACCCACGGGTATAATCCCCTCTCTTTCCCTTCGTATGGAGCTTTCCATGTTTACTGTTCGTCAGGCGCTACTCGCTGATTTAGCCAGCGTGCGGGAAACTGGCATCGCCAGCTATGTGGCCCATTTCGGTGCACTTTGGCATCAACAAAGTGAGATGGAAGATTTTCTGGCGAAAGATTTCTCGGCAGCAGCACTGACGAAAACCTTGCAGGATCGCCAGGTTTGCTGGCTATTGGCCTATCTAGATAACACGCCGATTGGCTTCGCCCGGCTGAATTTTGACAGCCCGCTGGCAGCAACGGCCACCAGCGGCGCTGAGTTACAGAAAATTTATTTTTTACCGGGATACGCCGGGCATGGTTATGGCGAACGCTTGTTTGCCGAAGTACAGCGGCGGGCCATTAAAAATTTACAAACACTGCTCTGGCTGGACGTACTGAAAACCAACGTTTCCGCTCGGCGCTTTTATCAACGCCAAGGAATGGAAGTCGTTGGCGAGAATCGCTTTACCACCGCCAGCCAGGCGGTTGAGCTGTGGTATATGGCCAAAGAATTGCCGCTTACAGCCACTTCGGATCTTGCGTAAAAGAGATGGTCAACCAGCGATCGGGGCCTTCTTCGCCAATAGCCTCCGCAATTCTGTCGCGGATTTGATCAAACTTATGTATTCCGCTGTTTTCCATATTTTCAGGAACCACGATATGGATCTCAATAAACAGCCCGCGCCCCATGCGCGTCGCATAGTTGGAATAATCCTGAAACCCATATTCCAGCCGCAGTTGCGCCATAACAGACTCAATTTTGTTATCCAGACTGTCGGGAGTCATCTGTAAAACTTCGCTTAACGCAGATTTCACCGTTTTGATCGGTACCGGTATGAGTACTAAGGTCAACACCGCCAGCGCAAAAGGATCGGTATACACATTCAGGTGTTCGTAACGGGTTCCTTCCAAGAACCAGGAAATAATAAATGCCACTAACAGAGCGGAGCTGATGCACGCCGACATCAACCAGCTTTTGGTGTCCAGCGCAATTAATTCCGACTCAACCTTCTTATTCAACCGGCGCTGTTTAAAATAGAGCGTGAAGCAGAAAATACTGATGGTGACGGCATACACAATGGCCCAACCCAATTCCAGCTCCCGCCCACCGTCGGCAATGCCTTTTACCGCGTTCACGAAGGCATACAGACACAGCAACGTTAGCAAACTGCCGTTAAACGCCAGCACCAGCGGTTCAACATGCCAGAATCCATATTGAAAACGGCGGCTATGGGGTTGCCCCAATAAGCGGGAAACCAGCAATGATAAGGAACACATACCCGCATCCAATGCCGAGAACATGCCATCGAAAATAATCGACATCGAACCACAGATAATGCCAAATACGATCCCTGAGCTGGCAATAAATAAAGTACAGAAAATTGAACGTCTCAGTATTTTTTGCTCTATTTCTGTACTGTGCGGTTTTTGTTGAATATCCATCGGTTCAGTTGTCATTATTATCTTAATCCCACCATTGAACACTGCCCATTAACCACTGTGTTTGCATCTCTCTAACCGGTCACACAGAATTAAATCAATATCGTACACAGTATGATCCACAAAACTCTGCGGCGCAAAAGACAACGGGCGACAGGTTCTGAAAAAAGTGCCCAGGATTACCAAGCATTCAATGGGTTGAATGTCGTTCGTTGATTTTCTTGACGACCAACGCTCGTTTCCTGCCCAACATCACCACTTCCCTCTCGCTATAGCGATCAAAAAAACTGCAAAACAGATCACATTTGCAAGCATTTGCATTTTCAAACGCATGTGAAAACGATTAAGGTGCAAAAATAAAATCAAATGAAAGCAAAAGAGAGATATTGATAATGAATGAAACCACAAAACGCATGGCAAGGCTGATTGACCTGAGTGCCGTGCAAGCCACCAATACCGAAGCCGATGTGCGCCACTGTGCCGAACTGGCCAGCCGCTACCACATTATCTCTGTTCACGTGCTGCCATGCTGGACGCGCTTCCTCAGTGCCCTGCTGCCCGCACAAGGCCGTGCCGATGTGATGATCGGTGGCCCGGTTGGCTTCCCCGCTGGCGGCCATGCTACCGATATCAAAGTGCAAGAAGTCCGCCAGCTGATTGCCGATGGCGCACGCGAAGTGGATATGGTGGTGAATATCGGCAAGGTGCTGTCTGGTGATTACGACTATGTGCGCGAAGATCTGCGTCGGGTGGTAGAAGCGGCGGCACCGATCCCAGCCAAAGTCATTCTGGAAACCCACTATCTGAACGAGGAGCAGATCCGCCAAGTATGCGATATCGCGGTAGAAGTCGGCATGGCCTGGGTAAAAACCTCCACCGGTTGGGCGCCGACCGGCGCTACCGAAGAAAAAGTGGCGATCATTGCCGATCAGCTGCGCGGCCGCATCCAGATCAAAGGGGCCGGGGGCATCCGCGATCTGGATACGGTACGGGCGCTGTATCGCCTGGGCGTGCGCCGGTTTGGCATGAGCGCCAATGCCACGCAAAAGGTGTTGGAGCAGTTGGAACAAGATCCAAACCTGTTCCCGGAACTGAACGATAACTGATACGCGATGCGATAAAGCACCAGCGTAACGCTTCTCGGGGTGGCCGCTGCCGCCCCAACCAGGAGTGATAATAATGAAAGACTTACTTCTTACCCTTGACGTTGGCACCGGCAGCACCCGCGCCGGGCTGGTCATGTGCACCGGGGAAATTCTCGGCTTCGCCCAGCGCGAATACGATCAAATCACACCACAGGCGGGTTGGGCAGAACAGCCGCCGTCGTTGTGGTGGCAAAGTGCCTGCGAGTGTCTGCAAGAGTTACTGGCCCGCTTTGCCGAATATCGCCCACGTATTGCCGCCGTGGGGGTTTGCGGGCAAATGCACGGCACCGTGCTGCTAGACGCCGATGGCGAACTGGTGGTTGACCGCGCCCTGTTGTGGAACGACAAACGTTCACAACCGCAGGTGGAACGCTTTAAGCAGCAGCAAGATTCACCAGCGTGGCAGGCATTGCTGAATAACCCACCAACGGCTGCCTGGCCCGCTTTTAAACTGTGCTGGCTGCGGGAAAACCAGCCTGAGCTGTGGGCCCGCGTCGCCACGGTGCTGATGCCGAAAGACTACATCAATTTCCGGCTCTGCGGCGTGCGCGCCACCGATTACAGCGAAGCCTCCTGCTATTACCTGATGGACAGCACCACACAGACCTGGTCTGAAACAGCGCTTAACCAGTTCCAACTGCGGCGCGACCAGTTGCCCGAGCTCCATCTCTCCAGCGATGTTATCGGCCAGATCGAGCCTGCCGCCGCCGCTGCCACCGGGTTGCCTGTCGGGCTCCCGGTGGTGGCCGGTGCGGCAGATATGGCCGCCACGCTGTTGGGTTCTGGCGTTTATCAGCCCGGCACCGCCTCGGACAGTACCGGCACCTCCACGCTATTAACCGTGGTCGCCAAACAACCGCTGCTCGATCCTTGGATCAACAACCTGCATCTGGCCAACCCGGCCTGGGGCGGTTTTACCATTCTGGATGCCGGGGGGGATGCCATGCGCTGGGCACGCATGGCGCTGAACGACAGCCGCCTCAGCCACCAGCACATGCTCGATCTGGCGGCACAGGTCACACCGGGCGCAGAAGGGTTGCTGTTCCTGCCCTACCTTACCGGTGAACGGTTAGCGCAGCACACCAATTCCCGGGCGCAGTTCTTCGGCTTGCAGCGCAAGCATCGGCAGGAACATCTGTATCGCGCCGTGCTGGAAGGCGTTGCCTTGGCCGCTTTGCGCAATCTGCAACAGCTGCGGCGCTGTGCGCAGGCACCCGAGGCGATGATCGCCTCCGGCGGTGGCGCACGCAGTGCGCTGTGGCTGCAAATCAAAGCTTCGGCCTACAACCTGCCAATCTTGCAAACCCGCAATCAGGAAAACGGCACCACCGGTTGTGCCATTATCGCAGGCGTCGGCGTTGGCCTGTTCAGCGATTTTGCCGCAGGCGTCAGCCGCACCGTCAGCGTCGAACGGGAATTTATGCCGGAGCCCCGGCTGCACGAACACTATCTGCGCTGCTTTGAGCTGTTCGAACAGCTCTACCGTCAGGCCCAACCCCTTTACGAACAGCTTGATGTTATTAGCTCGTTCTCTTTTCCTGCGGATAAAGGAACACCACAATGAGCGAATCCCTGGTAAATCAAACCTCTGCGGCGCAACAGGCCGCAGCGGAAAGCATCGATCGCAGTGCCTACCTCCCCGCCACGCCCTGGCTGCAACTGATGCTGGTCTGTTGCCTGTTTGCCCTGTGGGGCATGGCGGGCAACCTTAACGATATCCTCATCGCCCAGTTCAAGAAGGGGTTTGATCTTACCGATACCCAAACTGCGCTGGTGCAGTCGATCTTCTTCCTCGGCTATTTTCTGGTCGCGCTGCCCGCTGCGGCAGTGATCAAACGTTACTCGTACAAGGTCGCCATCATTATCGGTCTGTGCCTGTATGCGCTCGGCTGTTTTCTGTTTATCCCCGCAGCACAGATCATGACCTATGGGGCTTTCCTGGCCTGTCTGGGGGTGATCGCCGCCGGGCTGTCATTCCTGGAAACCTCCGCCAATACCTATTCCAGCCTGTTAGGCCCGTTGGAAACCTCCACCCAGCGCATCAACTTCTCGCAGATTTTTAATTCGCTTGGGGTGATCCTGGGTGTGCTGATCGGCCAACAGTTGGTGTTTGGCAAACACGATCCCACTCACGAGCAACTGCTGCAAATGCCTGCCGAACTGGCGGAAGCGGCCCGTACCCAGATGGTTTCACAGGTCGTCACGCCGTATCTGATCATCGGTTCGGTGTTGGTCGTGCTGGCGCTGATCTTTGTGGCGGTCAAATTCCCGGCCTGTAAAACACAACCTTCACAAAGTGCCGGCGGCAAACCGCTTGCCCAGTCCCTACGCATCTTGTTTGCTCTGCCGCGTTTTCGGTTTGGGGTGCTTTCGCAGTTTCTGTATGTTGGGGCACAGGTGGGCCTGTGGAGCTTTACCATCCGCTTTGTGCAGATGATTGAACAGGGTACTACCGAGCACTCTGCCACCTATTGGCTGATCGCGACGCTGATTTGTTACTCCGCCGGTAAGGTCGTCACCACCGCGCTGATGAAGAAATTCAACCCGGCGCTGCTGCTCGGCGTATTCTGTTCTATCTGCGTGCTGTTGCTGCTGTTCGCCGTCAATATTCATAGCCTGTTCGCCGTGGTGGCTATTATGGGCACCAACTTCTGTATGGCGCTGTGCTGGCCCACCAACTTCGGCCTAACCATCAAAGGGCTGGGGGAAGAAACTCAGGTGGCAGGCTCGATCGTGGTGATGTCGATTATCGGTGGGGCCGTAGTGCCGTTGATAATGGGGATGATCTCCGATGCCAACGGCGGCAACATGCAAATCGCCTTCGCCGTGCCGCTGGTCTGCTTCGCTTACGTGGCGTTCTACGGTTTCTACTGCGTGAAGAAGGGGATCTAACATGGCAGAGCCGATCGCCGGTCTGGCGCATGTGGGTTTACGCAGTGCGAATATCGAACGGGCCATCCGCTTCTATCATTCGCTGGGCTTTACTACCCGCCAGGCATTGAGCATGGAGGAGCCGCTAGGCAGCGTTGAGGTTCGTTTTCTGGCGCTGGGTGAGCTGACGCTGGAGCTGTATCAGTTGCCTTGGGCCGGGCAGCCGCGTGCGGTGGCCACCTTTGGCATCGATCATCTGGCGCTACGGGTTAGCGATCTGGCGGCGGCACAGCGGTGGGTGGAGGAACTCGGCTATCCGCTGACCGAAGGGCCTGCGCTGCAACCTAGCGGCCGCAACGGTGTGCGCTATTTTATGATTGCAGGGCCGGACGGTGAGCGAGTGGAGTTTAATCAAGCGCTATAGCTTCTTCCCGCCTCCGCAGGATGGGCAGGCCCTTCAAGTTTCAAGATGGTGGGTTTTGCCAGTAACGCATGTGCGGGGTATATTACCCGCACATCGTGCAGCAGGCAGAGGAGTGAGTATGTACGCAGAGGAACGCCAAGAGAAACTTCTCGCCATTCTGAAAGAGAAGCGCAAGCTGTCCGTCGGCGATATGAGCGAACGCTTCAACGTTTCTGGTGCCACCATCCGCACCGATCTGCGCATTCTGGAAGACGCAGGCATGCTCACCCGCACCCACGGTGGTGCTATCCTGCGCACCCGCGCCAGCTTTGAAATCCGTTCCGATCAGCGTGAAGAGGTCAACCTTGCTTCCAAAGAGCAAATCGGTCAACTGGCGGCCAGCCTGGTGGAAGATGGCGACATCATCGTGCTGGATACCGGCACCACCACCCTGCAAATTGCTCACCATATCCGCCAGCGCCGCAATATCACGGTGATCACCAACGATTTCATGATCGCCAAAAGCCTGGAGGATGTGGAGTCGATCCAGATTGTGTTGCTCGGCGGCATCGTGAAAAAAGGCTACCACTGTGCGGTGGCAATCAATGGCCGTTCGCTGCTTGATACGCTGAATATCGATAAAGCTTTTATGGGGGTGAATGCCCTGTCGCTTAAGCAAGGTGCCTGCGTAGCCGACATTATGTTGGCCGAAACCAAGCGCAGCATGGTCGAACACGCCAATCAGGTGATTGTGGTGTGCGATCACACCAAGCTGGGCAATACCTCACTGGCACAGTTCGCCACCCCGGCGCAGATCGACACCATCGTGCTGGACTGCCTGCCGGAAGACGCCGCAGCTTATCAGGAAGCGGGCATCGCGCTGTTGAGCGTGCAAGGCGAGTAACCCCTTGGCAGGGGCTACTTCACCCTATTGAATAGGCACCTTGCAGGATTGGTTGCCGCTTATGCGCCACGCAGGCGCTGCGCCAGCCCTTTCAGAAAATAACGCAGCATCTGATCGCCGCAGGGGCGATAGTTTTTAGTGCCTTCTTTGCGGAACAGCGCGCTTAACTCCGGCTTGGAAATACGAAAATCCACCGCAGTGAAAATCTGGTGCAAATCGATATCTTTCAACTCAAACGCCACGCGCAATTTTTTCAGCACCAGATTGTTGGTGATTGGCAGCTCTACCGCTGGCGCGGGGAATTTGTCGTCTTTGCCACGTTTGAAGAACACTAAGCCATTCAGGAAATGTGCCATCACTTCGTCTGGGCATTTCTCAAAGCCTGGTTCGCCTTCTTTGATCACATAGGCTCCCATTGCTGCAATATCAACGTCGAAACCGTCCAATTTAACGATCTCAACCATTTTGGCGTCGTTAATACTCAGCATGTAGCGCACGCTGCGCAGCACATCATTATTGATCATGGCATTGCCTTTAGCTTGTAAGCGGGAAAGGGGTCAACGGCAGGAAAAACGGCCGCACACCTTGCATGTGCGGCAGTATAGGGGGCCAACCGGGGTTTCTCAATCCTATTTGTGGGCTGGCAATTACCCACGGCTTTCCTCGGCAAGTTCATAACCACGTTGAATATCTGTTAGGCAGCGTACCCTCTCCATATCACGATATTCCCAGGAGGCGATCACGGCTTCTACATAGCGATCCCTACACGCAGGAAGATTCCCACACAAAAAAGAGTAACGTCTTACACCCTCAGAATAAGAAAATCCCTATCCTACTTTTCGTCGTTTATATAGCTAGTTATCACTGGTCGGATGGGTGAAGAGCTTCACTCCATGTCAACCAATGAAAAAATACTCAATAAACGTCAAAAAAACGAAAGTTGTTATTTTTTAGTAAGCCCATAGGAAATTTAAGCATGTTTTTCAATAAAAAAGCCATTGCCACTCTGTTTGCTACCAGCATGGTAGGGATCACCATGAACGCCAGCGCCGCGCCTGCTGCAGAGGTGACTCTGCAAGGTATCATCACCAACACCACCTGCGACGTCACCGTTAACGGTGGTAGAGCTACCCTCAATATCGGTGTGTTCAGAGCCAGCGATTTCGCCGCCGCCAATACTCAACAGGGCAGCGTACCGTTGAACGTTACACTGAGCAACTGCACCGCAGATGAAACCGGCAACCTGCTCATTCAGGGCGTGACCTCTACCGCTAACAACGACAAGAACCTGTTTGTCAACGTTGATAGCGATACCGTCGGCTTTATGATCAAAAATGCCAACGACGTACAGCTGGCGGCTAATGCACCAACCAGCCTGGCAGCCACCGAAGCGGCACCAACCAACTACAGCTTCCAGGTTGGTATGGGCTCCACCACTACGGTTCCGGCTGCCGGTGCCTACAGTGCGCCAGTTGTCGTCGCTTATATTGTGAACTAAACGTCACCTTTTCGAACCAGAGCGAAGGGCCATGCTTTTCGCTCTTATTCAATACAGGTGAAAAAAGGAATGACGTTGAATATAAAACATACTTTGCGAATTATCGCTGGAGGAATGCTGTTAACCGCTGCGCCAGCAATGGCCGGTATTTCTGCCGATGCGACCCGCGTTATCTTCCAGGCCAACGACGAGGCAAAGGGAAAAAGCATCGGGCTGACCAGCAGTACGTCCTCTCTCTCTCCCTATCTGGTCAAAACGCAAGTTACACAGGATGTTCAGGGGCAACAAACTCAGGTGCCCTTTGTCACTACACCGTCGCTGTTTCGTCTTGAACCAGGTAGTACCAACCAAGTGTTGATGATGAAAACTCCAGGTAGCTTACCCCAGGATCGGGAGTCGCTGTTCTATTTTCGCGCCGTTGCCATGCCTGCCGGGGCAGCCAGCACGACATCTCCAGCACCGGCCGTTGCCGGGACGTTGCAGGTAGCGACCGCCACCGTAATCAAACTGTTCTATCGCCCTGGTGGTCTGGCGATGCCGCAACCCCAGGCGATGAGCAAATTGCAGTTTTCTGCCGAAAAGCAAGGGGTAAAAGTCAGTAACCCGACCCCGTATTACATCACGCTTAATCGCTTGAGCATCGGTAATACCCCGGTGAAACTGCGCGTGGAAGACGGCAGCAGCATGATCGCCCCCTATAGCCATGCCCTTTACCCAGGCACACCTCGGCAAGGCCGCGTTGAGTGGACCGCCATCAATGACTACGGTGGCATGGAGGCATTCAATGGCACGGTGCAGTAAGGCGCCGCTGATAGGGCTGCTGGGTAGTCTGCTGCTGCCGACAGTCACTCTGGCTGCCAATACCGCTTCGGTAGATTTCAGTGCTCAGATCAGCGATGGCAGTTGCGAACTGACGCTGTCCGAGCCCCACTTGTCTTACGGCGTGCATCGCCGGAGCGATGTACAGGCCAGCACAACGGTGATGCTGCTGCCATTGACGGCAGGCATCCAGTGCAGCGGTGCTACTACTCCAACGATTAAAGTGAGTGGCGTTCCCTATACTCCGGCACCTGTCTCCCGGGCAGTGATATTTCGCGATGCGGATTCCGCAGCCAAGGGCGTGGGCTTCATGGTGCGCCGCGATACCGGTGGTATTACGACCGGCAATTTCTTTAATACCGATGCGGCATTGGTGAATGGAGAAGCCGTTACGCTGTCTGCCGTTGCAGAAGAAACACTGCACAGCGAACCTTTCCTGCTGGGGCTGGTACGTGCGGGTAACGAACCGGTTACCCCTGGCACCATCAAAGCCACACTGACTTTTACGGTGGCTTATGAATAGATTCAATTTTCGGGAACCGACCAGAGGTCTCTCTTTTTTATCCACTCCGCTACTGACCACGGCGCTGCTGCTGTGGAGTACGGCGAGTATGGCGGGATCGTCTTCTACTCCGCTTAATTTCACGGCGACCTTTATAGCTGGCACCTGTGATATTACCGTCAGTCCGAGCGACATTAACTGGGGTTCGATCCCTTCAGCAGAGATCAAACAGGCAGGCGCTAGCGGCGTGCAGCCCCGTGATCTGGCGGTCAACTACGCCAACTGTACCGGGTTTGGTATCCACCCCAAACTGACCATCAGCGGTACTACCCTTAGCGCTGGGATCCCGCTGTTTACCAAGAACAACAATGCCGGGAACGATGACGCCAGCGGGTATGGGGTGCGCCTGGTGAGCAGCGCTGCACCACAGACAGCGCTGGGGGATGGCGATCGGGTGTCCGTCGGCACGCCGGGCGTGCCACTGAGTGAACTTAATGGAACCCAGACGCCGTTTCAGGCCAGCCTCTCCTGCGGCAATAATTGCGCGGCCTCAACGCTGCATGGCGGCATGCTTAGCGCCACCGTCACTTTTCAGTTTCTGTATGAGTGAGAGCGCCGCATGAATATCAAATATTTCAGTGGATTACTGGCCGCTGTTCTGCTCAGTTGCCCCCTGGTACAAGCCGCACCGCAGGAGCGGAGTGGGATAAGCCTCAGCCAGACAAGGGTAGTGTTTGATGCCAAAGCCACAAGCACCACGGTGGGGATTCGCAACTACAGCGATCGTCCGTGGCTGATCCGGGCTCAGGTGATGACTGCACCAGGCGGCACACAAAGCGCTCCGTTTATGGTTACCCCACCACTGTTCCGGCTGGAGCCAAACAGCCAGAGCACGGTACGCATTCTGCGCCAGGGTACCGACGTCTTACCCACTGACCGCGAATCGGTATTTTACCTGAGCTTCCTCGCGATTCCGTCGTCGTCCAAACCGGATAGCGACACGGCGTCTGCGGTATCTGCCCAGGTGACGGTGGGTATCGATACCGTCATCAAGCTGTTTTACCGTCCGAGCGGGCTGGCGCTGACGCCGCAGGATGCAGCGGCAAAGCTGACCGTTCGCCTACAGGATAATGAGGTGGAAGTGAACAACCCAACGCCCTATTACCAGACCCTGATCTCTTTCAGCCTGGATGGTAAACCGGTAGCGGTGCGCGAAGCCGGCAGCATGATTGCCCCCTTTACTTCCCAGCGTTATCCCGCCAGCGGGCAACCCCGGCAGGCCAGTTGGTCGGTCATTAATGATTATGGCGGTATCAGCCCGAGTTACCAGGCCACAATAAGCCACGGAGAGGCACCATGATAAACCGAAGATTTCATCACATAGCGGGCCTGCTGTTGTGTATGGCACTGCTGTTACCGGGCATGGCGGCAGCTCAGGGCGCGCCGGGGCTGACCTTACAGTCTACCCGCGTGATTTACCCAGCATCGGCGAGCGGTGGTATCACCTTCAACGTCACCAACAACACCGATACGCCTTACCTGATGCAGTCCCGGGTACGTGACTGGGGGAGCAACATTGAGAGCCAGGTGGATAGCCCGGCCCCGTTTGTCGCCTTACCGCCACTACAACGTGTGGCACCCGGCGAAAAGCTGACGTTACGCATCCGTTTGATGAACAGCTATCTGCGGCAGGATCGGGAGGCGGTATTTACCCTGGCTATCAAGGCTATTCCAGCCCAGCCTGAAGCCCCGCAGGCCAACAAGGCAGCGGGTGGCAATGACGCGTTGGTACTGGCTACCCAGAACCAGCTCAAGCTGTTTTACCGCCCGGCAGGGCTACCAACCTACGGAGCCGATAAGGTGGCACAGCAGTTACGCTTTCAGCTCCAGGGCGATAGGTTACGGGTCGATAATCCCACGCCATTTTGGGCCACCTTTGGTGCGCTAACGGTAGGAGGGCAAGCCGTGGAAACACCAGCCATGGTACCGCCGTTAGGCCAACAGACCTATTCACTGGCTGCGAAGACCACGGCTGGTGAACTGGCCTGGCAACTGGTCAATGACCAGGGATCGCTAACGCCCCGCCAGACCAGGATGCTGTAACCGTGATCTTCTCTATTGCCCTTAGCGTGAAATATTGAATTGAGATAATGATAATGACCATTCATTCCTATTTCTGTTCCCGCCAGCGCAGGGGCGGGCAGAACACTTGCGTCCGGTTTCCGCCGCAGCTCCTGGCATTAAGCATACTGCTCGCCAGTCAGCCAACGTTGGCACAGGATTATTTTGACCCCGGTTTTCTCAACGTACTGGGCGGCAAGAGCGAAGTCGATCTGTCGGCATTTAACCAAGCGGGCGGTATGGAAGAAGGCAGCTATCCGCTGGAGGTGGCGATCAACCAGCGTGAGGCCGGCCAGTTTACTCTGGAGTTTAAAAAGAATGCACAGGGGAAGATCACCCCGCAATTAACTCCGGCCTTCCTGGATTCGCTCGGCGTGAACATCGCCCAGGTTCCCAGCCTGAAAAATCTGCCGACAGAACAGCCGATAGACGATCTGCCCACGTTAATTCCGCAGGCCAGCACCACATTGAACCTGGCACAATTGCGTCTGGACATCAGCATTCCTCAGGTGGCGATGAAACCAGGGCTGGGTAACGCCGTGGACCCAGCACTCTGGGAAGAAGGCATCAGCGCCCTGCTGGCCAACTATACCCTCAGCGCCGGGCGTACCAGCAACAGCAGCAGTGGCACCACGCAGCACAGCAACAACCTGTTTGCCCTGCTGCATGCCGGAGCCAATAGTGGCCCCTGGCGGCTACGGAGTAGCGTCACGCATACGCGCACAGACAACAGTGGCTATATCAACCAGCCCCGAACCAACAGCCAAAGCACCCGCTTATCCGAAACCTACCTGGCTCGTGATTTCCACGGGCTGCGTTCTACCTTACTGGCAGGGGAAAGCAGTACCGGGAGTGACGTGTTTGACAGCGTGCCGTTTCGCGGGGTGAAGCTCAATTCGAATGAGCTGATGTTGCCACCACAGTTGCGCGGCTATGCGCCGGTTATCAATGGGATCGCCAACGGCAACGCGCGGGTAACGGTACGCCAGAACGGCAACGTGGTCTACGAAACCTGGGTAGCCCCGGGGCCGTTTCGCATCAATGATGTACAGCAGGCCGGGCTGTCAGGGGACTACGACGTCACCGTGACCGAAGCCAACGGCGAGATTCGCAATTTTATCGTTCCCTATTCGTCGTTGCCAGTAATGTTGCGCCCCGGCGGATGGAAGTATGAACTGACCGCCGGGCGCTATGACGGCAATATGACCCAGGAGTCACGCCGCGCGGAATTTATGCTGGGCACGCTGATTTACGGCCTGCCGCAGGGGTTCACCCTGTACGGTGGTGCTCTGGCGGCCAAAGACTATCAGGCATTGAGTGTCGGTAGTGGTATCTCGGTGAAGAATATCGGCGCGTTCTCGGCAGACGTGACCGCTTCGTCCGCCAACTTCGCCGAGACGCAGCAAACCGGCCAGTCCTATCGCGTGCGCTACTCCAAGAGCCTGATATCCACCGGCACCTCGGTTGACCTGACGGCCCTGCGTTACTCTACCCGCAACTACTATAGCTTCAGCGAGTTCAACGGCCAGGGTTTCCGCCTGGAAGACGGCGTCAGCCCCTGGCTACAACAGCGACGGCGCAGCAGTTTTCAGACCCAGCTCAGCCAGCAGTTAGGCAGTTGGGGTAGCCTGAATTTCCGTGCCTCACGTGATGACTATTGGGGCAGTGAACGCAGCCTGACCGGGCTGGCACTGGGGTACAACAACAGCTACCGCGGCGTGAGCTATGGGGTGAATTATGCCATCGACCGGATGCAAGACAGCAACGGCAGTTGGCCAGAAAACCGCCAACTGTCGCTGAATGTCAGCGTGCCGTTCAGCGTATTCGGCCACGCTCCCGCGTTGCAATCCATGTATGCCACCAGCTCCATGAGCCGGGACAACACCGGGCGTATTCAGAGCCAGACCGGGATCAGCGGCAGTGCGCTGAATCAGGCGTTCTCCTATAGCGCGTCCCAGGGCCTGGGCAACCAGGGGCAGGCAGCCAACAGCAACCTGAGCGCCGGCTGGCAGGGTAGCAAAGGCAGCCTGAGTGCCGGTTATAGCTACAGTGAAGATTCGCAATCGATCAACCTGAACGCCAGCGGCGGGATGCTGGTGCATAGCGACGGCGTGACCTTTTCCCGCTCCATGGGCGAGTCCGTGGCGCTGGTGAGTGCGCCTGGGGCCGCCGGAGTGAACGTGAGTGGCGGCACGGCAGTAACAGACTCTCGGGGGTATGCAGTGGTGCCTTACCTGACCGCCTACGGCAAAAACAGCGTAGGGCTAGACCCGGCAACGCTGCCGGAAGGCGTGGACATCACCCAGTCGAACCAGAACGTTTACCCAACGCAGGGGGCGGTAGTGAAGGCCAATTTCGCCACCCGGATAGGCTATCAGGTACTGATGACTCTCAAGCGCGAGACTGGCGTAGTGCCTTTTGGGGCCACTGCCTCGCTGATCAACGCTCCCCAGGAAGAAAACGGCAGCATCGTGGGGGATGCAGGCCAGGTCTACCTGAGCGGATTGCCAGAACAGGGGGCGCTAAACGTGACATGGGGCGACAACCCCGATCGTCAATGTCGGGTGAACTTTAACCTGAAAGAAACCCAAACCACACCGGAAAGACCGGTGCGAGAAATCACAGCAAGCTGTGTATCAGCAAACGAGAAAGCATGATGAAGAAACTACCAATAATACCCCCCCGATTTACCGGGCCTGCGTTAATGCTGGCGGGGATCATGCTGTGGGGAAACGCACTGCCCACTTTAGCGTTGGATATATTAGGGCCAGGGTTTACCCATTTAGGGCAATTGGCGGCCAGAAGTACCTCTAGCACCACTGGATCATGGATTTATAATAATCCTATTAGTAATAGTTTAGGTATTAATTTATATCTTGGAACGTCTATTGACATTAATGTACGTTGCGATACTGCCCTACCCAATATCCAGACGCCGGATGGAAATTATTACGGATGGGAATTGTCCCCCAACTCTGGTGTCTATGGCGTTATCTATGACGGTACCGTGAATAGTTGGGTTTGGCGTTCAGCTAGTTACACCACACGACATTCCCATACTGCCACCTGGGAAACCAATGGTAGGGCATCTACCAACGGCACCAACAGGCTAGCAAATTGTTATACTACAGTGCCGAGTGTACAAGCAGGGCAAGCGAACATGTTTCTGCGTACCGGGGATAATACCCTCAGCGGCCAACTGAATTACGGGGTCTATGTGGACACCACCCGTCCACAAGCGGGCACTTATAACCTGAACTTTTATCTTGGAAAATATCAAGGGAGTTTCACGCCTGTCTCACACGCCCTCAATGTTCGCCTTACCGCCTGCACCGTCACTACCCCCAGTCAGATCCGCTTTGGTACTGTTGATGCGGGTTCTGTCGCCCCGGTTATCTCCCCGGACAGCGGAATAGACCTTGCCTGTAACGGCCGCGCGCCTACGGTTAATGTTTCCTATTCGGCGCAGGCGGTCTCCCCCACTCAAACTTCGTCACAACTGGTGATGAGCAACGGCCAGAACCAGGCGCAGGGAACGGTGCGCGGCTTTATTGGCAACGGTGCAGACGCTGATGTCGGCTGCAACGATGCCGCGACCTCCATCCATTTTGGCAGCCCGGCCAAGAGCCTGTTAGCCAATGCCGCAAGTAATCAGAGCCACACTATCCCATTGAAATGGGTGCTTTGCCCTAATGCTACTCCGGTGTTGGGAGAGGGAAGAGCCAGCGCAACGCTGGATATTATCTGGCAATAGCGCCCCCTATTGGATGAGAGCAACGAACGCTATATCAGCAAACGAGAAAATATGATGAAGAAAGTAGCAATAATAAGCCCTTGGTTTACCGGGCCTGCGTTAATGCTGACGGGGATAATGTTATGGGGAAACGCACTGCCCACTTTGGCCTTGGATATATTAGGGCCAGGGTTTACCCCTCTGGGGCAGTTGACGGCCAGCAGTACTTCTAGAGCTAATGGCAATTATTCTTATAATACTAATGGCACACTAGGCATTAATATCTATGTCGGGAGGAGTAATGATTTTACCACACGCTGTAGTAGTGTCTTACCCAATATCCAGACGCCGGATGGAAATTATTACGGGTGGGAATTGTCCCCTAACTCTGGTGTCTATGGCGTTATCTATGACAGTGCTCTAAACTCCTGGGTTTGGAATCCAGATAATTACACCACACGAGCCTCCCTCACTGCCACCTGGCAGGCCAATGGCAAAGCATCGACTAACGGTACAGATAATATAGCCAACTGCTATACTGCCGTTCCACATACCGACAGAGCAGCGTTCTCTTTGCGTGTTGGAGATGACACCCTCAGTGGACAGCTAAAATACGGGGTCTATGTAGACACCACCCGTCCACAAGCGGGTACCTATAATCTGCAATTTTATCTTGGGAAGTATCAGGGCACTTTCATTCCTGTCTCACAAATTCTCAACGTTCACCTCACTGCCTGTACCGTCACCACACCCAGCCAGGTGCGCTTCGGTACTGTTGATGCGGGTTCTGTCGCCCCGGTTATCTCCCCGGACAGTGGAATAGACCTTGCCTGTAGCGGCCGCGCACCTACGGTTAATGTTTCCTATTCGGCGCAGGCGGTCTCCCCCACTCAAACTTCGTCACAACTGGTGATGAGCAACGGCCAGAACCAGGCACAGGGAACGGTGCGCGGCTTTATTGGCAACGGTGCAGACGCTGATGCCGGCTGCAACGATGCCGCGACCTCCATCCATTTTGGTAACCCGGCCAAGAGCCTGTTAGCCAATGCCGCAAGTAATCAGAGCCACACTATCCCACTGAAATGGGTACTTTGCCCCAATGCCACCCCGGTGTTAGGGGAAGGAAGGGCCAGCGCAACGCTGGATATTATCTGGCAGTAGCGCGAGGCCAGCGTTCACGCTGGCGGGGATAATGCTGTGGGGCAGCATACTGCCCGTGACGGCCTTGGATATCCTTGGCCGGGATTTATCACCTGGGGCAACTGGCGGCCAGTAGTATCATGCATGACTTTATGCTGGGCATTATGTGGATGGATTACTGAACCACAGGGGCTTTTTGCTGGTAAAGCGGGATCGCCTCTCCCACGATATATTTATTACGCAGAAGCGAGGATAATTTGTCCATTATCATCACCACCATTACCAAGATCAGCGTGATAAACATCACCACATCCCAATTCCATAAACGCATATTTTCGGCATAGACCAAACCGATCCCTCCAGCGCCAACAAACCCAAGCACCGCCGCTGAACGGGTATTCGATTCAATCTGGTACAGGCTCAACGCCAACAAGGCCGGGAAAGATTGGGTGAAAATACCATAGCGATGCTTTTGTAAACCGTTGGCTCCCACCGCCGTCAGCCCACGGCTGGGGGATTTTTCTACCGCTTCGTGGCCTTCGGCATACAGTTTGCCCAACAGCCCGATATCCTGCATCACAATCGCCAGAACCCCGGCCAACGGCCCCATCCCGACTGCCCGCACAAAAATCAGCCCCCAGATCGCCATATCGATACCGCGCAAAATATCCAACAAGCGGCGTACCAGTATCGCCATTGGCCGCAACAACGGTGACGACATTACGTTACGCGCTGCAAAAAATGACAGTGGCAAGGCGAGCAGCGTTGCGGTGAGCGTTCCGGCGAACACAATGGCGATAGTGATAAAGATCTGCTGGAAATAATACATAAACGGCCAACTGACGAAATTATGCCAGACGAACATGCGTATAAAGTAACGGCCAATCTGCTGACAACCATTGATAAACTGCGGCCAGGCAATACCAAAGAACAGAAAAAAGAACACGTAATACAACACAATAGCAGCGGCAATAATACCCAGCGTGCGCAAATAGCGGCCCTGGCAGGAGAAAATTTCCGGGTGCTGCTGTTTTATCTGCTGCACTGTGGCAGCCGCCAGCGGTTGAACAGACATCAGTGTTTCCCCTCAACAACCCGTTTACGCAATGCCCCAGACACATAATCCAGCAGCGATACCACGACAATAATCAATAACAGCGTGATGCTGACCTGATCGTAACGGTCAAGTTTGATATTGGTCATCAGCTCCTGGCCGATCCCCCCGGCCCCCACCAGCCCGAGGATCGTCGACTGACGGAAATTGATTTCCAGCCGCATAAAGCCGTAAGACAAAAACACCGGTTTGACCTGCGGCCACAAGCCGAAACGCATGCGTTGCAGTGGCGTGGCGCCACAGGCGACCAAACCGCGTACCGGCTTGTTTGACGTGGTTTCGAGTGCTTCATAAAACAGCTTGGTCAGGCTACCCACGGTATGCAGCGCCAACGCCATAAAGCCAGGAATGGCGCCGATGCCAAACGCCATCACAAACATCACCGCCCAGGCCAGCTCCGGCATCGTGCGCAAAAACGCCACCAGTGTACGGATGGCAAAACGCAAAAGCATCGGGCTATGAGTATTGTTGGCGGCCAGAAATGCCAGCACACCTGCCACCAAGACGGAAAGCAGCGTGGCCGCCAATGCCAATTGCACGGTTTCCCAGATCAACGGCAGTTGAATAGGCAACCGATAACCCCAGTAAGCGAAAGAGCCTTCGGTATGACCATCGGCAAACAACAGGCTCCAGTGCAGCACTGGGAGAGTTTCTAGCAGATAGTCAAAAAAATGAGGAATGGAGAGCCAAACGGTATGCAGGTTGAATTCAGCGATATAGCCTGCACCAAGATAGAGCCCGGCCAGCCCCAGCGACCAAAACAGCGTTTCACGCTTTTGCTTGCTGCGGATACGTTGGTAATACTGTGTGAAATCTGTGTTCAAAATGGCTTTCCATCATCGTGTGGCAGAAACAAACGCCCCCTGTTCTGGCCCTCTCGCCCTTCCCCCAAAAAAAGAGCCAGAACAGGAGGAAAACCCCGGCCTTAGCGCTCGCCCTTGGTCAACTCGCGCTTCATATCAATAATGGCCTGGTATTCTGCCAGTTTGACCTCACCAATATGCTGTTTACCGCCCATCGCTTTGATAAAGCAGGCGTGATCTTCTTTATCCAGCTTCTTGATGGCGGTAACCAGCTTGGCTTTAAAATCGGCGGGCAGCGCATTGCTGACCAGAATCGGGCCATTCGGGATCAGAGGGGATTGCCAGATAATACGGATTTTCTTCATAAGGTCTGGTTGATCCATACGGATCATGCGCCCAAAAGCACCGCTGCTGTAACCGCTATCGTAATCCCCCACCATCGAAGCCCAGGTCACCGCCCCTTCAAACTGCCCATTCAGCACACCGAGGATGTCCTGCTCATGGCCACCGGAGAACGTCACGCTGGAGAAGAACTGGTTATACTGGTTGTCCACTGAGCCACCGAACTGCTTTTTAAATGCCTGATTGGGCATCAGAAAACCGGAAGTCGAATCAGGTTCTGCAAACCCGAAAGCCTGACCTTTCAGGTCCTCCAGTTTTCTGTACGGGCTATCGGCTTTGACCAGCACCACCGAGTGATAACCGCGCGACTGATCCACATCGTCCACGCCAATCCCCACTAGTTCGACCGCTTGCGGATCTTTGATATACACCGAAGCAAACGATGACGGCGACATACCAAATACCAGATCGATCTTGCCCCCCAGCAAGCCCTGAATCACCCCGGCATAGTCAGAAGAGTTACGCAGTTTGGTGTCCACCTTCAGCTCATTATCCAGAAACTGCTTCACACATTGGTTATCACCAATCTGCTGGGTGGCGTTTTGCCCGCCCATAATCCCGAGGTTTACTTCTTTTGGCGCATCCGCTGCACCGGCATTAAATACCATCATTACGCCAACCATCATGGTGGTCAGACTGATTGCTTTTTTCATTGCGCATGCCCTGTGTGTAAAAAATAGTTGTTGTTAATGAAACTGATGGCTTTCTTCGCCATACAGTTGGTGCAGAATCCGTTCGTTAAGCTGTGCCGGGTGGCCGTCAAAAATGATTTTTCCCTGCGCGATACCAATCACTCGCGTGCAATATTCTTTCACCAGCTCGACCGAGTGCAGGTTCACCATCACCGCAATGTCGTTTTCGCTGACTTTTTGCAATGCATCCATAATGCGACGGGTGTTTTTGGGATCGAGAGAGGCAACCGGTTCATCGGCCAGCAGGATTTGCGGGTTTTGCATCAGCGCCCGGCAAATCGCCACCCGCTGCATCTGGCCACCGGAGAGATTCTCGGCGCGTTGCAACGCATGTGGCAGCATATTCAGCCACTGCAACAGTTCGATCGCCCGTGCGCGATCGGCATCGGCAAACACTTTGAAGAAGGATTTCAGAGTCGAGGTGTGGCTGAGGCGGCCAAGCAGAACGTTGGTGATCACATCCAAGCGCGGCACCAGGCAGAAATCCTGAAAGATCATGCCGCAGCGGGCGCGCCACTGGCGCATCTGGCAAGCGCTGAGCTGCGTGATATCTTGCGCGGCACCCTCTGCTTCAAAGTGCAGCATCTCGCCGCAGCTGGCAGAAATGGTGCCGTTCAAGGTGTGCAGCAGGGTTGATTTACCGGCCCCGGATCGGCCAATTACCGCAACAAATTCCCCGGCATGCAGATCAAAACTGATGCCATCAAGTACCGGCCGCTGAGATTGGTAAGCCTTGCCTAGCCCTTTAACAGATAACACTTTCCGCAAAGGGATCGGTTGCTGCCCTGGATAATCGGTCGCTGCCAGTTTTAACAGTGCCTGAGCCATATGATTCCCTGATTTCAGTGAATAATCATTATGGGCACCTATTAACGAATATCTTTATGACATCGGGATGATGATTTTATGGCCAGGAAATGACGTTACACGTCATTTCCTGTTGCAGAGACGCGGTTACTGCCCTTCCAGGCCACGCAGCGTAGTACGCATGCATTCTGTCAAAATAACTTGCAGATTAGCGGTTACGGTAGCGGTGAGGCCCGGTATCGCATTGAGGTTTTGCCCCCAGTGAGCTTCATCGGCCAACACGGTTTCCACCAGAGTGGTCATCGAGATATCGTGATGTGCCACCCCAGCCCACAGCGTGGCATAACGCTCCAGCCAATGAGCATCATCTTGCAGCGGATACTTGCCCACCCGCCGTTCACCACGGTAAAACGCGATCAGCGCCGCCAGCGCAAACGTCAGCCGCTTTGGCAACACCCCGTTCTGCTGCTGGCTGGCCAACAACTGTGGCAGAATTCGCGTGCGGAACTTGGTCATCCCGTTCAGCGCAATGGATAACAGTTGGTGCTGAATAAACGGGTTGCGGAAACGGTTCTGAACCGCCTCAGCAAACGGCAGCAATTCTTGCTGCGGCAGATCGAGCACCGGTATGATCTCTTCGGCAATGGTGCGCGCTACATAGGTAGCAATCGCTTCATCGGCCATCGCTTCACCCACGGTATCCAGGCCAGCGATGAATGCCACGGGCACCAACGCAGTGTGCGCGCCGTTGAGAATCGCCACCTTGCGTTCTTTGTAAGGCTTGATGTCGTCAACGATATGCACATTCAAATCAAGCTGATCCAGATGCAGCTCTTGCGCCAGCCACTGCGGGCCCTGAATCACAAACAGATAAAAATGTTCGGCCGTATCAAGGAAACGATCCTGATAACCCAACTGCTGTTGCCATTGTTGCTCTTCCCCGCGCGGATAACCGGTCACAATGCGGTCCACCAGGGTGGAACAGAAAGTGTTGCACTCATTCAGCCAATCGCTGAATGCCTGCGGTAACTCCCACTGTTGCGCATAACGCAGCACATACTCTTTCAGCGTTTCACCGTTATAGTCAATCAGCTCACACGGCAGCAGCACCCAGCCTTTGTCTGCGGCACCGGCGAAATGGCTGAAACGCTCATACAACAGGCGTGTCAGCTTGGCGGGGAAACTGGCCGCGGGCGCATCAGCAAAGCGGTCTTGCGGCAGATAAGCGATGCCCGCTTCTGTGGTATTGGAAAACACAAAACGGATCGCCGGATCGCGCGCCAGCGCCAGATAGCTTTCATAATCCTGATAAATATTGATTTCACGGTTAACCGAACGAATCAGGCGCGGTTCGCAAACGGCTTCGCCCTCTTCATTCAGCCCGCGAATAATCGTCGTGTACAAACCGCCTTGCGTATTCAGCGAAGGGGGCTGCTCGCTGTCGATCGGGCGCACCACCACGACACCGGCATTCAGGCCAGTATGCTCATTCAATAAATCAATTTGCCAGTCGATAAAAGCACGCAGAAAATTACCTTCACCGAACTGAATAATACGATCGGGATATTGTGCACCAGGAAATTCTTGCCGATTTAATTGTTTCATGATAGCTCCTTGCATCCAGTAAAATAATATTCGCTTTAATTAAAACGAATAACACCTTTAATCAGTTGTTTATTATTAATCACGTCCGCTTCGTATTTTTCTGCCAACGTGGCAAAGTCAAACTGGTGGGAAAGCATCATTTTTGCCGTTATTTTCCCCGTTGCCATTAACTGCCCGACTTTAACAAAATCTTCTTTGGTGGCATTACGGCTGCCCATCATGGTGGTTTCTTTCTTGTGGAATTCCGGGTCAGAGAATTGCAAATCACCTTTAAATAAGCCGACAAAGGTAATGCTGCCACCGTGGCGGATCAGATTCACGCTCTGATTCATCGCTCGCTGATTGCCAGTAGCATCGATGATTTTTTCCGCCAACATGCCATCAAACTGCGCCCGCAGTGCCGCTTCAAAGCCACTGTCCGCCGGGTTCAGCGTAGCCAGCCCAAGCACCTGCTCAACGTGGGCACGGCGCTGCGCGCTGGTATCTGCCACCACCACTTTGGCCCCATCCGCCTTGGCGATCGCCGCCACGCCCAGCCCGATCGGCCCGGCCCCCACCACCAGCAGGTGATCGCCCTGCACCACCGCGGCACGCCGCAGCGCATGGGCACTGATAGAGAAAGGCTCAATCAGCGCCGCCGCTTCCGGTTCCACATCATCCACCGCCAGCAGATTACTCACTGGCACGCTGAGATATTCACTGAAACCGCCATCCTGATGAACGCCGATCACCGAAATATTTTCGCAGCAGTTCGGCCTGCCGCTGTGGCAGGCACTGCAATGCTGGCAGGAGACATAGGGGATCACCGCCACGCGCTGCCCAATGTGCAACCCGTTGACGCTACTGCCAACGCTGACAATTTCACCGCATATTTCATGGCCCAGCACCCGTGGGTAACTGAAGAAAGGCTGTTGGCCCGACCAGGCATGGATATCCGTGCCGCAAATGCCGACTGTGATCACTTTCAGCACCGCTTCATGCGGCGCAGGTTGCGGCAGCGCCCGTTGCTGATAAACCAGCTTGGTGGGTTCCTGGCAGACTAATGTACTCATTGTGGCCATAATTTTTTCTCCTGTGATATAGGAGCTGTTATCAATGAAAAACGGAAACAGGAGTTGCTTGACAACGAATATTTGTGAGTCAGCACAAAATAAACCGGTTTAAATTGGTTTTAAATGCGTAAAAAAACTTTCCTGAGAAAAGCATGAGCAGAACACAGAACCTGAGACAGAACGTGGTGAACCAAATGCTAGACGGCATCATCAGAGGCCATATCCGCTCGCCGCTGCCCTCTCAGGCCGCGCTGGCGGAAATGTACAATGTCAGCCGCACCACGGTGCGCCACACGTTGACACATCTTTATCAGCAAGGCGTGCTGGAGAAGGTCAACGATAGCTATGTGATCCTGCGGATGCCCCTGGCAGAGGACGGTTTCGACTGCATGACCCTGTCGTTGGAGGAACAGGTCAAAGAGTTTGAGAAAGCGTTCTTTCAGATGATCAACCAGAAGCAGTTGCGCGCCGGTGATTCATTCACCGAATTGCAGCTTTCACGCGCGGTTAACGTCAGCCCGATGGTGGTGAGGGAATTCCTGCTGCGTTTTAGCCGCTACAATCTGATCGATAACGTGCGGCGCGGCCAATGGTGCATGAAAAAGCTCGATCAGAACTACGCCGAGCAACTTTTTGAACTGCGCCAGATGCTGGAAACCCACGCGCTATCACGCTTTATCAACCTGCCTGCTCAAGATGAACGCTGGTTACAGGCTAAGGAGTTGTTGAGCCGCCACCGCCAGTTGCGTGACACCATCAGCAACAATTACCGGCTGTTTTCCCAGTTGGATCGGGATTTTCATGGCCTGATCCTGTCGGCTGCCAATAACCCTTTCTTTAACCAGTCTCTGGAAATCATTTCGGTGATCTTTCATTTTCACTATCAGTGGGATGAAACCGATCTAAAACAGAGAAATATCATTGCTATTGAAGAACATATGGCTATTTTAAGCGCGCTGATCTGCCGCAATGATCAGGATGCAGCCCGCGAATTGCACCGCCATTTCGACACGGCAAAACAGTCGATGATTCGCTCTATCCAGCAGAATGCGGTGTGAAGCCTTGCTGTTTTTTATCGATTAAAAAACACCGTTAAACGGTATTTAAAACCGATAAAAAACAGCAAAATTATAACTACCGCACGGAACCGATTAAAAAAATACCGCCCGGACATTCCCGCCACCTAGGCTTATTTTCGCCAAGCGAATAAGACTGATATCCCCCTATAAATTATCCTGGTTTATACCCGGGAATAACGAATATTATTAATGTGGAATGCCGGAGAAAAAAGAATGGAAAAAATAAGCACCATGAGCAATGGAAAGAAACTGGAGGACAGTTATTCCGTTCCTATCCACCCGATGCCCTCTGACGGAATAATAGTACGTTCGGCAAGAATTAAAAAAATTCAGACCACTGCGATGATTCTTTTATTTTTTGCCGCCGTCATTAATTTTCTCGATCGCAGTTCCCTTTCCGTAGCAAACTCCACGATTCGCGAAGAAATGGGGCTAAGCGGCACGGAAATCGGCCTGTTGCTCTCGGCTTTTTCACTGGCTTATGGCATTGCGCAACTGCCCTGTGGGCCATTGTTAGACCGCAAAGGGCCACGCCTTATGCTTGGTTTGGGGATGTTCGTCTGGTCGCTGTTCCAAACCGTTTCTGGGATGATCCACAATTTTACCCAGTTTATTTGGGTGCGTATCGGCCTGGGCATCGGCGAAGCCCCCATGAACCCGTGCGGCGTAAAAGTCATTAACGACTGGTTCAACATTAAAGATCGCGGCATGCCGATGGGAATTTTTAACTCGGCCTCTACCATCGGATTAGCCATCAGCCCGCCGATCCTTACCGCGATGATGTTGCTGCTCGGCTGGCGCGGCATGTTCATCACCATTGGTCTGCTGGGGATTGCGCTATCCATCGGCTGGTACATGCTGTACCGCAACCGCGAAGACATCAATCTGACTGAACAGGAACAAAACTATCTTAATGCGGGCAGCGTCAGCGCAGGCCGTGAGCCGATGAACTTCAAAGAGTGGCGCTCCCTGTTCAGGAACCGCACCATGTGGGGGATGATGATTGGTTTTAGCGGCATCAACTATACCGCCTGGCTGTATCTTGCCTGGTTACCGGGTTATCTACAGACCACTTATCATCTGGATCTAAAAAGCACCGGGATGCTGGCGGCAATCCCATTCCTGTTTGGCGCAGCGGGTATGCTCTCTAACGGGTTTGTCACCGATTTCCTGGTGCGCCGTGGCATGGCCCCGCTCAAAAGCCGCAAGATCTGCATCGTCGCCGGCATGTTCCTGTCCGCTGCCTTTACCTATGTTGTGGCTCAGGCGACCACCACCACCAGCGCCGTCGCGTTGATCAGTATGGCGCTGTTTTGCATCCACTTTGCCGGAACCTCCTGCTGGGGGCTGATCCACGTGGCGGTCACTTCACGTATGACCGCTTCGGTGGGCAGCATCCAGAACTTTGCCAGCTTTGTGTTTGCCTCATTCGCCCCAGTGGTCACCGGCTGGATACTGGATACCACCAACTCGTTCAGCCTGGCCCTGACTATCTGTTCCTGCGTAACCATTATCGGGGCGCTTTCGTATGTGTTTATTGTCAAACAGCCGATCACTGACCAGGCAGCCAGATAAAGTCATTGCCCTCTTTGCTGAGTAAATCTGTTTGCCGCAGGCTCACTGCTCCCGCGGCAATCTAAACGGGCCTTTCAGGCCCGTTGCCAATCATCAGAAGCGGATTGTTTCTGCCGGAACGGCGCGGATCGGAATGCCAAAACTGTGAATATTCGACAGTGTGGCGTTGTGATGGGCGCGGATTTGCAACCCGCTGGCGTGGTTTTTTCTACCCGGTGATCGCTGGCTTTCACCTGTAAATCAGGGTGGATCTGCCATGCGTCACTGCCATGCAGCAGTTCGTCGTGGGCAGTTTGGTGCTGAATAAATATCACCGGCACCCCAGCCTGCCGAGCACGTTCGCTCAGTTGGTTAATTCTCGCTATCACCGCATCGGCTTCTGCCGGTGGGGGTACAAATAATCCTTTCTGCACATCAATAATCAACAACGCTGACTTCATGACAATCCCCATTAGTTTAGTACCTGGCTGTGTCCCTTAATTGATCGTGGTGCTGGCACTCACGTGCAATTAAGGGATACAGCCTAATACTATTGCAGATTAGGGTCGACCGGAAAAACAAAAGCCACCGGCACCCATGCGGTGGCTTATCAGAG
This sequence comes from Chania multitudinisentens RB-25, assembly GCF_000520015.2. Taxonomy (GTDB): domain Bacteria; phylum Pseudomonadota; class Gammaproteobacteria; order Enterobacterales; family Enterobacteriaceae; genus Chania; species Chania multitudinisentens. The sequence goes on from NZ_CP007044.2 coordinate 4,571,462, forward strand.
GATTGCAGCGCTTCAGGCGTTCACGCCAACGGCTGGCGTGGGCGGAAAACGTGGTCAACACCTTGCTCACGCAGCTTGTTTACCAGATCGTGGCCGCCGTGCGGTGCCGCCTGCGCCCGTTCACGTTCAGCCCCAAACACCGGGCTGGCCCAAAAAAGGTTCACCGGATCGCCATACTGCTGCGGTAAATTCAAACGGCCTTGCTCAGGGTAAAACGAGGAAGAAAGCACATAGCCTGCATAACCTTGCGGAACCGCTTCCGACTCCAGCGAATGCCCTTCACCAAACCAGGTGATTCTCGCCCAAGGTACATGGACAAACCCGGCTAATGCACTGGCCATCTGAATTGCACTTTCTTCGCTCATGTATTGCCCATCAATGGCAATGCCCATTTCCATGCGGCGATACTGCGCGGCATCGTCGTTAAACAGGATCTCGACCCACGGCATTGGCCGGATACTGGCCCCTATCGTCAGAAAATAGTAAACACCATCGCTCTGATGCTGGGTAATAGCCATTGGCGGCCATTTGCCCTGATCGATAGCATAATATTTCACCATGGGGCCAAAATGTTGTTCGTAACAGGCTTGATAATCACTGCGCATTTTCGGCCACGGATTGCCCTCCTCACGCTGCCAACTGCGCCAGAATTGCCGGGTATGTTCCGCCAGCGCATATTGGCTATTGGTAGAAGCGGAACCCAGTGGCCAAACCAGCGAGCTTTCTTTAATACAGCTGGCGGAATAACATACCGAGTGTTCGATATACAAACTCCAGCCGGGGATCACCGCCAGCAATTGGCCGTCATACCATAAAGCCGCTCCATCATCACTTTCTGCCCAAATCACCGCTAGCCCTTCCGGGTTCAGCGGTGCTTCTCCTGCCAGATTGCGGCAATACTCGGCGGCCAGCATTGGCGGTTGCCCGGCCTCCATCGCCGCGCGATCCTCCTGTAACGGTGCGCTGCCCAGGTTACGCAGCCAGCAGGCCCGCACTTGAAAACGCTCACTGTATTCTTCCGTGGGGTAAATATAAAAGTAAGCAGCACGACTATCTTGCTGAACCACCGCGACCAGTGTCTGGTTCTCATTACTTGTTTCAATAAGTAGGGTTGACTCGTTCATATCACCTCAATCGAGTTACAGCGCAGAAGCGTGCTGCGCACTAAAGTAGTACCCAGTGTAAAACGCACCAATCACCAAGAGTATGCATGATCGTCTCAAAATCACGGTATTCGGTTAAACACAGGTTGTTTTGCCGTCATAAATGATGGCTGCTTTCACCCCATCCAACCCAACAATCTGAACCACAGATAATCTAGCGGCACCAGCAACCCAAAGCTCAGTGCCGCCAACAATAAACACAGTTTCAACCCTTCGCGCAGTGGAACATTCCCCATCCCCATCGCCACCACGATAGGTGATGCCTGATACGGCAGCAGCGGCGTTGCATAACCGATCACCTGCGTCATCAGCACCGTTATCAACGGCAGGCCACTGCTATCCGCCAGTATTTGCGCCAATGGCGTGAACAGGGCAGGCACCCCGTTAGCCGTCACGACAAAATTCAGCAATGCCGTTATGCCAATCAGTGAAGCAAAAGCGATAAATGGCCGATCCGGATTTTGTGGCATCACCTTCACTAAAGCATCCCCCAGCCAGTTTCCCAACCCGGAATGGCTGACCAGCGCCGTCAGCCCGAGGATACCAGCGATATAAATACAGGTGCGTATATTTACCCCGGCAGCAAATTGTTCCCCCGTCAGAAAACCAACGCGCGGCAAGAGGCAAAAACAGGCGGCAGCTAAACCCACCCAGGCTGGAGCAATCCCATGCCAGCTATCGGTGATCCACAGTAATACCGTGGTAAACAGCAAAATGATTAACCGCCATTCCGCCATGCTGAGCGCCACCTGCCCAGATATTTTTTCTACTTTTTGGGGCGTCGCACGAAACAGCCAGCAGATACAGAGCGTGAGCAACACGCCCTTTGCCACGCCAAGGATTGGCGCATGCAGTAACAGGTAAGCAATATAGGTGAAGTGAATACCGAACGTGCTTTCGGCGGCCCCACTCATCACCAGATTGGGCATATTGGCTGGCAAAATACTGGCAGACAGTTGGAAAGTGCCAAAACCCACCGCCAGTGCCAGGCCGATACGGCCACGTGAGCCCGCCGCCAACCCGGCACGCTCCGCTAACACCATGATGATCGGCATCAACAGGGTAATACGGCCCATATTCGATGGCATGACAAACGCCAGCGCATAGCTGATAGCCACCACGCCCCCCACCAACCGCAGCCAAGAACTGGCCAGATACGGGAGAAGCCGATTAGCAAGCCGGTCAGCCAGCCCCGTAGCCCGAATGGCCGCGCCCAAGACAAAACCGCTCAGCACCAACCAAAAAGCCGATGAAGCAAAACCAGAGAACACCACACCAGCAGGTGCCAATTGCAGTATCATCACTGTGGCAAAAAACAGCAAAGCAACCAGGTATTCCGGCAAACGGGATGTCGCCCACAACGCGATCACCACCAAAGTGATCAACGCAGAAATACCCATCGGATGCCACATCATGTCCATTACCTTTTTGTTAAAAAAGGTATTTAAACATAAAAAACAGAGCTAAATAGTGAAATTGTTCCCTATTCACGGACCATCCTGAACAGTTACCGCTTAATTTTGCAAAAGAACAATCGGTGATATTGCCGCAAGATAATCGGGCCAAAAGCGGTAAAGCGATCACACTGGGTGAAAATTTTGCGCATAAATCCTAGTGCGGCTTCCTCAGCAACCGCCAGGAAGCTATCATGGCCGACAAGCACAGTAATGTGCGCTTCCCACTCAATAGAGTGACTGTCATAACATCGGCCAGTATGGTGGTGTACCACGCCAGCGGTAAAACTAACGTTGGCCTTTCTGGTCTAAATTTACGGTATCAGCATATGCAAACATTCACACCAGAGCCTAAATAGGGTACAAGGCTGCATGAAAATTCCAAAACGACTCCAGCCATTGGTAGATGATGGTTTAATCGACGATGTTATCCGTCGTTTAAAAAGTGGCAAAGAAGCCGACGTGTTTATCGTGCGCTGCGGTGACGAGATCCGCTGCGCCAAAGTGTATAAAGAAGCCGAAAAGCGCAATTTCAAACAAGCCGTGCATTACCAGGAAGGCCGTAAAGTACGTAACAGCCGTGATGCGCGTGCCATGAACAAAGGTTCCAAGTTTGGCCGCCAGCAGCAGGAGGAAGCCTGGCAAAATACCGAAGTCGATGCCCTCTACCTGCTGGCTAAAGCGGGCGTGCGCGTGCCACAGCCGGACATCTGCCTGGATGGCGTGTTGCTGATGGAACTGATCACCGACGAAGAGGGTTTGGTTGCCCCACGTCTGAGCGACATCACCTTAACACCGGAACAGGCACGCCACGATCATGCGCTGATGATGAATTATGCGGTACGCATGTTATGCGCTGGCCTGGTGCATGGCGATCTCTCGGAGTTCAACGTGCTGATGGATAAAGACGGGCCAGTGATTATCGATCTGCCCCAGGTGGTGGATGCGGCGGCCAACAACCACGCTAAAAGCATGTTCACACGCGATATCAATAACATGACTCAGTATTACGGCCAATATGCACCGGAACTGCTTGGCAGCAAGTACGCCAAAGAGATTTGGGCGCTGTATCAGGAAGGTAATCTGACGCCAGACACCCCGCTGACCGGCAAGTTTACCGAAAGCCATAAACGCGCTGATGTCAGCTCCGTTCTGGACGAAATCCAGGCAGCCCGTGATGAACACCAGCGCCAGTTGCTGGCACGTAACCAAGAAGAATAATTGTTGCTCCCCCGGCAGTATAACCGGGGGAATTTGGGCTGGTAACGTTACAACCAATGTCTGACCCGCTGGCAAAATGCGCCCTAATCAGAGCCAAAACGTGTGTGAAGAAAGGCTTCCTGACGTGGGTTTTATATCCTGTGCAGATAGGCAAAAACAGTAATCACCCCAAAACACCCACTCACACGGATAGTTTTTTAATGGGATATGTCACAAGTGGTTTTATTTCTTTCAGCACAAACATACTCTGCATTTCTTTAATGCCGGGAAGTCTGCGAACAACTGACATAGCAAAATCCGCATAAGAATCGAGATCCAGCGATACAACCTGTAAAAGGAAATCGGCATCACCACCGATACTGTAACAGGCCACAACATCTTCAAGAGCAGTAACCTCTTCCTCGAATTTTTTCGCTTCTGCTTCACTATGGCTGTCAATGGTAACTCGAATGAAAACCATCACCCCCAGACCGATTTTTTTGCGATTCAGTACAGCTCTATACCCTTGAATAACCTCATTTTCTTCAAGTTTTCGCACTTTGCGCCAACAAGGTGACGCCGACATCCCAATCTTTTCAGCAAGTACCTGATTCGTCACCCGGGCATCATCTTGCAAAAGTTTCAGGATCTTCATATCTGTTAAACTTAGAGCCATTCGGGTAACTTCCTTTCTATTTGGTCACATTATTGGGTGATTTTTTCTGATCGATGCTTCATAAGCAAGCGATTTAGGTAACAAATTTCCACTCAATTACTGCATAATACATTTCATAAATTAATCATATGCTGAATTCTGGTGTAAGGAAGCTGAATCTTATATGTTGATGCATATCGTCTTATTTACTTTCAAAGCCCCTTGGAGCTGGGCTTCTCTTGAGGCCATAGATGCTGAAAGATCAACAAGAGCTCACCCCAATCACATTGAAGAAATTAAAGGATGGACCTGTGGCAGAAATATAACACGCCGCAATATTGCCGCTGACTTCGTTGTTATTGGGCTGTTTGAAAATAGAGAAACTCTTGATGCTTATATTGAACATCCCAATCACCAGATTGGTGTGGCAAAATGGAGAGCGATTGCCGATTGGACCATAGCAGACATTGAGCTCACTAGCGACTTTACGCTGAATAACGGATTGCTTTCTGTATTACAGAATATTAATACCGACTTGTAAATTTATCATATCTATCATCAAGGACTGAATATGAAATTCGATGCCAGCCGACACCGCTGTACGATTGTTATCGATAAAGATTTACCCGCGGGCCTTGCTATAAATGCAGCAAGCGTAATTGGGATTAGTTTTGGTCGAACAACAGAAAACCTCGTAGGTCCAGATATGCAGAGCCTTGATGCAGTAAATTACCCTGGTGTAATTTACAGCCCTCTTCCCGTTTTATTGGCATCAGGTGAATATATCCATGAGTTACAAGCGATAGCTGAAGCCGATGACGAAATATATATCATGCCTTTTAGCGCCTTGGCTCAATCGTGTAAAACCTATGATGAGTATGGCGAAAGAATATCATCAGTAAACAGTGAACATATCGAATTGGTGGCCGTGGGGCTAATTGGGCCAAAAAAGAAAATAACTAAACTAACGGGTAATCTATCGCTCTATAAGTAGTTTAATTCAAGATTAATGACTCTCATTAATTGGCTAGAATCAAAGTGTACACTGCATTTCAATTTATGAAAGTCCTATATATTTTAAGGAAAGCAATATGTACGCCATATTTAAAGATGAATTAATTCATACCGCCAAAACCATTTACAATCAGCACAGTGATTTTACGGCTGGAAAAATATCCTTAAAGCAACTTTATGCACATCAAAATAACAAGCTGAGAGACATCATTCAATATGTAACATCCAATTCTATTTTTTATGGTAATCATTTGAAAGGTCTGACCCAGACTGATATTGAATATTTATCAACCAGCAATATTGCTTCATTACCTTTTACAACCAAAGATGACCTAAAAAATAATGGGGCTTCCTTAGCCTCTGCACCGTTGAATCACTGTTGGGTTTATTACGAGACAACGGGCACCACTGGTAAACCAACCCCTTGCCCTCGTAATGAAATTGACTCAATTCATAACAACACGCCTTTAATTATTCATTACCGGGATATTTTTGAACAACATGGTTCAAACCACATTGTTGGTATCATGGGGCCAAGTGAACTGCATTCAACCGGTGACACATTCGAAGATGTATTCCGTAGCCTTGGGTATGGCGTAGTAAAGATGTGGCCCAGATCACCCGTCGTCGGCATCAAACGGGTGATGACGCTTATTGACGAGTTAAAAATCACTGCGCTTGTCTGCACACCTGCTGTAGCTATTTCAGTTGCTCGATTCATAAAGGATTCGGGTCAAACACCTTCAGAAACCAGTGTCAAACTCATCCTCACCGTTGGAGAACTGACCACCCCAGCACTTCTAAAAAACATTGGTGATGTATGGGGAGCGCAAGTCTACAGTTGTATGTATGCATCACAGGAATCCTCTATCCTCGCAGTCTGTGCCCATGATGGCTATTTATATACTGTCCCATTAAATAACTTTTACGAAATTATCGATCCAATAACTGGCAACAACCTTGATATCACTCAGCATCAAATTACTGGCGAGTTGGTTATCACACATCTGTACCAGGGGCAAAAACCGCTTATTCGCTACCGCACGGGCGATATGGTACGTTCAAGCTATATGCCTAATGGCAGCCAGAAGATCACACCTGTAGGGCGTGTGCGAGATGTACTTACTCTGAACGGCACCCCCTATTGTGCCTGGGATTTAGAAGCGGCATTACTTGATAAGTTAAGTGGCTGTTTGGACTACGCCATTCAAATTGACAACGAACAGAATATCGATGTTTTGAATATTACTGTTGAGATGTTTAACAGTAAAACAGAAACCAATGCCATCTTTGCACAAGTGAAAAATCACATGGAGAAGGTACTGCCTGGTGTAAAAGTCAATCTTATCGCAGGTGAAACCAGCGCCATCACTGCTACATCAGCCATGGTGAGCTGGAAGGCTGCACGACTTCATGATTTACGTCCAGCAGCAGATAATAGTGACCGGGATGCAGCATTAGCTTTGATCAATCGTGGATTCAAATGATGAAAACTCCTGAAATAAATAACGAAAGTGACGTTAAACAAGCACATCACCGGTGGGCTTATCTCAATGAAGAGTTTGTTGAAGCCAATAAGGCTTTACTTCCGGTCACAACACAAGCATTTAACTACGGGACAGCGGTATTTGAGGGAATACGTGGTTATCTAAGCGCAGATAGCAGATCAGTCAATATTTTCAGACTGAATGAACATATTAAACGGTTATTATGTTCTGCATCACTGTTGATGATTGACGAATTACCTGAACAAAATACTTTTAAAGAGCTCATGTTAACTCTTTTGCGACGTAATGAAGTTAAAGGTAATTGCTATATACGGCCTATCGCTTACAAACGGAACTTACTACCGAATAGCGGCTTTGGTGTGAAATTATCAGGTGTTAGCAGTGGGTTATCTATTAACAGCCTGAATATGCAATCTTATGTTAAGCAAGATGGAATAAAATGTACTCTTTCAAGTTGGAGAAGAGTCTCTGATAACTCTATTCCTGCACGAGCAAAAATTACTGGCAGCTACGTTAACTCTGCTCTCGCTATGGAAGCCGCCGTTCGTGGCGGTTACGATGATGCCATTATGCTTAACAACCATGGTTATTTATCCGAAGCGACGACTTCGAATGTGTTCATAGTTAAAGATGGGAAGCTTATTACGCCGCCGATCACTGCACATATCCTTGAAGGGATTACACGAGATACCGTTATTACATTAGCGGCAACGTACCTCGATCTAAAAGTGGAGGAACGCGATATCCTGCCTTCAGAGCTTTTGACCGCCGATGAATGTTTCCTGTCTGGAACGGGCGTGGAAATATCTCCGGTTACGCAAATTGATCATAAAACACTTTCCAGTACCAATCCTCACAGTGTCACAATGGTCATTAAAGGTCTATACCTGCAAGCAGTACGCGGTGAACTCAATGAATTTCATCATTGGTTAACTCCTGTCTACTAAATAAAATATTTAGGTGAAAATATGAGCCATTATTTTATGGATATGGGCTTAGGCTGTGCCTTGGATTTTCCTGTTCATACATTAGGACCTACAGGAACCAGCAGCGAATATGCCTCACAGTTTTTTCATGACTGGATGGACAAACATTACGCCAAGAGTCGTCATGAAATATTTTTAAATGAGTCTTATGAAAAAGCCAGAAAAAAAATCAGAGATAAAAATGGGCTATTAATCGTAGCCAATGCTTATCCCAAAATTAACGATTTCTATATGGATACTAGCTTAAAACTGCTAGCAGCCTTTGTTTGTGATACGCCTTTATATGGGCTAGTAACTAAAAGTGAACTTCCCGATCGCCGTTTATATATAGCTTCGCACCCTGCTCCTACCCCATTGATCAATGAGCTGTTACCAAAAGGGTTGCAAATTGAACAAATTGTAGAAATGCCATCAACCAGTGCTGCTGCGCAAGCCGTATCAAGCGGTGAGGTCGATCTGGCATTAACAACCGAGATTGCTGCACGCTTATATAAATTAAATTTTATATCTAAAACACGCCCTATACATATGCTCTGGTCCGTTTTCGCCTCCAATATATAACGACAGTTAAAAAGGAACAAAAATGACAAAGCTAAAAATGCATACCCTTGAGAGTGCACCTCAATCCAGCCGCCCATTATTACAAAGCTCAATTGATAACTTTGGTTGGATCCCATGGCAAAGCGCTTACATGGCGGAATCCCCCGCTTTACTTGCGTCCTATCAGTTTGCCCATGATGCCTTCGCTCAATGCTCCTTGAACGAAGAGGAACGCGCAATTGTCTGGATCACGACAGGAACCCTTAATCGTTGCGACTATACGATCCAGGCTCACAGCTGGATAGCACTGCATAAAGGTGTCTCACTCACTACCCTGAATTTGCTGGCCAATCAACCCGATGCGCTCCCAAGCAAACTGGCTGCATTATATCGTTTTACGCGTCAGGTGGTATTGGCTCAAGGGCAAATCCCCCAGGCAGCTCTTGATGACATATTGTCAGCCGGTTATTCAATGCAAAACGTTCTAGACGTTATTTTGGGAGTATCCCAAAAAACAATGTCGACGCTACTTAACAGTGTTGCAAAAACACAAATTGAACCGCAGTTTCGGGTCACGTGCGAGGAGTAAGGGGGAAGGATAATGCTTTTTATCGGCCGTGAAAAAGTAGCGAACTGTTTAACGCCTTCCCTATGTCTTCAATTAAGCCGTGAGGCATTTTCCCTCGCCAGCAAAGGGAAAGTTAAACAGACATTGCGCAGCGTTATTGCTTCTGACGATGGTTGTCTGATGGGAACGATGCCAGCCTACATTTCTGAAGGGCCTTATGCAGGCTTTGGTCTTAAAACGGTCAAGGTGGATTTCAACCATACCGACCAACGTACATCTCATGAGGGATGCATTCTGCTTTACGATGCCGATGGCAAAGGTGAGATCGCACTGGTTGATGCTGGCGTAGTCACCGAATTTCGTACGGCCGCGGCGTCGGCACTGGCCACGCAACTCCTGGCCGCCCCTGATGCCACGCGCCTCGCTATCTTGGGAACCGGTGTCCAAGCAAGAAAACATGCCCAAATGATGATATCAGTTAGAGCCATCGAACATATAACCGTATGGGGAAGATGCGCTGAAAGCACCGATTCTTTTGCCTCATGGTGCCGGGAAAACCTGAAGCTTCCCGTAACAATCGCGGCTTCACCGACACAAGCAGTTAAACATGCCGAGATCATTTGTACCGTCACGGCGTCAAGGGAAGCGTTTCTTCACAGCAATGCACTTCCTCTCCAGTGCCATATCAATGCGGTTGGCGCATCTGCAATAGGATTTCAAGAGATTTCCTCTGAGCTTTACTCACATGTTGAGCTCTATGTCGATTATCGAGAAGCAGTATGGAATGCATCCACCTGCTTAATTAAGGCACAAGAGCAAGGTTATTTGCAGAAAGATAATATGGGTACCGAAATAGGCGAGTTACTCATACAAAAAAAAGCATTCATTCAACCTCAAACCAAAAGAACCTTATTCAAGTCAGTTGGCATTGCTGCTCAGGATTTGGTATTCGCCAGAGCTATCGTAAATATGCAAAGGACTAACCTCAATGGCATTTAGTTTGTATTTATAACTTCTAATAGGAAATAACATGTTAGGAACAGCTCAAATATTATCTTACATAACCGCTCTTGGCTTGGCTGCCGCTATTCCTGGGCCAGGTATGACAGCACTGGTTGCTCGCAGCGTCAGCGGGGGAGCAATAACAGGCTTTATCATGCTGTTCGGTCTGATCCTTGGCGATCTCATTTATCTCTCTATAGCCGTTTTTGGTTTAGCGGTCATTGCACACACTTATGCATCATTGTTCACTCTTATTAATTGGGCTGCTTCCCTCTATCTGTGTTGGCTTGCCTGGCAATTTTGGACATACCAGCCACAGGCGGTAGAGATTGGGCAGAAAGTAACAAAACAGGAGCTGGCCTCTGCGTGGCTCTCTGGGCTCACCATCACGCTGGGCAACCCTAAGACCATTGCTTTTTATCTTGCCATCTTGCCTCTTATCATCACACTCGATAATGTCTCACTACAAATCTGGGGAATGATGCTGGTTCCACTTACCATCTTTGTTCTTCTATCTATAGGCGCGATTTTCATTCTCGCCGCCCTCAGAATCAGACATTTTCTGACCAGCGCTGAAGCGCAGCGGATCCTGTTTCGATCCGCAGGAATGATTATGCTACTGGCTGCCGTTGGCATGGTGGTTAAAACTCTATGACCTGGGTATCAGAAAGCCATAACAGAAACAGATAGAGCGGTCAGTTTTCCTATCGCTGCCGCAGCCAGGGAATATTGAACGAAATTGCCCTGCTGCGGATTATTTGCGGGTAACGGCTCCCCAACGCGGCAAACCAAAGGTATTCACCGCCATTCCCACCAACACCAGCAATGCACCACCAAGTTGCCAGGAGGATAGCGCCTCGCCCATCAGCAGCCAGGCGCTGACCAGCCCGACTAACGGCACCAACAGTGCCAATGGTGCCACACGCCAGGTTTCATAACGCGCCAACAGGTTGCCCCAGATGGAGTAACCCAGCAGAGTCGCGGCAAACGACAGGTAAACCAGTACTCCAACGCTGCTCAATTGCAGGTGCAGTACGCTATTCAGCACCTGTTGACGATCGTCAAATAACGCGCTGCACGCCAGGAACGGCACGATGGGGATCAACGCACTCCATACCACCAATGGCAGGATCTGCTGCTGTGGAAACAGGGTCATGATTTTTTTGTTGGTGAGGTTGCCCAGCGCCCACGAAAATGCCGCACCCAGCGTCAGCAATAATCCAGCCAGCGGCACCGTAGACACGCCTTGGCTACGCAGGCTGGCCTGGGCTAGCAACAACATCCCCAAGGTGGCTACCACAATCCCTATTACCTGGTGTATACGCAACCGTTCGGCAAAAATCAGCATCCCCAGCAGCAACGTAAAGAAAACCTGCGCCTGCAATACTAATGAAGCCAACCCTGCGAGCATTCCCACGTTGATAGCGTAAAAGAGAAAAGCGAATTGCCCGAAACTCATGGTCAGGCCATATAACGCCAACCATTTCCACGGCAGTTTGGGTCTGGGTACAAAGAAGATCGCGGGAAACGCGACCAATGAAAATCGCAGACCGGCCAACAAGAACGGCGGCATTCCCTGTAAACCGTATTTGATAATGACAAAGTTCATTCCCCAGATAATCACCACCAACAACGCCAACAGCCGATCGCGCAATGTCATCCTTGCCTCGCTTATCCCACTAAAAATAGTCTCACTGGCCGAAATTTCGCCGTTAACCCTGTTAAACAATCATCGCCAATAGGCTGATTTTATTTCAATAAACCAAAAAAATATTTATGCAAGAACCCATCAACCAGGATTATTCACCAGGAGAAACAGTGTAACTACCAAACATGGATTTATCTGCCGTCCATCGCTGCGTAAATTGTGACTTCTGTCACTCACACGCTTGCCGTGCGATTTACGAAATCATCTAAAAAGAGCGGTATTATTTTGAATAATAAAGACAAACCTGCATCAATGTGGCTGGCGATTTTTTCGCTTACGGCAGCCTGTTTTGTTATGGTCACCACGGAATTCCTGCCCATCGGGCTACTCACCAATATTGCCCCTTCCCTCGGTGTCAGCACCGGTAAAGCCGGGTTGATGGTAACCATGCCCGGCATTGTTGCCGCCGTAGCCGCCCCGGTATTAAGCCTGGCGTCTGGGCGGCTTGATCGGCGTCTGCTGATGTTCGGCCTTTCCGCATTGCTGATTATTTCCAATCTGGTTTCTGCGCTGGCGGTTAACTTCTCAATGATGCTGCTTGGCCGTTTCTTGCTGGGCATCTGCGTGGGTGGATTCTGGTCATTCGCCGCTAACTATGGCCGCAATCTGGTGCCAGAAGCCAGCCAAGGCCGGGCAATAGCCTTAATCCTGAGCGGTATTTCCGTAGGTGCCGTGTGTGGCGTACCCGCCGGCGCATTGATCGGCGATCTGTTCGGCTGGCGCACCGCCTTCTTTGGCAGCGCCGCATTGGCCGCTATCATATTGTTGACACAAATCCGCCTGCTTACCCCAGTACCGCCAACTCGCCCGGTCACACCGCGCGACCTGCTGTTACCATTTAGCCTGCCGATGGCGCGTATCGGTTTGATTGCCATCGTCCTGCTGTTTATCGGTCACTTTGCTGCCTACACCTATTTGCGGCCCCTGCTGCAACAGGTTTTCATCCTCAGCCCATCCGTGATTTCCCTGCAATTGTTGATCTATGGGGCCATTGGCCTGTTGGGAACTTTCCTTGGAGAGCGGCTGGCAGCACATAGCCTACGTGCCACCTTTATTCTGATCACCGCGATGTTGGCCAGTATCCTGATAGTTTCCCCGTTTCTCAGCGGTATCCCTGGGGCCACCTTGATGGTGCTGGTCTGGGGGCTGGCGTTCGGTGCGGTTCCAGTTTGTGCCGCTAACTGGATGTTTGCCGCTGTACCGCAGGCCCCCGAAGCCGGGCAAGCATTGCTGGTCTGCGTGATTCAGGTCGCTTTGGCCTCAGGCTCCCTGCTGGGTGGCGAAGTGGTTGATTGGCAAGGCGTCAGCAGCGCAATGCTGCTCGGCGGTGCGTTAACCCTTTCTGCCACGCTGGTGTTCAGTTGGTCATGGCGTTCCAGCAGGATTTGCGCTAAACAGTCATAATCATTAGTTTCCCACTGAAACATCCCCGGTCTGTGCCGGGTGATGTAATGAGAACGTTATGGATCACCATCTGCTTGCCATTCGAGTATTTGCCCGCGTTGTGGAAACCGGTGGTTTTACCCGCGCCGCCGATTCGCTGCGTATGCCAAAAGCCACGGTCACCAAGCTGATTCAAAATCTGGAAAATCATCTACAAACTAAACTGTTCCAGCGCACAACGCGCAGTATGTCAGTCACTGAAGCGGGCGAATGCTATTACCAGCGCGTGATAAAATGGCTGGCAGAGCTGGAGCAAATGGAAGGCTCCCTGACTAAATCACAGGCCGCTCCACAGGGCGTGTTGCGCATTGATGTCGGTGGTTCAACCGCCCGCCAGGTGCTACTACCGGCCTTACCCGATTTCATCGCCCGTTATCCGCAGATACAGATCGATCTTGGCGTATGCGATCGCATTATCGATTTGATCAACGACAGCGCCGACTGCGTGATCCGCAGTGGGCCACTGGCCGATTCCAGCCTGATCGCCCGCCGGCTGTTCCCCCTGAAATGGGTCACCTGTGCCACACCGGCCTATCTGGCCCGCTACGGCACACCGCAGCACCCTTGCGATCTGGAACAGGATTACCCATTGGCACACTATCGTCATGCGCTGAACGATCGCATCCAGCCCCTGCGTTTTATCGATCAGGGCAAAGAGATAGACATCCTGCACCGCTATCAGGTCAGCGTTAACGAAAGTAACGCCCATTTGGCGTCAGCACTGGCTGGCCTGGGGATCATTCAGACGTTTCGCTTTATGGCACAACCCCATCTGGACAGCGGCGAACTGATCAGCGTGCTGGATAACTGGCAGTTGCCTGACGAACAGATGTATGTGGTTTATCCTTCTAACCGCCACCTCAGTGCTAAACTGCGGGTATTTATCGACTGGGCGGTGGAAACCTTTAAATAATGGCCGATCACTTACCCTCGGCAATCCGCCGGTTTATGATAGAGTATGAGTCCTAATATCGTTCTCAACCGGCAGGCACCCCATGGCATACATCCCAAAAAACTACGCGAAGCTGGAAGTCGGTTACCGCGAAAAAGCACTGAAAATCTTCCCGTGGGTCTGTGGCCGTTGCTCACGGGAGTTTGTCTACTCCAACCTGCGTGAATTGACGGTGCACCATATCGATCACGATCACAGCAATAACCCGGAAGACGGCAGCAACTGGGAAATGTTGTGCCTGTATTGCCACGATCACGAACACTCCAAGTACACCGAAGCCGATCAATATGGTTCAACGGTGATCGCCGGGGAAGACGCACAGAAAGACATTGGCGTAGCCACCCATAACCCGTTCGCCAATCTGAAAGCAATGATGAAAAAGTAGCGCTTCCCCCCCAAAAACTCCAGACCAGGATAAGGGGTAACATCATGAAAATAAAAGAATATCATGGTGGGTGCCTGTGCGGGCACATTCGCTTTGTCGCACATGGGGAAGCCCACCACCCCCACACCTGTTCATGTACCCTGTGCCAACGGCACTCTGGTTCACTGACGCTGTGCTGGGTTGAATTCCCTAAAGACCAGGTTCAGTGGACAGGGCCGGGCGGAACTCCCTCTCTTTATCGCTCGTCAGCAGCCTCTTGCAGAGCATTTTGCTCAATTTGTGGCAGCACCCTCGGTGCCATCGACGACGCACCAACCCTGGGGCTTTTGCTGGGCGCCTTCGACAAGAAAAACCAGAAAAGCATGGTTCCAGAGTTTCATTCGTTCCGGGCTTCGCGCCCACGGTGGTGGAAAATAGCCATTGCCAACGGCTCGAAGGAGTAAATGCCCTGCTCCCACTTTTTCACGATCGTTCGCCCATTAACCCTCCAGCCGATATTTCGGTAGCCGGAATAGCCAGCAAACCTGAACGCTGCAAAATCCGCTGCCCTTGCTCAGCGAGAATAAACTTCATCAGGCTCTGTGCCGCTGGGCTGGCATTATTCAGCAAACACAATCCATACGTTGCTTCGATATCAAGTTCCGCAGGCAGCCTCCGCACGGTTACCTGCGGATAAACGGACAACGCATCGGCATAGCTGGCATAGCCCAGAAAAATATCTGCCTGATGTTGTTCAATGACATATTCCGCTGCCAACCTACCCGCGGGGATCGGCGCAGTCTGCGCTCCCCCAACCAGTATCAATGCCCTGCGACTCAGCGCACTTCCCTGCCCCGGCAACAGCCGTTCCAGGCGTTCGAACACCTGAAGTGCATAATCCCCGGAAGGATCAGCAAGCGGCGTTGAAATCCCCACCCGCCATTGTGGATCACACAACAACGTCAGCACATCGGGGGCCGTCAGCGCTGGCACATTACGCACCGTGGCACATAACCGGTTGCGGGCAAATGGTTGAACGAAACACGCTAACCCGCATTCAACCAAACGTTGCGGGTGCTCAAGGTTTGCCGAAGCGAACAACTGGGGCTGTTCCCCCTGTTCAATACGCTCGCGCAATAAGCCTGCCGGGCCAAAAGTGGCTTCGGCCTGATGGCCGGTTTCCTGCTCAAACGCCGCTAATAAGGGGGTGAATGCCAACCGCAGGCTACCTGCGGCAAAAATAACCAGCTTATCCACGGTTATGCTCCCGTTGGCTTCGATAAAGTGGCACCAATGTTTCCCGCTGGTTTCCAGCAAAAGGCACGGAGATCCGTTCAATCGGCAGATGGAACAGCGGTGATAAATTTTCCGCCGTCAAAATTTCGTGGCAACTCCCCAATTGATGCCGCCCTTCGGCACCCAATAACAAGGCGCTATCGGCTACGGCATAAGCATGATTGGGCTGATGGGTAGAAAAAATCACCGCCATTTGCCGCTCATGCGCCAGTTGGTCGATCATCGTCAACACGCGATCCTGGTGGTGTAAATCCAGTGCCGACGTGGGCTCATCAAGAATCAACACCTCACAGGCCATCGACAGCGCCCGGGCAATCAGCACCAGTTGGCGCTGCCCACCGGAAAGGCGGCCAAACTCCCATTCGGCAAACTCCAGCATCTGCAACGCATACAGCGCTTCTTTCGCCAGCCGGTGATCGTTAGCCGAAGGTGAACGGAATAGCCCGATATGCCGTGCCCGCCCCATCAAAACGATATCTATCACCTTATAGGCAAAGGGTGGTGTGAAATATTGCGGTACAAATCCCATGCCGCAACGCTGCGTCATTTGCCCTTGCTGCAAGGGTAATATTCCCAGCAACAGTTGCATCAACGTGCTTTTGCCGCAGCCATTGGGGCCAAGCACCGCCAGCACCTCGCCACGCCGTAGCTGCACATCAAGCTGGTGGAATAACCTGGGCTGCCCCGGCCACGCAAAGCTCAGGCCGTTCACCTGTAACAGCGTTTCAGCCATGCCAGCCTCGCACCTGCGCCCGACGCAGCAACAGGGCAAACAATGGCGCACCGATCAGCGCAGTGAGAATGCCTAACGGAATTTCACTGCTGCTCAAGGTGCGTGCCAGATCGTCGATCAACAACATATACAGCGCACCAAGACACATTGAGGCGGGCAACAGCCGCCGATGATCCGGCCCAACCAGCAAACGCGCAAGATGCGGGATCAACAAACCAACCCAGCCAATACTGCCGCTGACCGCCACCTGCGCAGCGACAATCATCGCGCATAGCGTCAGAATCAGCCAACGGGTACGCTCAACGTTAATGCCAAGTGCGGCAGCATCTTCATCCCCGAGTGAAAGCAGGTTAATACGCCAGCGCAACGCTAATAGCATGCCACCGGCCAACAATAACGGAAGAAACAGCATCAGCAGCTTGTGGCTATCCGCCGTCGCAAAGCTGCCGAGCAGCCAGA
Source organism: Chania multitudinisentens RB-25 (assembly GCF_000520015.2). Taxonomy (GTDB): domain Bacteria; phylum Pseudomonadota; class Gammaproteobacteria; order Enterobacterales; family Enterobacteriaceae; genus Chania; species Chania multitudinisentens. Next base: position 4,588,507 of record NZ_CP007044.2, read on the forward strand.
ACACGATACTGGGCAACTTTTCTTCAGTATCAGCAAGGTATTGCAGCAGGCTGACACAGGCCGCAAAAAAACCGCTGAGGATCACCCCCGCTAACACCAGAGAAAGAATGTTACGCCGGGCAATAGCGCTGGTGATGGCAAAAACCAGCAACAGTGCCGCCATACCAAACACAAAAGCAGAGAGCAGCAATACCAGTACCGGTAATCCAAGCAGAATGGCCAATGTGCCACCGAATGCCGCGCCAGAAGAAACCCCAATGATATGCGGGTCCACCAGCGGATTACGGAATACCCCTTGCAACGCGGCGCCACACAGTGCCAAAGCCGCTCCCGCCCCCAGCGCCAGCAGTATCCGTGGCACACGCACGCCGAGAATAACCTGCCGCTCTATCGCATTAATGTCTGCCTGCTGGCCAATCACCGGCTCCAGTAAAATCATCAGACTGTGGCTGGCAGGGACGGTATAGCGACCAATGCCCAATGAAAGCAGTGCGCAAAAAACCGTCAGTAACAGTAATACTCCCAGCCTCATTGCTCACTCTGGCAACAGGTGGCGCGATAATAGCGCTTATAGTAGTCATCAACCCGCTGTTGCAGATCGATGTCGCTAAAGCGCTGCGGATACAGCGTTTTCGCCATCCATAATTCCCCCAAAGCCAAGGCTTCTGGCATCGGGTAACCCCAGGCTTTGGCATATTCCGGCATCAGATACACACGCTGATGTTTCACCGCATCAATCGCCTGCCATTGTGGTGAATTGAGGATCTGTTGTACCACCTCGGGGTAACGTTCCTGTACAAAAATCACGGACGGGTTCCATTTCAATACATCTTCGATCGAGACTTGCTTAAAGCCCTGGATCTCTTTTGCCGCCACGTTAACGGCACCGGCATGCTGCATCATCAAGCCGGTATATTTACCGGCGCCGTAAGTGGTGAGATCCGGGTTCGCCATATATACCCGCACTCGCTGATCCTGTGGAATATCCCGCAGGCGCTCGTCCACCAACGCACGCTGCTGGAAAACCTCTGTCACCATGGCTTCAGCCTGCGCCTCACGCCCCATCACCGCACCAATCAAGCGGATACCGTCCTGTAAACCAAGGTTATATGCCTGATCTTCGTCTTGCAGAACCGGATTGATTTTCCCGGCTTGATCGGCCGGTTCACGGCGCAGGGAAACTGCCACCACTGGAAGACCTGCCCGTTCAATCTGTGCGATCATTTCCTGTGGTGCATAATTGGCAACAAATACCACCTGGGGATGCAGGCTCAGCAGGCTTTCAATATTCACCGCCGTGAGATCGCCCGGCATCGGCATGGTGGCCAGGCTGGGTGCCAAGCGCAGATAATTAGGCCCCAACTGTTTTTGCCAACTGCTGAGTACCCCAACCACCTGATTCATGGCATCCAACTGCACCAACAGATTCAGCGTCTGATGCTGTAACACCACGGCGCGGGTGATCTGGTCTGGCAGCGTCACCTGGCGGTTAAGTTGATCGGTAACCTGGCGATCCGCAAACGCGGAAGAGGAGAAAAACATCAAAATCAGTAACAGATATGAAATACGTTTCAACATAAATGTGTCCCTGTAGATTATCGTTGTATAAAAAACAATATAACGACAGATATGGCGAAACCATCGGCAAGATCAAAACAAAGGAAAATCACCAGCGGTTGAGTGAGAAGAATGCGCTCCCTCTCACTAAACGCTGAGGAAAATATTCTCACCACGCAGGGCTACTTTATCGCCGGTCATTAACCATTTCAGGGCGGTATCTTTGTAATCTGACACGGCTCTTTTCCGCTTCCGTTCCCAACCATTCCACCAGTACGCTTAATGCGGCAGGCACCACAGCGCGTTCAGGATAAACCAGATAGTAGGCTGCACCACTGAGCACGCTAAGCGGGAATGGTGTGACAATCCGGTTGGACTGAATGTCCTCCTCCAGCAGGCAAAGATCGCCAATCGCGATACCGAACCCCTGCAACGCCGCGCTCATCGCCAGATCAAGCGTATCAAAATGCTGTGCTTTAGCGGAGGGCAATGCCTCATGCCCAGCCGCTTTCAGCCACAATAACCAATCACGACGATCGCGCGTTGGATGCAGCAGGGTTTTCTGCGCCAGATCGGCAGGCTCCGGTGGCCGATGCAACGCAGGCAGATAGGTGGGAGTGCAGACCGGCGTCAGGATTTCGTCAAACAGATGCTGCACCACCAGCCGCTTTCTCTGCGGTTCACCGAACACCACGGCAGCATCAAAATGCTCGGTGCTGAACTCTACACCGTGCGATACCGACGCGGTCAGCTCAATGTTCATCTCTGGCTGTTCATTCTGCAAACGAATAATACGCGGCAGCACCCAGCGCATCGCGCAGGTCGGGCATTTAATCCGCAGCGTACCCGGTTGTACTCCGGCACGTGCCAATGCCTCATCCAACTGGCCCAATGCCTGCTGTACCGGTGCCAACAGCATGGCACCCTGTGGCGTCAGCGTCAGCCCACGGGCCTGTCGGCTGAACAGCGCATAGCCCAATTGCTGTTCCAGCCCCAGGATCTGGCGGCTGACCGCTCCCTGCGTTAAATGCAGCGCCTGTGCCGCATGGGTAAAATTGAGGCGTTGTGCCACGACGACAAAAGTTTTTAGTACGTCAAGCGATGGCAATGATGTTTGCATAGGTGAGCCTCAAAACCTTCTCATCAGGCATGATCTAAACGCATGGCTAGCATGACGAAGTTTCTCTTGTTCCCCGATCCTAACTCATGCTTAATCATTCCACACTTCATTCTTTTGCCCGGAGCCCATCATGCAGAGCGCCTGCTCTCAACGTTCGAAACTGCCGGACGTCGGCACCACTATTTTCACCGTGATTGGCCAGTTGAGCGCCGAACATCAAGCATTAAATCTGTCGCAAGGCGCGCCGAACTTCGCCTGCGATCTGCAATTGGTGGAAGGCGTGGCCCAAGCCATGCGTGCAGGTCATAACCAATATGCCCCGATGAGCGGCGTAGCCGCATTACGCCATGCTCTGGCGGAAAAAGTGGCTCGCTTATACGGTGCACACTACGACGCTGATGATGAAGTCACGGTGATTGCCAGCGCCAGTGAAGGGTTATATTCCGCCATCAGTGCGTTGGTACACCCTGGCGATGAGGTGATTTATTTTGAGCCCGCCTTCGACAGTTACGCGCCCATCGTTCGCCTGCAAGGCGCTACCCCGGTCGCCATCAGGCTTTCACTGCAAGATTTGCACATCGACTGGGATGAGGTCGCCGCAGCGATCAACAGCAAAACGCGCATGATCATCGTCAACAGCCCGCATAACCCCACCGGCAGCGTATTTGACGAACACGATATTGAACGCCTGAGCGCGCTGACGCGTAACACCGATATCGTCATTCTGTCTGATGAAGTCTACGAACACGTGGTGTTTGACGGCGGCATCCACCACAGTATGGCCCGCCACCCGGCCCTGGCGGAACGCAGCGTGGTGGTTTCCTCGTTCGGCAAAACCTATCACGTTACCGGCTGGCGCGTGGGTTATTGCATGGCACCGGCGGCGCTGATGGATGAAATCCGCAAAGTACACCAGTTTATGGTGTTTTCCGCCGATACGCCGATGCAGTACGCCTTTGCCGCTGCGCTGGCTAACCCGCAGAGCTATCTGGGGCTGGCAGATTTTTACCAGCAAAAACGCAATCTGCTGGCACACGCGCTGCAAAACTCGCGTTTTGAATTGCTGCCAAGCCGCGGCAGCTTCTTTATGCTCGCCCGTTTCAGCGGGTTCAGCAATGAAAGCGACAACGACTTTGCCGTGCGTTTGATCCGTGAAGCAAAGGTAGCCACCATCCCGCTATCGGCATTTTACAGTGACGGTACGGATACCGGCATTATCCGCCTGAGCTTCTCAAAAGATAACGACACCTTGCTGGAAGGCGCACGCCGCCTGTGCCAGGTATAACCCATCGATTCTTGACCCGAGGAAAGTACCTTGATGAAAAAAACCTTGAACACATTGATCGCCACAGGCTGTCTACTGGCTGCGGGTGCCACCTTTGCCGCAGAAAATAGCCTGCGTTTCGGTATTGAAGCGTTATATCCGCCGTTCGAATCCAAATCTGCCAGTGGTCAGTTGGAAGGGTTTGATATCGATCTGGGCAATGCCGTCTGCGCCGCGGCAAAGCTGGAATGCAGTTGGGTAGAAACCTCATTCGACAGCCTGATCCCAGCGTTACAAGCCCGTAAGTTTGAAGCGATCAACTCAGCAATGAACATCACCGATCAACGCAGGCAGGCAATTGCTTTCACCGATTCAATTTATCAGGTGCCCAATCGTTTGATCGCCAAAGCCGACAGCGGCCTGCTGCCAGACGCCAAATCACTGGCCGGTAAGCGTGTGGGGGTATTGCAGGGTTCGATTCAGGAGAATTACGCCAACGCGCACTGGGCTCCGCAGGGCGTCGATGTGGTGTCTTATCAGGATCAGAATCAGGTGTATCTTGATCTGACCTCTGGCCGCCTGGATGCCACGTTAATCATGGCGCCCGCCGGGCAGAGCGGTTTCTTGGCGCACCCAGACGGCAAAGGCTTTGCTTTTGTCGGGGAAGCGGTGCAGGACGATAAAATTCTGGGTGAAGGTATCGCTTTTGGGCTGCGTAAAGACGATACCGCGCGGCTGCAACAGTTGAACGCAGCCATCGCCAAAGTGAAGCAGCAAGGCACTATTACCGAACTGTCGAAGAAGTATTTTGGTGATGTGGATGTGACGGTGAAGTAAGCCGTTGCCCCTCATTCCCAAACAGGGAGTGAGGGGCAAAATCACCTATGCACGATCAAACACCGAGCTGTGCAACCCGCGATCCTGCTGATAGCGTTCCAACGCCAATTCGATTAATGCGGTGATCAACTGGCTATAACTCACCCCGCTGGCCTCCCACAGTTTCGGGTACATGCTGATATTGGTAAACCCCGGCAGCGTATTGATTTCGTTGATCATCACCTGATTATTTACTTTGAAAAAAACCGAGGCATTATATAAAAAAAAACATTCATACGGCTATTTTCACCTTGCTACCATAAGGACTCCCATAATACAAAGGAGGTGATTTATGCAACGTAATAAAAATTCAAAGTTTAAAGCCACAATGTTTTTTTCAATCATCAGTCTTTCTTTCATCCATTATAACGCCATATCCGCCAGCACATCCAAAGATATATATGATGATTATACATCTATGCGATACTGGAAACCTGCCAAACAAAGCGATGGTTCCTATCTTATAGAAAATAAGTTTCGCGACCCTGCCGGTGAAGCACTTTGCCTTAGCGCAGATCCTCTAGACCGCCCTAGTGCTGTAATAAACCATTGCTCTTCAACTCAGTCTAATTTACGAGATATGAAACGATGGAGCATGATTGAAAAGGAAGATGGCTTCTATGTGTTACAGAATAAACATCGGAAACCTGATGGGGAACCACTTTGCCTTAACATTCTTAGCCCAAATGATATTGCAGGAGTTAATTACTGCAACATCTCCTCCCCAGAAGGATATGATTATCCGTCAATGATACAGTGGAAATTCATTAAACAACCGGATGGGTTTTATTTAATGGAAAATAAATACAAGCGGCCTGGTAAAAAAAGCCGCTGTCTCGCAGCAGACAGCATGAATAAAACAGCCATAGCCATTGAATGCCCGGTTGAAGAAAAGAAATCTTCAATCAACCATCAATAGAAAACACGGTGCAAAATAACCTATGCTAATAGTTTAAGGTTTTATTTCTGCTGCAAGTACAGCATATAAATCCTTCTCGTGACCGTCATAACTCTCCTCTGGGCGTTGCTGGTATTGAACGTACCACACCTGCGGTGCGTTCATCACTAAATCGCCTGGCAGGAGAGTTTATCCCCGCCATACTTCAAATATTTTTTACTTACCATTGCCGATGAATCAATCCGTGCCTGTATCGCATCAGCATCGAACAGAAGAAAAATAACTGGACGATAGTCATCTATGGATGGTTACTAAAAGTTAAACTATCCTATGGGCTTCAAGTTACAGCTTGAAAAATAACCGACATAACAGGGAGATCGGTATGACGCAGTCCGCCAATCAGGCATTTATTAATCAGCTCAAAGGGATCGTTGGCAACGCACAGGTGCTAACCGGTGAACGCAACACCGAACGTTACCGCAAAGGTTTCCGCTCCGGCGAGGGCAAAGCGTTGGCGGTGGTGTTCCCAACCCGCCTGCTGCAACTGTGGCAGATCCTGCAAGCCTGCGTTGCTGCTGATAAAATCGTCATTATGCAAGCGGCCAATACCGGTTTAACCGAAGGTTCAACCCCCAGCGGCAATGATTACGATCGCGAGATCGTCATTGTCAGCACCCTGCGGCTCGATCAGCTCCAAATACTGGATCAGGGTAAGCAGGTCGTCGGCTTTCCCGGCAGCACGCTGTACAAACTGGAAAAACTGCTGAAACCCTACGGGCGTGAACCGCATTCGGTGATCGGCTCTTCATGCATCGGCGCTTCGGTCATCGGCGGCGTCTGCAACAACTCCGGCGGTTCACTGGTTAAACGCGGCCCGGCCTATACCGAAATGGCGCTGTATGCCAAGCTGGATGCCAACGGTCAGTTGCATTTGGTCAATCACCTGGGGATTAAGCTCGGTGACACCCCTGAAGAGATCCTCACCCGTCTGGAACAAAGAGATTACCGGGCCGAAGATATCGAATACGGCGAATTGCGCGCCTCCGACAACGAATATGCCAGCCGGGTGCGCGACGTCGATGCCGACACCCCTTCCCGCTTTAACGCCGATACCCGCCGCCTGTACGAAGCCTCGGGCTGCGCAGGCAAGCTGGCAGTATTTGCCGTGCGTCTGGATACCTTTGCCAAAGAAGAAAAAGAGCAGGTGTTCTATATCGGCACCAACGATACCGCCGTACTGACCGAACTGCGCCGCCATATGCTCAGCCAGTTTGAAAACCTGCCGGTAGCCGGTGAGTATATGCACCGCGACATTTTCGATATTGCCGAAGTGTACGGTAAAGATACGTTCATGATGATCGACAAACTCGGTACCAGCCAGCTACCACGCTTCTTTACGCTGAAAGGGGCGGTGGATGCCCGCCTCAACAAACTGCCCTTGCTGCCGCGCAATCTCACCGACTGCATGATGCAAAAACTGAGTAAGCTGGCCCCCAGCCATCTGCCGAAACGAATGAAAGAGTACCGTATCCGTTTTGAACACCATCTGCTGCTGAAAATGGCGGGCCCAGGCATACAAGAAGCACAGCAATATCTGCAACACTACTTTGCGCAGGCCAACGGGGATTTCTTCGTCTGCACGCCAGAAGAAGGCAAAAAAGCCTTCCTGCACCGTTTTGCCGCCGCGGGGGCAGCAATACGCTACCACGCCGTCCACGCCAATCAGGTAGAGGATATTCTGGCCTTGGATATCGCCCTGCGCCGCAACGATACCGAGTGGTTCGAAACCTTACCGCCGGAAATTGACAGCCAGTTAGAGTACAAACTGTATTACGGCCACTTTATGTGCCATGTGTTCCATCAGGATTATGTGGTGAAAAAAGGGGCCAATTGCCAGGCGCTGAAAGAGCAAATGCTGGCGCTCCTCAACCAGCGTGGCGCAGAATACCCCGCCGAACACAACGTCGGCCACCTGTATTATGCCAAACCGGATTTACAGGCATTCTATAAAGATGCCGATCCTACCAACAGCTTTAACCCCGGCATCGGCAAAACCAGCAAGCAGAAGTATTGGGGCAACCATAGCGGATAATGCGCCAGTATTAAACGCAAAAGCCCCTCACACCACTACGGCATGAGGGGCAACGGCACAACATGTTACCAAACTCATATAAACCAGGAACCATACCCCCACAGCACCACTGTCAGCCCAAGCAGAAACTCAAGCAGCAGGATGCCGATAGCAAGCGTCGAGCTGGAAAAGATAAACCCTTCTTTGCGATCGATATTCAGGAAATGCGGAATACCGACATACAGCAGATAGGCCGAATAACACAGGCCGATAATACCGGCCAGCAGGCATAACCAAAGAACCGGATACAGCGCAACCACTCCGCTCAGAAACATCGGGGTCGCCACATAACCGGCAAACACCATGCAGTGATGCAGGCTTGGGCGAGTTTCATAGCGCCGCGCCATCCAGTGGATCACTTTCCCCATGATCGCCACACCTGCCAACATCAGCAGGTAAAACGCCACGGCGGTATAAAGTGCAGTGATCATATCCAAACGAATGGCCTGCCCTCCACCAGAGAGCCAACCCCAGCGCGTAGTACCGATATAGGTACAAATCACCGGTATTAACGCCATTAATAACACGTGGTGGGTATACAGATGCGAGAGGGTTTCATTCTCGCTTTTAATATTTTTGAACTCGGTGCGGGGGTGCGCCAGCAATCCCCAAACATGATTGACCATGAAACACCTCCTCAATTCGCCACAAGAGTGCGGGCGGCGAACTATATGCACCTCTGACGGATACAACACCGTGCAAGAGCTGCGGCCACGGGGTTCTTTCCCCTCGGGGTAATTATAGTCTTTAGTTGCAAAAAGGGGCTTAGCGGGCAACGATAGGCCGCATAACGGTGCGCAGCCACCTGAGTCATACCTATACTGTCACTTTTGTGGAGAGATTCTATGTCAGCCAAAATCCGCACCCGCCAAAGCGGGATTCATCAGGTTCAGGTTGGGCAAAACGTCATGGTTATCGAACCCTGCAACCTGTACGGTTGCCAACTGGGTGACGACGTTTTTGTCGGGCCGTTTGTCGAGATCCAAAAAAACGTCAGCGTAGGCGCGCGCAGTAAGGTGCAATCCCACAGCTTTATCTGCGAATACGTGACTATCGGTGAAGACTGTTTTATCGGCCACGGCGTTATGTTCGCCAACGATCTGTTCAAACAGGGTGCGCCTAATGCCGACCCCGCCAGTTGGGGGCGCACCAGGATCGGCAATCGGGTTTCTATCGGTTCCGGCGCGACCGTGCTGGCCGTTGAAATCTGTGATGGTGCGGTGATCGGCGCAGGTGCGGTGGTCAGCAAAAATATCAGCCGTAAAGGTATTTATGCAGGCAATCCGGCCCGGCTGCTCAGAACGCTTGATTAGCTAAAGCAAGCGATCTGCATCGAATCCGTTGCTATGATGTTTAGGCTACATTGATTGTTCAGATGCAATAGTGATAACCGTTATCAATTATCGGTATCACGGAGAAAAGGATGCGCAGGCTCGCCTTAATCATGTTAATCCCAACGATAGTGGGATGCAGTGCCCAAAAACCTGCCGGGAATTCAATAGAAGCAACACCTACAACGGCTAACTATCAGAAAATGACGGTAACAATGGACGATGACACAGTAAACAAGCTGCACGCCATACTGGCCCTGCACGCAGCGGTTCCACAGGCCGATAAAAGCCAGACTCTTGATCTGCTTTCACAGACATTCCTCGGCACCCCTTATGTCGCCAATATGCTGATTGGCTCCGCCACGTTACCGGAAGAGTTGGTGATCGACTTCCGCGGGCTGGATTGCTTTACCTACCTTGACTACGTTGAGGCACTCAGGAAAGCAACCACGGAGGCGCAATTTGTTGAGAATCTGATCCACACACGCTATGTAAACGGCGATATCAATTTCCTGCATCGCAAGCATTTTTTCACTGATTGGGCACAAACAGAACCGGCTCTCGCTGACGATATTACCGCACAGCTTAGCCCACATGCGGTGACTATCGCGAAAGACCTTAACCGCACAGCAGAAGGTGGGGCCTATCTGCCTGGCTTACCCGTGGTGGAACGCAGTATCACCTATATCCCCAGTGAATTTGTTAACCAGCATCTGATTGACCAATTGCAGACCGGTGACTATATCGGTATCTATACCAAACTGGCCGGGCTGGACGTTACGCACACCGGTTTCTTTATCCAGACCCCCAACGGCCCGGTGCTGCGTAATGCCTCGTCGCTCAAAGCCAATATGCAGGTGGTGGATTCACCCTTTATCGATTATGTGATGAATACGCCGGGCATCGTAGTATTGCGCCCACGCTGAGCAATCTTGTTTGATACTACCGCCCGTCAATTAACGCCTGAAATTATCAGGCTTTAAAACGCGAACGTACTGCCCCAAGCCCAGCGATCGCCAGCATCACAATTCCACCGGCCACCAAGCCAAACAAGGTATTTAGCAGTACCGGAAGCACACTGTTGAACAACCCACCCACGGTAGGGATCACGGCGGTATAGCCAGCCCAATTCACAAACAGATGATGCACCGCCGGTAAACCATGGGTTAAAATTCCACCTCCGACCATAAACATGGCCACAGTGCCAACCACTGACAGCGTTTTCATCAGGTAAGGCGCAGCATTCACGATCCCCTTCCCTATCGCTTGTGCCAGAGCGCTGCGTTTACGGCTGAGATAAAATCCCAGATCGTCGAGTTTGACGATGCCCGCCACCAGACCATACACCCCCACCGTCATCGCAATAGCAATTCCACCTAGCACCATCACTTGCTGGCTGAAGGTTGCCGCTGCCACCGTTCCCAGAGTAATGGTGATAATTTCAGCAGAGAGCACAAAGTCGGTACGGATAGCACCTTTGATTTTGCGTTTCTCGTAAGCCGCGACATCTTCATCGGTGTTCAACTCTGCTGCATTTTCTGAATCGGTAGCCGGCTTGTGCCGTAGGCTGTGGTAGATCTTCTCAAAGCCTTCATAGCAAAGGTAAGCACCGCCAACCATCAATAACGGCGTGATCGCCCAAGGCGCAAAAGCGCTGATCAATAACGCCAGCGGCACCAGAATCGCTTTGTTGATAAAAGACCCTTTTGCTACGCTCCACACCACCGGCAATTCGCGGTCAGCCCTAACCCCTGAGACTTGCTGCGCATTGAGCGCTAAATCATCCCCCAATACTCCGGCGGTCTTTTTCGCCGCCATCTTGGTCATCAGTGAAACGTCATCAAGTAACGAAGCAATATCGTCAATCAGGGTAAGTAAGCTAGTTCCAGCCACAGTCGGTTATCCTTAATAAAAAATACGAAACATGCATTAGCGTAGCGGGATAAGTCACGGGCGGGAAGAGGTCACGACTTTAATCACACGGGAAAGAACATCTGGTAGAGAGAAAATCCCCTGCCGGAGCCCGGCAAGGGAGGCAATCACCTTACTCCGCTTCGTTATTCGCCAGGCGGGCGTCTTTCTGGCGGCGATAGTCACGCGCTGCCGCCGGGATAGGTTTCACTTTGCCGGTTTCAATCCAGGTACGCAGGCGGCTGGCATCCGCAAAATGGGTATATTTACCAAAAGCATCCAACACTACCAGCGACACAGAACGGTTGCCAATCACGGTACGCATCACCAGGCAATGCCCTGCCTGATTGGTAAAACCGGTCTTAGTCAGTTGAATATCCCATGCCTGGTTGTAAACCAAGTGGTTGGTATTACGGAACGGCAACGTGTAGCCAGGATCTTTGAAGGTTGCCATGTGTTCAGTTGAGGTACTGAGTTGACCGATCAGCGGATAGTGTTTCGTGGCAATCAGTAATTTGGTCAGATCACGCGCCGTAGAAACGTTATGAATCGACAACCCGGTAGGTTCCACGTAATGCGTATGAGTCATGCCAAGAGATTTGGCCTTGGCATTCATCGCCTTGATGAACGCGTTATATCCCCCAGGATAATGGTGGGCCAAACTGGCTGCTGCACGGTTTTCCGACGACATCAGCGCCAACAGCAGCATCTCCTTGCGGCTGATTTCGCTGTTCAGACGCACGCGTGAATACACTCCTTTCATTTCCGGTGTTTGGCTGATATCCACCGATAACATTTCATCCAACGGCAAACGGGCATCCAGCGTCACCATCGCCGTCATCAGCTTGGTGATCGACGCGATTGGCACCACTTCATCTGGATTGCGTGCATAAATCACCTTATGGCTTTGCATATCCACCACCATAGCACTGCCGGAGGCCAACTCAGGTTGGGTAGCATGCAATTTCGCCGTCTGTTCACCGGCCAGCGTACGCGGCACCACACCAATACTCGCCTGCAAAGCGAGCAGGGATAAAACCAAAATTCGGATTTTCACATGCATTATTCTGTCACTGATAAGGTGGGATATTAATGCGTTGAATTATAAGTGAGGGATATGGAATTGGCACTGTGATTGTGAGCTGCTAATTTGTGACAAATTCTGTCGAAGCGAAATACCTATACCCCGCGTATGTACAGGTTTGCACATACGCGGAGGAAAAGTGACAGCGTTGCTGCCACCTTTCTGCAATTTGAATTACTCAAATTATTAATTAGAGATTAGAAAAGATAACGCGCACCAAGCACAAATTCGTTGGAAACCAAGCGTGCTTTCATTTGCTCATCTTTCAATCCTCTAACGTTATTGAAGTTATTGAAGCCACTTTCGATATTCCCCATATCCACGTAGCGATAACCCAAATCGATGCTAATACGTTCAATAGGCGCATAACTCACCCCTGCACCAATCGAGTAAGCCAGGTTATTCTGTGTGCTGGCCGCGTATTCACGCGATGGGTTACCCTGCCAGCCATCAGATTTTACCTTGGCGATACCTAAGCCAAGAGTACCATAAACAGAGAAATCATAGCCCAGCTCATAATCGCGGAATACATTGAGCATCAAACGTTGCGCATCAACTTTATGATGATTAAAGCTGCTGGTGAAAATGCTCGACCCGCTGGTGTATTCAGATTTCTTCTTGAAAACATATTCCCCTTCGGTACGCCAGCCATTGCCAAACTGATATCCGGCAGCAACCGCACCATTGAAGAAGCGTTCTTTTTCATCACCGCTAATAAAACTCCCAACGCCTGGGCGGCTGCTGGTATCCATATTTCTTGCTGACTGTTCCGCATGCAACAATTTGAGCGTTCCGTAATAGCCCTGCAAAGAGCCATCAGCAACAGCATTACCGGCAACAGTCGCCAGAGAAACCACCAGTACCAAAGGTTTAATATTCATGCGTCCTCGCTTGAAAAATATATCATTATGATGGTAATTAAAACGAGGCTTAAAAATGGGATAAACTCCATCATCGCCTGGCTTCTTTAACATCAACTCTATCAATTGAGTTAGAATAACCAGGCGATGGCAGAGAAACTATTCGGTCAATTACCTAACCTTCTAGGTATTTTTACTTAATAAATAGACCACCATAAGTTTTAATCAATTTGACCAGGGAATTCACTTCCAGCTTGGTAAATAGATTAGCGCGATGTGCTTCCACGGTACGCGGTGACAGCGTTAAATCATTGGCAATTTCTTTACTGGACTTACCCTCCATAATCAGCAGGGCAATTTCATGTTCACGTACCGAAAGGGTATTAAATTTTTCTTTTAACTCGATGGTTTCTTTCCGTTGTTTCTGCCACTGGCGCTGGTGTTCCAAAGCGCCCCCTACGGTTTCGATCAGTAAATCTGCATCAATGGGCTTGGTCAGGAATTCAAAGGCTCCCTTTTTAAATGCGCGACGGCACAGCTCAATATTACCGTGGCCGGTCATAATGATGACCGGTATTTCCAGACCCTGCTGTTGCCATTCCTCAAGCAGCATCAGGCCCGTTTTACCCGGCATACGGATATCCAGCAGTAAACACCCTGATAAGGTCTGCGGTTCCTCTATTTTCTGCTGAAAATCCAGAACATTTTCATAGGTTACCGTCTGCCAACCCATTGTTGACAATAATGAACTGAGCGAACAACGGATTGCTTGGTCATCATCAATCAGGTAGATAAGCTGTTCCATTATTCCTCCTGAGTGTTAAAAGGAAACCACAGGGTAAAACAAGCCCCCTGTCCGGCACTGTTTTCCGCTTTAATATTGCCGTTGAGCCGTTGAACCAACGTCTCTGTCAGTGCCATCCCCAACCCTAACCCCTCTGGGCGCGTGGTGAAAAAAGGAATAAACACTTGCTGTAATGCTTGCTCAGACAGCCCCGGCCCCCCATCCGTAATCACAATAGTCATGCCTTCAGCGGATTGTTCGGCGCTGATTGCCACCCAGGCATCACCCGTCGCCTTGTGCTGCTGTGCCTGAATGGCATTGGTGACGATGTTATGCAGGATTTGTTCAATCCACAGAGGTTCAGCTAGAAAATCAGGGAAGTTATCAGGTATTTTATTAATAATTTTAACTTTATCGCGTTTTATCTCATTTTCCAGCAGCATAGTGACTCGCTGCCAGATCTTACCCAGATTGACCTTTTGGAAAGCCGCTTGGCTGTTCGCCAATTTTTGCCGGAATTGTTGTAACAAGGCACTGATGCGTTTTATTTGCGTCACCGCCGCATCAAGCAACGGTGGCACTTTGTCTATCTGCTGTTGGTCAATCAGGCGCAAAGCGGCCTGGTTATACCCCAGAATCGCGGTCAAAGGCTGGTTCAGCTCATGCACAATACCCGCAGTGATCTCCCCCATAGCATTCAGCCGCGTCAGCTCGGAGAAATGCTCACGCAGCACCGCAATATTGCGCTGGCGTTTTTGCATACGATATTGACTGGTAAAATAAATAATCCCCGCCCAGAACAGTAAGGATAGCAGCAGTAATAACCAGGGTAACCGCGCCCAGTCAGGATCATTACCCGCCGATAATTCAAAAGGTTGCGCTGTGCTACTGAGTTCTTTATCCCATTGCCAATACGTGGGTTGATCGGCAGCCCCCAGCTCAATCAACGGCGTATTTTGCCAGTTCAAACGAATATGCTGAAAATAATGGCTTTGAGGAAGTTCAGCCAATAACGCTTTAAGATCAATCAACAACGCAAAATGCTGGGCGCTGACCCAATACGTACCATTCCCCGCAGGCAATAACGTATAGGTTGATGCCGTATGTGGCAGGGGTTTCCAGGCAAGAATCTGTGGAAATTTCTGTTGCAGTACGGAAGGATCGCTGGTCACCGACAGCAATGAAAGGATAGTTTCATGCTGAGATAACTTTACCGTAACGTCACGATATAAAATACGAAAAGCGACCGAGTGCTCTTCATATTGGTCTTGTAACGTATAAATAACCAGCCCGCCACCGGAGAACAAGGATAAAGCCAACCAGAGAAAAATCTTGAGCATAATAATTCCATGTTATCCTTGGATAACGTTATTAATACTGCGTTTAAAGCGTCATTCTATATATCAAGGATATCAAAACCGCCCGGTAACCCGTGCTTAATATCCTGCATCATCGTAATCAATAAGGGAAAAAATGACGGAGCTGGCGCATTATATCACGCAATATGGCTACTGGGCGTTGTTGATTGGCTGCTTGCTGGAAGGGGAAACCATCACTTTGCTCGGGGGGATTGCAGCACACAACGGATTACTGCATTTACCTTTAGTGATTGCGGTGGTGGCTTTCGGCGGCACGCTGGGCGATCAGCTGCTCTATTTTGCTGGCCGCTACTTTGGTGACTATGCCATTTCACGTTTCAAGCACCCGCAGCCGCGCATTGAACGGGCGCAAAAGCTGATTGCCCGTCATCCAATCTTGTTCGTTATCGGCGTGCGTTTTATGTATGGGTTCCGCATTATCGGCCCGGTGCTGATTGGCGCCAGTAAACTTCCCCCTTCACGTTTCATCCCGCTGAATATCTTGGGCGCCATTCTGTGGGCAAGCTTTTTCGTACTGCTCGGCTATTTTGGTGGCCAGGCCATAGAGAACTTCGTCAGCAGCTACGACAAAAAGCTTTACAGCCTGCTGTTCTGTGCCTTGGTGCTGGTTATCATCCTGTTATTGCGCTATTGGTGGCGGCGCCACCACGCAGAATAACGCCCCTGTCTACCCAGACCTATGGGCCACTGGCAAGACCCATAGGCCATTACGGGCGCTACTGCATGCGCGCCGCAGCCTGTGCCAGATCGCGGCTATAGCTGCGGCTGGCATCAACCAGCATGGTGGTATATGCCGT
Organism: Chania multitudinisentens RB-25; assembly: GCF_000520015.2. Taxonomy (GTDB): domain Bacteria; phylum Pseudomonadota; class Gammaproteobacteria; order Enterobacterales; family Enterobacteriaceae; genus Chania; species Chania multitudinisentens. The sequence goes on from NZ_CP007044.2 coordinate 4,604,499, forward strand.
CTTTGGCGTATTGGTGGTGAGATCGGCGGTATCCAGCGTCTCCAGAATCCGCCCATACTGCATCACCGCCACCCGGTGGCACAGATGGGCAATCACCCCCAGATCATGCGTCACCATCAGGTAGGTCAGTTTCTCCCGTTGCTGTAGCTCCGCCAACAGGTTGAGAATCTCCGCCTGTACCGAAACATCCAGCGCCGAGGTGGGTTCATCCAACAACAACACCTGCGGCTCAAGAATCAGCGCCCGGGCAATCGCCACGCGCTGGCGCTGGCCGCCAGACAGTTGATGAGGATAACGGGTACGGAATGCCGCACTCAAACCCACCTTATCCAGAATGCTGTCGATACGCCGATCGCGATCGCTGAAACCGTGAATGGCTAACGGTTCTTCCAGAATCGCTTCTACCCGGTGGCGCGGATGCAGCGAACCGTAAGGGTCCTGGAACACCATCTGCACGCTACGGCAGCGCTGGCGCTCTATCCGGTGCTGCAAAGGATGACCATCAATCGCCAATTCACCCGTCCAGTGGTTAAACAGCCCGGCCAGGCATTTCAACACCGTGGTTTTACCGGAACCCGACTCACCCACCAGGCCAAAAATCTCACCGCTGTTCACCCTGAGGTTAACGTCAAACAGTACCTGATTCTGCTGGCTCCCTTCCCCGAATTTCAGATTAAGGTTTTTTACTTCAATCATGGTTGCAACTGACATAGGTTTGCTCCTTAACCGTCAAGCCAGGCGGGATCGCGTACCATCACCGGCAGCGTTGCCCGGCGCTGCCCGATATCCGGCAGTGCATTCAGCAGCCCACGGGTGTATGGATGCTGGGCGTTATCCAGATCGCAGGCAGCAATGGATTCCACAACTCGGCCGGCATACATCACCAGCACCCGATCGCAGAAACTGCGCACCAGGTTGATATCGTGGCTGATAAAAATCAGCCCCAGGCCGCGCTCCTCCACCAAATCGTCCAGCATCGCCAGCACCTGCAAGCGCACCGAAACATCCAGCGCAGAGGTGGGTTCATCGGCGATCACCAGTTCTGGCCCGGTAATCAGCATCATCGCGATCATGATACGCTGCCCCTGGCCGCCAGAGACTTCATGAGGATAGAGCCCATAAACCCGCTCCGGTTGGCGAATACGTACCACGTTGAGCATCGCGATCACCCGTTCTTTTGCCTCCGTGCGCGATACCTTATGGTGTGCCAGATACGCCTCAGCGATCTGATCGCCGACGCAGACCACCGGGTTCAGCGAATACTTCGGGTCCTGCATAATCATCGACATCCGCTTGCCGCGCACCTGGCGCATAGTGGCTTCACTCACTTCCAGCAGATCGACATCGGCGAAACGCAGCTTCTTAGCCGTAATACGCGCGCTGCCGGGGTGCAAGCGCAGCAGCGCCCGCCCGACGGTGGATTTGCCGGAACCCGACTCCCCCACAATCGCCAGTTTTTCTTTACCCAGGGTAAACGATACCCCGCGCACCGCATCGGTTACCCGCGAGCCGTTGACAAAGCTGACGCGCAGGTCTTCCACCTCCAGTAACGGGGCGGGTTTATTCAGTTCTAGGATCGAGGATGTCACGTAAGCCATCTCCTAAAAAGTTGAATGCCAGGCTGTTTAACAAAATAGCCAGCCCTGGGATCGTCACCAGCCACCAGCACTCCATCATGTAACGCCGCCCGCTGGAAATCATCGCCCCCCACTCTGGGTCAGGCGGCTGCGCACCCAAGCCAAGAAAGCCCAGGCCAGCCGCTGTCAGGATGATGCCAGCCATATTCATGGTGATACGGATAATCACCGACGGCAGGCAAAGCGGCACAATATGGCGCAGCAGGATGCGCAGCGGAGAAGCGCCTTGCAGTTTCACCGCCGAGATAAAATCCGCGTTACGCAGCGAAAGGGTTTCCGCCCGAGCCAAACGCGCAATCGGCGGCCAGGCGGTCAGCGTGATGGCAATCACCACGTGCTCCAACCCTGGGCCTAACGCCGCGACGAAGGCCAGCGCCAGTACCAGGCTGGGGAAAGAGATAAAGATATCGGTTACGCGCATCAGCACCATATCTACCTTGCCGCCAAAGTAACCTGCTACCACACCGAGCATCAGGCCGATAGGGCCAACGGTTACCGACACCAGCGCCACGATATACAGCGTGATACGTGAGCCATACACCAGCCGGCTGTATTGATCACGGCCAAATTCGTCGGTGCCGAACCAATGTGCTGCCCCCGGAGCCTGCAACGCATTCGCCAGATCTTGTGCCAACGGATCGTGGCTGGCCAGCAGCGGAGCAAACACGGCCACCAGGATCAGCAGGAATACGATAGCTGCACCGATGGCCGTCAGCGGGTTCTTCAGCATCAACATCAGGAAATCCAGCACGCTGCGCAGGAACAGCCCCAACTTACCGCTGGTTGCAGCGGAAGGGCGCGTTTGCAGGGCCGGTTCAGAGGAGATATTCATGCATTGGTCCTCGGATCAAAGAATTGATACAACATGTCGGAGATCAGATTGAGCGTGACGAAAATCAGCCCGACCAACAACACACACCCCATCACCGCATTCATGTCACCAAGCAGCAGGCTCCCGGTCAGATAAGATCCGAAGCCAGGCCAGGAGAAGACGGTTTCGATCAGTACCGCCCCTTCCAGCAATGAGCCATACGCCAGAGCCACTACCGTGAGGAGTTGCACCAGAATGTTGCGAAAAGCGTGCGACCAGAGTACGCGAAACTCCGACAGCCCTTTCACCCTGGCGGTGATGATGTATTCCTGCGAGAGCTGCGCCAGCATGAAGCTGCGCGTCATTCGGCTGATATACGCCAGCGAGTGGAAACCGAGAATGGTGGCAGGCAACACCAGGTGATTCAGGGCGCTGCGGAACACTTCCCATTCCCCCGCCAGCGCAGAATCAATCAGCAACAGGCCAGTACGGTTATCAACCAGGCCATCGTAGGCCATATCAACCCGCCCTGCGCCACCCACCAGATTCAGCCAGGCGTAAAACACCAGCAGCCCCATCATCCCGACCCAGAAGATCGGCGTGGAATAGCCCGCCAGGCTGATAAAGCGCACGATATAATCTGCAAGCTTGCCGCGGCGCGCAGCCGCCATCACGCCCAGCGGAACCCCCAAACCAGCCCCCACGATGATCGCCATGGTAGCCAGCTCAATGGTGGCCGGGAAAACCCGGATAATGTCATCAACCACCGGGCGACCGGTCAGCAACGCATTGCCTAAATCCCCATGTACCAGCGATCCCAGATAGATGAAGAACTGTGTCCACAACGGTTTATCCAGCCCCAACTGCTGGTAGACCTGTTGATAAGTACTTTGATCCGCATCTTGTCCAACGATAGCCAGCACCGGATCGATAGGCATCACCCGGCCAATGATAAACGTCAATATTAATAAACCAAACAGCGTTACCACCACCTGCAATAATCGCTTGGTCAGGCGGCGTAATAAGCCATTAGGTTGTAACCAATCAGAGAAATTCATGTTTCCCTCGCGCAATGATGCGGGATAATAATGCCCAAATCCGTCATATGTTATACCTTAAATAATTCGAGTTACGCGAAGGTGGCAAACTCGATAATCCCCAGGAGCATAGATACCTATGTGACTGAAGTAAGCGAGCGTAGCCAGCGCACATGCAACTTGAAGTATGACGGGTATATTTCCCGTATTAATCAGATGCGAATAACAGGCAATGGCTTATTTAATCAGCCATTGCCCTTGAATAAATAAATTAACGCTGTTTATACACGCTACGTAAATGCGTGGTGGAAGACGGATGTGGAATATAATCAATAATATCCTTACGCACGACCACCGAATCAACCATCTGAGAAATAGGCAGAATAGCGGGATACAGAGCATCGTAACGATTCTGCACCTCGATATACATTTGCTTCTGTTTCTCCTGATCCTTCTCAACCAGCGCCTGATCGATCAATTCGTTCAATTGCTGGTCATAGAATGAGGTCCGCCACCCCTGGAAGTTAGTCAGCTTGGCCGCATCACTATTATCCGGGTTATAGGCAATCGAACGCAGGCTGGAGTGCGGGTGCGGATCGACACCGCCACCGCCGCGTCCTACCAGCATATCGAACTGACGATCGCGCATGGCGCCATACACCTGGTTGCCCGTCCCCGACATGATCTTGGCGTTGATTCCAGCCTGAGCCAGCGTAGATTGCACCGAGGTAGCAATGTTGATAAACGGTGGATCGGCCAGCACGCGCAGGGTGGTGGTAAAGCCGTCAGGATAGCCTGCTTCCGCCAGCAGCGTTTTGGCACGTGCAACATCCAGCTTATAACCTGGGTCCGGCAGCGTGGCGCTCATGCCTTTTTGAATCGGCCGCTGATGGTATAAACCATAACCGGGCATGATAGTTTTGTTGATGCCGTCGTAATCGATCAGGGAACGCACCGCTTCACGAACCTTCGGATTAGCGAAATGCGGCTCTTTCAGGCTCATGGCAACGTAATAAATAGTGCCTTTGCTCACATCATCAATGACGATCTGCGGGTCACTCTTCAACGCGTTGATATCAGGCACCGACATGCCGGTCGCAATATCAATATCCCCTTTTTCGATCATCAGGCGCAGCGCCTGTGATTCCGTCATATGGCGGAAAATCACGCGCTTCACCTTGGCATCGTCGCGCCAGTAATCGTCATTCCGGCTCATACGTAATACATCTTTTGCCTGCCAGACGTCCAGCTTGAACGGCCCGGAACCGGCCTCGTTGGTGGTCAGCCAACCGTTGCCCCAATCACCGTTTTTCTCATGCTGCATCACCGTTGCGCGATCGAGGATCGAACCACTTCCCAACGTTGCCAGCGAGTAGATCACCAGTTTGGGATCGGTTGGCTTAGGTAATTCGATTTCGATGGTCAACGGATCGGTAGCCCGGATCATTTTTTCCACGTTGTCGGCAGTAAATCCGTAAGATTTCCAGGTAGTGGCCTGCGCCATATTCAGGTTCAACAGGCGCTTCATTGACCAGGCAAAATCTTCCGCTGTCAGTGGGTTACCTGAGTGAAATTTTGCTCCTTCCTGCAAATGGAAGGTGATCAGTTTGCCATCCTCACTGATTTCCCAGCTTTTCGCCGCGCCGGGTAAAACGTTGCTCAAATTGGTGGGGTCAAGCTCAACCAATGAGTCATAGAGATTAACAATAATGCTGACCGCATCATTGCCGGTCATCGCCGCCGGATCGAGGGAAAGCAGGTTGTTCATATTCATCCCAACAATCAGTTGATCATTAGGGGTTTTTGCGCCAACGGTGGTTGGCAACGCCGTGGCAAGCAGCAGGGAAAGGCAGAGAGTACGTAATGTCCATTTTATTTTCATGACTATCTCCAGGTGGGATAGAACTCAGATTTTATTGTTATATCCCTGTCATATTTCAGATTGCAGGTGCGTTAACGTTGTTATTCGGCCTAGGAACAATTTGTCACTACACCGCCGCCTGCCTGCAACCCGAATGAGTTAGGGTAGAAAAACCGTTTTTATTCCTGCGCGATCCGATGCTCCTCGATATAGCCGAAGTTGATATCTTCGCCCAATCCAGGCCGCGTCGGCAGATGCACAAACCCCTCTGCATCCATGGGATCAATGATGCTGTTGAGGTAGGCTGCGGGCTCCTCATAATCAAGGAACGGATGCAACAGGCCACGTTCATACCAACGGCAGTTGCGGATAGCCCCGACCACCGCCAGATTCGGCGCACCGTTACCATGGATCTCGCAGTCCATACCGAAGGATTCCGCCAGATGTGCCACTTTCAGGCAAGGCGTGATGCCACCAACGCCCTGCACACCGGCACGCAAAATGTCACAAGCCCCAGCCTTGACCCAGTCTGCACGGCTGAAATGCTTGCCTGACAGGCTTTCTGGCCCGATCACATCGATATCCAGGTTCTGCGTCAGCCAGACGTAAGAAGCCATGCTCTGCTCCTCCATCGGCTCTTCAAACCAGGCGAAGTTGAGTTTTTGCAGCTCGCGGCCGATATAGAGCGCATCGCTGCGGCTATACCAGTGGTAACCGTCCAGCATCAGAGCGATATCCGGCCCCACGGCTTCGCGAACCGCGGCACAGGCACGCACATCCATCTGCGGGCTGGGTGAGAAGGATACCGGCGGCATCCAGGTATGCAGTTTGATCGCTTTATAGCCGCGAGCCACCAGTTGTTCGGCAAAGCGGCCATATTCTTCCGGCGTTGACAGGCCACCGGCCAGCTCATCGCCGCACATGGTGCTGCCATAAGCAGGCACCTTCTCACGATAACCGCCCAACAGCTTGTGCACCGGTAAATCAAGCTTACGCCCCAGCATATCCCAGATCGCTTGCTCGGCAATCGCCAGCGCACGATCGGTCAGTTGATTAGCACTGCCGCGTTGCCAATGCACCAGATCGTTCCATAACCGCTCGCGATCGAAAGGATTTTGCCCAATCAACACCTTACGAAAAAAGGAGTTGATAATATGCGGGCGGATCACCTCCGGCGGTGCAAAGGCATAGCCCGCACTGCCATCGTCGCAGGTGATGGTCAACATCGCCATTTTCGCCAGCGATTCCTCGCCGGGATGAGAATGCCCCGCGCTATCGGAAACGCGACGGGTAGGATAGGTAAATACCTGAACGTTAACAGACTCTATTTTCATTGTGTTACCTGCCTCAAAATATTGGCCCCTAAATCTCTGTGTTTACACAGAATAAAATCAAGTAATAACTCACCAAAACCGCAGAAAAAGGCGAAGAAAAAATTTATTTCCGCGTCGAGAATACCCTATACCCTAAATAATTCGAGTTGCAGGAAGCTGGCAAGCGTAGCCAACGCACATGCAGCTTGAAGTACGACGGGTATATTTAAATTAATGCCGGAACCCGCACACTCATTAAATAAAATAATCTTTCATTTAAAAAGAAATGACATTTCACATACTGAGAGTATTGAGGATCTTCACCCAATAGTCATTAGGAGATTAATACAAATTGATTCGATAATGGGGTTTCCACTTGGGCGGATGCACAAGGATCTGTGAGTAATATCACGATGAAAGCAGGAAAATGCCAAATTGCCGGCTGCATTCAGACAACATCCGCATGCTTGAATAAATTCTTCACATTCCAGTTAGCAATAAAAAAAGAAATTATTCAGAAGGGCTAAATATACTTGTTATACCTTGTGTTACCGGCTGAAGGGCATTGGTTTGGGCTTGAGCACTGCCCTCACAAAAACCCAATGCCCCTTTCCTCTACGTTATAGCCGGCCATAAAAGGTCATTCTGGCGCTTTCTGAAAGCGCAATATCCGGCTGCGCGTTATACGCCAGCACCACCAGCATACGCGTGGTTTCCCCTGCGGTAGGGGTGACACGGTGCATGGCATTGCGCCCACGGAATAACACCAGATCCCCTTCGTTGATCGCCAACCGCTTAGGCATAACTTCACCATCAAGTACCTGCTTCACGCCGTCATAGTTCATTTCACCACGGTCGGCATCGCGCAGGTTTTCCACATACTCAAAAATGCCACCGGCTTGAGGTTTCTGGATCAGCAATGTGATGGCAAAAGAGGAATTATCAAAATGCCAGCCCAGTTCCTGCCCAGTATGGGCATAGTGCAGATTGATCGAAGAGAGGCGATCGGCGTAAGAATAAAGCTGCCGTTCATCCAACACTGCACAGAGAAATGCCCGGAACGCTTGCGCGTTGTACAGCGTGCGCAACGCTGAGTCTGCCGGGATTTGATCGTCTGTAATACAACCTTTGGAGGAGGTCACCAGCCAATTGCGCGCATGAACGGCAGGCAGGTTCTCATCCTGCGGCCTCAGGTAAACATTGTGCTGGTTGGTGGCATAAAACGCACCGTGGCGGTTTTCCATGCCTTCCTGCCGGATAGCCGCGAGAGCATCAGCTTGCAAAAACCCCGGCAAAACCAGCACTCCGTGCTGATCCAACGTCTGTTTGCTGCGGGCAATAAACACCGCATCCTCAAGGGGATTGGTCGATAAATTCACAATTTGTGCCAGCTGCTGCATCATATTCTTCGCTCCGAGTTTCTGACATGTAAAATCAATGTACAGAATGTTTCGTCATTGTTATAACGAAAATATGTTAAGAGTCAGGCTTCCTCACCACTACTGATCTACAACCGCAGGTCAGTGGCACTTTCCATCTTGAGCTAAAGGATAAATATTACTATCTGATGCGCCGCAGTGACTCGTCACGCTCACATATCCAGACGCTGTACCGTTTCACTTTGCGACCACGGGAAACGCAAGATTTTACTGACATGTGCCATTATCACAGCACCTCTCCGCGGTCACACTTTACCCAAAAGTTGCTCTGCACACGCCCAACGCACAATGGCCGTATCACCCTGAGTGAATCAAAGCTGATCATCACGGAGAATCATCAACGAATGGAATCAGCGCTAAATTCAGAACAGGAGCATCGGGCGGCATTAAAGCGCTATTTTGCTATTGATGTGATGGTGTAGCGGTTAATGACCCGTGCGATATCGCCTGATGTTTTCAGAACACGGATCTCGGTAAACAGCGCAGTGGCTTCCAGGTACTCTTTACGCAGGTAGCCCAACCACTGTTTGATGCGTGCTACATGATACAAACCGGTATCATCCTGCTTTTCCAACTGGACATATTTTTGCAGCAACTGCACCACCTGCGGCCAGGGCATACGCGGTTCATTGTACTTTACCATCCGGCTCAGGTTAGGGATATTCAACGCGCCGCGCCCCAACATCACGGCATCACAGCCGGTCACCTGTAGACATTTTTGCGCGCTCTGGTAATCCCAGATTTCACCGTTGGCGATCACGGGAATGGATAAACGTTGGCGAATCTCACCAATAGCGGGCCAATTGATACGATCGGCCTGATAACCATCTTCCTTAGTGCGGCCATGCACCACCAATTCGCTGGCACCGGCCTGCTGTACCGCATCGGCAATTTCAAAACTGCGGCTGCCAGAATCCCACCCCAACCGCACTTTAACCGAAACGGGCAAATGCGCTGGCACTGCGGCACGCATGGCTTTGGCCCCCTGGTAGATCAGTTCGGGATCTTTCAATAACGTCGCACCGCCGCCGCTGCCGTTAACATGCCTTGAAGGGCAACCGCAGTTCAGATCGACCCCATATGACCCCAGCTCCACCGCTCGAGCGGCATTTTCCGCCAGCCATTGCGGATATTGGCCCAATAATTGAACTCGTACCAAGGTGCCCGACGGCGTGCGGCTGGCATGAGAAAGTTCAGGGCAGAGGCGATAAAAAGATTTAGCGGGCAGCAGTTGATCGACCACGCGCAGGAATTCGGTGATGCAGAGATCGTAATCATTCACTTCGGTGAGCAACTCCCGCACCAGAGAGTCAAGAACCCCCTCCATTGGAGCCAAAAATACGCGCATGACTTCCCTCGCTAAAAAAGAGGCGCCATGATACGGGCGAAAGACCGCAGCAGACAAGCCTGATGGCAATATCTTGCTGATATCCAATGAATGCTACCAATCCCCTAAGCAGCCTCATCCAGCAAGTGCTCAAGAAGCGTTAACGCGGCAAAATCGCGCACTCTTTATCCAACAGTGATTCTACCGACGCACGGTTGCCGCTATCCCAACCTCGTTTTGTGGTCAGTAGGATAAAACCTTTTTGCCCCGAGAACAGGGTTGGCACCAACGCGACACCGTATTCTGCTAACTGCTGCGGCGATAACTGAAAATAATCGGCTACGGATTTGATCGGGTAAATACCCATCGCAGCTGGCTGCACAACCCGACGAGCATAGTAGGTGTGGCGCAATAATTTATCGGGCAATGGTAACCACTTATCCTGTATATATGGACGTTCCGCCTGCAGTTGGCGGTACACATCTTCACGCAGGCAGGTCAGGTGAATATGCAACTGATTCTGGCTGCGACCGTAAGCCGAATTAATCGCCATTCCCAACATCTCGTCAGGAACTGGCTTTCCATATTCGAACCTTAACAGATTACGCATCAACCAGGCGTAGCCAAAGTAATCCGTGCGTCCATCCAGCAAAAGTTGCGGGCTTTCAATACCTGATAACGGTGCAGTAGGGACTAGAATAAAATGGTAAGGATAACGTGGGTTTTGGATAACACTGAACCCCTGCTCTTTGCCTTGACCTGGTGGCATATAAATCTGCTGGCAAGGAGCCGGGTCATGCTTTTGCTGATAATTGACCATGCAGAGTTTATCCACCACGTTCCACAAGGCGTTTGAACGTGCACATCCTGCCAGCAATAATACCGCCAACAGCAATAACCCGTGCCGGATGCATAAATGAGTGAGCTTCATCAGGTATTTCTCTGTCTTATAACCTACATGTGAGGGCCACCAGAAACCGAGCTCTCGCTGCATGGCGTACCGGGAAACGTCGAAACTTACATTGTACATCATATTCAATCAGTTAGATGTTTTACCCTCATTGATATCGGTTAACTATTTCAGCACCATTACAGAACTCATGCGAAAGGAAATTATTATGTTTAAACGGCAATTCATTTTTTTCAGTATTCTTTCCCCTCTATTATTTATCCCCCTGTCATTGCAAGCAGAAAAAGTTATTGCCAAAAATGAGCACACCGGTACAGTTGACACCGTCAAGCCACTTCTGGTTACAACACCTGATGATGCTCCCAAGAATGAGCAAGAAAATATTATTAATACTTATAGTACAATTCAGCGCATCAAGATACCTGCAAATACCCCAGTATTGCCTATTACATTACTGACTGATGCAGAAAGCGTTAACTTTATTATATCAACCCACATCGAAAAATCAGATTTACCAATATTGCCTGAAGAGTTAGCCAAGATAAATGAAAGTGCCGAAATCAAAAAAAGTGTTGGCTCAGTTAACCGTGTTGGCAATACACTAAATTTATCTGCTGGCGGAGCAAAATATAAATTCCAGGATTGGATGACTTATGAACGAGATGACGCTGATAGAGAAAGCATTAATTATAAATACGCTGGTAATGTGCCAAACTCACCTTTTCATCGAATTGAGGAGTATTCGCTCCATGATGCGCCTACATCCATTCTTATCCATCAAGATTATCCGATGGCAATTATGTTTACTCCAATTAACTATGGCTATGATTTTTTTTCCATCGCTGCACCCGGTGAACGAATCATACATATTTATGATAGGATGAATACCTCCGGTTCCGAAGCTCTAGCCATCGCCAACATTACCGCTGGTGAATATAAAATAGAATTATTGTGCCGTGCCGATGGGAAATATACCACTCAGTTCAAAAACTTGTGGGACAATTATTCTTCTGATAAACCAACGAGTGGCTTCCACCTTGCGTTATTGTCATCAAGTCATTCAGACCAACCTCCTTTTAACTATCAGGCATTTGCCCTTGAGTTTAAATATCAAGATAGCCAGTGGAGTATAACCTCCAATAATCCTCAAGAATTACAAGCTCAAACCGGTATTCGCTGTTGGGTTCCACCACAGAATATTGAATCAGAAAATGATACGGATAAATAAAGTGGTGCAGAAATTTCAGGCTTGACGACGGAGGAAATGAATAAAGCTTCTTTGATGATGGTATCCAGCTCTCAGCATCTGATTTAGACAGCACAACTCAATGGAATGGGTATGGTTAAGTTAGATTAAAGTCCTGGCCTCACGGCCAGGACTTTGTCAGCAATCTGAAACCGCCAATAGTGGTTTCTTTATAGCGAGCCGAATGGCTTATTCTGCCGGTTTACGGTTACGCGGGCGGCGCGCAGGTGCCCCGGAACGCGGCTTGCCATCCCCTTGCGGGCGAGCGCTGTTGCCGCGGTTTTCACGCTGGCCGCCACCGTTGCCGCTGCGCTGCCCACCGCCGTTACCCCGCGGTGCACCACGGCCACCCCCCTGGCGGCCATTGATGATCGGTTCCGCTTTAATTGACGGATCTGGCTCATATCCCGGCAGGGCAATACGCGGAATTTCACGCTTTAGCAGGCGCTCAATATCGCGCAGCAGCTTGTGCTCATCCACACACACCAGCGAAATCGCTTCCCCCGTGCATTCAGCACGGCCAGTCCGGCCAATGCGGTGTACATAGTCTTCCGGCACGTTTGGCAGCTCATAGTTCACCACATGCGGCAACTGATCGATATCCAGACCACGCGCGGCGATATCGGTCGCCACCAGCACCCGGATTTTGCCGTCTTTAAAGTCGGCCAGCGCACGGGTACGCGCCCCTTGGCTCTTGTTGCCATGAATGGCCGCTGCGGTGATACCATCTTTATTCAATTGCTCGGCCAGATGGTTTGCACCATGCTTGGTACGATTAAATACCAGCACCTGCTTCCAGTCACCTTCGCCAATCATTTGGGAAAGCAGTTCCCGTTTCCGCTTCTTATCCACAAAATGAACGCTCTGTTCCACTTGCTCAGAAGCCGTATTACGGCGCGCGACTTCCACCGAGGCCGGGTTATGCAGCAATTTGCCCGCCAGCGCTTTGATATCGTCGGAGAAGGTGGCAGAGAACAGCAGGTTCTGGCGCTTGGCGGGCAACTTGGCCAACACCCGGCGGATATCATGGATAAAGCCCATGTCCAGCATGCGATCCGCTTCATCCAGCACCAGAATTTCAATTTTGGATAGATCAACCGCGTTCTGATGTTCCAAATCCAGCAAGCGACCCGGCGTTGCCACCAGAATATCGACGCCACCACGCAGCTTCATCATTTGCGGGTTGATGCTCACACCACCGAACACCACCAGCGAACGCAACCGCAGGTGTTTACTGTAGGCTTCGACGTTTTCGCCGATCTGGGCGGCCAGTTCGCGGGTTGGCGTCAGGATCAACGCCCGTACCGGACGGCGGCCTTTAACCGGATGATCGTGCTTACTCAGCAATTGCAACAGCGGCAGGGTAAAACCCGCCGTTTTACCAGTACCGGTCTGAGCGCTGGCCATCAGGTCACGGCCTGCCAAGACAACAGGAATTGCCTGGCGTTGAATTGGCGTAGGTTCACGATAGCCCTGCTCTTCAACAGCGCGCAGAATATCGGCACTTAAGCCGAGGGTTTCAAATGACATAGTAGAGAAAAACTCCAGATCCCCTCTAACCTAAACAAAGTTCGGTGCAGCTTCCAGAGGAGATGATTCAGACGAGGCATAAAGCGGTGTTCGCATTTTTGTTAGCGAAACAACCTCAGCATACCACGAGGGATTGGCACAAACTGCAGTGCACCAAGCGGCTGATTGTAACAGAATTCGCACAAGAAAGGATAATTTCGCATAACGAGAACCCGTTACGTGGCCGCAGAGAAAAATACGCAGCAATAAATCCAGCGTGCTGTTTACATTTCATACCGTCAGGCATAAAGTTAATCAATCATATGATTAACTTTTGCGAGTCAGTCATGCCGCCATCAGAAAATCAGCATATTCCCAGCCGCGCACGCGGTGAGCAGGCGCGCCAACAATTGATCGCTGCTGCCATTGAGGTATTCGGTGAATACGGTATTCAAGGGGCCACAACCCGAGAAATCGCCCAGCGTGCCGGGCAGAATATTGCTGCCATCACCTATTATTTCAACTCAAAAGAGGGGTTATATCTGGCCGTAGCCCAATGGATTGCCGATTTTATTCAACAGGCTTTTCGTGCTCTCAGCGAAGAGATTGATAATTTTTGGTCACTACCAGCACCGCAACGCGCACCAGAACACTATCTGTACTACCTTAAACGCGCACTGCTGGCCTTCAGTACGCTGATGACTCAGCCGCAAACGCTCAATCTGAGCAAGATCATGTCACGCGAACAGCTTTCCCCTACCGATGCCTACCCGCTGATCCATCAGCAAGTGATCGCGCCATTACATCACCAACTGTGTCAGTTGTTAGCGGGTTATACCGGTATTGATGCGCAATCAACCAAGATCGTCTTGCACACCCATGCGTTGATTGGCGAAGTGTTGGCATTCCGCGTGGGGCGTGAAACCGTGCGCCGCCAGGCGGGCTGGCAAGAAATCGGCGTTGACGAAGCGGCGCAGATCAGCGCCGTGCTGACAGAACATATCGATCTCTTGGTTAACGGGCTACGCCAACGTTACGGTGCTTAAGAGCCTATTTTTCAAACTGCAACTGGCAGGAAGCATTATGCACAAAAAAAGAATGGTCATTATCGGCGTCATTATCGTGTTGATCGCCGCTGCTGCCTACGGCTTCTGGCAGTACCAACAGCAACAGGAAAAGCCGCTGACGCTGTACGGTAATGTAGATATCCGCACGGTAAACCTTGGCTTCCGCGTTGACGGGCGGTTAGCCACCTTGGCAGTAGATGAAGGAGACAGCGTGCAGCCAGGGCAGTTGCTCGGCAAGCTGGATGACAGCCCTTATGTCAACGCGTTGCAGCAAGCGCAGGCCAATGTGGACAACGCCAGTGCCAAGCTGGCCCTGTTGCAAGCGGGTTATCGTGCTGAAGAAATCGCCCAGGTGCGTTCGGAAGTCGCGCAGCGCCTTTCCGCTTTCAACTATGCCGACAGTTTTCTCCAGCGGCAGCAAGGATTGTGGGCGAAAAAGGCCACTTCCGCCGATGCGCTGGAAGATGCTCGCACCACGCGTAACCAGGCGCAGGCCAACCTACAGGCAGCGAAAGATAAACTGGCACAATATCTGAGCGGTAACCGCCCGCAGGAAATTGCGCAGGCTGAAGCTGGTCTGGCCCAAACTGAAGCGCTACTGGCTCAGGCCCGGTTGAATCTGCAAGATACGACGCTGCTCTCACCTTCCACCGGTACCGTGCTGACGCGGGCGGTTGAGCCTGGCACCATGCTCGGTGCGGGCAGCACGGTGTTTACTCTGTCGTTGACCCAACCGGTATGGGTACGCGCCTATGTCAACGAGGCCAATCTGGGCAAAGCCGCTCCGGGCACAGAATTGAGCATTTATACCGACAGCCGCCCTGGCAAGCCTTACCACGGCAAGATTGGCTTTGTCTCACCCACCGCCGAATTTACCCCAAAAAGTGTGGAAACAACGGACCTGCGCACCGATCTGGTGTATCGCCTACGGGTGATTGTCACCGATGCCGACGATGCGTTACGGCAAGGCATGCCGGTCACCCTTCGCTTCACACAGCCGTAAGGAAAGCTGATGGAGCAGGCACATACGATTGAACTGGTCGCGCTGGAAAAACGCTTCCCCTCACTCGCCAAACCGGCAGTCGCCAGCCTGACCACCACCTTGCACAGTGGCGCGGTCACCGGGTTGGTCGGCCCCGACGGTGCAGGCAAAACTACGCTGCTGCGCATGCTGGCTGGGCTGCTGCAACCCAGCAGTGGTCAGCTGCGCGTTGCGGGATTAGATCCGATCGCTCAAGATCGCCAACTGCATGCGATTCTCGGTTATATGCCGCAGAAATTCGGGCTGTATGAAGATCTGACGGTGATGGAAAACCTGACGCTGTACGCCGATCTGCGCGGTGTCACCGGCGCATTGCGCCAGCAAACCTTCGAACGACTGCTGACTTTTACCGATCTGACACGGTTTACCGAGCGGCTGGCAGGTAAGCTTTCCGGCGGTATGAAGCAGAAACTCGGGTTGGCCTGTACGCTGCTCGGCCAACCGCAGGTGTTGCTGCTGGATGAACCTGGCGTGGGGGTTGACCCCATTTCACGGCGTGAGCTGTGGCGGATGGTGCATGAGCTGGCCAACGACGGCATGCTGATCCTGTGGAGCACCTCATATCTGGACGAAGCCGAACAGTGCCGCGAAGTACTACTGATGAACGAGGGCGAGCTGCTGTTTAGCGGTGCGCCGCAGGAACTCACCCAGCGTATGGCCGGGCGCACCGTGCTGATTGACACTCCTACTGGCAGCCACCGGGCGCTGCTGCAACGGGCGATCTGCCTGCCTGCGGTCAGCGACGGCGTGATCCAGGGTAAATATCTGCGCTTGATTCTGAAACAGGGGGAAGATCACCAACAGGTTTTGCGCGAGCTGGATCTGCCCACCGCCGAATTAACCGAAGCGGAACCGCGTTTTGAAGATGCGTTTATCGATCTGCTCGGTGGTGGGCCGAACAGCAAATCAGCACTGGCAGAGATCATGCCCACCGTGGCGGGCAATAGCTCAGAAACGGTGATTGAAGCGCAGGCGTTAACCAAAAAATTCGGCCATTTTGCCGCCACCGACCATGTGGATTTCAAGGTGCGGCGCGGTGAAATCTTTGGCCTGCTGGGGCCAAACGGAGCCGGTAAATCGACTACCTTCAAGATGATGTGTGGCTTGCTGGTGCCGAGTGAGGGTAAAGCGCTGGTGCTGGGGATGGATCTGAAAACCAGCTCCGGCAAAGCCCGCCAGCACCTGGGCTATATGGCACAGAAGTTTTCTCTGTACAGCAACCTGACCGTGGCACAGAATCTGAAATTTTTCTCCGGCGTGTATGGCCTGAGCGGCAAGGCACAGCGCAGCAAAATCAACGAGATGTCTACCGCCTTTAACTTTGGCCCGATCCTCAACCAGACACCGGACTCCTTGCCGCTCGGCTTTAAACAGCGGCTGGCGCTGGCCTGTGCACTGATGCATGAACCGGATATTCTGTTTCTTGATGAGCCGACATCGGGTGTCGATCCCCTGACCCGGCGTGAGTTCTGGTTGCATATCAATGGGATGGTAGATAAAGGCGTCACGGTCATGGTCACTACCCATTTTATGGACGAAGCGGAATACTGCGATCGCATCGGGTTGGTATATCGCGGCAAAATTATTGCCGCTGGCACACCGGATGAACTCAAACAGCAGGTTGCCAGTGACGACAATCCTAATCCTTCGATGGAACAGGCGTTTATCCAACTGGTTCAGGGTTACGATCAAGAGGAGAATCCATGAGCGACAGCAGCGGCTTTTCCTGGCGGCGCCTGCGGGCGCTATGCCTGAAAGAAACCCGGCAGATCCTGCGTGACCCGAGCAGTGGCCTGATCGCTTTTGTCATCCCGCTGATGCTGCTGTTTATCTTCGGTTATGGCATCAATCTGGATTCCAGCAAACTGCGCCTGGGTATCCTGCTGGAACAGCACAGTGAAGAAGCCCGCGATCTGGCTAATGCCTTTGCCGGTTCACCTTATATTGAACCAACCATTAGCGATAACCGCCCACAGCTGATTCAGATGATGCAGGCCGGCAGCATCCGTGGGTTGGTGGTGATCCCGAACGACTTTGCCGAACATATGGCACGGCCTGCCGACCAAGCGCCGTTGCAGGTGATTACCGACGGCAGCGAACCCAACACGGCCAACTTTGTGCAGGGCTATACCCAAGGTGTCTGGCAGCTTTGGCAGCAACAGCGCGCCACCGATCGCGGCCAGGATGATAAGCCGCTGATCGAGATCCAAATGCGTTACTGGTTTAACCCGGCGGCTATCAGCCAACATTTTATTATTCCCGGCGCGATCACCATCATCATGACCGTTATCGGGGCGATTCTGACTTCGCTGGTGATCGCCCGTGAATGGGAGCGTGGCACCATGGAAGCTCTGCTTTCCACCCAGGTCACGCGCAGTGAGCTGTTGTTGTCCAAACTGGTGCCCTATTACTTTCTCGGCATGACCGCGATGGTGCTGTGTATGGTGGTTGCCGTATTCGTGCTCGGCGTGCCCTATCGGGGTTCCTTGCTGATCCTGTTCGTTATCAGCAGTTTATTCCTGGCCAGCACGCTCGGTATGGGGTTGTTGATTTCGACCATCACCCGCAACCAGTTCAATGCGGCGATGGTGGCGCTGAACGCCGCCTTTTTACCTTCGATCATGCTTTCCGGTTTTATTTTCCAGATCGACAGTATGCCTGCCGTGGTACGCGCGGTGACCTATATCATTCCGGCTCGTTACTTCGTCAGTACGCTGCAAACCCTGTTTCTGGCGGGTAATATCGCCAGCGTTCTGCTGGTCAACCTGCTGTTTTTGATCGCTTCCGCCGTGGTGTTTATCGGTCTGACGGCCTGGAAAACCCAGCGGCGGCTGGATTGAGGAAAAAAGATGTTTTACCGGCTCTGGACACTGATTGTTAAAGAAATGCAGTCGTTGCTGCGTGACCCGCAGACTCGCGCCATCCTGGTGATGCCGGTGCTCTTACAGGTATTGCTGTTCCCGTTTGCCGCCACGCTGGAAGTGACCAATGCCACTATTGCGGTATACAGCGAGGACAGCGGCCACGCATCAATTGAGCTGACTCAGCGCTTTGCCAAAGCCAAAGCATTTTCGCACGTTTTGCTGTTGCACAGCCCGCAGGCCATCAAACCCACTATTGATAACCAGAAAGCATTGCTGCTGATCCGCTTCCCGGCGAATTTTTCGCGCGATATCGCTCAAGGCAATACGGCAACATTGCAGTTGATCCTGGATGGCCGCAACTCCAACAGTGCGCAGATCGCCGCCAACTATGTGCAGCAGATCGTGCAGGATTATCAGAATGAGCTGCTCGCTGGGCGTGCCAAACCCAATAACAGCGAACTGGTAGTGCGCAACTGGTATAACCCGAATCTGGATTACAAATGGTTTGTTGTCCCTTCATTAATCGCCATGATCACTACGATTGGCGTGATGATTGTGACGTCGCTTTCCGTGGCGCGTGAACGTGAGCAAGGCACATTGGAACAGTTATTGGTATCTCCCCTCACCACCTGGCAGATTTTTATCGGTAAAGCGGTGCCTGCGCTGATCGTCGCCACGTTTCAGGCTTCGATCGTGCTGTTTATTGGTATCTTTATGTATCAGATCCCGTTCGCCGGCTCTCTTTTGCTGTTCTATGGCACCATGCTGACTTACGGGCTTTCACTGGTCGGATTCGGGCTGCTGATTTCGTCGCTGTGCGCCACGCAACAGCAGGCGTTTATCGGCGTTTTCGTATTTATGATGCCCGCGATCCTGCTTTCCGGCTATGTCTCACCGGTCGAAAATATGCCGGTATGGTTGCAACACCTCACCTGGGTTAACCCTATTCGCCACTTCACCGATATCACCAAACAAATCTACCTCAAGGATGCCAACTTCAGCATTATCTGGCACAGCCTGTGGCCGCTGCTGGCGATCACCGCTACCACCGGCAGCGCGGCTTATGCGATGTTTAGAAGGAAGATTGCCTGACCAATTTTTCCTCTAACTAACGCCTGTTAAACAACCAAGATAATACGTAGAATATAGGGACTTTAATTCAATTGCTTATGGAGGGTGATTTGGCAGGAACAACGGTAGTAAAGGAAAATACTTATGACAGTATGGTTCGTTTTGGGCTGAGGCTGGCGTGGTTCAATCTATTAGGTTTAGTAATCATTTTTCTGTTGGCTTCTGTTTTGCCAGAAGAGGGTGCTGAATGGATCGATATATCTCTAAGCATTATCGTCTTTATCAATATAACGACCAATCTACTGGTCTTTTGTTTTGCTTCGGTCGGGTTATTTAAATCAACATTGAAATGGTCAGCCTTGCTGGCAATATTTATTACTATAATAATCCTCTTGGTTTACATTATTGCAACAGTGCTAAATATGCAAACCTACTAAAGAAATACAAAAACTAATTAAGGGCAACATTATTCATTGCCCTGAAATACCACAATTACATTTTTGCAATTCTTGCCGATGACTTCTTAGTGAATCCTTCTAACGGATTCCAACTCTGCAACCCTTTAACTTCTTTAATATAATAAGCATAGTTGGCAATCACCGAGCTCGCGCCTGCATAGGCAAAGTTCAAGCCACGGGCGATAGGATCCAGGTTCGCTCCTATTACTGATTCGACGGCAAACAATATCACATTAAGCACCAGAATCACACCAAACAATACTAACCCTTTCTTCCATAAGCCAAGAATACAAAAATAAATAATACCAAAGAAAAATGCAAAGATATTCGAGGTATGTTTAATTCGCTCAAAGAATTTCATGTTCTTGATTGCGTCTTTGTATTGCGGAGAATTGATATCACCACCAGCACTATCAAAAAGAGCAAAACGCGCCTTCCATTTTGGACTTAATTCACTACTCATAATATTCTTTCATCATCCTTATGATTTATACTTAAACTAAAGAGAAAATATGGTTATTTTTCTTACGGCCTTTTATTCAACAATAATGCAGCAGCCTATGTCAAGATAATAATAATCATTTCTTTTACACAAGAAAGTTCTTAAAAAAAGCCCTGCCAGTGCAGAGCTTTGCAGAATATTAATAATGTTGCGCGTTAACGGCGGTTGCCAAAAATACGCAACAACATCAGGAACAGGTTGATAAAATCAAGATACAGCGTCAGCGCGCCCACAATAGCGTATTTGCGAAAACTGTCTCTGTCATCAGCATTCAACCGTTCGCCCAAGGCTTTCAGCTTTTGCGTGTCATAGGCCGTCAAGCCAACAAACACAATCACCCCGATATAGGTAATTACCCACATCATGGCCTCACTTCTCAGCCAGATGTTCACCAGTGACGCCAACACAATCCCGATCAGCCCCATAAACAACATGCTGCCAAAACCACTCAGATCGCGCTTGGTGGTGTAACCATACAGGCTCATGGCACCAAACATCCCAGCCGTTATCACAAAGGTTGTCGCTATCGATTCACCGGTATACATCAGGAGGATAACGGAAAGTGTTAACCCGGTGAGCGCCGAATACAGCATAAACAACGAGGTGGCCATCGCACCACTCAAACGATTCACCATACCGGAAATCACAAACACCAAACCAAGCTGGGCAATGATCAGACCAAAAAAGGTGATCTGACTGGAAAAAATAAAAGCCTGTAGCTGGCTATTGTTACTAACGTACCAAGCCACAAAGGCAGTCAGCAGCAAGCCACAGGTCATCCAGCCATAAACCTGCGCCATATAAGCCTGAATGCCACTGTTAGCACGCTCAACGATTGAGCCATTACGTGGATACCGGTCCATGAAAGTTACCTTTTGCATGTGAATAATGTTGCGGGGAATACCCCGTCCAATAATAAGCGTATCACAGAAAACGGTACAAGGAGCCGACAAAGGTATTGATTTGTTACTGCGTTTGAAACCTGCTTACCAGCGTTTTGCCGCCTGCCGATCCGAATCGCGGGCTTCAACCCAGCGTTCCCCTTGTTCTGTGGCTTCACGTTTCCAGAAAGGTGCGCGGGTTTTCAGATAATCCATGATGAGTTGAGCGGCTTCAAACGCTTGGCTGCGGTGCCCACTGGTGACGCCGACAAACACGATCTCTTCACCGGGAAACAGATCACCGACGCGGTGGATCACCGTCACCCGCTGTAACGGCCAACGGGCGCGTGCTTCTACAACAATCTCTGCCAGTGCTTTTTCGGTCATACCAGGGTAATGCTCCAGCGCCAACGCACTGACATTATCCCCCAGATTATGATTACGCACTTTACCAGTGAAAGTGACCACCGCGCCGTCGTCGTCACACTGCGCCAACCATTGGTATTCCTCACCAACGCTAAACGGAGCAGAACCTACGCGAATACGGGTATTTTCCATCATTAACCCCCGGTTACCGGTGGAAAAAACGCCACTTCATCCCCTTCATGCAAGGGATGTTCTGCCACCACCAACGCTTGATTAACCGCCATCAGCAGTTTGCCGGACTCCAACGCCAGCGCCCAGCGCTCACCACGTTCGCATAACGACCTGCGCAACGCTTCTACCGTGGGATATTGCGCCGGTACGGCCAGGCTGCCGATACCAACCAGTTCGCGCACCTGCGCAAAGAAAAGAATATTAATCATACATCCACCTTGAAATCACCGGATTTGCCGCCGCTTTTCGCCAGCAGCCGCACCGGCCCGATCAGCATATCTTTCTGCACCGCTTTGCACATGTCGTAGATGGTCAGCGCCGCCACCGAAGCGGCCGTCAACGCTTCCATTTCTACTCCGGTTTTGCCGGTCAGACGGCAGCAGGTTTCGATGCGCACACGGTTATGCTCCGGCTGCGCCTCAAGCTGCACTTCTACTTTGCTCAACATCAACGGGTGGCACAGCGGGATCAGTTCCCAAGTGCGCTTCGCAGCCTGAATACCGGCAATGCGCGCCGTGGCAAACACATCCCCTTTGTGATGGCTGCCGTCGATAATCATCGCCAGCGTGGCCGCCTGCATTTCGACAAAGGCCTCGGCGCGCGCTTCACGCACCGTTTCCGCCTTGGCAGAAACATCCACCATATGGGCTTCGCCTGCGGCATTAATATGGGTTAACTGTGCCATAAATTATTTCTTCACATGAGGCAGGAAGTTGCACGGACGATGGCGTGCATCCAACTGCTCGGCAATAATGCGTTCCCAGGCGGTACGGCAGGCGCGGGTAGAGCCCGGCATGGCGAAGATCACCGTCTGGTTGGCCATGCCCGCCAGAGCACGAGACTGAATGGTGGCAGTACCAATCTCTTCAAACGATACCATGCGGAACAGTTCGCCAAACCCTTCCACTTCACGATCAAACAGCGGCAGCAAAGCTTCCGGTGTATTATCACGCGTAGTAAAACCAGTGCCGCCGTTGATTAATATCGCCTGCACCTTATCGTTGGCAATCCACGCAGAAACCTGCGCACGGATGTGGTAAATATTGTCTTTGACAATGGCGCGGGCCACCACCTGATGCCCGGTTGCCTGCACGGCGTCCTGTAGGTATTGGCCGGAAGTATCTTCCGCTTCGCCACGGCTGTCTGAGACGGTTAAAATGGCAATTTTTGCCGGAATGAATTCGCTGCTGGTCTGGCTCATCGCTAAATATGCTCCCCTGATTGTGGATACCCTGTAGATTTCAAGTTGCCGCCAACAGGGCTGTGGCTTGAAATATGCGGATATCAGCCGCCGATAAACGATAAGTTCTGTGTGATCCCGCTATTGCCCTGATGCAGAAAATGCGTTTGCTTTTTGCTGCGTAACCCCTCCTGAATACGCATTTTCAATGCATCAAGCTGAGTATCATCCGCCAGCAAATCACGCAGCGTAATCCCCTGCTCACCAAACAGGCACAGATGCAGATTGCCAATGGCAGAGACCCGCAGCCGGTTACAGCTGGCACAAAAATCTTTCTCGTAGGGCATGATCAGCCCGATTTCACCCCGGTAATCTGGGTGACTGAATACCTGCGCCGGGCCATCGCTGCGGCCACGTATCTGACGCTGCCAACCTTGCTGCTCCAGTTGCTGGCAGATCACGTTGCCAGAAACATGGTGCTTGCGAAACAGTTCACTGCCTTCGCCGGTTTCCATCAATTCAATAAAACGCAGTTGGATCGGGCGATCTTTGATCCAGTGAAGGAAAGTAGCCAGTTGCTGATGGTTGACGTCACGCATCAGCACCACATTAACTTTCACCTTGTGGTAACCGGCGGTGAAAGCGGCATCAATACCCGCCATTACCTGACGAAATTTATCCTGCCCGGTGATCGCATAAAATTGACGGGGATCGAGGCTATCAACGCTGACGTTGATCGCCGTCAGACCCGCATCACGCCAGCGGGTGACATCGCGTGCCAAACGATAGCCATTGGTAGTCACCGCCAATGTACGAATCGCCGGGTTTTCGCGCACAGCGGCAATAATCTCGGTAAAGTCGCGGCGTAAAGAGGGTTCACCGCCGGTCAGGCGTATCTTTTCTGTTCCCAGTTCGGCAAACGCACGGCTGACGCGGCGAATTTCATCCAATGAGAGGAAAGCATGGGGGCTGCTGCCCGGTTTATAGCCATCGGGCAAACAGTAGGTACAACGAAAGTTACACACGTCAGTAATAGACAGACGCAGGTAATAGAATTTGCGCTCAAAAGCATCAATGAGTTGCGGTACCATAACACCTTTCCAAATACGGGAGATGCGAGCGTTTCCACTCTGCACCCTGGTGGCTGACTTCGCCACGGCCCAGGCACCCTATCGTTCCAACTGAACAACGTAGGCGCAAAGGCTAGGAGTTTGGGTTTCACCCCCGTTATTGGGATGAAACCGTAGTTTTCGCTAGAATACTAACGCGAAACAAATACGATAGCCAACGCACAATTTCGTTATATAATTTTGTATACAACGATTTTACAGCGTTAAACTACGTTAACTATAATAAACACCTGCTACGCAGGCGAATTGACCAGAATCACGCAAATTACACTCTTTTTCGCGTTTTCCTGCCAAATCCGCTACGTTATGCACGCCGTTAACGCTCAGTGTTGAGGAATTTTATGCGTAATCGTACCCTCGCCGATTTTGATCGGGTGGTAGCATTAGGTGGTGGCCATGGTCTTGGCCGTGTGATGTCATCTCTGTCGTCTTTAGGTTCCCGCTTAACCGGTATTGTCACCACCACCGACAACGGCGGCTCTACTGGCCGTATTCGCCGTTCCGAAGGCGGCATTGCCTGGGGCGATACCCGTAATTGCCTGAATCAACTGATCACCGAACCCAGCGTGGCCTCCGCAATGTTTGAATACCGTTTCAGCGGCAACGGTGAACTGTCAGGGCACAACCTGGGGAATCTGATGCTGAAAGCGCTAGATCATCTCAGCGTGCGCCCGTTAGAAGCGATTAATCTGCTGCGCAGCCTGTTAAAAGTTGATGCTGCGCTGATCCCGATGTCGGAACAGCCAGTGGATCTGGAAGCCTACGATCATGAAGGCAACCAGGTTTACGGCGAAGTGAATATCGACCAACTGAAGCGTATGCCGCAGGAACTGATGCTCTCCCCCCATGTGCGCGCCACACGCGAGGCCGTGGATGCCATTGCGCAGGCCGATCTGATCCTGATTGGGCCAGGCAGTTTCCTCACCAGCCTGATGCCACTGTTACTGCTTGACGATCTGACCCAAGCCCTGCGTCGCAGCAGTGCCAATATGATCTACATTGGTAATCTGGGACGAGAACTGAGCATTGCCGCCGCCGCGCTGACGCTCGCACAAAAACTGGAACTGATGGAAGAGAGAATTGGCCGTAAAATGATTGATGCCGTAGTGGTTGGCCCGCGGGTAGATACCAACGAAATGCACGATCGTATCGTGGTCAAACAGGCGCTGGAAGCTTCTGACATCCCGTATCGCCACGATCGACAATTACTGCGCCAGGCGCTGGAACAGGCACTGGTACAACTTGCCGCTCGCACTTAGCTCAATCTTTGCCGCGATACCATGGGTTATCACTGAGGGTACTGATGTAGAGATCTTCCACCTGTTTGCGTGCCCAAGGCGTGCGGCGCAGAAACTTCAGGCTGGATTTGATGCTTGGATCGCTGCTGAAGCAGTTGATACGAATACGTTCCGCCAAGCCACTCCAGCCGTAATGCTCTACCAAGGAATTCAGCAGTTGTTCCAGCGTAACGCCGTGTAGCGGGTCTTTTGACGGATGTGCAGTCATAATCAGCAGCTCGTATCAATATGTGGGCGCCTACCTTAATCAGTAAACGCACGCGCAGCAAGGCGTTTATGCCTGCTGCCCTGGTTATGAAATCGCAATAAACTGCTCGCGCAGCTGATGAATTTCGTCGCGTACGGCGGCAGCCTGTTCGAACTCCAGGTTTTGCGCATGAGAATACATCTGCGTTTCCAACTCGCGAATTTTCTGCTCCAAGGCTTTTGGCGTGAGATGCTGGTACTGAGCGGTACTTTCTGCCGCTTTGCCTTTCCCTTTGTGTTTACCACGTGAACTCGGCTGCCCCAGTTGCATAATATCAGCAACCTTCTTGTTCAAACCCTGAGGGATAATACCGTGAGCTTCGTTATGTGCCTGCTGCTTGGCACGCCGGCGCTCGGTTTCACCGATCGCCCTCGCCATAGAATCAGTAATTCTGTCGCCGTACAGAATCGCCTTGCCGTTGAGATTACGCGCTGCCCGGCCAATCGTCTGGATCAGCGAACGCTCTGAACGCAAGAAGCCCTCTTTATCTGCGTCCAGAATCGCCACCAGTGAGACTTCAGGCATATCCAAGCCTTCCCTCAGCAGGTTGATCCCCACCAGCACGTCGAACTCACCAAGGCGCAAATCACGGATGATTTCGACACGTTCAACGGTGTCAATATCCGAGTGCAAATAACGCACCCGCTCACCGTGTTCTTCAAGATACTCCGTCAGGTCTTCCGCCATCCGTTTAGTCAGCGTGGTCACCAACACCCGTTCGTTGATTGCCACGCGTTTGCGGATCTCGGAAAGCAGATCGTCAACCTGGGTGGTGACCGGGCGCACCTCTACCTCGGGGTCCAGCAAGCCGGTTGGACGCACGACCTGATCGATAATCTCACCGCCGGATTTCTCCAGCTCATACTTGCCCGGCGTAGCGGAAACATAGATGGTTTGCGGTGCCAGCGCGGCAAACTCTTCAAAACGCAGCGGCCGGTTATCCAGCGCCGAAGGCAGACGGAAACCGTATTCCACCAGGGTTTCTTTACGCGAACGGTCACCTTTGAACATTCCACCAATCTGCGGAATAGTAACGTGTGATTCATCTACCACCAGCAGACCATCGGCTGGCAGATAATCAAACAGCGTCGGCGGTGGCTCGCCTTCACCGCGCCCGGAAAGATAGCGCGAGTAGTTCTCAATGCCCGAGCAGTAGCCCAGCTCGTTCATCATCTCCAGATCAAACTGGGTACGCTGCGACAGCCGCTGCTCCTCCACCAGTTTATTGTTCGCCAGCAACACCTTGCGCCGCTGCTCCAGTTCCACTTTGATCTCTTCCATCGCCTGTAAGATACGTTCCCGTGGCGTAACATAGTGAGATTTAGGGTAGATAGTGAAACGTGGCACTACCTGCTCAATCTGGCCAGTCAGCGGGTCAAACAGCGACAGGCGTTCCACTTCTTCGTCAAACAACTCAATGCGCAACGCCAATTCGTCTGATTCTGCCGGGAAGATGTCGATCACCTCACCGCGCACGCGGAAGGTAGCACGCTGGAAAACCTGATCGTTACGGGTATATTGCAACTCAGCCAAACGCCGCAGGATCGAACGCTGATCGATGAGCATGCCTTTGGTCAGATGCAGCATCATCTTCAAATAAAGATCGGGATCGCCCAGACCGTAGATCGCCGAAACCGATGCCACCACCACCACATCACGCCGTTCAAGCAGCGCTTTGGTCGCTGAAAGGCGCATCTGCTCAATATGTTCGTTCACCGAGGCGTCTTTTTCGATAAAGGTATCGGAGCTCGGCACGTAGGCTTCTGGCTGGTAGTAATCGTAGTAGGAAACAAAATATTCCACCGCATTCTCAGGAAAGAACTCTTTCATCTCACCGTAGAGCTGCGCCGCCAAGGTTTTATTCGGCGCCAGCACCATAGTTGGCCGGTTGAGATCGGCGATCACATTGGCGATGGTAAAGGTCTTGCCCGAACCGGTCACCCCCAGCAGTGTCTGGTGCGCCAAACCATCTTCCAGCCCCATTTCCAGTTTGCGGATGGCCTCGGGCTGATCGCCCGCCGGTTTGAAATCCGAATGCAGTTTGAAAATTTTGCTCATAGATACCCTAAATAATGCACGTTGCAGGAAGACGGTTGGAATAGTTTCTGCCAGCGGTAGCCTAAGTATGGAAAACCCTGGCGAGCTTCGCCAGGGCCTATAATACTGGATATAAAAACAGCCTCAAGCGAATTTGTTTCTTTAGCGTGCGTTAGCCAGATTGCAGCGCACCACGAAGGTTACAGCGTTGTGACATTTTTATTGTTAACAATCATTTTATCCCCAGATTTTGCCATAAATTAACGTATTGATAGCACCTTGATGAAAAACCACGCTGAGGAACCTGCTCGCTGCATGGCTTGCTTGATTTTAATTAACGTATTGATATAAAACAATTTTAATTAAAGGATGAGAATGCGGACAATACGAACACAACCCGCGCCCGCTCTCTGTTTAGGCCGCTTTTCTAGGTATAATGCACAAGGTTATCCACAGGAATAGTGGATAACTCACACTACCCCATGGGGGACGGGAGTTACAGAAAAAACGGTTTTCTTACCAAAATGCCGTCTAAGGGGGTTTTTTAGTTATTTTTTTACAATAATGTGGCTTTAGTTATGACAATTAATACTAAAAGAAGCCGTTGCTAATGTTCTGCTTTTACCGTTCCTTATTCTGGCTGTTGATTCATTGCCACAGTCCGCCGATAGCTGCACCATTTCCTCCCGCACTCGCACCATAAGAGTGCAAAAAATGCCCATCCCAACAGGCAGTATCCCCACAGAAACCGTGTCATCGCAGAGAATATCATTAACAAAACAGTAACACTGTATTTTTAGCTCCCGAGAAGGAAAGTTGGCTTGAGAATTGCAAAATCTGTTCACTTATTACGGGAGCCTGGGTAGAAAAATCCTCGGTTATCTGAAGTGAAAAAACCAGTATTCGCACCTAAAATAAGCCAGAGCAGCACCAAACGGCCAATAATCGCCTTTATCTGTTGATTTTTATTTTGGTCATTTTGGGTAACTGAAAGCTGGGTATCACCACAATTTGGCAAGAAACCGCTGATGCGTTAATCGTCATGGAAAGAGTGAGTGGAGCCTCCTGTCCACAAGAAAACACCGCTCTTTGAGGAGAATGCCACATGCTAAGCTTGCACGCAGTCAATCAATACTATGGGCATAATCACATCCTGTGGGACGTCAACCTTGAGCTGCCACGGGGGCAATGCACCACGCTGCTCGGCCGCAATGGGGTGGGCAAAACCACCTTGGTCAATTGCATTATGGGGCACTTACCGATCGCCAGTGGCAGTATCACCTGGCAATCCGCAGATGAACCACCGCAGAATCTGTTGCAGCAGCCGGTGGAAAAACGGGCAGCACTGGGTATCAGCTATGTGCCGCAAGGGCGGCAGATTTTTTCCCAATTGAGCGTAGAAGAAAACCTTCAGATTGCCTTGATGGCGAGAGGTAGCAGAACACAATGTATCCCACCGGTCATTGATGATCTGTTCCCTCACCTTTATCTCATGCGCCGCTGCCGCGCCGGTGATTTGTGTGCTGCTGAGCAACAGCAGTTAGCGATAGCCCGCGCACTAATGGTGGAACCGGAATTACTGATTCTGGATGAACCAACCACCGGCATGCCACCTTCACAGGCGACCGAGGTCAGCCATATTATCCGCAGGCTGAACCGCGAACTGGGCATCACCGTGTTGCTGGTAGAACATGCGCTGCCGTTTGTGCGCCACATTGCAGACCGCTTTTGCCTGATGGATCAGGGCCGCAACGTGGCTAACGGGACGTTGGAACAGTTGGACGAGCTATTGATTAATACCTATCTGGCTGAATAAATAAACGAGGTTGCTTACGAGCAGCCCCGGGGTTTCAAGGCAGCAAGATCGAGATACTGGCCCAATGCCTGTTGGCCTATTTGCGGCAAGTAGGGGATTTCGCCCAGCAGCGGCGCTGGCAGCATACGGCGCAGCGTCGCAAGATACTCCTGATGGCGTTTTCCAGGCTCAATGATAGCGTTGGCAATCCAGCCAGCCAGAATTAAGCCCGCCTGCCGAATTGCCTGTGCGGTAAGCAACGCATGGTTGATACACCCCAGCTTGAGCCCCACCACCAGAATCACCGGTAATTGCTCCTGTTGCACCCAATCGGCAAAGGTATGTTGCTCAGAGAGTGGCGTAAACCATCCCCCTGCGCCTTCCACTAGCAGCCAGTCGGCACGCTGTTCGAGATGGCGTAAGCCGGCAGAAAGCTGCGCCAGAGCGATCGGGTGGCCTTCTTCCAGGCTGGCGATATGCGGTGAAGTCGGCTCTGCAAAAACGTATGGATTCACTTCGGCATAATCCAGTGCCACACTGCTGTTTTTTTGCAATATCAGCGCATCTGCGTTGCGCAGGCCATTTGGGGTGGTTTCACTGCCGGATGCCACCGGCTTATAACCGGCACAGCGTAAACCTGCGGCACAGGCGGCCTGCAATAACGCACTGCTGGCAACTGTTTTACCAACTTCAGTATCGGTTCCCGTCACAAACCAGCGTTCAATCACGGTAAATCACTCCATAAACCAGACGATAACTGAGGGGAAACAGGCCATGATGACGAGGATAAGCCGCCTGCAATGCGGCCAGCCGCTGGCGGGAGAGCAAACCCATATTACGCCCCTGATGCAGATGAGTGGCACCAATCCCTTTCAACGAACGCAGCAACGTCATCACATCCGGGTACTCAAGGGTTTGCCAAGCTTCTTGCAGATGATGACGATAATCGCCACAGGCCGCAGCGATCTGCGCCGAGGGCAGAAAATCATTCACATGACGTTCACCGTCCACCTGCTGCCAGGCATCTGCCAATTGATACAAAGAGTCGGTCGCCAGCGTAGAAAACAGAATCATGCCGCCGGGCCGCGTCACGCGGTACAGTTCCGCCAGCGCACGCCGTAGATCGCTACACCATTGCACCACCAGGCTACTGAAACAGATATCTACCGCCGCCGCAGGTAGCGGGATATTTTCGATATCCCCCAGCAGATACCGATCTGCCGCCTGCTGTTGCCGAGCAAAGGCCAACATTCCTGGAGCCAGATCGAGCGCCGTCACCTGTTTACCCAATTCACGCCAGCGGCGGCTAAAATACCCCGTACCGCAACCGGCATCCAAAAGCTGCTGACCCGGATGATTCCTTCCCATCTTCAGTAAGCGTTCACCCACCTCACGCTGCAACACGGCGGCAGCATCGTAGCCTTCCGCCGCACGGCTGAACGCGGCAGCCACCGCCTGTTTGTTCACCCAATCAGCGGCTAACGTCATGCAGCACCTCCAGCAAACGATCAATATCCTGCGGCTGATGGGCCGCCGTAAGGGTAATGCGCAACCGCGCACCGCCCGGTGGCACCGTTGGCGGGCGAATGGCGCTGACCCACAACCCCTGTTCACGCAGGCGCTGCGCCAAATTAAGCGCTCGTTGGTTATCCCCCACTAGCAGCGGTTGAATAGCGGTATCCGAATCGGTTAACGCCAGTGGCAGGTTGGCCACTCCGGCACGAAAACGCTGAATATGGCGCTGCAACTGGCTACGCAGCTCATCCCCTTGGCGGATACAGCTTAGCGCCGCCTGCAACGCACAGGCCTGTGCCGGTGGCATGGCAGTGCTGTAAATCAAGTGACGGGCAAACTGCAACAGATATTCTGCCAGTGGTTCATCGCACAGGATCGCGGCACCGCTAACGCCAAACGCTTTGCCAAAGGTCACCACCAGCACTTCTGGGCGCACTCCCTGCTGCCAACAACTGCCACGCCCCTGCTCACCGCGCACGCCGATACCATGCGCATCATCCACCATCAACCAAGCACCGGCGTTTTGCGTCAGGCGATACAGGTCGGCCAACGGTGCGCTGTCGCCATCCATGCTGAATACGCCTTCGGTGATCGCCAATTGCTGGCCAACACAGGATTTCTCCAGCAATGTTGCCAACGCCTGCGGCTGGTTATGCTGAAAACGTCGCAGTTGGGCCGGTGAGTGAGCCGCCACTTCCAAGATTGAGGCATGGCAGAGTTTATCCGCCAGAATGCGATCGTCAGCCTGCATCAGCGCAGCCAATAACGCCTGATTAGCGGCATAACCGGAGATAAACAGCAACGCACGCGGATAACCGAGCCATTCCGCCAGCTGTTGTTCCAGCTCATGGTGTGGCTGGCAAAAACCAGTGACATGGCCCGATCCACCGCTGCCAACGCCATAACGCGTAGCGCCCTGCTGCCAGGCAGCGATCACCTCGGCATGTTGGCTGAGCCCAAGATAATCATTGCCCGAAAAATTAAGATAGCGTGCGCCGTGCAGTTGCAGGTAACGGCCATTGCCGCCCTGATTGACTTGCCGCTGCCGATAAGCAGCGGCGCGTTGCCGCTCCCCCAGAGCCTGTTCGATCCGTTGTTGCCAGCGCATCAGGGTACCGCGTTGTAAAACTCAGCGGTGTCGGCATGCAGTACCTGCTCTACCAGCATGTGCTGTTGTTGATTGTCACCCCGCTCGGTTGCGGTCTGCTGCGGGTTGAGCCCCAATTTGCGAAATAATTGCAGATCTTTATCTTCATCCGGGTTTGGGGTGGTCAGCAGTTTGCAGCCGTAGAAGATCGAATTGGCACCGGCCATAAAGCACATCGCCTGAGTCTGCTCGCTCATCTGCTCGCGGCCAGCAGAAAGGCGCACATAAGACGCAGGCATCATAATGCGTGCAATAGCGATGGTGCGGATAAAATCAAACGGATCAACGTCAGCATTATCGGCCAGCGGCGTCCCTTTGACTTTCACCAGCATGTTGATCGGCACGCTCTCCGGCGGTTTTGGCAGATTAGCCAACTGCACCAGCAGCCCGGCACGATCGTTCACCGTTTCCCCCAGCCCGACGATGCCGCCAGAACAAACCTTGATACCTGCCTCACGGACGTTAGCCAACGTCTCCAAGCGTTCCTGATAGGTACGGGTGGTAATAATGCGGCTGTAAAACTCCGGTGAGGTATCCAGATTATGGTTGTAATAATCCAGACCCGCCTCGGCCAAGCGTTCAGCCTGGGTGCCATCCAGCATGCCCAACGTCATGCAGGTTTCCATGCCCAGTGCTTTCACCCCCTGCACCATCTGCTGCAAATAGGGCATATCACGCTCATGCGGGTTTTTCCAGGCCGCTCCCATGCAGAAACGGGTTGAACCGGCCGCTTTAGCCTGGCGCGCAGAGGCCAACACCTGCTCCACCTGCATCAATCGTTCGGCTTCCAGCCCCGTTTTGTAACGTGAACTTTGCGGGCAATACTTACAGTCTTCCGGGCAGGCGCCGGTTTTAATCGACAGCAAGGTGCTGACCTGCACCTGTTGTGGATCGAAATGTTGGCGGTGAACGGTTTGTGCTTCAAACAACAGTTCAAGCAGGGGTTTTTCAAACAAAGCCCGGGCTTGCCCCACGGTCCAGCGATTGCGATCGGCCATTGACGGCGTCTCCAACAAGAAGAAAAGTGTCGCCAGTGTAAATATTGCGAATATACTGTCAACCATTCTATTTTATTTTGGTTTACTAAATGTTTTTCTCTGATGACGATCTCGTTTTCGATCGGCGCCACATCTGGCACCCCTACACTTCCATGAGCCACCCGCTGCCGTGCTATCTGGTTAGGGCCGCCCGCGGCGTTGAGCTGCAACTGGCCGATGGCCGCCTGTTGGTCGACGGCATGTCCTCCTGGTGGGCCGCCATCCACGGTTACAATCATCCACAGCTGAATCAGGCGGCAACGCAGCAATTGGAGCACATGTCGCACGTGATGTTCGGCGGTGTTACCCATCCACCCGCGATTGCGCTGTGCCGCAAGCTGATAGCGATAACGCCGGAAGCGTTGCAGTGCGTTTTTCTGGCGGATTCCGGTTCCGTGGCGGTCGAAGTGGCATTGAAGATGGCGCTGCAATATTGGCAGGCTCGCGGGGAGCGGCGGCAGCGTATGTTGACTCTGCGCCACGGTTATCATGGTGATACGTTTGGGGCAATGTCAGTGTGCGATCCTGATAATTCCATGCACAGCCTGTATCAGGGTTATCTTGCACCACACCTATTCGCCACCGCCCCCCAGTGCCGTTTTGATGAGCCTTGGGATGAACAGGATATCGCCCCCTTTGCCGCATTGCTGGAGCAACACTGCGGAGAGATTGCTGCGGTAATTCTGGAACCCATTGTACAGGGGGCCGGTGGCATGCGTATCTATCATCCCACCTATCTGAAACGGGTTCGCGAACTGTGCGATCGCCACCGGATTCTGTTGATCGCCGATGAGATCGCCACCGGTTTTGGCCGCACCGGCAAACTGTTCGCCTGTGAATATGCAGACATCGTGCCGGATATTCTCTGCTTGGGTAAAGCGCTGACCGGCGGTTATATGACGCTTTCCGCCACTTTGACCACCCGCTTTGTGGCAGAAACCATCAGCAACGGTGCAGCAGGCTGCTTTATGCACGGGCCAACCTTTATGGGCAACCCACTGGCATGTGCCGTAGCCACTGCTAGCCTGACCTTGTTGGAGGAAAACCACTGGCAACAACAGGTTGCAGCCATTGAATCACAGCTCAGGCAACAGTTGTTCCCCTTGGTTCGATTGCCCAAAGTGGCGGATGTACGGGTGCTGGGTGCGATTGGCGTGGTGGAAATGCGCGAACCGGTCGATGTGGCCGCGCTGCAACACAAATTTGTTGAGCGCGGCGTGTGGCTACGGCCATTCGGTAAACTGATTTACCTGATGCCGCCTTATATTATTACACCACAACAACTCACGCGCCTGACGGCGGCAATCGCCGCCGTTGCCGAATGACCACATTGCCAGGGTGCTGACAACTGAACCCCGGCAACCTCACGATTGGCTCAATTATTGAGCCAACACGCTCACCCACATCGGGCCTTTGCCGACCGGATAACGCGCCAGCCTGTTCAGCGCACCACTGGCCTGATCGATTGCGCAGACTTCAATATGACCAGATTTCTGCCCCGCAGAAATCACAAAGCGGCCGCTGTGATCCAGATTAAACCCACGCGGTTGTTCTTCCGTTGGATGATGGCCCACGACGCTAAGGTTACCCCCGTCTGCGGAAACGCTGAAAATGGTCAGAATGCTGGCGGTGCGGTCGCTAACGTACAGGAAACGGCCATTCGGCGTGAGATGAATATCCGCCGCCCAACGGGTGCCGGTAAAATCAGCTGGCATCGCATCCAGCGTTTGCACCAGGGTATATTTGCCGCCATTTTCACGGATAGCAAACACGTCTACCGTACCGTCCAGTTCATTCACACAGTAGGCAAACGGATGATTTGGGTGGAATGCCATATGCCGTGGGCCTGCGCCGGTAGCCGTTGACACCGCATCTTGAGCATGTGGCGTCAGTTTGCCTTCCTGGCTCAGGTTAAACAGGCGGATGCGATCTTCTTTCAGGCACGGCACCAGCAGCAGTTGATTCGTAGGATCGATATTTGCCGAATGCGGCGCGGTCAAACCATCAATCTGTTGAATGGGTGCGCTGACCACACCGTCATGGCCAATCGGGCTGACGCTGGC
Organism: Chania multitudinisentens RB-25; assembly: GCF_000520015.2. GTDB lineage: Bacteria > Pseudomonadota > Gammaproteobacteria > Enterobacterales > Enterobacteriaceae > Chania > Chania multitudinisentens. The sequence continues at coordinate 4,639,520 of NZ_CP007044.2, forward strand.
GCAGTTGCCACTGTAAGACGCAGAGAACAGGTAGCGGCCCTGCAAATCGGTTGAAATATGGGTGGGGCTACCCGGTAGCGGGGCCATTCCCGCTTCCTGCAACCTGCCATCGGCCTCAATACGGTAGCTGACAATACCAAATGCCGGGCGCACCCCCACATACAGGTGGGTTCCATCCGGGTGAAGCGCCATAGGTTGCACCTGCCCTGATACGTCGACCGTTTGCAGCAGTGCTAACGCCCCGTGGTCGTCTAACTGCCAAACGTGGATCTGCTGGCTTTCCGGGCTGGCAACATAAACGATCTGCTTCATTTGTACTCCTTAAGTGATGCGGTTTGTTCTAGCTTACCTGACATCCGTCACATAACAACCCCAGCCTGGCGAGGAAAGCCGCGCGGTTTTATCAAGCCGCTATCCGGTGTACCATCAGCTTATTTTCTTGCCAACAATATAATGAGAACGCTATGAGCTACCGTGTTATTGCCCTTGATTTAGACGGCACCCTGCTGGATACCCAGAAACGCATCTTGCCACAGTCGCTGGCAGCCTTGGCGGAGGCCCGCGCCGCCGGAATCAAAGTGGTGATCGTCACCGGCCGCCACCATGTTGCTATCCATCCGTTCTATCAGGCGTTACAAATCGATACCCCCGCCATTTGCTGCAACGGCACCTATCTTTACGATTTTCAGCAGAAAAAAGTGCTGGCTGCCGATCCGCTGGCAAAGGATCAAGCCAGAGTGGTGTTGCAAATGCTGAAACAGAGCCATATCCACAGTTTGATGTATGTGGATGATGCCATGCTGTACCAGGAAACCAGCGGTCATGTGGAGCGTTCGCTGGCTTGGGCGGCAACGTTGCCGCAGGCCCAGCGCCCAACGCTGTTGCAGGTCAACAGTTTGATTCAGGCCACGGATGATGTGCAGACGATCTGGAAATTTGCCGCCTCGCATAGCGATATTCCGGCATTACGCAATTTTGCCGAAACCGTGGAAAAAGAGTTGGGTCTGGCCTGTGAATGGTCATGGCACGATCAGGTGGATATTGCCAAAGGCGGTAACAGCAAGGGCAACCGCCTGCAACAATGGGTGGAATCGCAAGGTTTCGGTATGGATCAGGTGGTGGCATTCGGTGACAACTACAACGATCTGAGCATGCTGGAGGCTGCTGGGCTGGGGGTTGCCATGGGCAACGCCGATAATGCAATCAAAGAACGCGCCGATCTGGTGATCGCCGATCACCTGCAACCCGGTATCGCGGAAGTGATCCGCACCCGGGTGCTGGGGCAGTAAAGTGCTTTTATTTTCTTGCGCTTACCACAGTGCCTGGCAAGATTCCCTCTATCCAAGCTCAGGTGAGCACGGATGTTAATGCCATTGAAGGCGCGAGAAACGGCGCATAGGCAAAGCCGCCAGGGAAGGCGGTTTTAGGCGCGATGAACAGGGATGTGAATCGCAGCCGACCATGATGCAACGTGCCGTAGTGAGAGAATACTCAACGCCCTTCGCGGCTGATCGAAACACTCTTGATTTGCGCATACAGCTGTTGCCCTGGTTTGATCGCCAATTCATCACGCGCCCAGGGCGTGATGCGTGCCCACAGAATGTTTTCACCTAGCGCTAACTTCACTTCTGCCTGATCGCCCACATCCAGACATTCCACCACGTTAGCAGGCAGAATGTTACGGATACTGCTATTTACCGGGGGTTGCAGCACCAGCGAAACATCGGCGGCATTAACGCGGATGCGTAATGAAGTGCCGAGCGGCGCATCAATCGCACTCACCCATAGGCGCTGATCGCCCAACGCCAGCGCGCTCATCGCATAATGGGGATGGTGTTCAAGCACGCTGACGTGCAGCACGCTGCTCTGATCTTCCCCCTGTAACCAGGGGCGCAGTGCGCTGCTGGCCCACACTTCTTCCAACCCGCCAAACGCACGCACCTGGCCGTTATCCAACACCATCACCTGCTGCGCCAGTCGCAGGATCTCATCCATACTGTGGCTGACATAAAGGATCGGGATATTAACGTCCTGAGCCAACCGTTCCAGATAGGGCAACAGCTCACGCTTACGCGGCAGATCGAGTGAGGCCAAAGGTTCATCCATCAACAACAGTTCAGGCGCCGTGAGCAGTGCCCGGCCAATCGCCACACGCTGTTTTTCTCCACCGGAAAGCGTTAATGGCAAACGGTTGAGCAACGGTGCTATCCCCAACAATTCAACGATGTTCGCAAACTGCCCGCGCATACTGGCCGCCATACCGTATTGCAGGTTGCCACGCACGCGGTAATGCGGGAACAGGCGCGCATCTTGGAAAACATAGCCAACGCGGCGTTTTTCCGGTGGCAGGAAGATACCGTTCGCAGTATCCGCCAACGTGCGGCCATTCAGCACAATGCGCCCCTGTTGCAGGCGCGTCAGGCCACCGATGGCGTTGATCAATGAGGTTTTACCTGCCCCGGAAAGGCCAAAAATCGCCGTGATGCCCTGTGCAGGCAGATTGGCCTGCACATTGAGGTTGAGATCGCCAAGCCGTTGGGAGAAATCCAGTTCTAACATCTATAACCCCATACGCTTACGGCCCCAGCGGGCCAGCCATTCAGAAATCATCAGCGAAATCAGCGCGAGCACAATCGCGATCGCGCACAAACGCGCCGCAGCAGCCTCTGCGCCTGGGGTTTCTATCAGGGTATACATCGCCAGCGGCAGAGTACGGGTTTCACCGGGGATGTTGGAAACAAAAGTGATGGTGGCACCAAACTCCCCTAACGAACGGGCAAACGCCAGCACCACGCCCACGATAATACCCGGCAACGAAAGCGGCAAAGTGATGGTGAAAAACACCCGCCACGGATTGGCCCCTAGCGTGCGGGCCGCCTGCTCCAAACGGGTATCCACGGCTTCCAGCGCCAGCCGGATAGCTCGCACCATCAACGGAAAAGCCACCACTGCCGAAGCCAGCGCAGCACCGCGCCAGCTGAAACTAAAGCTGAAACCAAACCACTCATACAGCCATTCGCCAATGAAACCACGCCGCCCCATGGAGATCAGTAATAAATACCCCACCACCACCGGCGGTAGAACCAACGGCAGATGAATAATGCTGTCCAATAAGGATTTGCCGGGAAAATGGCAGCGAACTAAAATCCATGCCATCACAATGCCCAGCGGCAAACTGCAAATCACCGCCAGGCTAGAGACTTTCAGGCTGAGTTCAACCGCCTGCCACTCATACTCACTCAATATCATTTACGCGGGGTGAATCCATAGTGTTGGAAAATAGCCGCTGCTTCCGGGCCTTGCAGGTAATTATAGAAAGCGGTGACGGCTGGAGTTTGGTGATCTTTAACTATCGCCATGGGATACTCAACCGGTTTGTGACTGTCTGCCGGGAAAATACCGATCACTTTCACTTTATCGCTGGCAATGGCATCAGAACCGTAAACAATACCTAATGGCGCTTCCTCACGCTCAACCAATGCCATAGCACTGCGCACGTTATTGGCGGGTGCCAATTTGGCCTCCAGTGCTGCCCACGCCCCCAGATTTTGTAGCGCTTCCTTGGCGTAAAGCCCGGCCGGAACATGGTCAGGATCGCCCACCGCCAAGCGGCCACCGTTCAGTAACTTGGCCCAATCGGTGGTCTTACTGATATCAATTTTATCCTGTTTAGCCGATTTGGCCGTGATCAGCACCAGTTCATTGCCCAACAGGGTGTAGCGGGTATCGTTCACCATCTGTTGCTTGTCAATGGCGTAATCCATCCACTGCTGATCGGCAGAGATAAACAGATCGGCCGGAGCCCCTTGTTCAATCTGGCGAGCCAGCGTTGATGAGGAGGCAAAGGATGAGACGATTTGCACATCCTGGCCTTTTTGATACTGGGTAGCGATATCCTGTAACGCGTTAGTCAGCGAAGCGGCGGCAAAAACGGTGATTTTTTCTGCCGCAGAAGCCTGCATCACCAAGCCAGAGGCCAATACCATACCGCCAATCCATTTGAACCATTGTTGTTTCATCGTTTTCTCCGTAGGTTAACCATTATGACACCCCTCGTTATATAAAAAATGATATAACGAGGGGCGAAAGATTGTCATGTGGTTTATCAGTAAAGCGAGAGATGGCACGAAAAACACCCGCCGAAAGGCATCAGCGGGCATTCAATAGAGGGGATTAGCTGCGTTTTTCTTCGGGATGGCCTATTTTGGAGAGAACGTTGAACACTTCTCCCAAGGCATAAATCAAACCAAGGATAACGGCCATAACAACTGGCACCATGACCACGGCAAACAACAGACTTTTCAATAATTCCAACATACAAGCCTCATTTCACTGCTGATTTAAACGGTACCTACAGTGCACTGTAAACCAAAAAGTATCTAAAACCCCGTTATTTTAAAGACCGGGGAAAATTTATCACCTGCGAAACGTGCTCATTTGGTGCTTTTGAGCAAATAGGTGACAATAGTGTTTTAGCCTTTGATGGAATCTATCATGCAGGCCGAGATCCTCCTTACCTTAAAACTTCAGCAAAAACTGTTTGCCGACCCGCGCCGTATTGCGCTGCTTAAACAGGTAGAACAGACCGGTTCGATCAGCCAAGGAGCCAAACTGGCCGGGATCAGTTATAAAAGCGCCTGGGATGCCATCAATGAAATGAATCAGTTGGCAGAACAGACGGTGGTAGAGCGCGCCACTGGCGGTAAAGGCGGCGGCGGCGCACAGGTGACCCACTATGGCCAGCGGCTGATCCAGCTTTACGATCTGCTGGGCCAGATTCAGCAAAAAGCCTTCGATGTGTTGCAGCAGGATAATCTGCCGCTCGATAGCCTGCTGGCCGCTATCGCCCGCTTTTCACTGCAAACCAGCGCCCGTAATCAGTTCTTCGGCACGGTTATTGAGCGCGATCACCAGCAGGTACAACAACATATCAACCTCTTGCTGGCCGATGGTCACACCCGCCTTATCGCAGCCGTTACCCAGCAAAGTGCCGATCGGTTACAACTGGCTCCGGGGAAAGAGGTATTGGCGTTGATTAAGGCGCCTTGGGTCAAACTTAATACCGATCCGGCTTTGAATGGGTTGGCCGATAATGCATTGCCAGGCACGGTGACCAACATTCAACCAGGTAATGAACACAGCGAAGTTCTGGTAGCGCTAAAGGGCGGTGAAACACTGTGTGCAACCATTGCCAACCAAGAATTGGCTCGGTTAAAACTGAGCCCCGGCAGTGCTGTTCATGCCTTGTTCAATGCCGATCGGGTGATTATCGCGACGTTGTGTTAAACGCAATGTGATGTTGCAGTATTGTTGATTGACATCTCCGCCCATCATCCTTATTTCTACCCTTAATCTAATTTGCAGAACAAGGAACAAATGATGCCATCGTTGCACATTTCGCAAGGTTCATTCCGTTTAAGCGATACCCGCACGCTGACGCTGGAGCAACTGAATATTCAAGCTGGCGATAGCTGGGCGTTTGTCGGGGCCAACGGCAGTGGCAAATCAGCGTTAGCCCGCGCACTGGCGGGTGAACTGACTTTATTGAAAGGCGAGCGTCACAACGGTTTTCATCACGTCGTGCGAATTTCGTTTGAACAATTGCAACAGTTGGTCAGCGATGAATGGCAACGCAACAACACCGACCTACTCAGCCCTGACGAAGACGATACTGGCCGCACCACGGCAGAAATCATTCAGGAGGATGTCAAAGATCCCGCGCGTTGCCAGCAGTTGGCGGCTCAATTCGGTATTACCGCCCTGCTTTCACGCCGTTTTAAATACCTGTCCACCGGCGAAACGCGTAAAACCCTATTGTGCCAAGCCCTGATGCCGCAGCCGGATTTGTTGATCCTGGATGAACCGTTCGATGGCCTTGATGTGACCTCCCGCGCTCAGCTCGCCACGCTGTTGGCAGAACTTTCGCAACAAGGCTATACGCTGGTATTAGTGCTCAACCGTTTTGATGAGATCCCGGATTTTGTTCAACGGGTCGGGGTGCTGGCCGATTGTACCCTCACCAGCTTTGGGCCACGTGAGCAAGTGATGGCCGAAGCGTTGGTGGCTCAATTGGCACACAGCGAGAATCTTAGCGGCCTGACGTTGCCGGAAACCGAAGATCCCACGCATAAAACCACGCTTCCCGCCGGGCAGCCGCTGATCGTGTTGCGCGATGGCGTGGTCAGCTACAACGATCGCCCGATCCTCGATCGGCTCAGTTGGCAGGTCAATCCCGGCGAACACTGGCAGATCGTCGGCCCAAACGGGGCTGGCAAATCCACGCTGCTCAGCCTGGTGACCGGCGATCACCCACAGGGTTACAGCAATGATCTCACCCTGTTTGGCCACCGACGCGGCAGTGGTGAAACCATTTGGGATATCAAACGCCATATCGGCTACGTCAGCAGTAGCCTGCATCTGGATTACCGTATCAGTTCCAATGTACGCAGTGTGATCCTGTCCGGCTTTTTCGATTCGATCGGGATTTATCAGGCGGTTTCCGATCGCCAGCAAACCTTGGCCGCACAATGGTTGGCTTTGCTTGGGCTCGGAGGAGCCCAAGGAGATGCTCCCTTCCATAGCCTTTCCTGGGGCCAGCAACGGCTGGCGCTGATTGCGCGGGCACTGGTCAAGCACCCGGCACTGTTGATCCTTGATGAACCTTTGCAGGGGCTAGACCCGCTGAACCGCCAACTGGTACGGCGTTTTATCGATGTGTTGATTCAGCAAGGCACCACCCAACTGCTGTTTGTTTCACACCATGCAGAAGATGCCCCACAGTGTATTACTCACCGCCTGACTTTCGTTCCTGCCGGTGACGGCTACCACTACCGGTACGATACGCTGGCGTAAATTCCTCCCCGGATGAGTGGTTCCCCCACTCATCCAATGACACATTCGGCAACACTTCCCCACAGCACATCACATGTAGACTTTTATCATAAAGGTATACCAAGTATTTTTCTGGAGAAGCTATGTCCGCCGCACTGATTATTATTGACCTGATTGAAGAACTGGCTGGCCCGAAGGGGCGAGCTAATCGTTGCCGTGAACAGCTTGAGGCACGGGATGTCATCGCCCACACCAATACGGCTGCGGCTTACGCGCGGATTCGCAAAATCCCGGTGATTTGGGTACGGGTCGGTTTTGCCGATGATTATCATGATATTCCTCCCCATTCACCGTTATTCAACCATCTTAAACAAATCGGAGCACTGCGGTTAAACAACGGAGGCTGCCGCTGGTTACCTGGGTTAGAGATAAAACCTGAAGATTTGCAATTCGAAAAAAAAGCCATTTCCGCCTTTGCTGGTAACAATTTGTTAACGTGGCTCCAGCAACACCACTGCCATCATTTGTTACTGGGTGGCATCAGTACAGCACTGGCCATTGAAAGCACTGCACGGCAGGCACATGACGCCGGTTTCCAGGTCACGGTATTACAAGATCTCTGCGCGGCTCCCACGGAAGATATCCATCAGCAAAGCCTGGAAACCCTGCAAAACCTCGGCAGAGTCATGCCTTCACAGGCCTGGATGAAAAGGTGATGCTGGTGGTTAATCAAGAAATACAACCGACAATTTACCTACATCTTTCATCACTACTTCGGCCTTTAAGGTGCATTTTCTTGTGTTACTATCCCCCATTAAACACTCATTCTACCCATCATTAATACACCGAACCTTCAGCATTAAGTGTTGTGTGTATATTTTATAGAAGGAGCACCGTTATGTGGGGCGTACTTTCTGCGTCATTGTTTTTCTTGCCTTTTAACCGGCTGCTGGCCTGGATTATCTTGGCTGCTTCTGTAGGAATAGGAATATACCATCGCATCCTCACGCCACTCGGCCTGGGCTGGTTGGCCATTATCGCCATTGCAATCTGGCTGCATCAGCAATATCGCGCACAGCGCGCTGTAGCGTTAACCTTGGAAATCTTTTTGGTTGCCTGCTCCGTAGCGCTGTTTTACCACCTGATACCGGGATTCAATAACCCATTGATGGTTGTGCAAGAGAAAGCCGGGCCACTGAGTGCGCCTTATTCTCTGTATTACAATTTTGACAAGGCACTGGTGCCTTTCCTGCTGCTTGCCTGCCTGCCAACGCTGTTTAACGCAGGCAGGGCCGATAAAAAAGTTGGCGCCCGTGCCTGGCTGATTCTGGCGTTGTGTGTACCGGCAGTGTTGCTACTGGCGGTAGCCCTTGGCGGCCTGAAGATTGAACTGCATATGCCACCCTGGATCCTGGCATTTATGATGGCGAATCTGTTCTTTGTTTCTCTGGCGGAAGAAGCGCTGTTTCGGGGTTATTTACAACAACGTCTCCGCCCGTGGCTGGGCGCTTACCCAGCATTACTGCTCACTGCCCTGCTCTTTGGCGCTGCGCACTTCGCCGGGGGGCTACTCATGATTATCTTTGCTACGCTGGCTGGGGGGATTTATGGCTTGGCCTGGATGTGGAGCGGCCGTCTGTGGGTGCCGGTTATTTTTCATTTTGGCTTTAATCTGACACATTTGCTGTTCTTCACTTATCCGCTGTATCAACACCCGTAGCCTGATTGGTTGGCAGTATTTCCTCTGCCAACCAGCCTGATGAAAACGTTACCATTGTCTATAATAAATCTGCTCACCATTGCCTTATGGTGGTAATTTTTACCGAGTGTAAACGATTCCATTATACGCGTTAGATCACCTTTTTCTATCGAAAGGCATGCTATCTTTTTTAAGATTATTTTCTGCAACATATGCGGTCACAGCCTGTCATACAAACAATGAAAGCGATTACATAATACCCCAGAGGTAGATGAAGGAAGTGCTATGCCCGATTTTAATCCTATCGATCACCCACATCGCCGTTTTAATCCGCTCACGGGTCAGTGGGTACTGGTTTCCCCACACCGGGGCAAACGCCCATGGCAGGGCCAGCAAGAGCCTCCTGCGCAGGAAACCTTACCTGCACACGATCCTGACTGTTTTCTTTGCCCTGGCAATCCGCGCGTCACTGGGGATAAAAACCCCGATTATCCAGGCACCTATATTTTTACCAACGATTTTGCGGCGCTGATGCCCGATACACCACTGGCACCGGAAAACGCTGATCCGCTCATGCGCTGCCAAAGCGCACGCGGTATCAGCCGGGTGATCTGCTTTTCGCCCGATCACAGTAAAACACTGCCACAGCTTTCCCTACCGGCGCTGGAACAAGTGATCGCGGCCTGGCAGGAGCAAACCGCCGAGCTGGGCCGCACTTATCCGTGGGTACAGGTGTTTGAAAATAAAGGAGCGGCGATGGGTTGCTCCAATCCCCATCCGCACGGCCAGGTGTGGGCCAACAGTTTTTTGCCGAACGAAGCCGAACGAGAAGATCGCCTGCAACAGGATTATTTCATCCAGCACCGTTCACCCTTGTTGCTGGACTATGTACAGCGCGAACAGGCCGATGGCAGCCGAAACGTGGTGGAAACTGAACACTGGCTCGCGGTGGTTCCTTACTGGGCTGCCTGGCCATTTGAAACTCTGCTGCTGCCAAAAACGGCAGTACAACGCCTTACCGATCTCACGCCTGCACAGAGCTGCGATCTGGCTATCGCACTGAAAAAACTCACCAGCCGCTATGATAATCTGTTCCAGTGCTCCTTCCCCTATTCTATGGGCTGGCACGGTGCCCCTTTCAACGCTGCCGATCATCGCCACTGGCAGTTGCATGCCCATTTCTACCCACCGCTGCTGCGCTCTGCTTCGGTACGCAAATTTATGGTGGGTTACGAAATGCTGGCAGAAACCCAGCGCGATCTGACCGCAGAACAGGCCGCAGAACGCCTGCGTGCCGTTAGCGACCTTCATTACCGTGAAGCCGGAGTGAAATAATGAGCCTCAAAAACCATACTCAAACCCTTTTTAGCGAACACTTTGGCTATGCCCCTACCCTCACTATCCAGGCACCGGGCCGGGTCAACCTGATTGGCGAACACACCGATTACAACGATGGCTTTGTCCTGCCCTGCGCCATTGATTATCAGACGGTGATCAGTGCGGCACAGCGCAGCGATCGCCAGATCCGCGTTTTGGCCGCTGACTATGACAATCAACAGGATCTGTTTGCGCTGGATCAACCTATCGTCAACCACAGCCATCTGCGCTGGGCTGACTACGTACGCGGTGTGGTCAAACACTTGCAGACCCGCAACGCAAATTTTGGCGGGGCCGATCTGGTGATCAGTGGAAATGTACCGCAAGGAGCAGGGCTCAGTTCTTCGGCTTCTTTGGAGGTTGCTGTCGGCCAGGCACTCCAGGCGCTTTACCAATTACCGCTTGATGGCGTAGCCCTCGCATTAAACGGCCAGGAAGCCGAGAATCAGTTTGTTGGCTGTAACTGCGGTATTATGGATCAACTGATCTCCGCACTGGGCCAACAAGATCATGCGCTGCTGATCGATTGCCGTTCACTGGAAACCCGCGCGGTGCCGATGCCGAAAAACGTGGCGGTAGTGATCATCAATTCCAATGTCAAAAGGGGTTTGGTTGACAGCGAATACAATACCCGCCGCCAGCAATGCGAAGCCGCTGCGCGCTTTTTTGGCGTCAAAGCCTTGCGCGATGTCAGCCCGGAGCTGTTTTTCCCAATCCAGCATGAACTCGATCCCATCGTTGCCAAACGCGCGCGCCATGTGATCACCGAAAATCAACGGACTCTGGCTGCTGCCGATGCGCTGGCTGCGGGCAACCTGAAGTTAATGGGTAAATTGATGGCCGAATCACACATTTCCATGCGTGATGACTTCGAAATTACCGTTCCCCCAATCGATACGCTGGTTGAAATTGTTAAAAACACGCTGGGCGATCGCGGCGGTGTGCGTATGACCGGTGGCGGTTTCGGCGGCTGCATCGTGGCGCTGATGCCGTTAGATTTGGTGGAGCCAGTACGCGCTGCGGTGGCACGCGAGTATCCGTTGAAAACGAATGGTTTGCAGGAAACCTTTTACGTCTGCCAGGCATCGCAAGGAGCCAGCCTATGCTGACAGGCGCATCCGCAAACGCCCCCGATGGACAACCCTTTACCCTTACCACCCTACGTAACGCCGGAGGGATGACGGTTACGCTGATGGATTGGGGCGCAACCTGGCTGTCTGCCGTGCTGCCCCTGAAATCGGGTGAAAAACGTGAGCTGCTGTTGGGCTGCAAGACAGCGGCAGATTATTTGCACCAAAAAGCCTATTTGGGTGCCACTATCGGGCGCTATGCCAACCGTATCGCTCACGCCAGCCTGTTGATCGACGGTAAACCACATCCGCTGATCGCCAATCAGGGAGAACACCAGTTACACGGTGGGCCGGAAGGTTTTCATGCTCGCCGTTGGCAGATTTTGTCTCAGGATGAGCAACAGATCACTTATCAGTTGCATTCAGAAGACGGTGATCAGGGATTTCCCGGTGACCTGGAGGTGAAACTGACCTATCGGCTGACCGCCGAGCACCGTTTGGAAATCAGTTATCAGGCTCAGGTTAACCACACCTGCCCGGTCAGCCTGACCAATCACGCCTATTTTAATCTGGATGGCCCTGGCCATGATGCGCGCCAACAGCGGTTACAGTTGTTTGCTGACCGTTATCTGCCCGTCAACAGTGAGGGCATTCCTGGTGCCGATTTAGCCGACGTTACCGGCACCGGTATGGATTTTCGCCAACCGAAAACGCTGCTACGGGATTTTCTGCGTGACCGCGATCAGCAACGGGTAAAAGGCTACGATCACGCCTATCTGTTGCACCGCACCTGCAACGCGCTGGAAAACCCGGCGGCGCACCTGTGGGCGGCAGATGGCAAAGTTGAGTTAACGATATTCACCACGGCACCCGCGCTGCAACTGTACAGCGGTAATTATCTGGGCGGCACCCCTGCGCGCGAAGGCGGTACTTACTCTCATTACGCCGGTATAGCACTGGAGAGTGAGTTTCTGCCCGACAGCCCACACCATCCGGAATGGCCACAGCCGAGTTGCTGGCTGCAACCCGGCCAACGCTATCAGAGCGCCACGCATTATCAATTTCATCCTGTCTGAGCCATTGTGCAGCCAACGAGGCCTCAGCCGGAAACAGCGATTGCCGAGCTACCGAATGCAGTAATATAATGATTTTCGTTATCATTAAACTTTACCCCGAATCATTCGGCATGAATGAGAATGACGCTGGGTATACCAGATTATTAAGGAGTTAAGCTATGGCTGTAACTAAGCTGGTTCTGGTGCGCCACGGCGAAAGCCAGTGGAACAACGAAAACCGCTTCACCGGTTGGTATGATGTTGATCTGTCTGAAAAAGGCCGTACTGAAGCGAAAGCAGCAGGCAAGCTGTTGAAAGATGAGGGTTTCTCTTTTGACTTCGCTTATACTTCCGTTCTGAAGCGTGCTATCCACACCCTGTGGAACATTCTGGATGAGCTCGATCAGGCCTGGTTGCCAACCGAAAAATCCTGGAAATTAAATGAACGCCATTACGGTGCTTTGCAAGGCCTGAATAAATCTGAAACCGCTGAGAAATACGGTGACGAGCAGGTGAAGCAATGGCGCCGCGGTTTTGCGGTGACGCCGCCAGAATTGAGCAAAGATGACGAACGCTATCCTGGCCATGACCCGCGTTATGCGAAACTGACCGACCAAGAGCTGCCAACCACTGAAAGCCTGGCGTTGACTATCGATCGCGTTATCCCTTACTGGAACGACGAAATCCTGCCGCGTATCAAGAGCGGTGAACGCGTGATCGTTGCGGCACACGGTAACTCTCTGCGCGCCCTGGTGAAATACCTGGACAACCTGAGCGAAGATGAAATTCTTGAGCTGAACATCCCAACCGGCGTGCCGCTGGTGTATGAGTTCGACGAGAACATGAAGCCGCTCAAACGCTACTACTTGGGTAATGCCGACGAGATCGCGGCCAAAGCTGCGGCGGTCGCCAATCAGGGTAAAGCGAAATAATCCTTTCCCCCGAAGATGAATGCAAAAAGCCCACGGTGTTTAGCCGCGGGCTTTTTTCTTGGCGACGATCGGGGATTAACCGCGACGCGCTTTCACCGCCGCAGCCAGTTCGCGCAGCACGGTTTCGGTATCTTCCCAGCCGATGCACGCATCGGTAACGCTCTTGCCATAAACCAGCGGCTCACCGCTTTCCAAGCTCTGATTCCCTTCCACCAGATGGCTTTCGATCATCACCCCAATAATGGCTTTCTCACCGTTACGCAGCTGTTTGCAAACGTCTGCATTGACATCCAACTGTCTTTTAAACTGCTTGCTGCTGTTGGCATGGCTGAAATCAATCATCACCTGTGCTGGCAAACCGGCTTTCGCCAGCCCTTCTTTCACTTCTTTTACATGCGCAGCACTGTAGTTTGGCTCTTTACCGCCACGCAGGATGATGTGGCAATCACTGTTACCGCTGGTATTAACAATCGCCGAATGCCCCCATTTGGTGACGGACAGGAAACAGTGCGGCGCACCAGCGGCGTTGATGGCGTCAATCGCGACTTTGATCGTGCCGTCGGTGCCATTTTTGAACCCCACCGGGCAAGACAGGCCGGAAGCCAGTTCGCGGTGAACCTGAGATTCCGTGGTACGAGCACCAATCGCTCCCCAACTCATCAGATCCCCCAAATATTGTGGCGTGATCATGTCAAGAAACTCACTCGCCGCCGGTAAGCCGCTGTCATTGATATCCAGCAGCAGTTTACGTGCCAAGCGCAGGCCATCGTTAATTTGGAAACTATTATCCATCTGCGGGTCGTTAATCAGCCCTTTCCAACCCACGGTAGTACGCGGTTTTTCAAAGTAAACGCGCATCACCACTTCCAATTCGCCACTCAGTTCCTGACGCAACTTCAACAGGCGTGCCGCATACTCTTTAGCCGCTTTGGTGTCATGGATCGAACAAGGCCCAATCACTACCAGCAGACGATCGTCATTACCACGAAGAATCTTGTGAATAGCATTGCGAGCCTGTGACACCGTCTCTGCCGTCTGTTCCGTGGCCGGAAACTTCTCCAGCAAAGCCACCGGCGGCAGGAGTTCCTTAATTTCTTTAATACGTAAATCGTCGTTTTGGTAATTCATAACTTTTCCATTCGGTATCGGGAGGTAGATTGCGCAATGCAGACAACTCCCCAATCTAGCCTGTCAAATCGATGCTGTAAATCACCTTTGAATCGGTGCGCAAACCAGCCCGGCAAATAAACTCCTCACAATGATATTCAGCTCTCTGCCAAAGCCACCTATACTGGCGTTGATCCTGGTCGAATTGCGCACTCCCCTGTTTGGGGTATCGAAAGGATAAACCATGCCTGACTCCACACATCTATCTTTGCCAAAGGACAGCAACAGTAAACGTCTGTTGGCTGCATTTTTAGTCACCGTCGTTTTCATGCTCGTTGAGGTGATCGGCGGGCTGCTTTCCGGCTCATTGGCTCTGCTGGCGGATGCCGGACATATGCTGACTGATGCCGCAGCGCTGCTGGTCGCCTTAATGGCGGTGCATTTTTCACGGCGTCAGCCTAATGCGCGCCACACCTTCGGTTATCTGCGCCTGACCACGCTGGCCGCCTTTCTGAATGCCGCGGCTTTGCTGATGATCGTCATATTCATTCTGTGGGAGGCAGTACGGCGTTTCTTCGCACCACAGCCAGTGATGGGTACGCCCATGTTGATCATCGCCGTAGCAGGGCTGCTGGCCAACCTGTTTACCTTCTGGCTGCTGCATCGCGGCATAGAAGAAAGCAATCTCAACGTGCGCGCCGCCGCCTTGCATGTGCTTGGCGATCTGTTAGGTTCCGTTGGTGCCATCACTGCTGCGATAATTATTCTGGCTACTGGCTGGACACCGATTGATCCGATTCTTTCCGTATTAGTATCTTGCCTGGTGTTGCACAGCGCCTGGCGGCTGTTTAAAGAGAGTGTTCATGAACTGTTGGAAGGAACGCCGCAGGAAGTGGATATCCATAAACTCCAAAAAGATCTATGCCTGAATATCCCGGAAGTGCGGAATATTCATCACGTACACGTATGGCAAATCGGTGAACAGACGCTGATAACGCTGCATGCGCAGGTGATCCCCCCGCACGATCACGATGGATTACTGCGCCGTATTCAGGCTTATCTGCTGGAACATAGCCATATTGGCCATGCGACCATCCAACTGGAATACCAGCACTGCCATGCACCGGACTGCAAGCTGCACCAAACAGCAGAATCCGGTGCTCACGCACATGCCGGCTCCCATTCACCTTTGGAGCATCACCATTAATGCAGCTATTAAACTGAAGAAAGTGGCCTTGAATGATTCTGGGAGGCGCTGCGTATCCACAACCGGGAGCCATTAAGTGCAATCAGCATAAGAATTACGTATTCCAACGCCATCACATAAACACCTTGATAGGCAAAAATCACCACGCTGATCACATTAACCGCTAGCCACAGCAGCCAGTTTTCAACATATTTACGCGTCATCAGGATCATGGCAGCGATAGACAGTACCATCATTGTTGAGTCCCAGAACGGGAATGCATCAGGCTCAAGCGCAGGCAATTGTGCGTTGAACCCCAAGAATTGCATTATTGCCACGGTAAGCTGCGTGAGATAAGCAAAAACGCGGTCGATATTAAACGTCATCAACGCAATCCCACCCACGCAGACAGCCCCCCACACTAATGCTTTAGGCAGTGACAACCAGCGGATCTGGAGTTCAGCCTGGTGATCTTGCGTCTGGCGGCTCCAAGCGTACCAGCCATAAATATTGGCAACAAAGAAGAACAGTTGCAGCAGCAGGCTGGCATAAAGCTGTATCTGGAAAAAAATGACGGCAAACAACGTGACGTTAATCAAACCAAACAGATAGTTGATGATTTTCTCTTTACTGGCATACCAGATACACAGCAAACCAAACAGCGTACTGATAGCCTCAATCCACGACAGATCGTACCCTCCTGCACCAAGAGGAATATGCACCCAAATATTGCTAGTACTGAAAAAATTCATCGCGTTATCCTAATCAGACCGTTAACCTGTACTCAGGCATTCCCTTTTACCGATACCTTCAGCTGTGCTGCAAACTCCAACATGCGATTGAGCGGAAGCAACGCTTTTTCACGCACGGCACTGTCAACAAAAACCTCATGCAAGACACCACCCTGTTCTAACCCTTCGGCAATCGCTTGCAGGCCGTTCATCGCCATCCACGGGCAATGAGCACAGCTGCGACAGGTGGCCCCTTCCCCCGCCGTTGGTGCTTCGAATAACTCTTTGTCTGGGCAAGCCTGCTGCATCTTGTAAAAAATACCGCGATCGGTTGCAACAATCAGTTGCCGATTAGGTAGAACGGTGGCTGCCTGAATCAATTGGCTGGTAGAACCAACCGCATCGGCTAAATCAACCACTGCCTGAGGGGACTCTGGGTGCACCAGGATCGCTGCCTCTGGATACAGTGCTTTCATCTGCATTAAGGCCTGAGTTTTAAACTCATCATGGACGATGCAGGCTCCCTGCCAACACAACACATCAGCGCCGGTCTGTTTCTGCACATAGCGGCCAAGATGACGATCGGGCGCCCAAATGATTTTCTCGCCTAAGCTGTCAAGATGTTCTATCAATTCAACGGCGATGCTGGATGTGACAACCCAATCGGCCCGCGCTTTTACCGCCGCAGACGTATTGGCGTAAACCACCACGGTACGATCTGGATGGCTGTCGCAAAACGCAGTGAATTCAGCCTCTGGGCAACCGAGATCGAGCGAACATTCTGCTTTCAGCGTCGGCATCAGTATCTGTTTTTCCGGGCTGAGGATTTTGGCGGTTTCCCCCATAAAACGCACTCCGGCAACCAGCAGGGTTGAAGCCGGATGCTTGCTGCCGAAACGCGCCATCTCAAGCGAATCAGCAACACATCCCCCAGTCTCCTCTGCCAGAGCCTGGATTTCAGGATCGGTATAATAGTGGGCTACCATGACGGCATTACGCTGCTTGAGCAAGGCTTTAATCTTCTGCCGATAAAAAGCCTTTTCGGTGGCGCTTAACGGCACTGGTTTCGGCGGGAACGGGTATATCATGGTGTCGACATCAAACATTTCACTCATTGCTGCCATCTCTATGCTAGGCTGTTCGTCTGCTGATGAGACAATTTTTTACTTTCCGCAGACACTCCGTTTTATATACTAAACAAAATACCTAAATATCAGCCAAAAGTCGCTGATATTTTTCATTCAATCGAATATTTGTTTAATACATTGAATTTTTATAAAAATAAAACCAAGCATTGAATTGAGATGTTTACATACAAGCCGCTCAATGTAGACACGGTTTGTCTGCGTATCAGTCTTCAATTCATCCATATTGATTAGCACGCGGCAAAGTGGTTGGTTTTAAAAGCAGATATCGGGAGTCTAACAAGAGTGGTTTGTACAGGATAACTCGGCTTCGCCTCGCCCTTCGGGCCATCGCTCACGCGATGTTGTCTCGCGTTGCTCGACTCGAACCTCTACGGTTCTCATCCTTCACGATTTTATTCTGTATTAATTCGTTAGAAATTGGTGGGTCGTGCAGGATAACTCGGCTTCGCCTCGCCCTCCGGGCCATCGCTCACGCGATGTTGTCTCGCGCTGCTCGACTCGAACCTCTACGGTTCTCATCCTTTACGATTTACTCGATACCAGTTCTTTTGGAACTGGTGGGTCGTGCAGGATTCGAACCTGCGACCAATTGATTAAAAGTCAACTGCTCTACCGACTGAGCTAACGACCCGCTGTGTGGTTTATTGCTGAACTGCGTGGAGAACTGTTCCGCGACTCGAACCTCTACGGTTCTCATCCTTCACGATTTACTCTATATCAGTTCTTTTGGAATTGGTGGGTCGTGCAGGATTCGAACCTGCGACCAATTGATTAAAAGTCAACTGCTCTACCGACTGAGCTAACGACCCGCTGCGTGGTTTATTGCTGAACTGCGTGGAAAACTGTTCTGCGACTCAAACCTCTACGGTTCTTATCCTTCACGATTTACTCTATATCAGTTCTTTTGGAATTGGTGGGTCGTGCAGGATTCGAACCTGCGACCAATTGATTAAAAGTCAACTGCTCTACCGACTGAGCTAACGACCCAATTTCCTTGCTGCTTTAATATCTTGCAGATGTCTTGGCAACGGCGGCATATATTACTAATTTATCTTGGCAGCGCAACTTAAATTTTGGCACAACAGGTTCAACTGCTTGTTCTTCACGCGAATGAGCCTAGAAATCGGTCAAAACGACTAACCCCCAGGCGCATTTTTACTTACAGACTGGCTTCGCGTTTCTTTGCCTGTTTTGCTGCATCGCTGGTTGGATATTGCTTGATCACCTGCTGGTAAACGGCTTTGGCTTTATCTACCTGGCCTTTTTCCTGCATGATCACCCCAACTTTAAACATGGCATCCGGTGACTTAGGTGATTTGGGATAATTCTTCACCACTACCGCATAATAGTAAGCCGCATCCTCTTTTTTACCTTTGTTGTAAAACAACTGACCAAGCCAATAGTTGGCATTGGGTTGGTATGTGGATTGTGGATACTGTTTTATGAAAGCCTGAAAAGCGGAGATCGCTTGATCATACTGTTTTTTTTCCAGCGCTAATGAAACCGCAGCATTGTAGTCGCTGTTCTCATCACCCGTAGTCGCCGGGGCCGCAGCGCTGGCTGCAGGTGCAGCAGTATTACTGTCAGTGGCCGCTGCTACGCTGCCAGCCGCTGTGCCTGCTGAACTCTGCGCACCGCTCTGGCTGAGACTATCCATCTGCTGATAGATCTGTTTCTGGCGTTCAACTACCTGATTCAATTGGTACTGGCTTTCCTGGATCTGCCCGCGGAGAGTATCAATATCACGTTGGTTGTCAGAGAGTTGTTGCTGGAGTTGGTTTAAAAGCTGGCTCTGAGCGTTGCTGATACGCTCAAGTGAAGTGACACGGTCTTCGACCGAGCCGGAGCCGACATTACTGATTGGCGCTTGGGCAGTAGCGGCCCATGGAACCGCTACGCCAACCAGTAACGACAGACTCAGCAAGTGACGTCTGAAGTTACTGTTCATACCATTCTCTTAGTAAACCAGAACAGCACGACGGTTTTTAGCCCAAGCCGCTTCGTCGTGGCCCAGAACTGCTGGTTTTTCTTTACCGTAAGAAACGATAGAGATCTGGTCAGCAGAAACGCCTCTGCCTTGCAGGTACATTTTCACTGCGTTAGCACGGCGCTCGCCCAAAGCGATGTTATATTCTGGCGTGCCACGCTCATCCGCGTGCCCTTCAACGGTAACTTTGTAGGAAGGGTTGCTACGCAGGAATGCAGCATGCGCATCCAACATCTGAGAGAACTCAGAGCTGATGTCATATTTGTCAAAACCGAAGTAAACAATGTTGTTTCTCTGCAATTCTTGCATTTGCAGACGAGCTTGTTCCTCAGAAGACAGATTGCTGCTGCCATTTTCTGTACCAGTGCCTGCGCCCATACCAGATTGGTCATTGTTCGCACTTTTGTTAGAACTACAAGCTGCGATAGCCAAAACTGGCAGTGCCAGCAAAAGCCCTTTCAGCACTTTGTTCAGTTGCATTTCTTTGATCCTTTTATAGTTTGCCATACATATTTACACATGCATCACAGATACGGCGACCAGGCAGGAAATTTGACCTGTCCATCAGTTGCCGGAAGACGCGCTTTGAAACGCCCATCTGTCGATACCAACTGCAACACGGAGCCCATACCTTGCGTTGAGCTATAGATCACCATGGTGCCATTCGGTGCGATACTAGGCGTCTCATCCAGGAACGTGTCCGTCAACACTTGAACGGCTCCCGATCCAAGATCTTGTTTGGCAATGTGTTGATTGCCGCTATTGGAACTCACCATCACCAGGAATTTACCATCTGAACTCACATCAGAGTTCTGGTTTTGGCCACCTTCCCAGGTCAAGCGCTGCGGAGCGCCGCCGCTTGCACTAATTTTATAAATCTGAGGGCGCCCACCCTGATCGGAGGTATATGCCAGAGACTGGCTATCAGGGAACCAGCTAGGTTCGGTATTATTACTGCGGCCATCAGTGATCTGGCTGATCTGGCCAGAGGCCAAATTCATTACATACAGATTCAGGCTACCGCTCTTGGACAACGCAAAGGCAAGGCGAGTACCGTCTGGGGAGAATGCAGGTGCACCATTATGGCGCGGGAAAGAAGCCACCTGTTGAACAGCCCCGCTAGCCAGCGTTTGGATAACCAACGCTGAACGGCCACTTTCAAAGGTCACATAAGCCAGTTTGTTACCATCTGGCGACCAGGCAGGAGACATCAGTGGCGCAGGGGAACGGTGTACCACAAACTGATTGTAGCCATCGTAATCCGCTACGCGTAGCTCATGCGGGTATTGGCCACCATTGGTCTGCACTACGTAAGCAATACGAGTACGGAATGCGCCCTTAATACCCGTCAGTTTTTCAAACACTTCGTCACTGGCCGTATGAGCAGAATAACGCAACCATTTCTGGCTCACTTTATATTGATTCTGCGCCAGCACCGTGCCAGGAGAACCCGAAGTGTCTACCAATTGATAGGAAACCAGGTAGTTACCATCCGCACCTGCCTGAATCTGACCCACCACCACGGCATCAATACCTAATGCCGTCCAGGCTGCCGGTGTCACTTCAGACGCAGTGGTCGGCTGCTGCGGCATACGCGCCACATCAATAGGGTTGAATTTACCGCTGTTGCGTAAATCTGCACCAACAATCTGACCAATATCTTCTGGAGGCGTGCCAGGGCCCGCCCATTTAAACGGCACCACACCAATCGGACGAGCTGAATCGACCCCTTGGGTAATTTCAATGCGAACTTCCGCGTGTAGCACGGCAGCCCACAGGACTAACAAACCTAACACTACTCGAAATGCCTGCTTCATCTCATCTCCCTTATCCAGGCGGGATGCCCACGATAAATTAGCAGAATTTTAACAAACCAACGCTAATAAAACTACGTTTACCCACTGCCTGCCAAATTTACAGCGTATAACGCTGCAATCTGAAAGATAGAAGATAAAATCCCTGTTGGTTACCTTAGTACATCCTTGCTTATGACCCAGCTAAAACAACCGTTATTGTGGTTTAAATACAAGAGGAGCATTCTTAAACACCTCATATACCGCCTGACTGGGTGGTTTAGGAATATGTGCCTGTTTTGCTGCGGCTATCGCTGCCTGACATAAAGCAGGATCCCCACCCTCTGCTTTCACATCAATCAGCAAACCATCTGGTGCCAATTTAATCCGCAGATCGCAGGTTCTCCCTTTATAAAGATCGGCATCATAAAACTTGCTCTGTATTGCAGCAGTAATCTGCCCTAAATAACCACTGATTTCAGCCCCACTGGCCCCAGCAGTTTTGGCATTGCCTTGCCCCGCCGGTTTACCATTGCCTTTCTGTTTGGCACCCTCACCTTTCGGCGCATTTTTGCCATCCGCCAAACCACCAAACAGATCGTCCACTTCCGCTGACTGTTTAGCCGCTTCAGCCGCTGCTTTTTTCTTGGCATCTGCCGCTTTTTTCGCTTCCGCAGCCTTCTCAGCCGCAGCGGCTTTTTTCGCTTCCTCTGCTGCTGCCTTCTTCTCTGCTTCTTCAGCCGCTTTTTTCTCAGCTTGGGCAGCCGCTGCTTTCTTGGCCTCTTCCGCCTGTTTCTTGGCAGCGGCGGCAGCGGCAGCTTCTTTCTTGGCTTCCGCTTCTGCTTTCTTCTGCGCATCAGCTTGGGCTTTGGCTATTCTATCGGCCTCTGCTTTGGCTTTGGCTGCGGCCTGTTCAGCCACTTTCTGCTGTTCTATCGCCTTCGCGGCTGCGGCTTCTGCCGCTTTCTGCTGTTCAGCCGCCTGTTGTTGTTGCTCGGCGGCCTTTTTCTGCTGCTCTGCCTGTACTTTGGCATCCTGCGCCGCTTTTTCCTGCGCAGCCAGGCGTTCCTGCTCAAGCTCTTTCAGGCGCTGCTGTTCCGCAGCCTGTTTCTGCTGTAATTCTTCCGCCTGCTGCTCCGCCTTTTTCTGGCGCTGCTTTTCTGCACGCTGTGCATCGCTGCTCTGCTGTTGCTGGCGGTTATACTGCTCCACCACGGCCCCAGGATCGACCATTACTGCACCGACGACGGAACCTTCACCACCACCGCCTGCGCTCATTTCAGCGTTTTCGTGCAGCGATCCCCATATCAACAGGGCAATCAACAGGATGTGCAGAACGACCGAAACAATAACGGCGCGATTCAGCTTATCGTTTTGCTCAGTTGCCTTTACCAAAATAGAGTCCCAAAAACTGGTGCTAAAACGAGGTTTCCGCCTTACTGATGCAGAAACCGGGTTACCTGTCACCTTACGATCAAATTGGCTGAGTCATCAGCCCTACAGAAGCCACGCCTGCCTGATGGAGAATATTCAATGCTTTGATAATCTCATCATAGGGTACTTCCTTTGCCCCACCGATCAGAAAGACCGTTTTCGGGTTAGCCGCTAAGCGTGACCGGGCTTCAGCCGCAACCTGCTCGGGCGGCAACAACTCCATACGATTATGATCGGCGACCAAGGTATATTGGCCCACACCGGAAACTTCCAGAATTACCGGCGGATTGTCGTCGCTGGACACCGTTTTTGAATCAGTGGCATCTGGCAAATCAACTTCAACGCTTTGGGTAATGATTGGCGCGGTTGCCATAAAGATCAGCAGCAACACCAGTAATACGTCCAACAACGGAACAATATTGATTTCTGATTTCAGCTCACGACGTTTACGACCACGAACTCTCGCCATGCTACCTCCTACCTTTATTTGCTGTCGTTGGAGAAGGCCTGACGATGCAGAATAGCGGTAAACTCTTCCATAAAGTTGTCGTAATTCTGCTCAAGCTTGTTAACACGCTGATTTAGGCGGTTGTAAGCCATAACGGCGGGGATCGCGGCAAACAAACCTATCGCAGTCGCGATCAACGCTTCCGCGATACCTGGCGCCACCATTTGCAACGTGGCCTGTTTGACTGCGCCTAAAGCAATAAAGGCATGCATAATTCCCCAAACGGTACCAAACAGGCCGATATACGGGCTGATAGATCCTACTGTACCAAGGAAGGGAATATGTGTTTCCAGGGTTTCCAACTCACGGTTCATCGAAATACGCATCGCACGCGATGCTCCTTCGATCACAGACTCTGGCGCATGGCTGTTGGCACGGTGCAAACGGGCAAATTCTTTAAAACCGGAATAGAAAATTTGCTCTGAGCCCGCCAGACTATCGCGGCGAGCCTGGCTTTCCTGATACAAACGGGAAAGCTCAATACCAGACCAGAATTTGTCTTCGAAGGCTTCGGCATCGCGGGTGGCCGCATTCAAAATACGGGTACGCTGAATGATGATCGCCCAAGAAGCCACTGAAAAACATATCAAAATCAACATGATAAGCTTAACCAGCAGGCTTGCCTTCAAGAATAAATCTAGGATGTTCATGTCAGTCACTGCTTAAACTCCGCGACAATAGACTTAGGAAGCGCTATCGGCTTCATTTGGTGTGGATCAATACATGCAATCAATACATCGGCCTCACTTAACAGAGTACCGCTAGAATTGACAATGCGTTGAGCAAACGTGAGAGAGGCCCCACGCATTGAGGTGATTTCGCTCTGCACTTCCAGCAGGTCATCAAGACGAGCCGGTAACAGATAATCCACCGTCATGCGCCGGACAGCAAAAGCGACATGTTCACTGAGCAGTTGCTGCTGATGAAAGTTATGCTGACGCAACATTTCTGTGCGCGCTCTTTCATAAAAGGCGACGTAGCGAGCATGGTAAACCACACCTCCGGCATCGGTGTCTTCATAGTAGACGCGAACCGGCCATCGAAACAACGTATTACTCACGATACTTCCAAGCCAAGGCAATTTAACGCTGCTACTATACGCAAGACGGATCGGGTTGGGAATGGGTTACCGGATGGGAAAGCAAATAATTATGGGCCTGAATGGCCCATAACACGGGGATATACAGTAGATTATAAAGAAACGTAAAGTAATCCTGCACTCAGGATGACGATCGCAGGTAACGGTGCAAAAAATGCACGCCAAAACACTCGTTGAGGCCGAAACCCAACGCCGTGGATCAGACCTGCACACACCGCCCAGATCAGCAGGATGCCCTGCCAAATCTCCAGCGAACTAGTACGCGCCGCAAAACGGCTCGGGTCCCAGAATATACATCCCGCTAAAATCAACGCTAACACTAATGAAAGGGCCCGAAGTGGGCCCTTATCGGTGATAGCGTACAGCTTATCAATAAGCAATGAGCTCATTACTGGCCGTCTTGCTGTGCTTTTGAATCTTCACTGTGCTCAAGCGCCAGCGCCGTAATAATACCAAAGGCACAGGCAAGAAGCGTTCCGAGGATCCAGGCAAAATACCACATGGTTTAGCTCCTTTTGCTTAGTACAGTGAATGCTTGTTGTTTTCGATAAACTGCTTATCCAGGCGACCAGACATTTTGTAGTACGACCAACAGGTGTACGCCAGAACAATCGGCACGAAGATAATCGCCACAACGGTCATCACTTGCAGTGTGAACAAGCTGGAAGTCGCATCCCACATGGTCAGACTGACATTAGGCACGGTGCTTGAAGGCATAACAAACGGGAACATGGTTACCCCTGCCGTCAGAATCACACAAGCAGTCGTCAGCGACGAAGTCAGGAATGCCAATGCCCCTTTCTCCATACGAGAAAACAGGATGGTGCACAATGGCAAGAGTACGCCCAACGCCGGTAACGCCCACAAAATCGGATGATTGTTGTAGTTGATCAACCAGGCGCCTGCCTGGTGAGCAACGGTTTTACGCAACGGATTGGATTCCGCCGCCGTATCCAGCGCTGAGGTAACCACGAAACCGTCGATTCCCATCACCAGCCAGATACCCGCCAACAAGAAGCATACTGCCATTACCAGAGTCGCAATCTGTGCCGCAGCGCGTGAACGCAGGTGGAGTTCACCTGTGGTACGCATCTGCAAGTAAGTTGCACCCTGAGTCACCAGCATAGTCAGGCTGACAATACCAGCCAGCAGAGCAAACGGATTCAGCAGTTGGAAGAAATTACCCGTGTAGAACAGGCGCATGTATTCATTAACATGGAAAGGTACCCCTTGCAGCAGGTTACCAAACGCCACACCGAATACTACGGCAGGTACAAAACTGCCGATAAAGATGCCCCAATCCCACAGATTACGCCAACGGCTGTTTTCCAGCTTCGAACGATAATCAAAACCGATCGGGCGAAAGAACAACGCTGCCAACACCAGGATCATTGCTATATAAAAGCCAGAGAAAGCAGCGGCATAAACCATCGGCCAGGCGGCAAACAACGCCCCCCCTGCGGTGATCAGCCATACCTGGTTACCGTCCCAGTGCGGAGCAATGGAGTTGATCATCACCCGGCGTTCAGTGTCACTTTTGGTTAATACAGGCATCAGAATACCGACACCCATATCAAAACCATCCGTCACTGCGAAACCGATCAGCAATACGCCAACCAGAACCCACCAGACAAATCGTAATACTTCATAGTCAAACATAAGTGGACTCCTGTTTAGCGCGCTTCCTGCAAGGTGGCAGCCGATTGTTCAAAATGATAGCGGCCAGTTTTCAGGCTGCTTGGCCCCAGACGCGCAAACTTGAACATCAGGTACATTTCAGCCACCAGGAACAGAGTGTACAAGCCGCAAATCAGCCCCATAGAGAACAGTATATCGCCAGCGGTTAGCGAAGAGGTGGCGACTGCGGTTGGCAGCACCTCACCTATCGCCCACGGCTGACGGCCATATTCTGCCACGAACCAGCCTGCTTCCACTGCAATCCAAGGTAATGGGATACCGTACAACGCAGCGCGATGCAGCCATTTTTTCTCGCCGATGCGGCCACGCAAGACGCTCCAGAACGACATACCGATGATAACCAGCATGATCACGCCACAGGCCACCATGATACGGAACGCGAAATACAATGGAGCAACACGTGGAATAGAATCGTTGGTTGCCTGTTGGATCTGCGTTTCTGTCGCATCGGTAACATTTTCAGTGTAGCGTTTCAACAGCAGGCCATAGCCCAAGTCCTGTTTGATGTTATTGAATTCAGTACGCACAGCCGGATCGGTGTTACCACCGCGCAGTTCTTCCAGCAGTTGGTAGGCTTTCATACCGTTACGGATACGTACCTGATGTTGCACCATCAGATCCCGCAGACCGATAACCGGCGTATCAAAAGAACGGGTAGCAATCAGGCCAAGCGCCCATGGGATCTGGATCGCAAAGGAGTTTTCCATCCGCTCCTGATTCGGAATACCGAACAGAGTGAAGGCGGCGGGTGCTGGTTGAGTGTCCCATTCGGCTTCAATAGCCGCCAGTTTGGTTCTCTGCACATCCCCCATTTCATAGCCGGATTCATCACCCAGTACGATAACGGAAAGAATCGCAGCCATCCCAAAGCTGGCCGCAATGGCGAAGGAGCGTTTGGCAAAGGCAATGTCACGGCCTTTCAGCAGATAGTAAGAGCTGATACCTAAAATGAACATTGCACCGGTGGTGTAACCAGAAGCGACGGTATGGACAAACTTCACCTGCGCAACTGGGTTCAATACCAGTTCAGAGAAGCTGACCATTTCCATACGCATGGTTTCGAAGTTGAAGTCAGAAGCAATCGGATTCTGCATCCAGCCGTTAGCCACCAAGATCCACAGCGCAGACAGGTTTGAACCAAGAGCCACAAACCAGGTCACCGTTAGGTGCTGTATTTTACTCAAGCGATCCCAACCGAAGAAGAACAAACCGACCAGTGTTGATTCAAGGAAGAACGCCATCAGACCTTCGATGGCCAACGGTGCCCCGAAGATATCACCGACGTAATGGGAGAAATATGACCAGTTAGTCCCGAATTGGAACTCCATGGTCAACCCGGTGGCCACACCCAAGGCAAAGTTAATCGCAAATAACTTTCCCCAGAATTTGGTCATATCTTTATAGATTTGTTTGCCGGTCAGCACATATACCGTTTCCATAATTGCCAACAAAAACGCCATACCGAGCGTTAATGGGACAAATAGAAAATGATACATCGCTGTTAAAGCAAACTGTAAGCGCGACAGTTCGACAATATCAAACATCTTGACTCCTTGCTCCTCGCAGGAAGACTCCGACTTGCGGTTATCAGCATGGCTCAATAAAGAGTTGCCGGTAACGCCCCGCAGTGAATGCCCTTAAAAACAACAAAATTTGATCCAGTCTCTCCGCTTTCAACCGCACATTCGTAGTCAAGCCACAGTGGCCGAAAACAAACACACCAATGAAAACCGACAGCGGGTAACAAATGCAACAAGATTAACCATCCCTAATTACACAATGGCATGATACTCGCCAAATCCCATACAATAAATAGGTTTTTACGTGATGTGGGTTAGACTTTTGGCGACAGGTCAAGAATAAGCGGGAAGAGGTACTCCAGCTTATTTTGATCTAAAACAATTTAAGCCTATCTGCCTATTATTTCCATATTGATCTTACATATTTTACGTAATTTTCCTGCTTATATGTTACATAACAGGTTAATTGTTTTTTATTGATACTTTTATGTTAAATAAATGTAACCCAAAATAACCTGCGCTGTATTAATTAATAATCTCTACACAATTTATATTAACTTTTTATTTTCAATAAATAATTACAGTGAGTTAACTCACAGTTCAGCTTTTTATTAACTAAGCATAGACTACGTTGAGAGGTTGGTCCCAAATCATGTAAATACCGTATTTTGAATAGGGAAAGTCTGCCCGCCGGCAGCAAAAATGTTCATTTATCACTCAATTAAAAGCCCAAAAAAAAGCCACCCATAAAGAGTGGCCAAACATATCGAGATATTGTTGCTGAATCAGCGATTCAATACGGCTTTCACTGCGTCACCGATATCAGCCAGGCTGCGCACGGTTTTAACCCCTGCCGCTTCCAGCGCCGCGAATTTCTCATCCGCAGTACCTTTGCCGCCCGCAATGATGGCCCCTGCATGGCCCATACGCTTGCCTTTCGGCGCGGTAACACCAGCGATGTAACCAACAACCGGCTTGGTGACATGGTGTTTGATGTAAGCTGCCGCTTCTTCTTCAGCGCTGCCACCGATCTCACCGATCATCACAATTGCTTCAGTCTGCGGATCTTGCTGGAACATCTTCAGAATATCGATGAAGTTAGAACCTGGGATCGGGTCGCCACCAATCCCTACGCAGGTTGACTGCCCCAAACCTGCGTCAGTGGTTTGTTTTACCGCTTCATAAGTGAGAGTACCCGAACGGGAAACAATGCCCACTTTGCCTGGCAGATGGATATGGCCAGGCATGATGCCGATCTTACATTCACCCGGTGTAATCACGCCTGGGCAGTTCGGGCCGATCATACGTACACCGGCTTCATCCAGCTTCACTTTCACCGTCAGCATATCCAGCGTTGGAATACCTTCCGTGATAGTGATGATCAGTTTGATGCCTGCATCAATCGCTTCCAGAATGGAGTCTTTACAGAATGGAGCTGGGACATAGATAACAGAGGCGGTTGCACCCGTTGCTTCAACCGCTTCACGCACCGTATTGAACACTGGCAAACCCAGATGCACTGTGCCGCCTTTGCCCGGCGTCACCCCACCCACCATTTTGGTACCGTAAGCGATAGCCTGTTCTGAGTGGAAAGAACCTTGACTGCCCGTGAAACCCTGGCAAATGACTTTAGTATTCTTATCGATTAAAATGGACATTATTTACCCTCCACTGCCGCAACAACTTGCTGAGCCGCATCAGTCAGGCTGGTCGCAGCAATGATATTCAGACCGCTGTCCGCCAGTTTCTTGGCGCCCAATTCGGCATTGTTCCCTTCAAGACGCACCACCACCGGGACGTTAACGCCCACCTCAGCAACGGCACCAATGATGCCGTCGGCGATCAGATCGCAACGCACGATACCACCGAAAATATTCACCAGAACCGCTTTCACCTTGTCATCAGACAGAATGATTTTAAACGCTTCAGTCACGCGCTCTTTGGTCGCACCGCCGCCCACATCCAGGAAGTTGGCAGGTTCGCCGCCGTGCAATTTCACGATGTCCATGGTGCCCATCGCCAGACCGGCACCGTTCACCATGCAACCGATATTGCCATCGAGCGCAACATAGTTCAGCTCCCACTGAGCGGCACGGGATTCACGCTCATCCTCTTGAGAAGGATCGCGCATTTCACGCAGTTCAGGCTGGCGGAACAACGCGTTACCATCGGCACCCAACTTACCATCCAGGCAAATCAAATCGCCCTGTTTGGTGATCACCAACGGATTGATCTCAACCATCGCCAGATCGCGCTCCAGGAACAACGTCGCCAATCCCATGAAGATTTTGGCAAACTGACTGACTTGCTTGCCGGTCAGACCCAGTTTAAACGCCAGTTCACGACCTTGATAAGGCTGCGGGCCTGCCAGCGGATCGATGGTCATTTTGTGGATCAGTTCCGGGGTTTCTTCCGCAACTTTTTCGATCTCAACGCCACCTTCGGTAGATGCCATAAACACGACACGACGAGTACTACGGTCAACTACCGCACCCAAATACAGTTCTTTGTCGATATCGGTTGCCGCTTCCACCAGGATTTGATGAACCGGTTGCCCTAACGCATCGGTCTGGTAAGTCACCAAACGCTTACCCAACCAAGCTTCAGCAAAAGCACGGATATCTTCTTTGCTGTTAACAACTTTAACACCGCCTGCTTTACCACGGCCACCAGCATGCACCTGACATTTTACTACCCACGGGCCGGAACCGATTTTAGAGGCGGCTTCTTCTGCTTCACGTGGTGTAGTACAGGCATAACCGGTTGGTGCAGGCATGCCATACCGAGCAAACAGTTGTTTTGCCTGATATTCGTGTAAATTCATGATGTTCTATCCATTCAGGTCTGAAAGTTTTAGCCTAGCGCCTTCAAGCGATCTGAGCGCAGGCCACATAGCACAGAGTGTGGGTGCGGTAAGGTTACCGCACCCATGCAGGGGTTAAACGTCTAACAACAGGCGAGCAGGATCTTCCAGCATCTCTTTCACCGTCACCAGATAACCCACGGATTCGCGGCCATCGATCAGGCGGTGATCGTAAGACAGTGCCAGATACATCATCGGCTGAATCACAACCTGGCCATTAACCGCCATCGGGCGATCTTTGATGGCATGCATACCAAGAATGGCGCTCTGTGGTGGGTTGATGATCGGAGTAGACATCAGTGAACCGAATACGCCACCGTTGGTAATAGTGAAGTTACCGCCGGTCAGTTCTTCCACTGTCAATTTGCCGTCACGGCCTTTGACCGCCAGTTCTTTAATTTTCTTCTCAATGTCCGCCATGCTCAACGCATCTACATCACGCAGTACCGGCGTCACCAACCCACGTGGGGTCGATACCGCGATGCTGATATCGAAGTAGTTGTGATACACCACATCGGAACCATCAATAGAAGCGTTCACTTCTGGATAGCGTTTCAGGGCTTCAACGACGGCTTTAATGTAGAAAGACATAAAGCCCAAGCGCACCCCGTGACGTTTTTCGAAAGCATCGCCGTATTGCTTACGCAGATCCATAATCGGCTGCATATTGATTTCGTTGAAAGTTGTCAGCATTGCGGTGCTGTTTTTCGCTTCCAACAAACGCTCCGCCACACGCTTACGCAGACGAGTCATCGGCACGCGTTTTTCACTACGGCCACTTGAGGTTGGCTGCGGTGCCATTGCCACTGGAGCAGCCGCTGGCTTATCGGCTTTCTTATTCGCAGCCAGATAGGCTTCCACATCTTCACGAGTGATACGGCCCCCGACACCACTGCCTTTAATCGCCGCTGCGTCAAGTTCATGTTCAGCAATCAGGCGGCGAATCGCCGGGCTAAGCGCATCGTTGCTCTCCACTTCCAGGCTGGCGGTAGCACGCTGTGCCGGAGTGGACTCAACGCTTTGACTTTTCTCGCCCGTCGGCTTGCCGGAGCTGTCGCCCGGGCGGATACGCCCCAGGATCTGGCGGGAGGTCACCGTTGCGCCCTCGTCTTCCAGGATCACTTCCAGCACTCCCGCTTCACTGGCTGGCACTTCCAACACCACTTTATCGGTTTCTATCTCAACCAGGACTTCATCGCGGTTTACCGCATCGCCTGGCTTCTTATGCCACGTGGCCACGCTCGCATCAGCAACCGACTCAGGGAGATCAGGAACCAGAATATCTACGCTACTCATTAGCTTTCCTTTAAGTTTTTACCCTTCATTATTCCAGATTGTAGCAGTGTTAGTGGCCGTTTCCCCCAGTCACCCGGCTATCCAAGCGACTGAGGGTTCATGCGATTACCACTTTGCTACGTCTTGAAATCCATCAGGTATTAATCAATATTCAGCGCGTCATTCACCAGAGCCTGCTGCTGCTTCTGGTGTACGGACAAATAGCCAACCGCTGGAGAAGCGGAAGCCGGGCGTCCGGCGTAACGCAAAGAAGCCCCAAATGGGATCACTTCACGGAAATTGTGCTGGCTACAGTACCAGGCGCCCTGGTTCAGCGGTTCTTCCTGGCACCAGACGAAATCATGTACATGGGCATACTGCTCCAGCACAGCTTGCACTGCCTGATGCGGGAATGGATACAGTTGCTCAATACGTACAATCGCGACGTCTTTCTGGTCATTCTTACGGCGCTGTTCCAGCAGATCGTAATAAACCTTACCGGAACACAGCACGACACGCTTCACCGCCTTCGGCTCCAACTCATCGGTTTCACCAATAGCCAGTTGGAAAGTGCCGTTCGCCAATTCATCCAGCGAAGACGTGGCCAGCGGATGACGCAGCAGAGATTTAGGTGACATCACCACCAGCGGACGGCGCATACCACGCAGCGCCTGACGACGCAGCATGTGGTAGACCTGTGCTGGGGTAGACGGGATGCACACCTGCATATTCTGTTCTGCGCACAGTTGCAGATAACGCTCCAGGCGCGCAGAAGAGTGCTCCGGCCCCTGGCCTTCGTAACCGTGCGGTAACAGCATCACCAGGCCACACATACGGCCCCATTTCTGCTCACCAGAACTGATGAACTGGTCGATCACTACCTGCGCACCGTTGGCGAAGTCACCAAATTGGGCTTCCCAAATGGTCAGCGTGCGCGGTTCCGCAGTGGCATAACCATATTCAAACGCCAAAACCGCTTCTTCAGACAGCACGGAATCCCAAACTTTGAACTCACCCTGCCCGCTATGAATATTAGCCAATGGAACATAGACCGAACCGTTTGTCTGGTTATGCACTACGGCATGGCGGTGGAAGAAAGTACCACGGCCTGCGTCTTCACCAGAGATACGGATTGGGATACCTTCATCTGCCAACGTAGCATAGGCCAGCGTTTCAGCCGCACCCCAGTCAAACAATTTATTGCCTGCCGCCATCTCGGCACGATCGCCGTAGATTTTCGCTACGCGTGACTGCATTTCGATAGCTTCCGGCACGGTGCTGATGCGGCGTGCCAGTTCCTGCAAGCGCTTCATCTCAACCTTGCTTGGATACTCTTGGTCCCAGTCATGGTTCAGGTACGGTGACCAGGTAAAGGAGTGCAGATTCATCGGACGCCATTCTTCAACCACGCAATCACCACGATCAAGGGCATCACGGTACAGGTTGACCATTTCGGTGGCATCTTCCAGGCTGGCAACATTCTGTTCGGTCAGAACATCAGCGTAAATCTTACGCGGCGTCGGGTGTTTTTTGATCTTCTGGTACATCACCGGCTGGGTTGCACTTGGCTCATCGGCTTCGTTATGCCCATGACGGCGGTAACAGACCAGATCGATCATCACGTCACGTTTAAAGGTATTACGGAAATCCAATGCCAGGCGAGTCACAAACGCCACGGCTTCTGGATCATCAGCATTCACGTGGAAAATGGGTGCCTGCACCATCTTGGCGATATCGGTACAGTATTGAGTAGAGCGCGCATCCAACGGGTTGGAGGTGGTGAAACCTACCTGGTTGTTGATAACAATACGCACCGTACCACCCACTTCATAACCACGTGCCTGAGACATGTTCAGGGTTTCCTGAACCACGCCCTGGCCGGTAATGGCAGCATCACCATGAATAGTGATAGGTAACACCATATTACTGCGGGCTTCATCCAGACGATCGCGACGGGCACGAACAGACCCCATCACTACCGGGCTGACAATTTCCAGATGCGATGGGTTAAACGCCAACGCCAGGTGAACCATGCCACCTTCGGTTTCTACATCTGAAGAGAAACCTTGATGATATTTCACGTCACCGGTACCCAGATGTTCTTTATGTTTGCCGGCAAACTCATCGAACAGATCGGCAGGTTTTTTACCCAGCACGTTGATCAGCACGTTCAAACGGCCACGGTGAGCCATCCCCAGCACCACTTCACGGGTGCCGTTTTTGCCAGCGTGACGCACCATCTCTTTCAGCATCGGCACCAGCGCATCACCGCCTTCCAGCGAGAAGCGTTTTGCCCCCGGGAATTTAGCACCGAGGTAACGCTCCAACCCTTCAGCAGCGGTGAGCTCGTTCAGGAAACGGCGTTTCTCATCGGCAGTAAAGCTGGCTTTTCCCACGACCGATTCAATACGCTGTTGAATCCAGCGTTTTTCTTCGGTATTGGTGATGTGCATATATTCTGCACCAATCGAACCACAGTAGGTTTGCTTCAGCGCGGTATACAGTTCACCCAGCTTCATGGTGTCTTTGCCGATGGCAAAAGAGCCCACGTTGAAGGTTTCCTGGAAGTCAGCTTCGGTCAAATTGTGATAAGCAGGATCGAGATCGGAAACTCGTTCCTGTTTCCACAAACCGAGTGGATCAAGGTTTGCATGCTGGTGCCCACGGAAACGGAAGGCGTTGATCAGTTGCAATACCTTAACCTGTTTAGCATCGGTTTCAGGATCGTTGATGGTAGTGTTATAACGCGCAGAATCTTTCGCCAGGCGACGGAAATAGTCACGCGTTTGAGAGTGGAACTGATCGGGTTTAACACCCGCGGTTGGTAGCTGTTGAAAAATGGAACGCCAACTATCTTCAACGGAGCTCGGATCGGTTAAAAAGTCTTCATAGAGCTGCTCTATGTAGGACTGGTTCGCGCCCGCCAGATAGGAGGAATCCAGCCAGGCCTTCATTGCGCCGTTCTGCATTATGATCCCTTAAGCTTTAAAGCTTCAGTTTTCGCCGTGGTTAACATAATTACCGTGATGGTACGGTTTGCCGTAAAAACGGTTCACTCGACGTGCTTATACCCGTCGTCTTTCAAACTACAGCGTTGTTGGCTTCACCTAGCCCCTTCAGTCACTTACCGATGTAAGTAGGCTACTGGGGATTTCTACGTTTGCCACTTGGCTACAACCTGAAATCCATAGGATAAATAACCTGATACTGCTTAAATGCACGTTCTGTTTTGGACCTTGCGGTCCCTTACAAGGAACCTCTAAAAACCGGCGGGCAGACCTGATTGCTTAAAACGACAATCACGAGCCAATTTTTAGAGGTTCCCTCCCTGAGAATATGCGCCGGGAAAACGCCCGGCGCAGCATCTCATTCTATTTATGCGCCGCGTTGTAGCAGCATAGACTTGATATGGCCGATTGCACGCGTCGGATTCAAGCCTTTCGGACATACACTGACACAATTCATAATGCCATGGCAGCGGAAAACACTAAAAGCATCGTTCAGAGAGTCTAAACGTGCTGTAGTTTCCGTATCGCGGCTGTCGATCAAGAAACGATATGCTGCCAACAGGCCCGCCGGCCCCACAAACTTGTCCGGGTTCCACCAGAACGATGGGCAAGACGTTGAACAACAGGCGCACAGGATACATTCGTATAAACCATCCAGCTTAGCCCGTTGCTCCGGTGATTGCAGATGTTCACGCGCTGGCGGATTTTTGCCGTCATTCAATAAGAATGGCTTAATCTTCTCATACTGGGTATAGAACTGCCCCATGTCCACCACCAGATCGCGCACGACCGGCAAACCCGGCAACGGCCGGATCACAATCTTATTATTGCCTTTGCGCAACGATGAGACCGGTGTAACACAAGCCAGGCCATTTTTACCGTTCATATTAATGCCGTCTGAGCCGCATACCCCTTCACGACAGGAACGACGAAACGACAGAGTCGGATCCTGTTCTTTCAGTTGGATTAACGCATCCAACAGCATCATGTCGCGGCCTTCTTCCGCTTCCAGGGTGTAATCCTGCATATGCGGAGCATCATCAACATCTGGATTATAGCGATAGATAGAAAATTCGAGTTTCATCAATCAGGCTCCGCAATTAGTAAGAACGCACTTTCGGCGGGAATGCCGCACGCAGTTTCGGTTGCATATTCACTTCACGGCGCGTCATGCTTTCCGATTGCGGCAGATACAGCGAATGGCACAGCCAGTTGGCATCATCACGCTCTGGGAAATCGAAGCGGCTATGCGCCCCACGGCTCTCAGTGCGGAAGTTGGCCGACACAGCGGTCGAATACGCCGTTTCCATCAAGTTATCCAGTTCCAGGCATTCAATGCGCTGGGTGTTAAACTCGCTGGAAGTATCATCCAAACGTGCATTCTTCAAACGTTCACGGATCACTTTCAGTTCTTCCAATCCTTTCGCCATCGCATCACCTTCACGGAACACCGAGAAGTTATTCTGCATACAGGATTGCAGTGCCTTGCGGATCTCAACCGGATCTTCACCTGAACGGGTGTTATTCCAACGATTCAGGCGCTCCAGCGAAGCCTCAACATCAGAATCACTCGCATCACGGCTAACGCCCTGCTCATCCAGCGACTCTTGCAAATGCATACCGGCAGAACGCCCAAACACCACCAGATCCAACAATGAGTTGCCACCCAGGCGGTTAGCACCATGCACCGATACGCAGGCAATTTCACCGACGGCAAACAAGCCTGGGATCACCACATCCTCACCCTTCTCGTTCACCGTTAATGCCTGACCGGTTACCTTGGTCGGAATGCCGCCCATCATGTAGTGACAGGTAGGAATAACCGGAATAGGCTCTTTCACCGGATCGACGTGAGCAAAGGTGCGCGACAACTCCAGAATGCCCGGCAGACGGGATTCCAGAACCTCTTTGCCCAGATGATCCAGCTTCAGCTTGGCATGTGGGCCCCATGGGCCATCGCAGCCGCGGCCTTCACGGATTTCAATCATGATCGAGCGGGCAACCACGTCGCGGCCCGCCAAATCTTTGGCGTTAGGCGCGTAGCGTTCCATAAAGCGCTCACCGTGCTTGTTCAGCAGGTACCCCCCTTCACCACGGCAACCCTCGGTGACCAATACCCCCGCACCCGCGATACCGGTTGGGTGGAACTGCCACATTTCCATATCCTGCACGGGTACACCAGCACGCAATGCCATACCAACGCCGTCGCCGGTATTAATGTGCGCATTGGTTGTTGACTGATAAATACGGCCTGCACCACCGGTAGCCAGCACGGTAGCTTTGGCTTTGAAATACACCACTTCACCGGTTTCGATACAGATAGCGGTCGTTCCCACCACCGCCCCATCCTGGTTCTTCACCAGATCCAAGGCGTACCATTCAGAGAAAATGGTGGTGTGGTTTTTCAGGTTCTGCTGATACAGAGTGTGCAATAAAGCATGGCCGGTACGGTCAGCCGCAGCAGCGGTACGCGCTGCCTGTTCGCCACCAAAATTCAGTGACTGGCCACCGAACGGGCGCTGATAAATACGGCCATCCTCCAAGCGGGAGAACGGCAACCCCATATGTTCCAGCTCCAGAATAGCTTCCGGGCCGGTTTGGCACATATATTCAATGGCGTCCTGATCACCGATATAGTCAGAACCCTTCACCGTATCGTACATGTGCCATTCCCAGTTATCTTCGTGGCTGTTACCCAGGGCAACGGTGATGCCGCCTTGTGCAGACACGGTGTGGGAACGGGTTGGGAACACTTTGGATAGCAGGGCACAGGTTGAACCCGACTGAGAAATCTGTAGTGCAGCACGCATACCTGCGCCACCCGCACCAATAACAACAGCATCAAACTCTCTGACTGGCAGTTTCATTTAAGCACCCCACACTACGATTGTTCCGTACAGTAAATAGACCAACAACGTGACGACAATCGCCAGTTGCAGCACTAGGCGTAACGCCAGTGGTTTGATATAGTCCGTCAGCACCTGCCACATCCCAACCCAGGCGTGAACCAGGATCGACAGCAATGTCAGCAAAGTGAAAACTTTCGTAGTAGAGATGGCGAAGAAACCACGCCAGACTTCATAAGTCATGCTCGGGGCGGTAATGATAAACCCCAGGAGATAAAGAACGTACAGGGTGATGACGATAGCGGAAGCACGCAGTAATAACCAGTCGTGTACGCCATTACGCCCTAATGCAGAAACGTTGCTTACCATACGAGAACTCCAGCCAGAATTGACAGCACGGCAGTCAGACCGAACGCCACTTGGGCAGAACGGGTACCTGCGGCTAAACTCTCTTCGATGTAGCCGAAATCCATTAACAAGTGGCGGATGCCACCGCAAATGTGATAGGCCAACGCAGTGAGGATCCCCCAGAAGATGAATTTGACGAAGAAACTGTTCATGATGGAGGCGGCTTGCAGGAAACCCTCTTGAGAAGAGAGAGACAACCCTAACAGCCAGAGAAGAATACCCACGGCAACGAAGGTAATTACGCCAGAGACTCGGTGTAAGATGGACGCTATCGCAGTTACGGGAAACTGAATCGTTTGCAGATCCAGATTGACAGGTCTTTGTTTTTTCACGGTTTTGCCCACACAGCTCTTATTATTTTCCTTCCTCCGGGCCTGGGTGGGGATCAGACAGCGTTAAGAGCAAAAAACCCCTACATGCCACACGCCAGACAACAATATCCTTTATGCTTAAATGGCGCGCAGTGATAACGCTGGGTGCTCCTACTTCAGGGTAATCCGGAGACCTGGCGGCAGTATAGGAGGATCACATTCCTATTACAATTCCCACACAATCCCTTTGGTAACATTTCCCTCGAACAGTGATTCGGATCACGATTTTCACATTTGGAACAAAATTAATTATCTGATTTGACAAGAGATCAACATTTACATTACAAATAAGGCAGCAATCAGCCCTATGATGCACTACCGGTCTACAGATACACTTCCCCCTATGCTTAAGTTATGCAACAGTGTATCCAGTTAATACTCCATCATGTCGTAGGTAATGATTAATAGAAAATAACGAGTCACAAAGAATCGTTAACGGCTGATGGGTTATCTCGTTCATCTGGTTCGTATTCTGTACCCTACCCGCGTATTTGCGCTGTCGCTCACAGAGTTAGCACCCGCACCTCTTTAATTGTGGGCAACCAGCAGAGATTTAAGGTATTTCAGTTGTTAGAGATTTTTAAAATATGGCGCTAAGGAGACTGTAAATGACTGATAAGAAAGCGACGCTAACTATTGATAATAGCGAAGCTCCAATCGAACTCGGGGTGCTCACCCCAACACTGGGTCCTGATGTCCTTGACGTACGCGCCTTGGGCTCCAAAGGCTATTTCACCTATGATCCAGGCTTTACTTCTACCGCTTCCTGCGAATCTAAAATCACCTTTATTGATGGTGACAAAGGTATCCTGTTACACCGTGGCTTCCCTATTAAGCAGTTGGCGAAAGAGTCCTCCTATCTGGAAGTGTGTTATATCCTGCTGTATGGCGAAGCCCCAACCAAAGAAGAGTTTGAAACCTTCAAAACAACGGTGACACGCCACACCATGATCCACGATCAGATTACCCATCTGTTCCGTGGTTTCCGCCGTGACTCACACCCGATGGCCGTACTGTGCGGCGTAACCGGCGCATTGGCGGCGTTTTATCATGATGCGCTGGACGTTAACAACGAGCGTCACCGTGAAATCACCGCTTTCCGCCTGCTATCGAAAATGCCGACCGTGGCGGCCATGTGTTACAAATATTCTATCGGCCAGCCTTTCGTCTATCCGCGTAACGATCTTTCTTATGCCGGTAACTTCCTGCGCATGATGTTTGCCACACCGTGCGAAGAGTATGTGGTGAACCCGGTATTGGAACGTGCGATGGATCGTATCCTGATCCTGCATGCTGACCATGAGCAGAACGCATCAACGTCTACCGTGCGCACCGCCGGTTCTTCCGGCGCCAACCCGTTTGCCTGTATCGCAGCGGGTATCGCTTCCCTGTGGGGGCCTGCGCACGGTGGGGCCAACGAAGCCGCCCTGAAGATGCTGGAAGAAATCAAAACCGTTGAACACATTCCAGAATTCATTAGACGTGCCAAAGACAAAAATGACTCATTCCGCCTGATGGGCTTCGGCCATCGTGTGTACAAAAATTATGATCCACGCGCTACCGTGATGCGTGAAACCTGCCATGAAGTGCTGAAAGAGCTGAATAAGAAAGACGACAACCTG
This sequence comes from Chania multitudinisentens RB-25, assembly GCF_000520015.2. Classification (GTDB taxonomy): domain Bacteria; phylum Pseudomonadota; class Gammaproteobacteria; order Enterobacterales; family Enterobacteriaceae; genus Chania; species Chania multitudinisentens. The sequence continues at coordinate 4,679,088 of NZ_CP007044.2, forward strand.
TTGGCTGTGGCGATGGAGCTGGAGCACATCGCGCTGAACGACCCGTACTTTATTGAGAAAAAGCTGTATCCGAACGTCGATTTCTATTCAGGTATTATCTTGAAAGCAATGGGGATCCCATCCTCTATGTTTACCGTCATCTTCGCTATTGCCCGTACTATTGGCTGGATCGCACATTGGAACGAAATGCACGACGAAGGCATCAAGATTGCCCGTCCACGCCAGCTGTACACCGGTTATGCTGAGCGTGAGTTCAAGTCCCAGAATAATAAATAAAATTATTTACTCTGTCTTACCCCACGCCGCCCATCCGGGCGGCGTTTTTTATGGATTATTTCTGGCACATCGGGCACCAATAAAATGGCCGGGACGACAAGGTGGTTTTTTCGATCATCGCCCCACATCTTGAACAAGGCTCACCACTGCGATGAAATACATTGAAACGGAACAAGGAGCCATGATGACGATTTTCGTCCACATGGCCTCGGGTTTGGTAAGACAGACGAGGAATCTCCAGCAGTGCCTGCGCCAAACGATGTACTTCTTCGGGCATAAGAGCCTGCGGCTTATGTTCCGGTGCCAACTGCGCCTGCCATAAAATTTCCGCCCGCAGATAGTTGCCCAACCCCGCCAAAAATCGCTGATCGAGCAACATACCACCCAGTTGCCGTTTACAGAAACTGGCAGATAACAGCCGTTTTTCGACCTGCTCCACGCTCAGCGCCATATCCAACACATCCGGGCCAATACGTTTTAAAAATGGATGCTGTTCAATTTCACCACGCAGTGCGACCGTGATATCTGAAGCGCTGTATAACAAAATCGCCCAATCAGCGGTTTCCAGCCGGACACGCAGATCGCGCTTGGTTTCTGGCGTTTCTCCGGCCTTCACCACTTTCCACACGCCGTAAAGCTGGTTATGGCTGTACATCGTTAATCCATTGGAGAAATCCGTCAGTAATGCCTTGCCACGGGGTTCAATGGCGTTAATGCATTCACCAATTAAATCAGCCTGGTAGTGCTTCAATTGAGGAAAAGCAAACCACACTTCGGTGAGTGGTTGACCAATCATCACCGCCGCCAGTTTATCTGCCGCCCGCCGAATCTCCGGTCCTTCAGGCATACCATAACTCCTTCGTTTAAAAAGAGGTTTTCCTTCATCGGAGCCTCTTAATGCGTTGCACCACCCGCCACTTTCAAATCATGTTTAACCTGTAGCGCAGTCAAAATCGCCAGCTCTAACGCATGCAATACGGTTTGGACCGCCATACTTGGTGCACCAGGGTGGAACGCTGCCTGTTCCGGCAGATATGGAATATGGATAAAACCCCCCTTCACCGTCTGTTGCCCAGATAAACGGTGCAGCAGACCGTACATCACGTGGTTACACACATAGGTTCCAGCAGTCTGCGAAACCGAAGCAGGAATACCGGCCTCACGCAGCGCATGCACCATCGCTTTGATGGGCAGCATGCTGAAATACGCCGCAGGCCCTTGCTCAACAATCGTCTGATCGATCGGCTGTTGCCCTTGGTTATCGGGAATACGCGCATCGTCAACGTTAATCGCCACCCGCTCCAGCGTAATATCGGTGCGCCCGCCCGCTTGACCAACCGCCAACACCATCACTGGCTGCCATTCATCAATCGCCGTATTCAGCACCGTCAACGCCTTGCCAAAAACGCAAGGCAACTGGCGTGCCACGATATGCGTACCGGCAATTTCACGATCATTAAGCTGCTTCACCACTTCCCAAGAGGGATTCACCCTTTCCCCATCAAACGGCTCAAACCCCGTAATCAATACTTTTTGCATGTGTTCTCCTACAGAAACATCAGAAAATAAAGCAGAAAGACGTTTACCAACAGCAAGGTTACCCCGGTTGGGATCTGAGCCTTGATTACCGCATTTTTGTCCGGCAGCTCCAGTAATGCCGCGGGCACGATATTATAATTAGCCGCCATTGGCGTCATTAACGTGCCGCAATAGCCAGAGAACATGCCAATTGCCGCCATCACCGCCGGGTTACCACCGTGTTGTAGCACCAGGATCGGGATACCGATACCGGCGGTAACAATCGGGAAAGCCGCAAAGGCATTACCCATCACCATAGTCAGCACCGCCATACCAACGGCGTATACCGCTACGGCGATAAAACGGTTATCTACTGCCAGATATTCCTGCGTCAAATAGGAAATTGCACTTCCAACACCGGCAGAGGTAAAGAGCAAACCCAACGTAGCCAGGATCTGCGGCAGAATAAATGCCCAACCAATGGAGTCCAGCAAACGGCGTGCTTCCTGAATCGGTTGTAGAGCCCTTTCATGGGTTATTTTCACGGCAATCACTAAGCCCAACACGCAGCCGGCGGCCATCGAGAATAACGTAATCAGCGTGGCGTGGTTACCGCTGCCAAACATCGCACTTTGCAATGCTGGGATATTGTTGAACAACAACACGCCGACCACTGTCACCAGTGGAATAGCCAGAGCAGGGATAAATAGGCGATTGCCCAACCGTTGGGCGCTCGCTTCCCGCTCCTGCGGGCTACGTTGATGGTAACTGCCCAGGCGAACGCCGCCGAAACCGGCAATCAGCGCCATCACCACGACCAGCACCCCCACCACAATATGTAATTGACGTTTGGCTTCTGCACCGCTGCCAAATAGCCCGTAGGTCCAATCACCCACCAGGAAGATCAGGCCGTACAATGCCCAGAACAGGCCGGTAGTGACCCGGCGTGGATTGGCGCGATCGCGGAACGACATCACCGCAACGCTCAGTAATACCGCACCGGCTAACCAATAAAGGTATTGTTGCTGGAAATTCATTCACCACTCCCTTTCGCCTGCAGCGCGGCTTGATTGAGCTTACTCAGCTCTGCGGTAAGCTGCCTATCCATGCGGTACAAACGGAACGCGTGGATCAGGAAGGCAAAGATTGCCGTTGGAATCCCCCACAGCGCAATGTGCAGCGGCTCGGTCTGAATACCCCCAGATTCCAGCATAAAGTTATGCATAAAGATGATTGCGCCAAAAGCCACAAAGATATCTTCACCAAAAAACAGCCCAACGTTATCCGTTGCCGCAGACATCGCACGCAGCCGATGGCGCACACGCTCGGGCAGTTCACCATAGCGGTTTTCTGCCGCACCTTCAGCCATCGGCGCCAACAGCGGGCGCACCATCTGCGGATGGCCGCCCAGGCTGGTCAACCCCATCGCTGCGGTAGTTTCACGCACGAACAGATAGACGATCAGCAAGCGCCCGGCGGTGGCACTTTTGATGTTGGCGATCCATGTCTGCGCTCGTTCCTTCAGCCCATGGCGTTCCAACAGACCGATAACCGCCAGCGGCAACAGCAGGATCAGCGGCAAGTTACGGGTATTGATAAACCCCTCACCCAACTTTTCCAGAATTACGTCCAACGGCATGAATGCTGCTAAGCCGGTAATGATACCGGCGGCGATCACCACCAACACCGGGTTAAAGCGTAAAACGAATCCCACCACGATGGCGACAATACCAATCAGTGGCCAGAGATTTACTGTTTGTTCCATGATTCATCCCTTTTGTACTGTCTCTTATTGTTATGGCAATGCCACCTTGTACATGGCTATTAATCCGCACTGACGCGGATCTGTTGTTCGGCAAAGCTTGCGCGCAGTTTGCGGGCATACGCCAGCGCATGTTCACCATCACCATGCAGGCAAACCGTTTCGGCCTGAACGGCAGCCCAGGTTCCTGCCACGCTGCGTACCCGGTGATGGCGTACCATCTCCAGCGTCTGTTCCAGCGCCAACGCCTCACTGGCGATCAACGCACCCGGCTGGCCACGCGGCACCAACGTGCCATCGGCCTGATAACCGCGATCGGCAAACACTTCCTGCCGCGTCGCCAAACCCAGCTTCTCGCCGGCACGAATCAACTCACTGCCTGCCAAACCAACCAGACGCAGCGCGGGGTCCACCGCTAGCACGGCGCGAGCAATCGCCTCGGCTAACGTGGGCTCCACGGCGGCCTGGTTGTACAACATACCGTGAGGTTTCACATGCACCATCACGCCGCCCTCGGCGCGAGCGATCGCCGCCAGCGCGCCAAGCTGATAAATCACCTGCGCATAAACCGTTTCCACCGGCAACTGCATACGGGTGCGGCCAAAGTTTTCCCGGTCGGGAAAACTCGGGTGCGCGCCGATAGCCACGCCGTATTGCAATGCCCAGCGCACCGACTGACGCATGGTTTGTGCATCACCGGCATGGAAGCCGCAGGCGATGTTGGCGGAACTGACCAGTTGCAGCAGCGCCTCATCATTGGCACAGCCTTCGCCGAGATCGGCATTCAAATCAACGATCATTTAGCCCCCAGGCAATCTGTTGAATAAAGTGATCCTGCTCAGCCTTGGCGCGCTGCGCGTCGGCCAATGTGCAAGGGATAAAGTGGATAGCCTCACCCAGGCGAATTTGTGCCAAATGGTAGAGATCGGCTTCGATTACGCAGGCAATACGCGGATAACCACCGGTAGTTTGCGCATCGGCCATCAGCACAATCGGTTGGCCGTTATGCGGCACTTGTACCACTCCCGGCAACAGCCCATGGGAAAGCATTTCACGCTCGGTAGTTCTGCTCAGCGCCGTACTGCCATGCAAGCGATACCCCATCCGGTTGCTTTGCGGGCTGAGCTGCCATGCCGTGCGCCAGAAAGCCTCCTGCGCCTCTTCGCTGAACTCGTCATATTCTGGCCCTGGTAACGCACGCACCCGGTTGTTGAACAGCAATTGCCTCACACCCACGCTGTTAACCGGTAATTTATCGCTGCTCCCCAGCGGTAAAACGTCGCCGTCTTTCAATTGCCGTCCATCCAGCCCACCGAAACCGGCTTTCAGATCGGTACTGCGTGAACCCAGCATCTCTGGCACCGCAATTCCCCCCGACAGCGCCAGATAGCTGCGCATGCCGCGTTTAGGCATTTTCAGCGTCAGCTTTTGGCCTTTTTTGACCGGGTAACGCCACCCCGTCCACAGCGGTTTTCCCTCTAGCTGTGCATCGCAACCCGCCCCCGTCAGCGCTATCCAGCCGCTTTGAGTAAATTCAGCGCTGAATTGCCCGAGCGTGATCTCCAACCCCGCAGCATTCGGTAGGTTTCCCACCAGCAAATTGGCAATTTTCAATGCGGGTAGATCAAGCGCCCCACCCTGGCTAATGCCCAAACGGCGAAAACCGTTACGGCCCAAATCCTGCACCGTGGTGTAAATACCCGCACGCAGAATCTTCAACATATACCCTCCTTCTGCGGCACAAAGCGCACGTTGTCACCAGGGCGCAACAGCGTCGGTGGCATTTCATGAGGATTAAACAGGGCAAGCGGTGTACGGCCAATCAGTTGCCAGCCACCGGGCGTGACCAACGGATAGATCCCGGTCTGGCCGCCACCAATGCCTACCGAACCGGCAGCAACCGACAAACGCGGTTCCGCCCGGCGCGGCATGGCCAACCGTTCCGGCATGCCACCCAAATAGGTGAAACCCGGTTGGAAACCGAGGAAGTACACCACATAAGCCACCGAGGAATGGCACTCCACGACCTGCTGCTGCGTCATACCCGTATGCTGTGCCACCTCAAGCAGATCGGGGCCATACTCCCCGCCATAGACCACCGGAATATCCACATCGCGGGATTCCGGCACCAGGCTTTCATTATCTTCCCAACCCTGCCGCAACAGCGCTAACATGGCTTCGGCATCCGCCTGCGGCGTATACAGCAACAGCGTCAGATTGTTCATGCCCGGAACCACTTCTCGCACATCCGTATGGTGGTTTAGCTTTTCCGCCAATGCCCAAATACGTTGCTGACTCTGCAACGTGACCGGTGGTGCCAATTCAAGCACGACTGCTCTTTCCCCTAATAGGTAATATTGTGCTTGCTGCACCTTACTCTCCTTTATTTATTGCAAAACCTATCCGTTATGCGTGATGACAACCGGGCTGTCAATAGAACAACCTTCTATAAAATAAAGGATTAGGATTAGGATTATTTCCGGGTTCGGCCAGGCGAACCCGGAAAAGAAAATCAGGCAGGATTCGGGATATCGATAAAGGTCACATCAAAGCCGTGTTGCTGCGCCAGCCACTCACCCAACGCCTTGATTCCCCCGCGTTCGGTAGCATGATGGCCGGCAGCAAAGAAGTGCAGCCCCATTTCCCGGGCCGTATGGATGGTTTGTTCGGAAACCTCGCCGCTGATAAAGGCATCAACCCCAAATCGCGCAGCGCTGTCGATAAAACCCTGGCCGCCACCGGTACACCAGGCTACTTTGCGAATATGTGCAGGTGCGTTATCGCCACAGTGCAACACCGTGCGTCCCAAGCTGTTTTCGATGCGCTGTTGCAGTTCACTGCCACTCAGCGGTTGCACAAACTCACCGTATGGCACCAAAGGTTCAACTTCACCCAGCACGCGAATCCCCAGCACCTGAGCAAGCTGGACGTTATTGCCCAGCACCGGATGCGCATCCAGCGGCAGATGATAACCGTACAGATTGATATCATTGCTCAACAGCGTTTTCAGCCGGTTACGCTTCATGCCACGCACCGACGGCGCTTCGTTTTTCCAGAAATAACCGTGATGCACCACAACGGCATCGGCCTGGTGTTCCACCGCGGCATCCAGCAGCGCCTGACACGCCGTCACCCCGGTGACAATACGCTGTACCTGCGCGCGCCCTTCTACCTGTAAGCCATTCGGCCCATAGTCCTGAAAGGCGGCACAGTTCAGTTCGGTGTTGATCAGGTTTTCCAAATCGAGGTTATTCATCGTTTTCTCTCTTAACATAGCCCATCTGTTGCCATAACCTGCTTTCAGGAAAAAGAGTTATTGGAACTGTTGCCGGTCGCCCTGATCCATCAAAATAAACTTCACCCCCAGATCGTTACCCTGTTCCAATTGCTGGCTGATGGTGGCACGCACATCAACATTTTGTTTCAGGCTGGGTTTAATATGGCTGATGATCACCGGCAGATCTTTCAACGAATCTTCTCCCCCGCTGTATTGCTGCAAGTTTTTCAGCTCTTTCAGCAACCAGGCCGGCGTCAAATGCCCATAGAGCTGTTTATCCTCCACACCGTTAGGGTAAGAGGTTTCAATAATCATGCCTTTCAGTTTCTTCTGCTCAATGAGCGGCCCTAGCGCACGCCAGATGGTATCCAGATTGCGTGATTGCTCCAACGCATCAGGGCCGGTATCACCAAAATAGGCGAATGAGCCTTCACGATCGGCAATCAACAACATCGACGAAGGATAACGATCATGGCTAAGTGGATACATCACACCGCTCAAACCGGTCAACCCGATGGCAAAACGCTGCTGCGGGCGTAGCGTTTGCAAACGGTAAGTCCCCAGCCGCGCCCCATTGCCCGCATCGGTAAAGTTTGGCCAAGCCTTCCAGTTGAAATAATGATTGCGCAACGTCAGTACCGTATCCGCCTGCGCGTAAATGGTTTTTTTGTTGTCCTCAGGTGAGCCGATAATCAAGCCAGCAACATGGTCCAAATGACCGTGGCTGATAAAATAGCTGTCGATCAGCTGGCGAAACACGTACCCTTGCGGAGTATAAGGAGCCGCCACTTCAGGCGTTACCTGCGGAAAATGCCCTTTGTCCAACCCTTTGGCAATCCCCGGCAACAGCGAACCCGCATCCAATGCCAGATACTGCGTTTGATCGCTACTGCGAATCAGATAAGAAGTCAGATTACCGTCGCTGACGCCGCCATCGACGCCCAGCGCAACTACGTCAAAACCAGCCATCACCAGCGTGGAATAACCACCCAGGCACAAAGCCAGCATCTTTTTCATCATCAGGAAGCTCCTTGCTGTAACCTTAAAATCCCCCGCGCTTGGCCGCCTCGAAAGCCGCCAATGTCGCTAACCGAGCCTGCTGGTGATCGACTATCGGTAACGGGTAATCCAGCACATATTGTTGTTTTTCCGCCCAGCGATGGGGTTGATGGATGTCATTGTCCGGTACATCCACCAGTTCAGGCAACCATTTGCGGATAAAAGTGCCTTGTGGATCAAAACGTTCGCCCTGCGTAGTCGGGTTAAAAATGCGAAAATACGGAGCGGCATCGGTGCCGGTAGACGCCGCCCACTGCCAGCCACCGTTATTGGCGGCCAGATCGCCATCCAACAGTTGCTGCATAAAGTAACGTTCACCAGCCCGCCAGTCGATCAACAAATCCTTTACCAGAAAACTGGCGCTGATCATGCGTAAACGATTATGTATCCAACCGGTTTGATTGAGCTGGCGCATGGCGGCATCAACGATCGGATACCCTGTCTGCCCCTGCTGCCAAGCTTGCAATGCCCGATCGTTCACCTGCCAGCATACCCTATCTGTCCACTCAATAAAGGGGCGATGTTGGCATAGCGCCGGATGCGCCACCATCAGGTGGCGATAAAATTCGCGCCAGATCAGTTCATTCAGCCAACAGAAAGCCCCGCTTTCCGGGTTTTCCAGCACATCCGGGCATTCGGCCCGTAGCCGGTTAAAACACTGGCGTGGTGATAACACGCCAATAGCCAGATAAGGCGACAGACTGCTGGTGCCCGCAATCGCAGGCAGATCGCGCTGTTTCACGTAATCCTGTACCTGCTCACGGCAGAAAGTACGCAGCCGTTGCAACGCCACCTCCTCCCCTGCGGGGTAAGCGCTTCCCACCTTTGCTAAGGGGTAATCGAACATCTCTGGCGGGGTAACGTTGATTTTCTCACCGCGTGAACGAGGGGCCGGCAATGAATTCACATCGGATTCCAGCAACCGCTGAATAAACGCCCGGCGAAACGGCGTATAGACCTTATACATTTCACCGCTGCCGGTTTGCACACTGCCCGGTGGTAACAGCAGGCTATCGTCAAAGCGATGGCAAATAACCTTCCCCGCCAGTTGCCGTTCGAGCTGGGCATCACGCTGGCGCTCGTTGATTTCATACTGGCGGTTGTAAAACAGTGCGCTGACCTGCCGTTGCTGGCAGAAATCCACCAGCCAGACCAGCGAACCGGCAAAGTCGTTACATTGATGGTAAACCAGTTCAATCCCGCGTGCCGCCAGTGCCTGTTGCACCTGCAACAGATTGGCATGGATAAATGCCGCCTGGCGTGGAGCCATATCATGCTGCTGCCACTGGGTTGGGGTAGCGATAAACACCGCCAATACTTTGGCATCAGGATCACCACAGGCTGCATAGAGCGCTTTGTTATCGATAATACGCAGATCGTTACGCAACCAAACCAGGTGGGTGGCCATAACATTCCTTTCTGATTAATGACCGTAACGCAGCCTTAGCGCTTCCGGATAGGGTTCGAAATAGCGCTGTTGCGCTAAATAATTATCAGGATATTCAGCCATATAATGCTTTAACAATGTGATCGGTGCCAATAGCGGCTGCATCCCTTGGCGATAGTGGTCAATCAGTTGTGCCAATTCCTGGCGCTGCGCGGAACTGAGCTGGCGACGAAAATAACCCTGCACATGCATCAGTACGTTGGTGTGATTACGACGGGTCGCTTTATGCTTCAACAAGCTCATCAGGCGGCTGCGATAGGCGACGACAAACGCTTCCAATGAATCCCAGTGTTCAATCCCCGCCACAAAGCGGCCGAGTTCACGGTATTCGGGCTGTGAATGTGCCAACAACGAAAGTTTATAACGGCTGTGGAAAGCGATCAGCCCGCCCCGTGTCAACCCGTTACGCCACAGCATATTGAGTTCATAAAGCGCATACACCCGCTCAACAAAGTTCTCCCGCAGCACCGCATCATTCAGGCGACCATCCTCTTCTACCGGCAACCACGGCATCTGACGCAGCAGCTCCGCAGTAAATAGCCCAACTCCGCTTTTACGCGCGCCTTCTCCCGTTTCGCTATACACCTTAACCCGCTCCATACCGCAGCTGGGTGATTTCGCACAGACGATGTAACCACATAAATGCTGCAACGCCGCCACGCGTTGTTCCGAGAACTGCTGCATCTGAGTGGTAACATCCACCGTGTTATCGTTGCTGTGACGCAGCACAATTTGTTGCGGTGTTTTTATCAGCCGTAACGCAGGCCGCGGCGTTGGCAAACCAATCGCCATTTCCGGGCAGATAGGCTCGAAGTGTACATAAGGAGCCAGTTGCTCAACGGCAAACTCCAGCCGTTTATGGCCCCCATCAAAACGCACCGCCCCGCCCAACAGGCAAGCACTGATCCCTACCGGAATTTTATCACTCACGTTTTGCTTCCCAAAATGTTGGATGATGCAAAAAGTGTAGAAGAATTCACGCGTTGGTACGACCCTGTTACACATTAGGCAATAACCAGCACAAACAAAAAACCCTCGTCAAAAAACGAGGGTTTCAGCACGGAACACGTGGTTAACAGCAATCAATAAAAATCACCAGACGCCGCTTCTGCCTGCTGTAACCAGACCGGTTTATTACTGGTTTTTGACCAGACACGGTGCAGGTAGCTGTAAAAACGTGCGCGATCATCGCGGAATAACATGACGGGTAAAGCCACCAGGCCAATCAGAAGCACTGCGCTGCGGCGCAGGAAAATCCGATGCAATGGATAGGCGTGATAATTAGACATGCGAACCTCCTTAAAAAACCTGCCGCGAAGCTGTCAAACTTCCGTGCTGGTGTAAAAATAGACGATATGATTTGGAATCTGGACAAAATTTTAGCGCATCTGTTGTAATTTTACTACTCATCCGACCACTAAATTGCACAAAAAAATCGCAAAAAAAGCCTTGGCACGTAATTTTGTTACATTGAAGTTAACAAAAAACATAACCAGAGTAACTATAAGGCTTACTTTCTGATCACCCGGCTTTATCTCCTGAAAACAGGCTACCAAACTGGCGGGAACGCTTTACTCATCGCTCAAATGAATCATAACAACCGTTTTTTTGCTGAAATTTCAGCCATTTTTATACTTTTTTTACACCGCCAGGCGCTATTTTTTCATTTTCTTTCCACCCCGATCCCTACACTCAAGCTATCAAAAACTACACCTCTGGAGGTGTCCTGTGAGTTTCAGCGTCATTGGTGGTGCGCTGTTGGTTCTGCTGCTGTTGGGCTATCTGCTTTATGCCCTGTTTAATGCGGAGGATTTCTGATGGCCACTTCAGCCTTCTTATTGATCGCCAGCTTTATGCTGATACTTCTGCTGCTGGCCCGTCCACTGGGCGGCTTTATCGCACGCCTGATCGAAGGCGAACCGCTACCCGTTCTGCGCCATCTGGAAGCCGCCGTTTGGCGCTGCTGTGGTAACCACAGCGCAGAAATGAATGGCCGGCAGTACGCACTGGCTATTCTGTGGTTTAACCTGTTTGGTCTAGTGTTGCTATTTATCCTGCTGATGGCTCAAGGGTCACTGCCGCTTAACCCACAAAAGTTCGCGGGCCTGTCTTGGGATCTGGCATTCAATACCGCCGTCAGTTTTGTCACCAATACCAACTGGCAGGCCTACAGCGGTGAAAACACCCTTAGCTATCTCAGCCAGATGGTTGGGCTGACGGTGCAGAACTTCCTGTCTGCCGCTACCGGTATCGCCGTGGCCTTTGCCCTGATCCGCGCTTTTGCCCGCCGTTCCAGTGCTACCATCGGCAATGCCTGGGCCGACCTGCTGCGTATTACCCTGTATGTGCTGTTACCGCTTTCGCTGATTACCGCACTGTTCTTTGTCAGCCAGGGCAGCCTGCAAAATCTCCTGCCTTACCTGCACCTGAACACGCTGGAAGGCGTACAGCAAACGCTGCCGATGGGGCCGGTTGCTTCGCAAGAAGCGATCAAGATGCTTGGCACCAACGGCGGCGGTTTCTTCGGCGCCAACTCAGCACACCCATTCGAAAACCCAACCGCATTGACCAACTTTGTACAGATGCTGGCGATCTTCCTGATCCCATGCGCACTGTGCTTCGCTTTTGGTCAGGTGACCGGCGAAAACCGTCAGGGCCACGCATTAATTTGGGCGATGACGCTGATTTTCGTAGTTGCGGTCATTGTAGTGATGTACGCCGAGACGGCTGGCAATCCACATCTGAGCACGTTAGGCAGCACCAGTAACATCAATATGGAAGGCAAAGAATCCCGCTTTGGCATTCTCGACAGCAGCTTATTTTCGGTGGTCACCACGGCGGCCTCTAACGGTGCGGTCAACGCCATGCTTGATTCCTTTACCCCTTTGGGCGGCTTGGTGCCAATGTGGTTGATGCAGATAGGTGAAGTGGTGTTCGGCGGCGTCGGTTCCGGTCTGTACGGCATGCTGCTGTTCGTGCTGCTGACGGTGTTTATCGCCGGGCTGATGATTGGCCGCACCCCGGAATACCTGGGTAAGAAAATTGATGTCTATGACATGAAAATGACCGCGTTGGCGATCCTGGTTACCCCTGCCTTGGTGCTGCTGGGAACTGCACTGGCGATTGCTACCGAGGCAGGCCGTGCCGGGATACTCAACCCAGGCGCACATGGTTTCAGTGAAGTGCTGTATGTCCTGTCTTCAACCGCCAACAACAACGGCAGTGCTTTCGCCGGTTTAAGCACGAATACGCCGTTCTACAACCTGCTCTTGGCCTTTGCCATGTTTGTCGGCCGTTTCGGGGTGATCCTGCCGGTATTGGCCATTGCCGGTTCGCTGTGCGTTAAGAAACGTCAACCTACGGGGAACGGTACGCTGCCGACCTACGGGCCGCTGTTTATCGGTTTGCTGATCGGCACCATCCTGCTGGTGGGTGCGTTGACCTTCATTCCTGCGCTGGCTCTGGGCCCGGTGGCCGAGCATTTGCAACTTTGGCTGGCAAACTAAGAGAACAAAACGATGACTCGTAAACAACGTGCGCTGTTTGAACCGGCCCTGCTCCGTACCGCGCTGATTGATGCAGTGAAAAAGCTGGCTCCGCAAGTGCAATGGCGCAACCCGGTAATGTTTGTGGTGTATCTCGGCAGTATTCTGACAACCTTCATCTGGTTGGCGATCCTGGCAGGCAAAACCGGCGGTAGTGCAGCTTTCACCGGCAGTATCTCACTGTGGCTCTGGTTCACCGTGCTGTTCGCCAACTTTGCCGAAGCCTTGGCCGAAGGGCGCAGTAAAGCTCAGGCCGCCAGCCTGAAGGGCACCAAGAAAACCCGTTGGGCAAAAAAAATCGCCAACCCGCAACGTGATGCAGCCAGTGAGCAAGTCTCGGCCGAAAGCCTGCGCAAAGGGGATATCGTGCTGGTAGAGGCCGGTGACATTATTCCCTGCGATGGTGAAGTGCTGGAAGGCGGAGCCTCGGTGGATGAAAGCGCCATCACTGGCGAATCCGCACCGGTGATCCGCGAATCCGGCGGGGACTTTTCCTCGGTCACCGGTGGGACACGCGTGCTGTCTGACTGGCTGGTGGTGCAATGCAGCGTCAACCCTGGTGAAACCTTCCTTGACCGCATGATCGCCATGGTGGAAGGGGCCAAACGCCGTAAAACGCCGAATGAGGTGGCGCTGACCATTCTGTTGATTGCTTTGACCATCGTTTTTGTGCTGGCAACGGCAACGCTGCTGCCTTACTCACAATACAGCGTGGCCGCCGCAGGCAGCGGCAGCGTCATCTCCATCACCGTTCTGGTGGCCTTGCTGGTTTGCCTGATCCCGACCACCATTGGCGGGCTGCTTTCCGCTATCGGCGTGGCCGGGATGAGCCGGATGCTGGGGGCCAACGTGATTGCCACCAGCGGCCGGGCGGTGGAGGCTGCCGGTGACGTTGATGTGTTGCTACTGGATAAAACCGGCACCATCACTCTGGGCAACCGTCAGGCTTCTGCATTTCTGCCTGCACCGGGCGTCAACGAGCAGGAGCTGGCCGATGCCGCACAGCTTTCCTCACTGGCCGACGAAACGCCGGAAGGGCGCAGCATCGTGGTGCTGGCGAAACAGCGCTTCAACCTGCGTGAGCGTGATTTGCAATCACTTGATGCCAGTTTCGTCCCCTTTTCTGCGCAAACCCGCATGAGCGGCGTCAATATTCAGGGGCGGATGATCCGTAAAGGAGCAGAGGACGCTATTCGCCGTTATGTGGAATCGAATAACGGCTACTTCCCACGCGCCGTTGACGAACTGGTTGAACACGTGGCGCACACCGGGGGGACGCCCTTGGTAGTCGCCGAAGGGCCACGCGTGCTGGGCGTAGTGGCGCTGAAAGATATCGTTAAAGGCGGCATCAAAGAGCGGTTTGCCGAGCTGCGCAGGATGGGGATCAAAACGGTGATGATCACCGGGGATAACCGCCTGACCGCCGCCGCCATCGCGGCCGAAGCCGGGGTGGACGATTTTCTGTCAGAAGCCACGCCGGAAGCCAAACTGGCGCTGATCCGCCAATATCAGGCCGAAGGCCGCCTGGTCGCCATGACCGGTGACGGCACTAATGATGCTCCGGCGCTGGCGCAGGCGGACGTAGCGGTCGCCATGAACTCTGGCACCCAGGCGGCCAAAGAAGCGGGCAACATGGTCGATTTGGACTCTAACCCGACCAAGCTGATCGAAGTGGTGCATATCGGCAAGCAGATGCTGATGACGCGCGGTTCGCTGACCACCTTCAGTATCGCTAACGATGTAGCAAAATACTTTGCCATTATCCCGGCGGCATTTGCGGCCACTTATCCGCAGTTGAATGCGCTCAATATCATGCAGTTGCATTCGCCCTCGTCCGCCATTATGTCGGCAGTGATCTTCAACGCGCTGATCATTGTCTTCCTGATCCCGCTGGCGCTGCGTGGGGTGAGCTATCGAGCAATGAGCGCGGCGGCACTGCTGCGGCGCAACCTGTGGCTGTATGGTTTGGGTGGCTTACTGGTGCCGTTCGTGGGGATCAAACTGATCGATCTGCTGTTAACCGCGCTGTCTATTGTCGGTTGAGATAATGAGGAAATGCTAATGTCTTATTTACGCCCTTCGCTGGTGATGCTGCTCCTGCTGACGCTGATCACCGGGATCGCCTATCCGCTGCTGACCACCGGGCTGTCGCAACTGCTGTTCAGCCACACCGCCAACGGTTCGCTATTATATCGAGGCGATAAAGCGGTCGGTTCAGCCTTGATCGGCCAAAATTTCTCTAAAGCGGGCTATTTCTGGGGGCGCCCTTCTGCCACCGCCGATTCGGCCTATAATGCCATGGCATCCGGTGGCAGCAACCTGGCCACCACCAACCCGGTGCTGGATACAACCATCACCGAGCGGGTGAAACAGCTGCACCAGGCAAACCCGGCCATGCATGGGGCCATTCCGGTCGATCTGCTGACCGCTTCCGGCAGTGGGCTGGACCCGCAGATCTCTGTAGCAGCCGCGCAGTATCAGCTGGCGCGGGTAGCTAGTGCCCGTCAGTTGCCAACGGAACAGGTCGCCAAACTGATTGAGCAGAACACCGAACATGCCACCCCTAACTTTATCGGGGAACCGGTGGTTAACGTGTTGAAGCTGAACCTGGCACTGGATGCGCTGCAATAACCGTGTGGGTAGATAAAGGAAATCTTGATGGTGGATGACGAACGCCCCAATCCCGACAGCCTGCTGGCGTTAGCCAATGAAAAACCACGCGGTAAGCTGAAAGTCTTTTTCGGCGCCTGTGCCGGGGTGGGTAAAACCTATGCGATGCTGCAAGAAGCCCAGCGCCAGCGGGCTCAGGGGCTTGATGTGCTGGTCGGGGTAGTGGAAACCCATGGGCGCGGCGAAACCGCCGCGTTGCTGGCAGGGTTAACGGTGCTGCCGCAAAAACGTATCCAGCACCGTGGCCGCTTATTGCATGAGTTTGATCTTGACGCGGCGCTGGCGCGCCACCCAGCCCTGATCCTGATGGACGAACTGGCACACAGCAACGCCTCCGGTTCGCGCCATCCCAAACGCTGGCAGGATGTGGAAGAACTGCTGGATGCCGGTATTGACGTGCTGACGACCGTTAACGTGCAGCATCTGGAGAGCCTTAATGACGTCGTTGGCGGCGTAACCGGCGTGCGGGTGCGGGAAACGGTGCCCGATCACGTCTTTGATGAAGCCACCGAAGTAGTGCTGGTCGATTTACCGCCGGACGATTTGCGCCAGCGGCTGAATGAGGGCAAAGTTTATCTTCCCGGCCAGGCAGAACGAGCTATTGAACACTTCTTCCGCAAAGGCAACCTGATCGCCCTGCGCGAATTGGCGCTGCGCCGCACCGCCGATCGTGTCGATGATCAGATGCGCGCCTTCCGCGACAGCCAGGGGCGTGAAAAAGTCTGGCATACCCGTGACAGTATTCTGCTGTGTGTCGGCCACGGCAGCGGTAATGAAAAACTGGTGCGCATCGCCGCACGCCTGGCGGCCCGGCTGGGCTGCCATTGGCATGCCGTCTATGTGGAAACGCCCAAACTGCACCGCCTGCCGGAACATCAGCGGCGGGCCATTCTGCGTGCGTTACGGCTGGCGCAAGAGCTCGGCGCAGAAACCGCGACCCTCGCCGATCCTTTTGAAGAACAGGCCGTACTGCGCTATGCCCGCGAACATAATCTGGGCAAGATTATTATTGGCCGCCGAAGCGAACAGCGCTGGAAAATACGCGGCAGCTTTGCCGATCGCCTTGGCCATCTCGGCCCCGACCTCGATCTGGTGATCGTCGCGTTGGAAAACGATACCCCTTTGCCGCTCAGCAAGGAGCACGATAGCCGTACTTTTACCGAAAAGTGGCGTTTCCAACTGCGCGGCTACGCCGTGGCCGTGGCGCTTTGCGCCATGATCACTCTGCTTTCTCAATGGCTATTGCCCGGCTTTGACTCGGCCAACCTGGTGATGGTTTATCTGCTGGGCGTCGCCATCGTCGCCCTGTTCTTCGGCCGCTGGCCGTCGGTGCTGGCAGCGGTGATTAACGTCGCCAGCTTCGATCTGTTCTTCGTACAACCGGAATGGTCGTTTGCCGTCAGCGATATGCAATATCTGCTGACATTCGCCGTTATGCTGACCGTCGGTATCACCATCGGTAACCTGACCGCCGGAGTGCGCTATCAGGCACGGGTGGCCCGCTACCGGGAACAGCGGGCGCGGCATTTGTATGAGATGTCCCACGGCCTCAGCCAGGCTCTGAATCATGACGATATCGCCAAAACCAGCCGCCATTTTCTTTCCAGCAGTTTCCAGGCCAAAACCGCCCTGCTGCTGCCGCAGGAGGACGGTTCTTTGCGGCAAATGGCAGGAGAAGATGGTGGCCTGCTGTCGGTGGATGAAGCGATTGCCCGCTGGAGTTATAGCAAAGGAACGCCCGCTGGCGCGGGTACGGATACTCTACCGGGCGTTCCCTATCAGTTATTGCCCCTCAGCACCCCGAAACAGACTTTCGGTCTGCTGGCGATCGAACCCAGTAACCTGCGCCAGCTGATGGTGCCAGAGCAACAACGCTTGCTGCAAACCTTTGCCGTGCTGATCGCCAGTGCCCTGGAACGTTTACATCTGGCCCACAGTGCCGAAAAAGCCAAGCTGGATGCCGAGCGTGAACAATTGCGCAACTCATTGCTCGCTGCGCTCTCGCACGATCTGCGCACGCCGCTCACCGTGCTGTTCGGCCAGGCGGAAATCCTGACGCTGGATTTGGCCGCCGAAGGCTCCAGCCATGCGCCGCAGGCCAGCCAGATCCGCCAGCAGGTGTTGAGCACCACTCGGCTGGTAAACAATTTATTGGATATGGCCCGCATTCAGTCCGGTGGTTTTCATCTGCGTAAAGAGTGGCAGTCGCTGGAGGAAATCGTCGGTGCATCGCTGCATATGCTGGAACCTCTACTGGTTCAGCACCAAATTAAGGTTGAGCTGCCGTCGGAGATGGTGCTCATTAACTGTGACGGCAATCTGCTGGAACGGGTATTCACCAACCTGTTAGAAAATGCCAATAAATATGCCGGAACAGAGGCAATTATCGGCATACGCGCTCGTGCTGTGCCAGAATGGCTGGAAGTGGAAATCTGGGATAACGGCCCTGGTATCCCCACCGAGCAGTTGCAGCTTATCTTTGATAAGTTTTCCCGTGGCAATAAAGAATCTGCCATTCCCGGCGTGGGCTTGGGGTTAGCTATCTGCCGTGCCATCATTGAAGTACACGGCGGCCGCATCTGGGCAGAAAACGGCGCGCATGGCGGTGCCAGTTTCCGTTTTATGCTACCGTTGGAAACCCCGCCAGCGCTGGAAGGTGAAGGCTTTGATCTATAGACGATGAGGCACTGTGACAACAACGCCAACCCATATTCTGATTGTTGAAGATGAGAAAGAGATCCGGCGCTTCGTGCGCACCGCGTTGGAGAGCAAAGGTTTGCGGGTATTTGAAAGCGAAACCCTCCAGCGTGGGCTGATTGAAGCTGGCACGCGCAAACCAGATTTGATCATCCTCGATTTAGGGTTGCCAGACGGTGACGGGCTGGACTATATCCGCGATCTGCGCCAGTGGAGCGCCATTCCGGTGATCGTACTTTCTGCCCGCCATGCCGAAGAAGACAAGATTGCCGCGCTGGACGCCGGTGCCGATGATTATCTCAGTAAACCCTTTGGTATCGGTGAATTGTTGGCACGCGTGCGGGTGGCATTACGCCGCCACTCACACAGCCAGCAAGAAAGCCCGTTGGTCACTTTCTCGGCCATTACCGTTGACCTGATCAACCGCCGCGTTTTACGTAACGATGAAGATCTGCATTTGACTCCCATCGAATTCCGTTTGCTGGCCGAATTGCTGGCTAATTCCGGCAAAGTGATCACCCAACGCCAGTTGCTGAACCGCGTTTGGGGGCCAAATTACGTTGAGCACAGCCATTATCTGCGTATTTATATGGGCCATCTGCGGCAAAAACTGGAAGCCGATCCGGCGCGGCCCAAACATTTACTGACTGAAACCGGCGTCGGTTATCGGTTTATGCCCTGACCGGAATCGGCACATCTAAGGGGCCGTTTCCGGCCCTTTCTTCAGCCCGATCATGAACTCTTTGAATGACTCGCGCAGTGGCGCAAACAGCGGGTGTTTGCGGTTTTCCATCATTACCTCGGAAAACAGCTTGAGCCCGACGGCAAAGGCCGCGCTCTGTTCAGCAGCAAAGTTCAGATCCGCCCGCTTCTGAATACGTTCGACAATCGCCAGAATATCGTCGTGATTTTCTACCTCAAACACCAGTTCGGGTTTATCCACCGTTTCACCTTGGCGATCGGTTAATGCTTTGACGGTGATACGAAAACGATGGCCCGGCATCACGCTTTCTCCTGCGGTTGGGCTACTTCGGCTTCAATTGCTGCCACCGCATCGAGCAGTACCTGGTTGATACGCTTAACCTGTTCCTGAGTCAGATCGGCACGCATCATATTGCCACGCAGCAGGTAGCGCAGGCGGTGCATCACCTCTGAAATGCCTTCTGCCAGATTACCTTTATGCCGCTTACTCCGCTCCGCGCCAGCCAAACGGGCAAAAATCACCTCAACGGCGGCCTGATGCTTTTGCAATTCGCTCTTGCCAAGGGCAGTGATCTGGTAGCTTTTCCGGCCATTGCCGGTAGTGGCTGGCTCCAGAAAATCCTGTTCTTCCAGCAGCGTTAATGTTGGGTAAATGACGCCAGGGCTAGGGACATACAGGCCTGACGAGGCTTCTTCAATCGCCTTGATCAGTTCATAACCGTGGCTGGGTTTGCGATCCACCAGCGCCAACAGCACCAGGCGCAGATCGCCATGTTCAAACAGGCGGTGACGACCACGGCCACGCCCGCCGCGCCCCTGTTCTTCGCCTTCATGCCCGCCAAAGTGGTGGCGACCACCACGGCGGTAATGG
This sequence comes from Chania multitudinisentens RB-25, assembly GCF_000520015.2. GTDB lineage: Bacteria > Pseudomonadota > Gammaproteobacteria > Enterobacterales > Enterobacteriaceae > Chania > Chania multitudinisentens. The sequence continues at coordinate 4,698,912 of NZ_CP007044.2, forward strand.
CAACGCCCTTCTTCATGGTGCTCATGGCGATCGTGTGAGCAATGCCGGCCAAATCGATGAAACATCATAGTGAGTTACCTCTTGGATAAATAATAGAATTATCGAAAACGATTTAGATATATCTAAATCACTCAATAACGCTAATGTAGATCGATATATCTAAATTGACAAGAGGGAAACTGAGTTTAGATATATCTATTTTGCATGCATAAAAAAAGCGCTGTAAAAACAGCGCCTTTTAACATAGAGAGTAGGGATTATTTGGCAGAAGCTAACACTTCACTGACAATTTCAACCGCTTCATGCTCGATTTTTTCACGGTGTTCAGCCCCCAGGAAGCTTTCGCAATAAATCTTGTAGGCTTCTTCCGTGCCTGAAGGACGAGCAGCAAACCAGCCGTTGTCGGTCATCACCTTCAACCCGCCGATAGAAGCCCCGTTACCCGGCGCCGCCGTCAGGCGGGCAGTGATCGGATCGCCAGCCAGCATGCTGGCCTTGACCATTTCAGGTGACAGCTTGGACAGCGCCGCTTTCTGTGCCGAGCTGGCGGGAGCTTGCAGGCGATTATAGCTTGGCGCGCCAAAGCGTTTTGCCAGCCCATCATAATGATGCTGCGGGTTTTCACCGGTCACGGCGGTGATTTCTGCCGCCAGCAAGCACATGATAATACCGTCTTTATCGGTCGACCATGGCGTGCCATCAAAACGCAGGAATGATGCCCCGGCGCTTTCTTCACCGCCGAAACCGAAACTGCCGTCAAACAGACCATCGACAAACCATTTGAAACCCACCGGCACTTCCACCAGCTTACGGCCCAGATCGGCCACTACGCGATCAATCATGGCACTGGAAACCAGCGTTTTACCCACGGCAACCTCAGCCCGCCACTGTGGGCGATGCTGGAACAGGTAATTGATGGCTACCGCCAGATAATGATTCGGGTTCATCAGCCCTTTTGGCGTAACAATGCCGTGGCGGTCGTAGTCAGGATCGTTGGCAAATGCCAAATCAAACTTATCACGCAGCGCCAGCAGGCCAGCCATTGCCGATTCAGACGAGCAGTCCATACGGATAATACCGTCGTGATCGAGATGCATAAAACGGAAGGTCTGATCAATAGAATCATTTACCAGCGTCAGATCCAGCTTGTAATGCTCGGCAATACGCTGCCAGTAGGCAATCCCGGAGCCGCCAAGCGGATCAACCCCCAATTTCAGACCCGCACGCTGAATCGCGGGCATATCAACAACCGCAACCAACTCCGCCACATAGGGCTGCACCAGATCCTGCGCATGCAAATGGCCACTGTTCCAGGCTTTTTCCAGCGATTGGCGTTGAACACCCTGCAACTTAAGCGCCAATAATTCGTTGGCGCGTTTCTCAATCACCGACGTCAGGTTGGTGTCCGCCGGGCCGCCATTAGGGGGGTTATATTTGATGCCGCCGTCTTCTGGCGGGTTGTGCGAAGGGGTAATAACGATACCATCGGCCTGCGCACCACCTTTGCGGTTGTAGCACAGGATCGCGTGTGAAACCGCTGGCGTGGGGGTAAAACCGTTGTTTTCCTGTACGACCACGTCTACCCCGTTAGCCGTCAGCACTTCCAGCACGGAAATAAACGCTGGTTCAGACAAGGCATGGGTATCTTTGCCCACATAGCAAGGGCCGGTAGTACCCTGCTGGCGGCGCACTTCGGCAATCGCCTGAGCGATAGCCAGAATATGAGCCTCATTGAAGCTTTGGCGCAACGCACTGCCGCGGTGGCCTGAGGTGCCAAATTTTACCGCATGTTCGGCATTGCCTGCTTCCGGTTGCAGCACGTAGTACTGTGATGTCAGTTGAGCTACGTTGATCAAATCACTTTGCTGAGCAGGTTGCCCGGCACGTGGGTCATTCGCCATCGACTCTCTCCCTAATGCCAGTACTGCGGCCAGGCAATACGGCCACCGTGACGGGCAGTTTGCTAAATTAGACAGTACCGCAAACTTTCTCGATCAGTTCTGCCGGGAACTGCATAGCCTGCATGATGTGTTCGATCATGCTGCGTTTACGGCCAGTATTGGTATTGGTAATTACCCAGTAAGGCGTTCCCGGAACGTGTTTGGGTTTGGTATGCGTTCCATTCGCCAGCAAGGTTTGCTGATCGCCGGCAAAATAAGTACGGGTTCGGCCATGCAAGGCATCGGTCGCTGCGGTAAAACCCACTGCGTCAAGCGTATACAAAGTGGAAAGTACCAGCATAAAACGATTTACAGCTTTGCTCTGCTCGGCATATTCGTCTGACAACAACAGTTCACGCACGACACGCACACGATCGCGTGGAAGTGACACCGCAGCAGCAGGCTCTGGAGCCTTAGCCACCGCAGAGGCTGATGCAGGTTGCCCTGCGGTAAACTTCAGCATACGCCGTAAAATATCGGACGCGCTTTCACCGATATGTTGCGTGTGGCTGGCAATATAGCGGTAAAGTTCTTCGTCGACTTCTATAGTTTTCATCTTTATCCAAAACAATAATTCAATTGATTTTTATAATGTTTTATGGTCACTAACGAAAATCTCAATGTTGACCTACATTTTTCCAACCATCTGGTTTTACGGTATTTCACTGCTTTGAGGTAGATTAACAGACTCTCGAAGGCCAGCCAACTTCCCCCGCAGTAACATTGGGTTGTCACCAGAAGCCTTCCCCACATAATAGTGATTGGTGCTCTTGGAGGATAGGTTTTCAGGGCGTTTCTTGGTGGCGCAGGGTTAAATCTGGTTTTGTCAGGCCGCCGATCAAATCAGGGAAAATGTGCCGATAGAGCCGGGCTGTAGCAGACGAAGCAGGTACCAGCTTGAACAATTATACGTGGCCAGAAAAATGGGACACAAAATGTGCCCCATCATCGCCTCAGGAGGGTTAGAACAACCCATCAATCAGAAGCTGTACCTCAATCCCAGTTGGCCATTAACGTCGCGGAAATCATTATTGCCCCCTTGGACCCCGATATTGCCAGAGGCGCTCCAACCTTTGCCTAGGGCAAACTGAACGCCAGCCTTAGCTTCATACACATTATCAGCCAGTTTATGGCGCACCTTAGTTTCGTTCATCTCCACCGTCGCGTCGTTACCACCTGACCACCAATTCAACTGTAGGAACGGTTGAATCTGGTTAGCGTTGGGACCCACTGGATTGCTAAACAACCTTACACCAAGACGGGTAGTGGTTTGATTTTTCCGTTGTTCTGCAATTCTGGTTCCATTGTCTTCCGTATGAGCATCACCACTATAGCGGGTAAAAATCACCTGCCCCTGTGGCTCCAGGTACAGGCTACGGTGACTTCCTTCATACAGCGGCAGGGCATAGCCCAGTTCCAGCGATCCGCTCCAGGTATTGGACTGGTATTCTTCACGGGCCAATCCGCTGCCCTGGACTTCGTTGTCGTAGCGGCCATATTGTAGCCAACTGTCCAAATAGACCCCAGTAGGCGAAGAGGCATTCTGGTACCAGGTACCGTAAACACCAAAGCTGGTTCCCGTAACCTTGCCTTTGGCATTACGCTGGCTCAGATCGGAAGTTGCCTGTGTATCGGCGTTGCCATAACCCAGCATTATCCCCGTGTGCAGCCGGCTTTCACCAACAGCATGCTGCAACTCTCCGCCAATCTGCATAACGTCAAGATCTGTCTCAACCGACAACTGCTTGCCAACCACGCCAGCATCCAGATTGTTGCGATGCGCACGTATCCAGACCGCGCCATTGCCCTCCTTTCCTCTGGCTCCTAATCCTGGCTCCCCCATGCGATCGGAACGGGTATGATCGAACATATGCACCGCAGCATTCTGGTTATTCAGATAGGCTGCTGCATCAACACGTAACAAAGAGGGAGAGTTTCCTGGCGGTGGTGTCTGAGGATCCGTAGTGCCTGGCGCTGGGGCCTCGGGGTCAGGAGTTTCAACCTCAGGCACTCCCGGTTTGGGGATTTCTGGCTTGGGTGGTTCTGGCGTTTTGACCGCCTCAGAACGCAAATACCAGTTGCCATTTGCAGGGTCCTGTTTCCCCCCTTTATGCAACAGATACTCGTAAGCTCCCGCAACAACGGGCTTTTGCAGGTTAAAAACGCCATTAGACTCTTTAGTTACGCTGATGACCTCAATACCCTCAACCGTTTTAGCACCTTGGCCCCCGACGTTATTGACCTGCAACCAAGATTGACCACTGCTGCTGCCGGTAATCACCAGACGGTCGGTAACTGAATCATCGCCCCCAAGTACCGTATTCAGCCTTAGCGTACCCCCTTCGCCTTTATAGCTGCCGTCGCCACCACCAAAGAAAGTAGCGCTAGACAGAGCCAGTGTCATGCCTGCGCTGCCATTACCGCCAAGATTGACCACGCCAGCATTACTCAACCCACTGAAGTAAGCATTGAAACCCGCCAGATCCAGCGTTCCTGCCTTGGCAACATTAAAAACCGCGGGGCTGAAAAGGTTAGCACCAAAACTATTGGCTACCCCCGCCTGTAGAGTTCCAGCAACCACGTTCACTGTGCCACTGAGAATGTTATCTTTGGACATCAGGCGTGTCGTCCCGCTCCCCAGATGATTGATCGTACCAGTGCCACTCAACTTGGGGGAGAAATCCTGATTATCCGTGTAATTGAAATTCAATATGCCGCGGCTGTGTAGAAACACGTTAGAGGTTTCCAAGATGCCAGCTTTGCCACCCGTACCAATGTTAAGCACGGCCTGCTTAAGCGAGCCTCCGCCGGAGACAGGGCTATCCCCTACGCGTACTTGCCCGGTGCTGCTCACCTTGACCAAGGCGCCGTCAGCGATGGTCAGGGTGCCGTCACCGTTGGTTCCGCCAATATTGATATATCCGGCTGAGAACAGCGTTCCCTGATCCTTGACCAGAATGCTGCCACTTGCAGGCGCGGTTCCCGAGTAAAACACACGTTCGCCGATGGAAACACCACTGTATTTATCCGCCCCCGTGCTCATTACCTGTGCACCATTGGCAATGGTCAGGCTACCGACGCCATCCACTCCGACATTAAGTTCAGTAACCTTCATTGAAGAGGTTGCGCCGCTGACGACAGCGCTGCCCTGGCTTTTTACCTGCGAAGCGATAGCAAGCCCTGCTACCTCAAGACGCCCACCGTCGACAACTTGCAGTTGCCCTTCACCCCCATTGCCAACCGTCAAGACAGAGGACTTCCAGACGGAGCCGGTGCCAGAAACCAGCAATGTTCCCTTTCCACCAGCGCCGTCACCCAGATAATTTCTATAGTTACCGCCATCGAACACCGCACCATCGGTAATACTGACCTTGCCCTCTCCTTTTTCACCGGCCCGAATAACCACCCCGCTGGGGGAAGAGACTACCGATCCCACACCGGAGATATTCAGCTCACCATAAGCACCGGTGAGGGTTCCCAAATGTATCTCGGCTGCGCCTGCTTTAGCGCCGTTGGACACATTCATCACCCCCTGACCACCGTAGCCCACGTACATACTTGAAGAACCGTATTTGTTGTAATAAAGCTGGCTCCCCGCACCGTCAACGTTAATTGTTCCTTGGCCAGTGGCATCATAGCCAACAATCACCTTGTCAAAGGTATCCAGCACAAATTTACCACTGTCAGAAATGTTGAACTCACCGATCCCTTGTTTGCCGACGATCACCTGATGGCCCAAAAGTTGAGAGTTAGCTCCCGTTATATTCAGAGTTCCCTTAGAACCTTCTTCTACGCCCAGTTCAATGAATGAAACGTCCAAAGTTCCGGCATCCAATACGGAAACCTTACCTTCACCACCCACACCGATTTTCAGATCCTGGCCATAAAGAGGATCGTAGTTGTAAAGTGTCCAACGGGAATTCGCCCCCGAAATTGAAGCCTCTCCGACTGAACCAGCTTGCCTTGCCAGATAGCCGGCACCGACCGTAGTCGCCTTAGCACCTTCACCGATCGTTAGCTTGCCTGAACTGATATCACCTACCACCAGATCCACTCGAATACCGGTTTTCCAGCCATCCGGTTTAGTACCTGGCACGGTTTCTTCCGTACCACCGTCAATCAGGATTTCAGCTGCACTGGCGTCACCTGCTGAACCGAACATGCCGGCCACGGCCAGAAGCAGGCCGGGTGCAATACCGACTTTGCGGTTTTGAGGGGATTTGCCACCACTGCGGGACAATTCAGAAACGGGGACCAGAGAACCAGTACGGTGATGGCGCACAAGGCGATAAACTTTATTCATACAGAGCAACTCCTCCAATGAGTTTAATAAAACGCTCAGATGTTGTTTGATTAATTATTTTTACAACTGTAGAAATACAAAAGCTTCCAATAAGGAAGCCACGCTAGATTACGTTTATACACACTCCAATCATTAACGAGGAATGCTAACAGCAATAAAAACCATCATCCCATTAAGCATTCGCTACCTCGTCACAACTGCTTACACAGACATACAAAAGCACTCCCTCTATATCCTTTGGGAAATAGATTTTTTCTAACTTAAAAACCCAGATACTAATAAATTATCTTTTTCAATCTAATTTAAAACGATGGTGGTTTTATGAGGGGAGAGCCTGATTAATCACCATCTACTCTTGGGAAACCAAGAAAAATAACCATGTACAGACGTTCAATGCCAACTTTCTGCTCGGTGGTGATTATTGATTATTGGGATAAAATTGAGGTTTTATAAAACATTTCAAAATATTCATGCATGCTCCCGGCAAACTTTTGCTGGGAGCATAACTTAATTCTACACAACGAGTTACGACCAAACCCGTGTTGAAGGTAATCTTAACTACATGTGCCACCGATCAACTATACCGTCACTGCCAAAAGTGATAACAAGGAAATCTGAACGGTATTCGGTATTTCCTGACATTTTAGCCGATGCCTTGCTTGCACTATCTGTGGCATCCGATGCCGTACTAGCCATGCCAAGAGCACTGGAAACCGCACCTGCCCCAGGGATATAGCTGGCAAGAGAGGCGGCTGTGCTTAGATTACCACCTACTTTATATTCCCATCGTACCTCGCCACCAGAATCAGCCGACTGATCATCCGGTACGCCATAAATTGCCTGTACTTGCGCCTTGGTTGTCTGCTTGGGTATAACGTGTGCCTTCACATACGATGCACTGAATTTATTCTCCCCCGTGGAACTGCATCCGACAAGAAGAAAAGCCACCATGATACTCCATAAATACTTGCGCATATCTCAATCCGATTGATTAACTATTTATTAATACTAATAACCGGAGTTATCAGCTGTTTTTTGCATTAATGACTGTAAGTCTGGCAGACCAAATGCTGGGCGAAAAATATCAAAAAAAATAACACGATCTTCGCAGTTCTTTTATTCCAATGGCATTAGCGAATACTCGAAAATTATAATAGGCTATTATTAATGCGTCGGAATGATACGTATATAATCAAAAAGGCGCAACCCTACTGAGGTAGGGTTTATTGAAAGCGAAAGTATCATCAATTTAGAAACAACTCAGCCTGGATATATGTGCCACTCTATACCCACTGACTTCAAGTTATAGATGTGTTAATCTTCCTTCACTTACCCAGTACTAACTGGAGTCAGTTCCCAAAGACTCACTACCTCATACTCTTAATCCTGCAATTTGAATGAATTAGGGTACAGGCCGGAGTTTTACCGGTGCTGAGCCTATTAGATGGACGTGTTATTCGCACAACTTATTTAACACACAAGATACCGCCATTCGTGTATTGTGAACTAACCAGCCTGCATCAAATAAAAGTAGGCCATGAAATGTATAAGTCAACGCGAACGTTACATTGGTGACAAAAGGAGAGTGACGTGAGTAAACCTTATGCTTTAGTCGTTGACGACCACCCGTTGGTTGCTGGGGGGATTGCAGCATTTTTAGGCACACACTGTGGTTACCAACAAGTATGCGTCGCTACCAGCCGCCAAGAGTGTGATAGTTTGATCGAAGAAAAAGGCCCCCCGCAATTGCTGGTTCTGGATTTCTGGTTAGCAGATGGCACAGCTCTTCAGTTAATTAAGAATCTTTCACAGAAGAATCCCAATATTCGTCTATTGGTGATCAGTGGGGATGAGAATAACAATGTTCAACATAAGGCCCGTGAAATAGGGGCACACGGTTTTGTTCATAAACACGACTCACCACAAATCTTCAATCAGGCCGTTACGGCATTGCAAAACGGGCAACTTTGGTTTCCAGACGCCTCGGATCCCCCCTCTTTTTCCTCACCAACGGCTAATCACCAGGAGTTTGGGCTGACCCAGCGGCAGGCAGAAGTGCTGGCAATGATGCTCCGGGGATTTTCAAACAAACGGATTGCCATGAAGTTGACTGTGTCTGAGCCCACGATCAAAGAACACATTACCGGTATTCTCAGCAAGCTCGGCGTCAGCAACAGAGTTGAGGCTATCACGTTACTTCAGGGGCGGCGCTTCACGCCATGATCAAGATTATTAATGATAAAGCTCCGTATGATATCAAGCCGCACTCGCAGCTCCGTCTATTGAACAATGTGTTAGCGCGGTTAGTTTTTAGCATCAATGCTGTTCCTTTTGTCGGTACGGTGTTTGCCATTTGGCTATATAAACTGCAACTGCCGTTAACCCCCGTCATCTGTTGGATTGTTCTCTACCTTATTGCAGCCGTGCTTGCCAGGTTTTGGCACCACCGCTATCGCCAGAAACTGAGCACAACGGCTGACACCACCATGCTGGCCCAGTGGCTACCTTGGGTGAATCGGGTAGCCTTGCTGCACGGCATCGGCCTGTCTTCGCTGATGCTCGTCACGGCCATGAGCCAATCCTTCGATTTCACTCTGCTGCTCAATATCAGTATTGCCGCAATCATCGCCGCCAACGCGACACATCTGACCCCGTTGCTGGGCGCATTCCAGCGCTTCTTTATTAGCTGTTGGGGAATGTTGCTGGTGCTGATCCCTTGGCGCTATGGTGAAACCTGGCCAATCACTTTCTTGCTTAATCTGCTGTACGCCTTTGCTATTTATCGTCATGCCTTGACCTCACACGCCTTCTTCCTGCAGCAGGTCAGGCTGGAAGAGGACAGCATCTTATTGGCTGAGAAATTCCGTTTGGCAAAAGAGGAAGCGGAACATGCACTACATGATAAAAACCTGTTTCTCACCACGGCTAGCCACGATCTTCGCCAACCGATTCACGCGATGGGATTTTTGATTGAAGCGATCGTACACAAGAATCGCGATCCCCAGTTGAATCCGCAGCTCCATGATCTGCAAGAGAGTGTGCGCTCATTACATTTAATGTTTAACTCACTGTTGGACCTGACAATAATAGAAAATAATGCCGTCAATGTCCCACAGACAGAAGTGGAGTTAGTGCCATTAATCAATTCTATCATCACCTTGTTTCGTGAAGAGGCGAATAACCGAGGCTTAACGCTACGCGCGCGATTCCCCCGGCAACGCTGCGTGGCATTAGGCGATCTCTCGTTGCTCAAACAGTCGTTAATCAACCTGACGCACAATGCACTACGGTATACTCCCCAGGGTGGGGTGCTGATCTCTGTTCGCCTGCGTGGCAAAGAGTGGTTGATCGAAGTCTGGGATACAGGAATTGGCGTTGCTGATGCTGAAAAAAACCAGATTTTCTCCCCCTTCTATCGCCCAGAGCTTGCCTGGCGTATAGATAGTGCCGGGCATGGGCTAGGTCTGGCAGTGGTAGCAAGATGCGCGAAACTGATGAAAGTGCAGTGTGGAATGAGTTCAATAGAAGGAAAAGGTTCACGTTTTTGGCTGCGTTTACCAGCCAGCGACACAGTGACAACCCTGGCTCCATTGCCCGTGCGGCAGAAATCGTTATCCACACCGCACAGAACGCTTGCCGGAACCTGTCTGGTCGTCGATGACGATCCATTGGTCACTGCCGCCTGGGCAAGCCTGATGCAGGCTTGGGGAGTGACTGTCCGCTGCGTTGCTTCTGCCAACGAAGCTTTTGCCGTACTTCAGAGCGGCTTTTCTCCACAGGCAATTTTGTGCGATCAGCGCTTGCGCTCAGGCGAAAGTGGGTTCGACATTTTGCAGGAGTTACTCCAGCGTTTACCCCAGGCCAGTGGCGCGATGGTCAGCGGTGAGTTTAATTCAGAGATCTTGCAACAAGCGGAAAGAGAGGGCTACCTGGTGTTATCTAAGCCGTTGGAACCCTCGCAGCTCCATGCATTGCTTTCACAGTGGCTTTCCCCTGAATAACGCCAATAATGTACTGCTCGAAAGGTATTGATGACATTTATCTAATTTATAAATATCTACCTAGGCATGATACCCTGCCCCAATGTCTTAACATCGCAAACTTCACCATGAAATTACATTATCAACTCTTGCCTGCCGAGGCACCCGCGCTACCGGTGGTATTGCTCCATGGCTTGTTTGGCAACCTGGATAACCTTGGCGTTCTGGCGCGCAACCTGAATCAACAACATACCGTGATTAAGGTAGATTTGCGCAATCATGGGCTTTCACCACGCGCCACAACCATGACCTATCCGTCGATGGCGCAGGATCTGCTGACGTTACTGGATGATTTGCAGTTGGATAAGGTCATCGTCATTGGTCACTCCATGGGCGGTAAAGCTGCGATGGCACTGACGGCTATCGCGCCTGAACGGATTGAACGCCTGGTCGCTATCGATATTGCCCCCGTGGCTTATGACACTCGCCGCCACGACAAGATTTTTGCTGCGCTTCAGGCTGTTACCGATGCGGGAATAACCCAGCGCCAGCAGGCAGCCGAACTGATGCGCCACTCTCTGGATGAGGAAGGCGTGATTCAGTTTCTGCTGAAATCTTTCCATGCGGGAAACTGGCGTTTCAACCTGCCGGTATTAATTGCACAATATGAAGATATCCTCGGCTGGCAGGGTGTTCCTCCCTGGCTGCATCCAACGTTGTTTATCCGCGGTGGGCTTTCGCCTTACGTACAGGATAAATACCGTGAGGAGATTGCCCGCCAATTCCCGCAGGCTCGTGCCTATGTTGTTGCCGGTTCCGGCCATTGGGTCCATGCAGAAAAACCGGATGCCGTACTGCGGGCCATTCGCCGCTTTCTTGATGAAGCCTGAAAGCAAAGCGGTGAAAAAACGTGCTAAAGAGAAAGAGTTAGCGTATTTCGAACCAAGTTAAGCATTGTCGTTGCTCCACCTGCTGAGGTAATATGGCGCGCTATTTCCAACGCCTTTCAAACCATAACCCTGTCGGTTATGTGCAGCTTGAAATCCCGTGGGGATATCACTTTACCGCTTTGTCCCATGTGCAAATCAGTGCCCGTTGGCTGGAGGTAAATTTAGGTTAGGGTTTATTGGCCTGAATGGTGTTAACCGAGCCATCTGAAAGCGTGTATGCCCTGGTTACTTTGAGATACCAGGCAACAGGTATCAACGCTTTTTGATGCAAACTCTCTTGCAGTAGTCCGCAACAATGGCAAAAGAACAACTGGATCGCACAACCCTGGATCTGTTCGCAGATGAACGCCGTCCGGGGCGACCAAAAACCAACCCGCTTTCTCGTGATGAACAGCTTAAAATCAATAAGCGCAATCAGTTACGGCGAGATAAAGTGCGTGGATTACGGCGCGTGGAGCTGAAAATTAACGCAGATGCTGTCGATGCACTGAATAAATTGGCAGACCAGCGCAACATCAGCCGTAGCGAATTGATCGAACAAATGCTGCTGGCACAGTTGGCGGAAGAAGAACAGCTAGAACCTTGAGTTCGCTCACACGCCAGAGCAGCATCGCATAAACGTGATAAAATCCCAGCCCCCGTTTCTGGCATGATATGTGTTTACGGTAAGAGAGTACTAACGCCAAACTCTTGCCTTGATTTTACGCGATACTATATCCAAAGTACGTGGAGTTGTAGGTAAGCAGCTAACGAATTCCTAGGGTATATACATTGAATTTAAAAGGTTATCTGTAATATGGCTCATGTAGGCATTTTCTTTGGCAGCGATACCGGCAATACCGAAAATATTGCCAAGATGATCCAGAAAATTCTTCAACAAACCTATGGCAAAGAAGTGGCTGAAGTTCATGACATTGCCAAAAGCAGTAAAGAAGATCTGGAAGCTTTCGACATCCTGTTACTCGGTATCCCAACCTGGTACTACGGTGAAGCACAGTGTGATTGGGATGATTTTTTCCCAACCCTGGAAGATATTGATTTCAACGGCAAGCTGATTGCGCTGTTCGGTTGTGGTGACCAAGAAGATTACGCAGAATATTTCTGCGATGCGATGGGGACTATCCGTGACATCATTGAACCACGCGGTGCCGCCATCGTCGGCCATTGGCCAACCAAGAGCTACCACTTTGAAGCTTCTAAAGGCTTGGCTGATGACGATCACTTCATCGGGCTGGCCATTGATGAAGATCGGCAGCCAGAGCTGACTAACGAACGTGTGGATGCTTGGGTCAAACAGATCAGTGAAGAACTGAGCCTGGCCGAGATCGTGGGATAAGCCCCCACCAGATATTGGAGTAAAGCCCTGTAAAGCGCATAATATTCGCCGCAGGGCTGTTATCAGCATCACGAATTAGAGTAATAGAAGCTACAAATTTGTAACTTCCCCCCTCATCACGGTAAACTCAGCTATCGGTTTATCCCATCCATCAAGACCTTGCCCGCATAGCATGCAATAGTGCAAAGGTATTTTTGTTAACAACCGACGGTTTCTATTTAAGGCAACCGGTTCTATAATGAGACGCAATTGACTCTTTATGCTGACCGTTACCATAGGCGAAAATGCCTCAACTTGATTAGCATAGTAACAGGACTGAATCCGCATGACTGACAATAATACCGCATTGAAAAAAGCTGGCTTGAAAGTCACGCTTCCGCGACTCAAGATCCTGGAAGTATTGCAAGATCCAGAATGCCATCACGTCAGTGCGGAAGATTTGTATAAAAAACTGATTGATATGGGTGAGGAAATTGGTCTGGCAACGGTTTACCGCGTGCTGAACCAATTTGATGACGCTGGTATTGTGACACGTCACAATTTTGAAGGCGGTAAGTCCGTATTCGAGCTGACCCAACAGCATCACCACGACCACCTCATTTGCCTGGATTGCGGCAAAGTGATCGAATTCAGCGATGAATCTATCGAAGCTCGCCAGCGTGATATTTCCAAACAACACGGTATCAAACTCACCAACCACAGCCTGTATCTGTACGGCCATTGTGAGGATGGTGACTGCCGTGAGAACGATACGTTGCATGACAAGAAGTAATTTTTCCTGCCCGTAATGAGAAACCGCCTTGATGGCGGTTTTTTTGTGCCTACCATTTGCAGACAAAAAAATCCCCGGGCTAGCCGGGGAAAAATCATGACTCCAATTACAAGGTTCTCTTGCAGCATTTTTTACTAACAGGATACGACACTCGCCGCAGCCCATCTGCCAACGCACAGATGGGCTGTGGATGAGCTTAGGCTTTTACCGGCTCGGCACGGCTGAAACGCTTGCCATCTGGGCTGATCGCGCGGATTTGCACATCACCCGCAACGGCAGGACGTGCGTTATCGTTGTAACGCTGCCACTGCTTGCCGCCATCAACAGAGTATTCAATACCCAGGCCCGGCAAGGCGATGTTGGCTTCCAGCTTACCATCAACAACACGGGCTCCTGGTACTGGCAGACGGTAACTCACCCCACCTTTATCCAGCTTAGCCAGTTCACGTTGCCCGATCAGGTTGGCGAAACGCTGCCAATCTTTTTCCAGCGCCTTGGTATCGACGTGATGGGTTTCGCCTCCTTTGTACTCACGGCCCGCTTTGTAGTCCTGCTCCCAACTTGCGCGATGCCATGCACGTTCAGCCACAGACAGCGCACGTGGGTAAATCATATATTCCATTTGCTGGTCGGTTCGCACCACTTCGCTCCACAGTTGGGCTGAAAGACCATAAGCACCCGGCCATGGTTTGTCGCTCTTGGCAGCAAAGTGGTTGCCATCACGATCCACCGAGGTTTCAGCGTTTTGTGGCAGGTTATCCGGCGCGAAACTGAAGATCTTCTGTTCATCACTGAAACGAGTGCCCCAGTAGTAACCATGTTCTTTCGGGGTCACCTCATAGGGGAAGTCCATATAGACATAATCCGGGTTGGAAATAACGACGTCATAACCCTTGTTCGCCCAGTCATTCACGGAGTCGAAGCCGCCCCAGTACAGAGTATCCCAGAAGTTCACCGCAACGTTCTTGGTAGCAAACGCTTTGGAATCTTTGGCATCTTTCAGGCCATCCTGCCACGCCTGCATTCTGTCAATACCGTGGGCTTTCACCAGCTGGCTGACTTCAAGACCAAAGTAGCTTGGCAAGTGTTCCATATCTTCCACTTTGCCGTCTTTAATGATCGCCTGACAAACCTGAGACTTGGCCCATGGTTTATCTTCTTTGCTCAGATCAAGGATGCCCTTGCCTGCTTCCGGTTTTTTCACATCGGTATAGCCAGCACCCAGGCGGATGTTTTTGGCTTCATCCCCACCAAAGTGCCAGGTTTTCAGTGGCTGACCGGCTTCTTTATGCATCTGGGCCACTTCACCAATCACTTTATCAACAAAGTTTTTAGACGAATCCAGGCACGGGTTCAGATAACTTTGGCGGTCGAAATATTGTACCGAGGTGGTATTCGATGTATCCGTCGGATCTACAAGGCGGAATTCATTGGCCTCTTTCTCTTTACCTGCGGCATGCAGCTTTTTGTAACGGGCTTCCATCGACACTATCGCCGCGCGAGCATGGGCAGGCATGTCGATTTCAGGGATCACTTCGATCTGGCGTGCCTGAGCATATTTGACGATATCAATGTAATCCTGACGCGAGAAGAAGCCACCGTGCGGCTCTGGGCCTGAACCGTATTGCGGTAACAGGCAGGTGGTTTCACTCAGGTCATGGCAACGTTGGCCTCCCACTTCGGTCAGCTCTGGCAGACCGGGGATTTCAATGCGCCAACCTTCATCATCCGTCAGATGGAAATGGAATTTATTCAGTTTGTAAGCCGCCATCTGATCCAGCAGGCGCAACACCGCATCTTTCTGATGGAAGTTACGCGCCACGTCCAAGAACATCCCACGGTATTGGAAACGCGGTGCGTCTGTGGCATCCAGCGTAGCGATTTTCTTGCTGCCATCGGAAGGAATCAGCGACAGAATGGATTGTAGGCCGTAGAAAACCCCCGCCTGATCGAAACCGGTAACCAGCGCGCCTTTCTCACCAACCTTCAATTGATACGCACCTGATACCGCCAGATCCCCCTTAAAGGCACCTGGTTGAATATCCGTTTTGATCGGATAACCGCCAGCCTGATTGGCAACACCCAACAGTTCAAAACGCTTGGCCGCCGCGTCCGCCGCAGGCTTGGCTAATGCGCTGAGTTCTAACGCCACGCCTTTGCTCAAATCAACATCATGTTGATGAACTTTAACTTCCATTGGGGTTGGTACGATCTGGCCACGCAAGGCTGCCGTTGGCAGCACTTTCAGATCCTGATTCTTGATAAAGCGGCTTTCTGGCACCATCAGAATATTATTGTCATCCTTGGTGCGTTTCCACTGGTCGCCAGTGAATGGGGCAACAAACTGGTTCACATCTTCGGTATCGGTATTCGCCAGGATCTTAGGCTTTGCATCGCCCGAGGTGGCATACCAGCGTGGCAGGAAGTCACTGTGGAACACCTGCCAGTATTCAGCAATGATCGGAATTTCCACGGCCTGATTGGCTGGAAAACTGGTGAATTTATCAGTCGGTTCCAGCTTGTACAGATCGCCAGTGATATGGGTAATCTTGAATTGTTCGTTATCGACTTTTAGCGTCTGACGCGGGCTGTGAAAATAAATCGCCCAATCCTGGCCTTTGATTTCCTGCCCACTGTTGGTCAGGGTAATCAACACTTTATTACAAGATGCCCAATCAGCACCCAGCTTGGCGCAGTCAACACCATGATCGGCTGCACGGTTGTCCTGCATCTGTAGCTTCACATTCAACTGGCTAAGTTGGTCAACAATCTGTTGGTTAGCCATCGCCGAGCCTACTCCACCGAATAACCCAACAGTGGCCGTCAGGGCTGCGAGAGCACTCATCTTAAACTTGTTCATCTTCAACCTCTTGCGTAAGTCAGTTGTTATTAGCGCGAATTTTTAAAAAATCGTGAATGGTGCGATAACAATGAATTTAACGTCTTTTTCATCCTGGAAAATGTTACCAAAACCACCGCCCCAGCTTGGGATATCCGAATGGTTGTCGTATTGCGTGAAATGCAGCTTGAACAATGTGCCTTTAGCACGGCCATCTTGTAGGGTGTAGGTTGCATCCAGGCTGTAAGCACTCTCTCTCAGACGTTGGTTCTGATCGTAAATCGGGTTGGTGCTTGGCTTCGCATCCCAGCCATAAACATAGGAAGCACCGACCGCCATGCCTGGGATATCCCATTTACTCAGGTCATACATCACACCACCGTAAATGGCTTTTTCACCGTTAGCGTTAAAGTCGGAACGGTTATCCCACCAGATATCAAGACGGCCGTTGGAAGAGGCATAAGTCGGGGTCATACGCTGTAAGAAGAACCCCTGATTGCCGTCCGCTTTAACCATGGTGCCTTCCAGGCGCCAATTGAACTGGCCGGTGGTATAGCCGAAGGTCAGCGCCTGCAACCATGCCAGACCGTCGTAGATGCTGTTTGGATCATTCTGGTTATTGATACGATCTTCAGCACCATAGAACTGATAGCTGGTGGTCAGTGGATTACCCGCAACATCAAATTTGTAAGACGCTTTGGTGAAATACTGATTCACATAACCTTGTGACTGGCCGAAAGCAGCTTCCAGCACCAGATCGTTTTTGAAGTCATATTTGGCACCCAAAGAGTGCAGATAGGAAACACGGGTAGTGCGGTCATTCTGGCGGAAATCATCCGTTTCGATATGCCAAGGTGCTTTATATCTGTTGGCCCACATATACGAGAAGCTCAGTGCACCTGAATCCGCGTAGTCGAAGCTGGCCCCGGCTTCTGCCCCTTGATAAGTGCCCGGCATAAAGCTCCAGTGCGGCGCCAGCAATGTCTGGCCAGTCGGCTGGATATACCCCGCGCGAGCCCACATCGGGCCATATTTGAATTTACCAGCGGCTTTATACAAGCTGACACCGCTTTTATCACCAGAGTAATCTTCATCATAGGTACGGTTACGGCTGGAGAAGGCGATTTCGTTAGGGTGGGCGCTCTCACTGGATTCTGCCATTTCGATGGCAGTAAACGCCGCCACATCGATCCCGAACATATCTGCCGCGTAGCCAGACGAGAAATCCAGGTTAGCGTTCCACGTTGCGTGGGAAAGGTTGGTTTTGAATTCACCCGTCTCAACATCTTTGCGATCGCGCTGACGTTGCCAGTAATAAACCCCACCGATCAGTGTAGAATCATCAATAAATCCCTCTGCTCTCGCTTCGGGTGCCATGACAAATCCAGTTCCTAACAATGCACCCGCAACAGCGAGCGCCAGCGTTTTACGCTGAGCACCGTGCATACCCATAAAAAATTCCTCTTTGACTTAACTTTATAAAAGTGCGCCCGCCTGTGTTCACCACTGCCCTGCACGGCCGCTAATAAAAACCCTATCGGGTAAAAAACTCTACTGAGAGAAAAGCGCCACTCAGCTTTATTACTAGCGCTAGACTATTTTTCGCGACGCGAATTATCAAACAAAAAGTGAGAAAGATTTGTCAAAGTATGACAAAGAGCACATATCGATGCCTTTTCGTTACACGCTGGTTTGGAATATTTTTTTGAATAAAAAATTCAATAAAATCAGAATAAACGATGATAAATTGATAAACGTCTTAATAATTAAAAGGTTTCAACTCATCAAGAACAAACTATTGATAAAAAAATGAGAGCGCTCTACAAATGAGATTAATTTTCATCGCGAATATATAGGAGGAAATTATACAAGCAGTGAAAAATATCAAAGTCAGGATAATTTTCAGAGAAAGACAAGAAAAAAAGCAAAAAATCAGGTGTAAAAAGAGGATGCGGAAAGAGAAAACAATAAATTTTGAGCATAAAAAAGCGCAACCTGAGCTGCGCTTTAGTAATAGTGACAAAATCAGCGTTTATTCGCCTATTTTAGCCCAGGTATCACGTAAACCAACGGTACGGTTGAACACCAGATTCTCGGCCGAAGAGTAACGGCTATCAGCGCAAAAATAACCTTCACGCTCAAACTGGTAGGCTTTTTCTGGTGTTACACCTGCCAGGCTAGGTTCAACAAAACCCTGCTTGATCACCAGTGACTCCGGGTTAATGGTCGCCAGGAAATCTTCCGCCGCCGCCGGGTTAGCCACGCTGAACAAACGATCATACAAACGAATTTCCGCAGGCAACGCATGAGCAGCCGACACCCAGTGGATCACCCCTTTCACCTTGCGGCCGTCAGCAGGATCTTTGCTCAGCGTTTCAGGATCGTAAGTGCAGAAAATCGTGGTGATTTCACCCTCCGCGTCCTTCTCGACACGCTCTGCTTTAATCACATAGGCATTACGCAGGCGAACCTCTTTACCCAATACCAAGCGCTTGTACTGTTTATTGGCTTCTTCACGGAAGTCAGCACGATCAATATACACTTCGCGGCTGAATGGCACTTCACGGCTGCCCATTTCCGGCTTGTTCGGATGGTGAGGCATGGTGACCATTTCCACATCACCCAGCATATTCTCAATGACCACTTTTACCGGGTCCAACACCGCCATTGCCCGTGGCGCATTCTCGTTAAGATCGTCACGGATACAGGATTCCAGCGCCATCATCTCGACATTGTTGTCCTGTTTGGTCACACCGATACGCTGGCAGAATTCGCGGATAGAAGCGGCCGTATAACCACGGCGGCGCAGGCCAGAAACGGTTGGCATTCTGGGATCATCCCAGCCTTCCACTACTTTTTCCGTCACCAGCAGGCTCAGCTTGCGCTTCGACATGATGGTGTACTCAAGGTTGAGGCGCGAAAATTCATACTGCCGCGGATGGCACGCAATAGTGATGTTATCCAGCACCCAGTCGTACAGGCGGCGGTTATCCTGAAACTCCAGCGTACACAGCGAATGGGTGATCCCTTCCAGCGCATCGGAAATGCAGTGGGTGAAATCATACATTGGATAAATGCACCATTTACTGCCCGTTTGGTGATGATCGGCAAATTTGATGCGGTAGATCACCGGATCGCGCATCACGATAAACGGTGAAGCCATGTCGATCTTGGCGCGCAGGCAAACGCTGCCCTCAGCGAACTCGCCGTTGCGCATCTTTTCAAACAGCGCCAGATTATCTTCCACCGAGCGGTTACGGTAAGGGCTTTCTTTGCCTGGTGCGGTCAGCGTGCCGCGGTATTCACGGATCTGCTCAGCCGTTAACTCATCAACATAGGCCAAGCCTTTACCAATCAATTCAACCGCATACTGGTGCAGTTGATCAAAATAATCCGAAGAATAACGAACCTCGCCGCTCCACTTGAACCCCAGCCACTCCACATCCTGTTTGATGGAATCGACAAACTCGATGTCTTCTTTCACCGGGTTAGTATCATCAAAACGCAGGTTGCATTGGCCCTGATAATCTTTCGCAATACCAAAGTTCAAGCAGATAGATTTGGCATGGCCGATATGCAAATAACCATTCGGTTCTGGTGGGAAACGGGTTTGTACTGATGAATGCTTCCCTGACGCCAGATCTTCATCAATGATCTGACGGATAAAATTGGTTGGGCGGGCTTCAGCCTCACTCATGTCACTATTCCTCAAATGCGAAGCGCTACACATAACTCCCTATGTTCCAACAAGCCACGTCTGGAAACAACCGTTAGTTTCATGAAAACACGCTCCGCCGATCAAAAATAAAAAAGCGGGAAAAGATCGCTCTTTTCCCGCCAGAATTATGACTTGTTTAACCCCCGAAATGACTCGGGAGAAACAGGCTTATTTTTGGATTTCAAACAACGGGGTTTGGCCCGCAACTACCTGGCCCGTCGCGAACGCGGTCAAACCGGCATAGTCATCAGTATTGCTGACCACTACCGGGCTGATCATCGAACGTGCATTGGCATTCAGGTATTCCAGATCCATTTCCAGAATCGGCTGCCCCATTTTCACCTCAGTCCCCTCTTCCACCAGGCGTTTAAAACCTTGGCCGTTGAGCGCAACGGTGTCGATACCCATGTGGACCACGATTTCCGCCCCTTTATCGGTTTCCAGGCAGAATGCATGGTTGGTATTGAAAATCTTCACCACGGTGCCATCGGCAGGTGCCACTACGGTTTTGTCAGTTGGGCGAATCGCCACACCGTCACCCACCGCTTTACTGGCAAATGCTTCATCTGGCACCTGATCCAATGCCACAACGTCGCCAGTTACCGGTGCAACCAGCGTCTGGAAAGCGGCCTTCGGTGCGTTAGGCACCGCCTGGGGCTTAACATCCGCAGCCCCAACTGCTGGCGCAGAAGCGGCGGGTATCGGGCCTGCGGCCACAATATTACGCATTGCGCTGGCAATCAGTTCAGCACGAGTACCGACAATGACCTGCACGCTTTGTTTGTTCAGACGGATCACACCAGAAGCACCCAGACGTTTAGCAAGAACATCATTCACCAAAGCCGAGTCTTTCACGTTCAAACGCAAACGGGTAATACAGGCATCAATACCGGTCAGGTTTTCAGAACCCCCGATAGCACCAACATAGCGACGAGCCAGCGTAACGGTTTCATTTTCGTCTTTACCCGCATCGCTGTTCACATTCACGTCATAACCGTCGGTCTCATCACCGGCCACCGCCAGTTCACGGCCTGGGGTCATCAGGTTGAACTTACTGATAGTGAAACGGAATACCACATAATAGATAACAAAGAACACCAGACCTTGCGGAATCAGCATATACCAGTGGGTGGCCAGCGGATTGCGTACCCACAACATCATATCCACCAGACCGGCGCTGAAACCAAAACCAGAAATCCACTGCATACTGGCGGCAATGAAGACGGAGATCCCGGTCAGCACGGCGTGAATCACATACAGCACCGGTGCCACAAACATGAAGGAGAATTCCAGCGGTTCAGTGATACCGGTAAAGAAGGACGCAAACGCCCCAGCCAGCATGATCCCCAGTACTTTGGCTTTGTTCTCTGGGCGAGCACAGTGATAAATCGCCAATGCCGCACCCGGCAGGCCGAACATCATGATCGGGAAGAAGCCCGCTTGGTAACGGCCAGTGATACCAACAATGGCTTTACCGGATTCGATGGACTGCTGGCCACCCAGGAAGTTAGGAATATCGTTAATACCGGCAACGTCAAACCAGAATACGGAGTTCAACGCGTGATGCAGACCAACTGGAATCAGCAGACGGTTGAAGAACGCGTAGATACCTGCTCCAGCGGAGCCTAATTTCTGGATATGCTCACCGAAGTTCACCAAGCTGCTGAAGACCACCGGCCAGACGTACATCATGATGAAAGCCACCAGGATCATCAGGAAGGAGATCAGGATCGGCACCAAGCGGCGGCCGCTGAAGAACGACAACGCTTTTGGCAACTCAACGCTGCTGAAACGGTTGTAGACCTCAGCAGAGATGATACCCACCAAGATACCGACGAACTGGTTCTGAATCTTACCGAACGCAGCTGGCACCTGATCAACCGGGATTTTTTGGATCATCGCCACGGCACCCGGTGAACACAGGGTGGTTAATACCAAGAAACCAACAAAACCGGTCAGCGCAGCGGCACCGTCTTTGTCTTTTGACATACCATAAGCCACACCAACGGCGAACAGCACCGCCATATTGTCGATGATGGCCGCACCCGATTTGATAAACAGTGCTGCCAGAGCATTGTCTCCCCCCCAACTGACAGGGTCAATCCAGTACCCGACGCCCATCAAGATGGCCGCGGCAGGCAGCGTGGCAACCGGAACCATCAAGGCCCGGCCCACCTTTTGCAAATAACTAAGAATGTTCACCATTTCCCCCTATTCGTCCGCGGACGGACCTTATTTAGTAGTTTCTTGATAAAACTCTACTACCTTTTAGAAATAATCTATGTCACCTAGCAGACTGTCTCCCGCCATTACCCATAATATCGTCACAGACCCACGGGCAATGGCGGGAGATAATCTCTTCATGCGGAGTGTAAAAAATTTATTTCGTATCGCAAATTAAAACCTCATTTTTTGTGATTTAAATCACTAAAAAGCAGTCTTGAGCTGCCACATTGCTAGCCATCGCACAAAACTTATTTTATCATTAAAAAAATCAACGGCGCGACGTTTAACACGAACGCCTTAAAGCTGAGTTACGCTTAAGACTCTAGCTTTGGCCTATCACAGTATAGCTACAGTTTATTCTACCAAGAGGTGTACGATGAGACTTATCCCACTGAAAGATACCGCCCAAGTCGGCAAATGGGCTGCACGCCATATCGTCCAGCGTATCAACGCATTCCAGCCAACCGCCGAGCGCCCGTTTGTCCTCGGCCTTCCTACCGGCGGCACTCCGCTTGAAGCTTATAAGCACTTGATTGCCATGCATAAAGCAGGTGAAGTCAGCTTTAAGCACGTGATCACTTTCAATATGGATGAATACGTCGGTCTGCCGCAGGCACACCCTGAAAGCTATCATACTTTTATGTACCGCAACTTCTTCGACCACGTTGATATTCCAGCAGAAAACATCAATCTGCTGAATGGTAACGCACCAGACGTGGATGAAGAATGCCGCCAGTACGAAGCTAAGATGAAATCTTACGGTAAAGTTCACCTGTTCATGGGTGGCGTAGGGGTTGATGGACATATTGCGTTCAACGAACCCGCCTCTTCCCTGGCTTCACGCACCCGTATCAAAACGCTGACGGAAGAAACCCGCATCGCTAACTCCCGTTTCTTTGACGGCGACGTCAGCCAAGTACCGAAATATGCATTGACCGTGGGCGTGGGCACTTTGCTGGATGCAGAGGAAGTGATGATTCTGGTCACCGGCCGTGGCAAGGCGCAGGCCCTGGAAGCCGCAGTAGAAGGCTGTGTTAACCATATGTGGACCATCAGTTGCCTACAGCTGCACGCGAAATCCGTTGTGGTTTGCGATGAGCCTTCCACTATGGAGCTCAAGGTGAAAACCGTTAAATATTTCCGTGAATTAGAAGCGGAAAGCGTTAATAGTCTTTAAATTTCTGCGGGGGCTACCTACATGTTCGCTTTAACCCAATGCCGGATCTTTACCGGCCACGACGTGCTTGATGATCATGCAGTTGTCATTGCTGATGGTCTGATTGAACGGGTCTGCCTACAGGCTAAATTACCTGCTGACATCGAAACGCGCGATCTGGGTGGTGCCATCTTAGCCCCCGGCTTTATCGACGTGCAGCTCAACGGCTGTGGCGGCGTGCAATTCAACGATTCGCTAGAGGCTATCTCGGAAGAAACGCTGGAAATTATGCAGCGTGCCAATGAAAAATCGGGCTGTACCAGTTATCTGCCTACGTTGATCACCTCCAGCGACGACTTTATGAAGCACAGCATCAATGTGATGCGCGCTTATCTGAAAAACAATCCTAATCAGGCGCTTGGCCTGCATCTGGAAGGGCCATACTTGAGCGAGCTCAAGAAAGGCACCCATAACCCGGCATTTATCCGCAAGCCCACCAGCGAGATGATCGGCTACCTATGTGCCAATGCCGATGTGATCACCAAAGTGACGCTGGCACCGGAAATGGTTGCGCCACAATTTATCAAACAGCTGGCCCAGGCCGGTATTGTGGTTTCTGCTGGCCACTCAAACGCCACCTATGATCAGGCACGCATTGGCTTTGCCGCCGGTATTACTTTCGCCACGCACCTGTACAACGCCATGCCTTATATTACCGGGCGTGAGCCAGGCCTGATGGGGGCCATCTTCGATACGCCGGAGGTCTATACCGGGATCATCGCTGACGGGCACCATGTCGCCTGGGCGAGTATCCGTAATGCCAAACGAGTAAAAGGGGATAAACTGGTTCTGGTTACCGATGCAACCGCACCAGCAGGCGCGGACATTGACCAGTTTATTTTTGCTGGTAAAACAATATACTATCGCGATGGGCTGTGTGTTGATGAAAACGGTACGCTGAGTGGTTCAGCGCTCACCATGCTCGAAGCCGTGCAAAATAGCGTGGAACATGTGGGTATCCCACTGGATGAAGCGTTGCGTATGGCTACGCTGTATCCGGCACGTGCCATTGGTGTTGCACAACGTTTAGGCACCATTGAAGCAGGTAAAGTGGCCAACCTGGCCGTATTTACCCGCGATTATAGGATTACAAAGACCTTCGTTAACGGTAACGAGGTTTATACCCCACTGACTTGAAGCCACAGCGTTGTTGGCTGTGGGCGCTCACCCCAGCCACAAAGTTATCGATGCTTTTGGGGATACTCGCCCTTGCTGCTTAGCTGCAACTTCAAGTAATTTGGGTATCATTCACAGACAAAGAGTAAAATTATTGATGAGCGCAGGCGGACCAGCACAAATAGGGAACGTTGACTTAGTTAAACAACTCAATGGCGCAGCAGTTTATCGCCTGATCGACCAACAAGGCCCGATCTCGCGTATTCAGATTGCTGAACTCAGCCAGCTTGCCCCCGCCAGCGTCACCAAAATTACGCGCCAGCTGTTGGAGCGCGGCCTGATCAAAGAAGTGGATCAACAAGCCTCCACCGGCGGCCGCCGTGCTATTTCTATTGTTTCTGAAACCCGCCAATTTCATACCGTTGCCGTGCGCCTTGGCCGCCATGATGCCACCATTACGTTGTATGACATGAGCGGCAAGTCTCTGGGGGAGGAGCATTATTCTCTGCCGGAGCGCACTCAAGAGACGCTGGAAAATGCACTGTTCAATGCTATCGAACAATTTATTGCCAGCTATCAGCGCAAGCTGCGCGAGCTGATTGCGATTGCCGTGATCCTGCCCGGTTTAGTTAACCCCGCTCAGGGCATTGTGCGCTATATGCCGCACATCAGCATCAATAACTGGGCGCTGGTTGATAACCTTCAGCAACGTTTCAAGATCACCAGCTTTATCGGCCATGATATCCGCAGCCTGGCACTGGCCGAGCATTACTTCGGCGCCACACGTGATTGCGAAGATTCTATTCTGGTGCGCCTGCACCGCGGCACCGGAGCCGGGATTATCGTCAATGGTCAAATCTTCCTGGGCAACAACGGCAACGTGGGTGAGATCGGCCATATTCAGATCGATCCGCTTGGGGAACGCTGCCATTGCGGTAATTTTGGTTGCCTGGAAACCGTCGCCTCCAACGCGGCGATTGAACAGCGCGTGCGCCACCTGCTGGCACAGAATTATCCAAGCAAATTGACGCTGGACGATTGTAATATCAGCGCAATCTGCAAAGCTGCCAATCGTGGTGATTTGCTAGCCAGCGAAGTGCTCGAACACGTTGGCCGCTACCTCGGCAAAGCCGTGGCCATCGCCATCAACCTGTTCAACCCGCAAAAAGTGGTCATTGCCGGTGAGATCACCGAAGCGGATAAGGTACTGTTGCCAGCGATACAAAGCTGCATCAATACGCAGGCGTTGAAAGATTTTCGCAAAAACCTGCCGGTGGTTACCTCGGAGCTTAACCATCGTTCAGCAATCGGTGCTTTTGCCTTGGCCAAACGTGCCATGCTTAATGGCGTACTTTTGCAACGGTTGCTGGAAAGCTGACCCCCTTCGACAGGCATGCTATCTTCACTTTTTGCCTGCAACTCTACCCCGCTTTTTTCGCTGTAATTCACCGCAAAAAGAGGGGTAAATCATGAGAAACAGCAACAATGACGATTAAAAACGTAATATGCGATATTGATGGCGTGCTGATGCATGACAATACTGCCGTTCCCGGTGCCGACCTGTTCCTGGCCCGCCTTCAGGAGCAAGGGATGCCACTGGTCATGCTGACCAACTACCCATCGCAAACCGCGCAGGATCTGGCCAACCGCTTTGCCGCTGCGGGGCTGAACGTGCCGGAAAGCGCGTTTTATACCTCAGCAATGGCTACTGCCGATTTTCTGCGGCGCCAGGAAGGCAAAAAAGCCTATGTGGTTGGCGAAGGCGCACTCATTCACGAACTGTATAAAGCCGGTTTTACGATTACCGATATCAACCCAGATTTTGTGATCGTGGGCGAAACGCGCTCCTATAACTGGGATATGATGCATAAAGCAGCCTATTTCGTCACCCATGGCGCGCGCTTTATCGCCACCAATCCCGATACCCACGGCCACGGATTCGTTCCTGCCTGTGGGGCCTTGTGCGCACCCATCGAAAAAATCACCGGGCGCAAACCGTTTTATGTCGGTAAACCGAGCCCGTGGATCATCCGCGCCGCACTGAACAAACTACAGGCCCATTCAGAAGAAACGGTGATCGTCGGTGACAACCTGCGCACCGACATCCTGGCCGGTTTCCAGGCTGGCCTGGAAACCATTCTGGTGTTGTCCGGCGTTTCCACGCTGAATGATGTCGAAACCATGCCATTCCGCCCAAGTTATATCTTCCCTTCGGTGGCAGATATCAATATCTTTTGATTCCCAGGGCGGCGATCTCCGCTGCCCGGTTATTTTCCTGCCTGTAAAAAATCAATCAATAGCCTCAGATTATTTTCAACGTGAAATTTATTATTCTGCGGCAAATAAAGCTTTCACCCTCACCTAATAAAAAAAACGGCATTCTAGATGCATGCCCAATAATTTACTTTACGGCATGTTAACTAAATCCTGTTTTCATAAATAATGAGGTTGATGATGGCTGATATTAACTCTTCCATTCCGAGTACCCTAACCGACGATGCCGCTGGTATGCCGGATATGCGTAATAAAAAAATCATGCTGGGTTTTTGGCAAAACTGGCCGGCAGGTAACAGCGATGGCTACCAGCAAGGTCAGTTTGCGAATATGAATCTGACCGATATTCCTGAAGCATACAATGTGATTGCCGTGGCGTTTATGAAAGGCGAAGGCATTCCCACCTTTAAACCCTATAACCTTTCCGATGCTGAGTTCCGCCGCCAGGTTGGCGTTTTAAACTGTCAAGGACGTGCGGTATTAATCTCTCTCGGTGGTGCCGATGCGCATATCGCTTTAAAAACCGGCGATGAAGATAAATTGAAAGATGAAATTATCCGCTTGGTAGAAACCTATGGTTTCGATGGCTTGGATATTGATCTGGAGCAGACAGCAATTAATGCCGCCAATAATAAAACCGTATTACCAACCGCACTGAAGAAAGTAAAAGATTATTACGCTGCTCAAGGTAAAAATTTCATTATCAGCATGGCACCAGAGTTCCCTTATTTACGCACTGCGGGCAATTACCTGGATTATATTTCCGCGCTAGAAGGTTATTATGATTTTATCGCTCCACAATATTATAACCAAGGAGGTGATGGTCTTTGGGTTGATGAGGCCAATGGCGGTGAAGGGGCTTGGATTACCCAGAACGATGACACAGTGAAAGAAGACTTCCTGTATTACCTGACAGAAAGCCTGGTTACCGGCACCCGCAATTACACAAAAATCCCACCTGATAAATTTGTTATCGGCCTACCAAGCAATGTCGACGCAGCAGCAAGCGGTTACGTGGTCGATCCGCAGGCGGTCTACCGTGCATTTAGCCGCTTGGATGCCAACAATCTGTCGATCAAAGGCTTGATGACCTGGTCCGTCAACTGGGACAACGGTAAAAGCAAAACGGGTGTGGCGTACAACTGGGAATTTGCTAAACGCTACACCCAGTTGATTCAAGGAGGCGTGCTCCCACCTCAGCCAGAAAAACCCAATGCCCCCACGGCGCTGACCGTTTCGGCCTTGACTGCAACCTCATTGCAATTGAGCTGGTCTGCCGCCACCGGCATTAATCCTGTTGTCAGTTACACCGTTTACCGCAACGGTAACGCTATTGGCCAAACAGGCAGCCTTAGCTTGCAAGACAGGGGCCTGACCGCCAACACCCAATACAGCTACTTTGTCACCGCAACCGACAGTAAAGGTAACCAATCATTGCCAAGCAGCTCACTGACAGTAAAAACCACGGACGATGGCACCACGCCACCGAATCCGGGCATCACCGAGTGGGAAATCAATCACGCTTATAAAGCTGGCGACATAGTGACCTATCAAGGCAAAAAATATACCTGTATTCAATCACATACTTCGAATGCGGGCTGGACACCGACCGCCGCCTTCACCCTGTGGCAACTAATCGCCTGATAACCCTTGCGTCTATCCAGCTACAGCATCGTTGGTAATGGCGTAAAATCTGCTTAATGGATTGCCAGAAAATTTTACCGGCAATCCATGTATCCCCTTAAAAATTATACATTCGCTAATTTTCTACCTATAAAACTGCATATCCGCTAATTTCCGCCACTACTCAACTGACTATTTTTCAGTGTAACGTTAAAACGCTTGCATGTTTGTCAGGTTTTGACGCATTTTCATCATCAGAAGGCAGAAAAACCGCATCATTATTGATAAAACGGTAATACTGTAAATAACAGCGAATGAATTTCACAGCCCAAGAAAAGTCGTTAGGAGAGTTTGTATGTGTTCTATTTTCGGTGTGCTCGATCTGAAGTCCGACCCTGTTGAACTGCGCAAAAAAGCCCTGGAGTTATCCCGCTTAATGCGCCATCGCGGCCCGGATTGGTCCGGCGTTTATGCCAGCGATAAGGCCATCTTGGCCCATGAGCGCCTGTCGATTGTTGACGTGAACAACGGTGCCCAACCGCTGTACAACGCCGCGCACACCCACGTTTTGGCCGTTAACGGTGAAATCTACAACCATCAGGCACTGCGCCAAAAATTAAGCGACCGGTATGAGTTCCAGACCGGCTCCGACTGTGAAGTTATCCTGGCGCTGTATCAGGAAAAAGGCCCCGACTTCCTTGATGAATTACAAGGCATGTTTGCCTTTGCACTGTATGACACAGAGAAAGATGCTTACCTGATTGGCCGCGATCATCTCGGCATTATTCCGCTGTATATGGGCCATGACGAGCATGGCAACCTGTTTGTCGCTTCTGAAATGAAAGCGCTGGTGCCGGTTTGCCGCAGCATCAAAGAATTCCCGGCGGGCAGCTATCTGTGGAGCCAGGATGGGGAAATCCGTACCTACTATCAGCGTGACTGGTTCGATTTCGACAACGTCAAAGACAACGTGACCGATGCCAACGCGCTGCGTAACGCCCTGGAAGAATCGGTGAAAAGCCACCTGATGTCCGATGTGCCTTACGGTGTGTTGCTCTCTGGTGGGCTGGATTCTTCGGTGATTTCCGCCATTACCAAGAAATACGCCGCACGCCGTGTGGAAGATGGCGAGCGTAGCGAAGCCTGGTGGCCGCAGTTGCACTCCTTCGCCGTCGGTCTGCAAGGTTCACCGGATCTGCGCGCCGCGCAGGAAGTGGCTAACCATCTTGGCACCGTACACCACGAAATCCACTTTACGGTGCAGGAAGGGTTGGATGCGATCCGTGACGTGATTTACCACATCGAAACCTACGATGTCACCACTATCCGCGCCTCAACGCCAATGTATCTGATGTCGCGTAAAATCAAGGCGATGGGGATTAAAATGGTGCTGTCCGGTGAAGGTGCCGATGAAGTGTTCGGCGGTTATCTGTACTTCCATAAAGCACCGAACGCCAAAGAATTCCACGAAGAAACCGTGCGTAAATTACTGGCACTGCATATGTATGACTGTGCCCGCGCCAACAAAGCCATGTCGGCCTGGGGGGTAGAAGCCCGCGTGCCGTTCTTGGACAAAAACTTCCTTAACGTTGCCATGCGCATCAACCCAAAAGACAAAATGTGCGGCAATGGCAAAATGGAAAAACACATTATTCGCCAATGTTTTGAATCCTATCTGCCGGCGAGCGTCGCCTGGCGCCAAAAGGAACAGTTCTCCGACGGCGTAGGCTACAGTTGGATCGATACCTTGAAAGAAGTGGCCGCCAAGCAGATCAGCGATCAACAGCTTGAAACCGCACGCTTCCGTTTCCCGTACAACAC
Source organism: Chania multitudinisentens RB-25 (assembly GCF_000520015.2). Lineage (GTDB taxonomy): Bacteria > Pseudomonadota > Gammaproteobacteria > Enterobacterales > Enterobacteriaceae > Chania > Chania multitudinisentens. The sequence continues at coordinate 4,729,026 of NZ_CP007044.2, forward strand.
GCCGACCTCCAAAGAAGGCTATCTGTACCGCGAGATTTTCGAAGAACTCTTCCCACTGCCAAGCGCTGCGGAATGTGTTCCTGGCGGCCCATCGGTAGCTTGTTCGTCAGCCAAAGCCATTGAATGGGATGAGTCCTTCAAAAAGATGGATGATCCTTCTGGCCGCGCAGTCGGCGTTCACCAATCAGCCTATCAATAACCCTCTCCCCGGCGGGCTGCAAAGCCCGCCTTTTGTTGATGTTTTCAAACACCAATCGCATAAACTGACGCTTTTATCACCAACCTGTTCACAACCCAGACAAACAACACCTGCGGGTACTTTTTCGGGAAAAAACTTGTTGACGCAAAACGGCCATATACGCATAATGCGCCCCGCAACGCCGATGAAGGTTGCGCGAAAAAAGATGGCTACGTAGCTCAGTTGGTTAGAGCACATCACTCATAATGATGGGGTCACAGGTTCGAATCCCGTCGTAGCCACCATCTTTTTGCGGGAGTGGCGAAATTGGTAGACGCACTAGATTTAGGTTCTAGCGCCGCAAGGTGTGCGAGTTCAAGTCTCGCCTCCCGCACCATTTCTTTTCATCGTTGTGATTACAGCAAATGGGGTATCGCCAAGCGGTAAGGCACCGGTTTTTGATACCGGCATTCCCTGGTTCGAATCCAGGTACCCCAGCCATTTTTTGGATGGGATGCTGTAAAATTTGATTATGTTATTGGGGTATCGCCAAGCGGTAAGGCACTGGTTTTTGATACCAGCATTCCCTGGTTCGAATCCAGGTACCCCAGCCATAACATAAGTTCTTGACCTGTAAAGAAAGTAGTGAAAACGGCTACGTAGCTCAGTTGGTTAGAGCACATCACTCATAATGATGGGGTCACAGGTTCAAATCCCGTCGTAGCCACCATCATGTTGTACTATTGGGGTGTCGCCAAGCGGTAAGGCTCTGGTTTCTGATACCAGCATACCCAGGTTCGAATCCTGGCACCCCAGCCAAATTCAGAAAGGCCCGCTTCGGCGGGCCTTTTGCTTTTCAGCATTGATCTTGGCTATTCGAGCTCGGCATACCGAGCCCGCATGTTACAACCCTAACGCATACTTCAACGCCTGCTCTTTCAGTTTGCCCGCACGCTGCGCCACCATCAGCGCCAGATTGCGTGCTACGCCCAACGGAGCCAGATTATTGCTAAAAGCGGCATAAAACACATCCATCCCACTTTGCATCAGCAAGTTATCGGTGCGCCGCTGGCGCTGATAGCGCATCAACACGGCTTCGCTGGCCCAATCTTCCCCCTGTTCACGCGCGCTGCTGATAACATCCAACAAAGCGTCCACATCCCGATAGCCCAAATTAACTCCCTGCCCGGCCAGCGGATTGATGGTATGGGCTGCATCACCCAACAAAGCCAACCCCGGTTTTATGTAGCATTGCGCATGACGGCGTACCAAAGGGAAAGAGCCGGCGGCATGTACTTGCACAGCACCTAAACGTGGCGGGAAAGCCACAGCAATTTCATGCTCAAGCTGTACCAACGGCAAAGCCTGTAGCTGGCGAATACGCTGCGGGCTGTCGTACCATACCAATGAAGCCCATTGATCATACAAAGGCAAAAATGCACGCGGGCCAGAAGGGAAGAACTGCTGCCAGGTCACATCCTGCTGCGGAGCACCGGTTTCCACGGTGATCAACATACAAGACTGGCGATACTGCCAACCAGTGGTGCCAATCGCGGCCAGCTTGCGCACCTGCGAGTATGCACCGTCTGCGCCTATCACTAAACGCGCCTGTAAGCTCTCAGAAGAACTTAACATCACTTGCCAGTGATCTTGGCCACGCTGCATCGATTGCAACCTGGCAGGGCAATAGAGCGTTAAATTTTCACATTGTGTCAACCGCTGCCACAGCGCCAGCTGCAAAATACGGTTTTCCACCATAAATCCCAGCTCTGGCAACCCCAACGATGCCGCATCAAAAGTGACCCGTGAGGATTCCCATTCCCAGGTTTCCAACCGGCGGTACGGTGCCAAACGCATTTTTTCCACCGCCTGCCATACCCCAAGCTGTTTTAGTAAGCCTACGGATGTGCAGCCAATAGCAGAAATACGCAGGTCCGGCGCGCTTTGCGCGTCAAATTCCTCTGGTGCCTGGTGCTCTAACAACGCCACAGACAGCCCAGCCTGCGCCAGCCCCAAAGCCGCCGCCGCGCCAACCATGCCGCCGCCAACCACTACCACATCAACCCGTTTTTGAGACGTTTTCATTTTGGCTATACTTTTCGCTTAATGGAGTGCCGCCATCGGTTACGGCATTTTCAGCCAGTGTATACCCAAAGTACCTGGAGTTGCAGCCAGACAAACCTCTGTTGCGGCAAAGTGTTGCACTCAGCCTTCGCTTTGCTGGTCACAACCGCAGCAAATGTTTACAATGCCTCTCCGGCATGGCGCTTAACGCAATTTTCTCCTCGCACTGAGTAATGGCAAATCAATGATGAAAAAACTGCATATCAAAACCTGGGGTTGCCAGATGAATGAGTACGACTCATCAAAGATGGCAGATTTACTGGGAAGCACACACGGTTACGAATGGACGGATAACGTTGAAGAGGCCGACGTCCTGTTGCTGAATACCTGTTCGATCCGTGAAAAGGCCCAGGAAAAAGTTTTCGGTATGCTGGGCCGCTGGAAACTGTTGAAAGAACAGAATCCAGACATGATTATCGGCGTGGGAGGCTGTGTGGCCTCACAGGAAGGCGAACATATTCGCCGCCGAGCACCCTGCGTGGATATTATTTTTGGCCCACAGACGCTGCACCGTTTGCCGGAGATGATTAACCACGTCACAGGGACGCGCAGCCCGATCGTGGATATCAGCTTCCCGGAAATCGAGAAATTTGACCGGCTGCCAGAACCCCGCGCCGAAGGGCCAACCGCCTTTGTTTCGATCATGGAAGGCTGTAACAAATACTGCACCTTCTGCGTCGTGCCTTACACTCGTGGTGAAGAAGTCAGCCGCCCGAGCGACGACGTGCTGTTTGAGATCGCCCAGTTGGCCGCGCAGGGCGTGCGTGAAGTCAACTTGCTCGGCCAAAACGTAAATGCCTATCGGGGAGCCACCTACGACGGCGAAATCTGTTCCTTTGCCGAACTGCTGCGCCTGGTTGCTGCCATTGACGGTATTGATCGCATCCGTTTCACCACCAGCCACCCGATCGAATTCACTGACGATATTGTGGCGGTGTATGAAGATACGCCGGAGCTGGTCAGCTTCCTGCATCTACCGGTGCAAAGCGGTTCAGACCGTATCCTGACCATGATGAAACGCTCTCATACCGCGCTGGAATACAAAGCGATTATCCGCAAGCTGCGTAAAGCGCGCCCGAATATTCGGATTAGCTCCGATTTTATCATCGGCTTCCCTGGCGAAACCCAGGAAGACTTCGAACAGACGATGAACCTGATTGCCGACGTGCAATTCGATAATAGCTTCAGCTTTATCTACTCTCCGCGCCCCGGCACTCCGGCAGCCGATCTGCCTGACGATATCAGCGAAGAAGAGAAAAAGCAGCGCTTGTATATTCTACAGGAACGTATTCAACAGCAGGTATTGCAGTTCAGCCGCCGCCTGGTGGGCAGCGTCCAGCGTATTCTGGTGGAAGGCCCATCGCGCAAGAGCGTCATGCATCTGGCAGGCCGTACCGAATGCAACCGTATGGTTAATTTTGAAGGCTCGCCGGAGATGATCGGCCAGTTTGTTGATATCGAAATTACCGAAGTGCATGCCAATTCACTGCGCGGTATCGTAGTCCGCACCGAACAGCAGATGGATCTGCGTGTACATGAATCCCCTGGGGCGGTGATTGCCCGCACCCGTAAGGAAAACGAGCTGGGTGTCGGCACTTACCAGCCTTGATACCGTTTTAACCTCAGGCAGTGATTCTGCCCTGTAACCCTTTTTCTGCCGGGCTGCTTGCTGCCCGGTGGTGTTCTTTTTTATTTTGACGATGAGGCAACACAATAATGCAACTCCCACACTGCCCGAAGTGCAACTCCGAATACACCTATCAAGACAATAGTCTGTTCATCTGCCCTGAATGCGCCCATGAATGGAGCGACAGCAACCCGGCAGAAGACGCTGATACTCTGATCGTCAAAGATGCCAACGGTAATCTGCTGGCCGATGGCGATGCGGTGACTGTGATCAAAGATCTGAAGGTCAAAGGCAGTTCTTCTATGCTGAAGATCGGCACTAAAGTAAAAAATATTCGTCTGGTTGAAGGCGATCACAACATTGACTGCAAAATTGATGGTTTTGGCCCGATGAAGCTGAAATCCGAGTTTGTGAAAAAGAACTGATCCTTTCCTACCGTAGGAACCAAAATATTGGCTTCCTACGGCTTCCCCCTCTTGAATTTTCCTTCTGGCGCACAGATAGATCTGAGGAAACTTGCGCCCATGCCGCACACCATGAATAATTCAGGAAAGAGAGTTCAGAACTTGCTCTGAATACGCGGATTAAAAACGCATTACGTGGCATCAACCAGGCTCTATTGAGCCTTGAGGAATAGTTTGAACGTCGCAACACAAGAAATTATGCTGGAGCCCGCAGATAACCAGCGTCTGCTCAGCCTGTGTGGCCCATTTGATGACAACATCAAACAGCTCGAACGCCGGTTAGGCATTGAAATCAACCGCCGCGACAACCGCTTCAAGCTGGTCGGCAAAAACCTGTGCGTCGTTGCCGGCACGGATATCCTGCGCCGCTTGTATGTGGATACCGCCCCCATTCGCGGTGTGGTTCCAGATATCGACCCGGAGCAGATCCATTTGGCGATCAAAGAGAGCCGAGTACTTGAGCAGGTTGCCGACGGCGTGCCGGATTACGGCAAAGCGGTAAATATCAAGACCAAGCGCGGCATGGTGAAACCACGCACGCCAAATCAGGCACAGTACATCGCCAATATTTTTGCTCATGACATCACCTTCGGCATCGGCCCAGCCGGGACCGGTAAAACGTATCTGGCCGTTGCAGCAGCGGTTGATGCCTTGGAGCGCCAGGAAATCCGCCGCATTCTGCTGACTCGCCCAGCGGTTGAAGCCGGTGAAAAACTGGGGTTCTTGCCTGGGGATCTGAGCCAGAAAGTCGATCCTTATCTGCGCCCGCTGTACGACGCCCTGTTCGAAATGCTGGGCTTCGAACGCGTGGAAAAGCTGATCGAGCGTAACGTGATCGAAGTTGCGCCTTTGGCCTATATGCGTGGCCGTACCCTGAATGATGCCTTTATTATTCTGGATGAAAGCCAGAACACCACCATCGAACAGATGAAGATGTTCCTGACGCGCATCGGTTTCAACTCAAAGGCGGTGATCACCGGTGATGTGACGCAAATCGACCTGCCACGTAACCAGAAATCCGGCCTGCGCCACGCCGTGGAGGTGCTGTCTGAAGTAGAAGAGATCAGCTTTAACTTCTTCCACAGTGAAGATGTGGTGCGTCACCCGGTGGTGGCCCGCGTGGTGATCGCTTATGAAGCCTGGGAAGTCGCCGAGCAGAAACGCAAAGATGCCATTGCCGAACAGCGCAAGCGTGAAGCACACATTACCTCTGAACAGGAAGCACCATGAGCCAGGTGATTCTGGATTTGCAAATCGCCTGTGCCAACGGTGATGGTTTGCCAGACGCCGCAACTTTCCAGCGTTGGCTGGAGAACGTGCTGCCACAGTTTCAGGAAGAAGCCGAAGTGACCATTCGGCTGGTAGATGAAGCCGAAAGTAACGAATTGAACCTGACTTACCGTGGCAAAAACAGCCCCACCAACGTGCTGTCATTCCCGTTTGAAGCTCCTCCGGGGATCGAGCTACCGCTGCTGGGCGATCTGGTCATTTGCCGCCAGGTGGTTGAACAAGAAGCGGTTGAGCAACAAAAAACACTGGAAGCTCACTGGGCGCATATGGTTGTTCACGGCAGCCTTCATCTGCTAGGGTATGACCATATTGAAGATGATGAAGCCGAAGAAATGGAGTCTTTAGAAGCCGAGATCATGCAAAGCATGGGTTATCCAGACCCTTATCTGGCGGAAAAAGACGCCAACTGACGTCAGTATCAGCCCTAATTCAGGCGCTGATGCTGACCACCTTAACTCTGACATGAGTGATATTAATTAAAACGCCATGAGCGACGACCATTCACAAAGCAATGACAGCCCCAGTCCCAAGAAGGGGTTCTTTACTCTTATCCTCAACCAGCTATTCCACGGTGAACCTAAAAACCGTGGCGATTTGGTTGAGCTGATCCGTGATTCCGAGCAAAACGATCTGATCGATCCTGATACCCGCGACATGCTGGAAGGCGTGATGGATATCGCCGAACAGCGCGTGCGCGATATCATGATTCCGCGCTCCCAGATGGTCACGCTCAAGCGTAACCAGACGCTGGAAGAGTGCCTGGATGTGATCATTGAGTCTGCCCATTCGCGTTTTCCGGTGATCAGCGAAGATAAAGATCACATTGAAGGCGTGCTGATGGCCAAGGATCTGTTGCCATTGATGCGCACGGACTCTGAGCCTTTCAGCATCGACAAGGTGCTGCGCCCCGCCGTGGTGGTGCCGGAAAGCAAGCGGGTTGACCGGATGCTGAAAGAGTTCCGCTCCCAGCGTTATCATATGGCGATCGTCATTGATGAGTTCGGTGGCGTATCCGGCCTGGTCACCATTGAAGACATTCTGGAACTGATTGTCGGTGAGATTGAAGACGAATATGACGATGAGGAAGATCGCGATGTCCGTCAGCTCAGCCGCCATATGTTCACCGTGCGTGCATTAACCCCGATTGAAGACTTCAACGATGTTTTCGGCACCCATTTTAGCGACGACGAGGTTGATACCATCGGCGGCCTGGTGATGCAAGCCTTCGGCCATCTGCCAGCACGCGGGGAAACCATTGAAATAGAAGGTTACCTGTTTAAAGTTGCGATGGCTGACAGCCGGCGTATCATTCAGGTTCATGTCAAAATTCCGGACGATTCTCCGCAACCGAAACTGGAAGAATAAATCTCCCATGGCTAAAGCCTCTTTATTTGCACGCCAGCGAGTTCGCGCTCTGCTGGCGCTATTGTCAGGTGCTTGCGGCACACTCGCGTTTTCTCCTTATGATTTCTGGCCTGCGGCGATTATTTCACTGTTCGGTTTGTTGGCCGTTACTCTCAACCGTACTACCCGACAATCCGCGCTACTCGGGTTTGGCTGGGGATTAGGGCTGTTTGGCAGCGGTATAAACTGGGTTTATGTCAGCATTGCCGATTTTGGCGGTATGCCGTTTGCCATCAATATCTTCCTGGTTGCCCTGCTGGCGGCCTATCTTTCGTTGTATACCGGGCTGTTCGCCGGATTGTTGGCACGCCTCTGGCCGCGCACTACCTGGTGGCGGCTGGCGGTTGCCGCACCGGCGTTATGGCAACTGACCGAATTCCTGCGTGGCTGGGTGCTGACCGGTTTCCCCTGGCTGCAGTTCGGCTACAGCCAACTTGATGGCCCATTGAAAGGTATTGCCCCATTGTTGGGCGTTGATGCCATCACGCTGCTCCTGATGTCCCTCAGCGGCCTGCTGGTGTTTGCCATCAACCAACGCCGTATCACCCCGGCCGTGATCGCCATCGCCATGCTGTTGCTGCCCTGGCCATTACGTCAGTTGCACTGGTTTACGCCGCTGCCAGACCAGGCGGTGAACGTTGCTCTGGTGCAAGGCAACATTGCACAATCGATGAAGTGGGACCCCAAAGCGCTGGTCAGCACGTTGCAAACTTATCTGGACGCCAGCCGTCCATTTATGGGCAAAGCACCGATCATCATCTGGCCGGAATCCGCCATTCCAGACGTGGAGAGCAACCAGAACGGGTTTCTTACCATGGTTGACGATCTGATGCGTGCCAAAAACAGCAGCCTGATTACCGGGATTGTTGATGCTCGCGCCACCCCGCAAGGCACAAAATTCTTCAACAGCGTGATCGTGCTGGGTGAAGAAACGCCCTACCGTTACCCGGCGGCCAAGCGCTATAACAAACACCATCTGGTGCCGTTTGGCGAATTCGTTCCCTTGGAAACGCTGATACGCCCACTGGCCCCTTTATTCGATTTGCCGATGTCCTCGTTCAGCCGTGGCAGTTATGTGCAGCCACAGCTAAACGTGCGCGGTTATAACCTGACGGCGGCCATCTGTTATGAAATTGTTCTTGGCCAGCAGGTACGTGACAATTTCAACCCGGATACCCACTTTCTGTTAACCATCTCCAATGATGCCTGGTTCGGCCACTCTATCGGCCCTTGGCAACATTTCCAGATGGCGCGAATGCGCGCATTGGAATTGGGGCGCCCTCTGCTGCGCGGCACCAACAATGGCATTACTGCGGCCGTCGGCCCAACGGGCGACGTACTGGCGTCTCTGCCACAATTCACGCGCAACGTACTGGAAGTGAAAGTTACTCCCACGACCGGCATCACGCCTTATGCACGCTTCGGTTCCATACCGGTTTGGATCATCACCGTGCTCTTGGCTGGTTTTGCGCTGATTACCGGGCTACGCCGTAAATAATCGCCTTGCAGGGCGTTAATGCGCCCTGCCTCACTTCATTTCGCCTCTTTTTCTGGCACGTCCTTTGCTTTAATTATTCTGTAATAGATTGCTGATTGACTTTACCGGCCTCTCGCGGCACCAAATGCACAACGCTAGAGCATGCTGTGCACCCCATCGGTGCATTGGGGGTTTATTGCATCCATTTGGTGCGCGTGATGTCTCAAAAAATGAAACAACTTAGTTTCATACCGTTCACAATCAGCTATTTTCTATCGGTAATTCGTTCTAAGACTCTTCAATAACGTGAGTCATTAGTAACCGTTTCAACCCGATACTCTCTTGATTTCGGGTCATGACAACAGCAAAGGAGTAGGACCATGTATATGCGAAAATTGGCGTTATCGTTACTGCTTATCGGTGCGGCGAGTAGCGTAGCCCATGCAGAAGAACTGAACGGTACGCTGAAAAAAATCAAAGACAGCGGTGTAATTGTTGTTGGTCACCGTGAATCCTCTGTTCCATTCTCCTACTACGATAATCAGCAGAAAGTTGTCGGTTATTCTCAAGACTACTCCAACCAGATCGTTGAAGCAGTCAAGAAAAAGTTAAACGCACCAGATCTGCAAGTAAAAATGCTGCCGATCACCTCGCAAAACCGTATTCCGCTGTTACAGAACGGCACCTTCGATTTTGAATGTGGCTCCACCACCAATAACCTTGAGCGCCAGCAACAGGCGGCCTTTTCCAATACCATCTTCGTGGTAGGTACACGCCTGCTGGTGAAGAAAGGCTCTGGTATCAACGATTTCAGCGATCTGGCTGGTAAAGCGGTCGTGGTAACCTCGGGAACGACTTCCGAAGTGCGGCTCAACAAGCTGAACGATGAAAAACAGATGAAGATGCGCATCATCAGCGCCAAGGACCATGGGGACTCTTTCCGTACCCTGGAAAGTGGCCGTGCAGTAGCCTTTATGATGGATGATGCGTTGCTGGCAGGCGAGCGGGCAAAAGCCAAAAAACCCGATCAGTGGGAAATCACAGGCACCCCGCAATCCCAGGAAGCCTATGGCTGCATGATGCGTAAAGACGATCCAGAGTTCAAAAAACTGGTTGATGAGACTATCGCTCAAGTACAAACCTCAGGCGAGGCCGCCAAATGGTTTGATGTCTGGTTCAAGCAGCCTATTCCACCCAAGAACCTCAACATGAACTTTGAACTGTCTGATGATATGAAAAAGTTGTTCAAAGAGCCTAACGACAAAGCTTTGAACTAATAAAAAGAGAAAGCCGGTTTGGCTGCTCGGTAGCCAAACCGGCCCTGTTGATGGCTATCATTCATATCATTCAAGCAACCACAATCAGTCACTTGAAAGATAAAGACGTGAAGCAGGCAGGATACGGGAGTTCGTTCTACCTCCCGCATTCTCCCTTCATTCAGGGCCGCACGCTTATACACTGCCCAGCTCGGTGTAAGTTGCCGCCCCTGAATAGCCATCAAGCTTTAAGGTGCTCTGCGCCTGTTTACCGGAGTTTGTTATGTCAATAGATTGGAACTGGGGTATCTTCCTGCAACAGGCCCCGTTTGGGAATACCACCTATCTGGGCTGGATCTGGTCCGGCTTTCAGGTCACGGTCGCCCTCTCCATCTGCGCATGGATTATCGCTTTTTTTGTCGGTTCACTGTTCGGTATCTTGCGAACCGTGCCAAACCGTTTTCTCTCAACGCTGGGAACTTGCTACGTCGAACTGTTCCGTAACGTACCGCTGATCGTGCAATTTTTCACCTGGTATCTGGTGGTGCCGGAACTGTTACCAACCAATCTTGGCATGTGGTTTAAAACCGAGCTGGACCCTAACGTTCAGTTTTTTGTTTCTTCCATGCTGTGTCTTGGGCTGTTCACCGCTGCTCGCGTTTGTGAACAAGTGCGTGCTGGTATCCAATCTCTGCCACGCGGCCAGCGTGCCGCAGGGTTGGCAATGGGCTTAACGCTGCCACAAACCTATCGCTATGTGCTGTTACCGAATGCCTACCGGGTGATTGTGCCACCGATGACGTCAGAGATGCTCAATCTGGTGAAAAACTCCGCCATCGCCTCCACCATCGGCTTGGTGGATATGGCCGCGCAGGCCGGTAAGCTGCTGGATTATTCCGCACATGCCTATGAATCCTTTACTGCCATTACTCTCGCTTATGTGGGTATCAACGCCGTCATTATGCTGTTTATGCGGATCGTTGAGAGAAAAGTGCAGTTACCCGGCCATATGGGGAGCAAATAATGTATGAATTTGACTGGGGCTCAATTGTCCCAAGCTTCCCGTATTTGCTGCAAGGGCTGGCTGTCACGCTAAAAATTACCGTAACGGCTATCGTCTTCGGCATTATCTGGGGCACCATTTTGGCCGTGATGCGCCTGTCACCAATCAAGCCGATCAGCTGGTTTGCCGCCCTGTACGTCAACCTGTTCCGCTCTGTCCCGCTGGTGATGGTGCTGCTCTGGTTCTATCTGGTAGTTCCCAGCTTATTACAGCAGGTTCTGGGTTTATCACCCAAAACCGATATCCGCCTGATCTCAGCCATGGTCGCTTTTTCTCTGTTTGAAGCGGCCTATTACTCAGAGATTATCCGGGCTGGGATTGAGAGCGTATCGCGCGGTCAGTCTTCTGCCGCATTGGCGCTGGGAATGACAAATTGGCAGTCCATGAGGCTGGTGATCCTGCCGCAGGCATTCCGCGCCATGGTGCCATTGCTGTTGACCCAAGGGATCGTCTTGTTCCAGGATACTTCACTGGTTTATGTGCTGAGTCTGGCAGACTTCTTCCGTACCGCCTCAACCATTGGTGAGCGCGATGGTACACAGGTTGAAATGATCCTGTTTGCTGGTCTGGTCTATTTTATTATCAGTATCGCCGCGTCGATGCTGGTCAGTTATTTGAAAAGAAGGACGGTTTAATGATTTCCCTGAAAAATGTTTCTAAGTGGTACGGTCACTTTCAGGTTTTGACCGATTGCACCACCGAAGTCAAAAAAGGTGAAGTGGTGGTGGTCTGTGGTCCTTCAGGCTCAGGCAAATCAACCCTGATAAAAACGGTCAACGGGCTGGAGCCCATTCAGAAAGGCGATATTCTGGTCAATGGAACACAGGTTAACAATAAGAGCACCAATCTGGCGCAGTTGCGTTCCCAAGTTGGCATGGTATTCCAGCATTTTGAACTGTTCCCCCATTTGTCGATCATTGAAAACCTGACGCTGGCGCAAATCAAAGTGCTCAAACGCAACAAAGAAGCCTCACGCGAGAAAGGGCTGAAACTGCTTGAGCGTGTTGGCCTCTCCGCTCATGCCAATAAGTTTCCAGGCCAGTTGTCCGGTGGCCAACAGCAGCGCGTCGCGATAGCCCGTGCGTTATGTATGGACCCGATCGCCATGCTGTTTGATGAACCGACTTCCGCTCTTGACCCGGAAATGATCAACGAAGTGCTGGATGTCATGGTGAAATTGGCCCAGGAAGGGATGACGATGATGGTAGTGACACACGAAATGGGCTTTGCCCGTAAAGTGGCCCATCGGGTGATCTTTATGGATGAAGGGAAAATCGTTGAAGACCGTAATAAAGACGATTTCTTCAACCACCCAGAATCCGAGCGTGCCAAGGACTTCCTGGCAAAAATCCTCCATTAATCTACCTCTGATGCGCCCTCCTTGGGCGCATCAGCCATTCTGGTTTTCGCGTTTTCCCCGTTCTTTATTGTCACTTTGCTGGCACAAGGCGCCTTTACTTTTTTCTGATGGGGCAAGACAATGCCGCCACAATATTATATGGAGAGACAAATGAAAGGATTTTTTAGCAAGTTTCTGATCGGCCTGATCGCCATCATTATTGTCGCTGCCGGGCTGTTTGCCTGGGTCTGGTATAGCCTGAAACAGGATGCCACACAGGCTTTTAACCAAAACAGCATAGTGAATACGCATCTCGGTAATGTTACCGTGGAAGAGTTCGGTATCAGTAAGTTTTCGGCCCTGCCACAATGCCAGGACGGTTGTGAACACTATCTGGTAAAACTGCAAGGTGAAAAAGCCAGCGCCATGGCCGTTACAGACTTGGCCAAAGGCGATACTGAACTCTCTCATGCCATATTATGCTTATCTGACGGAACCAATCTCGCCCTCACGCCAGACGCTGAACTGATCGTGCAAAATAGCACGAGAGAAACCCCCTGCCAGTAAACCGTCAGTTTCCCCCTCATGCTGATGATGAGGGGGATATATTAAGGTTCGAACGGCTTGCGTTGAAACTGATCATGCCCGCATTTTGGGCACAGCGGTAAAACCTCTGGCGTATAGAAGGCAAGATGGTGATGGCACTTCTCACACACCAGATTGCCTAACCCCACCACTTCACCGCTGTGATACACGCCATGATGGCTGACATCCTTGAATACCTCACGCCATTCCAACTGGGTTTTGTCGGTGATATCGGCCAGCTCTTGCCATAGGCTTTCCTTGATCACCCGCATAAATACACTGTCTGAGAACTCTTCCCGGCTTTCTTCGTAGCTACGGGCGAATTCTTCCAGATCGCGGCGCACAGCCTGAGTCAGTTGCTCCACCTCGGCCCGGGTCAGCTCCCCCACCTCGTTCAGCCGTTTCTCGGCGCTGGCAACCAGTTCATCAATGTCACGCTCACCGTTTTTCAAACGTTCCGTCAACGATGTCACCAACTCACGGTAATACTGAGCAACCTTGTTCATAGCTTCTCCTCGATGAAGTACTGCGCCAAGATTTCCTTCTTGCAACTACTCCCGTTCATTTTAGCCTTAAATTACAATAGACACTGGGTAAGATGAGAAGATTGACAGGTTGTGGATCACATCATGACGATGTTTTTTTAAATACGCCGCATCAGGGCGCTTGGTGTTGTTGCTGGGAGGTCTTATCAGCTATGCTATGCGGATCTTAAGTTCTCAACAGAATGCTACGGATGTAGCTGTTTCACACCTACAGGACCATCGGCCGCCATGCAAGAGCAATACCGCCCCGAAGAGATAGAATCGCACGTACAGCTTCACTGGCAAGAGAAGCAAACTTTCAAGGTTACCGAAGATGCGAGCAAGGAAAAGTATTACTGCCTTTCTATGCTGCCATACCCTTCTGGGCGCCTACACATGGGCCATGTGCGTAACTACACCATTGGCGACGTGATCTCCCGCTATCAGCGTATGCTGGGCAAAAACGTGCTGCAACCCATTGGTTGGGATGCATTCGGTTTGCCAGCAGAAGGCGCTGCGGTGAAAAACAACACTGCCCCAGCACCATGGACCTACGATAATATCGAATATATGAAGAACCAGCTGAAGCTGCTGGGCTTCGGTTACGACTGGGATCGCGAGTTCGCCACCTGCCAACCAGATTACTACCGCTGGGAACAATGGTTTTTCACCAAGCTTTACGAAAAAGGCCTGGTTTACAAGAAAACCTCGGCGGTGAACTGGTGCCCGCACGATCTGACCGTGCTGGCTAACGAACAGGTGATCGATGGCTGCTGTTGGCGCTGCGACACCAAGGTTGAACGCAAAGAAATCCCGCAGTGGTTCATTAAAATCACCGATTATGCCGATCAGTTGCTGAACGATCTGGACAAGCTTGAAAGCTGGCCAGAGCAGGTGAAAACCATGCAGCGCAACTGGATTGGCCGTTCCGAAGGGGTAGAAATCACCTTCAGCGTGGCAAACCGCGACGAGAAAGTCACCGTCTATACCACCCGCCCGGATACCTTTATGGGGGCTACCTATGTGGCCGTTGCCGCAGGCCACCCGTTGGCACAGCAAGGCGCACTGAATAACCCGGCTCTGGCGACATTCATTGATGAATGTCGTAATACCAAGGTCGCCGAAGCCGATATGGCAACCATGGAAAAGAAAGGCATGGCCACTGGGCTGTTCGCCGTTCATCCGCTGAACGGCGAGAAACTGCCGATCTGGGTTGCCAACTTTGTGTTGATGGAGTACGGCACTGGCGCGGTGATGGCTGTACCGGGTCACGACCAGCGCGACTGGGAATTCGCCACCAAATATAGCCTGCCAATCAAACCGGTGATCCTGAATCTGGATGGCAGCCAGCCAGACATGCATACCGAAGCCATGACTGAAAAAGGATCTTTGTTCAATTCCGGTGAATTCGACGGGTTGGATCATGAAGCCGGTTTCAATGCGATTGCGGATAAACTGGTCACTCTTGGTGTTGGCCAGCGCAAAATCAACTACCGCCTGCGCGACTGGGGGGTTTCCCGCCAGCGTTACTGGGGGGCACCGATTCCGATGGTGACGCTGGAAGACGGTACTGTTCTGCCTACCCCAGAAGATCAACTGCCGGTGATCCTGCCGGAAGATGTGGTAATGGACGGCATCACCAGCCCCATCAAAGCCGATCCCGAGTGGGCCAAAACCACCGTTAACGGCCAGCCTGCATTACGTGAAACCGATACCTTCGATACCTTTATGGAATCTTCCTGGTATTACGCACGCTACACCTGCCCACAATACGATCAAGGCATGCTGGACCCGGCAGCGGCCAACTACTGGCTGCCTGTCGATCAATACGTTGGGGGCATCGAGCATGCCATCATGCATCTGATGTATTTCCGCTTCTTCCACAAACTGATGCGCGACGCTGGCCTGGTGGATTCTGACGAACCGGCCAAGCGCCTGCTGTGTCAAGGCATGGTGCTGGCAGACGCTTTCTATTACACCGGTAACAGCGGCGAACGCATCTGGGTTTCCCCGGTTGATGCCACCGTTGAGCGCGACGAGAAAGGCCGCATCATCAAGGCTGTCGATCCAGAAGGCCACGAACTGGTCTACGCTGGCATGAGCAAAATGTCGAAGTCGAAGAATAACGGCATTGACCCACAGGTGATGGTAGAAAAATACGGTGCGGATACTGTTCGCCTGTTTATGATGTTTGCTTCACCGGCAGATATGACACTGGAATGGCAGGAGTCCGGGGTTGAAGGGGCAAACCGCTTCCTGAAACGCGTCTGGAAACTGGCTTACGATCACGTTGAGAAAGGTGCGGTTCAGCCGTTGGACGTGGCTACGCTGAATGAAGATCAGAAAGCGCTGCGCCGCGACGTACACAAAACCATCGCCAAAGTTACCGACGATATCGGCCGCCGCCAAACGTTTAATACCGCGATTGCCGCCGTAATGGAACTGATGAACAAACTGGGCCGTGCACCACAGGAAACCGAGCAGGATCGCGCGCTGTTGCAGGAAGCCTTACTGGCAGTCGTCCGCATGCTGTACCCTTTCACACCGCACGTTTGCTTCAGCCTGTGGCAGGCGCTGAATGGCGAAGGTGATGTGGATACCGCAGCCTGGCCGGTAGCCGATGATGCCGCCATGGTGGAAGATTCGAAGCTGGTGGTGGTACAGGTCAACGGCAAGGTTCGCGCTAAAATCACTGTGGCTGCCAATGCAACCGAAGATCAAGTGCGTGAACACGCCGCTCAAGAGCATTTGGTAGCCAAATATCTGGAAGGGGTCACCATACGCAAAGTGATCTATGTTCCAGGCAAATTGCTTAACCTGGTTGTGGGTTAACACAAGGAGGCATTGTGCGGCATCGTATTCTCACGTTGTTGCTGGGGTTGGCGGTACTGGTTACCGCCGGCTGCGGTTTTCATCTGCGTGACACCACGCAGATCCCCTCTGAAATGCAAACGCTGATGCTGGACAGCTACGATCCTTTTGGCCCATTGACACGCGCCGTGCGTACTCAATTGCGCGCCAGCGGCGTGACCATTGCGAGCGACGCAGCACGCAAAGATGTGCCAACCCTGCGTATTGTCAATTCAACACAGAGCCAGGATACCGTTTCGATCTTCCAAGACGGTAAAACAGCAGAAAACCAGATGGTGATGACGGTTCAGGCACAGGTATTGATTCCTGGCCATGATATCTATCCCGTGGACATCAAAGTGTTCCGTTCCTTCTTTGATAACCCGTTAACTGCGCTGGCTAAAGATGCCGAGCAGGGGATCATTCTACAAGAAATGCGTCAGCAGGCTGCGCAGCAGCTTGTACGCAGATTATTGGTGGTCCATGCTGCGGCGATAGAGGCTCAACAAAAGAGCACTACCGCCAATGAAAAACCGGCCAGTCTCCCTGCCCAATGATCCGTCTCTACCCTGAACAACTCGCCGCGCAGCTCCGTGAGGGGTTGCGCGCTTGTTATTTATTGAGTGGTAATGACCCTCTCTTGTTACAGGAAAGCCAGGATCTGATCCGGCAAACTGCGCAGCAGCAGCAATTCACCGAGCATTACAGCATTTCTCTTGATGCTCAAACCGATTGGAACGCCATTTTCAGCATCTGCCAGGCTATGAGCCTGTTCGCCAACCGGCAAACCTTACTGTTAATCTTCCCAGAAAATGGCCCTACGGCACCGCTCGGCGAGCAGTTGGTCAAGTTGGCGGGCTTGCTGCATGAGGATATTTTGCTGGTGCTGCGTGGCCCCCGCCTGACCAAAGCACAGGAAAACAGCGCCTGGTTCAAAGCACTCAGCCCAAACGGCGCCTTCATCAGTTGCCAGACGCCTGAACAAGCGCAATTACCCCGCTGGGTGGCTCAGCGCGCCAAAACTATGCAGTTGCAACTTGACGACGCCGCCAATCAACTGCTGTGTTACTGCTATGAAGGTAACCTGCTGGCACTGTCACAGGCGCTGGAGCGGTTGTCGCTATTGTATGCGGATGGAAAACTCTCTCTGCCACGCGTTGAGCAAGCCGTTAATGACGCCGCACATTTCAGCCCGTTCCACTGGCTGGATGCCCTGCTTGCCGGTAAAAGCAAACGTGCCTGGCACATTCTGCAACAGTTGCAGCAAGAAGATATTGAACCGGTGATCCTGTTGCGCACCCTGCAACGCGAGTTGCTGATGCTGCTTACTTTGCAACGCCGGATGGCAAACACCCCGTTGCGCACCCTGTTTGATCAGCATAAAGTCTGGCAAAACCGCCGTAATCTGATTACTCAGGCACTACAGCGCCTGTCGGGCCAGCAATTACGGCAGGCTGTCCATATGCTGGCGCAGATTGAAATCACGCTTAAGCAGGATTATGGTCAGTCAGTCTGGGCGGAATTGGAAAATCTGTCGATGCTGATGTGTGGTAAATCGCTCCCCACAGGTTTCCCAGATGCCCGCTAAGAACCAGGTTGGATAAAAATAGAGAAAGCGCCCTGAAGCAATTCAGAGCGCTCTCGATATCAGTGGTTTTTACCCGCGTTAACGATTTTGTATATCGCCTTGGTAGACAAAAAGTATTGTTCGGCCAGTTCAGCAACCGAATATCCCGCCAGACGTTTAGCCAAAATAGCTCTGTTTCTTGCCTGGAGAGTTTCTCTTGTTTGCGTATTTTCACCCCACGACAGTTTATTGTCTTCTTTACGCGGGATATAAATATATTCGCCGTCTATATACTGTTGAATTGCAATTAATAAATCCTGCGGTAAAACATCACTCGCTTTTTTATAGCTCATTATGCTCCTCCTAAGTTGATATCAGGATCGAGCAAGAGCGACTGCTTAAAACATCAAATCATTATGCAATAGCCCTTGCTAAGCATAACGAACAAGCTCCGATTGATTAAACATTTAGCATCCTTATTTTGGGTGGTTAATTTAATAAATCCTATTCTTGTTTAAAAAACGCGTCAACAACCAGAATACCAAGCACGCACGGATGTGCTTACCAACCTTGGCAGCCACAACATCCAACCCCAGTCTCAAAAATGCTGCTATGATAGCGGGCAGAGTTTTATCTGTGTTTAAGAGGGATACCTCTCTCTTTTCAACAATGTGGAAAACACCACCATGCTGCATGCCTTTTTCGGCGGCACCTTTGATCCGATTCACAACGGCCACCTGCGCCCAGTGGAAGCCTTGGTCGATGAGATTGGCCTGAATCGGGTGATACTGCTGCCCAATCATGTGCCCCCTCACCGCCCGCAGCCAGAAGCCAGCCCGCAACAACGGCTGAAAATGGTTGAACTTGCGATCGCTGGCAATTCGTTATTTGCGGTGGATGACCGTGAACTGCACCGTACTACGCCGTCCTACACGATCGAAACATTAGAAACGATTCGTAAAGAACGTGGTAAAACTTTGCCTCTGGCGTTTATCATTGGCCAAGACTCGTTGCTGACGCTACACCTATGGCACCGTTGGCAGGCGTTACTGGATGTCTGCCATCTGTTGGTGCTGGCACGCCCCGGCTATAACCAACAGATGAATACGCCCGAAATGCGGCAATGGCTGGTACAACATCGGGTTACCGATACCAACCTGCTACGCCAGCAGCCACAGGGTTATGTCTATATGGCCGAAACACCGCTCTTGGAAATATCGGCCACCGATATACGCCAACGCCGCCATCAGGGCATCAGTTGTGATGATTTGCTGCCGCGTTCCGTACAGCGCTATATCGAGTTACAGGGTTTATACAGATAGTGCTATACTGCGCCGCTCATTTTCAGGTCTACCCGCTGCAAAAGCCGGAAACCTGGCTGTTGAGACATCGCCCAGTAGGCTCCTACCAACACCATTATGATTATTCAGGCCACATTTCCAGCGTTGGTCTGACGAACAGAACATACCCGAGGGGGAACCTTTGCAAGGTAAAGTGCTCCAAGACTTCGTCATTGATAAAATTGATGACATGAAAGGCCAGGATATCATCGCTCTTGATGTCCAGGGCAAATCCAGCATCACCGATTGCATGATTATCTGCACCGGCACCTCTACCCGCCACGTGATGTCGATTGCCGAACATGTGGTACAGGAATCCCGTGCGGTCGGCATGGAATTGTATGGCATGAAAGGCCAGGCAGTTTCCGATTGGGTGGTGGTTGATCTGGGCGAAGTGATCGTGCATGTGATGCAGGAAGAAAGCAGACAGTTATACGAACTGGAAAAGCTCTGGAGCTAAGCGGTGAAACTGCAATTGGTTGCGGTCGGCACCAAAATGCCAGACTGGATACAGACCGGTTTTATGGATTACCTGCATCGCTTTCCAAAAGATATGCCATTCGAGCTGACCGAAATCCCGGCGGGCAAACGTGGCAAGAATGCGGATATCAAACGTATTCTGGAAAAAGAAGGCGAGCAAATGCTGGCAGCAGTCGGCAAGGGTAACCGTATTGTCACCTTGGACATCCCAGGCACTCCCTGGGAAACGCCCCAGTTGGCACAGCAGCTCGAACGTTGGAAACAGGATGGCCGCAACGTCAGCTTGCTGATTGGCGGCCCTGAAGGGTTGGCACCGGCCTGTAAAGCAGCGGCCGAGCAAAGCTGGTCACTATCACCCTTGACGTTACCGCATCCTTTAGTGCGTGTACTGGTGGCTGAAAGCCTCTACCGCGCCTGGAGTATTACCACCAATCATCCTTACCACCGGGAATAAGCGTTGGTGACTGTAACAGAGTGAAAGAAAACAACGGGATGAAAATAGATCGTAACCCTTTTCGCGACTATACGGCAGAATCTGCCCTGTTTGTACGCCGCGCCCTGGTGGCGTTTTTGGTTATTCTGGTGCTGATAGGCATCCTGATTGCCAATTTGTATAATCTGCAAATCGTTCGCTTTGAGGATTACCGCACCCGTTCCAATGAAAACCGCATCAAACTGGTGCCGATCCCCCCTAGCCGCGGCATTATTTATGATCGTAACGGCACACCGCTGGCACTGAATCGCACCATTTATCAGTTAGAGCTGATGCCTGAAAAAGTTGACGATCTTAACGCAACACTGCAAGCATTGCGTTCGGTGGTTGATCTGACCGACGATGAAATCGCCAACTTTGAAAAAGAGCGTAAACGCTCACGCCGCTTCGTTTCCATTCCGGTCAAAAACGCCCTGACCGAAGTGCAGGTGGCCCGCTTTGCCGTTAACCAATTCCGCTTTCCCGGTGTAGAAGTGAAAGGGTATCAGCGCCGTTATTATCCCTATGGTTCTGCCCTCACCCACGTGATCGGCTATGTCTCAAAGATTAACGATCGCGACGTCGAACGCCTGGATAAAGAGGGCAAGCTGGCCAACTATGCCGCCACGCACGATATCGGTAAATTGGGGATTGAACGTTTTTATGAAGATACCCTGCACGGCAAAACCGGCTATGAAGAGGTTGAGGTTAACAACCGTGGCCGCGTGATCCGCCAACTGCACGAACAACCGCCGTCTGCCGGAAAAGACGTTTACCTGACCCTCGATCTCAATCTACAGCGCTACATCGAGCAATTGCTGGTGGGCAGCCGTGCCGCTGTAGTGGTCAGCGATCCGCGCACCGGCGGCATTCTGGCGATGGTTTCCAACCCCAGTTACGACCCGAACCTGTTCGTTGATGGCATCTCCAGCAAAGATTACCAAGGGTTGCTCAACGATCCGAACCGCCCGCTGATCAACCGCGCCACACAGGGGGTTTATCCCCCCGCTTCAACGGTGAAACCCTATATTGCCGTCTCGGCCCTCAGTGCCGGTGTGATCACCAAAAACAGCGTGGTGTTCGATCCCGGCTGGTGGCAGTTACCCGGCTCTGAAAAACGCTTCCGCGACTGGAAAAAATGGGGCCATGGCCGCCTGAATGTCACCAAAGCACTGGAAGAGTCTGCCGATACCTTCTTCTACCAGGTCGCTTATGATATGGGTATTGACCGCCTTTCAACCTGGTTGAGCAAATTCGGTTATGGTGACTATACCGGTATCGATCTTTCCGAAGAGCGTTCGGGCCTGATGCCAACCCGCGATTGGAAGTTAAAACGTTACAAAAAACCCTGGTATCAAGGCGATACTATTCCCGTAGGCATCGGCCAAGGCTACTGGACTGCCACGCCGATTCAGATGTCCAAGGCGCTTAATACGCTGATCAACGACGGGAACGTCAAAACGCCGCACCTGTTACAAAGCACCAAGATCAACGGGGTTCTGGTGCCATTCCGCCAGGAAGAACATAAGCAGATCGGTGATATTCATTCCGGCTTCTGGGAAATCGCCAAAGATGGGATGTACGGCGTAGCCAACCGCTCAAACGGCACCGCACGCAAGTATTTTGAAGGTACACCCTATAAAGCCGCGGCAAAATCAGGTACGGCACAGGTATTCGGCTATGAAACCTACAACGCGCATAAACTTGCAGAACATCTGCGCGATCATAAACTGATGACCGCTTTTGCTCCGTATGATAACCCAACGATTTCAGTCGCTATCATTCTGGAGAACGGCGGTTCAGGCCCGGCGGTAGGTACGATTACCCGTCAGATCCTTGACCACATTCTGTTAGGTGACAACAATACGCAATTACCTGATGCAGTCCCACTTCCGCCCGGCATAGAAGGTGATTAAGGTAAAACATGACTGAAAGCCAACAAAAGGGCTCCATCTGGACCAAAATCCATATCGACCCCACATTCTTGTTATTGATTCTGGCCTTGTTGGTCTACAGCGCTTTCGTAATGTGGAGCGCCAGCGGCCAGGATATTGGCATGATGGAACGCAAAATCGGCCAGATCCTGATGGGCCTGATCGTGATGGGAGTGATGGCGCAGATCCCACCACGGGTCTACGAAAGTTGGGCTCCCTACCTGTATATTTTCTGCGTTATTCTGCTGATTCTGGTGGATGCTTTCGGGCAAATCAGTAAAGGGGCGCAGCGCTGGCTGGATTTGGGTTTTGTGCGTTTTCAACCTTCGGAAATCGCCAAGATCGCCGTGCCGCTCATGGTCGCCCGGTTTATGAACCGAGACGTGTGCCCACCTTCACTGAAAAATACCGGCATTGCACTGGTACTGATTTTCCTGCCTACCCTGCTGGTTGCCGCACAGCCGGATCTTGGCACATCCATTTTGATCGCCGCTTCCGGTCTGTTTGTACTCTTTCTTTCAGGGATGAGTTGGAAGCTGATCTGCCTTGCCGCCGTGCTGTTGGCCGCCTTTATTCCAGTACTGTGGTTCTTCCTGATGCATGACTATCAGCGAGATCGTGTGATGATGCTGCTCGATCCAGAAAGCGATCCGCTCGGTGCCGGTTACCACATTATTCAGTCAAAAATTGCTATTGGTTCCGGTGGTCTGGCTGGCAAAGGCTGGCTGCATGGTACGCAGTCGCAATTGGAGTTCCTGCCTGAACGCCATACCGATTTTATCTTCGCCGTGTTGGCGGAGGAGTTGGGTCTGATCGGTGTACTGATTTTGCTGGTGCTGTACCTGTTGGTGATTATCCGTGGGCTGATGATCGCAGCTCGGGCACAAACCACTTTCGGCCGTGTGATGGTCGGCGGATTGATGCTGATCCTGTTCGTTTATGTGTTTGTCAACATTGGCATGGTCAGTGGTATTTTACCGGTTGTTGGCGTACCTTTGCCTCTGGTCAGCTATGGTGGTTCGGCGCTGATCGTACTCATGGCTGGGTTTGGCATTGTCATGTCAATCCACACGCATCGAAAAATGCTGTCTAAAAATCTATAGAGGTGAGTAATGCGTAAGGAATGGCGTTGGATCGGTGCAGTTGCTGCGGCAGTCTTACTCTCGGCTTGTACCACCACAATGGAAGAAACGCAGGCTCCGCCAGCGCAGCCCTACAGTGGGCCAGTGGTAGAGATTGGCGGAGTGGAACCGCATTATGAGCCTTATAACCCTGGTACTTTGCAGGATTATACGGTGAATGGCGATACTTACCGCATCGTGAAAGATCCGCAAAACTTTTCACAAATAGGGCTAGCTGCCTGGTATGGCGAAGAAGCCAGCGGGAATACTACCGCCATTGGTGAACGCTTCAATCCGAACGCCCTGACTGCCGCCCACCCAACCTTGCCGATCCCAAGCTACGTGCGCGTCACCAACCAGGCCAATGGTCGCCAATTAGTGGTACGTGTCAACGATCGTGGCCCTTATACTCCAGGCCGGATTATTGACCTGTCGAAAGCCGCCGCCGATCGTCTCAATCTGACCAGCAATACCAAAGTGAAAGTCGACTTTATCAGCGTTGCGCCAGACGGTTCCCTGAGTGGCCCCGGCACTGTCGGTACTGTAGTCGCCAAACAGAGTTATGCCCTGCCAGCACGCCCAGATCTAGGCTCAAGCGACCTGGGCACGCCGATACAGCAAGAATCTCCAACCAACAATGGTGCCGCTGTACGCCCGATTGACAACAACAGCCTGCGTAATGATGACGGTTTACCTGCCCGTCGAGGTGGGTTCCTGGGAGCCCCTAGCGCTTTACCTGCTGGCGTGCTGGAAGGTTCTGAACCACAGCCCACCATCAGCAGCACACCGGTTGTTGCAGTTCCCCAGGTTACGGCCAGTGCAAACGGCAATCTTGTCGTTCAGGTTGGTGCGTTGAGCAACGCCGAACGTGCGCAAAGCTGGCAACAGCAACTCAGTCAGCAATTTGGCGTTCCTGGTAAAGTTTCGACCAGTGGTAACGTCTACCGCGTGCAGTTAGGCCCATTTAGCGATCGCCAGCAGGCGATACAGCTTCAACAGCGCCTGGCTAACGAAGCGCAACAACAATCTTTTATCACTGCTGCACCTTAAAACATGAGGCCCGGTCAGCAAACACAGCTTGTCAGCGATTTTTTGGCTGAAACATTTTCTTTCAGCTAAGTGTGTGTAAACCACTGTCAAGCGGGCGAATGCTTAATGCCTGCCGGAGCCTCATCTGCTATAGTGTGGCTCGTTTTTAACTTACTTTCACGGATGTTGTCGTTCCGATCATGAAACATGTCACCCCTTTCCGCTTAGTCAAGAGCCTAATGCTCGGCACCGTCATTGCGATCAGCACAGCGCCAGTTGCCTATGCTGATGACGTTAATATCAAAACCATGATCCCGGGTGTCCCGCAGATTGACGCGGAATCCTACATCCTGATTGATTACAATTCCGGTAAAGTGCTGGCAGAATCTAACGCTGATGCCCGCCGCGATCCCGCCAGCCTGACCAAAATGATGACCAGCTATGTCATCGGCCAAGCGCTTAAGTCCGGCAAGATTGGTCAGGATGATCTAGTCACCATCGGCCAGGATGCCTGGGCAACCGGTAACCCGGTGTTTAAAGGTTCCTCGCTGATGTTTCTGAAACCCGGCGATCGCGTGCCGGTGTCTAAACTAACGCGTGGCATCAATCTACAGTCCGGCAATGATGCCTGTGTGGCCATGGCTGATTACGTGGCTGGCAGCCAGGATGCCTTCGTCAATCTGATGAACACCTACGTCAAGCAGTTCGGCCTGCAAAATACCCACTTCCAGACCGTGCATGGCCTAGATGCAGAAGGCCAGTTCAGCTCGGCGCGTGATATGGCGCTGATCGGCCAAGCGCTGATCCGTGATGTTCCAGATGAATACGCCATCTACAAAGAAAAAGAATTCACGTTCAACAATATCCGCCAGATGAACCGTAACGGCCTGCTGTGGGATACCAGCCTGAACGTTGACGGTATCAAAACCGGCCATACTGATGCCGCAGGCTACAACCTGGTGGCCTCCGCTACCGAAGGCCAAATGCGGCTGATTTCCGCCGTGTTGGGTGGCCGCACCTTCAAAGGCCGTGAAACTGAAAGTAAAAAGTTGCTGACCTGGGGTTTCCGTTTCTTCGAAACGGTCGCACCGTTGAAAGCCGGTAAAGAATTTGCCTCAGAACCCGTCTGGTTTGGCGATGCCGACCGTGTCGAACTGGGGGTAGATAAAGATGTTTATCTGACTATCCCACGCGGCCGGATGAAAGACCTGAAAGCCAGCTACGTGCTGAACACCCCGGAAATCCATGCGCCGCTGGCCAAAAACCAGGTTGTTGGCAGCATCAATTTCCAACTGGATGGCAAAACCATCGATCAACGCCCTCTGGTGGTACTGAACGAAGTGAAAGAAGGTGGTTTCTTCAGCCGCATCGTGGATTACATCAAGCTGATGTTCCACCACTGGTTTGGCTAAACCTTGATACGGGGGATTTAAACCCCATATTATGATTAACACTCACTCCCGCTTTTGCGGGAGTTATAATTTATAGATTAGCTATAACCTAATAGCCGCACTTTGGAGCGCATTCACATGCAAAAAACTAAACTGAACGAACTGCTCGAATTCCCTTGTTCATTTACCTACAAGGTAATGGGCCTGGCACAACCCGAGCTGGTAGACCAGGTGGTTGAAGTGGTGCAGCGCCATGCTCCAGGGGATTACAACCCGCAGGTTAAGCCGAGCAGCAAAGGGAATTACCACTCCGTTTCCATCACGATTACCGCCACCCATATCGACCAGGTGGAAACGTTGTATGAAGAGTTGGGCAATATTGAGATTGTCCGCATGGTGCTGTAATTTCAGCATAAAATCCCACTGGCACCTCCTGCTCGGGTTGTGCCGTGGTGCTGAGGATAAATGCTGGTCGCGAGCCTGAGCGCTCGGTATAATGGCCTTCTCACTTCTGTAACCTGACGATGACTCGTTTGCAACATAATAAGATCATTTTGCGTCAGCTGGGGTTGCAGCCCTATGAGCCTGTATCCCAAGCCATGCACAACTTCACCAATCATCGCACCGCTATTACGCCCGATGAGCTGTGGCTGGTGCAGCATCAGCCCGTGTTTACCCAAGGGCAGGCAGGCAAAGCGGAACACGTTCTCATGCCAGGAGATATCCCGGTGGTTCAGAGCGATCGCGGTGGCCAGGTAACCTACCATGGCCCTGGCCAGCAGGTGCTGTACGTGATGGTAGATCTGAAACGCAACAACGTTGGTGTACGCCAGTTGGTCACCGCGCTAGAAGATACGGTGATCAATACCCTCGCTCATTTTAAAATAGCATCGCGGGCGCGCCCGGATGCACCCGGCGTTTATGTGGGGGAACAAAAGATTTGTTCGCTGGGCTTGCGCATCCGCAAAGGCTGTTCATTTCATGGTCTGGCACTGAACGTTGCCATGGATCTGACTCCGTTTCAGCAAATCAACCCCTGCGGCTATGCCGGTATGCAGATGACCCAGATCAGCGCGCTGCTGCCTGGTATCAGCATAGAAGACGTTCATCCCACCCTGGTACAGGAATTTGTTCATTTGCTTGGCTACCAGACGGCCGAGCTTTGTCACTGGAACCTGCACGATTATGAGTAAACCAATTCAGATGGAACGCGGCGTCAAATACCGCGATGCAGACAAAATGGCGTTGATCCCGGTAAAAACGGTGGTCAGCGAACGGCAGGAACTGTTACGCAAACCTGAGTGGATGAAGATCAAACTCCCTGCCGACTCCACCCGTATTCAGGGTATTAAAGCCGCAATGCGTAAAAACGGCCTGCATTCGGTGTGCGAAGAGGCTTCATGCCCTAACCTGTCTGAATGCTTTAACCATGGGACGGCAACCTTTATGATTTTGGGTGCCATTTGTACCCGCCGTTGCCCATTCTGCGACGTAGCCCATGGCCGCCCGGTAGCTCCCGATGCCAACGAGCCGGAAAAACTGGCGCAGACCATTGCCGATATGGCGTTGCGTTATGTCGTCATTACTTCGGTTGATCGCGACGATCTGCGCGACGGTGGCGCACAGCACTTTGCCGATTGTATCGCCGCTATTCGTGCCAAAAGTCCTGATATTAAAATCGAAACGCTGGTCCCGGATTTCCGCGGCCGGATGGATCGCGCACTGGAGATCCTGACCGCGACCCCACCCGACGTGTTCAACCATAATCTGGAAAACGTGCCGCGTATTTATCGCCAGGTGCGCCCTGGCGCCAACTACGAATGGTCATTGAAGCTGCTGGAGCGTTTTAAACAGGCGCACCCGAATATCCCAACCAAATCAGGTCTGATGGTCGGCCTGGGTGAAACCAATGCGGAGATCGTAGAAGTTATGCGCGATTTGCGTCGCCATGGTGTCACTATGCTGACGCTGGGCCAATACTTGCAGCCAAGCCGCCACCATCTGCCAGTGCAGCGCTATGTCAGCCCAGCTGAGTTTGATGAAATGAAAGAAGAAGCGATGGCGATGGGTTTCACTCATGCCGCCTGCGGCCCGTTTGTCCGCTCTTCCTACCATGCCGACCTGCAAGCAAAAGGTTTGGAAGTCAAATAGGCGCGCAGTAATCTCTTGTTACGCTTCAGCGTACAATATTCCCCAAAAACGGATGCCCTGAAAGCATCCGTTTTTTACGACGTGATGAAGAACAAAACTAAACGTCTTTCTTCTCCACACTTTGCTGTGCAGGCTGATTCTCGGCAGTGCTTTGCGCAGGGGGCGTTTCTTCACCTACGGCCTTTTTAAAGCCTTTCAGCGCTGCGCCTAAGTCTGCCCCCAGGGTACGCAGCTTGCTTGTGCCAAACAGCAATACGATCAATACCGCAATCACCAGAAGTTTGGTAATACTGATACCTTCCATATTCACCTTCTTTATTTATCATGGCTGCAAGACGCAGCGAGGGAACAAGCCTTGCTTATCGATCTTTACCTACTTTCTGCCATTTGAAAAACAGCAACATGTAACAGAGTGAGATCTGTACGAGATGTTCTATGCTTAGAGTATGGGGCATATTTCTCTATTTTGCGTTTCTTAGGTGCATGATACGTTTCATGATTAATAACAGGGAGGCGCTGGATGGTAATCGCTCCATCAACGGCTGATACTCGGCGCTCAGGTATCAGTTTCGCTAAACGTATTTACCTGCCGCGTATCGTCGGTCTGGGAATTGGTTTTTTTTGCGTGCTTGCTGCACTGATTCCTTTACACCCCCCGATGCCGGTATGGGGCCTGTTGATATTTAATGGTTTTATCTGGCCACATATCGCTTATCAGTGGTCCATCCGCTCTGAAAAACCTTTTGCAACCGAGACGCGTAATCTGCTGATAGATGCTTTGATGGGAGGCGTTTGGGCTGCCATGATGGGCTTCAACGCCTTGCCTACGGTAGTTATCCTCTCCATGATGGGGATGAACAATATCGCTTCGGGTGGGCATTCGTTGTTTTTCAAAGGGCTTATCGCGCAAATTATCGGCGCAACGCTGACCAGTGCACTGCTGGGTTTCCCCTTCCATCCGCAAACGACGTCGCAACAGGTGTACCTTTGTCTGCCCATGATCTTTATCTATCCGGTATTTCTTGGGTTCGTCACCTACCATACCGCCAAACACTTGGCAGAAAAAAAACAAGAACTGTTGTATATCAGTATGCGTGATGGCTTAACTGGCCTCTATAACCGCCGCCACTGGGAACACCTGCTGCACAATGAATTCGACAGTTGCCAGCGCTATGAACGTACCGCCACACTGATTCTGATGGATATTGATTGCTTTAAAACCATCAATGATACCTACGGCCATGCCGTGGGAGATGAAGCGCTGACCGTTCTTGCAGAAGAGCTGCTGCTGGGGCTGCGTGCGGTGGACATTGTTGGCCGCTATGGTGGTGATGAGTTTGGTGCCATATTGCCCAGTACCACTTCGGAGCAGGCTAGCCTGGCGTTGAAACGTATTCAGGAACGTTTGGATGACATTACTTTTCGCGAAGCTCCTGGGTTAACAGTGAAGATCAGCGCAGGAATTGCAGACTACCGGCCTTATATGAATAACTACCAAGCCTGGTTGAAAGCCACCGACGGCGCCCTGTATCAAGCGAAGAAGAATGGACGCAACCGCCAGGAACGGGCTCCGATCCTCGCCTGATGAAAAAGAATCTTTTAGTAATTCGCCAGCTATCGCCAATAAAATTACCAAGCTCCATTCAGGCACGCTTTGGCTACAAAACGGGAATCACCGGGTGTAAAATAAAACGACCAACGGAGATGACATTCCTCCATTAACCGCCCTTTCAGGCTGATGATGTCTACGTAACCTCTCAAAGAAGGTGCGTAGTGTGATGCCTAAATCTTTCTGAGCTTCCTTAATTTTTTGTGAAAAGGCTTTCGACCATGCTGAATTCTTTACTGGCAGTTTTTATTGGCGGTGGTTTAGGCAGCGTGTTGCGCTGGGCTATAAGTATAAAGCTGAACCCGCTGAATCAGCATATTCCGTTGGGCACGCTGACAGTGAATCTGGTGGGGGGATTTATTGTCGGTTTGGCCCTGGCGTTGTTTACACGCATGACACATCTGGACCCAGCCTGGAAACTGTTGATCACAACCGGTTTTTGTGGCGGTTTGACCACTTTTTCCACTTTCTCTGCTGAGGTGGTTTACCTGTTGCAAGATGGCCGTTTGCTCTGGGCTGCCACCAATATGCTACTCAACCTGGCCGGTTCATTGGCCATGACCTTGTTGGCTTTTATGCTGATCCGTTGGCTGACTGGGCAATAAAAGCCCCTGCTTTTATCTCTTTTTTATTTTTACTCTGCCGTTTCCCATGCCTTGAAAAGAGACAATAAAAAACCCGCTCATAGAGCGGGTTTTAAGAATTTCGGCTACTGTAGCTTAGATGGCGATAACGTTAGCAGCAGATGGCCCTTTGGCACCGTTCGTGATTTCAAATTCTACACGCTGGCCTTCAGCAAGAGTTTTGAAACCATTGCTAGCGATGGCAGAGAAATGAACGAAAACGTCCTTACTACCATCTTCTGGAGTAATGAAACCGAAACCTTTGGATTCATTAAACCACTTAACGCTACCTTTAATCTTAGACATCAAACTTACCTTTAACGTGAATGTAAGACACAAAGTGTGTGTCAGATACAGTACAGCAATTAGAGTGGATTTTGTCCATAACCGAGATCACATAAAATTGACAAAAAGTAAAAAAAATCGCCTTTCAAACGATACACAACTTGTTACAGTTAGCCATCGTTCCTAAAACAGCCCAATATTCTGGCTTTTTTATCGAATACCAGCCGAACATCTATTAGCAACTGGCTATTCTATCTCAACATGCTTAGTAGACATCAAATAGTACCAGAAAGATTTCTCATTTATGCCAGCGGCCAGTCGCTTACACTGCTCTGTCGCAGCAAAGCATTCCGCGCTATCATAAAACTTGTGATGAACGATTTAATTGAGAATGATGATGAACGGCAAGATAACGACTTTTTTTGCAGATAAAGGCTTCGGTTTTATCACCGACGAAAACGGGGAAAATCGTTATTTTCACGTGATTAAAGTACAAAACCCAGAGCTGATTAAGAAAAATGCCCTGGTCACCTTTGAACCTACCAATAACACCAAAGGCCCTTCTGCCTATGCGGTAAAAGTGCAGGCCCCCAGCAAATACATCATCATTGCCAATGAAAGGATCAAAATCTCCAGCATCAAATCCTTTCATACTTTCACTCAAGAAATGCCGGCAAAAGCCGATGTCGATAAAGAAAACACCGTGCTTTCAGTTGGTTTACTGATGAACCGTATTCGCCCTCAGGCAACCGAAGCACCGCAGGCGATGGAAACATTGCGTATGTTATCGATCACCACCTTCCAAAATTTGACACACACTTTTTCAGAACATGAGCTTGATATTGATGCTGCCTTACAGGCCTTAAAAGCAGCACGATTGTAAACAGGCTGTTGATTTAACTAGCTTTCTCTCCGCCAGGATTCTGAGGACAAACCTCCACAACGTTATGGAGCCAATGCCAAGCGCCGGGCAGCCTCTACAACGGAGGCCCGCCGTCTGGCATGTTCTTCTCTGCTATCTGGTCCCGTTAACATGCGCGCTACCTGTGGAACAGCAGACCACCAGCCAGCCAAAGCTAACACCAAAAAAGCCAGGTGATCTGCCTCAAGGGCTTGAGTCACTATTCCCTGGCGCTGCCCCTCGGCCACGGCCTGAATCTTGTATCCATAGTATTCACGTCGTTGTTCTTCGTCCGGCACCTCACCATCGAATGCCAAACCCTCCCAGCGCATAAGCCGGCTCAGCTCAGGATTTTCGAGGTGATAATCGTAAGCACGGCCAGCGTAATCACCCATATCTTCAACCGCAAAGGATGTGATAGGCAACGCCGAGGCCACCTTGGCCAACTCACTACGCAATACGGCTGAGAACAACGCCCGTTTGTCGCCAAAATAATTGTAGACGCGCTCTTTGTTTACCCCGGCCAGCTTGGCTACCCGTTCAAGGGTTGTGCCATCGGGGCCGAGCCGAGCGAATTCGCTCATCGCCGCTTCCAGAATTTTGCGTTTTGTCCCTTCGGTATCCCAAGCCATTTTTTACTCTCTCATTTTATGGGTTGTTGTTGTCGCATAATCATACTATAGTTATTTCCAACTAAAACGTTGGAGTTGTAATTTTATATCATAATTGGAGTATGAACGATGAAGAACACTATTCTTATCTGTGGATATGGCCCAGGTATCTCCCATGCAGTCGCTCGCCGTTTTGGCAAAGCTGGCCATCCCGTTGCCCTGGTAGCACGCAATGCCCAGCGTCTTGCTGAGGCAGTAACAGCATTAACCGCCGAAGGTATCCAGGTTCAAGCTTTTCCAGCCGATCTGAGTGATGCTAAAGCGATTCAACGCACCGTCGCAGACGCACGTGAAATACTGGGCCCTATAGGTATCTTGCATTGGAACGCCTTTCTTGATGTTGAAGGTGACCTGCTATCCATGCCCCCTTCGGATCTCAGCAAAAGTTTCGATCTCCGCGTGGTTGGCTACATTACTGCCGTGCAGGAAAGCCTGAACGACCTTGCAGCCTCTAAAGGCAGCGTATTGGCTACCAGCGGCGTCATGGCGCTTGATGACCCACAAATCAACGCATTCGCCACCGATTATGCGGCACTTGCCATCGGTGTAACGGCTCAACGCAAAGCGACCCAGATTTTGGCGCATAGCCTCGCGCCACGTGACATTCATGTCGGTGAGGTGATCGTCAACGGTTTCGTTGAAGGAACACCGGGGGGCAACGGAAAAAGCAACACGGTCGCACCGGCAGACATCGCTGAACAATTCTGGGAATTGCACGCTGCACGTCAGGAACATTCCATCATCGTTGGGGGAGCCGTGCCGATATCAAAAACAAGGTTCTATAGCTGAATACACGCGAGTCACCGGGCTAGTGGGGCTGGCACTGACCACGGCCCGTTTTGCGAGTAATACATCATTTGGCTTACCCACGAGGAAATCATGAACTCCATCCGTTCTTCGCTCTTTTCAGGCCTGAGCACCTGGCGGAACTCCTGCTGTTTGGCCCTGGTACTCCGTATCAGTATTGGGCTTACCGTTGCTCTACCTGCTTTCGCGCCGCTGGCTGCCTCTAGTGCGGTGGGATCGAACCCGATCAACATCCCTGATACTCATCATCAAACCAGTCAGCGTTCGATCACTCTGGATGGGCAGCCTGCCACTCTCAGCCGTTACGAGCGGCGCGATGGGCGCAATGCCTTTTTGGAAGGTGAACATTTTAGTACCCTGATCGCCCCCGATGGCACACTAAAAGGCTTTGCCAACATCTCACTTGATCTGGTAGGGAAACCTTTACCCTCACGCGATCGCTCTGAGCAGATTGCGGCAGAATTCCTGCGCAAGGCGGCACCCGACCTGCTGGTCAGCGTTAAGGGCGCTTCTGTCGCTCCTCATAATGAACCCATCCGCATATCACGTGCGGGCCATAACGAAACCGTCCAGCTCACCGGTATAAAATTCAAGGCACGTAATCTGGCTGATGGGCGTTGGTTCTGGGTTATCGTTGGTAGTAATGAGCAACCCATGCTGTTCGAACGAGACCTGCAATGGGCGACCCTGCTCGCTCGCCGCAAAACGGAACAATGGTTGCATGACAGATGGATAAAAGTACAAGATGCCAAACAGACCGATAAACCAAACCGCTGGAGCCTGCCATGGACTCATTAACCCAGATCGTTCTTGGCAGCAGCGTTGCCGCACTTGTCGTCCCTCCGCGTCATCGGCGCCTCGCAATGCTGGCTGGCGGAGTACTGGGTACTTTGCCCGATCTGGATGTGCTCTGGTTTAAATTATTCCGCAGTGATGTTGTTACAGAAGTGACTTGGCACCGTGGCCCATCACATTCACTTTTGGTGTTAACAGCGTTGGGATGGTTACTGTGGTTATTGTTCAAGTCGCGCAGTTATCTGGTGCAGGAATCCCCGTTGCGCTGGCTGTTGGCGATCTGGTTAGCCTTGGTAACGCATCCGTTGCTGGATGCCTTTACCGTTTACGGTACACAGATGTTATGGCCCATGCAGACTCCCCCCATCATGTGGGCGACAATCTTTGTCATTGATCCGCTATATACCGTGCCTTTGCTGATAGGGGTTATTGCCGCCTGGCGGCTTGCACCAGGCCAAACCTCACAGCAAACGCATAGTTCATCTCGTGACAGGGCAGCACGTAATTGGTTAGCAGCAGGTTTGTTAGTAAGCTCGCTCTACCTGGCTTGGAGTGTCGCAGCCAAATTATTGGTTGATAGGGCGGCCTCACACAGCCTGGTTGCCTTGAACTTGCAGAATGCACCGCGTTTTTCTACACCGCTTCCGTTCAACACGCTGGCTTGGCGGGTGATTGTGATGGTACCGGATGGCTATTGGCTCGGTGACCGCTCCCTGATCGCAGATCGTGAATTGATGCAGTTTACTTTTCACGCCAGTGACAGCCACGCGCTGGAGCAGTTGGCAGCCGTACCGCAGCTGAAACGCCTGCTGTGGTTCACCCATGGATTTGTTGCCGCCAGCACACAGCGGCATGACGATAAACTTCGGCTGATCCTTACCGATCTACGAATGGGATTAGAACCTGATTATTTTTTCCGCTATGACATTGCTGGCATCGATGAGCATGGCAATTGGGCAGCAGCACCCGAAATTACCCAAATGCCAGAGTCGGGGGATATCGGCAAAACGCTAAGCTGGGTATGGAGACGTATTTATGACAGCAAAGCATCCCATGAGTAACGCCACGTTAGGCCTGCATTTCCTGTAAGCTGATGCCATATTTGCAGCACCAGCGTACAGCTTAGAGATAACAACTCCCTGATAATGCCAGCCTCCGCGTGCTCTTTCTTTAGAAAAAGCCCGGCATCGGTCTACCATCACCAAATTTTTGCAGCGGTACCGCCGCATGCTGGCATTCACCAATAAATTTATTGCTACCCTGCTGGTTTCCCCCGATTAACGCTGCCAACCTGATTCGCTAATCGGGGTGCAAGATTATTTAAACCAGCCAAATACCGTGTTGACCAGCAGTGATGAAATGGTGAAGTCTGGATCGGCGAAAGTGACGCCGTTGGCACCGAGATCGGCAAACAGATGTAACGTCAGCGCCGGGAAAACACACAGCAACAAACCGTTAATCATACTGGCGATGATCGCCCCACGGAACCCGCCGGTCGCATTGCCAAAAATCGCTGCTGCGCCACCGGTAATGAAACTGGCCATAATGCCTGGCACAATAATCGGCAGGCCGATGAACGGGAAAATCAGGATACAGACCAACTCCACCAGGAAACTGACCAGAAAACCAATCAACGTTGCATTAGGCGCTTTGGTAAACAGCACCATAACATCAACGGCAGGGATCGCCCCAGGAGCAAAAACTTTGGCAAAGCCCTTAAACGCAGGCACGATTTCGGCGGTGAACAGGTTAACACCGGCTTTGGCCAAATACAGGCCACAAGCGAAAATGGCAGATTGTTCCAGCACAAAGATCACTACGTTTTTATCTGCTACCCCAGCACCATACACCATGGTCATTGCCTCTTTGACCTGCGGCTGGGTAGCAAAGATGCTGGAAATGATCAGCAATATTAACATTGTCAGCAATGTGGCAACATTGGGCTCCCTGATAAAGTCAAATTTATTGCTGATAACCACATGCTCAGTATCATGTTTCTTATTACCAAGCCATTTCCCCATATAAGAGCCAATAATATAAGAGGAGATCGCGGCATGAGAAATAGAATAGTCATTAGAACCAATAATATCGCGGCTGAACCTACTCAAAATATAAGGCGATACTGCCATATAAAAACCAATAAATATCGATGAAATGGTGATGATTGCAACATTGCTGTAACCTAGCTGAGCCAGTACCGCCGTTAAAGCAAAGGCCATAAATAGCACTAAGTGGAGCGAGAGATAAATATTTTTAAATCGAGTAAAGCGTGCCAGAAAAATATTCAGCAACATAGAAAACAGCAGAATCAGTGCCGCTGTAGCGCCCAGTTGGTCGATAGTTGCTGCCATGATAGCTTCGTTGCTCGGCACCACACCAACAATATTAAATGCGTGAGAAAACAAAGAGCTGAATGCGGTTAGCACTTTCATTAAAATGCCGCCGCCCACTTTGATCATGGTAAAACCGATGAAGGATAATAAGGTCCCTGTGATAAGCCTTGATAATGATGCCCGCTGAAAAAGTAATCCTAAAAAAGCCACTATGGCAATTATTACCGATGGTGTTTTTACTAAACTTAGCAATATTTCCACGATTCCCCTCTTTATTTTAACATGCCTTATTTGTGAAAGTTTCGTTGCAGAACACACAATGGATTTCAAGTTACAACTTCGTGGAAAGTCAATTTCCCTGTTAACAATGCTGTAACTTTCAAGGCAAAGAAAGGCAACGGACCTTCGATACGCACAGTAATAGCACGTGTTAATTTTTTACCGCTGACAATCGTCTCACTCAAGCAATTAATAAAAATGAAACATTGTTTTATTTTTATAAACCAACGTTTCATTCTATCTTTTCCATACAATA
Organism: Chania multitudinisentens RB-25; assembly: GCF_000520015.2. Classification (GTDB taxonomy): domain Bacteria; phylum Pseudomonadota; class Gammaproteobacteria; order Enterobacterales; family Enterobacteriaceae; genus Chania; species Chania multitudinisentens. The sequence continues at coordinate 4,765,251 of NZ_CP007044.2, forward strand.
ATCAATAGAACAATAATGAATAAAGATAGATTTAAAGTGAATAAATAACTATTTAACCGGTGCAAACGGGCTAAACACCAGAAACGAAGTCACGCTGGAGGGAAACAGAAAAGAATGGCTGCCTATCCACTTCAGTACCCAACCGCAGTTTGCGCACAGAGCCAGTCACTTTGCGGCGGGAACGTTCAAAACAGCGCAGAGATCGCCCTCTGCCTGATTCTTATTGCAGGATGCCATTTACCCCAAACCAAGGGTGAGGGTTATTTGAACATGGTATAGTTCAGTTGACTACCACTGATCATATTGAATGACTCGACCCGATTGCGGCCCTGAGACTTGGCACGATACAGCGCGATATCCGCCATACTCATCAGCTGTTCAAGGGATTTCTCCTCATTCATCGCCAGGCTGGCAACCCCAATACTGATGGTAATCCGCAACGGTTCCTTACCATTCGGGTTCAGATCGGCGTTTTCAATCCGTCGGCGCAGATATTCCCCCAATGCCATCGCCTGTGCAGCCAGTGCACGCGGCATCATAATGGCAAACTCCTCACCACCAAGACGACCGAACAGCTGATCATGGCGCAGTTCACGCCGCATGATGTGAGAAAATGCCGACAAGACATGATCGCCGATCACATGGCCGTGTGTATCATTAATCAGCTTGAAGTGGTCAATATCAATCAACAACAGTGATACTGCCTCTTTCGCTTGATACTTGTGTTCCAGCAATTCTTTGGCTTTACGCGTCAAAGCGCTACGGCCCAGTGCACCAGTAAGAAAATCATAGTTGGCACTGTGCTCCAGCCTGCGCAGCAGCTTACGATTTACCACCAGCGAACTGGATAAGATCAGCGGCCCCATCACCAGCATGGCAATCCCCAATCGTGCCGACATCAGCGTATCAATCACCGTAACGTGCGGCCCCGATGTTTCATACAGCATCAGATTGGCAGAAATACTGATGATCTCCGTTAACCCAGTGAGTAACGTCAGCAAAGTGACGGTAAATAACTGATAACGCACGGCACACCACAACAAGGCTGGAATGGGGAATGCTATCGCTCCTGGCCCGCCGATATACACACTGAATGCCAACGAGCACAACAGAGCCAACAACGGCATACCGGTGCGCCACTGCCAGTTTATTTGAAGGCGCAGTAACTGTTTCAAACGTGGAGCAGCCAGAATCACGGGCAAGATCAGCAAATTAGTGGAGAATTGTTCACTGAACCACGACACCCAGGTAACCATTGCGGTGTTGTTATATAAGTTGTCATTACGCAGCGCCGACAGCGTGGCGGCTACCGCTGCCCCAAGTAAACACGCAGTGAACATGTATAAAATCGCCTGCGGTTTCCCCATCCGGCGCTGAGACTGTGGTAACAGCAACATCACGCTGTAGCCAGTGGCAATCAGCGCCATATTGCAAATATTGAGCCACAGCGCTAATACCCAACCTTCTCCCGTCGTCAGGTCGGCCGCAATCATGCCAAGATACATGGCGCTCCATCCCACTGGGGTGGCGTAGCCGGGTTTGCGCAGCATTAACCCAAGCAGGATGGCGTTCACAGGCCAGAATAGCGAAAATGCGCCGATAGGACGCGTAAAAATACCCACCCAAGAAAGCAGGCAGGCGAGCATAAAAAGATTAATCAGTTGGATCGTGGCTGGCAGGCGATGGTTCGCATGTAACCCAATGCTCATAACCCGCTCCAGGCTTTCAAAGCAACCATACATATAGTGTGCATATTATTTTCCCGGAAAAATGAGAATTAAAAAACGTTCTCATCTAAAAAAATGAATCAATTTAAAAACTGTACTGCTTAATTTACTATTTAAATTAGAGTATTACGTTTATCGGGTTAAATTTATAACCCCATACATCTCATAAAAGCATAGCTTAAAATGTTACAAGGCTAAAAATAACTGACACGAATGAAACCAAAAAAACACAACGCATTTGCTAAGATTTTTCTTGTTTTTGGTTATTTTCCTGCAACTTCAGCAAAAGAGCAACGAAAAAAGCCTGGCGGAGATGGTTAATAGGAAATAAGCAGCACAGGCCATCCATGTTATGCTTTCAACTCCCTTTCCATCGGCGTGCGCAAAACCGCTTGGTATGCCCATCGTTCACCCCAACCAACAACCAGACGTGATCGATAGGGAGTTGGGGAAAAAAAAATCCCGCACCAGGCGGGATAAACGTCAACAAGGATGGTAATACACTACAGGAAGTCAGTCACACAACATCATAGGGCCATTACAAGGTAACAGAGGGAATGTATAGAATTGTCATACGAAAGTAAGTGTAATGAGACAGATGTAACTTGTGATGGAAAAACCAGACAAAATATTCTTCTTTCATCGGGCAACCTGCCTGATGAACACTAAGATGACGGCGTACAACAAAACGATTAATCACTACGAACCTAAGCAAAATAACCGGCCGAGTCCCTCAATTACCCAGAGTCCCATCGCCAGCCTACCGTTCACTCCTTACTCGCCCCACGCGCCATTGCGGACACAACCTGCAACAATGCCTTGAAAAATGCTGGAATAACTTCAATATACGTTATGTTGTCTGCCATTTCGGTAGGTCTAGCAAAAGGAAACGAATATGTTAGAGAATTATTTTGGCTCCGGGCTCACACCAACAGAAGAGCAAAAACGCAGATTACTGGCCGTGCAAGCGGCATTGGAGCTTTTGAAGGCAACGTTGTCTGATACCAATGATGGCAACGGTGTTGAATATCAATTAAAAACGGCAGAAAAATACATTGGTTCTCTTGCAGATGCCATTCAGGTTGCTGTAGAGAAGAAATAACTCTACGAGCCAGCTACTCGCACAATGTTGAAACCAGCATTGTGCGCTTTTTCAGTAATCAGTATGAAAATCTCGCCCATAGGATTTTTTAGCTGATGATATTCTAGTGATTTGCAGCCCGGATGGGCTCGGTGTTTTTATCGAGCGCCAAGCGATTAATATTCATTTTTTCAATTTCCGTAATAAAACTAACACTTTTGGCGAAGGCAGATTGATAGCCTAAAACAGCGAACAAATAGACGGGAAGTATTCTTACTTTCATAGATAACCCTTTATTTAAAATATCCGAGGATTACTATTCCAGCCCATCGCAGTTAACCTACTCTTTAGGGATACCAAGGTGAGCATTCGGGTAGAAGTCAATCTCCGACTTGCGCCCTTTACCGATCCATTACGCCAGCGGTACAAAATTGCCCTGGTTATACAGACAACTTTTTGTACATTGCCTGATATGCCACTTCCTACGGTGAAGATAGCATCATCGTTGGCGCGTTTGCTACCTCATTCCTTGGCAGGAAGTACGCGTAGGTGTAGCAGAATCAGCTAGTTAGTAAATACTCCATCCTTCCTCCACCTCATGCAACGCTTGTCTCTTAAAATAGAGTGGTTGGCTCAAAAAATTATCAATAGCAGTGTATTTTCGCTTCTTGATTTTACTATGTGTTTATCATCACATATTCCCCATGGGAATTTTCAATTCCCATTCACAACCGCTTTCTCCTTCGTATAGGGTGAATCATTATTAAGCAGTAATAGTGTTAATTTTTTTCTAACAGTTTATTTCAGGCAAACATAATAATAAACACTGTTAATGAGTAATAACCTATTCATTATCACTTCTGCATGAAGCCAACGCTGATGCTTAGGTTATAAATTATCTTCACTCAATCAAGGTTAAAAACAATGAACAACAAACTCAGTTTATTCGTGGTTTTAGCTTTAAGTGCCAGCAGTTGCCAAGCGGCGGCCTTGCCGAAAGAGAGCGGTAGTTTCAGCTTCACCGTGCCACAAACCAGCAAGCAGATGGAGGTTTTCAGTTACCAACCAACCGGAGCTGATGCCAATTCCCCCGTGGTTTTCGTGCTCACTGGCCTGAACCGTAATGCCGCTGAGTATCGCAACTCTTGGATAGAAAATGCCGAAAAAAACAAACTGATCGTTATCGCACCGCTGTTCTCCGAAGCTGACTATCCCGGTAATGATGGCTACAACTTGGGTAATATAGAAAATCCCCAAACGCATCAGCTGAATCCTAAAGGCCAATGGGCATTCACCGTGATTGACGAGCTGTTTACCGAGATGCAGAAACAGGGGATCACTCAGCAGAAGAACTATTATTTATTCGGTAACAGCGCCGGATGCCAGTTTGTACACCGCATGCTAACCTTTGTTCCAGAGGCCAAGGTTAAAGCCGCCATTTGTGCCGCAGCCGGATGGTGGACCATGCCCGATGTCGAAAACCGCTGGCCGTATGGTTTAGATCAGGCTCCTGTGTCAGTATCACAAAAGCAGTTAGCAGACTATTTTGCCAAACCGGTACTGATTACCGTGGGTGCTAAAGACAATGACCCTTACCACCCTTTGCTGCGCCGCTCTTATGAAGCGATGGCACAGGGGGATAGCCGGTTAACGCGTGCCGAGAGCTATTTCCTCACCGCACAGCAAAAAGCCAAGCGCTACAAAGTTGAGTTTAACTGGCGCTTTAGCATATTGCCTGATGTCGGGCATGATGGTGCCAAAATGTCTGCGTATGGTGCTGAGCAGTTTGCCTGGTTTGAGCAACATGGCGAATTCAAGCTCCGGCCTTAACCAGCAATCTCAGGGGAATGAGAGATGACACACATTTCTGACAAGGGAATTTTTGATTCCCCTTTTCTCTCCCCTGAGTTTGGCTATTAATGAATAAAGCGTTTACTGAAGGGGAAAAACATGAACAGGGCTGATTTCTCTCAACGTATCGCTGGCCTGAGTAATCTTACCGATACAGACAGACGTATCATTGATTATTTTAACAAGCATTTCGAGTCAATACCGTACAGCAAAGTGATTGATATCTGTAATGAAGTTGATATCGCCAAGTCAACGCTGGGCCGTTTTATGATGAAAATTGGCTTCAATGGCTTTCGTGATTTCAAGGAATCGACTATTGAAACCGATCTTCGTAAGAATATTTCACCAATAGAGCGCTTTGACAAAAAGAAAAATGTAAAGAATGGCATTGAATATATTGAGAAACACTGTAGTGAAATCACCAACAACATTAATAATACCCTGAAAAACATTAACCAAAAGGATCTGGAAAAAACTATCTCGCTGATTTGCGATCCAGAAAAGCGGCTTTATGTTATCGGCAGCGCAACGGCGCATGCTTTAGCAGAATATTTTTATCTGCTCGGCAGATACATTAAGAAAGACATTGTGTTACTCGATGCCAATATTGCCAACTTGCCCCATAAATTAATCGACTCGCGAAAAGGCGATGTGCTGCTTGCTATCTCCTATTACCGGTTCTCCAGCGTGACCACCAGGCTGATAAAATGGTTTTATCAAAACCGCGGGGACACCATCGTGATTACCGATAATGCAGTCAACCCCTTCAGTCACTTTGCCAGCGCATTGTTGTTGATGGAAAGCCAGCACAGTGGGTTGTTCAGCAGCCGCAGTGCCGGATTCGTGCTGATTGAAGCCTTGGTGAATTATATGGGAGAAGTTACTGATAAAGAATTAGGTGATAACTTTCATGTTATGGAGTCTTTGTTCGAAGCATTTAATGTATTTAGTAAATAACGTCTGCATTTACTATTAATTTCAAACGACATGCAGATTAAACAGACTTATTTATTATAACTAATTCTACACCCAGGCCAGTAACAAACTTGTTTTTATATAAACTAAACTTAAGAAAACAATTAACATCTGATCTTTATACTCTACATAATTTGAGCTGTAGGAGAGCGAGGATATCGTGCACCCCACGGATCGCTCAAGTAACAAAGCCAACGTACAGATAACTTAAAGTATGCCGAATACATTCTATTTACAGAGGTTTTAATTATGAACAGTGAAAACAGAGAAATTCCTGTTTGCCCTGAACAACAAATTATCAATACACCACAAGGGAATTTATCATTCCGCACCCAAGGTACGGGTGAGACCATTATCTTTTTGCACGGTATTTTGGGCAGTTCTAAAGCCTGGGCACTCCAATTTGCCGCACTGTCACCGGCTTATCGTATCGTCGCCTGGGATGCGCCAGGCTATGCAGATTCCGCGCTGGTTGCCGCCGATATTGCGGCGTATGAACAAATGTTGCATGACCTGATTCAGCACGTTGGCGACAACAAAGTGTCCCTGGTTGGGCACTCAATGGGGGGAACCATTGCCAGCCGCTACGCTGCCCGGCACCCTGAAAAAATCAAGAATCTGGTCTTGTCCTGTACGCATCCAGGTTACGGCGCGCCGGAAACCGCCCCTATCTCAGAAAAACTGGAAATGCGGCTCAAGGAACTGGCTGAAATCGGCCGCGAAGCCTATGGCAGAAACCGGGCTCGTGACTTATTGCCGTTCCCAGATGTGCCAACAACGGTGTTGAATTATGCCGCAGAAATTGCAGCTGAAACCAATCTGGAAGGGCTAAGACGCGCCACCCGTATGCTGCAACTGGCGGATAACCGCCCGCTGCTACCGCAAATTAAAGCCCCAACCTTGATATTAACCGGTGAAAAAGATGCTGTCGTACAGCCCAAATTAAAAGCCGAACTGTTGGCTCTGGTCCCTTATACCCAGCATATTGAAATGCCCGGTCTGGGCCATGCGCCTTATTTTCAGGCACCAGAATATTACAACGCGCTATTGCGCGAATTTATCGCCAATCACTGAATAATAAGAACCTCCCCAGCAGGCGTAATTGGCGCAGCCAGTTTGGACAAAGACAGCGCGCAGAAACCGGAGCGTACACAGTACGTGAGGCTTTTCAAGCACTGCCCAGGGCCAAAATGGTAAGTGGAATAGCTCTAATGGGATAGGATCGAAGGGGGTATAATGACTGGATTTATCATAGGCATCATCATTACCGTGCTCGCCGCCTGGTTTATTATCAAAAACTATCAACCACAGGCGATATTACTGTTAGCCGGGCTGAGTTTATTGCTGATTACGGCAATTTTCTTCCCTGAACAATCCATATTGTATGGCAAAGCAAAATCTATCGGCTGGGTGGGTGCGGATATCTTTGCGTTTGTAAAAGAATCCTTAACCACCCAGGTCGCAGGCATCGGTTTGATCATTATGGCCGCAGGTGGGTTTGCCGATTATATGGATCACATCAAAGCCTCAAACTCCATGGTTAACCTGTGCATCAAGCCATTACAAATGATCAAGGCTCCTTATCTTATTCTGGCGATAGGGTACATCCTGTCTCAGATGCTGCACGTTGCCATCTCTAGTGCCGCAGGTTTGGCAATGCTGTTATTGGTGACCTTCTTCCCTGTGCTGGTGCGGCTCGGTGTCAGTAAAGCCGCCGCCGCGTCAATGATTGGTATGTCTGCCTTTATGGATCTCGGCCCGGCTGTCGGCACCGCCAACCTGGCAGCAAAACACGCAGGCATGGAAACAGCCATCTACTTTGCCCATTATCAACTGCCGGTTGCCACTGGGGTTATGCTGATTGTCGCCGTCCTGATCTTTTTCACCGCTCGCTATTTTGATGCTAAAGATGGGCATGTGGTCGCCCAGCAACAGCCTCAGTTACAGGCGAGTGAAAATACGGATAAAGTACCGGCTTTCTACGCTTTCCTGCCCGTTTTCCCGGTTATTCTGGTGATTGTCTTCAGCCCGCTGATTGTCAGCAGTATCAAGATCGATGTGGTTACCGCGATGGTTATCGGTACTTTACTGGCATTTTTCTGCGAGTTGCTGGTAAGACGGGATTTTAAAGCCGCTTGCAAAGGCATTCAGGTGTTTTTCAAAGGGATGGGTACAATGTTTACCAGCATCGTCTCCCTGCTGGTGTGTGCGGATGTTTTCGCACAAGGGCTGCAAATCATTGGTGCCGTAGACTTCATCATCCATACCGTTCAGGCCGCCGGTTTTGGCTTCGGCAATATGACCGTCGTGATGGCTCTGCTGGTCTGCGTCACTGCGGCTATAACCGGCTCTGGCGTCGCCGCTTTCTTCTCGTTTTCCGGCCTGGCACCGGGCATTGCGGCCAAGTTTGGCGAAAACGCAGTCAGCATGATTCTGCCAATGCAACTGATGGCTGGCATGGGAAGATCGATTTCCCCCGTTGCTGGCGTGATTATTGCGGTCAGTAAAGCCGGTGAATGTTCACCATTTATGATCGTACGCCGCACGTTGATTCCGGCAGCGGGCGGGATGATCGCCATGCTGGTACTGAATGGCATCCTGAATTAACGCAGGAACAGATTCCATGCCCACAGGGCTGCGGTGCCACCCACCGCAGCCACTCCAGCAAAACACAATCCAGCTTAACGCGATGACGAACAGGTCACATAGGTTCTACCATCTAATGGGAAGCTGAATAAACTGCCATTCCCCAGATAGACATAATGCCGAGCATTGCCACCGCTGACGAACTCCCCTACCCAATAGTTACCGGCGAACCAACCGTTAGTAGAGAAGCGGTTCATGCTGCCCCATTCATTCCACAATCGGCCATTGGCATCCCGGTTGGCCCCCGTCTCGATAGCCGGGGTGCGATCGGTCATCTGGCTATAGCCGGGTATTGCGTAACCACTACCTTGGGAAGAGCACCATGCCTCTGCTTCGCTGTACCCCATAATGGCAAAGCCATTATTTCTGAACCATCGGTTGACGGTAAATTGGTAGCTCAACGTTGAACCATTACCCTGATGTTCAGCCGTGATCGTCACCCGATTATTGGCCGAGGTAGGTTCCTGACTAAAACGCACGTTGCCACTGCTGTCCACGCTGGCCCAGCTCTGATCGCTACTCCAGTGATAGGCACTGTTTCCCGCCGGATCTTCTCCCACCACTAGCTGAAACTCCGCGCCAAGAAATCCGGTTCTAGGGAAACCATCAGTAGTCGCGAAAGAGGCGCCGTTGGCTAAAATATGCGTCATCTGTACTTCTTCAAAAAACTCAACGCTGACGGTAGCGGAAACCCCATTACTGGTCGTGGCCGTTACCTCACTGCTGACGGCTGAGCCGCTGGTCAGCGATATTTTCACTTCACCATTGCTGTCCGTTTGCCCACTGGTTGCCAGCAGCGTGACGCCGTTTGTCGCAGTGAAATTAACCGTTTCGCCTACCACGCTATTACCATGGCTATCCTCCACCCAGACCAACACATTGTTGTCATCAATGCCATTAGCCAACGCGTTGTTTTGGGTCACTTCCGCCTGCACAACATCGGCAGGGCCAGCAACAAATAGCGTATCTATGGACTGAGAGTCATCATCAATACTGGCCGTGACGTGGGTAACACCGGCAACAACATTGGTGACATAAGCCGTTGCCACACCGTCTATCCCGCTTAGCGCACTCACTGAGACTCCACCCTGGTTATCAGCGTCAAACAGCACGGTAGCCCCCACGGCGGGTGTCCCATCCAGATATTGCACAGTGGCACGCACGGTATTCACAGCTTGCCCATTGGCAATGGCGCCCGATGGCGACTCAACCCACACCAGGCTCGCGATCGTTCGCTGCCACTTGATATTGATAGGATTGGCTAACTGCACCGGTAACCCTTCGCTGGGTACAGTGAGGCTGGGATCGGTCTGTGGGATCACCGTTACATTCAGCTCACTGCCAACCAGAATATCGCTGAGACTCAGCGTGTGGCTTGGGCCGATCGCCCCGTTAATCGCAGCACCATCCAGCGTCCATTGGTAGGTCGTGCCTGATTCTGCATCACCATCCGCATCATTGAAGGCCGATGTTATCGTAATAACATCACCCACTTTCGGCTGTGTATTGTTTACAGAAAGGGTCGACGTTGGCGCTCGCCCATGAACAGGCGTCGTGGATTGCTGGACAGCCTGCACCGCCTGGCTCGTGATGACGATCAGAACCAGTAATATCCCGCATAAAAAATCCTTAACGATATGATAACGGTGCAGCATCCAGCGTATCCATCATACTCATGGGTTGAATTATTGGCCCAAGCCAGCGTCAACCTCACGCCAGCCCGGGCTGACTCTTCATTACGGAGTCGCAGTGTTGCCAACAACCACCTGAATTCTCAGTCTCTGGTCTGTCCGCACTGGAGTATAGGTACTGCTGGTTGCCCCGCTGATATCGCTGAAGGTATTGGTGCCTACGCCAGTTTCAATCTGCCACTGGTAGGTCACACCAATACAGGTGCCGCCCGCACAGGTTGCGGTTGCGGTCAGAGCTGTATCAACTTGTGGATAGCCACCAACTTCACCGGTCACCGCTACGCTAGTGACGATGCCCCCTGCAATTACCGTCAAGGTATTAGAAGCAACGGCTAAACCCTCGGCTGGATCGGTAATGGTCGGATCGGTATGCGGAGTCACAACCACCGTAATGGCTTTGCCTAAGTCACCCGCAACAATGGTGTAGGTATTGCCAGTCGCGCCGGGAATATCGGCTCCATCGGCCTGCCATTGATAGGTTTCCGGTATCGCCGTATCGCCATCCGCATCGCTGAATGCCCCTGGGGTGCTGATGCTTAACGTATCTCCGACATCGATTAAACCATTACCACTGGCATTATCAGACACAATGGTACTTTGTGTTATGACCGGTGCGCGGCCTCTTACTGTCGTGGTCGGGCTGGACGTCACAGCCGCCCATGCAGATCCGACGATCAGGGTGCTTAACAACATCCCCGATAATAGAGAACCCAGCTGATTCTTCATTGTTTCTTTCCTCTCTGTACTCAAAATCAATGTTTGCATCACCTTCCAGGCCCGCCCGGAACGATGATTTATACCCCAATAATTCGAGTTACAGGAAAGCCTACGCAGATGTAACTTGAAGTATGACAGGTATACCCGTATTAATGCGAAACCACTCTAATCGCCCGTCTCTGTAAATCTCCTGTCACCGTTAACGTTTCTGAGGTAGCACCTGGAATAGCGATGAACACCCCTGACCCCACAGAAGACTCAGCTTCCCACTGATAATTCACTGGCACACCATTGCACAAAGCAATTGAACACATCGCAACGGCCGCCAGGGTATCCCCAACAATGGGGTGTTCTGTTAATTCAGCACCGTTACGGTAGATCAACAGTGCCACCGGTGTTTCCGCCACAAAATAGGTATCGATATGTTCCTGGTGTTCACCGACGGTGGCCGTCACCGTAGTCACTCCGGTGTGGATGTTGCCCAGCGTTACCGTCGCTAACCCTTCATGGTCAGTCACCTCTGATGAGGTCACCAGCGCTGCACTATTACCCACCTCAAACTCTACCGCCACATCCTCAAGCGGATTGCCATGCCTATCAGTCACTCTCGCTTTAACTTTATTAATATCAACACCATTAGCGAGGGCATCATCAACCAGCACCGTCAGTGCAACCTCCGCCGTGTCGTGATCGGCGACAAGTACCACATTCTGTGATTTCCCTTCCACCGCCACCCCATTCACCATAGGAACCACCGCCACGGTGCCTGCCGCAACGCCGCTCAGCTTAGCGCTATATACCCCGTTATTTTCCGTAACTTCGCTCAAAGCCACCTCAGGATGATCGGTGACGCCAAACGTCACGGTTAATCCTTTAATCGGGCGGTGATGAATATCTTGGGCAGTAAAACTCAGGGTGCTGGTCTGCACACCATCAGCAACGATCTCAGCAGGTTCCACGCTGAAAAGAGAATTCTCTGGGCTCAATACCTGAGTACTCTCAGTTAAAATAACTTTAGCTGATGCCAGAGAGATATCATTAATAACCGGGGTAATAATGGCTTCCCCCTGGGCAAATCCTGCGGTCAATGTATACGTATAAACACCCGGCGCAGACTCGGTAACAGCGCTCAATAATGGGTGGCTTGATGGCTGGGTTGCCGTTGCATCTGGCGTAAAATGTACATCCAACGTCAGTTGATCCCCTTGCCCACGCACCGGCTGATTATTCACGTCTCTTAAAGAAAGAGTAAGCAGGCTGGCGGCGACGCCATCCGCCGGTATCTCTGCCGGAGAGGCCTCCAGGGTGGAATTGAGGTGACCGATACTCTGCTGCGTCACAATGATCCGGGTGGTGCTCCGGTTGGAAGCATTACCCTGGCTATCGTAAGCCACAGCCCCCAACGTATAGACATTGCTCCCCTCATGGTAGGGCGGCAGTTTTATTGAGATACTTTGCGCAGAGGTTTGTACCACCATGCCCCCCGCAGCCACTAACGAGGCGGTATCCCAATCAATGCGTTCAAGCCCGTATTTAGCCGTGACCTGTGCATCAATTTTGATTATTTCAAACGCACTCCCGGTCAGTTGATCCGGCAATGCCAGCTGGATCAACGCCTGTTTCTGATAATCCAAAACAATATTATTATTACGTTCCACCAAATCATAACGGCTGCCCGCCAGGGTGCGGCTCGCGGCCACTGCCGCCGGATCAATCTGTGACTCCCACGGCTCCCCAAAACGATAATTCATCTGAACATTGAGGTTGGTGTCATTTTGGCCGCCTTTGCCGGCCCGATAATCCAGCCCAATGGTGACCAATGGAATTGGCGTGTAACTGACTCCTGCCGTGACCGCATAAGGATTCTTTTGCCTGTCATCCTTACCAAACAACGCAACTTCATCACCCCAATACTGTTCATACATCAATTTGCCACCTAACTGAGGGTAAGCAGGCAAATAGGCTTCCATACGAAGGTCATATCCATTGGCGGGGCGTTCATTGTAATCAGCAAAGTCACGGGACTGATGCCAACCCGTCAGGCCCAGATAGCTGTTGGCCGATAGTTTCAGGTAATCCGTCCAGGCTTCCAGCCCAAAACCAACCCGGTTATTCTTCCCCGTCAGATCGCGATCAAAAAAAGCATTGGCGCCGTACAGCCAGTTGCCCTGTATTTTCCGTGCACCCACACCAAGATTGACGGTATTGCGGCTATCTCTATTACGTAACCCAAACTGGCTGAATAACAGCGATTCCTGATCATCATAGAGCGGCACCAACAGATCGACCGAGCTCCCCTCCAGGTTGAACTTATCGTTAACATTCAGTTGGACTCGTGCAGTACCAAATTGGCTCAGCCAATGCTGCACTGAGTCGTTGGCTTCAGTGACCACCAGAGAGCGCGCCATATTGGCGGCAGCCTGGGAAGTATTATCGTCGGCCAGAACCGTGGCCCCTTTTAACAAATTATGAGCCAGTCTTTCTTTATAGGAGGAAGAAGGTGGAGGTTGTTCGTTCTCTGCCCGGTTGGCTTGCAAAGGTAATGATGTTGTACGCGGAATATCAATTTCATCACCACCGCCTAACTGAGAGAATGGTTTTGAAAATGAACGGAACTGGTTGATTTTTTTTAGCTCATCCACTGTAAGATGATACTTTTTCGCCACAAGAGATACCGTTTCCCCCGCCGCCAAGGTATATGGCACCGTGTCGTACACTGCCTGAGACGAAGAAGAAAGCATTTTTGCTATTGCTGGCTCAAAGGATAGACTCAACGGTAATAACAGTTGAAAGGCTATATTTATCCACACAACAATAGGTTTGAACGTCACGCAGGAAAACTCCTTCTGGATATCAGTTAGAGTAGACTTGCTTTATTTTTTTCTCAAACCGGCGAGGAGGAGCATTCTATCAAGACGTTTATTTTCCTTTTAAAATCAATATAATTTATATATTAATACCGTAATATTCTATTAGAAAGGTGCACTGATTCCTGTTGCAAAAACCAGCCAACGATTTCGCCTCAAACATTCCGGTATAAATACATTCAATCGAGCTGTACTATTACCCCCTAACTCTATCGGGATACTTCACCTTCTGCCGCCATCCCCCCATCTTCCATAGCACAAAAATTCTACTTTTCTCATTTTTTAGGCTGAAATCGCTTCATTCTATTTATGAAGAAAAATCATACAAAATTTCTTGATACATAAGTCTCAATAATCATACAGTGAAACCACAGTAGATGACGATTTCCCTGGTGTTGTTGTGTATCTTTGCCCCTCGAGCCTGAGGGGCTTTTTTTATTCCAGCGTCATTTTGATAAGAGTAATTTATAAATACCCCTCAATAACGCTAAGAATGGGAAATGATGTTCTCACCCATTAATGAATTATCAGTGCTCGGTAGGTAGCCAACAGCCCCAAAAATTCGAGTTTCAATTCTTAAAACCCCGTTTTAAGTCATGACGTAACGCTTTGTTGTATGCAAAAATCACTGCACCCTCCTCACCGCTGAGAGTTTTGCCATGAAAGGGTAAAAAGCCCAATCATCGTGCCTATCGGTATTGGCAACCTGTTCCCAACCCGCATCTTGAGCCTCTGATGCCCTGGCTCGGCAAGAATTTAAAAAAGGACGATACGCTTGAAATACGCATCAGTGCCGTTAAATCAGAACCAAAATGGCTGGCTAAAATACGATCAATTACCAACCGCTTATCCTCCACTCATCGGTGATACCGAGGCAGATTGGGTGGTCGTGGGCTCGGGATTTGCAGGCATCGCCTTCGCCAGGCGGCTGGCAGCCCACGCGCCTCACCTGAGGATCATCATTATTGATGCAGCCTGTGCGGCAGAAAGTTCCTCGGCAAGAAACTCGGGGTTTATTATCGGATTACCGCATAATATCGGCAGCTCAACGGCGGAACTCAAAAAAGCGCAGGCTTATCGTGCTTTGCTGCAAGAAGGTATCCATCAACTGTCCACCCTGATTAACCAGCAGGATATTGAATGCGAATGGGAAGAGGTTGGCAAATATCATTGCCAGGTTGATACCCGCAATGAACGGGTGCTGAAGGAATATACTGACAACCTTGATGTCATGAACGAGCCTTACCAAATTCTCCATCAAGACGCGCTCTATCAACAATTGGGCAGCCGTTTTTACCATAAAGGCATTTATACCCCCAGCGCTATTCTGGTCAACCCTGCCAGCCTGATTGTTGGCCTGAGCCATAACCTGCCAGATAATGTGACCGCCTATAACCATACCCCGGTTATGGCGATCCACCCCGGCAAGGTGGCACAAGTGTTCACCCCCTACGGTACCATCAAAGCCGCCAACGTCATGCTGGCCACCAACGCGCTATCCCGCGAGCTTGCCCCCATTACCAGCCAGCAGGCCGCCATGGCAACCTTCGCCAGCATCACCGCCCCATTAACCATAGAGCAACGACAGAAACTCCCTGCGATGAGCAGTTGGGGGCTAACCCCAGTCAATGCCATTGCCGGAGCGACATTGCGCTATACCCGGGATCATCGCTTCTTAATCCGCCAGCATGTAACACCCGCTTTGCATGGCAGAATAACCGCTGCGCAGACTTACCATGCCACCCAGTTGCACCAGCGGATCTTCCATAAAATCTACCCGCAGTTGAAGGATGTGCCACTCACGCGCACCTGGTCTGGCACCATCAGCGTGACGAGAAATGGTGCTCCAGTCTGGGGAGAATTGAAGAAAGGTATTTATACCGCTGGCGGTTGTAACGGCGCGGGCGTCTCTAAACAAACTATCGCCGGGACGCTACTGGCAGATTATGTGCTGGGTCATGATAATCCGCTGATCGGCTCAATGTTAGAACTCGGCAAAGCCAATTATCTGCCACCTTCACCAGTGCTTGATGCCGCTATTGCTTTGTCACTGATGAAAGAAAGATATCTTGGAAGAAAAGAAGTTTAATTACGGGAATAAGTCTCAAAAATTGCGCCAAAGGTGTACCCATCCCCTTTCCCACAAAGGCCCTGCATAAGCCTGTTGAGTTTCACTCAACAGGCTTCTCAGCATATTCATTCCTTTATCGTGGAAAAAACCTTGCCAAAACGAGTATTGGCAATGCTGCTTTTTTACTCTTTCTATTTCAATGAATTAAATAATTCACTATGAAGTGAATCACAAATTCTTGCTAAAGGCTTTGTCTCTTTTTTCACAGGGCCATACATTGCTAACTCGAGTTAGCAAAAAAATGAGAGCTATAGAGCAGAACTGCTTTATCAGTATTGATGTCGGTTCCGCGAGCATCATAAACAAACCACCAGCGTTGCGCGGCCAGTGTGCGCATTCTGGCAGACAAACTCTTGTATCAATCCACGTTCAGCCAACTGCGGCTGGATATCATTGGTTTGCGCGATCGGCCTGCTGATGAGAGGCAGGCATGGACTTAATCTGTGAATGTTAAGGAATCGAATATGCTGACATTACATCTTCCCCCGGCACCTACGCCGATTAAAACCCAGCAGCAAGAGATTCTGCTGGTGACCAACGCCGATCTGCGCGAATCAGCCAACCTGGCGTGCTGGCCGGTGCAGCAGGCATTTGAAGAAAAGCTGCAAGCGGCGTTGGAACGCAATGGCTACCGTATGCTGCGTGCCCACCCGGTAGATACCGAGCGCGGGCATGGTTTTATCAGCAGCCAGCGTCAGGGCAGCGATCTGTTTGCTCAGATCGACCCCGATGCACCGCTGATCGTGTTACTGACGGCCTGGCAGTATTCCCACCATATTGCTCCCTCACTAACGCGCCACCGTGGCCCAGTGCTATTACTGGCAAATTTTGACGGTACCTGGCCGGGTTTGGTGGGCATGCTGTGTATGGCCGGCAGCCTGACCAGCCTGGGGAAGCATTACTCTCGCCTGTGGTCTGCAAATTTTGATGATGAATTATTTGAGCAGGGGCTGAAAACCTGGCTGCGTAACGGTGCCGTGAGCCACCCAACCGGCTACCTGCACGCTATTGCACCGACCCATAGGGTTATGGCAAGTGAAGCCGGTCAGAAAGGGCGTCAGGTCGGGGAATATATTCTGCGCCATAAGGCCATCATCGGTTTATTTGATACCTTCTGTATGGGGATGATCAACGGCGTGTTTCCGCAGCAGGCCATGGTGAATATCGGTATGCCGATCGAATCCCTGTCGCAATCGGCGTTACTGGTGGAAATGAATAAGGTCCCACAGGAACTGCGTGAAGCCTGTTTAACGTGGTACGAAACGCGAGGAATGCAGTTTAAATTTGGCGACGATGGCACCAAAGAACTTACGCGCAGCCAGGTGTTGGAACAGTGTGCCATGATGATCGCTATGGGGCGTTTTGTTAAGCGCTTTGGCCTGGCGGCGGTTGGGGTGCAATACCAGCAGGGGCTGAAAGACAGTTGCGCAGCTTCAGACTTTGCCGAAGGGGCGATTGGTAACGCGGAACGTTTCCCAATCCCGGACGAAAACGGGGAAATCATCTGGCCGGGCAAAGCCATCCCCTGCATCAACGAAGTGGACATGGGCACGGCCATCCCGCAGGCGATGCTGTGGCGATTACTGGATGCCTTAGGCCAACCGGCGGAAACCACACTGCATGATATTCGCTGGGGCAGTGAATATCAGGGAACCTTCTATTGGGATCTGGAAATTTCCGGCGCAGTGCCGTTTGCCCATCTGAAAGGCGGTATTGCCGGCGCAACCGGTTATCGCCAGCCTGCGATGTTCTTCCCTTATGGAGGTTCAACCCTTACCGGCCAGGGTAAGGCTGGGCGCTTTATCTGGGCGCGGGCACATTACGAAGGAATCGAGGTAGTCATGCACATTGGCACGGGCCACGCCGTGGAGCTGCCGGAAGCTGAATTTGAACGCCGCCGCCGCGCCACCAATTACGAGTGGCCATTACTGAATGCCGTGCTGGACGGCGTTAGCCGCGATGACCTGATGGCGGGCCACCAGAGCAACCACTTGACCGTCGCCTATGTTGAAGAAGCGGTATTGCCAGAGGTATTTAGCGCCTTTGTCGCCCAGGCGCTGACCCAGGGTATCCACGTTCAGGTGGCTGGCGATGCTTTCACACTGCTGTAAGGAACCGAATATGCAAACGCGGACTGAAGCACAGAAGTACACCGGCATCTGGCCGGTGATGCTGACACCGTTTAATGACCAGCGGGAGATCGACTGGTATTCGCTGGAAAAACTGGTGGATTGGTACTTGGCGGCTGGCGTTCATGGTCTGTTTGCGGCCTGTCAGTCAAGCGAGATGTTTTTCCTCAGCGACAGCGAAGCTCGCCAACTGGTGAAATTTATCGTCGAGAAGGTTGATGGCCGCGTGCCGGTGGTGGCCTCCGGTCACACCGCTAACGCCATAAGCCAACAGGCCGAACAGCTCAGCGCCATGTGTGAAACCGGGATTGATGGTCTGATCCTCATCAGTAACCGCCTGGCGCTGGCTGGCGAAGCGGATCAACAGGCACTGGCCTCATTGCAGCAGCTCACCGCCGCGCTGCCAAAAGAGATCGATCTGGGTATTTATGAGTGCCCCTATCCCTACAAGCGGCTGTTATCCGATGAGATAGTAGCCTGGTGTGCAGCCAGTGGCCGCTACACCTTTATCAAGGATACCTGCTGTTCGCTGCCCACGATCAAACGCAGAGTCGCGTTAAGCCAGGGTAGCCGTCTGCATCTGGCCAACGCCAACAGCCAGACTCTGCTGGCCTCGCTACAGGCCGGGTGCCAGGCCTACAGCGGCGTAATGGCCAATTTTCATCCGGCGCTGTATGTCTGGTTGTTTGAGCACTGGCGTAGTGAACCGGAGAAAGCGGCTCAGTTGGCGGATTATCTCTCCACCGCTGCGTTGGCTGAGGGGCTTGATTACCCGGTGTGCGCCAAGTTTTATCAGCAGCAAATCGGTAATTTCAGCTCCATCGCCTGCCGTTCTAAAAACAGCCAATCCTACCCGGACAGTTTTTATCCGGCAGCGATAGAGAGCATGGTACGGCTCGGTGAAGCCTTGCAGGTTCATTTACAGCTTTGAAACGGGGAAGAGTATGTCGCTGACACTCACAACACAGCAATTTTTATGGTCGCCAGATAGTGCAGATTTTAACAACTGCCATGCCTCGACGTTGCTCGCCTTGCCAGGCGGCGATGTGCTGGTGGCATATTTCGCGGGGCAGAAAGAAGGCAGTGGCGATACGGCAATCTGGTTATCTCGGCAGCACCAGGGAATATGGCAGGCGCCGCGCCGGACGATTGCCTGCGCAGGATTGGCACACTGGAATCCGGTGCTGCTGAAAGAACGGAACAACCTCTGGCTGTTCTACAAAGTGGGCCCCAATGTGCATGAATGGAAAACCCGCTATGTCACCTCGCAAGATCAGGGCATCACCTGGAGCACGCCGGCAGAACTGGTGGCTGGCGACGCCCTGCCGCGTGGCCCGGTAAAAAACAAACTGCTGGTGACGTCAGACGGCAGTTGGCTGGCACCGGGTTCGACAGAGGACGATCGCTATTGGGATGCCTTTGTCGATCGTTCCGAAGATGGTGGGCAACACTGGCAGATGGTCAAGGTGCCGATCGAGCATCAGCCACAGGCCAGCCGTGATGACAGCCAGCTCTGGCAGGGATTACAGGCCGATGCGCTGTGGGAAAACGATCTTGAGCGGGTTTTTCAGTGGGACGGCGTGATTCAGCCTTCTCTCTGGGAATCCGCGCCGGGACACATTCATATGCTGATGCGCAGCACGCGTGGGCGTGTTTATCGCAGTGATTCAAAAGACAACGGCAAAAGCTGGTGTGCCGCCTACGCCACTGGCCTGCCCAATAACAACAGCGGTATTGATCTGGTGCGTACCGAGCAAGGCGCGTTGGTGCTGGCTTATAACCCGATTGAGGGGAACTGGGGCAAACGCTTCCCGATCTCTCTCAGCGTATCGCGGGATAACGGTGAACACTGGTCAACGCCGCTGGATGTGGAAAGCGGAGAAGGGGAATTCTCTTATCCGGCCATTATTTGTGAGGATAAGACGTTGCACCTCACTTACACCTGGAACCGAAAAAATATCGTCTACTGCACGCTGAGCCTGGCCTGAAGCAGAAAAGACAAAATAACAATACCCTACAACATTCGTCGGCTGCACGCAGCACGGCGGCGTTGGAGCGGCACACGCTGCGTTCCAACATGACTCAGTGAGGTAGTCTGCCATGTCAATTTCTCTGGATATGCCGGTAACACCCAAAGCCGTATTGGATAAATCCAGTATTCGGCGCGTGGTGATATCAAGCTGGATTGGTAACACCATCGAATACTACGATTTCCTGCTTTATGGCCTGGCGAGCGCATTAGTGTTCAGCAAGGTGTTTTTTCCCAACGTCAGCCCGCTGGCCGCCATGTTGGCCTCCTTTGCCACCTTTGGCGTGGGTTTTATCGCTCGTCCGCTGGGGGGCGTGTTCTTCGGCCATATGGGCGATACCCTTGGGCGTAAAATCACGCTGTTGATTACTCTAGGCGGGATGGGGGTCGCCACGTTCCTGATCGGCTGCCTGCCGTCTTACAACAGCATCGGCATTTGGGCACCGATTCTGTTGGTAGTACTGCGTTTTATACAAGGCTTCCTGGTTGGCGGCGAATGGGGCGGTGCAATGCTGATGGTGGTGGAGAGCGCGCCGGCCAATCGCCGTGGGCTGCTGGGGTCGATCCCGCAAACCGGTGGTTTCTCTGGTCAGTTACTGGCTACGGGAGTATTCGCGCTGGTGACGCAGCTTCCTGAAGACCAGCTGCTATCCTGGGGTTGGCGTATCCCCTTTATGCTGAGCGTGGTGCTGGTGTTGGTGGGCATGTATATGCGCCGCCGCCTGGACGAAACGCCGGTATTCCAAGAAGTGCAAAAACAGCATAAAACCAAGCCCAACAAGGTAGAGAAAGAAGAAAGCCCGGTGGTGACGGTAGTGCGCGACCAATGGCGCAGCATCCTGCTGATCATGGTGCTGCGTTTTGCCGAGAGCGTACCGTTCTTTATGACCACGGTGTTTGCGGTATCTTACGCCACCACTCAGCTTGGCGTTGACAAACAAACCATGCTGAACGTGGTTATGGCGACCTGCGTGCTGGCTTTCCCGATGCATGCGCTGTTCGGGGCTTTGTCCGATAAAGTCGGCCGGCGTCCGGTGTACATCTTTGGTGCACTTTGCGCGGCGGCGATGGCATTTCCGTTCTTCTGGCTGTTGGAAAGCGGTTCTTTCGTGCTGATGGTGCTGGGCTATATCCTGCTGATCAACATTGCCCATAACTCGATCAATGCGGTACAACCTTCGTTCTTCACCGAACTGTTTGGGCCGAAGGTGCGCTACAGCGGGGCCTCCATCGGTGCTCAACTGGGGGCGATCGTTGCCGGGGGGTTCACACCTTTTATCGCTAAAGGTTTGAGCGCCATCGATCATAACGATTGGACGCTGGTTGCCTGCTATGTGGTGATCGCTGCGCTGGTGGCAGCTTATGCTGCCTGGCGAGCCCCGGAAACCTCTAAACGTGATATGACAAAAGATACACTGTAATGATACTTTGCCGGGGTGGATGCTCTGCCCCGGTTTACTCCCTCCCCTAGCCGATCTTTTTGCCGCTGGTTTAGTGTTTATACATTCGTTGTGTTCTCCCGCGCTGACTCGAAGCAGCAAATACTGATAAACTGGCAATCTTGATTGTTTTTCATGGACGCTGTTGCTCATGGCTAAAACAGTAGAGCAAATTGCCACTGCACTGAATATCTCGATCACCACCGTGCGCCTGGTGCTGAATAACCAGGCGCAGCAGTACCGGATCAGCAGTAAAACGCAGGCCCGGATCAACGAATATGTCGCAGAGCATGGTTACACGGTGAATCATGCCGCTCGCAGTCTGAAGCTGAACAAAACCGAAACGCTCGGGTTGATCATTCCGCGTTTGTCTAACGTCTTTTTTGCCACGCTGGCGGAAAAGCTGGAAATCCGCTGCCGTGAGGCGGGTTATCAATTGATGATCAGCTGTACCTACAGCGATCTGAAATATGAGAACAAGCTGGTGGAGGCGCTGATCGCTCGCAATGTGGATGGCCTGTTTGTGGTGCCTTCATCGTTACAATCGCAAAAACACCATGTGAAACGCTCAACCAAGCCGCTGGTGCTGCTTGACCGTGACTTTGGCTCCCCCGATGTTTCATTAGTGGTGAGTGATAATCGGCGCGGCAGCGCGGCGCTGACCGAAGCCATGTTCGATGCTGGCAAAATACCGCTGTTTTTTATGGCCGGTGATATCGGGCAGCCGACGATCAAGGAGCGTATGAGTGGCTATGAGGCAGTGCTGGCGGCACGCGGTATCACCGACACCCGCCAGTGGATATTGGAGGCCGCACATAACCGGCGTGAAGACGGTGAAATGTTGATGCGCACTTTCCTGGCCAACCATCACGCGGCTCCGCCTGCCTTTATTGCCTCTTCACTGCCGGTGCTTGAAGGCGCATTAAGCGTACTGCGCACCCATTTCGGCTTTATTCCCGCCGAAATCAATATCGGCACCTTTGATGAACACCCGATGCTGGGTTTTTTATCCAATAATATCTGGTCGGTGCGTCAAGATGAGGATGCCTGGGTCGAGATGGCGTTTCATGCCATGCAGCAGGCGTTGCAGGGCGGCGGCGAAAGCCAGCGGGCGATTATCCCCATGACATTGTTATACCGCCAGCGGGCCGGTCAAAACCGGGATCAAATCATTCTCGGATCAATATGAATGTTTAGGCCACAGAAACTCAGCTGATGTTCAGGGGAATATCACGCCAGATTGAAGATGGGGGATTTCTTTTTACCTAGCCCTCAAATGCAAAAAAAGGACTTGGGGCTATTATTTTTAATTAACTATGAGTGAATTATCATCAAAACCCTCCCCCAACGGGAGAGGGCTTCATCACATGGATCACCGCTATTCTGTCGCGGCTTCCAGCGTCAGAACGTCGCTACCGGTGGTTGTCAGCACGCTATCGTTAGCCTTGTCTTTCAACACAACATCTTGTACCTGCATGAATTTCCATGCTGCGGGCACATTTTCGAAGATTACCTGATTAAACTGGCTGTCTCGCAGGAATGAGATATCCGTCGCTCTGGTATTCTTAAATTTCACGTTTTCAAAATTCAACCCTTGGTGGAAAGCATCGCGGCCAAAGGCAAAACCATAAGCGCTTTCCATTTCAGCCACGGTCATGCCATCAACCAGAATACTGTTTCTCTTGTTCGTTCCATCGATCGTAACATTCTTCACCGTAACATCACGGAACTGCGCAGGCTCGCTGGCCGGCACCGTATCGTTGACATCAGCGGCATACTTGATAGTAAAAACAAAAGGCTGTTCGTTAATGCTGACCATCGCATTATCACGGAACACTACGTCGCGCGCACCACCACCATAGTAAGGGCGGCTCTTCATACGCAGGCCAACGAAGGTAAGATACATGACGTTATCCTCCGCACGGATCTTCTCAATCCAAGCCCCTGTATGGCTACCTGCAACTACCGCACCGTGGCCGTTACGGAAATAGTTGTTGAAGATCCAGGCCCCACTCTGCGCTTTTTGACCAAACTCCTGTACACCCGCACCGTAGCCTGCAGCAAAGTTAACGCAGTCATCACCAGTATCAAAGAAGTTGTTGAATACCATAACATTCTGGCTGTTACCAAACTCGATACCATCCGCATTGTTGGCATCAAATGTGGTGTGTGACAAGGCATTCATAACCACATTTTCAGACTCCAGCACCATCACACCGTGGAATGCCGGGTTCAGGATCGTCAGGCCATCAACATACAGATTACGTATGCCGCGCAGGGTCATCAGGCTGGAACGCCGGTTTTTATAAGCCTCTGTTAACGACATGCCTTCACCAACCGCGACCGCAACCTGGGATTTCGCCAGAATACCGTCGCTGTTGACTTTATCTTCTTTACTGGCGCGGTACTGTGGCAAGATATTACCGATCTCATCGGCAATCTCATCCACCCCGCCCGCGCTGATGCCACGCGTCCAGCCATTGCCATCAATGGTGCCTTTACCCACGATACGGATATTCTCAAAAGTACCCGCATGCGTACTGCCTTGATCATCCTCTTCCAACACATTCAGTAATGAAGGTGGGCGCTTTGGCAACGGCGCAGGATTGGTATAAGGATACAGGGTATAGCCTTTTTCCAGCGGATAGTCAGCCGCATCGGCAGAACCCAGCAGTACCGCATTTTCGGCAATCTCAAAGGTCATATTACTGTGTAGAAACAACGCACCTGATTTGTATTTTCCTTCAGTGAGCTGCACTTTACAGCCTTGAGCATAGCGCTCCAGCGTACAATCATCGATAGCGCTCTGGATCGCCACAGTATCCAGCGTTTCCCCATCGCCTCGCGCCCCAAAGGTTTTCACGTCAATTAAATGAGGGGCAGCGTTGGTTTTCTGCTTCACGGTTTCACTGTCTACCGATTCGTTACCATCTGCATAAACTGCACGGACGGTAAAGCGATACTCCGTAGCAGGCATCAATCCGGTTACCGTATAGTTGTGCAACCCAATCTTCGTATGCCAGTCTTCGCTATCAATATTCTGATAAAAATTATCGATATAAGGTTTGGCCGGCGAATGAAGATCGTGATTAGCATTAGCGTTCCCGATCAGCTTGCCGTTCATATAAACGTTATAGTCTTTAATGTCGCTGTACTGCTCGGGTTTTTCCCATACCAAAACCACACTGCTTTCATCATAGGCTAGCGTAGGAACCTGAACCTTTTGCGGCGCTGCGGAACGATCTATCGTGTTGTCACCACCCGCAGTGTTATCTTCTGAGGCGTTATCACTGCATCCGACCATGAGACCGCTTAGCACTATAATTGCGCCAAGAGTCAGACGAGTTTTAGGTAAAGAATAAAACATGCAACCTCCTGTATGATTAATACCACGTACTAATAGCTTTTTATATTCATTGTCTCTCAAGCCGCATTCCGTTAGCGCTTACCGGCTGCTTGAAATTTATTAGGTATATCTCAACGCCCTCTCTCCGATAGGTAATTCATCAACCCAGTCTTTTTAAGACAATAGAACCCCCTACGAAGCATTATCGTATTACTGAGAAAATATATTCACACACCTATTACCAATCTATTTTTCGGGGCATTCTTTATCTGCAAAAAATCAGATAAAAAATATCACTACCACTCCCCCCTCTATATCTTCCAGTCCATATCAACAAACAAAACGATATACTGAAAATAATAAAACGCGGTTTCATTAAAACATATCCTGATCTTTTTTTCGCGACAGAGCTCAAGTTTTTCTCTCTATCTCACTAAATTTAGAGACTTTTAGTAAAAACACAACCTAGCTCACAAAATCAACTCCGCGACGAATTTTATACTTTCTTTTTGAAAAAAAATCAGGCACGGCTTACCAGCAAAATGCATCCGCCTGGCCACCCTCATGGGCGCTCAAAGGCTAAAGCCTTTATCTAAGCAGCGCTCAGGTTCAGAATGGCAAATAAAATAGCCAATTGAGATAGGTTCTTAGTTGATCGTTAGCAGAAAAAGCTCTAACCTGCTGGCTGCATAATGGCATTCTGGATTGCTTTAGCATGTTCTGTAGTCACAGAATACGGCCGTGAGATATTGTTTGTGGCAGTTCAAAAATTAATTATGTTTTTGGCATGAAATCAGCAAATTAGGGAGCACGTTTGTATGGGGTTACTGATTACCGTTGTCATTATTATATTCGCCGTGGTGGGACTTGGTGGTTGGGCAATCAGTATTTATAACCGCCTAGTGGCATTGCGCAATAATATCGATGCCTCTTTTGCTAACATTGATGTGATTCTGAAACAGCGTGCTGACCAGATCCCGGCTCTCATTCAGGTTGTTTCAAAAGCGATGTCTCATGAAAAGGATATTTTTACTACGCTCAGCGCCGCCAGAATCACCTATCTGAATGCAGGGTCGATAAAAGATAAAGTGGATGCCGCCAATCAGCTTGAGAGTGCTCTAAAATCAGTCATCGCTATTTCAGAGAATTATCCCACTCTTATTTCTGGTAATAGTTTTATTGAGCTGCAAAAATCAGTGAGTGAAGTGGAAGACAAAATCGCTCACCGCCGTGAATTCTTTAACGATGCGGTTAATCTCTATAATATTGGTATTACTTTGTTTCCTGATGTGCTGTGCGCTAAAGCGTTAGGTTACCAGCGTATGTCATTGCTGGAAATCAGTGCAGAGGAGATTGCTTATAATGGTGTTAAGTTTAACGATTAGCTATTTTGCCTTCGTTGCTACCTCACCTAAAATGTTCATTATTCTTTGATGATTAAACAGAACAAACAAAATACTGGAAATAACAATCACTCCCCAGGAAAAAAAGATATGCATACCGGAAATACCAGAAAACACAAAAATCATACAGACAATAAATCCTGGGAACAGTGCTAAAGCCAACCCACCGGCGATGATACCAAAAAACGTTTTCAGCAACGGAAGGCGGATAAATAGTGCAACGAAAAAGGCAGCGATAAGCACACCAAATGAAGCGACAAAGGCCATCATCGCCGGTTCATTTTCAATAAACCGCATAAAACCAAACAGTTCAATAGGTAATTCCATCATAATATTTTCCCTCTCAATGGTATTTTAATAATGAGCGTTTTTGATAACCTAATAGCTTAGCCAACACGATATTTGGAAAAACTTGAATACCAATGTTATACAACATAACGCTTTGGTTAAAGAACTCTTGACGATCGGCAATGCTATTTTCCAATAAAGAGATGCGCTGCTGTAATGCCGTCAGATGGTGTATCGCTTTTAATTCCGGGTAATTTTCGGCCAGCATAAAAATCTGCCGGAACAATTCATCGGTCTGATTAGCTACCTGAACTTTTTCTTCTGATTGGCGGCTGCTCAGGTAACGGCTCCGCAGTTGAGCTAATTGGGTAAAAACCTCCCCTTGATGCACCATGACTTTTTCTGCCACCTTAATCAACTCAGGAATTTCATCGGCCCGCTGTTTCAACAGGACATCAATATTGGCAAACGATTTCTCCACATAGTTTCTGAGGGCCACAATTTTGTTATACAGCACGATCAGATAACGCATCATTAAAAGTGCCAGTGCTACAACAATAACTAACGCAATCAGTGAATTCATGTCATTCGGCCTTATGGTTTTAACCAACTGAAAAAGGGCGATTGCCAGAAATTCAGCGTAAGAATATGGCCATCAAAGGTATAGGGAATCGTTAATATGACCGCAATCAAAAAGGCAGCAACGCCACAGAACATCAAAGCAGTATTAACTAACGGGCGGCTCCTATTCCAGCGGGATACGCTGGTCACTGGCGATATCGCCAGAATATCTTTCACCGTATCTTTAATAATGACTACCTGGTTATTTCGCTCATTGGCTGCACCGATAAGCATGACTCTTTCATTATTAAACAAAGCATATTCTGTATAGCGGCGGCCACCGCGTTCTTCTTCAGCTGAAGGTGTGAAACTGACCAATTCCAGCCCATCAGGCACTACGGCAACGCCGCCGGTGTCGTCGGTGATTTTAAATGGCTGATACTTTTCCGCAACAGATAACAGGTGGTAATGCCTATCGCCATCAGAGTCAGTGCTGATCTCATATTGGGCGTAGTAATAACCAATACATTTTTTCTTACTTAATGGCGCAGTCACCTGCTCTGATGCAGAAACAATTCCCTCCACCTCAACTAATCCCATTG
Organism: Chania multitudinisentens RB-25; assembly: GCF_000520015.2. Classification (GTDB taxonomy): domain Bacteria; phylum Pseudomonadota; class Gammaproteobacteria; order Enterobacterales; family Enterobacteriaceae; genus Chania; species Chania multitudinisentens. The sequence goes on from NZ_CP007044.2 coordinate 4,792,734, forward strand.
CCAATGAGCGAATTTTCGACGTGGGTAAGATTTGCTGCAACTTAAAAAACTGCCCCTTGGTTGTTGGCGTTAACCAGGAAATAATAACGCTCAGCAGTATCACACCGACAAAAGCGATTGGGCCATAAACCAAAGCACCATAAAAGATCACTACCACCAACAAAGAACCCACAAACTTAAGGATAGTTTTTAACATGGATTGGTTTTTTTGCCGCTCTTTGATAAAGCGCTCTCTCAGGCCACTAAAAGAACGGTAAAAAAAAGCGACCTGAAATAGCACAAATGTCAGAACAAACAGGCCAACTAAGACATAGAAACCATATTGTTCATTCACGGTAAAAGCGCTGCCAGCGATAATTGCTGCAACCAGAGGAATAGCCCAAACAGGCAACGCGGTGCGCTCATAAAGCAGACGTAAAACCAATGTGATAAAGCCGCCAACAGCTGCGGCAAAGAATGCGATAAAAAATGCCATAATGAACCCATTCCGTTGCAATGGCATAATTGTAACCTTTGATTATGGGTTGACAACCCTTATCTTAAAGCGCCTTCATCGCCTGCATTTATCTTGTGAATCAACTCTTAAGCCCCTGCCAGTAACAATAAAAAATCGATAAGCACCAACCGTGCAAATTTCCAAGCTTCATCACGCTCTTTGTTTACCCACATCTGTTTACCCATCTAGAGATACTGTGATCTAGCTCCAATCGTTTAGAAAAAAAACTTGTGTGCTTTGACTCTTTTTTAGCCATATGATTAACTCAAATTGTTCGTAAATAAAAATATAGTTCATATATATGAAAATAAAGGATGGTCGTATGCACAGTTCTTACATCACCCCAACGGTGACTGTTTTTGATAAAAAAGGCAGGTTAGATTCAGAAGAAAACCTGAAGTTATATGATTTTATTAAAGAATATATGTCTGGTTTCGTTGTTATGGGGAGCACCGGAGAGTTCTTTTCGTTAAGCGTTGAAACATCCAGACAGTTGATCAAGCTTGCTTCAGGTTTTAATAAAGGCCACTTAAAAGTGTACGCTGGCGCCAGCCGTATGGACGTCAATGAATCCATTTCATTGGCAAACTACGCCTACGAATGTGGGTTGGATGGCGTAATGATTATCAGCCCGTACTATTTTCGGTTAACGGATGAAGGTATTTATGATTTTTATAGCAAGATAGCTAAAAATACTAAGGCTAATATTTTTATCTATAACTTCCCAGAGAAAACGGGTTACAGCATTTCACCAGAAATATGTTTAAAATTAGCCACTGCATTCCCCAATATTATTGGCTTCAAAGATACGATACCTGACACCATGCATACCTGTGAAATTATCAAGCAGGTTAAAAAAGAACTCCCTTATTTTGAAGTCTATGCCGGATATGATAATAACTTCGCTCATAATATTCTTTCTGGGGGAAATGGCTGCATTGGCGGGCTATCGAATATAATACCTGAATTCTTTAAATCCTGGATAGATGCCTTTGCCAGTAATGACTTATTAAGCATATCTACTCATCAACAGACCGTCGATAAAATGATGGATATTTATCACTTGCATGACCCATTTATTTCCACACTTAAAAAAACGCTTCAATTACGGGGAATTATTAACTCAGACTTTATTTACCCCCCATTTAGCCCTGTAGCCCAGGAAAAGATTGCATCAATTGCGTCAATATTGAGCTTAGCCAATGTTCAGATAAAAACAGACAATCACAATATGCCCGTAATAGGATAAGGAGGGATTAGTGAATATTACCGCTTATAACAATCAACTACTCAATTCCGCTATCAGTAAATCATGGAAACGTCTCGTTCCCTTGATGTTTTTACTTTATTTTATTGCATTTATCGATCGTGTGAATGTGGGTTTTGCCAAAACGGCAATGCAGGTTGACATTTCACTGTCAGATTCAGCCTTTGCCTTCGGCGCAGGCATTTTCTTTGCGGCTTATGCGTTATTCGGCATTCCTGCAAACCTGATTTTAAACAAGATCGGTGCACAAAAGTGGCTCAGCATTACCACGATACTGTGGGGCGTTTTGTCTGCCCTAACGGGCTTTGTAACGAATGAAACACAATTTATTATACTGCGTTTCCTGCTGGGTTTAGGCGAAGCAGGTTTTTATCCAGGCATCCTGCTCCTCGCTTCAATTTACTTCCCGAATAAGGTTCGCGGTTCTGTCATTGGTATTTTTGTTCTCGGCGTCCCGCTGGCCCTGACTCTAGGTTCCCCTCTTTCTGGCGCCTTGCTTGAGCTGAATGGTTGGTTAGGTCGCCCAGGTTGGTTCTGGATGTTCGTCATCGAAGGACTACCTGCGGTATTCATGGGTATATTTGCCTTCTTCTATCTGGACGATAACCCATCGAAAGCTCGTTTCCTGACGCAAGAGGAAAAAGATGCGCTGAATGCTCAGCTTGAAAGCGAACGCCAGAAAACAGAAACCAGTTCGGTAACGTCGGCCTTAAAAAGCCTCAATGTTTGGCATCTTGCTCTCATCTACGGCACGATACAGATCTCAGTATATGGTTTGATGTTCTTCCTGCCGTCTCAAGTTGCAGCATTAATGGGATCGACTCTTGGTTTTAAAGAATCGTTGGTGGCAGCAATCCCATGGGCGTGTTCAGCATTCGGCGTGTATTACATTCCACGGATAGCCGATCGCAACCCCAAAAATCGCGTGAAAATATCAGTCATGTGCATGCTGGCGGCAGCTATCGGGTTGGCAGTCTCGGCTTATGCAGGCCCTGTGCTTGCGATTGCAGCGCTCTGTTTATCGGCAATTGGCTTTTTGTCTGTCCAGCCTATCTTCTGGACGTTTCCCGCACAGATTTTGTCAGGTTCGGCATTGGCGGCAGGCATCGGTTTCTGTACCACAATGGGTGCATTTTGTTCGTTTTTGGCACCTATGATTCGTGTTGAAGTTGATCAACTCATGAATAGCACAACAGCCGGATTAGTGACTCTCTCACTCATTACTGTTGTCAGTGCAGTCTTAATTAGCGTACTAAAAAGTAATGACTCAGCAGAGAGATAAAGGCAAAAAATAATGGTTCTGCAATTTCATTAATAAAAATAAGGAAGCAAATCATGCAAAAAATTCTGAAGATTGACGAAAGTGATAATCTGATTGTTGCCCTGAAAAATTTGAATAAGGGTGAGACTGTCTGCTGGGGAACTGAAAATATTACGCTAGTGACTGACGTTAAGGCAAAACACAAGTTTTCGACTGAAGATATTGCCACCGATGGCATTGTGTCAATGTATGGCACACCCGTTGGTAAAGCCACAAAGCCAATTGCCAAGGGTGAGGCCGTTACCGTCAATAATATCAAACACTACGCAGCACCCGTGCTGCTTAATAATGAACCATACCACTGGCAGGAACCGGATATATCCGCTTATGCCACGCGCACATTCAAAGGCTATATGCGTGACGATGGCCGCGTTGGCACGGCGAACTATTGGTTAGTTCTTCCCTTGGTTTTTTGTGAGAACCGGAATGTCACTAAACTGACAGATGCCTTGAACGATGCCTTGGGCTACTCTGATCATTCTCTGACACGTTTTGCGATGGACCTGGCAGGTGATAGTGCGTCAAAAGGAAAAGACAAAGAAAAGCTGTTACCTCATATAGAGGGGGTACGTTGTATCACGGTAAATAGTGGTTGCGGCGGTGCAACCACAGACAGCATGACAATGTGTGATGTGCTGGCTGCTTATGCTGACCATCCAAACGTAATCGGCATTACGGTATTTAGTTTGGGCTGTGAAAAAGCTCGTGTTATAGATTTCCAACACGCTCTCAATAAACGAAATCCAAACTTCGATAAACCTGCGCTGTATTTCAAACAGCAAGAGTGGGAAAACGAAGAACAGATGATGCAATCTGCATTAAGAGAAACTTTCTCGCAGATGAAAGCGGTTGGACGAACACCGCGCGTTGATGTTCCCTTATCATTCTTAAAGTTAGGCGTGAAATGTGGCGCTTCCGATGGTTTTTCTGGTATTTCAGGTAATCCTGCAATGGGGTTGGTTTCCGATTGGGTCGTGACGCTAGGCGGCGCATCGGGCTTGGCAGAATTCCCTGAACTTTGCGGTGCTGAAGGCGATATGGTTAAGCGTTGCCGTAACCCAGCCGATAAGAAAAAATTCCTGGAGCTAATGAACAATTATGAGAAAACCGCCAACTTTTTTGATACCTCAATCGCCGATAACCCAAGCCCAGGCAATATCGCTGATGGTCTGATTACCGATGCCATAAAATCTACCGGGGCGGCGAAGAAAGGGGGACGAGCACCGATTAGTGCCGTATGCGATTATGCAGAGCCAATGCCTGATGCTGGCCTCTCGCTGGTTTGTACCCCAGGCAATGATGTCGTTGCTGTAACGGGGTTAGTGGCAGCGGGATGTAATATTGTTATTTTCTCTACGGGTTTAGGCACCCCTACCGGCAACCCAATTGTGCCAGTCCTCAAGATTTCAACCAATACTGAAATCGCTGAACGGTTGAAAGATATTATCGATTTCGACTGTGGCTCAGTGATTGAGGGCACGCCTTTACATGATGTCAGCCAGGCTTTATTTGAACGGGTTATAGAGACGGCTAGCCGCGATTATATCGTGAAGTCAGATAGGCTAGAGCAATACGATTTCTTACTGTGGAAACGCTCGTTGGATTTATAAAAAAGAACAACCGTCAAATATCGAATTTAATCACGTTGTGCCATCACTAAAGGAACTACTGTCTGTTACCCCCCGGGATCACGGAATATCTATGTGATCCCGGCCTTCGAATACTGGGAAGTCGCTGATTGTTAATAACGCTGTTGAAAATAATGCCTCCCATCAAGCACCACGGCTGTTTAACTTAACATCCTGCAAATTATCCAACGCGCTTTCAATACGTTCCTTTGCACTAACCAGAACATTAATAACCTGCTTCACTTTTTCGTCGTCGGCGCGAAAATAAGGAATAGAAACGCTAATTGCTGCAATAGTTTTCCCACGCTGCTTTAGAGACACTGCATAACATACTGTTTCTTCATTGATTTCCCGATTATCAACAGAGAACCCGCGCTCCTTTATCTCCTCAAACTGGGCTCTTAGCTTTTTGATATCAAAGGTACTATACGGCGTCAAAGCAATAAGCCCGTTAGGGTATAATTCATTAATATACTCATCCGTAAATTCGCATAACATAATTTTACCCAGCGCAGATAATGTTGCAGGCAATCGGGTGCCAATCTTTGAAACTAACTGCACGGCTTGATCTGATTGAACCTTATCAATATACAAGACTTCATCACCATCAAGAATTCCCATTTGGCAAACTTCATTGCACAAACTTACGATAGACTTCATTTCCTCATTAATCACCTGAAGCCAAAATGATTTCTCAAAGAAAGACCGGGATAAAATAGAACAGGAAATCCCTAGGTAATAAAGGTTTTTGGATTTATCAAAATTTATATAGCTATATTCAACCAAGGTTTTTAGTATCGGATGGATAGTGCCTTTATTAATGCCAGTTTTGGATGATAACTGAGTTAAATTAATACCTTCATCCATTGATGAAACAACTTCAATGATATTTAAAACTCTTGCTGTTGGCATGTGTATGTTTTTCATTTTTAAAATCGCATGTCTCGACGTCAGGGTTAATTACCTCCGATCATGCTGCCGAGTCTTAGACTAAATGTCGAGAGGTTTGTTTGTGAGTTTAATCTTGCAAGCCATGGCGTGTGAGGAATGAGCCTTTTCATCATCATTGCGAAAGTTGTCACCTTGCAACACCCTACGTAGCTCCGTTCGAAAGTTTCTGAAAGAAATAAAATCGTCACCAACCGTCAACGTCAGGCTCCTGCACAATTCTTTCAAAATCTCCTGAGTTTCACGGTTTAGAGGAAAATTGTGTACATTTTGTTAGATAATAGTATTACTTGCCGTAACACTTCTTCGGTGTGATATCTCCTCTTACAGCCATTATTTCTGCCAATAACCCCACCAGCCGCCAAAATCAGCGATTTTTTATTGTTCGAAATCTCATTATCCATTATGAACAGCATCGTAAGATTACCTGGCTCCTATTTCATGATCTGGCGCGTTAATACGGATGAACTTATTCCAAGGATTTTAGCAACAGACAAGAGTAATCCATCCTTACAAAGATGAAGGTTCTGCTGTGCTGGCGAATAGTTGTGATGCTCTGGGTGTGGCGAGATACTCATGGGCATGGCGGTTAAAAATGCACCATAAAGCGTAGCACAGCGATGTAGAGAGAAAACCATCAAGCAAACGAAAGAACAACTTAGCAAAGGCTTGTTTAACAGTGATGCTCATTACTGTATAAAAAATAAGAGCCTCACTAGCAGCGAAGCCCTTTGTATTATTTTGATTTGGCCTCCTTCAACCGGCTTGCTTAAATCCGTTCGATAATCATTGCAATTCCTTGGCCACCACCGATGCACAAGGTTGCCAGGCCCGTTGTTTTATCTCTGTTTTTCAATGCATGTACCAGAGTGACAAGGATCCGCGCACCACTTGCCCCTATGGGATGCCCAAGCGCAATAGCACCACCGTTGACATTAACCCTCTCTGGGTCCATAGCCAAATCACGCTGAACCGCCAGATATTGCGCAGCGAAAGCTTCGTTAGCTTCAATTAAATCTAAATCTGCGACAGTCATACCCGCTTTTCTCAGCGCTTTCTGCGTTGCCGGAATCGGCCCCAACCCCATAACGTCAGAACCAACCCCCGCAGAGGCCCAGCTACGAATACGGGCGAGCGGAGCAACCCCCTGTTCATGAGCTGCCTGTTCTGACATCAATATTAGTGTGGCAGACGCATCATTAATGCCTGACGCATTGCCCGCTGTAACAGTGCCATCACGTTCAAACGCAGGGCGCAGTTGAGCAAGAGATTGCAAAGTGGTATTGGCCCGTGGAAATTCATCACAATCGAAAATCCTCGGTTCTTTTTTTACCATCAGCGTCAGCGGTACAATTTCATCCTGAAAATAGCCTGCTTGTATTGCAGCGATTGCCTTACGTTGTGAATCTACTGCGACTTGATCCTGCTCCTGACGGCTTAATTGATAACGACGGGCAATATTTTCCGCCGTGACGCCCATGTGGCAATCATTAAATGCGCACCACAAGCCATCTCGGATCATCACATCAACTAGCTTACCATCACCCATACGGTAACCCTGGCGTGCTTTTTCCAGCAGATATGGCGCGGCACTCATATTCTCCATCCCGCCGGTCAGACAAACTTGATTATCACCGCTCAAAATAGATTGAGCCCCCATCACCACGCTTTTCAGACCAGAGCCGCAAACTTTATTGATTGTTAATGAGGGCACAGAATCCTTGAGCCCCGCGGTACGGGCCACCTGATGTGCCGGGTTTTGACCAAGCCCCGCCTGTAGAACATTGCCAAGGATGACTTCATCAATTTGAAAATGGTCAGGAAGCTCAGACAGATTTGCCTGCACAGTGGCCGCGCCAAGAGCAACGGCAGAGGTATCTGCCAGGCTGCCAGAAAACTTACCGATGGCGGTGCGCTTAGCGCTCACTATCACGACAGAATTTTTCATTGCGCCACCTCCGGCTGTTTCATCGGGCAAAGGGTCGCAGAAACAGTAAATGTTGCTTCAGTTCTGGCGCGCAGTTCCTCCAATGTCACATCCTGGCTGATTTCATCAAGGATCATCTGACCGTTAGCAAAGCTGAATACCCCCAGTTCAGTGATAACTTTGCTAACCTTTGCAACAGCCGTCAGCGGATAGGTGCATTCACGTAAAATTTTGGCCTCGCCATTCTTGGCGCAGTGCTCCATTGCGATAATCACCCGTTTGGCACCGACCACGAGATCCATTGCTCCCCCCATGCCGGGCACCATTTTCCCTGGCACAACCCAATTTGCCAGACTGCCGTGTTCATCAACCTGCAAGCTGCCCAATACGCAAACATCCACATGACCACCACGAATAAGGGCAAAGGAGAAGGCGCTGTCAAACATTGCCGCACCAGGAATCATGCCGCACAGTTGCCCGCCAGCATTGACCAGCTTGGCGTTTTCTTCGGTGATGGGGCCAAGGCCTAAAAAGCCATTCTCGGATTGAAAGGTGACATTGATATCTGCTGGAAGATAATTAGCAACTTTGGTCGGTAAACCAATACCGAGATTAACGACGTCACCATCGTGTAACTCCAGCGCAACGCGCCGCGCGATACGTTCTTTGGCATTCATGCGCCGGCTCCCATAAACAGATGATCCACCAGCGCACCGGGGGTCACGATATTTTCTGGATTCAAGTCACCTACTGCCACCAGCGTATCAATTTGCGCCACGACAGTATCAGCGGCCAGCGCCATCAACGGATTAAAGTTGCGGGCGGTCAAATGGTAAATTAAATTCCCCTGCTGATCGGCAAGACCAGCTTCAAGAATGGCCAAATCAGCACGTAGCGGGCGTTCAAGCAAATAGGTTATGCCGTCAAGAGTCAGAATTTGTTTTCCCTCTTCCACCACCGTGCCCACACCTGTTGGGGTTAAAAAACCACCAAGCCCTGCGCCTCCAGCACGGATTTGCTCCACCAAGGTGCCTTGAGGAACCAATACCACTGCCAATTCCCCGCTAATCATTTTTTTGCCCGTTTCAGGGTTGGTACCAATGTGTGAGGCAATCACTTTTTTTACCTGACCATTGGCAATCAGTGGGCCAACGCCAGTATCGATAAACCCGGTATCATTACCAATTAGCACAAGATCTTTCACTCCAGATTTTATTATTTCTGCGACTAAATATTCTGGTGTACCTATCCCCATAAAACCGCCAAACATAATAGACATGCCATCATGTAATAAGGCACGAAATTGCGCAGCATCGAGTTTTTTATTCTTCATAAATATCTCTTTATTCATTTTCAGACCACGGGCCATCCGTGGCGGAATATACTCCCGCTGGAAATCCGTGGCTGTTTCACAAGGGCAGTTAACTCAGATATCCATATCCATCAGTGCTGAACTAAGGCTTTTTCCATGCATATCTAGTGACAGAGAGCGCGTAACCCCACCACCCAGCGCGTTATACATCACAAAATTCAGCGCTGAAATCGTTGGAAGTTCGTAACGAATAACATCGCCAAAGACAATATCACCAAACCAGTCTTTTACTTTATCTGCGGTGATCGCTGACTTTATTTTTTCGTAGTCGTCCGCGTTATAAGCAATTAAAGAGATATTAGAAATGTTTCCTTTATCACCGGTACGAGAATGAGCTATTTCACGTAATTTCATTGTGCACTTTCCAAATAAATGACAGTTGCCTGAGTATATTTTCGTGGTAGTAAAGTCGAATCCATTGCCAAAATTTCTTTAACCGATTTCACCACTCCACCACCGCCAGCAGGGCCATTGGTATAGAGAGTTTCCACTTCATTACCGACTTTAACGGCTTCCTGACGTGACTGACAACGCGCTGCAACGCGCGCCCGAACTTCGTAAGGCTCACTACATTGAGAACGCTGCGCACCATGTAATGCGTTGAGGCCTATCAGGTCGAAACGTGTTTCGAGTAGTTTAAGACGACAAATATCAAAACGCTCCCGAACAATATCCAATGCTAATTGGCCGCGAGCGACCGCACCTGGCCCAGCATAAGCAATTTCGCCCTCACCAATAAAACCATCCTGATAACCTACGGATACTTTCAAGGTATCGGTACGCGCGAAACCCGTAGCTCCGCTAACTTTGACAATATCGTTATCCTGTTGAGTGAAGCTGACGTGACTAAAATCAGCGACCACGTCTGGTGTCAGATAGCGGTCTGGACGATGAATTTCGTACATCAGCTGTTCTTTGCAGGTATCAACACAGACACAACCACCCGAGCCACTCACTTTGGTGATAATGGCATCGCCATCAGCATTCACTTCAGCAATGGGAAAACCGAGCCGCGCCAGATTCGGAACATCTTTAAACCCCGGGTCGGCATAGTAACCGCCGGTAACTTGTCCACCACATTCAAGTAGATGGCCTATACAAGTCCCTTTGCCAAGGCGATCCCAATCGTCTGTAGCCCAACCGAAAGCGTGAATCATCGTTGACAGAAACAGTGATGGGTCGGCAACGCGCCCGGCAATCACCACATCGGCGTTATCATTCAACGCCTGAACCAATCCTTCCGCCCCCATATATGCATTGGCCGACAGGATCTCTTTTCCCGACTGTGAGACAGGTACACCCGCTTCGTCCAGCGCCAAATTCAGTGAAAGCAAGGTCTTCAGCACATCATCACCGCCGACGACCGCAACTTTAATCTTGGGCAGATTGAGTTCTCGAGCGACGGCAATCACCGCTTCCCCAGCCGCTTGTGGATTTGCTGAGCCCATATTCGTGACGATGCGAATCCCTTTCGCAACACAGATAGGCAACACTGCGCGCATTCTGTCGCTCAACAACTCGTTATAGCCTTTGCTGGCATCCTGTTGTTTCTGTTTTTGACCAATGGCGATGGTTCTCTCTGCCAGACATTCAAATACCAGATAATCAATGTCACCTTTCTCAGCCAATTCGATTGCAGGTTCTATACGGTCACCAGCATAGCCAGCACCTGAGCCAATCCTGATTTTCTTCATTACTTAATCCTTAATGACTACATTCAATATGTTACATAGCTAAAATGGGAACACTCCCGTGATCGCCGCTGCAAAAGTCATAATCACGCTAGCTGCCCACAAGACCGGGATTGAAAATTTCTGGTGGTCGGCCAGATCGACACCCGCCAGGCTGACCAATAGGAAAGTGGCAGGTGTCAGTGGGCTGACAGCAAAACCGGTCGTCATTTGCCCCAGAATCGAAGCCTGCGCGACTTGAATGGCAGGAACCCCCATCAATTGCACGGTATGAGCTATCACAGGCATGATGCCGAAATAGTATGAATCGGGGTCAAACACCAGACTGAGGGGCATGGCAATCAGGCCGACGATGAAGGGAATATGTGACGCAAAGGATTCCGGCATAAAGCCAACGGCAGCTTCCGACATTGCCTTAAGCATACCGGTACCGCCCATAATCCCAGTGAATGCACCAGCAGCAAACAGAATGCTGGCCATCATTAGTGCCGCTTTGGCATGGGCATTGATGCGTTCCTTTTGCATTTCAACGTTGGGATAGTTGATCATCAACGCCAGTGTTAAAGCCACCATAAAGGCAACCGTCGGTGAAATACGCGTAAGAACCATGGTGCCGATTACCGCAATAACCAGTGCCAAATTCAGCCAGAACAGGTGGGGCCGGCGCAGTATTTTTTCTTGCTCGGTTAACTCCTTATTGTGAGAAAAATCACTGGTAACCGATTGGAAATACGCCGCACCAAGCCGTTTTTCTTCTTTCTTCCCCCAATACCATCCCATGCCAACCATGAAGATCAGGCCGCAGATTTGAGCAGGGATCAGTGGGATAAACAGATCGTGCGTAGGAATATTCAGCGCTGCCGAAGCCCGAATCATAGGCCCGGTCCAGGGCAGGAAATTGACACCTGCACTTAATGCGGTAATCCCCACTAAAATCCGCTTATCCATCCCAAGCCGGTTAAACAGAGGCAACATGGTGGGAATGGTAATCAAGAATGTCACTGCGCCATTGCCGTCTAGGTGAGCGATCAGCGCCAGAATACCGGTACCGATGATAATCTTGACGGGGTTAGTGCCGACAAAACGCAAGATCCCACGGATAATTGGATCAAACATTCCTGCATCAGTGATCACGCCAAAGAAGGTAATTGCAAAAACGAACATAGCCGCCATAGGAGCCAGCTTGGTAATCCCTTCAATAATATATTTCGCCGTATCAGTACCGCTGCCCGCCACCAGGGCACCAATGATAGGGATAACTATCAGGGCGACCAGAGGCGACATGCGCTTTGACATGATGAAAAATAACAAGGTGGCAATGGTAAGCACACCAATTAACGCCAACATACATCTCTCCTTATATTTATTAGTTTGGCACTGTTAATGTCATGTTGCTTTTAGTTGGTTTGGATTAAAAAATATATAAAATCCCCGGTATTAACTTCATCAAACTTTGCTTGACCACATTATTTTTACCATATCAACGTTTATCAATACCAATTCGTCATTTCGATAACACTTAAACCTTTATGAATAAATGGTTTTATTTGCAAATCAAATACATTGATTTGTTTTTCTTTTAAATAAAAAATACATATAAAACAAATTATTATGCTTGTTTTTGCAAACACATGAAATTTGTTCCGTTTGAGTTCATACTTTATTTATTGAGTTTAGCCATTATTTATTTAATATAAAAAAAGCAATTGTGTCATTGATCACAAAAACAATTTTTCCACGTGTTACATGGAAAGTAAAACGAATAAGATATTAAGTATATTGAATAAGCGGTTAAGGTTAGGAATGAATTTATCGATAAAGCAGTTAAGGGCATTTTTAACTTTAAGTGAAACTGACAGTTTTACTCGCGCCGCCAAAACCTTTAATTTATCGCAACCGGCTTTCAGTGCATTGATTGCCGGCCTGGAGGAGGAAATCGGTTATCGTTTGTTTGACCGAGATACCCGTCGAGTTCAGCTAAATGCTAATGGAATTCATTTTATCGATCTAGCTCGCAGGTTAGTACAAAACCATGATGATGCCGTTGGTGAGATAAAACTGCGCGTTGCGGGTAATAAAGGCCATATAACATTAGCTGTATTGCCTTCTATTGCTGTCGAATGGCTACCGGAAGTTTTGGTGCAATACAGCCTTGTCCACCCAGAAACTCGCATCAAGCTGATAGACACACAGTGGGATCGCTGTCTGAAAGCGCTGTTGGATGGGCAAGCTGACCTGGCGCTTACCGCGGGCCAACCATCGTTGAGTACATTTAATTCAACGCTACTGTTTTCCGATAAATTTTACCTGTTGTGCCATCGCAATCACCCATTAGCACGACTGGAAACAGTAGATATTACTGATATTGGTCAGTACCCCTTTATTGGCTTTTGTCTGGGAACCAGTATTCGCCAGCATACCGATAGATTGTGTGATGGCGGCGAAGGGTTCAATTATCAGATGGAAGTACGGCAACTCACCACCATGATGGGGCTGATTGCCGCCAATTATGGCGTCAGTATTACTACTGGTCTCACGCTGTTCCAGTTCCGCCATAAAGATATCGCCATCATTCCATTTCGCGATCTGGCACTGGAACGCGCAGTCTATCTGGTGACGGTTAAAGGACGCCATCAGCCCGACTGCGCTCAGGCATTCGCCGATTTCATCTACCAACAAGCACAGCACTTTTCCCCAAACTAATCTTGGTCGCTGGTTCACCGCCAATAATTCGTGGATTTCCGCTGTGACGCCACAACTTGAGATGATACGCCACTGCCCTCACAATTTGTCTGTAACATAACATTGCCTCACTTGCCGCCTGGATGGCGTAATCAAAAGGAAATAGGATGGAAGACGATAAATCACTGCTCTATGCCTGTGTAATAAACGATCTGAGCCTGATAAAAGAAAGGCTGAAAAACGCCAAACCTGCGCAGCTAAAAAAAAGCACCCAGGAAACCGGAACGCCACTGCATGCGGCAGCCTTGCATGGCAACAAGGAAGCAGTTGATTTGCTGCTCGCCGCTGGCGCGGATATTGAAGCGGGGAATTTTCTGCGCGATAACGCGATGCACGCCTGCATCAAAGTCGGGAAACTGGACATAGCCAGATACCTGATTGAGAAGGGATCTGACATTAACAAAAAAGGCTGCCAGAACCGCCATGCACTCAACCAGTTGATTTGCTATGCGTGGAACCGTGAATTTGCTGAGTATCTGCTCAGCAAGGGCTGCGATATTTTGCAGACCTCGCGAGACGGTTACAGCATGCTCAACGATGCGACTTGCTCAAACAACACGGATGCAATAGATTTTTTGTTGAAACACGGGGTCGACAAAAGCGATCTCAATTCGGCTTTGTGCTGGGCGATTCTTAAAAATGCCTGTGAGGCAACTCGGTACATTCTCGCTCAAGGCACCAGCCTGGAAGAAATGTACGCTGCAACCAAGGGCCTGGAAAAAGGGCTTTACCACACGATAGCTACCAAAGAAAACAGCACTGATCTGATCAAACTACTGATAAAGCATGGCGTGGATTTCAGCAAACTGCCGGAACGTGCCGTTGTAGTGGGTATAGACAAAACAAAATTGAGTCCGCTGGAGTATGCCAAAGCGCATTTTACGAAATGGCCCGCTGCCGTTTATCTGGCAGATAATATCCGCGTGATAGAAGAAAATACTGCCTGAGAAAACGACAGAAAGGGAGCATTGCCATGTTTGGATGGGGTAAGAAGAAACCAAAAACCGTTGAGATCACGTTGATTGAACGCGGCAAAGATGAAGCTTTTGGTGTTTCACAAGTGCTAGTCGATCAGTTGCCGGATACCTTTGAAATCAACACCACGCTGCATCTGGGCGACGTGGATTGGCAGGTTGTTGAGGCAATGCCCGCCACAAAAGCTGAATTCAGAGAAACGGGTAAGGTGACAGTGGTGCTGGTCAAACAGGAAATTTTCGATATCGATCCGACCAAGCTGCTTTTCAGCCTGCCGACAATCAGCAATGACCTGGCGATGGTGGAGGCAGTTTCCTCACTGGAAAACGTACTGGTGCTGCGCGAGGACGACTGGCGGCAGTTTGAATTTCTGTCCTTCAGCTTGAATGAGCTAGTGCAACAAGAGGTTCAGGACATTCTGGCGATTTATCACACGCAACGCGAGGCGGCCGGTTTTAAACAGGTTCATGTTCGTAAACGCATTGCTGAACCGCTACCCGGTGTCGCGCTGCCGCTTGAATCGCTGGCGCACCTATTCAACATTGAAAAACGATTCAGCGGGGTGGCCTTCAATAACGCCGCTGCCACCATCGTCAATGGTTTTGCCAGGCAAACGGGTTCCGGTTGGATCTTTTGGGGGCAGACCGACGCGCAAAATAACCTGGTTGTGTTGTGCCTGTTGCCTCCTCACGACGCTGATGCTGCGATCATGGCAAAAAAAATCGACGATTTTGTGCTGGCCAATGATCTGTTACTGGTCGATTGGGTTAGCGTTAGGCAGTACGGAAAGGATGCAGACAGTTTTAGCCTTTATGAGTAGGAACGCCAGCCTCAACCAAGTAATTCTGCTGAACAAGATGATGAATACCAGCAGTTGTTGACCTGGTTGCTGATTCATGGTTACGGCCTGAAACTCAACGATACGCAATATCACGACGAACAGGTCATAGCCCAGCAGATTGAAGACATCCGGTGTAGCCAACTGACCGATTTGGCCCTACAGGATTCGAACACGTTATAATAACCATTGATATTAAATGAAAAATTCAAGTTCGATCTTTTTTATACCAACAATTATACCAACAAATGATTTTATGTGAAAAATCAGCTCATTATCATGAAGCTGAGTTACCTAAACTGTTAACGCCTAAGGATATCGAAAAAACTGCGCTGTTTCAGGCTGTCAGTATTTCCTGATAGACCGCAATATAGACGTAGCCGCAACTTCCCAATGTATCCACTTCACAAGTAAACCCCGCATGCTGGACAGTCACGCAATGCGAATGGAGGGGATATAGTTCACCAGACAACAAAAGAGCTTCCAACTGTTCTATCAATGTCGGGAACGTTTGGTTAAGTGTATCGGCAACCTCGGGAGTAAAAACACCTATATAGTTCGCCCTGTCGGCAAGAAAATGTAGGCGGGCTCCTTCCTGAACTAACCGGGCCCCTAATCGTGGCGTGATATCAGGCTGTAGCCCCCAAGCTGGGGGCAAATTTGTGTTATTGCTCATGTTGACCTCTTGGTGAGTGCTGGTGTGAACAGTTTTACCAGTCGAATATGGCAAAGCCGGGTAATTCATCGTTCAAAGCATCGGTATGGCTCATCTCAATACAATGACGCTTTAGCTGGGTAGCTATGAGTCAACGAGCGGATTTGGACAACCAAGCCCCCAGGCGAATGAGATATCCTGAGACGGTGAAGCTCAACCCCACTCTATGCGGTCATGTGACATGGCATAGAACAATGCATTGCCGTCTTCGGTGATATGAGCGCTACTTCACAATAAATAACGGAATATTGTTGGTAATATTTCAGCAGATTGCATTGCTAACTCCATGATTTAAAAAGCAGGGATATTATGGTTTAATATCAATTTGGCAAACAGGTGCAAAGTTTTTCTCAAAAATACTGACAGCAGCCTAAAGTCAATTAAGCAAAAATGCTCACATGAAAATGAGCCTTAAAAGCCTAGGAGGAAAAGGATTTGGACCACGTAATGGATAAACAGGCAGGTGAGTTTACAAGGTTCCTCAGTCATATCTCAGTATGGGATACGCTTAATCACCAGGCAAAAGAACGTTATCGAAGCAAGCTTGCACCGGATTTTCGTCTGTTTGACTTGTTGCGATGTAATGAGATGACACTCTCCCGTTGTTTGGCTTTTCTGCTTGATCCAAAAGGGACTCATGGCCAAGGTGAATTATTTCTCTCGAAATTTCTTCAAATCTTGCCTGAAAACCTGAGCTTTCCTTGCTCAGGGGAAGCAACAATTTTTACCGAATATACAATGCCTGATGCGCGGCGATTGGATATATTACTGACCTGCTCAAACAGTGCTATTGGAATAGAAAACAAACCCTGGGCTGAAGATCAACTGTTACAACTTTACGACTATGCCAAGTGGATGAATGAGCGATATACACAGAACCACTGGTTACTCATTTATCTATGTAATAATGAAATAGGTGAAAAAACCCTACCAAGTGACAGTAATCCCAATCTAAAAGATGGAGTATTCCCTTTCACTTTCTACCGTTTTGTCGAATGGTTGGAGGAGTGTTCCCTGCATGTCACAGCCCTGCAAGTACGTGTATTTATCGATGAACTGGCCCAATTCATTCGTGAGCAAATAAATGGAGAAAGTAATATGGATGAGCAGAGTGAATTAACCCAGTTAATACTTAGTAGCCCTGAGAATATCCGTGCAACATTTTTGGCAGCACGTAGCTTAAGAAATATCAAGTCACAGATGTGGCGGAAATTTTCAGATAATTTACTAAATCAACTCATACCACTTGAAGTTAACATTGAGTACGATCCTGAATTGCTTGATGGAAAAAAAGAGATAGGATTTGACATCATTTTCCACCCAGGTGATCGATTCGCCTTGAGATGGCAATTTGAGTATTCAAACTATAGAGGCTTCTGTTTTGGCATTGTAAATCATAATGAAGTTGAGCATGTGAAGGATGCAATATTGTATCCACAAATTCGCAGTGCGATGAATCAGTGTTTTCCTTATGTTAGTGAAGAGGGGTCAGATTAGTGGCCATGGTGGTGTTGGGCTGAGTCAACCATGGATGTTCCGGGTAATTGGGAAATGAACCCAGAGGCATGGCTTCTCTTACTGAAGAGTGATGAGAATAGTTTGGCGCAGACAGTGATAAAGATTGTCCAACGCATGAAAGACAAATTCGATCTTAAACTGCTCAGAGGTGAGCTTTCCGCTAAAAGTTCAAGATTATAAATTGAATAGCTCATACTTAATATCGAGACTGTAATTTAAATTGTGTAATTGCCTGTTTTTGATATGTTCTTCCTGACAATGGAGACAGGCAAATTATGGACGAAAAGAAGCTCAAGTTGGACTGACCCCACCCCGGTAGACGATCCTGCCCTATAGTTGGATTGGCCCATTCTTAAATATGACTTTTCACGCAACCAGGCGACAAGCGCATTAAGGAAAGTCTTGCGTGAGCAAATCGGAAATCACAATAGATGGGTGTTTGTTCATAAAACAAAAAGCTGGAGATCTGATGGAACGTCAACAGAATCAGTCCGCAAGTTGCGTATTGACTCAAATAACGGGTGGCGCACGGCCCTAAAACGAGCAGGCATAGAAAACTTCCGTTTCCACGATTTGCGACACACATGGGCAAGCTGGTTAATTCAGGCTGGTGTCCCGCTGTCTGTTTTGCAGGAAATGGGGGGTTGGGAGTCAATAGAAATGGTGCGTCGATATGCCCACCTGGTGTAGTCCCCCCTGAATTTAGTCTTACAGTTTAATGGAGTTCTCTGGTTAAAATGCAACCAATGGAGGCTCATCATGAAGAAAGCGCGTTTCACTGAAACCCAGATCCTGCGGGTACTGAAAGAAGTTGAAGGTGGCCGGCATGTGAAGGATGTTTGCCGCGAAAACGGTGTATCGGAAGCCAGCTACTACAACTGGAAATCCAAATATGGCGGTATGGGATCCTCTGATATCAAACGTATGAAAGAGCTGGAACAGGAAAATCGGCGGCTAAAACAAATGTATGCATCCCTGAGCTTAGACCATGAAATTCTTAAGGATGTTGTAGCAAAAAAACTTTAACGGTGCCTGAAAAGCGTGAGCTGGTGCGTTATGTCATGACGGAACATCAGACCAGCGAACGACGCGGGTGCCGAATTATGGGGATGAGTCGAAGCCTGTTGCATTACTGCCCGAACACGGCACGGGATATGCCTGTGATCGAGGCATTACAAAAATTGGCCCATCAATATCCGGCCTATGGCTTCGGCCTGATGTTCAATAAGTTACGCCAGGCAGGACGGTCATGGAATGCAAAACGGGTTTACCGACTCTATCGCCTGTTAAAACTCAACCTCAGGCGTAAAGGGAAAAAACGCTTACCTAACCGGCATCCACAGCCTTTGGCTACTCCACTTAAAATAAACCACTGCTGGTCGGTTGATTTTATGAGTGATGCGTTGCTGGACGGGCGTCGGTTTAGATTATTTAACGTCGTCGATGATTTTAATCGGGAAGCGCTGGCCATAGAGGCTGACTTGAATATACCGGCTCATCGTGTTGTTCGTATACTGGAACGACTCAGTGCAGAAAGAGGTTACCCCGCATTTATACGAAGTGATAACGGGCCAGAACTCACAGCAGCAGCGTTAGCCGAATGGGCAGAACGCCACGGCGTGATACTTGATTTTATTCAGCCAGGCAAACCGATGCAGAACGGATTTATCGAGCGATTTAACAAAACGCTGCGAACAGAGATACTTGATATGTATCTGTTCCGAACGCTTTCGGAAGTGCGAGAGTTAACAGAAAACTGGCGTACAGAATATAACGAGGAACGCCCGCATAGCTCACAGGGCAATGTGCCGCCAGTTATTTATGCGAGGCAAAAACTGAACGGAGATCCTCATTGGCGGTGGTACTAAAAACTGGAGGGACTACACTTGCACCAAGTCACTTGACCGAACATGCGCGCCAGATTGATGCGATTTTTGGCGTTAGTGTCCCAAATCTGTCTCACCTTGAAAGACAGGAAGGAACAAATGATGTGTAACTATATGATTCAAAATGGTACGCCCTAAAGGATTCGAACCTTTGACCTACGGCTTAGAAGGCCGTTGCTCTATCCAACTGAGCTAAGGGCGCATTTGGGATGTGGTAAACAGAGTTGCGGGTTGGATTATACGGTCAGAGGTTAGCGAGTCAATGCCTTTTCATAATGCAACGGCGGCAAGCGTGTTTTATGGTGATTTTTCGCACACAGAAGCGATTTTGGGCAACGTTGCTTTTTATCCAACACATAATACTGTCAGATAAGCAAGATAAAAACCTAGAGGATCATGCTGTTGAGACAAAAAGCCTAAATCACGACTCGGCTGTTTCCCCAATCTCTGCCTAACCCTGATTCAGTGCCTGACAGAGCGCCTCTCTTCTGACAAAATAGCCACCTCCCCCGCTTTTCTTAAATGATGGATTTCCTCACTGATGGCAGCAAAGATTATTGATGGTAAAACGATTGCGCAGCAGGTTAGAAACGAAGTGGCTGAGCAAGTGAAACAACGTTTGGCAGCAGGCAAACGTGCTCCGGGCCTGGCGGTGGTTCTGGTCGGCGAAAACCCGGCCTCACAGATTTATGTTGCCAGCAAGCGCAAAGCCTGTGAAGAAGTCGGCTTTATCTCCCGCTCCTACGATCTACCCGCCTCTACCACTGAACCTGAATTGCTGGCATTAATTGATAAGCTGAATGCCGATGGTGAAATTGACGGCATTCTGGTGCAACTTCCATTACCTGCCGGCATTGATAATGTCAAAGTGCTGGAACGTATTCATCCAGATAAAGACGTGGACGGTTTCCACCCTTACAACGTGGGCCGCCTATGCCAGCGTGCGCCAAAACTGCGCCCTTGCACCCCACGCGGGATCGTCACCTTGCTGGAACGCTACAACATTGATGCTTACGGCCTGAACGCCGTAGTCGTCGGGGCTTCCAACATCGTTGGCCGCCCGATGAGTATGGAACTGCTGCTGGCTGGCTGCACCACCACCGTTACGCACCGCTTTACCAAAAACCTGCGTCACCATATCGAAAACGCCGATCTGCTGATCGTCGCCGTTGGTAAACCGGGTTTTATTCCGGGGGAATGGATCAAACCCGGTGCGATCGTCATTGACGTGGGTATCAACCGTTTGGAAAACGGTAAAGTGGTTGGCGATGTCGATTTCGCAAGTGCAAACCAGCGTGCATCCTACATTACCCCAGTTCCTGGTGGTGTTGGCCCAATGACTGTTGCTACACTGATCCAAAATACCTTGCAGGCCTGCGAGGAATATCACGACATTCAACCAACATAAGTAAAGGTAGTATGGAAATTTTTAATCTGGAAAATCACCCGCACGTTGAGCTGTGCGATTTGCTGAAGTTTCAAGGCTGGTGTGAGAGCGGCGGCGCAGCTAAAGAAGCCATCGCCGAAGGGCACGTTAAAGTCAACGGCCAAGTGGAAACGCGCAAGCGCTGCAAAATCGTTGATGGCCAGAAAGTCAGCTATAAAGGCATGAACGTCACGGTCAAAGCCTGACCGTTCCAGCCCCCAAAGAAATGCCGGGTTAACCAGGTTGCCCGGCATCTTTGTTACCAAGCGTCATGCCGTTGAGAATCTGTATTCAGGCAGGCCGAATTTCCCCACAGATTCACTCTTCAACACGCAGACCGTAAGTTTTAAACCTCTCCAATACAATGGCAATTTCTTCATCAGACAACACCGGTACAGGCTCAACAATAGGTAAGATTGAAAGGTAAAGTTCGGCCAATACTTCAACTTCGTGAGCCAGCCACAGCGCTTTTTGCAGATTAACCTCACAGGCGATCATGCCATGATGTTGTAATAGCGTGGCTTTGCGATTTTTTAGCGCAACCGCAACATATTCAGAAAGCTTTTTGGTTCCAAAGGTGGCATAAGGCGCACACGGGATCGAGCTTCCTCCTGCTGCGGCAATCATGTAGTGAATGGCAGGGATTGGGCGATTAAGAATGGATACTGCGGTGCAATTTACGGCGTGATTATGTACTACCGCATTAGCGTCCGGCCGTGTGTGGTAAGCAACCTGATGAAAACGCCATTCGCTGGAGGGCAGTTTCCCTGCTTCAGGTTTCCCATCGCCATCAATATAAACAATGTGCGATTCTGTCAGATTCTCATACGGGATACCTGTGGGGGTGATCAGCATACCGTCCTGATAACGCACACTGACATTACCCGCAGTGCCCTGATTAAGCCCCAAACGAGTCATTTCCAAACAGGTATGAATAATTTCGCGAGCGAATGAATCTCTTGCCATTTTTGCCTCTTTGCCCAAGTCATGGTGTCAACAATAAAAGTGGGTATAAATACATGGCTTTTATATTTATCCTATAGCAAACAACAATAAACACCTGAGTAAAAATATGTGATAGGCATCAATATAATGGCCATATTTATCTGAAAATAAAACGTTAGGCTAAGTAATAAAATGTCCGTTTAATCGTAATCATCAGCAAACGGTCAATTATTACAAAGCCTATCAACAATTGACCGTTTAAAATTAAAAATAAAAAATCGGTCATTAACCTTGTGTTATTTAATTCAATGATGATTAAAACGGTCATGTTTTCAGTTTTATTAAAGTGATAATGTTCACAATTTCCCCACCAATCACATTGAATGTGATTGCGCTCATATTTTTAATATTTTTTTATTTTGAGAATGACCTTACTTATCGCACTAACGGCGTATAACTTCCTGCCAGAACAGCAGGATGAGCATAAGTGAACGTCGTCAAAAAATTATCTGATCTAACGAGGGCGCTATGGGAAACGTTTCAATTCAGTCAGAAAGCTACCGTGTTGCCAGCCAGGAGCGTAAAAGGAGTTACGTCATTCCCTTTGCATTACTTTGCTCGTTGTTTTTCTTATGGGCAGTGGCCAACAATCTTAATGATATTTTACTGCCGCAGTTTCAACAGGCTTTTACGTTAACCAACTTTCAGGCTGGCCTGATACAGTCTGCTTTTTATTTTGGCTACTTCCTCATTCCTATTCCTGCGGGAATATTAATGAAAAAATTGAGCTACAAGGCCGGGATTATTACCGGGCTATTATTTTATGCTATTGGCGCAGCATTATTCTGGCCCGCAGCCGCAGGGATGAATTATACACTTTTCCTGATCGGCCTCTTTATTATCGCCGCCGGACTGGGGTGTTTAGAAACGGCAGCCAACCCTTTTGTCACCGTATTAGGCCCAGAGGAATCAGGTCATTTCAGAATTAACCTGGCACAAACCTTTAACTCGTTCGGAGCCATTATTGCCGTGGTATTTGGTCAGGGGCTCATTCTGTCGCAAGTTCCTCATCAACCCGCAGAAGTGCTCAACCAAATGGCCCCGGAACAGCTTGCCGCTTATAACCACAGCCTGGTATTAGCAGTGCAATCTCCGTACATGATGATCGTGGCCGTAGTATTACTCGTGGCGTTACTGATTACGTTCACCAAATTTCCAACTATTCAAAGTGATGCTCACGACGACGGCAACCAAAGCGGTTCCCTGTTGGCCTCCGTTTCACGTCTGCTGCGTATTCGCCACTGGCGCTGGGCGGTGCTGGCGCAGTTCTGCTATGTCGGCGCACAAACGGCCTGCTGGAGCTACCTTATCCGCTACGCCATTGAAGAAATTCCCGGTACCACACCGGGTTTTGCAGCGAACTACCTGACCGCCACCATGGTGTGCTTCTTTATCGGGCGTTTCAGCGGCACCTGGCTGATCCGCCGCTATGCTCCCCATAAGATACTGGCCATTTATGCCTTTATTTCCATGCTGCTGTGCGTTCTCTCTGCGCTGGCGGGTGGCCACATTGGCCTGCTGGCCCTCACGCTGGCCAGCCTGTTTATGTCAATTCAATACCCAACCATTTTCTCTTTGGGGATCAAAGGGCTCAACCAGGATACCAAATATGGCTCGTCCATTATCGTGATGACCATCGTTGGTGGTGGCATTGTCACCCCGCTGATGGGATTCGTTAGCGATGCAGCAGGTAACATTCCTACTGCTGAACTAATCCCGGCGCTGTGCTTCGCCATCATTTTTATCTTTGCCAAGTTCAGAACACAGGTTATTCCAGCCATCAACGTTTAATAACCATTAACTGATTACCATGGGGAACACCGATGAAAAGCCAACACCAGCCTGCAAAAAATCTGCCCAAAATTGGTATTCGCCCGGTGATTGACGGGCGCCGAATGGGAGTACGTGAATCACTTGAAGAACAGACCATGAATATGGCGAAGGCCACGGCGCAGTTGCTGAGCGAACAATTGCATCATGCCTGTGGTACTGCGGTTGAATGCGTGATTGCCGACGGTTGCATAGCCGGGATGGCGGAATCTGCCGCTTGTGATGCTCAATTCAGCACGCAAAACGTAGGGCTGACCATCACCGTTACCCCGTGCTGGTGCTATGGCAGCGAAACCATCGATATGGACCCCTTCCGCCCCAAAGCCATCTGGGGTTTTAACGGTACGGAACGCCCTGGGGCCGTTTATCTGGCCGCCGCGTTGGCCGCCCACAGCCAGAAAGGCATTCCGGCCTTCTCCATTTATGGCCACGACGTGCAGGACGGCGGCGACACCAGCATTCCCGCTGACGTGCAAGAAAAACTGTTGCGCTTTGCCCGCGCCGGGCTGGCCGTCGCCAATATGAAAGGGAAAAGCTACCTGTCGCTCGGCGGCGTTTCCATGGGGATCGCCGGTTCCATCGTCGATCACAACTTCTTTGAATCCTGGCTCGGTATGAAAGTGCAGGCCGTTGATATGACTGAACTGCGCCGCCGCATCGATCAACAGATCTACGATGAACAGGAACTGGAGCTGGCGCTCGCCTGGGCAGATAAAAACTTCCGTTACGGCCCGGATCTGAATGCAGAACAATACCGCCGCTCACCAGCAAGCAGCCGGGCGGTATTACGTGAAAGCCTGCTGATGGCGATGTGCATCCGCGACATGATGCAGGGCAACCCAGCCCTGGCAGCAAAAGGTTTTGTTGAAGAATCGTTGGGATACAACGCCATTGCGGCAGGCTTCCAGGGCCAGCGCCATTGGACCGATCAATACCCTAACGGCGATACCGCCGAAGCGTTGCTGAACAGTTCGTTTGACTGGAACGGCGTGCGTAAGCCTTTTATCGTCGCAACTGAAAACGACAGCCTAAACGGCGTTGCCATGTTGTTCGGGCATCTGCTGACCGGCACCGCGCAGGTGTTTGCCGATGTCCGTACCTATTGGTCACCGGAAGCGGTTAAACGCGTCACCGGCAGCGAACTCACCGGCCAAGCCAAACATGGCATTATCCACCTGATCAACTCAGGTTCGGCGGCGCTTGATGGTACCTGCCGTCAACTGGATGCTCAGGGTAACCCCACCATGAAGCAGCACTGGCACATCAGCCAGAAAGAAGCCGATGAGTGCCTGCAAGCCACGGAATGGTGCCCGGCAATCCATGAATATTTCCGCGGCGGTGGTTTCTCCTCCCGCTTTCTGACGCGCGGTGGCGTGCCGTTCACGATGTCGCGCGTCAACATCATCAAGGGCATTGGGCCGGTGCTGCAAATTGCCGAAGGCTGGAGCGTTGAGCTCCCCAAAGATATGCACGACGCATTGGACAAACGCACCAACGAAACCTGGCCGACCACCTGGTTTGCCCCACGTCTCACCGGCAAAGGGCCGTTCGCCGATGTTTATTCCGTGATGGCTAACTGGGGTGCCAACCACGGCGTGCTGACTATTGGGCACGTTGGTGCAGACCTGATTTCACTGGCCGCCATGCTGCGCATTCCGGTGTGTATGCACAACGTGGAAGACGGTGAAATCTACCGCCCATCCTCATGGGCAGCGCACGGCATGGATACGGAAGGCCAAGACTACCGCGCCTGCCAGAACTATGGCCCGCTGTATAAAAGATAAGCCCGTTTTCACGCCCTCCTCCTTTTGAGGAGGGCCAGGAAAAATTGACTTTAAGGGAACGATTCATGAACCGCGATGTGGTAATTGTTCTGGATTGTGGCGCCACCAATGTGCGCGCAATGGCCGTTGATGCTCAAGGCAAAGTCGTCGCCAAAGCAGCCACGCCCAACGCCAGCCAACCTGCGGAGGAAAACGACCAGTGGCATATCTGGTCGCTGGATGACATTCTGCTGCGCTTCGCCACCTGTTGCCAGCAGATCGCCCCGCTGTTGCATGGCGACCACATTCATGCGTTGACCGTGACCACTTTCGGCGTTGATGGCGCGCTGGTGGACGCCAGCGGCAAACTTGTCTCTCCTATCATTAGTTGGAAATGCCCGCGAACGGCGGCGATCATGGAGAAAATTGGTCGCTATATCACCCCCGCAGAATTACAAACCATCTCAGGCATCGGCCAATTCAGTTTCAATACGCTGTATAAACTTATCTGGTTGAAAGAAAATCATCCTGAATGGTTGGCTCAGGCTCATTCCTGGTTGTTTATCTCATCGCTGCTTAACCAACGGCTCACCGGCGAATTCACCACGGATCGCACCATGGCGGGCACCAGTCAACTGCTTGATGTACGTAAAGAAACCTTCAGCAGCACGATTTTGCAACGAACAGGTTTGCCAACCAGATTATTCCCTCCCTTGGTTAGCGCGGGTGAACAGATTGGCAATCTCTTACCGCAGATCGCCGAACGCCTCGGTTTACCCGCTGGTACGCCGGTGATTGCGGCAGGGCATGATACCCAGTTTGCCCTGTTTGGCTCTGGTGCTGGTCTGGATCAACCGGTGCTCTCGTCTGGCACCTGGGAAATCCTGATGGTGCGCACGCCGCAGGTAAATACCTCACTGCTGCCGCAGTTTTCAGGTTCAACCTGCGAACTGGATAGCTGCCGGGGGTTATTTAACCCCGGCTTGCAATGGCTGGCATCCGGCGTGCTGGAATGGGTGCGGCAACTTTACTGGCGCGACGACGCTTTGCCTGAAGTTTATGCGCAGATGGTGGCCGAAGCGCGTGAGATCCGCCCCGGTTCAGAAGGTTTACGCATGAACTGCCACTTGCTGGATAGCCAGGCTCAGGCTGGTTGGCATGGCGCACGCTTGCATACTGAACGTGGGCATTTTTATCGCTCGGCGCTGGAAGGGCTTTCCTGGCAACTGCGGCAAAACCTGGCGGTGTTAGAGGAAATTGGTGGGTTCAAAGCCAAAGAGTTGCTGTTGGTGGGCGGTGGCAGCCGCAACCCGTTGTGGAACCAAATCAAAGCCGACGTGCTGAATATGCCGGTCAACGTGCTGCACGATGCCGAAACCACCGTACTCGGTGCCGCCATGTTTGCCTGGAGCGGCGTAAAATTCTACGCCTCGCCAGAGCAAGCTCGCCAGCAGGTCAGTTATCGCTATCAGTCTTATTATCCCGGCGAACAAAGCGCTGCCTACCACGCACTCGCTAACGAGAACCCCATGATAGTAGAAGGAGTTTAATGTGCTAAAAAATATCTCCCCGCTGATTTCACCGCAACTGCTAAAAACGCTGGCCGAAATGGGGCACGGCGATGAAATCGTTTTTTCTGATGCGCATTTTCCTGCACACAGCCTCGGGCCGCAGGTGATTCGCGCTGATGGCCTACCAGTCAGCGATCTGCTGGCGGCAATTATCCCGTTATTTGAGCTCGACAGCTATGCTCCGCCGCTGGTCATGATGGCCCCTGTCGTGGGCGATACGCTGGACCCTGCCGTAGAACAACGCTATTTGCAGGCACTGTTTGGCGCAACCCCTTCAACACCACACGGCATCGAACGTATCGACCGCTTTGCGTTCTATGCCAGAGCGCAACACGCGTTTGCGATCGTTATCACAGGAGAGACGGCAAAATACGGCAATATCATATTAAAAAAAGGCGTGACGCCTTAAGTTGTTTCTCTGATTCAGCCATGCGCAAAGCGCGCATGGTGCTTCGTTAGAAGGGAGAACGCATGAAAACAGCGCGCCATCAAAGCATCGTACAACTGATCCGGCAGCACGAAACCCTGACCACCGAAGATCTCGCCGCACTGTTACAGGTCAGCAAAGAAACCATTCGGCGCGATCTGAATACGCTGCAAACCCAGGGTAAAATCATTCGCCAGCATGGGCGCGCCAAAAGCATTAAACGTGAGACACAAGACAGCGGCGATCCCTTCAACACCCGTTTAAAAAGCCACTTCACCAGTAAAGCGGATATTGCCCGCCAGGCGCTGCCCTGGATCGACTCCGGTATGCTGATTGCGCTCGATGCAAGTTCAACCTGTTGGTATCTGGCGAAGCAACTGCCTGATATTGATATCACGGTATTCACCAACAGCGTGCGTATCTGCCAGGAACTTGCCAAACGCCAGCACATTCAGCTCATCAGTTCAGGCGGCCTGCTGCAACGCAAATATGCCTGTTACGTCAACCCCGCCATGCTTTCTCAACTGAAAGAGTTGGAAATCGATCTGTTTATTTTTTCTTGTGAAGGCATCGATCAGGCAGGGGTGTTATGGGATTCCAACAGCTATAACGCTGAATTTAAATCTCTGCTGCTCAAGCGCGCTTTACAGTCACTATTGCTGATCGATAAAAGTAAAATGAACCGTACCAGCGAGGTAAAAATTGGCCGTGTGGAAGAGGTGGTTCAGGTGATTTCGAATCCGCATGAATAATGTGTATCCGCTAGGGCTGAAAAACCGAGTCGCTGATGCAGCCCGGTTTTTCGACAGCTTTTAACGCTTATTTACGGCGCCAGGTCGTTCCCTGCGGGCCATCTTCCAGCACAATGTTCATCTCATTCAAACGATCGCGGGCCGTATCAGCCAATGCCCAATCTTTGGCGAGACGTGCATCGTTACGCTGCTTGATAAGCCGCTCAATTTCTGCGACTTCGCCATCATCGCTTTGCGCGCCACTTTGCAGGAACTGTTCCGGTTGCTGCTGCAACAACCCCAGCACCTGCGCCAGTTTGCGCAATTCAGCCGCCAGCCCGTTGGCGGCCGCCAAATCTTCACTTTTCAGACGATTCACTTCGCGCGCCAGATCAAACAGCGCGGAATAGGCTTCCGGCGTATTGAAGTCATCATCCATCGCTTCGCGGAAGCGGGTTTCAAACACTTCTCCCCCCGCAGGCTGCGCGTTAACGTCCGTACCACGCAGTGCGGTGTACAAACGCTCCAGCGAGGCACGTGCCTGCTTCAGGTTCTCTTCGCTATAGTTCAGTTGGCTGCGGTAATGACCAGACATCAGGAAATAGCGCACGGTTTCTGCGTCGTAGTACGCCAGCACGTCACGGATAGTGAAGAAGTTATCCAACGATTTGGACATCTTCTCTTTATCGATCATCACCATGCCGGAGTGCATCCAGTAGTTGACGTAGGGGCCGTCATGCGCACAGCTGGACTGCGCGATTTCGTTTTCATGGTGCGGGAACATCAGGTCGGAACCCCCACCGTGAATATCAAAATGGGTGCCGAGCTGTTTTTTATTCATCGCTGAACATTCAATGTGCCAACCTGGGCGGCCTGGGCCCCACGGCGATTCCCAGCTTGGTTCGCCCGGCTTGGACATTTTCCACAGCACGAAGTCCATCGGGTTGCGCTTCACGTCATCCACTTCAACGCGCGCCCCGGCCTGCAACTGCTCCAGATCCTGGCGTGACAGCAAACCGTAGTCGGGATCGCTGTCAATGGCGAACATCACATCGCCGTTGCTGGCAACATAAGCGTGATCGCGTGCCAGCAAGCGCTGGGTGATTTCGATGATTTCGTCGATGTGATGCGTGGCACGCGGTTCCAGATCCGGGCGTTCAATCAGCAGTGCGTCAAAATCCGCATGCATTTCGGCCAACATCCGCGTGGTCAGTTGATCGCAGGTTTCGCCATTTTCTGCGGCACGACGGATAATTTTATCATCCACATCGGTAACGTTACGCACGTAGTTAAGCGAATACCCCAGATAACGCAGGTAACGCGCCACTACGTCGAAAGCCACAAAGGTACGCCCGTGGCCGATATGACACAGGTCATAAATGGTTACCCCGCACACATACATGCCGACTTTACCAGCATGAATAGGCTTAAATTCCTCTTTTTGACGACTCAGGGTATTGAAGATTTTTAGCATCAGGGCATTCCGTGGTGTGCAATAGTGATCGGGTTAACCGGTGTATTGAAACCCGAAGACTGCGCTAATGCAAGATTAAGCCCAAGGATTGCTGACGCCAGCGATAAAAAGCGGCATAAAATCAGAGTTCCGCCCATTGCTGACTCACTCATTGAGATATGTTATAAAGCCGGTCTGATCGTTCACCTCTGACGTGAAATCCCACTTCATCTTGCTAGGACTACGACTATGGTTACTTTCCACACCAATCACGGCGACATCGTTATCAAAACCTTTGCCGATCAAGCACCGGTTACCGTTGAAAACTTCCTGAGCTATTGCCGTGAAGGTTTCTACGACAACACCATCTTCCACCGGGTGATTAATGGCTTTATGGTGCAGGGCGGTGGTTTTGAACCCGGTATGCGCCAGAAAGACACTAAAGCCACCATTAAAAACGAAGCTAACAACGGCCTGAAAAACACCCGTGGCACCTTGGCGATGGCACGTACCAACGATCCGCACTCTGCTACCGCACAGTTCTTCATCAACGTGGTAGATAACGACTTCCTGAACTTCCGCGGCGAAAATGCTCAGGGTTGGGGTTACTGCGTGTTCGCCGAAGTCAGCGAAGGCCTGGATGTGGTTGATAAAATCAAAGGCGTGAAAACCGGCCGTAGCGGTATGCACCAGGATGTTCCGGTTGAAGATGTGGTGATCAACAGCGTCACCGTCAGCGAGTAATCACAAACCGCATGAACACCCTGTTCATCGCAGACCTGCATTTATGCGCACAGGAACCGGCAATCACTGCCGGTTTTCTGCGTTTTTTGCAGCGGGAAGCCGTTCACGCCGATGCGTTATACATTCTGGGCGATCTGTTTGAAGCCTGGATTGGCGACGACGACCCCGAGCCTCTGCACGCTGAAATCGCTGCGGCTTTAAAAATGCTGCAACAGGCTGGCACCCCCTGCTACTTTATTCATGGCAACCGCGATTTCCTGCTCGGCAAGCGCTTTGCTCAGGCCAGCGGCATGGTTCTGCTACCGGAACAACAGGTTATCGAGCGGTATGGCCGCAAGATCCTGATCATGCACGGCGATACCCTGTGTACTGACGATCAGGCTTATCAGGAATTCCGCCGTAAAGTACATAACACTTGGCTCCAGAAGCTGTTTTTGGCTTTGCCTTTACGCTGGCGCCTGAAGATCGCCGCCACAATGCGCGCGCGCAGCCAGCACACTAATCAGTACAAATCTGAAGCGATCATGGATGTCAATCCGCAGGCCGTTGAGCAGGCGATGCTGCGCCACCACGTGCAGTGGCTGATCCACGGGCATACCCACCGCCCGGCGGTACATCAGCTTACGCTGAACGATACTACCGCTCACCGAGTGGTGCTGGGAGCCTGGCATACGGAAGGTTCCATGGTAAAAGTCACCGCAGAGGCCGTTGAACTGATCTCATTCCCTTTCTGATAACAGTGTGCTTTTACGGCAAAAACCAACGACGCAACCGTTTTCCTCACTACACTCCCATGATATGCTCTACGCCCTCATCCGGCCTGCTGGCCGACATCTGTACAACGACAGGAGCATACCCCCATGGGAGCCAACGCTGCTTCAGCCACTTACGCTGAGGTTAAAATCGCAATTGTAATGGGATCAAAAAGTGACTGGGCCACCATGCAATTCGCGGCCGAAGTCCTGACCCAGCTCAATGTCCCGTACCATGTCGAAGTCGTCTCCGCCCACCGCACGCCAGACAAGCTGTTCAGCTTTGCTGAGCACGCAAGCGCCATCGGTTTTGACGTGATTATCGCCGGTGCCGGTGGTGCCGCACACCTGCCGGGTATGCTGGCGGCAAAAACGCTGGTTCCAGTGCTGGGTGTTCCGGTACAAAGCGCTGCCTTGAGCGGTGTCGACAGCCTGTATTCGATTGTGCAGATGCCACGCGGTATTCCTGTTGGCACACTGGCGATTGGCAAAGCCGGCGCGGCAAACGCCGGGCTGCTGGCGGCGCAAATTCTGGCGCTGCACGATGCTGCCTTGGCACAGCGTTTGGCTATCTGGCGGCAGGCTCAGACTGACGATGTGCTGAATAACCCAGACCCACGGGAGGAAGCATGAAACCGGTTTGCGTACTGGGTAACGGCCAGTTGGGGCGCATGCTGCGCCAGGCCGGTGAACCTCTGGGGATTGCTGTTTATCCGGTGGGCCTTGATGCAGAGCCGGAAGCCGTGCCTTATCAGAACAGTGTGATCACCGCCGAGATCGAACGCTGGCCGGAAACCGCACTCACCCGCGAACTCGCTATTCACAACAACTTCGTCAACCGCGATATTTTCCCACGCCTGGCCGATCGCCTGACGCAAAAACAACTGCTCGACCGGCTCCATCTGGCCACCGCTCCGTGGCAATTGCTGGCAAACAGCAGCCAATGGCCGCAGGTGTTTGCGAATTTGGGCGAATTGGCGATCGTCAAACGCCGCGTTGGCGGTTATGACGGCCGTGGGCAGTGGCGTTTGCGCCCCGGCCAGGAAAACCAATTACCGGCTGATGCTTACGGCGAATGTATTGTTGAACAGGGGATCAATTTCTCTGGCGAAGTGTCTTTGGTCGGTGCACGTGGGCATGATGGTAAATCGGTGTTCTACCCGTTGACCCACAATCTGCATGAAGAAGGCATCCTGCGCGCCAGCGTAGCCTTACCACAGCCAAACCCGGCGTTGCAGCAACAAGCTGAACAGATGCTGTCAGCCGTTCTGGATGAATTGAACTACGTTGGTGTGATGGCAATGGAGTGCTTTATCGTCGGCGAGCGTTTGTTGATCAACGAACTGGCACCGCGTGTACACAACAGCGGACACTGGACACAAAACGGCGCTTCGATCAGCCAGTTTGAACTGCATTTGCGCGCTATTCTTGATCTGCCACTGCCAACGCCGGTGGTCAATACACCGTCGGTGATGATTAACCTGATTGGCACTGCGCTGAATCCGCAATGGCTGGCTCTGCCGCTGGTCCACCTGCACTGGTATGAGAAAGAGGTGAGGGAAGGCCGCAAGCTTGGGCATCTGAACCTTAACGATCCCAATGCGGCGTCACTGCAACACACATTGCACGCGTTGGCGCCGCTGTTACCCAGCGAATATCAAAGTGGTTTAGCCTGGGCGCAACAGAGGCT
The DNA here is from genome assembly GCF_000520015.2 of Chania multitudinisentens RB-25. Classification (GTDB taxonomy): domain Bacteria; phylum Pseudomonadota; class Gammaproteobacteria; order Enterobacterales; family Enterobacteriaceae; genus Chania; species Chania multitudinisentens. The sequence continues at coordinate 4,825,450 of NZ_CP007044.2, forward strand.
GAATTAATCTCGTCAAGGGCCCATCACGGGCCCTACTAATCATTGCTACCCTGGATTTTCATTTCAATATCTTCCGTTCGAGCCTGCTCACCAGCTAACGTCAAAAACCTGGCAAACAAAAACGTGTTGTGAAAACAACAACGTCATCACAAAAACCGCTTAACGACCACCGGCTCAATAATGAGTAATGTAATCTATGCTATATCCAAGCAAGGCGATCCTTTTCTGAATCTGCGTCGGGAGTTTTTATGGCACTTTTTTCTCACAATATACGTCAGGTTTGCACTTTCGCCGCTGTCATCCTGTTCAGCACCAGTAGCTTAGCCAGCATCGTGCTTAACGGTACTCGCGTGATTTACCCATCGGATGCCCAAGACGTTACTCTCCAGGTCAATAATGTGGGCTCATCCCCGGTGCTGTTACAAAGCTGGATTGATAACGGCGATGCCGACGCCAAACCGGCAACGATCAAAGTACCGTTTTTGTTAACCCCGCCCATAAGCCGCCTTGAGCCAGGTAAAGGCCAGACACTGCGTATCATTTATACCAATGGCACCCTACCTATGGATAAAGAATCGGTGTTCTGGCTGAATGTGATGGAAATCCCGGCCAAGAGCGTAGCAGGCACTGACGATAATCACCTGAAGATGGCCTTTCGCAATCGCATCAAACTGTTCTATCGCCCGGCCGGGCTAGCAGGTTATGCAAACGATGCCGCCAAAGCGATGACCTGGAGTACTCAGGGCAACAATGTGCTGGCGAACAACCCCACCCCGTATTATGTCTCTTTCGCGAGCCTGTCGGTTAGCGGTAAAAAACTCAATGGTACGATGATAGCCCCCCGCTCAACACTGGTCTTGGATTTGCCCGGTCATGCAGGTAATAAAATTGATGGCAGTTTTGTGAATGATTACGGCGCCATTATTCCTTTCAATGCGCTGGTAAAATAGCACTGCAATATGGCCAACAAGGCAGACCACTAGACGGTGTAAATGAGGTGATAGCCAATCCCAACAGGCAATAATCACGCTAATTGAGATTGGCTTTTAATCACGGCTGATTACCCTTCATAACTGCGGAATAATGCCTGCCCACGCAGCAAACGCACCCCCAACCAGCCACCGCACAGCGACAACAGCAACCCACTGAGCAGCGGCAACGCCCACCACAACACCGGTGTCGGCACCCATGGGAAATCAAACACTTTAGTTTGTAGCCGCCATAATGCCGCTTCAGCACCTACCGCCGCCGCTATGCCAGCCACCAGCCCAAGCAGCGCGAACTCACTCCACAATGTGCCACGCAGCAGGCGTTTACCGGCTCCCAAGGTGCGGTAAACCACCAGTTCTTGTCTGCGCTGGCGCATCCCTACCTGCACCTGCGCCAGCAGCAACAAACCGCCACAGATCACCACCAGCACCACCATCACTTCCAGCGCCCGGCTCACCTGCTGCAACACGCCACCGATCTGTTTCAGAATGGAGCCCACATCCAGCAGGCTCAAGGTCGGGAATTGCCGGTTCAGTTGAGTTAGCACCTTATCGTCACCGTCATACCGGAAGCTGGTCAGCCAGGTCTGCGGCTGCCCATCCAAGGCACCCGGCGGGAAAATAAAGTAGAAATTCGGCTTCAGGCTTTCCCAATCCACCTGCCGCAGGCTGGTGACTTTGGCACTGAACGACTGGGTATCACCGCTGAACGTCAGGATATCCCCCAATTTGATGTTAAGCCGCCCGGCAATGCCCTCATCCATCGACACTTCCCCACTCTTCGGTGGCCAAGTACCTGCGGTTAACGGGTTATGATCGGGCTGCTCTGCCTGCCAAGTCAGATTCAACTCACGGTTGACGGCTTCTCCACCCGGCTCGTTTTCACCTACTCTTTCTGTCGCCACCTGCTGATTAATCTCCGTCAGGCGCGCCCGTACAATCGGGTAGAAGGTTTCTTCCTTCAGTTGGTGCTGTTGCAAGAAGGTTTTGACCTGTGGCACCTGTGCTTGCGTCATATTCAGCAGGAAATAGTTCGGGCTGTCCGGTGGCAATTGCTGTTGCCAGCGATCGAGCAGATCGTTGCGCAGCACCAGCAGCAACGCCAACAGCATGAACGACAGTGAAAACGCCGCCAGTTGGCTGACAGTCACCCACGGCTGGTGCAGCAGGCGGCTCACAGCCAGCCGTAGCGCTAGGTTTCTTAACGTAATACGCCGCAGCACCAACAAACTGCCCCAGCCAATCCCGCCCAGCAGCAATGCCAACACCACCATCCCGGCGAGGATTGACCACAACAACGTGCTCGCCCCCATCAGCACAGTCAATAGTGCCACCACGATCGCCACCGTCAGCGGCAGAAAATAACGTAGCGGCCAGACGTTAGCCACTACGTCCCGGCGCAGCACGCGCAGCGGCTGCGTCGCCAACAGTTGCCGGTATGGGCGCAGGCCGACCAGCAATGAAATCATCACCAATGCCCCCATCGCCCACAGCCACGGCCAGGCCCCGGCAGCGGGCAGCGCCCCTGGTAATACCGGCGTCAACAGGCGGATCAACAACCTTTCAAACCCGAGCCCAATCAAGCTGCCGCAGCCGCCTGCCAACAACAGCACCGCCAGCCACTGGCCAATAATCAGCTTGCTCAACGCCTTGCGCCCGGCCCCGAGCGTTTTCAGCACGGCGATCAGATCGTAACGGCTACGGCAATAATGGCTCATCGCCACCGCCACTGCGGCAATTGACAACAGTAACGTCAGCAATGCCGACAGCAGCAGGAACTGCTGCGAACGCTGCAACGATTTCCCCAACGCGCTGCCAGACTCCTCCAGGCCGAACCAGCGCTGATCCGGCTTGAGCTGCGGCTTCAAACGTTCTTCATAACGCTGAATATCCTCCGCTGTACCGGCAAACATATAGCGGTAGGTCAGGCGGCTGCCCGGTTGCACCGCACCGGTTTTTTCTACATCGGCCAGGTTGATGATCACCCGCGGCGAAGTCTGAAATGGATTGAAACCGGCATCCGGTTCCTGAATGATTTCGCCGGTGATGCGCAGAGTGGTGTCCCCCACCTCCAGATTGTCACCGACGCTAATCCCCAGCATCGCCAGCAACCTTGGGGCAACCAGCACCGTACCCGGCTCCGGCTTCACGTTGGCCGGGCGCGTTTCCAGTTTGCCATACAGCGGATACGCCATGTCGGTGGCTTTCACCTCTGCCAGCTGCGGCCGCTCACCGGCATAGGTCATGGTGGTGAACGATAACTGGCGGCTCACCTTTAGGTTTTGTTGCTGTGCATCAAGCAGCCACCCTTCCGGCACCGGGCGCGCACTGCGCAGTACCCGGTCACCGACAATAAAATCGCGGCTTTGCTGGCTCAAGCCTTTATCCATACGATCGCTGATACTGCCAAGCGCCAGCACGCAAGCCACCGACAAGGTCAGTGCCAGCCAGACAATCAGCAGCGAAGGCGAACGCCATTCACGCCAGAACCAACGCCAGATCATGCTTCCTCCCACAGTTTGCCAGCGCGCAAGCGCAGCCGCCGCTGGCAACGCGCGGCCAGCGTTTCGTCATGAGTGACCAGGATCAGCGTGGTAGAAAAATCACGATTAAGAGAAAACAGTAAATCGACAATGCGCTCACCGGTTTGGCGATCCAGATTACCGGTCGGTTCATCGGCAAACAGCACGCGCGGGCGGCCGCTGAAAGCACGCGCCAGCGCCACACGTTGCTGTTCGCCACCGGAAAGCTGTGCTGGCAGATGCGTCAGGCGTTTGCCCAGGCCAAGCTGTTCCAGCAGTTGTACCGCCTGCTCACGGCTATCGCGATCGCTTTCCCCCCGCAGCAAGGCAGGTAATTGCACGTTTTCCAACGCATTCAAGGTTGGCACCAGCATAAAAGACTGAAACACAAAACCGACGTTTTTGGCACGTAAAGCGGCACGCCCCTCTTCATCCAGCTCGGTCAGCGACTCGCCCAATAAATACACATCCCCTTCACTACCATCATCCAGCCCGGCAAGAATACCCAACAACGTCGATTTTCCTGAACCAGACTCGCCAATCAGGGCAATTGTCTGCGCGGGTTTGACAACCAGCTCAACTCCGGTAAGGATGGTGAGCTGATGATCCCCCTGACCAACGTGTTTACTAAGATGATGAACTTCAAGAACGTTTTCCGCTGGCATCTTCCCTTCCTTTTGCTGTTGGGATTATTCAGTTTACGTGCCGCCGCCGATACCTTATTGATTTTGGGCGACAGTTTAAGTGCTGGCTATCGTTTGCCGGTAGCGCAGGCTTGGCCGACACTGCTGGCTAACGGTTGGCAAAAACCGCCCGGTGGCCCGCAGGTCGTCAACGCCAGTATCAGCGGCGACACCGCAGCCCAAGGGCTGGCGCGTCTGCCTGAACTGCTGAAACAGCACCAGCCGCGTTGGGTGATAATTGAACTGGGTGCCAACGATGGCCTGCGCGGGTTCCCCGCTCAGGATATCCAACGCGATCTCAGCCAGATTATCACTCTGGTACAGCAGGCTGACGCACAACCTCTGCTGATGCAAATCCATATTCCACCCAACTATGGCCGCCGCTACACTGAAGCTTTCAGTGCAATTTATCCGGCATTGGCCAAACAGTTCGACATTCCGCTGCTACCGTTCTTTATGGAACAGGTGGTGATAAAGCCGGAATGGATGCAGGACGATGGATTGCATCCGAACAAGGATGCCCAACCGTTTATCGCCACCTGGATGGCTGAGCGGCTGGAACCTCTAGTAAAACATGAGTCTCGCTAAATAGGGCTATCTACTAGGTAAAGTTATGCAAAAAGCGATATTGATAACCGGTTGTTCCAGCGGAATCGGCTTGATTGCCGCGCAAGATCTACGTAACCGTGGCTATCGCGTGCTGGCCGCCTGCCGTAAACCTCAGGACGTGGAAAACATGCGCCAGCTCGGGCTGGAAGGCCTTGAACTGGATCTGGACGATAGCGCCAGCGTGGAGCGTGCGGCGGCACAGGTGATCGAAATGACCCATGGGCGCTTATATGGTTTGTTCAACAATGGCGGTTACGGCGTCTATGGCCCGCTCAGTACCCTCTCGCGCCAGCAATTAGAACAGCAGTTTGCCACCAACCTGTTTGGCACTCATCAATTAACCCAGTTGCTGTTACCCGCCATGCTGCCGCACGGTGAAGGGCGTATTATTCAGACCAGTTCGGTGATGGGGCTGATTTCCAGCCCCGGCCGTGGGGCCTATGCCGCCAGCAAGTTTGCGCTGGAAGCCTGGTCGGATGCGCTACGTATGGAACTGCACGGCACGGGTATTCAGGTCAGCCTGATTGAGCCCGGCCCGCTCACCACCTATTTCACCCAGAACGTCAATCAGACGCAGAGTGACAAGCCCGTGCATAACCCTGGCATCGCCAAACGCCTGACGCTGCCGCCGGAAGCCGTTCTGCCCAAACTCCGCCACGCACTGGAAAGCCCGCGGGCCAAACTGCGCTATCCGGTAACCCTGCTGGCTCATGCTATGAGCCTGCTACGCCGCCTGCTGCCGGGCCGTGCGCTGGATTGGATACTGCGCAGCAATGGTTAAACCGGGGTTGAAGTGCGCCAGTTTGCCCCCATTTAGAATAGAATCGCTCCCGCAAGATCAGAGAGAAAAACCATGCTAGCTCAAGCCGTTGTTGATATTAATGAAACAAATTTGCACCAGATGCTGGATCAATCCATGTCCACCCCGGTGCTGTTCTACTTCTGGTCGGATCGCAGCCAACATTGCCTGCAACTCACACCGATTCTGGATAAGCTGGCAGCGGAATACGCCGGTCAGTTCATTTTAGCCAAAGTGGACTGTGATGCAGAACAGATGATCGCTTCCCAATTTGGGCTGCGCTCTATCCCAACCATCTATATGTTCCAAGACGGCCAACCGGTTGATGGCTTCCAAGGCCCACAGCCAGAAGAGATGATCCGAGAATTTCTGCAACGTTTTCTGCCAAAAGCCGAAGATCTGAAACTGGCAGAAGCTACCGAACTGTTGCAGGAAGATCGTGCTATTGATGCGCTGCCGCTGCTGAAAGAGGCCTGGCAATCCAGTAACCAACGCAGCGATATCGGCCTGCTGTTGGCAGAGACGCAAATCACCCTGAACAAAATGGAAGATGCTGAAGCGGTATTAGCCACCATTCCGCTGCAAGATCGCGATACCCGCTACCAGGGGCTGATTGCTCAGATTGAGCTGATGAAGCAGGCCGCCGATACGCCGGAAATCCAGCAATTACAGCAACAGGCGCAGCAACAACCGGAGAACGTTGAATTGGCCGTTCAGTTAGCCTTACAACTGCATCAGGTTGGCCGCAACGAAGAAGCGCTAGAGCTGCTGATGGGCCACCTGAAGAAAGATCTGGCCGCTGCTAATGGTAATGCACGCAAAACGTTAATGGATATTCTGGCTGCATTGGGAACTGGCGATGCGCTGGCCGCCAAATATCGCCGCCAGCTGTATTCACTCCTGTACTGATCACCGTCCTTTTTAGGGACATTCATCAACGCCTTCATGCTGTATGAAGGCGTTGTTATTTCATAATCCAACAGTCTTCACCTCGCCCGAATACTCCCGAGATTGACAGCCCACACATACCGTATTTAAGTCAGTTACATGACTTCGCCACCCCATTAGCGGCTATTAAGCGCCTTAGCCGGGGGCAGAGGTACTCCATCAAGCGCATTGCAAAATGGAAAAAACCCTTCGTAAAATCCGCTATTTATGCAGCAATATTAGGCTTTCTCCCATCCTTGACGTAATATCTATACATACATCTAACAGGGGATTGTGTCATGTTTACCGTTATTCCGGTTGTGATCGTTGTTGCATTGGTTATTGTCTTCGCCAGCGTCAAAATTGTACCGCAGGGTTTCCAGTGGACAGTCGAACGCTTTGGCCGTTACACCAAAACACTGATGCCAGGATTAAGCATCGTTGTGCCATTCATGGACCGTATCGGCCGCAAAATCAATATGATGGAACAAGTGTTAGATATCCCTTCCCAAGAGGTGATTTCACGTGATAACGCCAACGTCGCCATCGACGCCGTCTGTTTTATTCAGGTGGTTGATCCGGCACGTGCTGCCTATGAAGTCAGCAACCTGGAACAGGCCATTGTCAACCTCACCATGACCAACTTCCGTACCGTACTCGGTTCAATGGAACTGGACGAAATGCTTTCGCAGCGCGACAGCATCAACAGCCGTTTACTGCATATCGTTGATGAAGCCACCAATCCCTGGGGCGTCAAAATCACTCGTATCGAGATTCGTGATGTTCGCCCACCCGCTGAACTGATCGCCTCCATGAACGCACAGATGAAGGCAGAGCGAACCAAACGTGCTGATATTCTAGAAGCCGAAGGGGTTCGCCAAGCCGCAATCCTGCGTGCCGAAGGGGATAAACAGTCACAGATCCTGAAAGCCGAAGGGGAGCGCCAGTCCGCCTTCCTGCAAGCGGAAGCGCGTGAACGTGCCGCCGAAGCAGAAGCCCGGGCAACGCAGTTGGTGTCTGACGCGATTGCCAGCGGCAACATTCAGGCGGTTAACTACTTTGTGGCACAAAAATACACCGACGCGCTACAGAAAATCGGTTCCGCCAATAACAGCAAAGTGATCATGATGCCGCTGGATGCCAGCAGCCTGCTGGGCTCCATCGGTGGTATCAGCGAGCTACTGAAAGAAAGTAAAGGCCAATAATTATGTTTGAGCAGATCGCAGCAAATCCGCAATGGTTCTGGATCTCTCTTGGTGGGTTGCTGTTGGCAACCGAAATGTTGGGTGCCAGTGGTTATCTGCTGTGGAGCGGTGTGTCAGCGGTGTTGGTCGGGATCCTCGTCAGGCTGCTGCCACAGCTTAATTGGGAGTGGCAGGGCAGCATCTTTGCCGTGATGACCATTGCCGTGGCTTATCTATGGTGGTACTGGTTGCGCCAGCGGCCTGTATCCAGCGGTTCGCAGGTGCTGAACCAGCGTAACCGCCAGTTGATTGGCACGCGTACTACTCTGACCGAGGCGATGCACAACGGCCTGGGCCGCGTCAATATTGCCGACAGCAGCTGGCGTGCGCAGGCTAATGAAGATCTGCCAGCAGGCACCGAGGTTGAAGTCGTGGCCGTCGAAGGCGTCACGCTGGTGGTTCGCGCCATTATCCGTTAATGTTTGTTACAGCAGCCTGCCAGATCGTTAATGATCGGGCAGTCTGCCCCTTCATCACCCGGGCACTGCTCTGCCAAAACCAACAGCCGCTGGCGCATTGTGCTTAATTCATTGATATGTTTCTCAATCTCCGCCACTTTTTGTAAAGTGCGCGCTTTAACATCGGCGCTATGGCGTACCGGATTGTTGAAAAGCGTCACCAACTCGCGGCACTCATCAAGATTGAACCCTACCTGGCGCGCCTGGCGTAACAGTGTCAGTTCTTCAACATGTTTCGGGTCATAGCTGCGATAGCCGTTTTCCGTGCGAATCGGAGCGGTCACCAAGCCTTTCTCTTCATAAAAGCGAATCGCTTTGCTGGTTAAACCGGTTTTTTTGGCAACATCACTAATATTCATTTAACCCCCTTGGCCTTGCTGGAAGGTTTACGGAACCTACAGCCGCTGATGTGGCGGTAGGAAATCAATAAATTATAACCCCATTCCTCCCCAATTACCCCCTTCTGACCTTCAATCTATGGAGGCAATGCCAAAGGGATTCAGGCTTGCGGCCCCGCTTAAGCAGCCTGGGATAAAGTGCGCATAGACCATGCCATACCGCATCGGTCAGTCTCCAGACTGGCTTTTTTATGCTAAATTACGTGAGCCGTGCAAACGAACAGGGAGAGGATGCGGTGGCAATGAATGGAAAGTTTTATCTCAACAAGGCGCAGTTTGCGCCGCTAGATTTTAGCGGTGTTGGCCGATTCCCCGCATTTTCAGGAATGGATGGTTTCCGAAATCAGCCAGGTTGCACATATTTGAAGAACGACGGTGCGATCCCTACAGGCCGATACTGGATAGTTGCCCGCCCCGTTGGAGGTTACCGCACAAGGTTTAGAGAAACGCTAGCCAGTGTATTCAACAGTAATATACGTTCACAATGGTTTGGGCTGTATCGCGATGATGGCACGATTGATGATTTCACTTTTATTGATGGTGTAAAAAGAGGGAACTTCCGGTTACATCCGATGGGGCCAAACCGGGAATCAAAGGGTTGTATAACAATGTCCCGTTCTACGGACTTTTCTATGATCAGAAACATGCTGCTCGCAACGTCGACCGTGATTATTCCGGGTACAGATCTGGCAGCATACGGGACGATTGAGGTGGTTGGTTATGAAGATTACTGCCCGGCTTTGTAACGTATTGGGGTTCATTGCCTTGTTTGTGTTGTCGGCACGGATTGTTCCACCTGTATGGCTTACACAGAGACAAGCTGATGCTCTTTTTGAGTTTACTCAAAACATAGGGGTGGACTATGGAGATTTTTATCTTGCCTGCATGATACTGATGCATTTGACTATTGCCACGTGTGCATTCGTTGTTATCAAGCTGCTAGCAAAGTGGATTGTTAGACAGCGCGCATAATGCAAAAACCTTGATTCCACAGCTTTTTATCGACGTGTGATCGCGTTGTGGGCAGTGTTAATAAAAATCCCTTTCTATCCACATAATATTCTATTGACCTTACCCTTGCTGGAAGGTTTAAGCTCCTTTTCAATGCTGAGAGCCAAGGCGCTCAAGCCCCAAACCATTCCCTTTTTGCAAGGAAACAAATTATGTCCCAGATTACCGTACTAGCATTGCAGGGGCTTTCCTGCATGAACTGTGCGCAGCGGGTGAAAAAAGCCCTGGAAAGCCGCCACGATGTCGAACAGGCAGAAGTCAACGTTCGCTATGCCAAAGTGACCGGCGCAGCACCCGCAGCAGTATTGATTGACAGCGTTACCGCGGCAGGCTATCAGGCCGAAGTCGCCACCCAGGCCGATATCAAGCTACAGCTTGCTGGCCTTTCCTGTATGCATTGCGTAGGCAATGTTCGTAAAGCGCTGGAAGCGGTGCCGGGAGTGATCGCTACCGAAGTCAGCCTCGAACTGGCCAACGTTTACGGCGATGCCGCCGCAGCCCCCTTGATCGCCGCAATAGAAGCCGCTGGTTATCATGCCAACCTTGTTGGAGCTGCCGACCACCCAAAAACTGAGCCGCTGATTGCATCAGCCCCTACTTCGCCGGAAACTCAGGCAGCGGCCCTTTCCTCCCTTCCGGCAGCCGATGACGACAGCGTACAGCTATTGCTCAGTGGCATGAGCTGCGCCAGCTGCGTCAGCAAAGTCCAACATGCGCTGCAAAACGTTCCTGGTGTCAAACAGGCACGCGTCAATCTGGCTGAACGCAGCGCACTGGTCAGCGGCAGCGCAGCACCTCAGGCGCTGATCGCCGCAGTAGAAAAAGCCGGGTATGGCGCGGAAATGATTCAGGATGAAACCGAACGCCGCGCGCGTCAGCAGCAAACCGCTCAAACCAATATGAAGCGTTATCGCTGGCAGGCGGCCATGGGACTGGCCTTAGGTATTCCAATGATGGCTTGGGGTATTTTTGGCGGCAGTATGTCATTGACGCCAGAAACCCAGCGGCCGTGGCTACTGGTCGGCATCATTACCCTGGCAGTGATGATATTGGCCGGGGGGCACTTCTACCGCAATGCCTGGCGCGCATTGATGAACGGCAGCGCCACCATGGATACACTGGTGGCGCTGGGTACAGGTGCAGCCTGGTTGTATTCCATCAGCGTCAATCTCTGGCCAGATTTTTTCCCTATGGAAGCACAACATCTGTACTACGAAGCCAGTGCAATGATCATCGGTTTGATTAATCTGGGCCATGCCATTGAACAGCGTGCGCGGCAGCGTTCGTCCCAGGCGCTGGAACGGCTGCTCGATCTAACGCCGCCCACCGCCAGGCTGGTAACGGAAAACGGTGAACAGAATATCCCTCTGGCCGAAGTGCAACTGGGGATGATATTGCGCCTGACCACTGGCGATCGTGTTCCGGTTGATGGTGAAATCATTCAAGGCGAAGTGTGGATCGATGAAGCCATGCTGACCGGCGAAGCAGTGCCGCAGCAGAAAGGGAACGGCGATAAGGTACATGCCGGTACGGTGGTTGATGACGGTAGCGTTCTGTTTCGTGCGGCGGCTATCGGTAGCCAAACCACGCTGGCGCGCATTATCAAACTGGTACGCCAGGCGCAGAGCAGCAAGCCGGAAATTGGTCAACTGGCAGACAAAATTTCGGCGGTGTTCGTTCCAGCCGTAGTGGTTATCGCTTTGTTCAGCGGCGCAATCTGGTACTTTCTTGGCCCACAGCCGCAACTGGTTTATACGCTGGTGATCGCCACCACGGTGCTGATCATTGCCTGCCCTTGTGCGTTAGGCTTGGCAACGCCCATGTCGATCATCTCTGGTGTTGGCCGAGCGGCAGAGTTTGGGGTCTTGGTGCGCGACGCCGATGCGCTGCAACAGGCCAGCACGCTGGATACCTTGGTATTCGATAAAACCGGGACTCTGACGGAAGGTCAACCACGGGTAGTGGAAATCATTACCTTTGACCCGGTGAATGAGCAACAGGCATTACGCTGGGCTGCTGCCTTGGAACAAGGGGCCAGCCACCCCCTGGCGCGCGCCATCGTTGAACATGCCAATGGGCAAATATTGCCGCAGGTAGAACAGTTTCGCACGCTGCGCGGTTCTGGCGTCAGCGGTGAAGTAGAAGGCGTGCCATTGCTGCTCGGCAACGCTAAATTGCTGCAAGAAAACCGGGTTACTGTTAGCCACGAATTGGATGCACTGGTACAACAACAGGCTGAGCGTGGCATCACTCCCGTGCTGTTGGCCGCCAACGGTGAACCCGTTGCCCTGTTTGCTATTCGCGATCCTTTGCGTAGCGACAGCGTAAGCGCACTGCAACGCCTGCATCGGCAAGGTTATCAACTGGTGATGCTGACCGGCGATAACCCGATCACCGCGAATGCGATTGCCAAAGAAGCCGGTATCGACCGGGTGATTGCCGGTGTCTTGCCGGATGGCAAAGCAGAAGCTATCAAGCAGTTGCAGGCACAGGGCCACCGTGTGGCAATGGTGGGCGATGGTATCAACGACGCGCCCGCGCTGGCGCAAGCCGATGTGGGCATCGCCATGGGCAGCGGCAGCGATATCGCCATTGAAACCGCCGCCATTACCCTGATGCGCCACAGCCTGAACGGTGTCGCTGATGCTCTGGCGCTGTCGAAAGCTACGCTGCGGAATATGAAACAGAACCTGTTGGGGGCATTTATCTATAATACTCTCGGCATTCCGATTGCTGCCGGTGTGCTGTACCCGCTGACTGGAACCCTGCTTAACCCGGTGGTCGCCGGTGCGGCAATGGCGCTTTCATCCATTACCGTGGTCAGTAATGCCAACCGCTTGCTACGCTTTACTCCCAAACAGTAGGCGCTATACCTAAACCGGAACGTTATTGCTCGCGTTCCGGTTATCATTCACTGTTCAGACTTTCTTATACCGCAGAGAGCGTTTAGCATGGGGAACATGTTAAACCCGAAAAACTTCAATTGGCTGTGGCTGACACAGCTATTTGAAAGAGGAGGGAATCATCAGGAGTCATGCTGTATGGGTCAACGGTTACGCCGCCTCGCCGCTTTTCTTGGCATCATTTCCCCCACCGCCTACGCTTACCCAGCGTTGGATATTTCTCTTGCGGGTAAACGCCAGCTTCACTTGGTAGGGAGCATTCATATGGGCACCAGGGATATGTCCCCGTTGCCTGCCCAGTTAGTTGCGCGCTTGCAGCAGGCCGATGCGTTGATTGTGGAGGCTGATATCACCGATTCTTCGCCCTTTGGTCATGCTGATCAACACCTCGCGCTGGAACAACGCCTCTCTGCCGCAGAATTCTGCCAGCTACAAACGCTGTGCCAGGAGTTGGGAACCGATATAGCAACCTTCTCTGCTCTGCCCGGGTGGCAGATCGCCTTAATGATGCAGGCACGCCAGGCCCAACAACTGGGGTTACGCGCCGAATATGGTATTGATTACCAATTACTGCAAATCGCCAAAACGCAACAGAAACCGGTCATTGAACTGGAAGGGGCGGAAGAACAGCTGAATCTGTTGGAACAATTGCCAGAAGGGGGCATGGTCTTACTGCATGATACTCTGGAACACTGGCATACCAATGCGCGGCTCTTGCAAACCATGATCGGTTGGTGGCTGGATGGCGAACCAGGTAACACGTTAGAAAATCTGCCTTCCACCTTCAGTGCCGAGCTGTATGACAGATTAATGCACCACCGCAATCGCCGTTGGCAGCAAAAGCTGGACGCATTGCCACCGGGTCATTACGTCGTCGCCGTTGGTGCCCTCCACCTGTACGGTGAAGATAACCTGCCTGCCATGCTGCAAGGCCGATAAAAAAATGGCCAATATCGCTATTGGCCAGTCAAAGAGGAATTTCTCATATTGTAGTTATACGCATAGTAACCGGGCTAGCGGTTACACCAGACAGGGTAGCAATCCGGTGAAGCGATTGGCAACCGCCTTTACCGATTACCGCTACAGGTTGCTTGGTAGATTGTGTTTTTGTTATTTTGCTTGCGCAAAGTGCAACTTTCACCCAGTTTTGGAAAACAGATTATGACACCCGCAGTCGTTCTGCTTGAAAAGCAAAAAGTGGCTTTTACCCTGCATCCTTACCATCATGACAGCGAAGAAACACATTTCGGCGATGAAGCCGTGAAAAAGCTGGGGCTGAATGCCGAGCAGGTCTACAAGACCTTGCTGGTCGCACTTAATGGCGATGCCAAGAATCTGGCTGTCGCGGTGACGCCGGTAGCCAGCCCGCTGGATCTGAAAAAGGTCGCCAAAGCGCTGGCGGCCAAAAAAGCCGAGATGGCCGATCCGCTGCTGGCACAACGCATCACCGGCTATCTGATCGGTGGTATTAGCCCACTTGGGCAGAAAAAACGGCTTCCAACGGTGCTCGACAGCCAGGCACAACAATTTTCGACCATTTTCGTATCCGGCGGCAAACGTGGGTTGGATATTGAACTGGCGGCCAGCGACTTATGCCGTTTACTGGCGGGCAGCTTTGCTGATATCGCCAAGCGGGAATAACGGTAATCATCTGAATATCAAATTCAAATGTGCCATCCTGCCAACCCTGACTAAAAACCTGTTCGTCATTTCAAAATCAGAATGGTTAATAACCTTGGCGTTTTTCAGAGCGGAAATATCTATTCTGGCCACGCTCGCTTTCAAGACCATTCCATTGGGACTGGAAACGCCGCTTCAGGAGTATGAACTGGCATCGACAATAGAGAAGTACGGTAAAAACTTTTGGTGTTGATGTTTCAGCCTTTGATTCGAGCCAATACTATCCTTGGAAAATTGCGTGATTTTTCAGAAAATGGTTTACAAAAAAACCAGCAAAGTCCATTCCTAGAATCGGCGATACGCGGAACTGGAGGAACATATTTCTGTCGCCTTCAGCGCATTCCATTGGCATCCCGTGCTCAGGACGAAGAAAATGGCATTTATGGCAGCCCGATTATCCACTCACCGACGATGGTGCCCAAGGGGTGATGAGTCTGATGAATGGGGAGTAACGGTTCCATTTGTGCCCATAATTCGTCAGAAACTAACCAATCCATTTTCATGCTCACTAGATGTCAGTTTTAGTTTTTTCCACTGTGTTTGTATTGTAGATAATCCCTATTGGGATAGGTTCTTAATGTTGTGACTATTTTCAGGCTTCAAGTATGACCATTGAAACCTTGTGTGTAGTTGGCTATGTTGCATCCAAGCCGATCAACAAGGAAAAGTAATGGATACAGTTGAAGAGTTGGGCGGGACATACTTTTACAAAGGGGTGGCAAACCTCTCCGCTGGTGAGTTATTTTTTTGGATATTTCTTGATGAAATAGATCAACAATTAGGCATTAAGGATATGACCAGCATTGCGATGATTTTGTTGGGGCTTCCAACGAAATCAACAAGAGCCAAACCAATAGGAGCAACCCAAGGAACATCTGTATTATCAAAATGGTCGCGGCGAGTTTTGAACATCAACACAGGGATGAGGTTAGCCACACTGACTTCAGGCAGCATACAGCGCAGAAAATTTAGCTATACCAAAAACCTAGGTGCATTTGTTGGTCGCTGGATACCGTTTGTTGGTGCCACTATTCTTGCTAGTGATATGACCATCATTGCATGGAAAGCAAGCAACAAATACAACACGATTGCACAAGGTAGTGATAAATTATGGAGTTAAAGCCGCAAAGTGATGATATCGGTCAGCAGGTTTTTGATTGGTATGATAAAAAGTGGAATCTCCGGACCCCATTCAGCAAAAAGAAGCCATTGACACTGGATACCAGCTTATCTACCGGTAAATATCCTTGGATATGGGAGGATGGCTTAGAGATCATGGAGGAATATTTTGAGCTGTTCAAGGTCGATATTACTGGATTCAACTTCATGAAGTATTGGCCCCAAGAAATTAGCATCATTTCCGCCTTGCTTAGTTTGTTAAAACCAAGGTCGAAATGCAATAAGAATCAAGAACCTGAACCACTGACAATCCGCATGCTCATCGAATCTGCCAAAGCTGGCCGCTGGCTCTATGACTGACGACTGATCAATACAACGATGGCAGGGGCAAAAATGCTACGTGGTGAATGGGCATATACGACAAGCATTGGAGCATATATTGGCCGCTGGTTACCTTGGTTTGGCGCTGTTTTAACGGTAGATGATTTAACGATCGTTACCCGTAATGTTATCCGCCGCTATGAACTCATTATAGGTTCCAGAGGAAAACAGTAATGAACATGGCCGATGATGTACGAGAGCTCTTAAAAAAACACTTCTGGGAAATGGCTGACGATTCTTCATTAAGCACCGGTAAGCAAAGTACTCTACCTGAAGATGCCTGCGAGTTCTTCGAAGAATACGCCGAGAAATTTCATGTTGATATGGCGAGCTTTAATTTTCGTCGCTACTTCCCCAATGAAGGTATCCGCTTCCTGCCCAACGCCATTCTTCCAAAATATCTTCAAACAGACCATCATGAGCCAGAACCGCTAACCGTCAATATGCTCATCGAATCAGCCAAAGCTGGCCGCTGGCTCTATGGCTGACGGCCAATAAATACAACGATGACAGGAACAAAAATTGGACAGTTATCGCGGTGGAGTTAACGGTTATTTTTACCGCTTTGCAGAGGCATTCTTTGAAGTTCCAAACTGGCGGTTTTCAATCCTACCCTCGATAGAAAACCGCCTTTATATTTAGTTAGTTATAAACAATTTCGCCTTTAGGTTCAAACGCCGCCGCATCCAGCGGTGAATGTTTCTCGATATACTGTTTCAACACTTCTGCATCAATAAAACCGGTATTCACATAGCCCGGCAGGGTTGAGATCTTCGGATAACCATCACCGCCTTGCGCGTTAAAACTCAACGTAGCCAGACGATAGGTTTTATCCGCCTGCAACGGTTCACCCTTGATTTTCACATCACGCACACCTTTGCCATCTGCCACCAGGCTAACATTGGTGAACTGAGCATAGGCACCGGAATCCACCTGCATATTCGCCACGACCGCCAGATATTGCTCAACCTCACGGCCTTTCATATCGACGTATACCAGCGAATTACCAAACGGCTGAACCTTGAGGACACTTTTATAGGTGATATCACCCGCTTCAATCGAATCACGCACCCCGCCACCGTTCATAACGGCAAAATCGGCATTGGCTCTTTCCATCTGCGCCGCCAGTAGTACGCGAGCCAAATTGGTCTGTACGAAACGGACTTTGCTGCGATCGCCCTCCAGCTTGCCGTTGACACTGCCGATCTTCACCGCCAGCTGTGCCTGCCCTTTATCCTGAAAAAGCGTCAGCAATTTCATCATGGCCGGATCTTCGGCAATGGCCTGTGTGTAATAAACACGTTCGCTGGTGCCGTCAGCCTTTTCCACCTTTTTCTTCAAATTGACCGGGATCAGTTGGTAATGAACCAGTTTCAATTCACCGTTACGGAACTGGAAATCGGCACGGCCAACATATTTGCCCCATTCATGCGCTTGCACAATCCAAGTGCCATTCTGCCGATCCGGCGCGCACGGCGTGCCTGGTATATAGTCCACCTGCTTGTGGTTCTCACTGGCCATGCAAACCGGGTCTTGCGAATGGCCGCCCACAATCATGTCAAGGTAGCCCGCAGGCAAGCTGCGCGCCATTTCTACATCGCCCGGAGCGTTAGAGCCATGTTTGCCATCATCGTAATGGCCCATGTGGGTCGCAGCGATAATCACATCCGGCTTTTCATTCTGACGTAATTGCTCCACCACCTGTTTGGCTTCCTGCGCCGGAACGCGGAATTCGATATTGGTGAAATACTCTGGGTTACCGATTTTAGCGGTATCGTCGGTGGTCAGGCCGATCACCGCAATTTTAATCCCCTGCTTGTCAAACAACGCATAAGGCTTGAACAAACGCTGTTGGGTGCTTTTCTGGTAAATGTTGGCAGACAGTAACGGGAAAGAGGCCCACTTTTCCTGCTGGCGTAAAACGCTAAGCGGGTTATCGAACTCATGGTTGCCAATCGCCATCGCGTCATAACCGATCATCGTCATGCCACGGAAATCAGGTTCAGCATCCTGCAAATCAGATTCCGGCACGCCGGTATTGATATCCCCGCCAGACAGTAGCAACAGGCTGCCCCCTTTGGCAGCAACTTCCTGACGAATGCTGTCCACCAGCGTTTTCTGGGCGCCTAAACCATACTCACCGTAATCGTTTTGCCAGAAATGACCATGGTGATCGTTGGTATGCAAAATGGTGAGATCGTAGGTTTTATCTTTTTCCCAGGCTCCGGCCGTTCCCGAAAACAGGGCCAAGGATACAGCCAACGTGCAGACGGTAGTTTTTAACGAAAAACGCATGTCAGATCTCCATTGCTGAATAAGCAGTAATCTTGATGTAGGCAAAATTGTAACGCGAATTAACAACAACTAATTTCAAATTTTTGTGACATGCATTGAATTATGCCAGATAGCGTAAAAACTGCTGCAATATTAGGCTGCTAGATATTCCACTCAACCAGGCAATCGCGAAGGAAGCACGCAGCCAACAAAGTTGTCGTGTGAAAGATGAACGGTATAAGATGGCAGCACTGTCACTCACCACTTACCAGGCTAATAATAATATGACGGATCATAGCGAAGCCGCGATACCCGCGGCCAAAAGCAGTGCGGTTAAGAGTACTGCCTTTTCTATTCTCGGTGCTATCAGCGTTTCTCACCTGCTCAATGACATGATTCAATCGCTGATCCTGGCGATTTACCCGATTCTGCGTGCTGATTTTAATCTCAGCTTTGTACAAATCGGTATGATCACCCTCACCTACCAGCTTACGGCATCGCTGCTGCAACCGCTGATTGGGTATTACACCGACAAACATCCGCAGCCTTATTCACTGCCTATCGGCATGGGTTTTACCCTTTCCGGCCTGCTGCTGCTTTCCGTCGCCGATACCTTCCCGCTGGTGCTCTTAGCCGCCGCGCTGGTAGGCACGGGTTCCTCGGTTTTCCATCCGGAATCTTCGCGGGTCGCACGCATGGCCTCTGGCGGGCGACACGGTTTGGCACAATCTTTATTTCAGGTCGGGGGCAACTTTGGCACTTCACTCGGCCCCCTGCTGGCAGCACTGCTTATTGCACCCTATGGTAAAGGCAATGTGGCCTGGTTCTCACTCGCTGCGCTCTTAGCCATTGTGGTCTTACTGCAAGTCAGTAAATGGTATAAACAACAGCAGCAAGCCGCTCAGGGCAAGCCAAAATCCGCTGCGCAGGCGTTATTGCTGCCAAAACGTACTGTGATATTCTCACTGAGCATTCTGTTAATACTGATTTTCTCCAAATACTTCTATCTTGCCAGCATCAGTAGCTATTACACCTTTTATCTGATGCATAAGTTCGGGGTTTCTATACAAAATGCCCAAATCCATCTGTTTGCCTTCCTGTTTGCCGTAGCAGCCGGAACCCTAATTGGCGGGCCTTTGGGCGATAAGTTTGGCAGAAAATATGTCATTTGGGGCTCTATTCTTGGTGCTGCGCCATTTACCCTTATTTTACCCTATGCATCTCTATACTGGACCGGGATTTTAACGGTGATCATTGGGGTTATTCTGGCTTCGGCATTTTCCGCCATTCTGGTCTACGCCCAGGAACTGATCCCAGGGAAAGTTGGCATGGTTTCCGGGCTATTCTTCGGTTTTGCCTTCGGTATGGGGGGGTTAGCAGCCGCTATTCTTGGCTATGTTGCCGATTTGACCAGCATTGAGCTGGTTTATCAAATCTGTGCTTTCCTGCCATTAATCGGCATAATTACTGCATTGCTGCCAAATATGGAGCATAAATCACATTAACCCTGAATTTAACCCGGTTTAGGTCTATCACTCAACCGGGTTACTCCTTCTATAAATCACCAATATCCAGGCTGTTATACTCAAAATTGCTTATCTGGTATAAAAAGAGCAGAATTCTCTGCTTTTTTACATAAATGCCAAAATTAGCCAAGCGCCGTCTGAACAAATGCAATAAAATGAACCTCCCCTTTTCGCGTGAAGTTACGGCATTGTTGGCTGCAATTTCATGCATGTTGGGTATAGATCCCCCCGTAAATAGTTTTAATACACTCAAGAAAAGGAGTCTGGATGCATAATTCAACACCCTTGCTCACTACGATTGTTGGAGGGTTAGTACTCGCCTTCCTCTTCGGTATGCTAGCGAACCGGTTGCGCATCTCCCCGTTAGTGGGATATCTGGCTGCCGGCGTGCTCGCGGGTCCGTTCACCCCTGGTTTTGTTGCCGATACCTCTTTGGCACCAGAACTGGCGGAAATCGGTGTGATTCTGCTGATGTTCGGTGTTGGTCTCCATTTCTCACTTAAAGATCTGCTCGCAGTAAAATCGATTGCTATCCCTGGCGCTATTGCACAGATTGCTGTAGCAACCTTATTGGGCATGGGGGTGTCAAAATTAATGGGCTGGGATTGGATTTCCGGTCTGGTCTTTGGGTTGTGTCTGTCCACCGCCAGTACCGTGGTACTGTTGCGGGCGTTAGAAGAACGGCAGTTGATCGATAGCCAACGCGGGCAAATTGCGATTGGTTGGCTGATTGTGGAAGATTTAGCCATGGTGTTGACGCTGGTTCTGCTGCCTGCATTCGGCAATATGATCAGCAGCGACAATACCAGCGTCACCCATTTGTTGACCGAATTGGCTATGACTATTGGTAAAGTGATTGCCTTCATCGCGCTGATGATCGTCGTAGGCCGCCGCATTGTTCCTTGGATACTGGCCAAAACCGCCAGTACCGGTTCACGTGAGCTGTTTACCTTGGCAGTTCTGGCGCTGGCATTGGGGATTGCTTACGGGGCTGTCGGTCTGTTTGATGTTTCATTTGCCCTGGGTGCTTTCTTTGCCGGCATGGTGTTGAACGAGTCGGAACTGAGTCACCGTGCCGCACACGATACGCTGCCGTTGCGTGATGCTTTTGCCGTGTTGTTCTTTGTCTCCGTCGGCATGCTGTTCGATCCGATGATTCTGCTGCAAGAGCCGCTGGCAGTGCTGGCGACGCTGGCAATCATTGTGTTCGGCAAATCCGTGGCCGCATTCCTGCTGGTAAAAGCGTTTGGCCACTCCAAACGTACCGCCTTGACGATTTCTGCCAGTCTGGCGCAGATTGGTGAGTTTGCCTTTATTCTCGCCGGATTGGGGATCACTCTGGGTATGATGGACCCGCACAGCCGTAATCTGGTGCTGGCCGGGGCTATTTTATCGATTATGCTCAATCCGTTACTGTTCACTTTGCTGGAGCGTTATCTGGCCAAGACAGAAACCATCGAAGATCAGATCCTGGAAGAAGCGGTAGAGGAAGAAAAACAGATCCCGGTGGATATGTGCAACCATGCGCTGATTGTAGGCTCTGGTAACGTGGGCAACCTGCTGGGAGCCAAACTCGCGCAGGCCGATATTCCACTGGTAGTGATTGAAAACTCACGCCCCCGGGTTGAAGCTCTGCGTGAACAGGGCGTCAAAGTGGTATTCGGTAATGCTGCCAATCCAGAAATTATGGATCTGGCGCGCCTTGACTGTGCACGTTGGTTACTGCTGACCATTCCAAACAGTTACGAAGCCGGTGAGATCGTGGCCTCTGCCCGTGCCAAACGGCCGAATCTTGAGATCATTGTCCGTGCCCACTACGATGATGAGATCTCGTACATCTTTGAGCGCGGGGCAGATCAGGTGGTGATGGGTGAGCGTGAAATTGCCAATAGTATGCTGAATATTCTCAACTTGGATACGCTGTCAGAAGAAGAAAAAATGGGTGCTTGCCCGATCTGATCGCTCATCTTGCATGGAGGGAAAGCCCGCCCAACCGGGCTTTCCCTGTTACAGCCGCTGCGCAACCAACTGTTGCATCATGTCGATATGGGCGGAATCATCATTAAGCGCAGCAATATATTCAAATTTCTCGCCACCGGCTTTGAAGAAAATCTCCCGGTTCTGCTCTTTGATCTCTTCCAACGTTTCCAGGCAATCTGCCGAAAAACCGGGGCAAATCAACTGAATATGCTTCACGCCCTGGGCGGGCAAGCTTTTTATTGTTTCATCGGTATAGGGCGTTAACCAAGGTTCGCGGCCAAAACGCGACTGGTAGGTCATCATCACCCGTTCTGGCGCTAAAGGCAGCGTAGCTAACAACGCCCGGTAGGTATCTTCACAGCGTTGTGGGTAATCATCGCCCAAACGGGCATAGCGTTTTGGGATACCGTGGAATGACATTACCAACCGGTCAGGCAAACCATGCTGTTCAAAAGAACGCTCCACGCTTTGTTGTAAGGCTGAAATATAGGCAGGATGTTCAGCATAATCGCGGATAAAGCCTATCGACGGTAAACGGCGGTAACCTTTAAGCACCTTTGCCACGCCATCCCAAACGGCTGCGCTGGTTGAGCACGAATATTGTGGGTAGAGCGGCAGCACCACCAGATTGGTCACCCCCTGTGCCAGCAGATTATCCAGCGCCTGTGCCAGGCTGGGTGAACCGTAGCTCATGCCCAGCTCCACCGGCGTATTCGGCATACGTGCTGCCAATGCCTGTTGCTGGCGGCGGCTGTAAACCAACAAGGGTGAGCCCTCGTCGGTCCAAACTGACTGATACAGTTTCGCCACGCGGGGCGAACGGAGGGGTAAAATGATTCCGTTAAGGATCGGCCACCAGATAAGCGGTGTGGTATCGACGACGCGGGTATCACTGAGAAACTGTTTCAGGTAGCGTTTAACCGCTCGCGGGGTCGGGGCATCGGGTGTCCCAAGATTCACCAACAATACCCCGTGTTTCTCTTGCTTCATCTCAATTCCTTTTCCTATCAGGCTAATATGGCCAGCATTTTCACCACTATAAGTGGTGCTTATTGTAGCGGAAAAGCATTAAGCCGAAACCGATATCAGTAAAAGGCACTGCCTGGATTGCTTTAGCCACCCACAGCCTGAATAAGCTACGGCCTTGTTTTCACAGGTAATATGCAAAAAAACGCCGGGCATTAAGCCCGGCATGATAAACAGCAATAAAACCGATCAGCCCAGAATATTCGCCAGTTCAGCGCTTACTTCGGTGACTTTACGGGTGCCGTCGATTTTGTGGTAAGCGGTATTACCCTCATCGGCTTCTTGATGATAGTAAGAGATCAGTGGTGCAGTCATCTCATGATATTCCACCAAACGCTTACGCACGGTTTCTTCCTGATCATCCTTACGCGTAGTCAGTTCTTCACCGGTCACGTCGTCTTTGCCTGCCACCTTCGGTGGATTGAATTTGATGTGATACACACGGCCTGATGGCGCATGTACACGGCGGCCAACAATACGATCAACGATCAGTTCGTCTGGCACATCGAATTCCAGCACATAATCCACGTTGATGCCGGCTTCCTTCATTGCGTCAGCCTGCGGAATGGTACGCGGAAAGCCATCCAACAGGAAACCATTGCGGCAGTCTTCCTGGGTAATACGCTCTTTGACCAGAGCAATCACCAGTTCGTCGGTCACCAATTTGCCGGCGTCCATGATTTCTTTCGCCTGCTTGCCCAGTTCAGAACCGGCCTTCACGGCTGCGCGCAACATATCACCAGTAGAGATTTGCGGAATACCGTATTTCTCCATAATGAATTGAGCCTGAGTACCTTTACCTGCGCCTGGAGCGCCCAGCAGAATGATACGCATTGCGTAAATCCCCTCGCTATGTATTCCCTTCATCCTTCAAACAGCAGTTTGAAGTTGATTGGGTGGAAGTTTTTATAAAATCGCGAAAACACTCAACCTTACCATTTTCGTGGGGGCTGGCTCAAGATACGCGGAGGGCAAAACAACAGATTGCGCCCCTCACCGTAGGGTGAAGAGCGCATAGATGACACATTACGCAGACAGCAACTTATTCATCCGGCGGATAAACTGGTTAGGATCTTCCAGCGTACCGCGTTCAGCCAACAGAGCCTGATCCAACAGCAGATCGACCCACTCAGCGAATTGCTCATTATCACCCACGTCAGAGGCGCGTTTAACCAGAGCATGCTCCGGGTTCAACTCAAAGATATATTTCACTTCCGGCGCTTGCTGCCCCGCAGCAGCGAACAGTTTCGCCATCTGGGTGCTCATTTCATCCGCATCGGTGGTGACGATGGCCGGGGTATCGGTCAGGCGGTGCGTCAGGCGCACGTCCTTCACTCGCTCACCCAACAGCGTTTTCACCCGCTCGATAAAGGGCTCAAGCTGCTTTTCGGCTTCTTTCTGTTCTTCGGTTTCATCCGCCAGCTTATTCAAGGCGTCATCCGCTTTGCTGACCGACTGGAACACTTTGCCGTCAAACTCGGTCAGATAGCTCATCATCCATTCGTCGATGCGATCGGAGAGCAGCAATACCTCGATCCCTTTCTTGCGGAACAGTTCAAGATGCGGGCTGCTCTTGGCAGCGGCGTAGCTGTCGGCGGTGATGTAGTAAATCTTGTCCTGGCCTTCGGCCATGCGCGCCACATACTCTTCCAGCGCTACGCTTTGCGCTGAACTGTCGTTCTGGGTAGAAGCAAAGCGCAGCAGCTTGGCAATAGTTTCTTTGTTGCTGCCATCTTCCGCCGGGCCTTCTTTCAACACCAGGCCGAATTGCTGCCAAAACTTCTGATACTCTTCGCTATTGTCTTTCGCCAGTTTATCCAGCATCTGCAAAACACGCTTGGTCAGCGCACCACGCAGGCTCTGGGTAACGCGGCTGTCCTGCAAGATTTCACGGGAAACGTTCAGCGGCAGGTCGTTGGAGTCGATCAGGCCACGCACAAAACGCAGGTAGTTCGGCATGAACTGCTCGGCGTCATCCATGATGAACACGCGCTGCACATATAACTTCAAGCCATGTTTATGTTCACGGTTCCACATATCCCATGGTGCCTGTGCCGGGATATACAGCAGGCTGGTGTACTCCTGCTTACCTTCCACACGGTTGTGGCTCCAGCTCAGCGGATCGGTGAAATCATGAGCAATGTGCTTATAGAACTCTTTATATTCTTCGTCGGTGACGTCTGACTTACTGCGAGTCCACAGGGCTTGCGCCTTGTTGATTTTCTCCCAGGTGACGGTGTCGTCTTCTTCATTCTTGGCTTCGATTTCTACCGGCAACGCGATGTGATCGGAATATTTACCAATCACCGAACGCAAGCGCCAGCCATCAAGGAATTCATCTTCGCCTTCGCGCAGATGCAGGGTAATTTCAGTACCGCGATCTTCCTTGCTGATATCAGCGATGGTGTAATCACCGTCCCCCGCAGACTCCCAGAATACGCCTTCTTCTGCGCTGGCACCGGCTGCGCGGGTGCGCACGGTGACTTTATCCGCCACGATAAATGCCGAATAGAAACCGACACCGAACTGGCCAATCAACTGGCTGTCTTTCGCCTGATCGGAACCTATCGATTCCAGAAATGATTTAGTGCCCGACTTGGCAATGGTTCCCAGATTATCAATGACTTCTTCACGGCGCATACCAATACCGTTATCAGTAATGGTCAGCGTGCGTTGATCTTTATTGAAGGAAAGACGTACCCGCAATTCCCCGTCGCCTGCATACAGTTCAGGCGCAGACAGTGCGCGGAAGCGCAGCTTATCAGCGGCGTCGGATGCGTTGGAGATCAGCTCACGCAGGAAAATTTCTTTATTGGAGTACAGCGAATGAATCATTAAATGAAGCAGTTGCTTTACTTCAGACTGGAACCCACGGGTTTCTTGACCTTTCATACTCATTGATTACCTCAGTAGCCGATAATTTTATACCCAATGAATTTCAAGTTGTGGCTAAGCGACCAACTCGTCAGCCCCCGGGAGCTTAGAACCACTCAGTAACAGGGGCGAACCAGTACAGTCAACAACGCCATGGCTTGAAAGGCGAAGGGCATATGACCAAATTAGAACAATGAAGGTTAAGTTGGGTCAACTATGAGGCTTTTCAAGCAGCTGGCAGGGAATTTTTTGCAAAACGATGACGGGGCAGCCAATCCACCCCGCAGAAAGGTATCAGAATTTGATCGCGTGACGGCCAGCCAGAGAATGCGACAGCGTGGTGCCATCAACCATCTCCAGCTCACCACCAACCGGTACGCCATGGGCAATGCGGCTGGCCAGAATGCCATACTGGCCGCACATTTCAGCGATATAGTTCGCCGTGGCATCCCCTTCCACCGTTGGGTTGGTTGCCAGGATCACTTCGCTGATACTTTCTTTCTCCAGCCGTTGCTCCAGCCGATCCAGACCGATATCGCCAGGCCCAATGCCGTCCAGCGGCGACAGGTGGCCCATCAACACAAAGTAACGCCCGGCAAACTGCCCGGTCTGCTCAATGGCGTGAATATCCGCCGGGCTTTCCACCACGCAAATCTGGCCGTTTTGCTGCCGACGCGGATTACTACAGATGGTGCAGATGTCCTGCTCGGTAAAGGTGCGGCAATCGGCACAGTGACCGATCTCCGACATTGCGCGGGTCAAGGCCTGTGCCAAACGCATCCCACCGCTGCGATCTCGCTGCAGCAGTTGAAACGCCATACGCTGCGCCGACTTCGGGCCAACGCCCGGCAGGCAGCGCAACGCCTCCATCAAGGATTCAAGGAGCGGGCTGGTTTGCATCAGAACGGCATCTTAAAGCCAGGCGGCAACTGCATGCCGTTGGAAACAGACGCCATCTTCTCTTTCTGAGTTTCTTCAATGCGGCGCGCCGCGTCATTGAATGCCGCAGCGATCAGATCTTCCAGCATCTCTTTATCATCTTCCATCAGGCTGGGATCGATCTCCACCCGGCGGCAATTGTGCGCACCGTTGATGGTCACTTTTACCAGGCCTGCGCCAGATTCGCCCGTCACTTCCAATTTGGCGACTTCTTCCTGCATCTGCTGCATTTTTTCTTGCATTTGCTGGGCTTGTTTCATCAGGTTGCCCAAACCGCCTTTACCAAACATAGTTTTCTCTCACATAGCATTGGCCGCGCAGGGTGCGCCGCGTTAAACAGGGCGAATACTCTCTTCATCCAGATCCGCGTCGAAGAACCGACACAGCGTCTGGATATGCGTATCCGCAATAATGGACTGACGCGCCTGCGCCAGTTTTTCTTCATAAATGACTTGCCGCCACTCCAGCGGCGTTCGCTCCGCTGGATTATCATCTTCCACCACGATGAGTTCAACCGGGCTGCCATGCAGCTCGCCGAGTGCATCAGCCAGCATCTTCTGCGCCGAAGGCGAATTCAGATGGCGCTGTGAAGATCGCAAGTGGAGACAAATTCTGCCCGGTTCCGGCTGCTCTTTAAAGGCGTTCAAGGCCAGTTGCTGAACCAGTTTCGGTATTTGGAGCCGATCAATTTCCGCCGCCCAAGCATCACGAACCATAGACTCAACCACCAGTTTAGCCGACAACTCGGGCGTTTTTTCATGCTCAAGCGCCGTCCGCAATGCTTTTGGGGTAGCCAATGGTTCAGGAACGGCTTCTGGTTCAGTCTGCGCACGCCAGCGATAGGCTTCGGGCTTAGCCGGTTTTTCCGCCACCACCTTTTCCGCCTGACGCTTCTGGCTACGCTCAGTCACGGAAGCCAACCGCTCCAGCGCTGAGTTTACCGGCCGCGCTGCTCCTGGCGCCGCCGGTTCACTCTTTTTTGGTGTGGATGCCCCCTGCTGCCGCAGCAACTGGGTGCGAGCTTTTAACAGTTGCGCGGTAGCATCGGGTAAATGAGTAAGCTGGTTATCCGCCGGTGGCACAGCCGATTGGCCCAACGGCGGTGCCTCCTGCAAGTGCGTTGGTGGTGCAGATGCCATATTGTTCTGCGGTTGCGCCAATAGGGCTTGTTCCTGCACCAGCGCAGCGGGCTCTGGGATCACCGCTTTCGGGTGAAACGCCAGCGCGCGCAGCAGGCTCATCTCAACCCCCATACGGCGATCTGGTGCATAAATCAGCTCTTTACGCCCTACCAATAAGGTTTGGTAATAAAGTTGCACGTCTGCTGGCGGTAAAGTACGCGCCAACTCACGTAAACGCTGTTCGATGGACGCATAGTGATTATCCAGCATAGAAGGCAACACTTGAACCATCGCAATACGGTGCAACAAAGCCAGCGTCTCCACCAGCAGGCTTTCCCAATCTACGCCGCGCGAAGCGGCTTGTGCCACCTGCTCCATCACTTTTTCACCGTCGGCGCTGACCAATGCTTCCAGAATCGCCAACGGCTGTTCATCGTCCAATGTGCCAAGCATCTGGCTGACGGTGGCGGTGGTCACCTGCCCTTGCCCCATGGCAATGGCCTGATCGGCCAGACTGAGGGCATCACGCATACTGCCATCGGCCGCCCGCGCCAGCAACTGTAGCGCCCGAGCATCACTGGTAATGTGCTCTGCCTGCAAGATGGTTTCCAGTTGGCTACGGATCTGCTCAACGTCCATCGCTTTCAAATGAAATTGTAGGCAACGCGACAGGATGGTCACCGGCAACTTCTGCGGATCGGTCGTCGCCAGCAGGAATTTAACGTGTGAAGGCGGCTCTTCCAGCGTTTTCAGCAGCGCATTAAAGCTGTGGCGCGAGAGCATATGCACTTCATCGATCAGGTAAACTTTGAAACGACCACGTGCAGGTGCGTATTGCACGTTGTCCAACAGATCGCGGGTATCTTCCACCTTGGTTCTGGATGCCGCATCGATCTCGATCAGATCGACAAAACGCCCCTGCTCAATCTCGCGGCAGTTGTCACACTGCCCGCAAGGGGTAGCAGTGATGCCGGTTTCACAGTTCAAACCTTTGGCCAGCAGGCGGGCAATGGTGGTTTTACCTACCCCACGCGTGCCCGAAAACAGATAGGCGTGATGGAGCCGCCCAAGCTTGAGGCCGTTAGCCAGAGCCATCAGGACATGTTCCTGCCCGACGACATCTGCAAATGTTTGAGGGCGCCACTTACGGGCGAGAACCTGATAGCTCATTGATACCGGAGAAGTTGGATAATCTGGAGGGCCATGCTAACACAGCCCCGTGGCGTTCTGCGAGGCTGTTCTAGCCATGTTGCTGTGGCTCAATGCCCTGCAAAATTGACCAGGCAATAACAATCAATGCCAAGGTCATTCA
This sequence comes from Chania multitudinisentens RB-25, assembly GCF_000520015.2. Lineage (GTDB taxonomy): Bacteria > Pseudomonadota > Gammaproteobacteria > Enterobacterales > Enterobacteriaceae > Chania > Chania multitudinisentens. The sequence continues at coordinate 4,854,225 of NZ_CP007044.2, forward strand.
AACGCGCTTCACCGCCGAGATCCGGCAGGTTGATAATAAACGCCGCATCTTTCACTTCACCACCCAGGCGGCGGATCAGCGTTGCGGTGGCTTCGATGGTGCCCCCGGTAGCTAACAGATCGTCCACCACCAGCACTTTGTCGCCTGCCACAATAGCATCGGTATGGATTTCCAGCCGATCGGTGCCATATTCCAGCTCATAGCTTTCGCTGAGAGTTGCACGCGGTAATTTACCCGGTTTGCGCACGGGTACAAAGCCGATGCCCAACGCCAGCGCGACGGGAGCACCAAACAGGAAACCACGTGCTTCAGTGCCCACCACCTTGGTGATCCCTACATCACGGTAACGTTCAACCAACAATTCAATGCTGGAAGCGTAAGCTAACGGGTTTTCCAATAGGCTGGTGATGTCACGAAACAAGATGCCCGGTTTCGGGTAATCGGGAATGGTTTTGATACTGTCTTGAATAAACTGAAGCTGCTGCGCAGTCGCGGTCATAATGATTGCCTGATAAAACTACTTGATAACTGCCACACAGGCTTTTCACTCCGGCAGGGCAATCCCTTATGGCACGAAAACCTGCGCTCGAAACGCCCAAATCTATGCAAAATACGCGATAAATGCAACCGACGCCGCGTGTTCAGCGCGGTTTTTGTTGTTCCTGATCAAGGACCGGCAACCGTAGCATAAAGATCAGCAATACGACCAGAATCACCAGCAATATTCCCCGTACCCACCAGAATTTCACCCACCAAAGGGAAACGGCAAACGTCAGTATAATCAGTAACACGGCTTTCGTTTTAGCGCCTGCGGGTAATGCACGATGTTGTTGCCAGTATCGGATATAGGCACCAAACCATGACCGATACAACAACCAATGATGGAAACGCGGGGAAGAACGGGCAAAACACCATGCCGCCAGTAACAGGAAAGGCGTGGTCGGCAACAACGGCAACACGACGCCCAGCGTTGCCAGCACCACCGCTAGCCAGCCCAATATCATCAATAACCAACGCGTCATGCCTATCCTTATCCTCATCATCGCCCACGTACTGTACCATCGGGAGCCTTAATCCTGCCAGTTGAGCGGTTTATCCATTCGTGGCTTGTTTCAGAAACTATTCACGGGCAAGCTTAGGTCAATAAGGCTTTGCCAGAGGATATTCCGTGAGTACACAGCACTTATTACAGGCTCTTGAACAGCAAATCGCCACCTTGGCCGGTGAAATTCAACCGCATGGCGATATACCTATCCCACAGGCTCGCTTTGACGTGGTGCTGTTTTCTAGCCATGGCACACGCTTGCGTGACTATCTGGCCGAAGTGCAGAAGAATTTTGCTCAACTACAGGCGGCGGTGAAGGATAATCACCTCTCGCATGTCGCCTTTCTGGCGGAAAAACTGGTGGCACAACTCACCGCTCTACAACGTGAAATGGCCACTCAAGCGCTAAGGCGCAAAAACCAGCCGAAAGAAGCGATCGCGGCCGATCTCTATCATAAACTGGCCGAACATCAGGATTATGAGCGCCGTTTGCTCGCCATGATTCAGGATCGTGAAAGCCTGTTAGGGAGCCAAACCACCCTTGCGGCCCAACAAAAATTGCAGCGTGAATTGGCGGCAATAGAAGGCAGGCTAGTCCGTTGCCAGCAGGTATTAGCGCGTATTGAGCGTAGTATCGAACGAAAAGAAAACGGTTTTTGAATATTTATCACATTATTTGAATGATTATTCCCACCCCCACACGATATTCACTATACTCTGCCAAAACAGTACATCATTTACTCAACGTTGGACTTATGTCTCTAGAAAATGCGTCTCCAGAATTACAACTTGCGGTAGACCTGATCTACCTGCTGGAATGTAACGAAATCGATCCGGCAACCGCGCTGGCGGCCTTGGATATCGTCAGAAAAGATTATCAGGAAAAGATGCAGCGGGCGGGCGTTACGTCATTCTATCGACCAGTAGGCCAGTAGGCCAGTAATAAGAGAGCAAACCTATATTCACACCTCCGCTAAAGATAGCCACGCTGCGGGTGTTTCCCACATTTTACCTCCCGATGATCTCACTCTGCCGCCAACCGCTTTTGCGGCCTGCTGATACGCACCGCCACAGCAAGCCCTGAAAAGTATTCTGACTCAGAAGGCCAACACTTTTTCTGCCGCCAGCGTCCATTGTGCCAGTTCCACCAGCGTACCGATCTCAACCCCCTCAGCCAGCGCCAATTGGCTGACACCGCGCGCATCGGCGCAGGTTTTACACAATTTCACCGGCACCTGCTGCGCCGTCAGGATTTCCAGCATTTGTTGCAAATGATAGCCCTCGCGCGGTTGTTGCCCGGCAATACCCGCAACCACGGCATCGGACATCAGAAACAGTTTGAGATTCAGATCGGGTTGCTGCTCTTTCAACGTAATGGCCAAACGCAACGCATTGAACAACGACTCTTGACCGTAAGCCGCACCGTTAGCGATCAATAAAACGGATGACATCTTGTTCTCCTTATAAAGGTTGACGATCTGCCCGCTCTTGCGGTTGCACACGCAGGGCTTGGCTAAGCTGTGTCATTTCGAGAAAAGAATCGACTAATACACTTGCCTCTGCCTTCAGATCAAAGCTTTTCGGCATAAATAGCCAGTTTTCCATCAGGCCAGTGATATAAGCACGTAATATGATAGCGGCACGGCGGGTGTGTAAATCGGCAGGTAACTGCCCTTGCTCCATACTGTTACGCAGCACGCGCTCAATGCGATCATAACATTCCAGATAGAGCTCTTTACGTGCTTCATACAGCGGCAGCATCTCACCCACAAACTCGCACTTGTGAAAAACAATCTCCATCAAGGCGCGCCGATGAACATCATCAACCGTGGCCGTTAAAATATAAATCAAGATCTCTCTTAAAATACGCAGTGGATTATCAGGAAACTTTGCCTGATACTCTATCTCCAGGTCGCTTATTTTTGACTCTGACAATTCCCAAACTTCATTGAACAGTTCGACCTTATTTTTGAAGTGCCAGTAAATCGCACCGCGCGTCACCCCCGCTGCGGTAGCAATATCTGTTAGTGACGTTGCCGAAACGCCACGTTCAGAAAATTCTCTTACCGCAGCGTCAAGGATCTGTTGGCGTGTTTCCAGCGCCTGTTGTTTGGTTTTTCGTGCCATGATGTTGCTTTTTAGGGGAAGTGTGATTTACATACATTCGCGAATGTATGTACCATAGCACGCACATAAGATTAGCGCAGCAATGGGTTTTAAAGCTTGTGATCCATTGATTATTTTGAAATCGGACACTTGAGGTTTTTCTATGAACAAAAACAGAGGGTTAACGCCTCTGGCGGCCGTTCTGATGCTTTCAGGCAGCTTAGTGCTTATAGGATGTAACGATAAAGAAACTCAGCAACAAGGTGCCCAACACCCCGCTCCCGCAGTGGGGGTTGTGACATTGAAGGCTGAACCTCTCAACATTACTACTGAGCTTCCTGGCCGCACCGCAGCCTATCGCATTGCCGAGGTTCGCCCTCAGGTCGGTGGCATCATCCTGAAGCGTAACTTCACAGAAGGCAGTGATATCAAGGCTGGGGTTTCACTCTATCAAATCGATCCGGCAACCTACCAGGCTGCTTACGAAAGCGCTAAAGGCGATCTGGCCAAGGCTCAGGCCGCCGCAGAAATCGCCCGTTTGACAGTGACACGTTATAAACCGTTACTGGGTACCAATTACGTCAGCAAACAGGATTATGACACTGCCGTTTCAACTCAGCTGCAAGCCAACGCCGCCGTTGTGGCAGCCAAAGCTGCTGTAGAAGCCGCACGCATTAATCTGGCTTACACTAAAGTCACTTCGCCGATCTCTGGCCGTTCCGGTATATCCACCGTGACCGAAGGGGCGCTGGTTTCCACCGGGCAAGCCGTTGCCTTAACCACCGTTCAACAACTTGATCCGATGTATGTTGATGTCACCCAGTCCAGCAATGATTTCCTGCGTCTGAAACAGGAACTGGCTGACGGTACCCTGCAACAGGAAAACGGCAAAGCCAAGGTAAAACTGCTGCTGGAAAACGGGCAGGTCTATGAGCATGAAGGAACATTAGAGTTCTCTGATGTGACCGTTGACCAAACCACTGGCTCTATCACTATCCGCGCGATCTTCCCTAACCCAAACGACGCACTGCTGCCAGGCATGTTTGTGCGTGCCCGTCTGGATGAAGGCGTTCGCAACGATGCTTTATTGGTTCCGCAGCAAGGTGTAACACGTAACCCACGTGGTGAAGCTACCGCCTTGGTGGTTGGCGCTGACGATAAAGTGGAACTTCGTATGCTGACCGCCGCACAGGCTATTGGCGATAAATGGCTGATCACTGATGGCCTGAAATCCGGCGATCGCGTGATTATCAGCGGCTTGCAGAAAATCGGCCCGGGAATGCAGGTGAAAGCTCAGGAAGCGAATAGCCAAGAGCCCGCACAGCCGCAGACACCGTCTGAATCCGCGAAAAAGTCATAAGAAGAAGTCATAAAAAGGAGCCGGTAATACATGGCTAAGTTCTTTATAGATCGCCCCATTTTCGCTTGGGTCATCGCCATTATCATTATGTTGGCGGGTTTGCTGGCGATTGTGAAACTACCGATAGCGCAATATCCCACGATTGCGCCACCGGCAGTGACTGTTTCCGCTAACTACCCAGGCGCTGACGCTCAAACGGTGCAGGATACCGTGACGCAGGTTATCGAGCAGAATATGAACGGTATCGATGGCCTGTTGTATATGTCCTCCAGCAGTGATTCATCTGGCAACGTGCAGCTTACGCTAACGTTCAATTCGGGTACTGACCCGGATATTGCCCAGGTGCAGGTGCAAAATAAATTGCAGCTGGCTATGCCATTGTTGCCGCAGGAAGTGCAGCAACAAGGCGTCAGCGTGGAGAAATCAAGCAGCAGCTTCTTAATGGTAGCGGGTTTCATTTCCGAAGACGGCAGCATGACCCAAGAAGACATCGCGGACTACGTGGGCTCCAACATCAAAGATCCCATCAGCCGTGCTTCCGGTGTCGGTACCGTTCAGTTGTTTGGTTCCCAATACGCCATGCGTATCTGGATGGACCCAAACAAATTGAACAATTTCCAACTGACGCCTGGAGATGTTATCACCGCTATCAAGGTGCAGAACAATCAGATCGCCGCAGGCCAACTTGGTGGTACACCACCGGTTAAAGGCCAGCAACTGAACTCTTCGATCATTGCGCAAACCCGCCTGACATCGCCGGAAGAATTCGGCCAGATCATGCTGAAAATCAATCCCAATGGTTCACAGGTTCGTTTGCAAGATGTTGCAAAGGTTGAATTGGGCGGTGAAAGTTACAGTGTGATCGCACGTTTTAACGGTAAACCCGCAGCAGGTCTTGGGATCAAACTGGCTACCGGTGCCAACGCACTGAGCACGGCATCAGCAGTTAAAGCAGAACTGGCCAAGCTGGAGCCTTTCTTCCCAAGCAGCCTGAAAGTGGTTTACCCCTACGACACCACCCCTTTCGTTAAGATCTCCATTAACGAAGTGGTTAAAACCCTGATTGAAGCGATCATCCTGGTATTTATGGTGATGTACCTGTTCTTGCAGAACTTCCGCGCCACGCTGATCCCAACTATCGCCGTGCCAGTGGTCTTGCTAGGAACGTTCGCCATTCTGGCAGCCTTCGGTTATTCAATAAATACCCTGACGATGTTTGGCATGGTGCTAGCGATAGGCCTGCTGGTGGATGATGCCATCGTGGTGGTGGAAAACGTTGAACGCGTGATGGCGGAAGAAGGTTTGCCACCGAAAGAAGCCACCAAGAAGTCGATGGATCAGATCCAAGGTGCTCTGGTGGGGATCGCGTTGGTGCTGTCTGCGGTCTTCGTTCCAATGGCTTTCTTTGGGGGATCAACCGGGGTTATTTATCGCCAGTTCTCAATTACTATCGTCTCTGCGATGGTACTGTCGGTATTGGTGGCGTTGATTCTGACACCTGCGCTGTGCGCAACCATGCTCAAACCGATCCCGAAAGGGAGCCACGGTGTGACTACCGGGTTCTTCGGCTGGTTCAACCGCCTGTTCGAAAAAAGTACCCATCACTACACTGACAGCGTAGCAAACATTCTACGCAGTACTGGCCGTTATCTGGTGATTTACCTGCTGATTGTGGTTGGTATGGGGGTGCTGTTCCTGCGCCTGCCTTCTTCATTCCTGCCAGAAGAAGACCAAGGTATGCTGTTGACCATGGTGCAAATGCCCGCAGGTGCTACCCAAGAGCGTACCCAGAAAGTGCTGGAGGAAGTGAACGATTACTTCCTAACTCAGGAAAAAGACAACGTTAACTCCGTATTTACCGTTAACGGTTTCGGTTTCAGCGGCCAAGGGCAGAATACCGGCCTGGCATTCGTCAGTTTGAAAGACTGGTCTGAACGCCACGGAGAAGGAAATAAAGTACCAGCCATTGTAGGCCGTGCGATGGGCGCCTTCTCGCAGATTAAAGATGGCCTGGTATTCGCTTTCAACCTGCCTGCGATTATTGAACTGGGTAGTGCAACCGGTTTTGATTTCCAATTAATCGATCAGGGTAACCTGGGGCATGAAAAACTGACCCAAGCCCGTAACCAACTGTTGGGCATGGCGGCAGAGCGCCCAGATATGCTGGTTGGTATGCGCCCGAATGGTTTGGAGGATACACCTCAGTTCAAGCTGGAAATCGATCAAGAAAAAGCTTTAGCACTAGGTGTGTCCCTAAGCGATATCAACACCACTCTCAGCTCGGCACTCGGCGGTTCCTACGTCAATGACTTTATTGACCGTGGCCGAGTGAAGAAAGTTTACCTACAGGCGGAAGCGCCGTTCCGTATGCTGCCAAGTGATATTGATAACTGGTATGTTCGAGGCAGTTCCGGCCAGATGGTGCCATTCTCCGCTTTCTCCAGCGCGAAGTGGCAATTCGGTTCACCACGTCTGGAACGCTATAACGGCCTACCTTCCATGGAAATTCTGGGCCAGGCAGCACCAGGCAAGAGTAACGGTGAGGCCATGAATCTTATGGAAGAACTCGCTGCCAAACTGCCAAGCGGTATAGGCTACGACTGGACCGGGATGTCCTATCAGGAACGCCTGTCCGGTAATCAGGTGCTATCACTGTATGCCATTTCGTTGGTTGTGGTATTCCTGTGTCTGGCTGCACTATACGAGAGTTGGTCAATTCCCTTCTCGGTTATGCTGGTCGTTCCGCTGGGTATAGTGGGTGCATTAGTAGCAACGACGCTCCGTGGGCTGGAAAATGACGTTTACTTCAAGGTAGGCCTGCTAACGACCATAGGGTTATCGGCGAAAAACGCGATATTGATCGTGGAATTCGCCAAAGACTTGATGGAAAAAGAAGGCAAAGGCCTGATAGAAGCCACCTTGGATGCCGTACGTATGCGTTTGCGCCCCATTCTGATGACCTCACTGGCATTCATTCTTGGGGTAATGCCGCTGGTCATCAGCAGTGGTGCGGGCTCAGGTGCACAGAACGCCGTTGGTACCGGTGTTATGGGCGGGATGGTGGCAGCAACCGTATTGGCCATCTTCTTTGTACCTATGTTCTTCGTGGTGGTACGCCGCCGCTTCAGCAAGAAATCTGAAGACCTGGAACACAGCCATCCGGTTAAACATCACTGATATTTTTACTCATTAAAAAGAAGACCGCTCTGATGCGGTCTTCTTCTTTTCCTGCCCTCGTTAATAGAAATCATTCCCATTAAATCACCTGCCAATGCATTTTGTGCTTGATCCGCTTTATTGTGTACCTTATATTTATTGTTATATTATAACATATCATTCGGGTTCATTATGAAAGCAAACATTCATCCAGACTACCGTATCGTGGTATTCCACGATCTTAGCGCCAATACCTATTTCAAAGTAGGTTCAACCATTAAAACCGATCGTACCGTCGTTCTTGATGGTCAAAACTGGCCTTATGTCACAATTGATATCTCTTCTGCTTCACATCCGTACTACACCGGTAAGCAGAAAGAATTCTCGAAAGAAGGTAGCACTGCCCGCTTCCAGCAACGTTTTGGGCGCTTCATCGGCAGTAAAAAATAACAGGGGGTTATCATGCAGGTTCTGAGTTCATTGCGTTCGGCAAAACATCGCCATCCTGATTGCAAAGTGGTGCGTCGCCATGGCCGTATTTACGTAATTTGTAAATCCAATCCGCGATTTAAAGCGGTACAGGGGCGGAAGAAAAAACGTTAGTATCTTTTAGATCCCCCTGTGAACGGTGCGCTAGCAGGGGTATCTGCATCTCCAACATTAACCATATTGGTGTCGTTTTCATCAACTCTCTATGGGCAAGATGAGTATTGGTAATTCGTCAATAAATTCAATCGGCTAAATATATCCGCATCATAACTTATAGTATCTTACCGTTGCGTTGTCATAACAACACTCCCCTTCCTCATGAACACAAGCCACAACAAGGCCAATAGCACCCTGATCCCACCTGAGTTAGCTCATTGAGCGCAAAGGCTAGCAAATAGTAAAAAATTTATTTAGCAAAAAGTTTATCCCCCCAAGGGTGAAAAAGGAGTAAGATAGAGGGTGAACTCTGGTACAACTTAGAACCTATTCCTGTAGGTATAATTGTTGCTGGTGGTATGGGTACGAAAAAACCTACACTTATAGGCACTCAAAGATTAGGGCTTTCATTTGAGCATGGCTTTGGCTCAAGATGGCAAAACTAATAACTTATCGTGATAGGCTATTAGTTTTGTTAGGCTATTATGCGTTTTTTGTAAATGTTCAAGAAAGTGATTGATGATACATGACCTAAACAGCCGCCACTTTGATTGTTTTTTTATTCAGCGAATGTGTGCTGCTTTAAACACGCATTAAAAACGCCTGAAATCAAAAGTTCAGGTAACAACGGTTATTCAATAAGTTATCGTTACCAATGGTCAAATTTTAGCAAGCATTGAGATATCAGTAATGTATAGGTATATTAATGATAACGTACTTTTAGTGAGCCGGAAAAGAGCCAGATATTCGGCGTAATTGATTCACCTGCTCTCACTAACGGCTGCTTAATTGTAAGTTTGAGTAATAAAAACAGGCCAGATGGCGAAAAATGATTTATATTTATTACACGGAAGGTCTATTTGGTCATTGTTAAGCTGCTTCCGTTTATGATGTAAATCAGTGTACTCACAGAGTGTTATCAACACCGAAATTAAGATTTACGGGAGATGATATGGATGAGTATTCGCCAAAAAGGCATGATATTGTACAACTCAAGTTTTTGTGTGAAAATTTGTACGACGAAGGCATGGCCACTTTGGGTGACAGCAACCATGGCTGGGTAAATGACCCAACATCCTCCGTCAATCTGCAGCTTAACGAGTTGATAGAACATATTGCTTCGTTTGTAATGAGTTTTAAAATTAAATACATGGGCGAAAGTGATTTGTCAGAGCTTGTCGAAGAGTATCTCGATGATACCTATACATTGTTCAGCAATTACGGTATTAATGATTCCGACCTGCGTCGCTGGCAAAAAACCAGGGCGCGATTATTCGGGATGTTCTCAGGCGAAGGCATCTATACGACGATGAAAACTTAGGGGATAATTGTCCCCAGACAATTTTACGGTTAATAAGATTAAAGGTTACCATGACGAAAATTGACTATCTGATGCGTTTGCGTAAATGCACCACAATTGACACTCTGGAACGTGTTATAGAGAAAAATAAGTATGAGCTCTCGAACGATGAGTTAGAGCTGTTCTATTCCGCAGCTGACCATCGCTTGGCTGAACTCACCATGAACAAACTGTACGATAAAATCCCAACTGCTGTTTGGAAATATGTAAGATAATCAAAGTAACTTCGTGTTGAGCCGATAGAACTATCGGCTTCAATGGTTACTCTGAACAGGCGTTGTTCTTACAAGTTCAGGTTTCTTTTACATTACTGAAATGTAAAAATGAGCAAACTCTGCATTTAATTAAAGCAGATGGTTTTTCCTTGCTGTGTATCAACGGTACAGTGCTATTAGTTAACGGCCAATGCAAGTGGTTAACTTTTCATCACTCAAATATATTTTATACAATTGAGATAAAATAGTAATTATTGTTCAGTAATGTATCACTCCATACAAACTATCGAACCCAGTAACGCATTTAAATCCAGGCAACAATATTTCGTTATCCCTTCGATCCACGGATATTCCCTTTGCTAACACCACTACCCCAATAGCACTAGAATCAGTGATGGCATTTTGCCAATCTATCGCCACTACAGCAACGTTTCCTGCCACAGATAATTTCAAACAGGGACCTGAGCATAAGATAATGCCGATACTACAAAGGAACATGTCAAAACGACATAGAATTATAGCGATACACAAAAGTTGTACCACTTAAGCTTGTCAGGCATGGATTAAGTACTTTATCTCATTAAGCATGAAGTACTTAGCCAGAAATTGGTGGGGGCCCTGCCAGCTACATCCCGGCACACACGTCACTTGCTACGGCTGCTTCCTTCCGAATCTGACCGAGTTCACAAGTTAGTATTGCGGGAGAACCAACAGGGCCCCCATTGACGGCTTCGTTCACTATGAAGCGGTGGGCATTATCAGCGATGGCCAGCCAAATAGCAAGCCAACCCAGACTAACAGCTGTTTTCTTACCCACACCTACTGTGGCACACTCCTATACTGAATTTATGCAGCGGGAAGAAGGACATGGAGCCAGAAGAGGCCACATTTCGTCAACGCGTGTTTCATGTGATTGCCGCTATCCCTTACGGTAAGGTGACAACTTATGGCGAAGTCGCTCGGCTGGCAGGCTCATCGCGTGCTGCACGCCAAGTTGGCGGGATTTTAAAAAAATTACCGGAAGGCAGCACCCTGCCATGGCATCGAGTGATCAACCGCTACGGGCAGATTTCGTTACAGGGTGATGACTATACACGCCAAAAACAGGCATTGCTTGTTGAAGGTATCGCGTTCACTGCGCAGGGCAGCATCGATCTGTCGGTTTACGGCTGGTGTTGGTAAAAACCGCTAAAATAAAATTAACAAATGCGTACAACACACGCACTCCATTATCCATTAACCGTCAGCTATCTGCCTCTAAAAGCCAATTAACGCCTAATAGAGATAATGCAATATATTAATGTCTTGCCGTATTATTCCGCACACTGCGTAACATGATGATGAAAAGGGTGACTACCTTATGAGCCAGGCACTGCAAAACCTCCTCAACCTGCTGAATCTGGAGAAAATTGAAGAAGGCCTGTACCGTGGCCAAAGTGAAGACCTGGGGTTACGCCAAGTATTTGGTGGCCAGGTTGTTGGTCAGGCACTGTATGCCGCCAAACAGACCACCCCCGAAGAACGTAGCGTTCATTCGTTCCACAGCTATTTCTTGCGCCCTGGTGACAGTAGTAAACCCATTATTTATGACGTAGAAATTCTGCGCGACGGTAACAGTTTCAGCGCACGCCGCGTCAGTGCCATTCAGCATGGTAAGCCGATTTTCTACATGACTGCGTCTTTCCAAAGCCCGGAACAAGGATTTGAACACCAGAACACCATGCCGGATGTGCCACCGCCAGAGGGGCTGCTGTCGGAATCAGAAATAGCCCAAAAGCTGTCACATATGCTGCCAGAGAAGGTGCGGGATAAGTTTATCGGTCAGAAGCCGATTGAGATGCGCCCGGTGAAATTCCATAACCCACTGCAAGGCAGTGTGGAAGCCCCCTATCGTCATGTCTGGTTCCGCGCCAACGGCACGATGCCAGATGACCTACGGACCCATCAATACTTACTGGGTTACGCCTCAGACTTCAACCTTCTGCCCACCGCGCTGCAACCGCATGGCGTGGGTTTTCTTGAACCAGGCATGCAAGTGGCAACCATCGATCATTCGATGTGGTTCCATCGCCCTTTCCGTATGGATGACTGGTTGCTGTACGTGGTGGATAGCCCCTCAGCTTCCGGTGCTCGCGGGTTTGTCCGTGGTCATTTCTATACCCGTGCAGGGGTGTTAGTTGCCACTACGGTACAAGAAGGCGTTATCCGTCAGCGCGATGTATAAAAGAAAAAGGGCGATAACATTATCGCCCTTTCCATCTGGTTATTTATTGTTCGCCACTCAACACCCGCGTTTTTCACAACCTTTTACTGGTTGTATGCGTTCTCGCCATGGCTGTTGACGTCCAAGCCTTCGCGTTCTTGCTCTTCCGGTACACGCAGCCCGACAACGGCCCCGGCGACTTTAAAGGCAATAAACGCTGCAACGCTTGACCAGACCAGAGTAATCACCACGCTCAGTAACTGGACCCACACCTGATGAGCCATGGTGACGCCAGCAGCGTAGCCAGTTCCCCCCAGTGAAGCCGCGGTGAACACCCCGGTCAGCAGGCAGCCCACGATACCGCATACGCCGTGAACGCCGAACACATCGCAGGTATCATCCACTTTCAGCCATTTCTTCAGTATCACCACCCCCCACAGGCCAGCAACACCGCCGATCAGGCCGATAATCAATGCTCCACCCACACCGACAGTCCCCGCAGCTGGCGTAATCGCTACCAGCCCCGCGATACATCCAGAGCACGCCCCCAGCAGAGAAGGCTTACCGCGCAGTATCCACTCAGCGAAAGTCCAAGAGAGGATCGCCCCCGCCGTCGCCACCACCGTGTTCAGAAACGCCAGGGCAGCAATGCCGTTGGCCGCACTGGCAGAACCGGCGTTGAAACCAAACCAACCGATATACAGGATCGAAGCCCCGGTAAACACCATTGGCAGGTTATGTGGTTTGAACGCTTCTTTACCAAAACCGGCACGTTTACCCAGCAAGTAAGCACCAACCAACCCCGCGCTGGCAGCGTTGATGTGCACCACGGTGCCACCGGCAAAATCCAGCGCGCCATCCATTGCCAGGAAACCACCTCCCCATACCATATGCGCAATCGGCAAGTAGGAAATCGTGAACCAGATGGCCGCAAAAATCACCACGGCGGAGAAACGGATGCGTTCGGCAAAGCCACCTACCACCAGCGCCACGGTGATACAGGCGAAAGAAGCCTGAAATGCGACATGGATCATTTGGTTAAACGTGCCAGTTACGCTATCAATACCGATCCCTTTCAGCATCACCGTCTGAAAACCGCCGAAGAAAGCATTACCTTCGCTAAAGGCCAGGCTGTAACCGTAAAGGACCCACAGTACACACACCAGGGCAAAGGTCACCGTCACCTGTGTCAGCATCGAAAGTACGTTTTTACCACGCAGTAAACCACCGTAAAACAAAGCGATACCTGGTAAAGTCATGAATAACACCAATGCGGTGCAAATCATCATAAAGGCATTGTCAGCCTTATCAGCCACCGCCGGAGCGGCCAGAGCCAAAGAAGGAACCAGGGTTACCGTACTCAGGCCCAACATGGATAAAAGTTTCTTCATTATCAATCCATCCCCATTTACTTGACTGAGCCTGTAATTACAGTGCGGCTTCGTCTGTTTCACCGGTGCGAATACGAATAACACGTTGCAATTCGGCAACGAAAATTTTGCCATCACCAATTTTGCCGGTGTAAGCCGCTTTGCTGATCACATCAATCACTTCATCTAGCTGGTCGTCGGCGATAGCAATATCGATTTTGACTTTAGGCAAGAAGTTGACGCTGTATTCAGCACCACGATAAAGCTCTGCATGCCCCTTCTGGCGGCCAAAACCTTTGACTTCGGTTACAGTCAGCCCCTGAATACCTACAGAGGATAGGGCTTCACGCACGTCCTCTAACTTGAATGGTTTAATCACCACGGTAACCATCTTCATATTGCCTCTCCACGAATTAAGCCCAAAAACTCACCCCTGGTACGAGTCTTATAAAGCAAAGGCTATGCCATAAATGATTTCGTCGGTGAATTCAGCCAATGACAAGGAGGCCTTCATCAGCATTATGTGGTGGCATGAATAATCAACGCATTGCAATGCACCATTTTGGGGCATTGCGCGTCAAAAATGTGCAGTTTAGACAGAAAGAAAAGGGGAAATGCCTATTGATGGTGCGAAAAGCCATGGCCATCTAAAATGTATCCGCCAGCGGCTGGCGCTGACGGATATCTTATGCCGGTTGAATCTCCTCACGCGTGGCAGCGACCAGTTCTTCGCCGGCCAACTGCAACTGGTACATTTGGTAATAACGCCCTTGCTGTGCCAGCAGTTGCTGATGGTTCCCCTGTTCCACCGCATGGCCACGGTGCAAGACCAGGATGGAATCGGCATCAACGATGGTTGAAAGACGGTGTGCAATCACCACCAGCGTGGTGTGTTCACGGATCAGGCGTAACGCTCGCTGAATCGCCTGTTCCGTGCCCGAATCGATATTGGCCGTGGCTTCGTCCAAAATCAGGATCTGTGGGGCCTGTACCAATACACGCGCCATCGCCAGCAACTGTTTCTGGCCAACAGACAAGTTATTGCCCTGCTCCCCCAAACGCGTCTGGAGCCCCTGAGGGAATGACCGCACCAGCTCAGCCAACTGTACCGCTTCCAGCGCCTGCCACACGGCCTCTTCACTGATGTTACGGCCCAGCGTCACATTCGCCAGCACCGATTCAGCAATCACCACCGGGTCCTGCTGCACCATCGCAATGCCCTGCCGCAAGGTTCGGTGTGAAAAGCTCGGCAATGGGCGCCCATCGACACGCACCTCCCCGCTATCCACTGGATAATAGCCCATCAGCAGGTTAGCCAACGTGCTTTTGCCACTGCCGGTATGCCCGACCAATGCCACAAAACCCCGCGCGGGCACGGTCAGCGAGACATGCTGCAATACTTTTTTGTCATCACGATAGGCAAAGCTCAGATCGTCAATCTCGATACGGCCGCTTTCCAATGGACGATCGTCCGTACCATAATTCTGCTGGCTGCGATCCATCAATTCAAAAATGCGTTCACCGGCAACCACCGCCTGTTGCAAAATAGATTGCTGCGAAGTCAGCTCAATCAGCGGTTCATTCAGGCGACCAAGATAGTTGATGAAGGCATATAGCACGCCCACGCCAATCACCCCCTCACCACTGAAACCAAACAGCATCAGCAGGCCGCACAATACCAGCGCAGAAAACAGACTGAGCAGTGGTCGCAACAAAAAACCATCCAGACGTAGCGTCTGCATACGTGCAGTATAGTGCGAACGGCTGGCTGCACTCATGCGCTCACCAAAGCGTTTTTGCTGGCGGAATTGCTGGATTACCGCCATCCCATTGATCACTTCATTGAAACCATCGTTGATATCCGCCAGATAGCTGCGCATCCGGCGCACAATCGGCGTACTGTAATATTGGTAAATCCCCATCACTATCAGCACCGCAGGGAAAATGCAGATCGCCACCAGTGCCATACGCCAATCAAGGCTGAACATCGCTACCAACATCGCACCGATCAACGCCGCACTTTTCAACACGGTGGCAACCACCATCACATACAGATCTTTAATCACTTCGGTATCGTTAGTGACTCGCGATATCAGTTGCCCAACCGGCTGGGTATCAAACGCGCTCAACGGTTGGCGTAACGCCGCATCCATCACGTCAGTACGCAATCGCTGCACTACTCCCACCGCCGCCTGATTAAACAGCAGAGCCTGGAAATACTGCAACGCAGCGGCCAACAGTTCGAGCAGTACGTAAGCCACCGCCAACCCGCTAACAATCATCAGGGGTAATTGCCCCTTGGCAACATAGTTATCGATGAAATAACCGATCAGAATTGGCCCTGCAACTTCCGCCGCCGCCGCGATCCACAACATCAGCACCGCCAGCCCCAGCGGTTTACGGTAAGGTGAACCATAAGCCAGCAATCGTTTCAACGTTGGCCACAGTTCTCGCATCTTATTCATCAGCCAGCGCCTCCTCAGCGGTTTCCGGGGCTTCATCCAGCGCGGCTTCCAGTTGCTGGTAACGATACATATCACGATACCAACCAGGCTGTGCCGCCAAGGATGCATGTTGCCCACGCTGGGTAACCGTACCCTGCTGCAACACCAGAATTTCATTAGCTTCGGTCAGGGCAGAAAGACGGTGCGCACTGATGATCAGCGTACGGTTTTGCCCCCAGTTGCGCAGGTTATGCAGGATCTGATGTTCCGTCCGGCCATCTACCGCAGAAAGTGCGTCGTCAAGGATCAGGATTTCCGCCTCCAGCAACAGCGCCCGTGCAATGGAAATACGCTGTTTCTGACCACCGGAAAGCATTACGCCGCGCTCACCCACTTCGGTTTCATACCCCTGCGGCAAACGCAGAATGTCTTCATGCACGCTGGCCAGATGTGCAGCCTGTTCAATCTGTTCCTGCGTTGCCGCAGGATTACCGAGAGCAATGTTATTTGCCACACTGTCGGAAAACAAAAACGGCGTTTGGCTAACGACTGACAGACGTGAACGCCATACATCAAGCTTGAGCTGGGTCAGTGGCAGGCCGTGATAACTGATTTCGCCCTCATCTATATCAAACTGGCGCTGAAGCAGAGCCAACAGCGTCGATTTCCCCGCGCCGGTTGGCCCGCAAAGACCAAGCATTTGCCCAGGTTGCAACCGCAACGCAACGCCATGCAGCGCTGGCCTGCTGTTTTGCGGATAATGGAAAGCGTTAATCCCTGCAACCAGTTGGCCGCGCCCGGTGGGCAACTCAGACTCACCGTCTTTCACCGCTGGGGCTTCTTCCAGTAGGCTACGAATGCGGCTATAGGCCGCGCTGCCGCGTTCAACGATGTTGAACATCCAGGCCAATGCCAGCATCGGCCAGATCATCAGGCCGAGATACATCACAAAACTGGTCAATTGACCAAGCGTGAGTGAACCATTAACCACCATCCAACTGCCCCCGCCGATCGCCAACAGATTAGAGGCACCGATAGCGATATAAATGGTGGGGTTGAAACGGGCATCAACGTGCGCCACGTACATATTTTTCGCACCGGTCTGTGCCGCCACCTCGGCAAACAGTTTGGATTGATGATTTTCCAAACCAAAAGCTTTGATCATGCGGATACTGGTCATACTTTCCTGAGCCTGATCGTTCAGGCTGGAGAAGGCTGCCTGCGCTGATTTAAAACGTTGGTGCAGTTGATCGCCGTAATACTTGATGGCGATGGCCATTATCGGCATTGGGATCAACGCAAGCAACGTCAGTTGCCAACTGATTTGCGTGCTCATCACCAGTAACACCACCAGCCCCATCACCAGCGAATCCACCAGCGTCAGTACTCCCTCCCCGGCAGCAAATACCACGCGATCCACATCATTGGTGGTGCGCGCCATCAGATCACCAGTACGATGGCGCAGATAGAAGGCCGGATTCTGGCGACTAAGCTGGTGATAGAAGTTTTCACGCAGTTCCACCGCTAACTGATAAGCAGCCCCAAACAACCACACCCGCCACACATAGCGCAGCAGGTAAACTACGATTGCGGTGCCGAGCATCAGCCCCAACCAAGCCATCAGTACACGGGTGGACATCTGTTTCCCGCTGACACCATCAACAATAATCCCCACCAATTTAGGCGGCAGCAGTTGCAGAATGGCGATAATGATCAGCAGCATCACCGCACCAAGATAGCGACGCCACTCGCGGCGGAAATACCAGCCGATTTGAGCAAATAATCTCACGCAGTTTTATTCCCGATAGATAGAAATTGCAGCTCCGCAACTCCAAAAAACAAGATGAAATGAACTTTTCACTCCGGCACCGGCAGTGCAGTAGTGTATTTGATTTTTTCCATCGCAAAACTGGAAGTCACATCAATTAACCCCGGCACACCGGTCACCAGGCGCTTGTAGAAATTGTCATAACTTTTCATGTCGGCCACTTCAACCTGCATCAGGTAATCGTATTCCCCTGTCATGCGGTAAAATGCCAGTACCTCAGGCATTTGCGTTGTGAGTTCAACAAATTTCTGATACCACTCACCGCTGTGCTGCTGGGTTTTAATCAGCACAAACGCCGTCAATCCAAGCCCAAGTTTTTCATTATCCAGCAGTGCGACACGCGCACGAATATAGCCTTCGTCCTCCAGTCTTTTCAGCCGTTTCCAGCACGGGGTAGAGGTCAGATTCACTGCTTCAGCCAGAACCTGCAACGATTGCGTACAGTCTTGTTGCAGCATACACAACAGTTTGCGATCTGTTTTATCTAACATGGCGCTATCCAGAGAAAATTTTTCTCTCATTAAGCGATTAAACAGGAAAAATGGCAATCCTTTTTTCCCCATGAAACGCTATGCTACGTCATCAATACGTTGTTTACTCTGAGAGCTGATCATGACAAACGCTTGGGTAAAATATGCCATCGGTGAAATAGAAGCAGATTTTCAGCGCTCCGCCGACACGCACTTGATACGCCTGAATCTGCCAGAGTTTCCCGGCATCTGTCTTTATCTGAAAGATGAAAGTACCCATCCAACGGGTAGCCTGAAGCACCGGCTGGCACGTTCGCTGTTTCTTTACGGCCTGTGTAACGGTTGGATCACCGAGAATACCACCATTATTGAAGCCTCCTCCGGCAGCACTGCGGTGTCAGAAGCTTATTTCGCCCGGCTGATTGGCCTGCCATTTATCGCCGTGATGACTTCTGGAACTGCCCGCCGCAAAGTCGAACAGATTGCGTTCTACGGCGGGCGTTGCCATTTCGTCGATCATGCTGCACAGATTTATGCCGTTTCAGAAGCGTTGGCAAAAGAGCTGAACGGCCATTATATGGATCAGTTCACCTTCGCCGAGCGGGCAACCGACTGGCGCGGCAACAACAATATTGCCGACAGCATCTTCCGCCAGATGGCGCGTGAACCCTATCCGATTCCTAAACATATCGTAATGAGCGCTGGTACCGGTGGTACTTCCGCCACTCTGGGGCGGTATATCCGTTACCAAGGCCACGATACGCAGCTTACCGTAGTCGATCCAGAAAACTCAGTGTTCTACGATTGTTTCCACCATGGCGATCACACCATCAGCGGCAGTTGTGGCAGCCGTATCGAAGGTATCGGCCGCCCCCGCGCCGAGCCCTCGTTCATTCCTTCCGTGATCGACAGCATGTTATGCGTGCCAGACGCTGCTAGCGTGGCTACCATACACTGGCTGGAAAATGTACTGGGCCGTAAGGCCGGGGCTTCTACCGGAACCAATGTTTGGGGTGCGCTGCAACTGGCGAAACAGATGCGTGAAAAAGGCGAACAGGGGGCGATCGTTACCCTATTATGCGACAGCGGGGAGCGCTATCTGGATACTTACTACAACCCTGAATGGGTCAGTGAGCACATCGGTGATCTGAAACCTTATTTGGTGCAGTTGGCAAATCTGTAAACGATGGGAATAAAAAAGCCGGGTAGTCTACCCGGCTGGCTATATACCCTAAATAATTCGAGTTGCAGGACAAAAACACAACACGTTTTTGAACAGCGTTTGCGCTGGCCCCGAAGGGTGAGCCTCAATCATGAGGCTCATAATCCCCAGGAGCATAGATAACTATGTGACTGGGGTGAACGAACGCAGCCAACGCGCATGCAACTTAAAGTATGACGGGTATAAAAGGCTCCGTTATACGGGGGTATAGGGGGAGCATGGTGAACGCAGCCAATGTTGTAAATAGTGGGCCACCGCCTGTTGTTCACAATGGCCAATAACGGGTAGCTCTGGAAGAGACAATTTCAATTGTGGTAACGCATTCCCCATCACCACACCGTGGCCAACGCCAGCCAACATCTCCTTGTCATTCATCGCATCGCCAAACGCCATGCAATCCGCCATCGTAAAACCCAGATGACCGCTCAGTTTACTCAGCGCTGCACCTTTATTGCAGCCCAGCGGCAACACTTCAAGGCACTCATAAGCCGAGAAGCACAAATCAACCCGCTCACCAAAATGCGACTGCAATTGTGCCTGCAACTCAATCAGCACATGATGAGGAGCACAAAAACAAACTTTGCTGTTACCAAACGCAGGGAGACGCCGTAAGTCGGTCAACTGAAACTGAAAACCGCTAAGATGGTGGGCTTGCAGCATTTCCGGCACCGCGTGTTCGGTCAGCCAACCTTCATCACGGAACACATGCAGGCTGGCCGGGGTATCCCAATCGGTATGCAAAATATCTTCGGCAATCTCGGCAGGTAAATCCGTGGCATACAACTGTTGCCCCTGCTTGCCGTAAACGCGTGTACCATTGCCGGTAATGAGATAACCCTGTAGACCCAGCTGCGCCATGATCGGTTGCGCATCAAGGTAGTGCCGCCCAGTGGCAAACGTCACCACCATGTTTCTATCGGTCAACTGATTCAACGCGGCCAACGTTTCCGGCCCAATCCGGTGATCGGGCGTCAGCAAAGTGCCATCCATGTCAAAAGCAGCCAGACGATACATAAAGATCCTCAAGGAATGTCACCAATAGAGGGGGACGGTGAGCGTTATTACAATCGCTACAGTATGAGATAGTATTTACGGAAGTAATAGTGAACAATTCAGGAAAATACTTCCTGATTTATAGCCCATGTCAAATTGCGGCTCGAAAGATAGAGGATATTACGATGCGTCTGGTTCATCGTCTCAGCCAGTATCAACGCCTGTATCAGCAGCTCGGCAACGCACCTGTAGCTATCACCGTCGCGGAACTGGCTGCAATGTTTTATTGCAGCGAACGCCACACGCGCACGCTGGTACAACAACTGCAAGAACAGGGCTGGCTGAGCTGGCACTCCCAAGCCGGGCGCGGCAAACGTGCACAGTTACAATGCCTGAAAACACCCGATGAACTGCGTGCAGCCCATTTACAACGCCTGTTGCAGCAAGGTGATCATCAGGGCGCGCTGGAAATGGCGCAATTAGCCCCTCAGCACCTGCAAGAACTGTTGAGCCCACATCTTGGCGGCCAATGGCAGGAAGGCAGCCCAACGCTGCGTATTCCCTATTACCGCACGTTAGAAAAACTCGATCCACTAACGCTAAGTGGCCGAGCCGAGCAACATTTAGTCGCCACGGTGTATGCAGGCTTAACACGCTTTAATACCGGCAACCCACAACCCCAGCCGGATTTGGCACATCATTGGCAGATCAGTAAAGATGGTCTGTGCTGGCAGTTCTTTTTGCGCAGCCAATTGCGCTGGCATAACGGGGAACCCCTGACTGGTCAGCAATTGCTGCAAACGCTGAATAAACTACGCCAGCACCCCCGCAGCCAACCGCTATTGAGCTGCGTGGAAACCATCAGCCTGCCGCATACCTTGTGCATCCAGTTCGATCTGCATACCCCAGATTATTGGCTGGCACACCGGTTAGCGGAGCTGCCCTGCCTGATTAACCACCCCGAATACCCGGTGATAGGTGCCGGGCCGTTCAAACTGGCGCTGAACGATCCTCAACTCGTGCGGCTAGAGCAGCACCCTTATTACCATCTGCAACACCCTTATCTGGAAAGCATTGAGTATTGGATCACGCCAGATTTACTCACCAGCGGTAATGACACCAGTTGCCAGCATCCAGTACGGATCACCATCGGCCAACAGGAGGAATTGGCACTGGCGCGGCCGGTGCAGCGCAGCATAAGCCTGGGTTGGTGTTATCTGGCGCTCAACCAGCGGCGTGGAAGGCTCAGTGAAGCCCAAGGGCAAAAGCTGCTGATGCTGATCCAGCGTTCAGGGCTGCTGGCTAATCTCCCCATACCCAATAGCGTGATTACCCCAAGCCACGAAATGCTACCTGGGTGGAGCATTCCCGAGCACCTGATTGAGGAAGTTAACCTGCCCGCCAAGCTCACTTTGCTCTATCGCCCACCGGTTGAACTTGAAACGCTGACACAATTTTTACAACAGTTGCTGGCGGAACAGGGTTGCGAGTTAGAAGTGCATTATTATTCCGGTAAACGCTGGCAAAGTGCCGAACAACTCGCTCAGGCTGACCTGCTTCTGGCAGATAATCTGATTGGTGAAGCGCCAGAGGCCACGCTGGAAAGCTGGTTACGCCGTGATGTACTTTGGCAAGGCATTCTGACCGAGGAAAACTGGCAGCACCAACAGCAAATCTTGCGCCATATACAGCAGTTTCCTGATCAGCAGCAGCGCTACAATCAATTGAAAATCTATTACCAACAGTTGATGAAGGCAGCAATCCTGACGCCGCTGTTCCACTATCAATATCAGGTCAGCGCACCGCCACGCATTCAAGGGGTAACCCTCACCGCCCACGGTTGGTTTGATTTTTGCCAAGCCTGGCTACCACCGCCGCTGGAGAACCATAAGTGATAACTTCCCCCATGCATCTCCTACGGTAGATGTGCTCTATCTGCTACTATCACCAGCGCAAGTGTCATTCGCCCCTCAGTAATGCAAACCGCTCACTGAGAGGATAAACCAGCCGCCCGAATGTATATCGGGAATGGCTCCTCCACAGAAGGTTGATTCTATGAAACGCGCAGTCGTCGTTTTTAGCGGTGGACAAGACTCCACGACCTGCTTAATTCAGGCATTGCAACAGTATGATGAAGTTCACTGCATTACGTTCGATTACGGCCAGCGTCACCGCGCCGAAATCGACGTTGCCAAGGCCCTGGCTCAGGAATTGGGGGTCAAGGCACACAAAGTCTTAGAGGCAGGATTACTCAATGAGTTGGCGATCAGTAGCCTGACCCGCGACAACATCCCGCTTCCCATATTCGACAGCACACAGCAAGAGGCGATACCAAATACCTTTGTACCCGGGCGTAATATCTTTTTCCTGACATTAGCATCAATTTATGCCTATCAGGTGGAAGCAGAAACCGTGATCATCGGGGTGTGCGAAACTGACTTTTCCGGTTATCCCGATTGCCGCGACGAGTTTGTTAAAGCCTTGAATCACGCAATCGTGTTGGGTATTGCACGTGATATTCACTTTGAAACACCGTTAATGTGGCTCAATAAAGCCGAGACCTGGGCACTGGCAGACTACTACCAGCAGTTGGAACGGGTCCGCCAGGATACCCTAACCTGCTATAACGGCATAAAAGGTGATGGCTGCGGCCAATGTGCTGCCTGCCACCTGCGTACCCATGGATTACAGCAGTATCAGGTCAATAAAACCGAGGTGATGGCAAGCCTGAAACAAAAAACCGGGTTGGTTTAAAACAGAGCAAATGAACACTGTTGGTCACCATTTGCGTGATACAGTTTATATCCTATGGATTTCAAGCCGTAGCTCGGCGGCAAACGTAGAAATACCCAGTAACTTACTTAGGTAAGGGACTGGGGTGACTACGTGAAGCCAACAACGCTACAGCCTGAAAGACGACGTGTATAGCCGCCTGCCAAACTCAACCCTGCTCTTTCTGCTGCAATGCCATCAAGTGCTCGCGCAGTTCCCCTTCGAGCGGTAATGCCCGTTGGGTTTTCAGATCGATACAAACAAACGTGAGTGTTGCATCAGCTACCGGTGACCCCTCCGGCTCTAACGTCACTTGCTGGCTCAATACTCCACTTTTGCCGCTCAGTTGCTGCATTTGGCTATCAATACGTAGCTTGTCGCCCAACACTGCCGGTTTGCGATAGTTGATATTGATGTTCACTACGATAAACGCGATGTTGTTTTGCGTCATCCAGTGGAACGCGTCCAGATGCTCCAACCATTCCCAGCGAGCTTCCTCCAGAAATTCCAAATAGCGGGCATTATTAACATGCTGATAAAAATCAAGATGATAACCACGAACTTTAATATAAGTATGCATAGTGAAATGGCTGCTCCTGTCTGATCATGGTTAAAAACGGGCGCACTACGCCCTGGCCGATTCGACTTTATCCCTTTCATTTTTTATGAATCTGGTATGACCTGTAAAATGTAGCAGAGGAAAGCGGCTGCCAACGCATTTTGCTCCGCAGCCGCGATCAAAATCACATTTTCAGCCGGGCACGATTCCTTTCCACTAACGTTGGCCCTATCCCTGGCACCTCCTGCAGTTGTTCAATCTGCGTAAATGGCCCGTTCTGTTCACGATATCGCACAATAGCCTCTGCCTTTTTCATCCCAACACCGTTCAGCATACTGGCAAGTTCTTCCGCATCCGCCTGGTTGATATCCACCGTCACTTCACCTTCGGAATGCGCTTCAACGGCGGCGGCCTGTTGATCTGCTTGCGGTGAGCTCTGAATCACCTGTTGTTGTTCTGATGAGGTTTTTTCTGCCGCCATGGCTGATGCTCCCATCAAGCTGAACAAGGCGGCGGCCAAAAGACATTTTGTGGTACGTGAAAAACGGATAATGGCTTTATTTTCGGTAAGTTGCATGCTGTATCCTCCTTAGTGTTTAACAGCAAGGCTACCTTGCCGCAGCGGCAGATATTCAGCAAACAACAGATGTTAAATGTGGAAAAGGCCGCGAAAGCGGCCTTGATATATTGCATTTTGTTGCAAAGAAATGCGGTGCTTATTGAGGTTGTTGCTCTGCGGCACCCATAGTGATTTTGGCTTCTTTACGCAGATTTGACAGCAGTGCATCAAAAGCAATACCCGTCATACTCTCTTCCATTTTGCTGATGAAGGTTTTCATTTCATCCGCTGGCAACGTACCTGGCCTGACCATATCCAGTGCGATCAGCACTACATTATCCTGACGATCCTGTGCCATGCCATAAACGGGTTTGCCTTCCTGTGGATGAGGCAATGAGAATACGGCCTCCACCAGTTGGCTGTCTTCCGAAGCGCGCGTCATTTTCTCCACGCTGCCAAAGCTCAGGCCTGCGGCAGCCATCGCCTCATCACCGTTGCCTTGTTTCAATGCAACCAACAGTTTCTCACCCTGCAATTTGGCTTCCTGCACGGCTTTGTTGCGTTTCACCATTTCAATAACACGGTCTTTCACTTTGTCGAATGGCTCAATCCCTTCCGGCTGATGGCCGGTCACGCGGATAACAAATGCGCGGTCGCCGTCTACGGTGATCACATCAGAGTTGCTACCCGGTGCGCCATTCTCACCAATCAAGGAACCGTCAAAGATCGACTGTATAACCGGTTTGAAATCCAAGGTTGCCGGGATATTGTCACGGGTAAACCAATCCGTTTGCACCGCTTTAATCCCCGCAGCTTCTTCCGCAGAGGCCAAGGATTCATTATCACTGGTAGCAGCTTCGCTCACCTTTTGTTGCAAGGCATAGTAAGCGTCAACCGCTCTTTCTTGCTTCACCGTCTTGGTAATAGCCTCATGCACTTCACTCAATGGCTTCACCAGCGCGGGTTTGATGTCGTTCAAACGAACGATCAGGTAACCCACTGAAGATTTCACTACGCCAGACACTTGGCCTATTTCGGTCAGGTTAGCCTGTTTCAGTTCGTCAGCGGTGGTTTCCGGTTCCATCCACCCCAACTCACCACCGTTACGGCGTGAGATAATATCGGTGGATTTCTCTTGCGCCAAGGTGGCAAAATCGGCACCGTTTTTCAGCTCTGCCAGAACAGCATTAGCGTCTGCCTCGGTTTTCAGCTGAATCACACTATAATTTCTACGCTCCGGCTGGCCATAGCTGCTCTGGTGCTGATCGTAATAAGCGCTGATATCCGCCTCGGTGACGGCCACATTATCCTGCATAGCCGCCGCATCTAGCGCGATATAGCTCACCTTCACCTGTTCTGGAGCAATGAAACTGCTCTTGTTCTGCTCGTAATACGCCTTCAGCTCATCATCGGAGACCGTTTGCTTGGCCTGCAAGGCTTGCAGGTTGATCGTTGCCAAACGCACATCCCGTTCCTGCAACATCAAGGCCGCCATGGCCTGAGACTCAGAAGGCAGCACAAAGCCAGAATCCCCAAACCCTTGGAGCATTTGCTGATTAATCAGTTGCTGGCGCATAGACTGCGCGTAATTATCCGCGCTGTAACCCATGCGTGTAATCAGATCGAGATACTTGGCATTATCGAACTGGCCGTCAGTCTGGAAGTAAGCCTCCTTACGGATGGCATCTTTCACCTGATCGTCACTCACGTTCAGGCCTAATTTTTTAGCATACTGGTCAAGCAAAACCCTATCGATCAGCTGTGACAACACCTGCTGGCGCATCTGCTGCATGTAACCTTCATTGCCCGCCAAGACGGAAAACTGGTCACCTAGTTGCTGCTGCATACGACTGCGTTCACTCTGGAAAGCCTGTTCCAGTTGAGCGCGCTCAATCACCTGGCCATTGACTTTCGCCGCATAATCGCCAGAACCGCCGGTCAGATAACCGCCCACCCCTGTCAAAATAAATGACAAGATGATCAGGGCCAGGATGATTTTTAGCACGATGTTGTTAGCAGCCGCGCGTAAATTGTCCATCATAGTGTGACAACACTCCGCTGTGATGTGGATTAAAAACCCTTGCGCAGGCGCGTTCCCTGCAACAAAAATAAAAAAAGCGCATCAACCTGATGCGCCTTATATCTTACCTCACCAACACCGCTGCGTCAGGTGATTGTTTAATACAAAACCTTGTAACCCTAACCGTTTTCACTCTGAATAGTTCGTGCGAGTATCACCGGTATTGCTTGAGGTTGCAGGAGTACTTGTGGATTACCCAGCCCATCCATGAACCCTCCCACCTGCGGGGCCACTGCAAGCAGCGTTCAAATATGCTCCCGGCAGATTTGAACGCTCACCCAAATGACTTGCTGCCTACCTGCAACGCCAAGTACGGGTGCAGTAATCAGTTTACCGCGTCTTTCAATGCTTTACCTGCACGGAAGGCCGGAACTTTGGCTGCCGCAATTTTGATCTCTTTACCGGTTTGTGGGTTACGGCCGGTACGAGCTGAACGCTCACGCACGGTGAAAGAACCGAAACCAACCAGAGCTACATCATCCCCTTCTTTCAAGGATTCGGTAACAGATGCAATAATTGCATCTAAAGCACGCCCTGCAGCCGCTTTGGAAATATCAGCACCAGCGGCAATTTTGTCGATCAGTTGTGACTTATTCACTCTATCATCCCCTCTAGAATTCAAACGTCGCACCGGAAAATCCCTACGGTTACGACAGCGCAGCTGTTATATCAATCCCGTCGCGCCATGGCAAGCCACCAAGCAGCAGCAAAACTCGGCCCGACAGGGATCTAACTTAGCGGCACAAAAAAATACTGGCAAGCCCGAAATAGCTTGCCAGCATAAGTTTTCTCAATGGTTTTTGCGATCCGTCACTATTTTACTGCGACAGGCTGCGCACCAAAGGCAGGATTTTGTAATGCGATGTTCAAAACTTCATCAATTTTCTGCACCGGATGAATCTCCAGATCAGCGATAACGTTATCTGGAATCTCTTCCAGATCGCGCTTGTTCTCATAAGGAATCAGCACAGTTTTGATGCCACCACGGTGTGCCGCCAACAGTTTCTCTTTCAAGCCACCGATCGGCAATACCTGGCCACGCAGCGTGATCTCGCCGGTCATCGCCACATCGGCACGCACCGGGTTGCCAGTCAGGCAAGAAACCAGGGCGGTACACATGGCGATGCCCGCGCTTGGGCCGTCTTTTGGTGTTGCACCTTCCGGCACATGCACATGGATGTCGCGTTTTTCATAGAAATCAGCATTGATGCCCAATTTCTCGGCACGCGCGCGTACCACAGTCAACGCCGCCTGGATTGACTCCTGCATCACCTCCCCCAAAGAACCGGTATAAGTCAGCTTGCCCTTACCCGGCACACAGGCGGTTTCAATGGTCAGCAGATCGCCCCCCACTTCCGTCCATGCCAGCCCTGTGACCTGCCCTACGCGGTTTTCGGTGTCAGCACGCCCATAATCGACACGCTGAACGCCCAGATAATCTTTCAGATTGTCGCCATTGATCTCAATATGCTTGAGCTTCTTGTCCATCAGCAGTGATTTCACCGCTTTACGGCACAGCTTGGAAAGTTCGCGTTCCAGGCTACGCACCCCAGCCTCGCGGGTGTAATAGCGGATAATGCCGATAATGGCGCTGTCATCGACCTTCAATTCACCTTTTTTCAGCGCATTACGCTCGATCTGCTTCGGCAACAGGTGCTCTCTGGCGATGTTCAGTTTTTCATCTTCGGTGTAACCAGAAAGACGAATCACTTCCATACGGTCCAGCAAAGGTGCCGGAATATTCATCGAGTTTGATGTTGCAACAAACATCACATCCGACAGATCGTAATCCACTTCCAGGTAGTGATCGTTGAACGCCACGTTCTGCTCTGGGTCTAACACTTCCAAGAGGGCAGAAGCCGGATCGCCAC
Source organism: Chania multitudinisentens RB-25 (assembly GCF_000520015.2). Taxonomy (GTDB): domain Bacteria; phylum Pseudomonadota; class Gammaproteobacteria; order Enterobacterales; family Enterobacteriaceae; genus Chania; species Chania multitudinisentens. The sequence continues at coordinate 4,882,483 of NZ_CP007044.2, forward strand.
GCATATCAGATGACATTTTGTCGATCTCATCCAGCAGGAACAGCGGATTTTTCACCCCGACTTTGGCCATTTTCTGGATCAGTTTACCCGGCATAGAGCCGATGTAAGTCCGGCGATGCCCACGGATTTCCGCTTCATCACGCACACCACCCAACGCCATACGTACATATTGGCGACCGGTAGCACGGGCGATCGATTGCCCCAATGAGGTTTTACCCACACCCGGAGGCCCCACCAGGCACAGGATCGGGCCTTTTATTTTGCTGACGCGGCTTTGCACTGCAAGATATTCAAGGATACGGTCTTTAACCCGCTCCAGGCCGTAGTGATCGGTATCAAGCACTTCCTGCGCCTTCACCAGGTCTTTTTTCACCTTGCTGCGCGCATTCCACGGTACCTGCAACATCCAATCGATGTAGCCACGCACAACGGTAGCTTCCGCTGACATTGGCGACATCATTTTCAGCTTTTGCAGCTCGGCTTCGGTTTTCTCACGGGCTTCTTTCGGCATTTTTGCCGCTTCGATCTTACGCTTCAACGCTTCATGCTCGTCTGGCGTATCGTCCATCTCGCCTAATTCTTTCTGGATGGCCTTCATCTGCTCATTCAGATAGTACTCACGCTGGCTCTTTTCCATCTGTTTCTTGACGCGGTTACGGATACGTTTCTCAACCTGTAACAGATCGATTTCCGATTCCATCATCGCCATCAGGTATTCAAGACGTTCGGTGATATCGAACATCTCCAACACCGACTGCTTGTCGCTGAGCTTCAACGGCATATGCGCAGCAATGGTATCCGCCAAACGTGCAGCATCGTCGATGCTGTTCAATGAGGTCAGCACCTCCGGTGGGATTTTTTTGTTCAGTTTGATGTAGCCTTCAAACTGATTGATGGCCGTGCGCACCAGAACTTCTTGCTCCCGCTCATCAATAGCAGGTGACTCAAGATATTCTGCTTTGGCAGCAAAGTGTTCACCGCTGTCGGAAAGCGTAGTGATACGCGCGCGCTGTAAGCCTTCGACCAGCACTTTCACCGTGCCATCTGGCAGTTTCAGCATCTGCAAAATCGACGCAACGGTCCCCACAGAGAATAAATCGTTAATGCCAGGTTCATCCGTTGAGGCCTCTTTCTGTGCCACCAGCATGATCTTTTTATCGTGATCCATTGCGGCTTCGAGGCACCGAATCGATTTTTCCCGACCAACAAATAACGGGATCACCATATGCGGATAAACCACCACATCGCGCAATGGCAGAACGGGGATTTCAATGCGTTCGGAACGCTCAGGGTTCATAGAGCTCTCTCTTAGTTTAATTTCCGCCAGGTTGAGGGGAATCTCATGAGACGCCAGCATTAAACGTTTCACAAAATCTGGATTATGAGTATATGGGGATGAATCTCTTACATTCAACGGCAAGAATGTATGGAAAAAGAAATGGGGGATAAAATCCCCCATTTTGCTATTAACCGTCTAGATTAACTGATTAATTATTCGCCAGAAGCCTGTGCTTCCGGTTTACCGTAAATCAGCAGTGGTTTGGAATGGCCGGAGATAACCGACTCATCAATCACCACTTTATCCACACTTTCCAGCGACGGCAGGTCGTACATGGTATCCAGCAACGCGCCTTCGACGATCGAACGCAGGCCACGAGCTCCGGTTTTGCGCGTCATCGCTTTTTTGGCGATGGCATTCAGCGCTTCATCACGAAACTCCAGTTCGACACCTTCTAAATTGAACAACGCCTGATATTGCTTGGTCAGAGCATTTTTCGGCTCTTTCAAGATTTGAATCAGTGCATCTTCACTCAGTTCGCTCAGCGTAGCCACCACAGGCAGACGACCAATAAATTCTGGGATTAAACCAAATTTGATCAAATCTTCAGGTTCAGCCTGCAACAATAGTTCACCTTCGGTCGCTTTTTCGGCTTCACCTTTAACGGTGGCGCCAAAGCCAATACCAGTACCGGTATTCACTCGCTGGCCGATCACTTTATCCAGCCCCGCAAACGCGCCACCACAGATGAACAGAATCTTGGAGGTATCAACCTGTAGGAATTCCTGCTGCGGATGTTTGCGCCCGCCCTGCGGCGGCACCGCGGCAATAGTCCCTTCAATCAGCTTCAGTAACGCCTGCTGCACACCTTCACCAGATACGTCACGGGTGATGGAAGGGTTGTCTGACTTGCGGGAAATTTTGTCGATCTCATCGATATAAACAATCCCACGCTGGGCTTTCTGCACGTCATAATCACATTTCTGCAACAGCTTCTGAATGATATTTTCCACGTCCTCGCCCACATAACCGGCTTCGGTCAACGTGGTAGCATCGGCCATGGTAAAAGGCACATCCAGGAAGCGCGCCAGGGTTTCTGCCAGCAGGGTTTTACCGCTACCGGTTGGGCCGATCAGCAAAATATTGCTTTTACCCAACTCAATACCGTTACTGCTATCCCCATTGCGCAGGCGCTTATAATGGTTGTACACCGCCACCGCCAACACTTTCTTCGCCTGTTCTTGACCGATAACATAATCGTCTAGATGGTGGCGGATTTCGTGCGGAGTCGGCAATGAGTTGCGCTCGCGATGCGGGGCAACTTCTTTAATTTCTTCGCGAATAATGTCGTTACACAGGTCAACACATTCATCGCAGATATACACTGACGGCCCGGCAATCAGCTTACGCACTTCATGCTGGCTTTTGCCGCAGAAAGAGCAGTACAGCAACTTTCCTGAACCGTCTTTGCGCTTATCTGTCATCAGTCAAACCTCTTTTTAGTCTTTATCCAGCAGGAATTCGCGGCGGCAAATACAGGCCCATATCTTATACCGGGAACACCGATACCAATAATGCTATTCAGAGCGAGCACTGCTCACTCTGAATACTATAGTCTATCAGCTCACGCAGATACTTCACCAGCCGCCAGGTTCTAGCTGCGGTGCGTCAGAATGCCATCAACCAGACCGTATTCTACGGATTCTTCCGCGGTCATAAAGCGATCGCGCTCGGTGTCACGTTCGATTTGCTCCAACGAGTGCCCAGTATGCTGTGCCATCAGTTCATTCATACGTGCTTTCACCTTGAGGATTTCGCGCGCATGGATTTCGATGTCCGTCGCCTGCCCTTGATAACCCCCCAGTGGTTGGTGAATCATCACGCGTGAATTTGGCAGGCAGAAACGCTTACCTTTAGTTCCCGCAGTCAGCAGGAACGCCCCCATGGAGCACGCCTGCCCCATACAGATCGTGCTGACATCCGGTTTGATAAACTGCATAGTGTCATAAATTGACATTCCCGCAGTGATAACGCCACCCGGTGAGTTGATATACAGGAAAATGTCTTTTTCCGGGCTTTCTGCTTCGAGGAACAACATCTGCGCCACGATCAGGTTAGCCATATAGTCTTCTACCTGACCGGTCAGGAAAATAATACGCTCTTTCAGCAGACGGGAATAAATATCGTAAGAACGCTCCCCTCGTGAAGTCTGCTCTACCACCATTGGCACCAGTGCCATGTTAGGTGCAAATTGATCTCGTTCGCCACTGTATGACATTACCGTCTCCTAATAGAAATTGCCTTGGCGCCATTACCTGTCGATTCTACTTTAGAACGCTTACCATGACCACGTTCAAACAATCCACAGGCTCCACGCCAATAAATCCGACGGCGTGATCATCAAAACAGCCCATACTGTTGTAAAAATTGGGGGGCCACAGACAGAATTTCAAGCCCGATGGACGATTTTTATCGGCATCCCTGTGTGGCAAAGTCACGATGGCAAATTTTATACGCCACCTTGCAGCCCATCACAAAATAAATATAGTGCATATTGCCACAGTTAACCTGAGATTAATCAGTCACGTGGCAAAAGAAAAGCCCGTAACCTGAGTTACGGGCTTCCCACCACAGAGGGTGGCGCCACAGACACAACCTGCTACACCACGATATTCAACCAGCATTACGCCTGTGGATTTTGGTTCATCAGTTCGCTGAACGTCGTGGCTTTTTCAGACACTTTGGCTTTTTCCAACAAAGCTTCAACCGCTTGTTCTTCCAGTGCCACGTTACGCATGTTGTTCATCAGCTCTTTGTTCTTGCTGTAGAACTCAATAACTTCGCTAGGATCTTCGTAAGCGGAAGCCATTTCTTCGATCAGGGTTTTAACGCGGGCTTCGTCAGCTTTCAGCTCGTTGGTGCTGATCACTTCGCCCAACAGCAGGCCGACAACAACGCGGCGTTTAGCCTGCTCTTCGAACAGTTCACGCGGCAGTTCCAGCGCTTGCTTCTCGTTGCCGCCAAAACGCTGTGCAGCCTGACGGCGCAGAACGTCGATCTCACCGTCGATCAGCGCAGCAGGCACGTCGATTTCGTTAGCACTGACCAGGCCATCGATAGCCTGAGACTTGATGCGGTTACGCACGGCGCCTTTCAACTCGCGCTCCATGTTTTTACGCACTTCAGCACGCAAGCCTTCAACAGAACCATCCGCCACACCGAAGCGTTTGATGAATTCTTCCGTCAATTCTGGCAGTTCGCGCTCTTCAACTTTTTTCAGCACGATAGCGAATTTGGCCGCTTTACCTTTCAGATTTTCTGCGTGGTAATCGTCTGGGAAATTAACGTCGATGGTGAATTCTTCACCCGCTTTATGCCCTACCAACCCGTCTTCGAAACCAGGGATCATACGGCCTTGGCCCATCGCCAGCACGAAGTCGGATGATTTACCACCGTCGAACTCTTCACCATCAATAGAACCCGTGAAATCAACGGTCACACGATCTTCAGCGGTAACGGCCCGGTCAGCGTCTTTCCAGGTTGCCTGCTGCTTACGCAGGGTATCCAGCATGGTGTCAACATCAGCGTCGTTAACATCAACCACCGGTTTTTCAACTTCGATGTTCTCCAGGCCTTTCAACTCGACCTCGGGATACACTTCAAACTCAACCGCAAAAGCGAAATCTGCGCCTTCTTTATATTCGCCCGGTACGTATTTTGGTGCGCCAGCCGGGTTAATTTTTTCTTTGATGATGGCGTCAACAAAGTTGCGCTGCATCAAGTCACCCAGCACATCCTGACGAACAGAAGCACCATAACGCTGTTCAACGATGTTCATCGGCACTTTGCCTTTACGGAAACCGTCGATACGTACGCTTTTCGCTGCGTTGATCAGTTCTTTCTTCACCGCTTGATTGATAACATCAGCGGGAACAGTAATAGAGAGACGGCGCCCAAGGCCTTGAGTGGTTTCTACTGAAACTTGCATCTTGTTACCTCAAAAAAATCACAGTGCTCGGTCAACTCCGTTCCAAGAACCAGGACGGCTATTATAGAACCGAGTTCCCTGATGTCAGAAGCGTCCCGAAACCATTCTGGAAAAATAAGACGCGACATTATAGCGACGCATGCGTAGCGAGTCGAGGATGACAAGGCGGCACTGGCACGTTAAAACTCACATTTTTACCGATTTCTCGCCCAGACACCTGCGAACCCAACCCGATCATAGCTACATTCCACATCAGCTGTAGTCGTCATCAAAAACAGCAACGGCCCGCAGGCCGTTGCAAAATTCGTCTGTAGTAATACCTTAAATCACGGTTACAGTTCCACTGATACCGTAAATTTTAGGTATCATGCCAACGTCCCTGCCCCACGACAGGGAGGAGAAGCCGGCACCGTATCCTGTAGCCCTTCCCATTCTTTAAGGGTATAGGTATGCAACGCCAGTGCATGAACTCCATCCGCCAGTTCTTCTGCCACCACGGCATAAATTGAACGATGGCGTGTCAGAAAGCGCTCACCAACAAAACGATCGCTGACAATCACCACTTTAAAATGACTTTCAGAACCCGCTGGAACATTATGGCGATAACTTTCATCAACCACTTCCAGATGCGCGGGCCCAAATGCCGCCCTCAATTTTGTTTCTATTTGCTCGCGAATCATAGGTTCTCCTTACAACGCTGGCAGACTATCATGATGCCCATTCAATTCAATATTAGCCGTTTCTGCCCTCACAAGAATCTTCCTCTGGGTAAATTTCTCCACTTTGCGGGGCATAAAAACGCTAACCCTTGATAGACCTGTTGAGGTTTGTCTGATTGAATTGGCCCAAAAAGCCTGCTTTTATCCATGCTGAGTAAAAATTTATCACTCGGTTACGTTCAACGCTTCCTCCTGCTCGCGGCAGTGCTATGATGTCGGCAATCTATTATTAACTCCATAGCTTAACCACGATTATTGATGAGACAGTAATATGCTAAAAAAACTTTGTCTTCCACTGCTGGCTGCATTGATGCTTGCCGGTTGTGTCACTAGCACCAATACGCTTAACATCACGCCCAAAATTGTCTTGCCTCAGCAAGACCCCACTCTGCAAGGCATCACCATCAGTATCAATGGTGCCGACCAGCGCAGGGATCAGGCCTTAGCGAAGGTGAACCGTGATGGCCAGTTGATTACCTTAACCCCTTCACGCGATCTACGTTTTTTGCTTCAGGAAGTGCTTGAGAAACAAATGGGCGCCCGTGGTTATATGATTGGCCCAGCCGGTGCCGTGGAACTGCAAATTGTGGTGAACAATCTGTTTGCCGACGTCTCCGAAGGCAATCTGCGCTACAACATCACGACCAAAGCGGATATTTCCATCATCGCTCAAGCGAAGAACGGCAATAAGCAGGTAAAAAACTACCGTTCTACCTATAACGTTCAGGGTGCCTTTACCGCAACCAACGATAAAATCACTAATGCGGTTAACACCGTGCTGGGTGATGTCATTGCCGATATGGCACAAGACACCAGCGTCAGCGAATTCATCAAGCAAAACGCCCGTTAATCAGTTATTACCTAAAATAATTCGAGTTGCAGAAAGGCGGTGACGCTACGAAGCCCTCAAAAGGCCGAGTAATAAAGTCAGCGGTTCTGCAACTTGAAACATAGCGGGTAACGTGCTTTGCGCTGCCTGAGTTCCCAGGCAGTGCAGACAAGGATCTCATGCCAAAACAGTATCTGAGTATCTTCACCCAACGTAACTCCATCATGCTATTGGTGCTGGGCTTTGCCTCGGGGTTACCGTTAGCATTGACCTCCGGCACACTACAAGCCTGGATGACCGTTGAAAATATCGATCTGAAAACCATCGGGATCTTCTCGCTGGTAGGTCAGGCCTATGTCTTCAAATTCCTGTGGTCACCGTTTATGGATCGCTACACGCCCTCATTTCTTGGGCGGCGGCGTGGTTGGCTATTAATCAGCCAGTTATTGTTGGTGATCGCTATTGCTGCCATGGGGTTGATGAACCCGGCTCAGCATTTATGGTGGCTGGCAGCGCTGGCCGTGTTAGTGGCATTTTGTTCTGCCTCACAAGATATTGTTTTTGATGCCTATAAAACCGATCTGCTGGCGGCAGAGGAACGCGGCGCGGGTGCTGCTGTGTCAGTTCTGGGTTATCGGCTGGCAATGCTGGTTTCCGGCGGCTTGGCCCTGTGGTTGGCAGATCGTTACTTAGGCTGGCAGGCAACTTACTGGTTAATGGCCGGGTTGATGCTAATCGGCATTGTTGCCACGCTGATGGCCCCTGAGCCGGATAACAGTATTCCCGCACCACGTACCATGGAGCAGGCGATAGCTGCGCCGTTACGAGACTTCTTTGCACGTAATAACGCCTGGCTGATCCTCTTGTTGATTGTGATGTACAAATTGGGCGATGCCTTTGCTGGCAGCCTGAGCACCACTTTTCTCATCCGTGGCGTAGGTTTTGATGCCGGGGAAGTCGGGTTGATAAACAAGACGCTCGGGTTGTTTGCTACCATCATTGGCGCTTTGTTCGGTGGCATCTTGATGCAACGTTTGACGTTGTTTCGAGCTTTGATGTGGTTTGGTATTCTGCAAGCGGTGTCCAATATCGGTTACTGGATATTGGCGGTTACCGATAAAAACATCATCACCATGGGCAGCGCCATCTTTTTGGAAAACCTGTGCGGTGGCATGGGTACCGCAGCGTTTGTTGCCCTGCTGATGACGCTATGCAACAAATCCTTTTCAGCGACTCAATTTGCCCTGCTCTCGGCGCTTTCCGCCGTTGGGCGAGTCTACGTAGGCCCGATTGCTGGCTGGTTTGTTGAAGCCCACGGCTGGCCATTGTTTTATCTATTTTCTATTGTTGCAGCCTTACCTGGCTTGCTGTTGCTGATTATTTGCCGCCAAACGTTGGAATACACCCAGAAAACCGGCAATTTCATGCCACGTACCGAATTCCGCCAAACTTATTATTGGGCGCTACGGTTGTTACTCGCCGGTTGTTCACTGCTCGGCTTGTGGCTTATCCTGTTGATTACCAATGCTATTGGCTGGACCCAGTGGCCAAATCTTGCCGTTCTGATACTGCAAACCGGCGCAATGCTGAGCCTGGTTGGCGTTGTGATCGGCAGCCTGCTGGACTATCTTGCTCTCCGCCGCACACAATTAGCCTGATCTTTATCGGCTGACTAAATATCAGCCGATAAAATACATCAGAAAAATGAATTTATTTCGTCGAAAAAATAATACCGCCACGAAAATTATTTTTTATCCGAGTAAAACACTCGGAAATAAAATTAAATTTACCCATAAAGAACAATTATTTTACATTAAATAAACTTTTTCCCTCATATTTAAAATCGGAAAGTTTATCGGTATCACCCAGCATGCCATTGGTTTTCCTTAACATACTGCTTACCCGGCTCGATTCAGCTCGCCAACATATTGTAGTCATTGGTAAATTGTCACCAGGCGTTACATCTGTGACACCCTTAACAGAAAGAGCCGACAAGGCACTGACTCTTCCTTAAGTATGTTTACAGTACTGCAACCTTCCCGTAAAATGCCCGCACACATGAAACGACAATAGAGCCTTTGTAATTGGGGTCGTTAGATGAGACTTAAGAAATACAATAAAAGTATTGGGATATTATCCTTAATTGTAGCAACGGTAATGCTCAGTGGCTGCGATATGGTTTTAATGAATCCCAAAGGTGCAATAGGTGTTGAACAACGTAGACTGATTCTTACTGCAATCGGTTTAATGTTGATCGTAGTCATTCCGGTTATTTTCATGGCATTCGCTTTTGCCTGGAAATTCCGAGCCTCCAACAAAGAGGCTAAGTACACACCTAATTGGTCACACTCCAACAAGATTGAAGCGGTTGTCTGGACCATTCCAATCATTATCATCGCCATTCTTGGCACCATTACCTGGAAAACAACCCACGCACTGGATCCTTACAAGCCGATTGTCACTGACAAGAAGCCGATGACGATCGAAGTGGTATCGTTGGACTGGAAATGGTTGTTCATTTATCCGGAGCAAGGTATCGCCACCGTCAATGAACTTGCCTTCCCGAAGGATGTTCCTGTCGAATTCAAAATCACGTCTAATTCGGTAATGAACTCGTTCTTCATTCCCCAGCTAGGCGGGCAGATTTATGCGATGGCCGGAATGCAGACCAAACTTCACCTGATCGGTAACGAGGCTGGCCAATACAAAGGTATTTCCAGTAGTTACAGTGGTCAGGGGTTCTCCGGTATGAAATTCACTGCCATTGTTACTCCAACCGAAGGTGACTTTGATCAGTGGGTAGCCAAGGTGAAGGCATCGCCTAATACCCTTAACACCATCAGCGATTTTAACAAACTGGCAGAACCGAGTGAAAACAACCCGGTTGCATACTTCTCCAGTGTCAAACCGAATTTGTTCAAAGAGACTATTGCCAAATTCATGGGTGATATGCACATGCCGCACGGCGCAACTGCGCATGCAGGCATGGATATGAGCCAGAGCGAACATGCTCACACCGGAGCCGAGGAATAATCTGATGTTGGGAAAATTAACACTTGATGCGGTTCCGTTTCATGAACCGATCGTCATGGTCACCGTTGCCGCAATCATTATTGGCGGCCTGGCATTGCTGGCGCTGATAACCTATTTAGGCAAATGGAAATGGCTGTGGAGTGAATGGCTGACCTCTGTCGACCATAAAAAAATCGGTATCATGTATATCATCGTGGCTATCGTTATGCTACTGCGTGGTTTTGCTGATGCCATCATGATGCGTAGCCAGCAAGCTCTTGCGTCTGCTGGTGAAGCCGGGTTCCTGCCGCCCCACCACTACGACCAGATCTTTACCGCCCACGGCGTTATCATGATCTTCTTCATGGCAATGCCTTTTGTGGTCGGCCTGATGAACGTTGTCGTGCCGTTGCAGATTGGTGCGCGTGACGTTGCCTTCCCGTTCCTGAACTCGCTGAGTTTCTGGTTCTTCGTGGTCGGTGTCGTTCTGATCAACATCTCTCTGGGGGTGGGTGAGTTTGCACAGACGGGTTGGTTGGCGTATCCACCGCTTTCAGGTAAAGAATACAGCCCTGGAGTGGGAGTCGATTACTGGATCTGGAGCCTGCAGATATCCGGTCTGGGAACGCTGTTGACCGGTGTCAACTTCTTCGCCACGATTCTGAAGATGCGCGCCCCTGGCATGCCTATGATGAAGATGCCAGTATTCACCTGGGCAGCGTTGTGCACCAACGTACTGATCATTGTTTCGTTCCCAATTCTGACCGTAAGCATCGCGTTGCTGACCCTGGATCGTTATCTGGGTACCCATTTCTTTACCAATGATATGGGCGGCAACATGATGATGTACATCAACCTGATTTGGGCCTGGGGCCACCCAGAGGTGTATATCCTGGTTCTGCCAGTATTCGGTGTGTTCTCCGAAGTAACAGCCACCTTCTCGAAGAAACGCCTGTTTGGCTATACCTCACTGGTATGGGCAACGATTGCAATTACCATTCTGTCGTTCATCGTCTGGCTGCACCACTTCTTTACCATGGGCTCCGGCGCGAACGTCAACGCTTTCTTTGGTATCGCCACTATGATTATTTCCATCCCAACCGGGGTGAAAATCTTCAACTGGCTGTTTACCATGTATCAAGGCCGCATCCAGTTTAACTCTGCGATGCTGTGGACCGTTGGCTTCATCATCACCTTCTCCGTCGGTGGGATGACCGGTGTTCTGCTGGCAGTACCCGGTGCTAACTTCGTCCTGCACAACAGCCTGTTCCTGATAGCCCATTTCCATAACGTGATTATTGGTGGTGTGGTGTTTGGTTGCTTTGCAGGTCTGACTTACTGGTTCCCTAAATCGTTCGGTTTCCGCCTGAATGAAACCTGGGGTATCCGCGCATTCTGGTTCTGGATCATCGGTTTCTTCATTGCCTTTATGCCGCTGTATGTCTTGGGCTTTATGGGGATGACACGCCGTCTTAGCCAGGATATCAACCCAGAATTCCACCTGATGTTGCTGGTTGCTGCCGGTGGTGCCGTTCTGATCGCCTGCGGTATTCTGTGCCAGTTGATTCAGATCTTCGTCAGTATCCGCGATCGTGAGCAAAACCGTGATCTGACCGGCGACCCATGGGGTGCCCGTACTCTGGAGTGGTCAACATCTTCCCCTCCTCCGTTCTACAACTTCGCTGTTGTACCAGAAATTCATGATCGTGACGCTTTCTGGGACATGAAAGAAAAAGGCGAGGCATACAAGAAACCAGCTCAATACGCTCCGATTCATATGCCGAAGAATACTGGTGCAGGTGTCATTATCTCTGCCTTCAGTTTGGTATTTGGCTTCGCGATGATCTGGGAAATCTGGTGGATGGCGATTGCAGGCTTTGTCGGCATGATCGTTGTCTGGATTGCCAAGAGCTTCGATGAAGATGTTGATTACTATGTGCAGGTTGATGAAATCGAGCGCATTGAAAACCAACGTTATGAACAAATCAGCAAAGCAGGCGTGAAACATGTCAACTGATATCCTGACTCAGCATAATACAGCCCATGCAGAGCATGGGCACCACGATGCAGGGGAAACCAAAGTCTTCGGATTCTGGATCTACCTGATGAGCGACTGTATTTTGTTTGCGAGCTTGTTCGCAACTTATGCCGTCTTGGTGAATGGGACCGCGGGCGGTCCCTCAGGCAAGGATATTTTTGACCTGAAGTTAGTTCTGGTTGAAACGTTCCTGCTGTTGTTCAGCTCCATCACCTATGGAATGGCGATGATCGGCATGAACAAAGGCCATGCAAGCAGCGTCAACCGCTGGTTGATGCTGACGTTCCTGTTTGGCTTTGGCTTCGTAGCGATTGAAGTTTATGAATTCCATCTTCTGATCAGCGAAGGCTTCGGCCCTGACCGCAGTGCGTTCCTGTCCAGCTATTTTGCTTTGGTAGGCACACACGGTATTCACGTCAGTGCAGGTCTGATCTGGCTGGTCGTTCTGATGATTCAAGTGAGCAAACGCGGCCTGAATCCAACCAATAAAACCCGTCTGATGTGTCTGAGCCTGTTCTGGCACTTCTTGGATGTGGTCTGGATTTGTCTGTTTACCGTTGTCTACCTGTTGGGGGTTATGTAATGAGCCATTCATCCGAAACCTCTCACGGTGGCGCAAGCCACGGCAGCGTGAAGTCATACCTGACCGGCTTTATTCTGTCGATCATTCTCACGGTCATTCCATTTGCGATGGTGATGAGCGGTACTGCATCCCACGCCACTATTCTGGCGGTGGTCGTCGGTATGGCAGTTATCCAGGTGATCGTTCACCTGGTTTACTTCCTGCACATGAACACATCATCAGAAGAACGCTGGAACCTGGTGGCATTGCTGTTCACCACTATGATCATCGGTATCGTTGTTGTGGGTTCACTCTGGATTATGTACAACCTCAACATCAATATGATGGTCGATTAAGAGCCGAGCCGTACGTGATGATTAAGCAATACCTGCAAGTCACTAAACCAGGAATTATTTTCGGCAATTTAATTTCTGTCGTTGGGGGATTCCTGCTTGCTTCCAAAGGAAGCATCGACTATCCCCTGTTTCTCGCCACCCTGTTGGGTGTCTCGTTGGTGGTCGCCTCTGGTTGTGTATTTAACAATTACATTGACCGCGACATCGACAAGAAAATGGAGAGAACGAAGAATCGGGTGCTGGTAAAAGGCCTGATCGCGCCGAGTGTCACCCTGGTTTACGCTACCGTTTTAGGTGTTGTTGGCTTTGCACTGCTGTATATCGCTGCTAATCCGCTGGCCATGTGGCTGGCGGTGATGGGCTTCGTGGTTTATGTCGGCGTTTACAGCCTGTACATGAAACGTCATTCGGTATACGGCACGTTGATCGGCAGCCTGTCGGGCGCTGCGCCGCCGGTAATCGGTTACTGCGCCGTCACCAATGAGTTTGACACTGGGGCGTTGATCCTGCTGGCTATCTTTAGCCTGTGGCAGATGCCGCATTCTTATGCGATCGCTATCTTCCGCTTTAAAGATTACCAAGCCGCTAACATTCCCGTTCTTCCCGTGGTGAAAGGTATTTCCGTCGCCAAAAACCATATCACGGTCTATATTCTCGCGTTTATGATTGCGACGTTGATGCTGACGTTGAGCGGTTATGCGGGCTATAAATACCTGATCGTTGCTGCTGCGGTAAGCGTATGGTGGTTAGGGATGGCATTACGCGGTTACAAAACTGAAAATGACAGCGTTTGGGCACGCAAACTGTTTGTGTTCTCAATTGTTGCTATTACTTCGTTGAGCGTGATGATGTCTATCGACTTTAGTGCCAGTACTTCACCAGAAGTTCTGTTAACCCACGTCTGGTAAACTCATGCGGTTATCTGTGAATGGGCCGCTCAGCGGCCCATTTTATTTGTCTCGCAGAAAAGCCATTGAACGATAAAGATACCCCATAAATTTCAAATTGCGGATTGAAAAGCAAAAGAGATATCTGTTAAGCAACATTCGATTTACCCCTTCTGCCCCACACACTAAAATGATGCGGCTTATTAGACATTATTCCATCAGGTTTTCACTTTCCCTGAGCCTGAAGGAATAAGTTCTACACCCTAATGGCTTTCAAGCTGTGGTTCGTGAGTTAACCTTGGAACTGAGCGTGAACAGAGGTAGACAATAATGCAGCTTGAAAGACGACGGGGATATTGAGGTCACAATGAACGACAATACAATGACGCCCCAAGAACGCCGAGCAACCTGGGGATTGGGAGCCGTTTTTTCGCTGCGTATGCTCGGTATGTTTATGGTACTGCCCGTGCTCACCACCTATGGCATGGTGCTGAATGGCGCCAGTGAAGCATTGATTGGTATCGCCATCGGTATCTATGGCCTGGCGCAGGCCGTTTTTCAGATCCCGTTCGGGCTGATTTCGGATCGCATCGGGCGCAAACCGCTGATTGTCGGAGGTTTGCTGATCTTTGCTCTTGGCAGCGTGATCGCCGCTGTTAGTGATTCCATTTGGGGTATTATTCTTGGCCGGGCTTTGCAGGGGTCTGGGGCTATCGCAGCGGCAGTGATGGCGTTGCTGTCCGATTTAACCCGTGAGCAAAACCGCACCAAAGCCATGGCGTTTATCGGTGTCAGCTTTGGTATTACCTTTGCGATGGCGATGGTGCTCGGCCCCATTGTCACCCACGCCTTTGGCCTGCATGCGCTGTTCTGGATGATCGCCGTGCTGGCCTTGGCTGGCATCATCATTACGCTGACGGTGGTTCCTTCCGCCGATGATCACGTGCTGAACCGTGAATCGAGCATCGTGCGCGGCAGTTTCAGTAAGGTGCTGAACAACCCGCGCCTGCTGAAACTCAACTTCGGCATTATGTGCCTGCATATCCTGTTGATGTCCAGCTTTGTTGCTCTGCCACTGGCTATGGAGAAGGCAGGGCTGGCGGCAAGTGAGCACTGGAAAGTCTATCTGACCACTATGCTGATTTCCTTTGCTACCGTCGTACCTTTCATTATCTATGCTGAAAAATACCGCCGCATGAAGCAGGTATTTATGGGCTGCGTAGCCGTTCTGTTTTGTGCCGAAATGTTATTGTGGTTTGCCGGAGTACATCTCTGGGGCATCATTGCCGGTGTTCAGCTGTTTTTCATGGCATTCAACGTGATGGAAGCGATTCTGCCTTCGCTCATCAGCAAAGAATCACCCGCTGGCTATAAAGGCACAGCGATGGGGGTTTACTCCACCAGCCAGTTTATTGGTGTGGCCATCGGTGGCAGCCTGGGCGGTTGGCTGTATGGTTTACAGGGGGCTGGCTTGGTGTTTATTGCCAGTGCAGCGATTGCTGCAATCTGGTTTGCGGTCAGTAGCACCATGAAAGAACCGCCATACGTCAGCAGTTTGCGTATTACGCTCTCTGAATTAGCAGTAAAAGACTCGGCATTGCAAAGCCGCCTGCTGGCCCAGCCTGGCGTAGCAGAAGCAGTAGTGGTGCCCGAAGAACGCAGTGCCTATGTGAAAGTCGATACCAAGCAGACGAATCGCGGCCAGTTAGAAGCGCTGGTTAATGCGCTGTAAGAAAAGGGCCGGAAGATCGGCCCTGTATATTTTTAATCGCGGAAGTTTTTAAACTGAAACGGTTGCCCCAAATCGGCACCACGCACTAACGCCATCACGCTTTGCAGATCGTCACGGGCTTTGCCGGTGACGCGCACTTCATCCCCTTGAATCTGTGCCTGTACTTTCAGCTTGCTGTCTTTAATCAGCTTCACAATTTTCTTCGCCAACGTAGTTTCAATGCCTTGCTTGAGCTTGGCTTCAACGCTGTAGGTTTTACCACTGTGGGTCAGTTCTTCCGGGATTTCCAGAGCCCCACCATCAATGCTGCGCTTGCTCAGTTTCTCGCGCAGAATATCCAGCAGTTGCTGCACCTGGAAGTCTGATTCACTTGCCACTTTGATGCTTTCATTTTTTTCGTTCAGCTCAAAACTGGCCGGTACGTTACGAAAATCCCAACGCGTACTGAGATCGCGGGTCGCATTCTCAACCGCGTTGCGAACTTCCTGCATATCGATTTCGGAAACAATGTCGAAAGATGGCATACTTCTTCCTTTTGAATGAGCGCCTAAGCGATTTCGATGCGATGCATAATACCTTCTTTACTACCACAGGCAAAACCCCGATGCCACCGTTGAACAAGACGTATAGCGACAGAAATGCCTATAATCAGAGAGATCAGCGGTATTCCCGGACACCAAGGAGATTGAATGAAAATAACCATTCTTGGTTGCGGTGCGCTCGGACAACTTTGGCTTTCCCGGCTTTATCAGCAAGGGCATGATGTACAAGGCTGGTTACGGGTTCCCCAACCATTTTGTGCAGTGAACATCATTGAGCCCGATGGCACATCGTTCAACCGCAATTTGCCAACCAACGATCCTGAACACCTCGCACAAAGTGAACTGTTGCTGGTAACGCTAAAAGCCTGGCAAGTTTCTGGTGCAGTCACTGCACTGTTACCCAAGCTAAATCCACACTGCGCCATATTGTTACTGCACAACGGCATGGGAACTCAGGACGAACTGCCAGCGCACAATCAACCGATACTGCAAGGGACAACGACCCATGCCGCACGTCATGATGGCAACACTATCATTCACGTAGCTAACGGCGTTACCCATATTGGCCCAGCTTCGCGGCAAGCCATGCACCTCAGCCATCTGGCAGAAATGCTGCATCAAGCGCTCCCGGACGTTGCCTGGCACAACCACATCGCTTCTGCCAGTTGGCGTAAACTGGCGGTCAATTGTGTGATCAACCCATTAACTGTGCTGTATAACTGCCACAATGGTGATTTACAGCGTTACCCGGAACAGATAGAAACCCTCTGTCGCGAAGTGGCCAGCGTGATGGAAATGGAAGGCCACCATACTTCGTGTGAAGGGCTGATGTCCTATGTTATGCAGGTCATTCAGCTTACTGCGGACAATGTCTCCTCAATGCTACAGGATATTCGAGCTCAACGGCATACCGAGATCGATTATATTACCGGGTATTTGCTGCGCCGTGGCCGTAGCCATGGCATTCCTCTGCCAGAAAATACCCGCCTGTTCGAATTGATTAAACAAAAGGAAAATGAATATGAGCGTGTCGGTGTTGGTTTGCCTAGCACCTGGTAGCGAAGAAACAGAAGCCGTTACCACTATCGATCTGCTGGTGCGTGCCGGGGCCAGCGTCACCACCGCCAGCGTAGCCAGTGATGGCAACCTGACCATCATCTGCTCACGCGGCGTAAAGCTGCTGGCTGACGCCCCGCTGGTGGCGATCGTTGACGAACCGTTCGACGCCATTGTCCTCCCTGGTGGGCTGAAGGGAGCAGAATGCTTCCGCGATAGCCCACTGTTGGTAGAAAAAGTCCGCCAGATGCATCTGCAAGGTAAAATCGTTGCTGCCATCTGCGCCGCCCCTGCGCTGGTGTTGCAGCATCACAAACTGTTTCCGGTGGGGAACATGACCGGCTTTCCCAGCCTGAAAGCACTGATCCCACAGGAGCAGTGGCTGGAAAGACGCGTCGCCTATGATGCACGCGTCAACCTACTCACCAGCCAGGGACCGGGTACCTCGATGGAATTTGCTCTGAAGCTGATCGATTTACTTTTAGGCAAAGCCAAGGCCGCGGAAGTCGCAGCACAGTTAGTCCTGATCCCTAATATGTATGATTTCAGCGATTAATCTTTTACCGGCAAGCTTGCACCGCCTGCCGGTAAAACCCATTATTCGCTGATAGTAAAAGTCAACGTTGAAGCCAATACCGATTCATCACACTTTGCCGTATCTGCGTAGGGCAGCTTGTGTTCGGTTTCCACCACCCAATAACCGGCTTTCAACGGATACACATTCACTTTACCCTTGCTATCAGTATGATTCAAAAAAGCTTTTGCATGACTGTGAGCGTGCCCATGTTGTTCATGCCGATCGCCAAAACCAGCAAAGGTAGCGGTTACTGCGGCTTTCTTAAGTGGTTTACCGTCATACCACACCTGTATCGGTAATGGCTGCCCTGGTTTGATCGTTGCCGGGTTAGCCAATGGAATAATTTCCAGTTTCAGCCCCTGCGGTTGGCTGATAACGGCGGTATCGGTTGCCCCATCCACATTCAGAATGCTTTTACCAAACATAGAAGCCTGCTCACAGTACAACGCATCCGGCATTTCCACTTTAGTCTGCTGTTTCCAACCAGCGTTATTCTTTGACCAATAGGTCGGTTTATAAATCGCAATCGCAGCATAGCTCCCTTTTGTTACAGGTTTTTCTGTCACGAATTGATAATTTTCTTTACCGGGTTGCAATGCCAGATCACCATTTTCACCCACTAAATGCGCTGGGGCGAAGATATGCAGGCGATCGGCAGGGATAGCTTCTGCGGTTGGAAACTCATCGCCATAGCCAATTTCGACCATACCGTGATTCTCCGCGGTAGGTAACGCATTTACCCACAGTGAATGGGCATACGTGTGGCCAATAAACATCAAAGGCATTACTGCCGCTAACTGCTTTAATTTCATAACTGTTACCTTTATTTACCAATTTTAGATATGTTATAACGTAACACAAAATGAAAGCAAGCTTAGACCATAGACGTAAATTCATCAGGAATGGTAAAAAGGAGATAACCTGGGGAAATGGCAGAGGACGAGACAGCCTCGTCCTCCTTGAAGATTATGGGCGATACACTTTGACGTTAGCGTAGCCTTGTTCAAGCAGATACAAAGCCTGTAAACGGCTCATCACACCGCGATCGCAATACAGCAGATAGGTCTTGCTCTGATCGAGCTCGCTAAACTGGCTGCTCAGTTTATAAAACGGTAGCGATTTAACCTCAATCTGCGCCAATTGCAGCGGCTTATCTTCCTGCTCATCAATGGAACGGATATCCAGAATCACTTCATCCGCTGCAAATTCAGCAACGGTTTCAACTTCAGTCACCTGCTCCTGAGCTTCTGCGGCAATAGTACGAATATCCACATTACGTGCTTCACGCACCACTCGCTCCAGAATTTCGAAGTCAAAGTTACCTTCTTCTTCTTCAATCTTGGCTTTAACCGCTTTGACCGTCGGGTTCTTCGAGATTACCCCACAATATTCCGGCATAGTTTTAGCAAAATCCTCCGTACCAATCTCGCGTGCAACATTGATAATGTGCTCTTTATCGTGCGAAATCAGCGGGCGCAGAATCAGCGTATCGGAAGCATTGTCGATCAGGCGCAAATTAGTGAGCGTCTGGCTGGATACCTGGCCCAGCGCTTCACCAGTCACCAGCGCCTGCACGCCATAACGCTCTGCTACCAGGGAAGCGGCACGTACCATCATGCGCTTGAGCACCACCCCCATCTGGCCGTCATCCACCTTTTCCAGAATCTCAGCGACTACCGGCTCAAAATCGATTGCGACGAAACGCACCTTGTGCGAACTAGCGAAACGGTTCCACAGATAATAAGCCACCTGTTTGACGCCAATTTCATGCGCGGCGCCACCTAAATTAAAGAAGCAATAATGCACGCGGCAACCACGGCGCATCAGCATGTAGCTGGAAACACCGGAGTCAAATCCGCCGGAAATCAGCGACAACACATCTTCCTGCGTACCAATCGGGTAACCACCAATCCCTGCATAGCGGGCTTTCACCAGCATCAGCTTGTCATCTTCAATTTCCAGATTCACGGTCACCTGTGGATGCGACAGCTTAACGCGCGCGCTTTCAATATGCTGGTTCAACCCACCACCCACGTAGCGTTCAACGTCCTGTGAACTGAACTCGTGCTTGCCACGGCGCTTAACGCGCACGCAGAAAGTTTTGCCTGCCAGTTGCTCACGATAGGCTTCCAGCGTCTGCTCAAAGATATGGTGCACATCGGTGTAAGCACGATCTTCCACTTCCAGAATATGATGAATACCGGGAATGCGGGTCAATGCCTCGGCGATCGCCGGGCGCTGATTTTCATCTTTGGCACGCACCTCGATGAAATCCCAATGGCGGACCACCGCCAGCGTTTCATCATATTGCTTCAGTACATTGCGGATATTGGTCGTCAGAATCTTAATGAAGCGCAAGCGCACAGATTGACTCTTGATGGTGATTTCTGGGAATAATTTAATGATAAACTTCATGGCGGTTTTTATTGCCTGATAAGAATGACGGGGATATTCGGTATACAATGGCGGCAAGTATATCACTATCTGTTTGTATGCCGTGCACAAAACCATACATTCACGCCATGATTTACTGATCAAGATCCGCTAGGATAGGCTCTGATACCCCTGTTCATATGATGATGTAACAAGAAAACTATGCCGAAAAAACATACACAATCAGACAGCACAGAGCAAAACATCAGCTTTGAAAACTCCCTCAGCGAACTCGAGCGTATCGTGGCACGTCTGGAATCCGGCGAACTGCCGCTGGAAGACGCGTTGAACGAATTCGAGCGGGGTGTACAACTGGCACGTCAGGGCCAACAGAAATTGCAACAAGCAGAACAGCGCGTCCACATTTTGCTCAACGATAGCCATGACGACGCTGCTCTCGCCCCTTTTACCCCGGACGCTGAGTAATTACGATGCCTGATTTTCATCAGCAGTTACAGGCTTTCCGCCAGCGCAGCGATCGTGCGTTACTGGACTATATCGCACCGTTGCCGTTCAATAATGGCAAGATGGTGGAAGCAATGCGCCACGGTGCGTTGCTGGGCGGCAAGCGTCTGCGCCCGTTCCTGGTTTATGCAACCGGGCAAATGTTTGGTCTGGCGCTGAATAATCTGGATGCTCCCGCTGCTGCGGTGGAATGTATTCACGCCTACTCGCTGATACATGACGATTTACCGGCGATGGATGATGACGATCTGCGCCGTGGCCAGCCAACCTGCCACGTCAAGTTTGGTGAAGCCAATGCCATTCTGGCGGGCGATGCCCTGCAAACATTGGCATTTTCGATTTTAGCCGATGCCGATATGCCCGATGTCGCCATGCGCGATCGGCTGGCTATGATCTCTGAGTTGGCAAGCGCCAGCGGCGTTGCTGGCATGTGTGGCGGCCAATCGCTGGATCTCGAAGCCGAAGGCCAACACATCGGCCTGGCAGCGCTGGAACAGATCCATCGCCATAAAACCGGCGCACTCATTCGCGCCTCGGTTCGCCTGGGAGCGTTAGCGGCCGGTGAACAAGGCCGTGCCGCACTGCCACTGCTTGATCGTTACGCAGCCGCAATCGGCCTGGCATTCCAAGTGCAGGATGATATTTTGGATGTTGTAGGCGAAACCGAAAAAATCGGTAAACGCCAAGGATCGGATCAACAACACGGAAAGAGTACCTACCCGGCCTTGCTTGGGCTTGACAGCGCGCGGGCAAAGGCGTGGGATCTCTATCAGGAAGCGTTGGCGGCGTTAGAATCTTTGGCAGCGCAATCTTACAATACTGCGCCATTACGTGCGTTAGCCAGCTTCATTATTGAACGTGACAATTAACGCGTGACGTTATACCCAAGTACTTCGCTCTTAAAGGCGCAGGTATAACTCCTCTGATATGAGTATCGAATGAGTCTTGATATAGCCAAATACCCGATATTGGCGCTAGCGGAAACCCCGGATGAGCTCCGCTCGTTGCCAAAAGAAAGCCTGCCGAAACTGTGTGATGAATTACGGCAATACCTACTGGACAGCGTTAGCCGCTCCAGTGGTCACTTTGCCTCCGGGCTGGGTACCGTTGAACTGACGGTGGCACTGCACTATGTCTACAATACCCCATTTGACCAATTGGTTTGGGACGTCGGGCATCAGGCTTATCCGCATAAAATCCTGACGGGCCGCCGCGATCGCATCGCCACTATCCGCCAGAAAAACGGGCTGCACCCTTTCCCATGGCGCGCAGAAAGCGAATATGACGTCCTGTCTGTCGGCCACTCCTCAACCTCAATCAGCGCTGGTCTCGGCATAGCGGTAGCAGCGGCGCGTGAAGGCAAAGGCCGCCGTACCGTCTGTGTGATCGGCGATGGCGCCATCACCGCCGGCATGGCGTTTGAAGCCATGAACCACGCCGGTGATATCACCCCTGATCTGCTGGTGGTGCTGAATGACAACGAAATGTCGATCTCCGAAAACGTCGGAGCCTTGAACAACCATCTGGCGCAGTTGCTGTCTGGCAAACTCTATTCCACGCTGCGCGAAGGCGGCAAGAAGGTGCTTTCCGGCCTGCCGCCGATCAAAGAGTTATTGAAACGGACGGAAGAACACCTGAAAGGCATGGTGGTTCCCGGTACGCTGTTTGAAGAACTGGGCTTTAACTATATCGGCCCGGTCGATGGCCACGATGTACAAGGGTTAACAGCCACGCTGAAAAATATGCGTGACCTGAAAGGCCCGCAGCTGCTGCATATCATGACTAAAAAAGGCCGTGGCTATGCTCCCGCAGAAAAAGACCCTATCAGCTTCCACGCGGTGCCGAAATTCGATCCCGCCAGCGGCACTTTGCCGAAAAGCGCCGATGGCCTGCCAACCTATTCGAAAATCTTTGGTGAATGGCTATGTGAAACCGCCGCCAAAGACAGCCAGTTGATGGCTATCACGCCCGCTATGCGTGAAGGTTCCGGTATGGTGCAGTTTTCACGCGATTATCCACAGCAGTATTTCGATGTGGCGATCGCCGAGCAGCACGCAGTAACCTTTGCGGCTGGCTTAGCGATTGGCGGTTACAAGCCCGTGGTAGCCATCTACTCTACCTTCTTGCAACGGGCCTACGATCAGGTGATCCACGATGTGGCGATCCAGAATCTGCCCGTCATGTTTGCCATCGATCGCGGCGGTATTGTCGGTGCCGATGGGCAAACTCACCAAGGGGCGTTTGATCTCTCCTTCCTGCGCTGCATCCCGAACATGGTGATCATGACGCCGAGCGACGAAAACGAATGTCGCCAGATGCTGTATACCGGTTACCACTATAACGGCGGCCCAAGTGCCGTGCGCTACCCACGCGGCAGCGGCACGGGTGCAACGCTGGAACCGCTGGCTGCATTAGCACTGGGCAAAGGCATTATGTGCCGTGCAGGTCAGAAAGTGGCAATCCTCAATTTCGGTACTTTGCTGCCAGAAGCCAAAAAAGCCGCGGAGGCGATGAATGCCACGCTGGTAGATATGCGTTTTGTAAAACCACTGGATGAACAGTTGGTGCTGGAAATGGCTACCAGCCACGAAGTGCTGGTTACATTGGAAGAAAATGCCATTATGGGCGGAGCAGGTAGCGGCGTTAACGAGTTGCTGATGGCAAAACGCCTGAAGGTATCGATACTGAATCTCGGCCTGCCTGATTATTTTATCCCACAGGGCAGCCAGGAAGAGATCCGCAGCGAGCTGGGGCTGGACGCCGCAGGCATTCAACGCCAAATAGAAAACTGGCTGGCATAATTCCCCACCACGTCCTTCATCCTGTACAAAGGGCGCAATAATGCGCCCGATATTCTTCGCTGAAACGGTCCCAATTATTCTCGTTTGCATGCTACACAGGAGAGAGACATGAAATATCTGAAACTGGGTAACACCGATCTGAACATTTCCCGCATCTGTCTGGGCTGTATGACCTATGGTGAACCTACGCGTGGCAATCATGCCTGGACATTGCCGGAGGAAAACAGCCGCCCGTTGATTAAGCAGGCGCTGGATGTTGGCATCAATTTCTTCGATACCTCCAATAACTATTCCGATGGCAGCAGCGAAGAAATCCTTGGCCGTGCCTTGCGCAGCTATACGCGCCGCGAAGAAGTGGTAATTGCCACCAAAGTCTATAACGCCATGAGTAATCTGGAGCGTGGCCTTTCACGCCCCAAAATCATGCAATCCATTGATGACAGCCTGCAACGCTTAGGCACCGACTACGTTGATCTGCTGCAAATCCACCGCTGGGATTATGAAACCCCAATAGAAGAAACGCTGGAAGCGCTGCATGACGTAGTCAAAGCCGGTAAAGCGCGTTATATCGGTGCTTCCTCAATGTTCGCCTGGCAGTTTGCCAAAGCGCTGTATACCGCCGATCTGCACGGCTGGACGCGCTTTGTTACCATGCAAGACCAGTACAATCTGCTGCAACGCGAAGAAGAACGTGAAATGCACCCGCTGTGCGCTGCCGAAGGTATTGCAGTATTGCCCTGGAGCCCACTGGCACGCGGCCGCTTAACGCGCCCATGGGGCGAAAGCACCGCTCGGCTGGTATCCGATCACTATGGCAAAACGCTGTATGACAAAACAGAAGAGATCGACGCGCTGATTGCTGCGCGCGTGGCAAACATTGCGCAGAAACGCAGCGTCCCTCGTGCACAAGTTGCGCTGGCATGGCTACTGAGCAAACCGGTGGTCAGCGCACCGATCATTGGCGCATCGCGCAGTGAGCATCTGCAAGACGCCGTTGCCGCCGTTGAACTGGAGCTAACCGCCGAAGAGATCAACGAGCTGGAAGCGGCCTATGTGCCACATCGCGTCGTGGGTTTTGAATAATATACCTGTCACAATTCAGGTTATCGCCTTGAAATAACCTGAATATAGAACCTGAAAACACTACGGAACCAAAGGCTTTTGGCTCCGTAATATCGACGTCAAAGCAGCCAGTAATAGCCAAGCAGATAAATAATGCCGGCAGAGAGTACCCCGGCAATAATATCGTCAACCATAATCCCCATACCGCCATGCATATGGCGGTCGAACCAGCGAATCGGCCAGGGCTTCCACATATCCAGAATACGGAAAATCACAAAACCAGCGGCAACCCATTGCCAGCTGTTGACCGGAAGCGCCATCAGGGTGATCCACATTCCGACGAACTCATCCCAGACGATGCTACCGTGATCGTGTACCTGCATATCTTTCGCGGTACGGTGACATAAATAAACGCCAATACAGATACTGAACATCACCAGCAGTGAGTAGAGCTGCCACGGCAATTGAATCAGCAACAACCAGAATGGGATCGCCGCCAGCGAGCCCATAGTGCCAGGTATGAACGGTGAAAGCCCGCTGCCAAAACCGGTTGCCAGCAGGTGCCACGGGTTGCTCATGCGCAAGCGGCTTTTTGCTTCATCCTTCATCAGCTTGGCTCTGCATTGAAGTGATCGAAACCTTTCCATGGCAGCACCACTTCTTTGCCATCACGGTAAAACTTCATGCCTTCAGAAAGCGGGCCTATCTGGCCGATGCAGGTATAATCCGCACCCAGATGGCTTAACGCTACTTCCAACGCCCCGCGATTGATTTCCGGCACGGTGAAACATAGCTCGTAATCTTCACCGCCGCTCAGTGCCCAACGCAACGCCTGTTCAGCATTGGTGCTCCCGGTCAACGCCTGAGACATGGGTAATTCGTTCAGTTCGATGCGAGCACCGCACGCACTGGCTTGCAGCACATGTCGTAAATCTGAAATCAGGCCATCGGAGATATCAATCGCCGAACTGGCCAGATCGCGTAGCGCCTGGCCCTGCAATACGCGTGGCTGCGGGCGTAAATGGCGTGCCAGCAGATATTCACGCGCCACGCCATCTTCTACCGATAAACGCTCCTGTAAAATCGCCAGCCCGGCGGCGCTGTCACCCAGCATTCCGGTCACGTAAATCCAGTCGCCAATACGTGCGCCAGCACGCGTCAGCGCACGCCCGGCCGGAATCAGGCCGTTGATAGTCAAGGTCATGCTCAGCGGGCCACGAGTGGTGTCTCCGCCGATCAGTTGCATACCATAGTAATTTAACTGTTCGAACAGGCTGTCGCTAAAAGCCTCCAGCCACGCTTCGTTGACTTCAGGCAGCGTCAGCGCCAGCGACAACCAGGCAGGATCGGCCCCCATGGCGGCCAGATCGCTCAAATTAACGGCCAGCGCTTTGTAGCCAAGATCGGCCGGATCGATATCCGGCAGGAAGTGAACACCCGCAACCAACGTATCGGTACTGACAGCTAAAAGCTGTTTTTCTGCCACCGTCAGGAGGGCACAATCGTCTCCAATGCCCAACTGTACATCCCGGCGCAAATTCTTGAACCGGTTAAAATAGCGCGCAATGAGGTCAAATTCGCCGCAGGCCATAGTCAATATTCCAAAGAAATTAAGGCCGGTTATCCCGGCCTTAAATTTTATTTTTTCTTGCGGATGTTGGGTGCCGCTTTATCCAGCACCCCATTCACAAATTTATGGCTGTCTTCAGCGCCGAAGGTTTTCGCCAGTTCGATCGCTTCGTTGATTGCCACTTTGTAAGGGACATCGTCACGCATCTTCAGTTCGAATAACGCAATGCGCAACACGGCTTTTTCCACCTGGCCCAATTCTTCAAGCTGGCGCGACAGGTATGGAGCCATCAGGCCATCCAACATACCCGCATTCACTGCCACACCGGACAGCAACGCACGAAAATAGGCGACGTCAACATCTTTGACATCCTGCTCCGTCAGGAACTGGTGTTCAACATCAGCAACGTCATTTTTAGACAATTGCCAAGAGTAAAGCGCTTGAACAGCGCACTCACGAGCGCGGCGACGAGCAGCAGGTTTCACGGAATTCCCCTTAGACTAAATTCAGGCTTTAATAGCTTTGATTACATTGATCATTTCAAGTGCGGTCAGAGCAGCTTCTGCTCCTTTGTTGCCCGCTTTGGTACCAGCACGTTCGATCGCCTGTTCGATGCTTTCGGTAGTCAAAACGCCAAAGGCCACTGGGATCTCGGTGTTCAGCGAAACATTGCCCAGGCCAGAACTGGCTTCACCCGCCACATATTCGAAGTGCGCGGTGCCCCCACGGATCACGGTGCCCAGCGCAATAACCGCATCGTATTTACCGGTGTTCGCCAACACGCGAGCGGTCAACGGCAACTCGTAAGCACCAGGAACCCAGACAACGGTGATGTTGTCATCAGCCACCTGGCCAACGCGTTTCAACGCGTCAATCGCACCTTGCAGCAGGCTGTCGTTAATGAAATTGTTAAAACGTGCAATTGCGATAGCCACACGAGCATTAGGAGTAGCAACAACACCTTCGATAACTTTCATGGGTTTTCCTTTAAAATAGGTTCAATACCCCGCAGGGGGGCGGATTCTATCATATTCTTTAGCTGCCTGCGCGGCGGTTTTGTAAAACACCCATCGCGGGGCAAGCAGGCACATTGTCAATACTTGGCGCGTAAGCGCAGGCGCAGATCGGGGCCAATCTGCCGGACTTCACTGAACACGAACTCCGGCGCATCGGCCAGTTGCTCCAGCCCCGGCAAATGGCACAGGCCACGCCCGCCATCACCTAATAATTTTGGCGCAATGTATAAGATAAGCTCATCCACCAAGCCAGCGTGCAGCAAGGCACCAGCAAGTTTGGCACCGGCCTCAACCCAGATCGAGTTCACCTGGCGTTTAGCCAGTTGCATCATCATCATCACCAGATCGATACCACCACTCTGTGCAGGAAACACCAGTTGTTCAACGCCCTGCGGCCATATCTGGTCATCTGTTTGCAAGCGTGCCAGCCAGGTGGCCCCAGGTTGCTGCACCAGCCGGTGCTGCGGCGTCACCCGATTCTGACTATCGAGAATAATCCGCACCGGTTGCCGCAAATTTTCACGCGGATAAATTTGCCGAGTTTCACTGTCCAACTCATCCCAACGTACCGTTAATGAAGGATCATCGGCCAACACGGTGGCGCTGGTGCTAAGGATAGCCGAGCTTTCCGCCCGTAAACGCTGTACGTCCTGCCTTGCCTGTGGCGAGGTGATCCACTGGCTTTCGCCTGAAGCCATCGCCGTGCGGCCATCCAGCGAAGCACCCAGCTTCAGTTGCACGTAAGGGAACCCGGTACGCATGCGCTTCAAAAACCCCAGATTGACCGCTTCTGCTTCCGCCAGCATGACACCGTGATGGACAGCAATACCAACCTGCTGCAATTTATACAGCCCGCGGCCCGCCACCTGTGGATTAGGGTCTTGCATCGCCGCCACAACGCGGCTGACACCCGCAGCCACCAAGGCATCGGCGCAGGGTGGTGTACGGCCATGATGGCTACAGGGTTCCAATGTCACATAAGCCGTGGCGCCCCGAGCCAGCTCACCAGCCATACGTAAGGCATGAACTTCAGCATGGGGCTCGCCAGCGCGTAAATGGTAACCTTCCCCCACAATGTTGCCATCACGCACGATAACGCAACCCACGTTGGGATTAGGCGTAGTGGTAAAACGCCCTAACCGTGCCAGTTCAAAGGCACGCGCCATGTAAAACTCATCGTTATGCATAGGAACCTTATTAATCCTGCAATTTGGCGATCTCCTCGCCAAATTCACGGATATCTTCAAAACTGCGGTACACCGAAGCGAAACGGATATAAGCGACTTTATCCAATCTTTTTAACGCATCCATCACCAAGTTACCCACCATTTTGGTTGGCACTTCGCGTTCACCGGTAGCACGCAACTGAGATTTTATATGGTTGATGGCATTTTCCACGTCGTCAGAGCTGACCGGGCGTTTTTCCAGCGCTTTCAGCATACCACGGCGCAGTTTATCCTCATTGAAGGGCTCACGAACCTCATCGCTTTTAACCACCCGTGGCATAACCAATTCGGCCACTTCAAAAGTGGTAAAACGTTCGTTACAGACCAGACATTGACGGCGACGACGCACCTGAGATCCATCCCCCACCAAGCGAGAATCAATAACTTTGGTATCAACGGCAGCGCAGAAAGGGCAATGCATAACTCGTCCTGATAAACGTTTTCATAGTTAAGAACAGTTTACCTCGAAGTTCGGCCACAACAAAGGCCGCCGGGCATTTGTTGCAACCGTTACCACATTCAGGCATCAAACCCACCGCTTTGCTGCGGTCGGTACGATTTCCTAGGCGGGTGTGATTAAAAGATCAGAGGGAATCACCACTAAGGCAATCCATTGCAGATAAAGAAAAAGCGCCAGTGACGGCGCTCTTTCTCTGCGTTGAACGTACAACGTATGAAGTTTACGGCAGGATCGAAGGCTGATCGGCGCCTTCTTTTTCCACTTTTTGTTGCAGCATGTGTTCACGTTTCATCCCCAGTTTCAACGCCAGCGCGGACGCCACGTAGATAGAGGATACCGTACCGATGGTCACACCAATCAGCATGGTCAACGAGAAACCCTGTAGCATTGCGCCACCAAAGATGTACAACATCAACACTACCATCAGCGTGGTGGCTGAGGTCATGATGGTACGGCTTAGCGTTTGGGTCAGCGACACGTTCATGATTTCATAAGGCGTTCCACGGCGGATCTTGCGGAAGTTCTCACGAATACGGTCGGAAACCACGATGCTATCATTCAGCGAGTAGCCGATAACCGACATCAAAGAAGCAATGATGGTCAGGTCAATCTCGATATGGAACAGCGACAGCACGCCCATCGTAATGACCACGTCATGCGCCAAAGCGATAACCGCCCCCAACGCCAAACGCCATTCGAAACGGAACCCGACATAAATCAGGATACAAATCAGTGCCACCAGCAACGCCATACCGCCGGTTTGTGCCAATTCACTCCCTACGCTCGGGCCAACGAATTCAATACGTTTGACGGTCGCATTTTTATCAACGGAATCGTTGATCACGCCGATCACTTTACTACCCAGTTCCTGGCCTGCGGTGCCAATCGCGGGGGGCATACGCACCATCACGTCACGGCTGCTGCCAAAGTTCTGAATAATCGGATCTTTGAATCCGGCTTGTTCCAGCGTATCGCGCATCAGATCCAGGTCCGCAGGCTTTTCCAGGCTGATTTCAATCACCGTACCACCAGTGAAATCCAGACCCCAGTTAAAACCACGAACCGACATAATGGCGATTGACGCGATCAACAGCAGCAATGAAACGCTGAAGGCCACGTAATCCCAGCGCATAAAGTCATAGACTTTACGGCCGTAGTTGAGTTGTTCAACAGTATAATCCTGTGCCACAACGCACTCCTCAGATAGACAGCTTGTTAATGCGCTTGCCGCCGTAAAGCAGGTTGACAATGGCACGGGTTCCGACAATCGCGGTGAACATGGATGTCGCCACACCGATTGCGGTGGTTATTGCAAAGCCTTTAATCGAACCTGTACCCACTGCGTACAGAATGACTGCGGTAATCAGGGTGGTGAGGTTGGCATCCACGATACTGGAGAACGCGCCTTTATAGCCCTCATGGATCGCCTGCTGAATGGTGCGCCCATTCTTCAGCTCCTCCTTGATACGTTCGTTTATCAGTACGTTGGCATCAACCGCCACCGCCAGCGTCAGCACGATCCCGGCAATCCCCGGCATCGTCAGCGTTGCACCCGGCAACAATGACATCACACCGACGATCAGCACCAGGTTAGCGAGCAGCGCAGTCGATGCGATCAGGCCAAACTTGCGGTACCAGACCACCATGAACACGATGGATGCCATCAGGCCCCACAGACAAGCTTCCAGACCCTGGGTAATGTTCTGCTGCCCCAGAGTTGGGCCGATAGTCCGCTCTTCCACGATCTGGATCGGCGCAATCAGCGCACCGGCACGCAGCAGCAGCGACAGCTGACGGGCTTCGTTTGGGTTATCGATACCGGTGATACGGAAGCTGTTACCCAAACGCGACTGAATGTTCGCCACGTTGATCACTTCTTCCTGCTTCACCAGAACGGCACGGCCACTGGCGTCTTTCTTGCCGCTGTCTTTGTACTCCACAAACAGGGTGGCCATCGGTTTACCGATGCTATCCTTGGTGAAGTTGGACATCGCAGTACCACCGGCGCTATCCAGCGAGATATTCACCTGCGGCTGATTGTATTCATCCGTGCTGGAGGTGGAATCCGTGATGTGATCCCCTGTCAGGATCACACGCTTGTACAGCACGATTGGCTGACCATCGCGAGTGTATTTCACTTCTGAATCACCCGGTACACGGCCACTGGCTGCCGCCGTCGCATCCGCATTGGTGTTCACCAGGCGGAATTCCAGCGTAGCGGTTGCCCCCAGGATTTCTTTGGCACGCGCCGTATCCTGAATGCCCGGCAGCTCAACCACGATGCGGTCAGCACCCTGGCGCTGTACCAGCGGTTCAGCAACACCGAGCTGATTAACACGGTTACGCAGGATGGTAATGTTCTGCTGCACCGCGTACTCACGCGCTTCACTCAAACGGGCATCGGTCAGCGTCGCTTTTAACGTATTGGCACCATTAGCAGAAAGCACCAGATCGCGCTGGCGCGGAGTCATGAAGCTTATCGCCTGATCGCGCGCAGCATCGTCACGGAAGCGAACTTCCACGCCGTTGTTTTCCAGCTTGCGGATCGTTGCATATGGAATGCCTTTTTCACGCAGTTCACTGCGCAGGGTATCCATGGTTTGTTCTTGCAACTTGCCCAGTGCGGTGTCCATATCCACTTCCATCAGGAAGTGCACACCACCACGTAAGTCCAGCCCCAGTTTCATGGGTTCTGCACCCAGTATGCTCAGCCAGTGCGGCGTAGCCGGTGCGAGGTTAAGCGCCACAACATACTTATCGCCCAGTTCCGCCATCAAGGCTTCACGGGCACGCAACTGAACATCAGGATCTTTAAAGCGAGCCAGGATGGCGCCATTTTCCAGCGCAATCGACTTGCTCGCAATATTATCTTTTTCTAATACATTACGGACTTGATCCAGCGTAGCTTCACTGGCGGCGACACCGCGCGCGCCAGTGATTTGTACGGCCGGATCCTCACCGTAAATGTTGGGAAGCGCATAAAGCAGACCAACGAAGATCACCACGATCAACATCAGATACTTCCACAAAGGATAACGGTTTAGCACGGCAGTTCCCTTAGGGAAAACAAAATTACAGGGCCTTCATCGTACCTTTCGGCAGAACGGCCGCCACGAAGTCACGCTTGATCATCACTTCCGTGGTGTCATTCAGCGCAATGGCAATGATACCGGTGTCAGCCACTTTAGTGACACGGCCAATCAGGCCACCGGTGGTTAATACTTCATCACCCTTGCTGATGGAATCCATCAGTTTCTTGTGATCTTTCGCACGTTTCTGCTGTGGACGCAGGATCATGAAATAGAAAATCAGACCAAATACCACCAGCATAATGATCAGAGAGTACGGGCTTCCCTGAGCCGGAGCTCCTGCGGATGCGACGGCGTCAGAAATGAAAAAGCTCATTGAAAATCCCTCATTAAGTTATTAATTATTGAATCAAGACATTCTTACCCTTCATCTTTCAAACTGTGGCGGTGTTGGCCCCCTCTTTCGCCCCAATCACTGAGTTTTCTAAGCTCTTGAGGATTCACTCGGTCGCCGCCTTGCCACATCTTGAAATCTACAGGGTATTTAAAGACGGAACCGGTTTACCGATCCGCCCATAAAAATCCGCAACAAACTGCTCTAATTTACTATCTTCAATAGCCCGGCGTAAACCCGCCATTAAGCGCTGGTAGTATCGCAGGTTATGAATTGTGTTCAATCGGGCACCCAATATTTCGTTGCAACGATCAAGATGATACAGGTAGGCGCGGCTGTAATGGCGACAAGTGTAGCAATCACAATCCTTATCCAGCGGAGAAGTATCATCCTTGTGCTTGGCATTGCGGATTTTTACCACACCGTCAGTCACGAACAAATGGCCGTTCCGGGCATTGCGCGTTGGCATCACACAGTCAAACATATCGATGCCGCGCCGCACGCCTTCTACCAGATCCTCCGGTTTACCAACCCCCATCAGATAGCGTGGCTTATCTGCTGGAATTTGTGGGCAAACATGTTCGAGAATGCGATGCATATCCTCTTTTGGCTCACCGACCGCCAAGCCGCCCACAGCGTAACCATCAAAGCCGATATCCACCAGCCCTTTTACTGAAACATCGCGTAAATCTTCGTAAACCCCTCCCTGAATAATACCGAACAAGGCATTTTTATTACTCAGTTCATCAAAACGCTGGCGGCTACGCTGCGCCCAACGCAGAGACATTTCCATTGAACGCTTGGCATAATCCCAATCGGCCGGATACGGCGTACATTCATCGAAAATCATCACGATGTCAGAGCCCAGGTCATACTGGATTTCCATCGATTTTTCCGGGCTGAGAAACACCTTATCGCCGTTAATCGGATTGCGGAAATACACGCCTTCCTCTTTGATTTTACGCATCGCTCCCAGGCTGAACACCTGAAAACCACCGGAATCGGTCAGGATTGGGCCATGCCACTGCATAAAATCATGCAGATCGCCGTGCAGTTTCATGATCTCCTGCCCCGGGCGCAACCACAGATGGAACGTATTGCCCAGCAGGATCTGCGCACCGGTTTCTTTCACTTCCTCCGGCGTCATTCCCTTGACCGTGCCATAGGTGCCGACCGGCATAAACGCCGGGGTTTCCACTACGCCACGTTCAAACACCAAGCGGCCACGGCGAGCACGACCATCGGTTGTCTGTAATTCGAACTTCACAAAACCTCCAGCGTTAGAGAAACAGTCTAACGTCATTAAAACAGGGCCACGCGGTGCGCGTAACCCAAGGATTTACACCCTATGGACTTCAACGGGTATTACCGACGGATTCGCTCTCCGCCTGTGGATTACGGCTGATAAACATCGCATCACCGTAGCTGAAGAAACGGTATTGCTCCGCCACGGCCTGCTGATAAGCATTCATGGTGTGTTTATAACCAGCAAACGCAGAAACCAGCATGATCAACGTCGATTCCGGCAGGTGGAAATTGGTGACCAGCGCATCGATCACCTGATAATGGTAGCCCGGATAAATAAAGATCCGGGTATCGCCGAAGAAAGGGGCGATCAGTGCATTCTGGCTGGCCGTAGCGGCGCTTTCCAATGAACGCACTGACGTCGTACCCACCGCAACCACCCGCTTGCCGCGCGCTTTACAGGCCAGTACCGCATCCACCACCTCCTGCGATACTTCGGCATATTCCGCATGCATCACGTGTTCTTCAATGGTTTCCACCCGCACTGGCTGGAAGGTTCCTGCCCCCACATGCAGCGTAACAAACGCCATCTCAACACCTTTGGCACGCAGCGCAGCCAACAACGGTTCGTCAAAATGCAGCCCGGCCGTGGGTGCAGCTACCGCACCCGGTTTTTCGCTGTAGACCGTCTGATACAGTTCGCGATCGGCATCTTCATCAGGGCGATCAATATAAGGCGGCAATGGCATATGCCCAACCGCATTAAGAATAGTAAAAACATCACGCTCGTCATTAAAACGCAGCTCAAACAATGTGTCATGGCGAGCAACCATGGTAGCGGCAATGTTTTCATCGTCGCCTAACAGCAGCTCAGTGCCTGGCTTCGGTGCTTTAGATGCCCGCACATGTGCTAAAACTCGGTGATCGTCCAGTACCCGCTCCACCAACACTTCAATCTTGCCGCCGCTGACCTTGCGGCCAAACAGGCGCGCCGGGATCACCCGGGTGTTATTAAATACCAGCAAATCGCCAGTTTCCAGTTTATCCAGCAGATCGGTGAATACGCCATGCCTCAAGGCTCCGCTCGGCCCATCCAGTTGTAATAAACGGCAAGCGCTGCGCTCCGGTTGAGGATAATGGGCAATCAAAGACTCAGGGAGTGCAAAAGAAAAATCGGCGACGCGCATGGGTATCACTTCTTCAAGATATAACGGGTTGGCAAAAAATAAGCGACATAGTTTAAAGCCGTGGGCCGCCAGCGGCAAGGAATATACCCAATCAAGCAAAAAGAGTATTAAGGAGAAATTACGTAATTTCGCGTATAGTTCTTAGATGAATTTTCTCGCTCATCTCCATTTGGCCCAGCTTGCTGAAAGCTCGTTATTAGGCAACCTGCTGGCCGATTTCGTGCGTGGCAACCCGGCTGGGGAATACTCCCCTGAAGTGGTCGCAGGCATCATGATGCACCGCCGCGTTGACGTATTAACTGATACCTTGCCTGAAGTCCGGGCCAGCCGTGATTATTTCAGCCCTGAATTCCGCCGCGTTGCGCCGATCACGCTTGATGTGGTGTGGGATCACTTTTTAGCACGCCATTGGCAGCAGCTTGAACCTGGCCGTAGCCTGCAATGTTTTACTCAGGAAGCACGTGGCCAGATTGTGCCGCATCTGCCGCTGACGCCGGCGCGTTTCCAGAATCTGAATCATTATCTCTGGCAGCAACGCTGGCTGGAGCGCTATGCCGAACTGCCATTTATCGCCACGGCCTTACAAGGGATGGCTAGCCGACGCCCGCGTTTGGGCGCTCTGGCCGGTTCTTTTGCCGACGTAGAACGTAATTATCATCAGCTTGAAACATACTTCTGGCAGTTTTACCCCCAGATAATGCAACAGGCAAAAAATAAGACTTTGTGATCGCTTGGCTGAAACGCTATCAGGTTCGCAGGATGACAAGAAATAGCCTTTTAGCGCTTGCCCTTTTGCGTGAAAAGGTTATTTTTAAAGCTTGCTGAATTTAACCTCTCTGTTTGATAGGCAAAAGCTATCTTATCGATTGGTCTTTTACCCTTTATTCACCGAGTCACGGCCCCTATACTGGCCCTTGCTTTTACATCAACCCCTTAACAACTATTACAGGAGTAATTATGGTCCTGGTAACTCGTCAAGCCCCTGACTTCACCGCCGCTGCCGTATTGGGTAATGGTGAAATCGTTGAAAACTTCAATCTGAAGAAGCATCTGAACGGCAAACCAGCTGTATTGTTCTTCTGGCCGATGGATTTCACCTTTGTATGTCCTTCTGAGCTGATCGCTTTCGATCACCGTTATGAAGAATTCCAGAAGCGTGGCGTTGAGGTTGTCGGTGTTTCCTTCGACTCAGAATTCGTCCACAACGCATGGCGTAAAACTCCTGTCGACAAAGGCGGCATCGGTGAAGTGAGATACGCCATGGTTGCTGACATTAAGCGCGAAATCCAACAAGCTTACGGCATCGAACACCCAGAAGCCGGTGTTGCACTGCGTGGTTCTTTCCTGATCGACAAAAACGGCGTTGTACGTTCGCAGATCGTTAACGACCTGCCAATTGGCCGTAACATCGACGAAATGATCCGTACCGTTGACGCGCTGCAATTCCACGAAGAGCACGGTGAAGTGTGCCCAGCTCAGTGGGAAAAAGGCAAAGCAGGTATGGGCGCATCTCCAGATGGCGTAGCAAAATACCTGTCTGAGAACGCCTCCAAGCTGTAATTTCAGCTTGCTTGCGTATCAACCGGTCAGCCCTGCTGGCCGGTTTTTTTTTAGGCTCAGTGGCGTTTATAGCGGAGATGAAAACCTAGCCTGTCTGATCTTCTTCTGGTTTGCCAGCTTTAAGCGTAGCTAAGGCTACAGTATTAGCATCATCTTTGTTGATGGTCAGTTATTTTTTTGGAAGTAATGTTAAAATTGCGAGAATTTAAATCATGCCAAAATATGGAAAGGAATAACCATCATTCAATGAGTGTCATATAAAGAAACGCATAAAATGATAGGTATTACTGATGCTGGGATTCAAATCGTTCCGATAGATTCAGCCACTATTGGCAGATATTGGGCTGATACACATAAACACAAAAAAGACAATTTCAGCGTCCAAAATACAACAAATTGTCACCGGTGAAATACTTTTATCTGTTGACTACTTAAAAACACAGCCAGGCCAGCATTATTCACCACCTCGCCACTCACGCCACAAAGCCTCAAGTGGCTCTCTGCGGTATCTCAAGCCCACTATCAAGGCTAGGGAAAGACTCCCAAGAATCACAATATACCTTGATACTATGCCTAAATTCATTGATTAACCACTGTGCTCCAGGCGATAAAGGAAACTCACCATTATGCATCACACAATATAATGCACCGGGTATTTTTTCCTTGGTATTAATACGAACTAAGTTTTCTCTAAATAAAGGTTCTTTAAAAATAGCCGCAGGTGCAAGGGTTAAATAATCTGTATTCATGATTATGCTTAATCTAATTTCACCCGAGTCTCCCCTAAGTATTCTTTTCTCACCTGCATCAAGAAATATTATTGATTCGACTTCTTTTTGATAACCAAAAACATTTGAAGGTAAGCACCATGTCGCACCTTCAAGCTCTTTTATCGATGAGCTTTTTTCTAAAGGATGCCCTTTTCTCGCCACAATATAAAAAGGCATGGTAAAAAAAGCATCAAAAGTTAAGTCATTGATTAATAATTCATTTGTTATAATAGAGATACAAAAATCCATTTCTCCTCTGCGTACTTTAGGAAGTAATTCTGTTAATTTCCCTTCTACAAGACTTATATTAATTTTTGGGAAAAAATCTTGAAACCGTTTTATGGTTTCAGGTAAAACGGTGTAAGTCAGTGATGAGGAAAAACCAAATGAAATGCTGCTACTCCTAAATTTTGCAACCTCCCTAACTTCATTTATAGCCAAATCTATATCCCGAATAATCTGATCCACACGCAATTTAAATATCTTACCCGCCCCAGTCAACGTAATACCATGTTTTCCCCTGATGATTAAGTCAACCTCTAGAGATGCTTCTAACTCTTTAAGGCTGCGTGTTAATGCTGGCTGTGTCAAGTGTAGTGCCGCCGCCGCTGCACTTATACTTCCTAGATTAACAACCATTTGAAAAACTTTCATTTTCTGTAATTTAATCATATAGAGATTACCTTTTTACACACAATATGTTAGTCGGTATATATAGACAAAATCATTTTGCGCAACAGAAACTCTTTTTTTTAATTAACCACATGAAAAAACCAACACCTAAAAATATCATTTACTGTAAATTCACTTTTGCTGAGACTCTATTTATTGCGGCTATCCCTTTAACTCTCTCATCAGCTCTACTGCTATTTTTTTTAATGAAAAATGACGTGAGTATACAATTTTATAGGATATATCAGGAAGATAATCCTGAAATTTCACCTCTTTAAGATAACGCATAAATATATTGTTATTCAAAATATCCTCTGGAGCAAGTGTAATAAAATTTGAATTTACCTTAATCAGCAAAGACATTATTCCACCTCCGTGAAAAACAATACTTTCATTTTTTATTTTATCTTCCTTAAAAAAATCAATATTATTATAGTAGTCTAACTTTGATTTTGGCAAAAACCATTTCACATCCTTAAGCTCAGTGATTGAATCAATGCTGACTGACGGACTTTTGATACTAGCTAAAACACATGCTCTTGTTTCAAATAACAATTCTTCAACAAGGTCATTATGTGTAAATTGCTCACTATCAGGATGTATAATAAAATCCAAACATCCTGTACGCAGCATTCTTAACATCACAGACAGCTCATCATCAATAACTTTAATATTTACTTTTGGATAGTTTAATTGAAATTCATTAATTTTTAATGACAATGTTGAAAATAAAGATAAAGAGGATATTCCTAAGGATAGTTCTTGTCTAGGATGTTCTTCACAAATGCTCTTTACGTCATTGATGGTCGAATTGTATGTATCAATTAAGAATTGAGCGCGCTCACTAAAAATTTCTCCGGCTTTAGTCAGGCAAACGCTTTGTCTCTTTCGTACAAACAAAGAGATACCTAAACTTCTCTCTAATTCATTTATTGAATGAGTGATCGCAGGTTGCGTCACATTCAATGATTTTGCTGCTTTCCCAAAACCTCCATTTCTTACGATAGCTATAAATACTTGCAATTGACTTATTTTAGGAAGTATGTTCATTATCAATGTATCTTCAAGTTAAATGAAAGTCACGAGAGTTGTATTTAATTGTTAGGGTGGTAATTGTTTAAACTCTCCGTTGTTGTTATCTGCATCATTCATTTTGGTATATTTTAAATAAATACATCATAACTTAATTATACGTTTTTTTGATAAAAACATGAATATTGAGGCTGAAGTAATTACAAAAATATTATGATGTTATGCTGATTTCATAACCCTGCATCGTTCCACATAGACTATGAACACAACATCTAATATCGTTCAACACGATTAATAGTGAAATTACACCGTCACATACAATGAGCTGTTTCTTATTTATAAGATAGGCAATGTCTTTTCATAGAAAAACACACCATAAATTTCTATTTACGCACTTATATATAATTGTGATAGAGAACGCATACCTAATTTTGAAAGTGCAGAGCGCTTATGATGACTCACCGTTTTATAGTTAAGTTGTAATTTATCTGCTATTTTCACCATATTTTCCCCATTTAAAATACAGTGTAACACCCTCATTTCACGAGGAGACAGTTTCACTA
The DNA here is from genome assembly GCF_000520015.2 of Chania multitudinisentens RB-25. GTDB lineage: Bacteria > Pseudomonadota > Gammaproteobacteria > Enterobacterales > Enterobacteriaceae > Chania > Chania multitudinisentens. The sequence continues at coordinate 4,921,545 of NZ_CP007044.2, forward strand.
TTCTTTCAGCTTTAGACAAAGTTGAATAGTTACTTTCAAATAGTACTTCCAAGAGCTGTTCACGTAAATGCTCCAATGGCATAGATACATCCAAAACCCTATGGATATGTCTCAACCCTTCAAAGTAGTTTCTCATCAATTCCATTTTTCTAAAATCCCCCACTAATACTAATTTATTATATGTAGTTACTATAGGGAGAATGTGTGTAATGATATTTAAAACAGGAATAAAGTTACTTTCGGTGCTGCCTAATGTCAAAATGATCATATCAACATCATTGATGACCTTAAGCAACTCTTTGTACTGCATCATATTTGTTGCTTTTTCAACAACTTTTGCTCTTCCAATAAAAGGCTCACTATCTAACAAACCGCCTAATCCAGCTAGAATAAAATGGCACGAGCTCTGTATTATTAACTTTTTCATTATTAACCCCACTATATCAATTCTATTTTTACATCCCACCCGCCTGAGTATGGATAATAAAACTTGAGCCATTTTTATAAATATTTTACCGCAAGCCTCAATGCAAGGCTTATATAGCTGAATGCAGATGCAACTCTAGTACATTCTTTCCCTTTTATTTTGAGATGTATTAGCGAAGATTGATATTGGCTACCTCAAGGACATACTTCATGGAGCTCATGAGCACTGATACCCTCTTTTCAATACCATAAACCCCCATGAAAATGACTTCGCTCTGAAAATGCCGACCTCTGAATAGTATCCGCCGCTATTCTTTCAGCAAAAAATCAGAGATGATTATCGACAATTTTTTAGAGCGATATCAATAAATCAGTTATAGTAAGCAGTAATTGTCAACGTTGAGTTAATCTGTCCAGTCGATGGATTATTATTTAACCAAACAAGCTCTGCTTTGAATGGAACAGATACGGAATTCGTCACTCTTAAATCAGCAAAACTCTCCACATTGTTATAACCAATATATTCATTGGTATTTAGATTTTTTATTTTCAACCCAACACCATCAAGCAAAGCCCTGGTATTATTATCATATACCGATGACGTTGATGAATATGTTGCCGTCAACAGCATTGGATCTGTGCAGCTTTTGTTTACATCAATGTTAAAGTCAACATCTTTAGCTACAACACCAGGCACCACTAAACCGGGAATATAAACTCGACCAAAATCTACGATACTTGGATATACTGATAAATTTGCATTACAAGATAGAAAGCGGATCCCATTCATATTCGTTGTTGCATAGCGAAAGTTAGAGTTAACTGCGATATTTAACCCACCAACACCATCAATTTGGAAAACATCTAAGGTATTCGCACCTGAATAATTTCCTGTTGCCGTACCATTCCTTGCAATATAAACGTAGTAGTTAATATCAAAGAAAACTGAACGATTTGCTTTACAATATGCCTCGGTGTTAGTGCAAGTAGGTATGACTACATTGGGAATCTGCTGCCGAAAACTCGCCGTAATGTCTGGAATATCAATACCACCTAAATTAACACCCACTCTAACTCCTGGGTGTAAACTTGCCTTCGCAGGATCGAAATAAAAATAAGCGTACTCTTGTGTTCCTGAGAAATCTTTCCAGCATTGAACTCTCATTACTCTATTTTCTGAGCGCCACACAGTAACACCGTTATCCATAGTGTTAGGAACAGCAACACTACCGATATTCTCTTCTAATCTTACACTGCTATCAGAAGCATTTACGCATTTCAATGCATATGCGTTTCCAACAGAAAATACACTTATAAGAAAAAGTATTAATGTCTTATATTTTGCAAATATCATGCTTTAGATATCCTTAAATATTTAATGAATCCAGCCAACCTGTCTTGAGTGATACTGCTTTCCATAGGCCGAATGTGGGTTCAGTTTTCATTTATCGTCATGGCAAATTACAAACACTGTCCATTGGCTAACTGAACACCCGCGTTGTCTACCGTTGGTTTCGCCAAGTTATATGTCACCTGACACTGCTGATCCGCACTTGAGCCCCATTTCACCTTCAGGGAACCACTCTGTGCCAGCCCAGTCAGATATACTTGACCCTGATCGCCCACGATAAAACCCTGGGCCGAATTTTGTGCCGGATCGTTGACCGTGGCACCAAACGGTACCGGTGCACCACCTGCGCGCAACAGAGTCATCAGGACACGTTGCCCTATACTGGTTTCAAAATCAGCACGTACCACTGCCCCTCTGGTCGGTACCACCTTCTGGCTCGCCAAGGCGAGTTCAACGTTATCTGCCAGCGTTTCCGTATTTAACTGTACGGTGTTTTTACGGTATGGGCTGGTATAAGGCACGATGGCATAGCCCCGCCAGTCGGTTTTCACTCCGGTCTGGCTACTCACCCCAACACCGTTGGCCCCCGGCGCTTTAACCAACGCCACGGTTTCCCCTAGTGGCTGACCGAAAGTGATACCATTTGCATGGGCGATAATGCCCCCTTGTACCCCATAGTTAAAACGCTGATTGTTGCGGTCATACCCGTAACCGGCGTTCACCTGCCCATAGGTGCCACGGTAATCGGCATTCAGATTGCCGCTGTTACCTACGCCTTGGGTGCCATAACCTTGCTGTACACTCCAGCTCAGGTTGTTGTTCGCCAATGCCGTGCCACTCATACCAGCAGCGTGTGATGCCCCGCCTCTTTGACTGCTGTTCATACTGTAGTTGGCATAAGTGTTCTTCATCCAGCGGTCCAGTGGCACACTTACGTTCAGAGAGAACACTTGGTCTTTATCGTATACTCGTCCGCTCCCGCCGCTGCCGTTAGCCGCCGCGTTCCTGCTGTAGCTGTAATTCAGGCTGTAACTGATACCGTTCCAACTGTTGTTGTAGCCAGCCCCAACAGAGCGCATTGTACGGTTGCTATTCCAGTAGTCTTCACTTATCCAACTCAGCGACAACGCCCCGGCACCTTCCCACAAATTCTGATTCATGGTCAGTTCAGAACGGTTACGACGGCGCTCAACCAATGGGCGGCTCCCTCTGTCACGATAGGTATCCAATACTTCCTGTAAGCTGAAGTAGCCATCGGTAGAGTAACGGTAACCGGCGATGGCAAAGTTGGTGCCGGTTTGTACAAAGTTCTTGCTGTAACGAATACGCCATGACTGGCCATTGTCCTTCGGCCGGTCTTGCAGCGTGGACCACGCCTGGGTTACGTCAGCAGACAGAGCGCCAAAGTCACCGAGGTTTTTCCCCACCCCCAATGCTAATGCATGGTACATGCTGGCAAACTGCCCACCGCCGTAGGCGGTTAGACCATATGGCAGGCCGTAAATAGCGGTGGCCTGACCGAAGGGGGTTTTCTCGACACTGTTGTCGTAAGCACGGTATTGCCCGCCGGTCACTGCGTATTTCAGGCGGCCTTCACGTTGCAACACAGGTACTGATGCATACGGTACTACCAGTTGTTGTTCTCTACCGTCCGACTCGCGAATGGTGACAAACAGGTTGCCGCTGCCCCCAGTAGGGTACATATCAGTGATTTCAAAGGCTCCTGGTGCCACAAAGCTCTGGTAAATCACATAACCATTTTGGCGGATGATCACCTGAGCGTTGGTGCGAGCGATACCGCGAATGACCGGCGCATAGCCTTTCAGGCTGTCAGGAATCATGTCATCGTCCGAGGCTATCTGAGCCCCACGAAACGGTACGCTGTCAAACACATCGCTTGGCGAGGTACTGTCCCCCAGAAGCAGTTGGCTCTTGAGTACCTTGATATCACGCGCAGCATAGGTGTACACCGTATTCCAGTCATTCTGCCCCTGACCATCGCGGTTCCAGGTCGTGTAGTTACGCAAACGCCATGGGCCAAGGTTGATACCGGGGCGCAGGTTGGCAAACTGGCTGCTGGTGTTGCTCCCTTCATTATTGCGCCTCTCGGTATTCGCCCCGCTCAGACTGTAATTCAGTAATAGGGCCGGGATACCGTTATCCCACTGACTTTCCGGTACCGAGCCACGTGCTGTCTGTGACAAAGCCGCCTGGGGAATGCTCAACAGCAATTGTTGAGCGTCGAAACGGAACTCGGTACTGGCTTGCGGAATGGCGCTCAAATTGGCACAGGATGCGCCTGCTTTACCCAGAGCAGGAAACAGGTCGGTTTTCACCCCCATTGCTTTCAATTGTTCCACACTCAGGCAAGGTTGCAGGTAGTCTTGCTCTTCGCTGTTCTCTCCGGCCTTGAATTCAACGTTGTATGTATCCCGCTGCTCGTTATTAAGGTAGATATCGACCCGATAGATGCCTGGTGCCTGCGATACCCCATCTTCAAACAGAGACAGGTCAGTATTGCCCTGATGTTGCGCCCCCCCTCCTGCCTCCAACAAGGCCGGGTTAAACGATTCACGCGCCTGCGCTTCGAAAGCCATGCCGCTCAGCAAAGCCATCTGTGCTGCAATAAAATAAGCGAGCGGATTGACGCGCAACGAAGGTTGACTTTTTTTCACATTCTTAGACATGTACGCGGCCTTTATAATAATCGACATGTTTTATCCCATGGCCTACAGGAGAAAATCCTTGTTCCCGTGCCTTTTATTTCCCAACTGGTTGCAAACCGTAGTTGGGACCGTTAAGTAACTGCGTATTTATTTGGCGGTTTATTTACAACGCCTTGGTGTACTCTTTACCCGTACTACCGTAATCACTAATAAGTGCCCAGCTCACATTGCCCACGCCAGTGCCTGCGGGTAAGGCAAAGCGGGTGGTACTGCCTGGTGCGACATAGGTTGCTTCTTTCACCTCTCTGCCCGCTACGCTCACCTTCTGGAAGTTCATATAAAACGAGGTTGGGTTAGTGACCTGTATGCCATTACCAAAACGTTGCCAGATGAGAGTTCCGGCAACATCTTCCGGGGTGCCTTTCAGCCCCTGTGGGCGATAAATCAGCTTGATGCGTGTTTTTATGGCGATCTGCAATGTGTTTTTGTCGCTGTCTTGCTCTATCGAGGGGATAGACTTGATATTCATCCAAAACAGCGACTCTTTATCAGTTGGTAGATTGCCACCCGCTCGTACCACGCGCAGGAGGTTTTCCTTGCCACCATTCAAGCGGAACAACGGGGGAGTGACGATAAAGGGGGCTTTCTCAGCATCCGTAGCCCCTTCAACCCAACTCTGAATCAGATAGGCCGTTTTATCCGGGTTATTGACGCTCAGTGAAGACTCCTTTTTACCGCCGTCGTAAATCAGCCGGGTCCCCCCCACAATCACACCTGCTTGCGCCAGATTGGCGGTGAATAACAAGGTTAAAATGAGTGAAGATAAAACTTTCATATTGGACTCTCTGGATAAATTAAATAATAACGGGGGGATTTCCCCCGTTATTTCATGGCCTACGGTAATCAGGCCAAATATCAGTTGTAGTTGATGGTGAAGCTGGCTGTGGCGTTAGCAGGGCCTGCGGTCACTGTTGTTGCTGTGGCAACATAGCGTGCAACGAAATCCAGGTTATTAGTGCCTGTTGATGCCAGTGGGTAAGAAGCAGATGCCGTATTCAACGGCAGAGCGTCTTGGCTGGAATCAGACAGTTGGATACCCACGCCTTGCGCTACACCAGCCTCTTGAGTCAAGGCCAATACGCTGTTGTCACCCGCTACCGTGGTACCATCAAATTTCACTGTTGCGCCCGTCAGTGTTGCCGGGCAGTTTTTCAATTGCAGAGTAAATCCGGTGGCCGCAGCGGTTGTTCCCTTACCGTCAAACGCGGTTTTAGCCACTCTGCCCAAAGTAACAGCCAGTGGGTTATTTACGTTGTTCACCACTTCACAGGCAGCATCGATAATTTCGCCGGTGAAATTAATCTGACCATCCGCAGCGAAGGTAGAAACAGAACCCATAGCAGCAGCGGCAACCAGAGTGACAACGATAATATTCTTTTTCATTTAATAATTTCCTTTAAGATACGGTTCATCCGTAATTTTATTTAATGTGATGCCAAAGCATCGTTCTCTCTAATGCTATTGATTGTGGTGAGCTCACCGCTCGGCCAATAGCGCCCGATAATGCTTCTGTGAAGAACTATTACAAACGGAATATTATTTACTGGTCATTGAGATTGAATATTCACTCATAAAAATAATTTATATGGTGATCGAAATGAATTGCTCTGAAAATTTTAATCAGGCGTCACAATTTCTTGATTGAAGAAAAAATTCATTTCTATCCTCATTCAATAACCTTATCCATTATGATGTTTTAGTTGATATCATTTTTTAATCCATCACATCCTAATCAAGGCAGTAATTTTAAGGGAAATAATAAACAAGGAGGGTGGATATTCTTCAAAACATTAACGAAGAACTCTCCAATTCATCATCCCATCCCTGGATAGTAATGTTTTTATACCCTATAAAAATCATTATGGGTCTGTCATGTAAGCATAAGAAAGTCAGCAAAAATTTGATGGCTGTTCCTCAGGCAGTCAACAGAATAACTTTCGCACAGGATTCAGTATTTCCCTATGTGGTGCTGGCGCTATAGTAATATTTATGTTGGCATTGAATGTTTTAATCTATCATATACCAACCAAGCCTTTAGTATTGAGAAAATTATAAATCAGGTGCATTAAACATCTTCCTTAAGAACATTAACTAGGAATACTCTAATTCATTATTTTATTTCAGAATAGTAATATTTTTTTATACCTCATAAGTATTCTTAACGGCCTATCCTATTAAAGGGTATTATCACGTTAGCTTAGTATAGAAAAGATGAAAAAGTCTGACCTGCCTAATTTTTGTCATAGTTAACAGATAAAAATGTTACACCAAGGCTAGTCCACCGCGGGTCTGGATGCTAAAACTGTTTTTTAAGCATTATGCGTGCCCGCCAATACCTGCCAGCCGGGTTTAAAATCATTGAAGTGATTTGAATCCCAATATCAGGTGTATTCATCGTTTTATGTTTCGATAATCCCAACACACAAGATTATTTCGGCATTTCTCTACCTGCTTATCATCGTCTTTAATGGTTTACTGGCATTGAGAGTGTCAGGGGTAATATTGGCAGCATGTTTGATGATGAATAACCGCGCGAAAGAAGCGCAATGCAGCGATGGTACCCCGCCTGACAGTCAGCAAGAAATCAATGATCTGGTCGGTAACATCAGCCGGGCGGTATTAATATTTTCTATTGGCTTTTGATTTTGATATAAGCTCCCATTCATTCACTACCAACAACCCACTGTGCACACATGCCAACAAAACAGTGAAGGATGTAATGTTTAATAACAATACTGCGTTCTGCCCTCACCTCTTCCAGGTTCCGCAAACTCAGTGAGTACGTCAGATACCCAAACGTATTGAGCAACAACATCGATGGATGTAATACGGGTGACTAAAGGTTTTCCGAATCAGAGATATGGACAGAAAACACCAAGAAAACAGCCTATTACCCAACATCGCCTTACTGCCGTACAATCATACGCCGATCGCCAACCCAAGCTGAAAACCACAGGCGATCGATTACATCTGGCATCCTGTAGGTGGCTTCCTTACAATAAGAGATCTGTTGATACATAAAGCAAGGATTGACGGTGTCAAAAGCTAATTCAAATGCCACCATTGTAGACATTGCCCGCCGAGCCAACGTGACCAACATCACCGTTTCCCGTGCTTTTAATAAACCCGAATTGCTGAAGCCAGAAACGCTAGAAAAGATTCATGCCATCGCCAAAGAGATGAATTATGTCCCTAACGCTTTTGCTCAGGGATTAAAAAAAAGCAGCAGTCAGATTATTGGTATTGTCACCAGCAGCATGTATAACCCATTTTATTCCGGGTTAATTCAAACCGTCTCGCGCATTGCACGTTTGCAAGGTTATCAGATCATGCTGTTCGATACCGACGGCAGTGAAGAGGCTGAAATGCAGGCGATCCAGGCACTGTTCGGTTATAAAGCTCGCGGTATTCTGCTCTCGGCCGTTCGCGATGATAAGCACTATCAACCGGCCTATCTCAACCAGGCCGAACGTTATCACACCCCGCTGATTCTTATCGACAGAGATATCTATAACCAGAAACTTAGCGGTGTATTTCTTAACAATCAGGAAATTGGTCACCTTGCTGGAAAATACCTTGCCGCACAGCCGGAAAGTAACATCCTCATTCTCGGCGGCCCTGCCGATTCGGAAATAACTCTGGCACGTACCCGAGGTATCGTTGAAGCATTAGAAAAAAGAAAAAGCGAAGTCACCATCATCAATGGCGATTACGATTTTATTTCACAGGCGGCACGGGTGAAAGAGTACCTCGCTGCCCCGGAAAACCAGCCAGATTATATCGTCGGCTTGAATGGCATTATCACTCTTGGTGCCATTTCTATTTGTCACCAGCTTAATATTTATGAGCGGATAAAGTTCTTTTCCATTGATGAACCCCCTAAAGCCTGGGATTACGGTTTACATATTGCCGGCGTTTACCACGATACCCAGATGCTGGGGGAAATAGCCGCAGAGTTATTGTTTGATGCCATCAAAAATAATCGTAACGACCGGCCTTTAAGACGCGAATTTTTTACCGGGATGCAGCTTATTCCGTAAGATCCTGGGCTCATCCAGGTTGCCCAACCCTGCGGCAACCTGGCAATCAAACGCAGGCTATCCTGCGCCGTCACTGACCATAATAAGCATTTTTACCGTGCTTGCGTAAAAAGTGCTTATCCAATAATGTCGGCTGCATCGGTGAGATCGCGGGTACCAATTGCCGCGTAGCCATCGCCATTGCCGCCACTTCCTCCAGCACCACCGCATTATGCACAGCATCAGCCGCCGTTTTCCCCCAGGCAAACGGGCCGTGAGAATAGACCAGCACTCCCGGCACTTGCTGCGGATCGCACCCTGCGCGCTGAAAGGTTTCGATAATCACCTGACCGGTTTCCCGTTCATAGTCACCGGCAATTTCACTCTCACTCATTGGGCGCGTGCAAGGGATGTCGCCATAAAAATAGTCCGCATGTGTAGTGCCAAGCGCCGGGATAGCCTGACCGGCCTGCGCCCAAATGGTGGCATTACGGCTATGGGTATGCACAATGCCGCCGATGTGAGGAAATGCGCGATACAACGCCAGATGGGTGTCAGTATCAGAAGAAGGTTTACGCTGCCCTTCCCGCACCACACCGTCTAAATCCACCACCACCAAATCTTTCAGAGTCATCTCTTCATAAGCGATCCCCGAAGGTTTAATCACCACCAGCCCTTGTTGGCGATCGATAGCCGACACATTTCCCCAGGTGAAGGTCACCAAACCGTAACCTGGCAGGCTGAGATTCGCCGCCAACACCTGCTGTTTCAGTTCGCTTAACATGCGATACCCCCCATTTTCATCTGTTGCTCGATCCAGTGTTTTGCCTGAGCGATATGTTGCTTATCCTCACCATCGTTGCGCGCCCACATTTCCAGCAGGAACGGCCCTCGGTACTTCAACCGGTTTAAAACGGAAAACGTATGGGCAAAATCAACGCAGCCGCTGCCAAAAGGCACATCGCGGAACATCCCTGCGGCCCCGGGGGCCACCGGTAAGGTGTCTTTCAAGTGAATGGCGGTGATCTGATCAATACCCTGCTCAAGTTCGTAAGCCACGTCGTTACCCCAGGCACTCAGGTTGCCAATATCGGGGTAGACGGTGAACCACGGGCTGGCAATCTGCCGGGCAAATTCACGCCATTTGCTGATGCTGTTCATAAAGGGGGTATCCATGATCTCCACCGAGAGCATCACCTGGGCCTTGGCCGCCAGCGCCACCGCCCACTGCATGCCTTCCATAAAGCGCTCTCGCGTATGGCGATCCGAGCTTTCGTAATAAACGTCATACCCCGCCAGTTGAATATTCCGAATCCCTATATCCACGGCAAAGTTCAGTGCTTTATCCATCAAGGTGCGCGCCTGCTGGCGTGTCGCCGCGTCGCTGCTGCCAAAAGGGTAACGCCGGTGTGCCGACAAACACATGCTGGGCAACGCAATACCGCTGTCGAAACGGGCGTTAAGCAACGCCAACCGTTGTTGACGATCCCAATCCAAACGCTGTTGGCGTTCAGGCTGTTCATCTATCGAAATTTCCATAAACTGGAAACCCAGCTCGCTGGCAATATCCAGCCGCTGCGCCCAATCAAGCTGCGCCGGTAAGGCTTTCTCATACAGCCCCAGGCACACCGTATTAGTGGCTTGCATTATTGACCTCACTGAGTGCTTGGGCGATCTCCAGATAGCCCGTAAATCGATCGCGTAAGCGCCGGTTAGCCGCCGCATCGGGAAAATAGGTATGTAATTCAGGCTGAATAACCTGCACCGCTTCGGTAAAGTTGGCATATTCTCCCGCTCCCACGGCGGCACAAATCGCTGCCGCGCGGCAACCGCTTTGCTGAATATCCACCACCTCCAGCGGCAAATTACCCGCGTTGGCAAACATCTGCATCCAGACGGCAGACTGCGTTGGCCCACCGGTCATACGGATTCGCTCCACCCGCGGGTTTAGTGCCACCATGCGATCCTGATGAATCAGGTGCGAGAACAGGATGCCCTGATAAATAGCATGAACAATATCCGCCATTTCATGGTGGCCGCTCAGGCCGATCAGCGCGCCCGGCAGGTTGCTGTTGAGGTTGGAACCATACAGATAAGGTAAAAATACGATGTCGCTTGGCCGTTCACTGCGTTCAGCCACCCAGCGGTTAAACTGTGCATAGCGTTGATGATCGTTGTTACAAAACTGGCGTAAGAACCAGGCCAGATTAGCTGCGGATGTCGGGCTGCCTTCATGCACAAAGTAGCGATCTGCCATGCAGTAACGCCCCCAGGCAAAGGGATGTGTAGATGGCAGCACGCTCTCAGTCACGCAGGTGGCAATCGACCAGGTGCCTGCGACCGCACTCAAGGTGCGATCATCAACCACCCCCGAACACAATGCCGCCCCTACCACGTCAAACAGACCGCCATACACGGCGGTTCCCGCTGGCAGCCCACACTGTGCAGCGGCAGTGGCCGTGACTCGCCCGGCCAACTCTGCCGATCCCAACAGCGGCGCGGTTTTATCGGCTACTTCGTCAATGCCAAACACTGCCATCAATTGCGGATCGTAGCCCCCATTCTGCTGGTTAAACAGGTTGCTGCCAGAGATGTTGGTTATCTCCGCCGCTACTTCACCCGTCAGGCGAAAACGCAGATAGTCGTGCGCCATCAGCACATAATCGATCGCTGCATACTGAGCAGGTTCGTGTTGCTTCAGCCAACGTAATAACACCGCCGGATGGCTGCTCCAGATGGGCTGTAAACTACGAGGATAAACCATCTCCTCCACCCCTTGCCGTTGCAAATCGGTGACCATCGCGCTGGCGCGGGTATCCGATGAAACAATGCCGTTTCGCACCGGCTTACCCTGTTTATCAATGGCATACAACCCTTTACCATGCGATGAAAAACTGATGCCGCGCACCTGTTCACCCGCTACCGAAGCCAAACTGAGCACCTGGCGGATGGTTGAGCACAAATCCTGCCACAGCGCTTCCATTTCGCGCTCACTGAAACCAGGCTGCACGGCTAGCGCTTCACCATCACATTCTGCAACGGCGACTTCATCACCGTTAGCGCGGTATAAACCCGCTTTGATTACGGTGCCGCCAATATCAACTCCCAGAAAATACCCCATATCAACCTCTACTTGCGCCGGCTGGAGCTAAGGTAGATAGCAGCAAGGATGATGCCGCCCTTGACCACGTTCTGGATATACGGCGACACGCTCATCAGGTTGAGGCCGTTATTCAACACGCCAAGCATCATGGCTCCCACCAGGGTGCCGATAATTGCGCCTCTGCCGCCAGAGATCGCCGCGCCCCCTAGCACCACAGCGGCAATCGCATCCAGTTCAAAACCTTCGCCCGCATTCGGTTGCCCGCTCATCAAGCGCGAAGTCAGCACCAAGCCAGCTAACGCGGCGGTGACTCCACTGACCACATACACCAGCACTTTGTAGCGTGGTACGCGAATACCGCTCAGGCGTGCCGCCTCTTCGTTGCCGCCGATGGCGTAAACGTAACGGCCAAATGACAGATGATTGAGCATGATCCAGGCCAGAATATAGACCCCGGCCATGATCAGGATCGGCACCTGAATGCCCAATACCGTGCCGCGCCCAAAGAAGGAGAACATGTCTGGCAGGCCGGAAATCGGGTAACCGCCGGTGTACAGCAGCGCCAAACCACGGGCAATCCCCATTGAGGCCAAAGTTACAATAATCGGTGGCATGCGCAGATAAGCGATGCATGCCCCGTTGGCCAGGCCAAACACGGCCCCGATCAGCAGTGCGGCAACCATCGCCAGAGGAATAGGTATACCGCCCAACATCAGCCCGGCGGCAATAGAGCCGGACAGCGCCATCACCGGCCCGACGGAGAGATCGATCCCGCCGGTCAATATCGCGCAGGTCATCCCCACGGCAATAATGGCGTTAATCGATACTTGTCGTGCCACGTTGGTCAGGTTATTGACCGTCAGGAAACTGTCGTTCAGCCCGCACATCAATAAAAACAGGATGCTGAAACCGATAAACGGCAGCACCGCAGGGTGATGCAGTAATTTCTCCCAACGTTTGCTGAAGCTCTGCCCCGGGGCATGCTGCGCAGTAGAAGACTGTTCAATTCCGATCATAATGCACTCCCGGTAGCATGAAGCATGATGTTATGAGACTCGATTTCATCGCCGGTCAATTCGGCAACAATGTGCCCGCCACGGAATACCAACACGCGGTCACAAACCCCGATGATTTCGGGTAATTCGGATGAAATCATGATGATAGAAATGCCTTTCTGCGTGAGCTGCTGCATCATCTGATAAATCTCGACCTTCGCACCGACATCAATTCCCCGCGTAGGCTCATCAAAGATGAGAATGTTGCAGTCATTGTTCAGCCAGCGGGCAATCACCACCTTCTGCTGGTTACCCCCGCTCAGGGTGCTGACGACGGTATCCGGGCTTGAGGTCTTTACGCCAACCTCACGGATCAGGCGCTGCACGATATCGTTGTCTTTACGGGCATCAATAAAGATCTTGCCGCGCCGTTCATGCCGGTTGAGCGTAATGTTCTGCGCCACGGAAAACGGCAGCACCAGCCCTTCGGTTTTACGGTTTTCCGGCAGCAGGCCAATCCCTTGCTCCAACGCCAACGCCGGATTACGCAGCGTGGCGTTTTGCCCACTGAGGCTGACGCGCTTGCGATAGCAAGCACTTGCACCAATCAGCGCGGACACCGTTTCAGTACGGCCCGACCCCACCAAACCGGCAAAACCGAGTATTTCCCCTTTGAACAGATGAAAACGATCTTCCTGGTGGTGTTTGGTACGCTGAATACTGGCCTCCAGCAAGCGTGTTGAGGTGTCAACCAAGTGCGATTTCAGCGGAAACGTGTGCTCGATTTTGCGGCCAACCATCAGCTTCACCAATTCATCCACATTGGTGCTGGCCGTTGGCAAGGTCTGCACATAGGTACCGTCCCGCAGCACGGTTATCTGGTCACATACGGTGAAGATTTCATCCAGATGGTGTGAAATAAACACCATGCCAACCCCGAGCAATTTCAGATCGTTCATCACACTGAACAAGTGCTCGGCTTCGCCAGGCGTTAATGTGGCGGTGGGTTCATCCAGTACCAGAACGCGCGCATCCAGCGAAAGCGCTTTGGCAATCTCAACAAATTGCTGTTGTGCCACGCTCAATTGTTCAACCGGGCAATCCAAATCGATATGTACCGTCAAACGCTTGAAAATAGATTCCGCTTTTTTGCGCATGGCTTTTCGGTCTAATAATCCCCAGCGGTTTTTGATTTCCCGATTGAGAAATATATTATCCACGGCGTTCATATAAGGAATAAGAGAGAATTCTTGAAAAATAATCCCCACCCCCGCATTGATCGCCTGGCGATAATTATCAAAGCGGCAGCTTTTACCTTCCATGATGATTTCGCCAGAGTCCGGCTGGTGAATACCACACATGATTTTAACCAGTGTCGATTTACCCGCGCCATTCTCCCCCAGCAAGGCATGTATTTCACCCTGTTGGAGAGTAAGATCAATGCCATCTAATGCCTTTACACCCGGAAAGGATTTCTTAATCCGTTTTAATTCTAATAATGCTGCCACGATATTATCCTCCGAGCCTATTCCCAATATCCCCGTCATACTTCAAGCTGATCTATTACGGGTATAATATTCCGCTCAGGTAAATCGGCCTGAGCGGAAATATCCTGGTAATATGGGATAACTGCCGCTAAACAGAACAATGCTGAGCGTTTACCAGCTAAAACCTGTCGCATTGCTGCTGTCGATTAACTTCACTTTCACCGGAATGGTTTGCGGAACATTGGCACCCCAGTAACGAGCCAGCGCAATGCCCAAGGCAATGCGCATCTGATCGCGCGGGAATTGTGCAGAAGTAGCAATAAACGGCGAGTTAGGTTTCAGGATCTCTTGAATCGCTTCTGATTGGCCGTCAACGCTCACCAGTTTGACCTGGGAACCATTGCTTTTGATCGCCGCCAACGCTCCTAAGGCACCCACGTCATTCACGCTGAAAAGGCCGGCCAGATCGGGCGTCGATTGCAGTATATTTTCAGTCACCGTCAGCGCCGTATCGCGCTCTTGTTTACCATTTTGCTTGGTGACGATCTTCATCTCAGGATGTTTTTTAATGGCATCCTCAAAGCCGCGCACGCGTTCAAGAATGGGAACCACCGGGATGCCATCCAGGATCGCCACTTTGCCTTTATTACCCAGCGACTTCGCCAGATATTCGCCTGCCTGGAAACCTGCATCGTAGTTTTCCGACCCCACAAAGGAATCCAGCGGCCCTTCCGCTTGGGCATCAATCGCCACCACTACCGCCCCAGCTTTATGCGCCGAAATCACCGCTGACTGTACCCCCACTGAATCCGTTGGGTTAATCAGCAAAATATCGACTTTCTTTTGCAGCATATCTTCAACATCGTTAATTTGTTTTGATACATCATGACGCGCATCTGCCACATAAACTTTCGCGCCAATATCACTCGCGGCCTGTTCTAATGTTTCTTTCATTGCCACAAAATAATCGTTATTCATTTCCTGAAATGAAACACCGATCGTAATCTGCTTCGCCAAAACGGATTGACTGGCGAGCAACATACTACCGGCAAACATAACGGGAAGAACTTTTTTAACTAATGAAAACATATTTTATTCTCCTATTGTGCAGGCATTTTTCTATCAGAAAATTAATATCATTTTATTTATTACATCACTAACAGCGTCAATCACCCCCACCTTGCTGAAGGAGTTAAACGTACTTTTTTATAATTAATTTTTTAATATCAAGGGACTAAAATAACTTTAATTGAATCCGTTGAATCAGCCAGCGCGAAAGCCGTATCCCACTCATTCAATGAATAACTGTGAGTCACTATGCCTCTGGAAGTGACTAAGCCACGCTCAAACAGATCGATAGCAATTTCATAACTGTAAGGCGCTAAATGAGCACCGCGAATATCTAACTCTTTACGATCGCCGATAATTGACCAGTCAACGGTGGTTTCTTTACCAAATACGCTGAACTCCACAAAACGCCCCAGTTTGCGGATCATTTGCAATCCCTGAGTCACCCCGATTGGAGCCCCCGTTGCTTCAATATAAACATCGCAGCCATAGCCACCGGTTAACGCTTTAACGATGTTATCGGCATCCTCTTTCAGTGGATTGATAACAACATCTGCGCCAAATTCTTTAGCAAGCTCCAGACGTTCATCAATAGCATCAATCACGATCAGTTTCTTTGGCGTTTTCAGGCGAGCAACCTGTACCATACACAACCCCAGCGGTCCGGCACCGGCCAGCACTACCACATCATCCAGTTGTATATCCCCGCGAGCAACGGTGTGAATGGCGCAAGCCATCGGTTCGATCAACACCGCATCCTCGTGGCTGAGGCTTTCTGGAATTTTGTGAACAATGGCGTTTTCAGAAAAACGCATGTATTCCGCCATCCCCCCTTCGGCAACATCTTTTTGGAATCCGTAAATATTATGTGTTTCACACATCCAATAGCTGCCGGATTTGCAATAGCGGCATTCCCAGCAAGGAACGATCTGCTCAGCGATAACCCGCTCGCCAACCTTGTACTTTTTCTCTACACCTTCGCCCATGGCAACAATCCGGCCATAGAACTCATGGCCCGGCACCACCGGGGGTTTTACCCACGGCGTTTCCCCCCAAAACATCTGAGCACCGTTTTTACATTTACAGTCACCGGCACAGATCCCACAGCCTTCAACTTTGATCACCAACTCTTTGGCTTTCGGCAGCGGCGTTGGTACTTGTTCAAAACGGTAGTCCTGCGGGCCATGGCAAACCACCGCACTCATTTTCTCTGGTAACTGACTCATTTCCTTCTCCATTATCAAATTTAACCGATACAAAAACGAAATGTTGACGTTGTCATTTTTACAGAAAAAAACTCAATAGATAATTATTAATTTATATTATTCATTAAGTTAAAAAATAACTTCATTCTTAAATCCAAAATGACAACGTGAACATTTCGGATCATATAACCAAAGTGCAGAAAACATTTGTTTGAACAAAGTCACACATCGTTAACATGTCGCCCAAAAACTCTACAGAACAAGATCATGGTCACAATATCGTGGAGAGGATGTTGGAGTACGAAATGGGGGGTTGAGGCTAAGAGCCTATCTCAGTAGGCGCGTACAGAAACCGGAGCGTACATGCAGTCTGTGAGGATTTCGAGCACTACTCAGGGCCAAATAACCCTAATGGGATAGGCTCTAAATATATCAGGGCCTACTGCAAGGCCCCGTGCCAGTGGATGGAATGTTCTATTCTGCTAACCGCCATAATGCGGCAGATTCTGCACCTAACCGTAATTGCAGCCCATTATCTACCGCGTTGAGTTCACCTTCTCCCTCTAACCGCTGCCATGCGCCTTTTGCCAGCAACGGGCTGTAAGGCAGCAGCACTTCATCACTACCACTGCGTTGTAGCGCCACCAGTACTTGCTCTTGCTGGTAAGTACGTACAAACACCAACGTTTCCCCTGCGGCATACAGCACCTGGCAGCCACCGCGCCGTAGCGCTTTGCTTTGTTTGCGCAGCGCAATCAGGCGGCGGAACAGTGCCAACAATGGGTGGTCCCATGCGCCCTCATCCCAGGGGAATGGCTTGCGGCAGAACGGATCGTTGCCGCCGTCCAAACCGATTTCATCGCCGTAGTACAAACAGGGCACGCCAATCCAGCTTATCAACCACACCGCTGCCATCTGCATGCGCCGCTGGTTATTTTCCAGCATCGTCAAGAAACGCGCTGTGTCGTGGCTGTCTAGTTGATTAAACTGTATCAACTGACGATTATGCGGCAACCCAGCACGGTAACCGTCCATCCACTCCGCGCAGGTGGCGGCATCAATCTGTACCGGGTGATAGGCCACATCCTGCCCAGCCAGAAATGCCCGCACCGGTAAAGCAAAGCCCACATAGTTCATGGCGGCGTCTTCAACCCCGGCATGCAGCCAACGGCGTGCATCGCCAAAATGTTCGCCCAAGATATAAGCGTTGGGGTTTTCTTGCTTAGCCACTTGATAGAGCCCAGCCAGATGATGCAGGTTACCCTCAGCACCGCCGTTTTCACCCAGCATATGCACCACATCCAGCCGCCAGCCGTCGATACTGTACGGTGGCCGCATCCAGTAACGCACCACGCTGTTATCAGCGCGATAAATCGCCTCCGCCACCTGAGGTTCAGCGAAATTGAGCTTTGGTAGATTGGTATGGCCTTTCCAGGCCAGCGCCTCGCCATTTGGATAAAAGTTAAACCAACCGCGATAAGGGGAATCGGCATTATGGCAGGCACCCTGTTCCGCCTGCCGGTGGCGATCGAACCACGGGTGCGAGTCGCCCGTATGGTTAAACACGCCATCCAGCATGATCTTGATACCCACCTGGTGAGTGCTTACTCGCAAACGCTGTAGCGCCTCATTCCCACCGAAGTAGGGATCGACCTGATAATAATCTTCTGTGTCGTATTTATGCACACTCGGAGAGGTAAAGATCGGGTTGAGGTATAACGCCGTCACGCCAAGCTGTTGCAGATACGGCAGTTTTTCACTGATGCCATCCAGATCACCGCCGTAGAAGGTGGAAGCCGCATGTTTCCCTTCCAACGGATGTTGCCAATCACGGCGAACCACATCGCAGCCGGCCGCATCATGGTGATAACTCCCGCTTTCAATACCATGCGCCCCGCCGCTGCTGGCAAAACGATCGGGGAATATCTGATAAAACACCTGATCGGCCACCCACATCGGGCTATTATTCGGCTCATCCACGGCGAACTGTGCCAGTTGCCCAGGCGGTATCAACGACCAGCCCTGCGGGCCAAACCACTGTTGCCGTGTGGCCCACAGCAGTTTGAAGCAATAGCGCCTGGTCGCTTCCCCTTCATTCAGCGCCAGACTGGTATGATAACACCACAAACCGGCCGAGGCCTGCGCCTGCATTTTCAATAACCATTCTTCATTATCCGGTTCTGTACGCAAAAAGACCTGCTCAGGTAAATCATCACCCTGTAGCCACAGCGTGATCTCCAGACATTGCCTTTTTTTCACCACAAAAGGGGG
Organism: Chania multitudinisentens RB-25; assembly: GCF_000520015.2. GTDB lineage: Bacteria > Pseudomonadota > Gammaproteobacteria > Enterobacterales > Enterobacteriaceae > Chania > Chania multitudinisentens. The sequence continues at coordinate 4,940,196 of NZ_CP007044.2, forward strand.
AACGGGTTGATGCCAAGCGTTAAGCATGACGGCTCTCCTGATCTACACGACATGATTCCAATGCCCAGAACAATGCCACGTTGAGTGCCATCCCCCCTCCTCTTTAAGAAATAAACTCAGGGAGGAGCCGAGGGGTGGAGATGCGGATTCACCTGGATGGATAAAGGCAAACCGCTACTTTAGGTTAACGTATTTTTAATATTTAGAATATTTTTTGAGTAATTCAGGAAGGGAATATACCGGCCCTGCTGTCAGTCAGAGCCGGTATTTCTCACATCAATGCTGTCATTCTACCAACGCAGCCCGCTTCTTCTGGCGGCTGACTTTGACGTAATAACCCAGCAGCAGTAGCGCCACCCACACCAGCCCGGCATACAGCGAGATGCGAGTGGTTGGGAAGTAGCCAATCAGGGCAATGATAAACACCAGGAAGATAATCGCCACCACCGACGTAAATACGCCGCCGCGCAGCGGGAAATCCAGCTTCTTCACCTGATCTTTGCTCAAGCTGCGGCGGAAAGCGATCTGCGAGAACAGGATCATAATCCACACCCAAACGGTGGCAAACGTTGCCAGTGAAGCAATCACCAGGAACACGCTTTTCGGCATAATGTAGTTGAGGTAAACGGCAACGAGCAGCGCCGCCATCATGACCACCACCGTCACCCACGGAATGCCGTGTTTGGAGATTTTACTGAACATCTGTGGCGCATGGCCTTGCTCGGCCATGCCATGCAGCATACGGCCAACGCCAAACACGTTACTGTTGATCGCCGACAGCGACGCCGTGATCACCACAAAGTTGAGGATACCCGCCGCCATGGTGATCCCCATATGCTGGAAGGTCAATACAAACGGGCTGCCGTTGGTACCAACCTGATTCCACGGGTAGATCGACATGATCACGAACAGCGTACCCACGTAAAACACCAGAATACGCCATGGCACCGAGTTGATAGCCTTAGGGATCGACACTTTCGGATCTTTGGCTTCCCCGGCGGTAATACCGATGATCTCAATCCCGCCATAGGCAAACATCACCAGTTGCAGCGATAGCAACATGCCTAAAAAACCGTTGCTGAAGAAGCCACCATTGGTCCACAGATTATGAATACCGGTTGCTTGCCCGCCGTTGCCAATGCCCCAGACAATGATGCCAATACCGGCAACGATCATGATGATAATGGTGGCCACTTTGAAGAATGAGAACCAGAACTCCAGTTCACCAAACACCTTCACGCTCATCAGATTGATGGCACCGATAATCAGCACAATGCTCAGTACCCAGATCCAGTGCTCCACCTCTGGGAACCAAATCCCCATATAAATACCGAACGCCGTTACGTCGGCAATCGCGACGATCAGGATTTCGAAACAATAGGTCCAACCGGTGATATAACCGGCCATCGGGCCCAGGTAATCCTGGGCATAGCGTGAAAACGAACTGGCCTGCGGATTATTCACCGACATCTCGCCCAGTGCGCGCATGATGATGAACGCAATGATACCGCCAATCAGGTAAGCCAGCAGAACGCTGGGGCCAGCCATGCGGATGGCTTCTGCGGAACCGTAAAACAGACCGGTGCCGATAGCGGAACCCAGGGCCATAAAGCGGATGTGGCGCGTACTGAGGCCACGTTTCAGCTTGTTGGCCGGTGCTGCGGTAGATAGCTGTTGTTGCATGACAATAACCTGTCTCTTGTAGACGTAAAAAAGCCACGGACAAGTCCGTGGCCCAACATTAAAATCGCAGATTTATGAGTGCGCGGTCACTTCCCGGCTGCGCGCAAAAACCCGATCATAAATTGCGACCAGTACCAACATCAGCAACGAAGGGGGCAACCATGCCAAACCCTGCGCAGCCAGCGGCAGGTGATGCGCCCATGCTGGCAAGAAATGCTGGAAGCTGGAGGCTTTCACGGCGTCAAGAATACCAAACAACAGGCTGACTAACATCACTGGCGCAACAATACGTGAAGTACTGTTCCACCAACGCAGGGTGAAACTCAGCAGCACCAGCACAATGCAAGGGGGGTAAATTGCGGTCAATACCGGGATCGAAATCTGAATCAGATGGCTCAGACCAAGATTGGAAATCACCATGGAGAACAGGCCCAGCATAAACACCAGCGCCTTGTAAGAAAACGGCAGATACTGCTCAAAGAATTCGGCACAGGCGCAGGTCAGACCAACCGCCGTCACCATACAGGCGATGAAGATCAGCGCCGCCAGGAAGAAACTGCCCAAACCACCAAAGGTGTTTTGTACATAAGCATGCAGGATCACTGCGCCATTGCTCGCATCCGGGGTTAACACGCCACTCCCGGAACCCAGCTTGAACAGGCTCAGATACACCAGCGTCAAACCGATACCGGCGATCAGACCGGCCAGAATCGTGTAACGGGTCAACAGACCGGCATCTTTCACCCCACGAGAGCGCGCAGCATTGACAATCACGATGCCGAACACCATCGCCCCCAGCGTGTCCATCGTCAGATAACCATTCACAAAGCCAGAGGAGAAAGGCACGCTTTGGTAAGCTTCTACCGCAGGAATAGGTGCACCAGCAGGCCATATCAGCGCGGCAATGCCCAATATAGCCATCGCTACAATCTTCAACGGAGCCAGAATATGGCCCACGGTATCCAGCAGGCGGCCCGGATACAGCGAAATACCAATCACCAACGCGAAATAGACCAGGCTGTAAATAAGCAGTGGCAGGGCACCATCACCGGTTAACGGAGCAATACCCACTTCGAAGGAAACGGTGGCAGTACGTGGGATAGCAAACAGCGGGCCAACGGCCAGATAGCACACCGTCGCCAGTAACAAACCTGCGCTGCGGCCTATGGGCGTGCTCAGTGCGTCAACCCCACCTCCCACACGCGCCAGCGCGATCACCGTAATGACCGGCAACCCCACGGCAGTGACCAAAAAACCGATGGCCGCAGTCCATACATGCTCACCGGCCTGTAACCCCACCATCGGCGGGAAGATAATGTTTCCGGCACCGACGAATAAAGCGAAGGTCATAAACCCCAACGCCAGAATATCTTTTGATGTTAAACGCTGACTCATACGCTGTTGTGTTGCCTGTGCAAATGAAAAAAAATTCCCGATAGCCTAATGACAAAATGCCTGAATTAGGTTGCTGGCCAACCATCGCATCTTAAGAGCAACAAAGACAAAAACGCCCAATACTCGGCGCGTCGTCCTTGTCCGAAAGATAACCACTCAGATGATGGGCAGAGTTTTAGAAGTTATATCCCCAGCGGATTTCACATTGCAGCCAGCTACGCTGCGCCTGAAAAACACCAAGAACCAAATGGCGGTTGAGTCCAGCAATGGGGCTAAGTTAAACTTTTATAGCACCGAAAGACAAGATGCAGCGAATAAAGCAGAGTGTTCGACCAGATAATATTTTTTAGCCAGTCGATCCTGTTGAACATCAATGAATATACACTACATGATTTGTATTATTTTTAAGCACCAATCTCACACATTGTGAACATATGGATTAATATTGCGTGTTAACGCCAAAAAATAACCATTTTATGCACACAATACGCTCACTTTGGGCCGCTCATTTCCCGTGCCATGAGATTTAATCAAGCCCCAGAAGCCCCCGTGTTTTTTGCAGCGTATCCGGTGGCAACGGCAGATAACCGTCATGATTCACCAACGCCTGCCCCTGCACAGAAAGCACGCGATCAAGGAAAGCCGCAGTCAGCGGCTCCAGCGGCCGATCGGGGGCTTTATTGATGTAAATATACAGATAACGTGATAACGGGTAGCGGCCATTGCGCACGTTGGCTGCCGTAGGGGCGATGTAGTGATTACCGGATTCAGCCAACGGCAGTAAACGCACCCCGCTGGCGCGAAAGCCAATACTGGCATAACCGATGCCGTTTAACGAACCTGCCACCGCCTGCACCACCGAAGCCGACCCCGGCAATTCGTTCACCCGCGCCATAAAATCACCGCCGCACAAGGCGCGTAATTTAAAATAACCGTAAGTACCAGAAGCAGAATTGCGGCCAAAACGTTGCAAGGCGCGCTGTTGCCAATTGCCCTGCAACCCCAGTTCCCCCCAGCGCCGAATTGCGCTGTTCTCACCGCAGCGGCGGGTAGCGGAAAAAATCTGATCAAGCTGCGGCAAATTCAGCCCACGCAAGGGATTATCCTGATGCACCAACACCACCAGCGCATCGACGGCCACCGGCACCGCCAACGGGGGATAGCCATAACGTTGCTCAAACGCCGACACTTCCGCTGTTTTCATCGGCCGGCTCATCGGCCCCAGCTGAGCCGCACCCGCCGCCAATGCGGTTGGGGCTGTTGAAGAACCGGCAGCCTGAATTTGCAGGTTAACGTTAGGATAGTGCTGACTGAAATCCTGCCCCCACAACCCCATCAGATTGGCCAATGTGTCTGAACCCACGCTGGAGAGATTGCCGGAAAGCATCCTGTCGGGCTGCGCCAGCGCACCAGGGCCGATCAGCAGCAAACAAAGCAGCAATCCTTGGGTGAATCGAGCCATAGACATGTCCGCACGTTAATTTTTCACCGCATTCTCTGACAAAGCGGCGGGGACAAGCAACCGATTAGGCAAGGTAAAAATGAAACGCGTCCCGATCCCGAGCTCGCTCAGGATCTCCAACCGTGAATCATGGTGGCTGAGCACATGTTTGACAATCGCCAACCCCAGCCCGCTGCCCCCAGTTTGGCGTGAACGTGCTTTATCAACGCGATAAAAACGTTCAGTCAGCCGCAAGATATGTTCAGCCGCAATGCCCGGCCCATTATCACTCACCTGGAATTGTGCCCCATGCAACGTTTGCTGCCAGCTCACTTCAATATGGGTGCCCGGCGGCGTATGGTTGATGGCGTTATACACCAGATTAGAAACCGCGCTGCGCAGCTGATCCTCATTACCAAATACCTTGAGGTTTTCATTTACCCGGAAGCTGATTTCATGGTGCCCACCGCTGAGCGACTGCGCTTCACGTTGCAAAACGCGCAGCATCAATGGGATATCCACTTTTTCATTCATATTGACATTGGGTGCCGACTCAATGCGTGACAGCGTTAGCAACTGCTTGACTAGCCCGTCCATGCGCTTGGTCTGCTCTCGCATAGTGCTCAACGCTTTATCGCGCAGAGAGTCACCCAGTTCCTGATCGCCCATCATCTCCAAGTAGCCCTGCAATACCGTCAGCGGGGTACGCAGCTCGTGGCTGACATTGGCAAAAAAGTTGCGGCGCGCGCCTTCCAGTTGGCGCATCTGAGTAACATCGCGTGCCACCATCAACAGTTGCCCTTCGGAATAGGGCATCACGCGGAATTCGACAAAATGCTCGTTATTCAATTGCAGCGTCAGCGGTTTAGAGAATTCCTGCTGTTGCAGATACTGACTGAACTCTGGGTAACGTAGCAGGTTGAGGATATGCTGGCCGTTATCCTCCGGCCAACGGAAGCCCAGCAAATGCTGTGCCAAACCATTACACCAGAAAATATTGCCTTCCACGGTGGTCATTACCACCGCATCGGGCAAAGATTCAGCCCCGCTGCGAAAGCGTTTGATCAATAACGCCAGTTCACGGCGGCGGCGGCGGTTACGCTGTTGCATCTGATACAGGCCGTAAAACAACGGCTCCCAGCTCCAGCGCCCCGGCGGCGGCGTCATGCTGCGATCGACCCACAACCAGTGGGAAAGTTTGAGTTGGTTATAAAAATTCCATACCAGTGCCGCCAGCACGGCAATCAGCAGCAACCAGGGCAAATAGCCAAAAATCAGCCCCAGCAATAAGGCAGGCAAACAGAAAAGAGCCAACTCAAGGGTCAGCCTCTTCCACGATAGGCGTTCTAACACGGCAGTTGCTCCAACATTGCGCGATTAATAGCGCGTTGAGAACCGGTAACCGGTGCCCCGAACGGTTTGAACCATTTTGTCATGACCAGTGCTCTCCAGCGCCTTACGCAGCCGGCGAATATGCACATCAACGGTGCGGTCTTCCACATAAACGTTAGTGCCCCAGACGTGATTAAGCAACTGCTCGCGGCTATAAACCCGTTCTGGATGAGTCATAAAAAAGTGCAATAGCTTGAACTCGGTTGGCCCCATATCGAGCGCCTGCTCGTTAGCCATCACCCGGTGCGAGGCAGGATCCAAGCTCAACCCTTGCATTTCAATCACTTCTTCAACTGCCATCGGTGAAATACGGCGCATCACCGCTTTGATACGCGCCACCAGCTCTTTTGGCGAAAACGGTTTGGTGATGTAATCATCCGCCCCTACTTCCAGACCACGCACCCGATCTTCTTCTTCACCGCGTGCGGTCAGCATCATCACCGGAATATCACGGGTCAGCGCCTCACGCTTCATATGCTTGATAAACTGGATACCTGAACCGCCGGGCAGCATCCAATCGAGTAATACCAAATCCGGGAAGGGATCGGACATATGCGTAACAGCACTTTCATAGTCTTCGGCCTCCAACGGCTGGTAACCATTTTGCTCCAACACAAAGCACACCATTTCACGGATCGGCGCTTCATCTTCCACCACCAGTATGCGTCTTGCCATCATCCAATCCTGTCAATGTGTTATTTAGGCTAAGTTGCGGCGCCATTATGCGTCAGTTTTGTGACATTTTTATGAAAATTACCACTGCCTTAATGGTTCTAAGCATAGTGATTGTTTCAACGATCTGAAAAATATCATTGCGATGTCATAACATTGCATCACGACAGAGTGCAGCGACATCCTTATAATCACCCAACGCTGTTTGACACTGGGGATTGCATGCGCCTGATTCATACCTCTGATTGGCATCTGGGCCAGTACTTTTTCACGAAAAGCCGCGCCGCCGAACATCAGGCTTTCTTACGCTGGCTGATCGAACAGGTGGAACAGCAGCAGGTTGATGCGCTGATCGTCGCCGGAGATCTGTTCGATACTGGCTCGCCACCCAGCTACGCCCGCGAGCTGTACAATCGCTTTGTGGTGGAGTTGCAGCCAACCGGTTGCCAGTTGGTAATATTAGGGGGCAACCATGACTCCGTGGCGACCCTCAATGAATCTCGTGAACTGCTTTCCTGCCTGAATACCACCGTGATTGCCAATGCGCAAACGGCAATCGAACAACAGATCCTGCTGCTGAACCAGCGCGATGGTCAACCGGGCGCCGTGCTCTGCGCTATTCCGTTCCTGCGCCCGCGCGATCTGCTCACCAGCCGCGCCGGGGAATCTGGTGCACAAAAACAACAGGCTTTGCAGGAAGCCATTGCCGCGCATTATAGCGCTCTGTATCAGGCCGCCTGTGCACGCCGTGATGCTTTGGGCCTGCAATTGCCGATCGTTGCCACTGGCCATTTAGCCACCGTGGGCGTCACCACCTCCGATTCAGTGCGCGACATTTACATCGGCACGCTGGATGCCTTTCCGGCGCAGGCTTTTCCCCCTGCCGACTACGTCGCTCTCGGCCATATTCACCGCGCCCAAAAAGTGGCTAAATCCGAACATATTCGCTATAGCGGTTCCCCTATTCCACTCAGCTTCGACGAACTCGGCGCAGCCAAAAGCGTGCTGATGGTCGATTTCGCTGATGGTGCTTTACAGCAGGTGACCACGTTGGACATTCCCACCTTCCAGCCGATGCAGTTGCTCAAAGGCGATGTTGCGCAGATCGAACTGCAACTGCGGCAATTTGCCGATTATCAGGGAGCCTTGCCGGTTTGGTTGGACATTGAAGTGGTCACGCAGGATTACCTCAGCGATATTCAACGCCGCCTGCAACAGTTGGCCGATGAACTGCCGGTGGAAGTGTTACTACTGCGCCGCAGCAAGGAGCTGCGCCGCCAGGCGATTGCCCGGCAGGATAAAGAAACCCTGAATGAACTGAGCGTGAGCGATGTCTTCGAACGGCGGCTGGCGCTGGAGCCCGAAATGCCAGAGCCGCATCAGCAAAGGATGCGCCAGATGTTCCACCAGGTGATCGATACCTTACATCAGGACGAGGAGCCTTCAGCATGAGAATTCTCAGCCTGCGCTTGAAAAACCTTAATTCACTGCAAGGCGAGTGGAAAATTGACTTCACCGCCGAACCGTTCGCCAGCAACGGGCTGTTTGCCATCACCGGCCCCACCGGGGCGGGTAAAACCACGCTGCTGGATGCTATCTGCCTGGCGCTGTATCACCAGACTCCCCGCCTGAACGTCACGCCGAGCCAAAACGAACTGATGACGCGCCACACCGCTGAATCGCTGGCAGAGGTGGAATTTGAGGTAAAAGGTATCGGCTACCGCGCCTTCTGGAGCCAACGCCGCGCCAAAAACGACCCAGGCGGTAACCTGCAAGCGCCAAAGGTGGAGCTAGCCTTGCAGAAAGACGGTAAAATCCTGGCGGATAAAGTGCGCGACAAACTGGATCTGATTGCCTCAATTACCGGGTTGGATTTTGGCCGTTTCACCAAATCCATGATGCTGTCACAGGGGCAGTTCGCAGCATTTCTGAATGCCGATGCCAACGATCGCGCCGAGCTGCTGGAGGAGCTGACCGGCACCGAGATTTATGGTCAACTTTCGCAGCGAGTATTTGAACAACATAAGCAGGCGAAAACCGAGCTGGATGCTCTGCATCATCGTGCCAGCGGCATCGAGCTGTTAAATGACCAACAGCGCCAGGATTTAGAAAACCAGCTCAATGCGCTCAGCGCAGAAGAACAGCAAATCAGTCAGCAGGCACAATTGTACCAACACCAACTGCATTGGCTGCAACAGTGGCAAACCACCCAACGGCAATGGCAGGAATACCAACAGCAACTCAGCGCCGTGCAGCAGGATTACCAACTGGCTGCACCGCAGTTGCAACGCCTGGCACGCAGCGAACCGGCAGAAAAACTGCGCCCGGTATTGAATGAACGCCAGCGCTGCCAGCAGGACAGCCTCACCCTGCAACAGCAGATCGAATCGTTGGAGCAACAGCAACAACAGCATGTGGCGCAGATCGCCCCGCTGCAACAGCAACGGGAACAGGCACAAACCGCCAAGCAGGCGCAGGTTGCACAGCAACAGCAGCAACAAGTGCTGATCGATGAACAAGTGCTACCGCTCGATCAGCAAGTTGCTCAATTACAGCATCATCAGGCTGAGACGCAAAAAAACCAGGCAACCAGCCAACAGCAGTACGAAGAACAACGCCAAGCATTGGAACAACTGGCAAACCAGCGCGCACAACTTGCTGCCCAAGCCACACAATCGCAGGCGAAACAGGCCGAACTGAGCGCCGCGTTTGAACAACAGCGGCAACAACAGGCGACTCTGGAAAAACAATCTCCGCAGGAAAAGCTGCGCCTGCGCCAAACGGAACTGGCAGAACTGCGCCCGGTGCGCCAACAGTTGTCCACGCTGGCATCGCTGTTTCAACAAGGCCAGCAGCACTTGGAGCAGCAGCGGCTGGAGTTTGACACTCGCCAGAAACAGTTAGCGGAGGCAGAAACTCAGCTTGAAAACATCCGCCAGCAATACAAACAGCATAAAACGCATCTCAATGACGTTGAGAAAACGCTTGAGCTGGAAAACCGCATTTTCAACCTAGAGGCGGAACGCGCCCGCTTGCAAAGCGGTGAACCTTGCCCGCTGTGCGGTTCCCCACATCACCCGGCGATTGAACAATACCAAGCGGTTAAACCCTCAGAAACTGAGCTGCGCGTGGCAGAAATGCGGGCGAAAAACGAAGCGTTGCGCACCCAAGGCACCGAGCTGCGTGCGCGTTGCGAAAACGTAAAAGAGCAGCAGCACCACCTGCAACAGAGAATCAAACAGGAAGAACAGCAACAGCAACAACATCAGCAACGCTGGCAAACGCTCAGCGCACCGCTGGCGTTTGATTTTACCCTGCACGACACACTGCGCCTGAACCAGTGGCTGGCAACCTGTGATCAGGAAGAACACACGGTTCAGCAGGCGTTATTGCGGCATGAGCAAACCACCCGCGCCGTGCAGCAGGCCAAAGACGCATTGAACACTCTGCAACAGGAACAGCAGCAATCCCAGCAGGAAATAGCGCTGTTAGGCGAACGGCTTGGCCTGATGCAAAAAAACCATGCGGATACCCAGCAGCAGCTGGCACAATTGCACCAGCTTGCGCAGCAACAGCAGCAAAATCTCACTACTCTGCGCCATGAACGCACTGCGCTCTTTGGTGAACAGCAGGTTGCTCAGGTGCGAGAGCAACTGCGGGCTGCCCAGGTCACCTGCGATAATGCCTTACAACAGGCCACCGAACGCTTGAACCACGCGCAGGAGCAGCACGAACGTCTGGCGGGTCAACTCGCCGGTCTGCAACAGCAACAACAGCAGTATACTGAACGCTGGCAGCAAGCCGAACAGCAATGGCAACAGGCGCTGGCCAGCAGCGAATTTACGGACGAAGCCGCCCTCAGCGCCGCACTGCTCGAAGATGCTGTGCGTCAACAATTGCAGCAAGAGAAAGAGCGGCTGCAACAGCGCCAGGTGCAGGCCAGCACTCTATTGGCCCAGGCGGCTCAAACGCTGGAGCAGCAACGCCTGAGCCGCCCAACGGATCTGGATGAAACCCTTGCCACACCTGAAGCATTGAATCAATTGGCGGAACAGCTCAAAACGCTGCAATTGCGCCAAGGAGAAGTACGTAACCAGTTAAGCAGCGATGCGCAACGCCGTCAGAACCAGCAAACGCTGTTTGCACAGATTGCGCAAAGCCAGCAGCAATATAGCGACTGGAGCACGCTCAACCAGTTGATTGGCTCGAAAGAAGGCGACAAGTTCCGCAAATTTGCCCAAGGGTTAACGCTCGATCACCTGATGTATCTAGCCAACCACCAGCTTGGCCGCTTGCACGGGCGCTACCTGCTGCAACGCAAAACCAACGATACGCTGGAGTTGCACGTGGTCGACACCTGGCAGGCCGATGCATTGCGCGATACCCGCACGCTGTCCGGCGGTGAAAGTTTCCTGGTCAGCCTGGCGCTGGCACTGGCGCTCTCGGATCTGGTCAGCCATAAAACCCGCATTGATTCGCTATTCCTTGACGAAGGCTTCGGTACGCTGGACGCAGAAACGCTGGATACCGCGCTGGACGCCCTCGACAGCCTCAATGCCACAGGTAAAACCATTGGTGTGATCAGCCATGTCGACGCCATGAAAGAACGCATACCCGTGCAGATTAAAGTGAAAAAGATCAATGGGCTGGGCGTCAGTAAGTTGGAATCACAGTTCCGCATCGAATAACAGGGTTAGCCGAGTGCCACGGGATACATTACGCTTGCAAGAGTGATGATAAATGTGATCGCGGCGGCAGTACGCAGCGAAAAGCGTTGAGCCCCTGCTGGCAATGGTTATCATGCAACTCATAGCAGGATTGTCACTGTCAATACAGGCAAAACCTGGCCTTCAGGATCGCTCCTGAAGGCCAGGTTTTTTTGTTTTCAGCGGGCTAGAATGGCCAGGAATAATCATGAAAATCGCTAAGATACTCAATAATAATGTAGTGATTACGCTGAACGACCATCAGGAAGAAACCGTGGTGATGGGGCGAGGTATCGGCTTTAAAAAGAAAGTGGGTGACTCGATAGATGAAAGCCTGATCGAGAAGGTGTTTACCCTCAAGAGTGGCGAGATGAGCGAACGCTACAAGGAACTGCTGGCAGAAATTCCGCTGGCCTGTGTCACCACGGCCGATCGTATTATCACTCTCGCCCGCGAGCGGCTGCCCGGCAAATTGCACAACATCGTCTATATCACACTGACCGACCATATTCATTTCGCCTTGCAGCGCCATACGCAGGGGGTGAGTATCAAGAATGTGCTGCTGTGGGAAATCAAAAAACTCTACCCGAACGAGTTTGCTCTTGGGCTGGAAGCGTTAACGATCATTGCACAGCGTCTGGAAACCCAGTTACCGGAAGATGAAGCTGGTTTTATTGCCCTGCATCTGGTCAATGCCCAACTCAACGACGAAATGCACAATACCCTGCATATCACCCGTGTGATGCAGGAAATCCTGAACATCGTCAAATACCATTTCCGCTTTGATTACAATGAAGAAGCACTCAGCTACCACCGCTTCGTCACCCACCTGAAATTCTTCGCCCAGCGCCTGTTGGGGAAAAACTACGTCGACAGTGACGATGATTCACTGTATCAGGTGGTAAAGGACAAATATCATGAGTCATTTGCCTGCGCGGGCAAAATCAACCTGCATATCAAAAAGCACTATCAGCACCAGCTCACTCGTGAAGAAATGATGTTTCTGACGATCCACATTGAGCGAGTGCGCAGTGAAAGTGAAATGAACTACATCGCCAAGGAATGAGATTTTCTTCCCCCCCTTGGCGCGAATACTCGGCATATTCCACATTACAGGAAGGCGGCAAGCGCCTTCCTGTAACTCGAATGACTCAGAACTGCGGCCATAACCAGGCCGCACCACGCACGCCGCTGGAATCACCGTGGACCGCTTTGCGGATCGGGGTTTCGCATTCGCCGCCAAACACCCAAGGTTTCACCAACTGCGGCACCTGCTGATACAGACGTTCAACGTTACTCATACCGCCCCCAAGCACGATCACATCGGGATCAAAGAGATTGATCACGTGTGCCAATGATTTCGCCAGCCGCATTTCGTAGCGCGCAATCGCCTGTTCCGCCACGGCATCCTGCTGCGCCGCTAATGCCATGATTTTATCGCCTTTCAGCGCCTTGCCACTCAGCCGTGCGTAATCGGTAGCAAAGCCGGTACCGGAGATAAAGGTTTCAATACAGCCTTGTTTACCGCAATAACAAGGCACTTCGGCGCGGAACCGCAGTTCATCATCATCCAGCCATGGCAGAGGATTATGGCCCCACTCACCGGAAATGCCGTTTCCTCCGGCATGTACCTGGCCGTTAATGGCCACCCCTGCGCCGCAGCCAGTACCGATGATCACCGCAAACACGGTTTGGCTGCCCGCTCCTGCACCATCGGTCGCCTCCGACACTGCCAGACAGTTGGCATCGTTAGCCAACCGCACTTCACGCGCCAGCATGGCGGCAAGATCTTTATCCAACGGCTGGCCGTTCAACCAGGTAGAATTAGCATTTTTCACCAACCCGGTAAAAGGCGATAGCGTACCGGGTATCCCCACGCCCACCGTACCTGATTGGCCGGTTTTTTCTTCCGCCAACCAGACCAGCCCGGCAATCGCCTGCAACGTCTCCTGATAGTCATGGCGCGGCGTGGCAATACGGTGACGGAACAGTTCCCGCCCGTCATCGGCTAACGCAATCACTTCAATTTTTGTGCCGCCCAGATCAATACCAATGCGCACTATTTTTCTCCTCAACACACGACAACAACGTTCTAGCCTAATGTAACCCACTGTCAGGATCACGCAATTCCCACCGAGTGTGACGCTGATGGCAATTTCCGCATCCAGTTACCGTTGGCTGCCGCTTATTAAGTAGCCATCGGTTACACTGCATTTAACTGGTTGATAACATTTATTCCTGCACAGAATCAGGGGAACAGCAATGAAACCTGCCGTCCTGATCGTCGATGACGATCCCGCCATTTGTGATCTGCTCAATGATGTGCTGCATGAACACGTGTTCACCGTCTATACCTGCCACCGGGGCAGCGACGCGCTGACGTTGCTCAACCAACAACCGGATATTGCCCTGGTTCTGCTCGATCTGATCCTGCCAGACACCAACGGGCTACTGGTCTTGCAACAGATCCATCGCCTGCGGCCAGATTTACCCGTGGTGATGCTGACCGGCCTCGGTGCCGAATCCGACATGGTGGTCGGGCTGGAAATGGGCGCCGATGATTATATTGCCAAACCCTTCAACCCACGGGTGGTAGTGGCCCGTGCCAAAGCCGTACTGCGCCGCACCGGGGCACTGGCGCTGGAACCAGCGGCAAATAACAGCAAACCCGCAGGCTGGCAGTTCAATGGCTGGTGCCTGGATACCACTCGCTGCCGCTTGCAAAACCCGCAGCGGCAAACGGTGGCTCTCACCCAGGGCGAATACGGTCTGCTATTAGCACTGGTTCAGCATGCCCGCAAAGTCCTGACCCGTGAGCGCCTGCTGGAACTGACCCACAGCGAAACGCTAGAGGTATTTGATCGCACCATTGACGTGCTGATCATGCGTTTACGGCGCAAAATCGAAACTAACCCACATCAACCTGAACTGATTCGCACCATCCGCGGGCTGGGCTATGTGTTCGCGGCCGATGTCAGCCAACCGGTTGCTGTTGCCTGATATACGCCATCAATTCCGGCAACGGTCGGGCACCATCAATGGCATTGGCACACCGCAGGTTAAAGCGGGCACAGGTGTGCGCCAGTTGTAGCGTGTCCTCTAACTGCCAATCTTCATGGCTGGCGTAGAGCACCCCGGCACAGAACGCATCTCCCGCACCCACGCTGCCAACAATCTCTGCCGCATTCAGGTGCCAGGAAGGCTGCCAGCGTGCTGCGCCGCTCCGCTCCAACCCATAAGCACCTTCAGGGCAATGGATAACCACCCGCCGCCGCACGCCTTCCGCCATCAGTTGCTCTGCGGCCGGCGCCATTAAATGCTGCTGCAGGCGGCCATCAGCCGCACGCAATACCAGCCCGGTAAATTCGCCGGCTTCCAGTTCATTAATCACCAGATAATCCAGCCAGCGCAACGCGGGCAGCACTAACGGGCGGTAGCGCGGATCGCCCTGGCGTGAAACCAGATCCAGCGAAGTGTGATAACCCCGCTGCTGCATCCGGGCCAACAAACGCGCGCTGCGTGTGCCAAACTCCTCATCTGGGCGATCAAGGCTATCGAGCAGCAGCAGGTAACCCAGATGGAAAATTTTGTGCTCACTGTTTACACAATCAAAAGCCGCCAGATCCAGCGAACGGTTGGCCCCAGGAGCATGAAAAAAAGTGCGTTGCCCCCCAGGCTCGGTCATGACTTGCGTCATTGACGTCATCGCCTGTGCGCTGCGCTGTACCCAACGGTGATCAACCTGATGCTGTGCCAGCATCTGCAACAGGTAATCGCCATCAGCATCACAACCGATAAGCCCGATTGCCGCCAGCGGCAGCCCGATCTGCATGCGCGCCAACGTCAACAGCACGTTAAGCGGCGCACCACCGGTGGCCCGCTCGCTGCGTTCAATCTCCACCAGCCAGCCGGGTTGCGGCCAGTGGGCAATCTGATGCACATGATCCACCAGCATATTGCCCGCGGAGAGAATACCGCACCGCGCCATTATAGCCGCCCGGCGCTGCCGAAAATCTGCATCTGCTGCTGTACCACTTCGCTGATCGTCTGCTCCACCGCCAGCAACATTTCGGCAAACTCATCGTAAATTGCGTTGCGTTGCGCTATACGCTGCTCAATCACCCCCAGCGCCGCCTGCGACATGCCGGTGTAAAAATTGATCTTGTGGATACCCAACGCGATAGCCCGTTTGAAATCGGCATCACTGATACCAGAACCACCGTGCAGCACCAGTGGTAAACCGGTCTGCTGCTGAATCGCCGCCAGGCGTGCAAAATCCAGCTTTGGCTCCCCTTTGTATTTACCGTGTGCGTTACCAATCGCCACCGCCAACGCATCAATACCGGTTTGAGTGACAAATTCCTTCGCCCGCGCCGGATCGGTAAATTTATTGCTGTCGGCCTCGCCGTACAGCGCGCCGCCCTCATCCCCCCCGACCGCGCCCAATTCAGCCTCCACCGAAACCCCTACCGCGTGGCACATGCGCACCACCTCTTGGGTCTGGCGCACATTTTCCTCATAGCTCAGGCCGGAACCATCGAACATCACAGAACTAAAACCCAGCCGCAGCGCCCGCACCACGGCTTCGAAGTGCAAACCGTGATCAAGATTCAGCACCACTGGAATATCATGCTGCGCGACTTCATGTTTAATCGCCGCCACCAGCGATTCCAGTGAGACATACTTGAAATGCACTTCAGCGATATTGATGATGAACGGTGAACGGGCCTGTTTGGCAGCGCCGATCAACGCGCGCAGAAAGTGGCTGTCCAGTACGTTAAATGCTCCCAGCGCATAGCCATGCTGGCGGGCATGGGCCAGCCCCTGAGCCAATGAAATCAGAGCCATAGTATTACCTCCTACTCAATGAAACACCGGTATTCATTGCATAACAGCCACTTTGGCGGCTGATCTTCTTCGATCGGATCAAAGCGGCTAAGAGGCAGCAGAAAACGATTATCGTGGTCGTCGTCGTTCACCATAGACACTTCACCGACCAGCACATCGCCAAAACCTTCTTCTCCCCAAAAGCTGTGGTAAATCCCCGGTGTCAGGCAGATGCTTTCCCCCGGTGCCAGGCGCAGGCGAGAACCAGCGGCATGAGTTTGGCGGCAACCATCAAGCACCACCGTCACCTCACTCGCTGCCAATTGCTCTTGCTGATCGGCGTTATACAGTTCAACAATCAGGTTGCCGCCGCCGCGATTGATAATGTCCTCACTCTTGCGCCAATGAAAATGCATCGGCGTGACCTGCGCTTCGCGGCAGTGCATCACCTTTTCTGCATAACATTTGCTGTACGGCTGGCCGCTGGGGGAACCGTTACGCAGCGTAAACAACGTCAGGCCGCGGTGGGCAAAATCATTCCCGCCGAAAGCCGTGACGTCCCACCCCAGTTTCAGGTCAAACACTTCCTGCCAAGGCTTATGATCGAGCTGCTGCCACACTTGCGGGCTGAAATGGGCAAAGGGGGGTAAATGAACATCATGCTGGGTAAAAAAATGCCGGGTCTGCTGCAAAATATGGTTCACGCTGGAACGGTTCATGGTGCCTCCAGAGTCGTTTTTGCCCTCTCCCTGCTCACAGCGGGAGAGGGGCTAGCCGCCTTGCCTGAACAGCAACGGTTATTTCACCGTCCAGCCTTTGTAGCTGCCGATATTGTTTCTATCGATCAGGGTCACCGGGATCAGCACCGGTTGGGTCGGTGCGGGTTTGCCTTGCAGAATGTCGTAACCAATCTCCACCGCTTTCGCCGCCATT
This sequence comes from Chania multitudinisentens RB-25, assembly GCF_000520015.2. GTDB lineage: Bacteria > Pseudomonadota > Gammaproteobacteria > Enterobacterales > Enterobacteriaceae > Chania > Chania multitudinisentens. The sequence goes on from NZ_CP007044.2 coordinate 4,957,245, forward strand.
ACTTGCGGATCCTGCGCCGGGGTAGCAACAAACAGCGAATTACTGCGTTTCAATGCTTCCTCACCGTCTGGCGAACCATCAACCCCGACAATAAAGAATTCACTGCGTTGTGCCTGTTTGGCGGCCAGATCGGCACCGATGGCGGTAGGATCGTTAATCGCGAATACCCCATCAATATGCGGATTAGCCGCCAGCAGCGAGGTCATGATTTCTAATCCCCCTTCACGGCTGCCCTTGGCGTTCTGGTTGTAGGAAAGCAGTTTGATCTCTGGGTGCTTCTTCAGCTCGGTCATGCAACCTTCCACCCGGTTTTGCACTGCTGAAACCGGCGGCCCATTGATGATCACCACATTGCCTTTATCTTTCAGCCGATCCGAGATGTACTTACAGGCCATTTCCCCGGCCTGGGTATTATCAGACGTGATGGTGGCATCCGCCCCTTCCGCCGCGACGTCCACCGCGACCACCACAATTCCCGCATCTCTGGCACGTTTCACCGCCGGGCCAATACCTTTAGAATCCGCCGCGTTGAGAATAATCATATCCACCTTGGCAGCGATAAAGTTATCGATCTGCGCCACCTGCTGCCCCAGATCGTAACCACTGGATACCAGCGTGACGTTAACCTTATCTCCCGCCAGTTCGCGCGCCTTCAGTTCAGCCCCTTTGGTGATCTGCACAAAGAACGGGTTAGCCAGATCCCCCACCGTCACCCCAATCGATTTCAACTCTTTCGCCTGCACGAACGTGGCGCTGCCCAAGGCGGCGGTCACCAGTAAAGCGGTCATCAACGGTTTGAAACGCATAGTGTTTTCCTCGTTATGTATGGATTCCAAGTGGCAGCCAACGGCGCTGCGGCTTGAAAGAAGACGGGTAAATCAATGTTGGTAATTACGGGTACGATATTTATCAATCATCACCGCGATAATGATCACCGCCCCTTTGATCACCAACTGCCAGAAATACGAAACCCCCATCAGCGTCATGCCATTATTCAGGGTTGCGATGATCAGCGCCCCCACCAGCGTGCCGGTAATGGTGCCAATGCCCCCCACAAAGCTGGTGCCACCCAGGATCACCGCCGCAATGGCATCCAGCTCATAGCCCATGCCCAGGTTGCCGTTGGCGCTATAGAGGCGCGACGCGCTCATTACGCCTCCCAGCCCGGAAAGCAGCCCGCTCATACCGTAAACGAACAGCAACACCGCACCGACTTTAATCCCGGTCAGGCGCGCCGCCTGGATGTTGCCGCCCACCGCATAAATGTGTACCCCCAAGGTGGTGCGGCGCAGGATAAACCAGCACAGGGCAATCACCGCAAAGGCGATCACCACCAGCCAGGGAATCGGCCCCAGATATGCGTTACCGATCCATTCAAAGCTGATATTAGAGTTGATGATGGTGGTGCCATCCGCCAGCAGATACGCCGCACCGCGCAGTGCCGTATAGGTGCCGAGCGTGACGATAAACGGCGGCAACCCGGCATAGGCCACCAGAATGCCGTTGAACACCCCCATTCCCAGCCCGGCCAGCAGCGCCAACGGAATGGAAAGCCCAGCCAGGCCCGGCATCAGCGATACCGCCATCGCGATCACTGCGGTGGTGCCCAACATTGAACCGACCGACAAATCGATCCCCCCAGTCAGAATGATGAAGGTCATCCCAGCCGCCAGCACGATATTAATCGAGGCCTGGCGGGCTATATTCAGCAGGTTGGCATCGGTGAAAAAGTTGGGGGCCACAAAGCCGAAAACGACGACGATCAGGATCAATATCGGCAAAATACCGACCGTTTGCATGAGATCGCCAAACAACGCTCGTTTCAGCGTCGGGGCTTTTGCGCTCGGCGGCACTGGCTGCGTAGTCATGGCAGGCTCCTTGGGTATGCAGATTGTACCCAGCGTCTTGCAAGCGGCGGCCTGCAATCCATCGGGTAGAGATTATTCATGGTGAGCGACCTGCGGTTGAGCAGTGTCAGCGCCGGTGGCCAACTGCATGATATTTTCCTGAGTGATATCAGCACCGGCTAGCTCGCCGGCAATGTCACCTTCATGCATCACATAGACGCGGTCGCTCATCCCGACCACTTCCGGCAACTCGCTGGAAATCATCAGGATCGCCACCCCTTGCTGCGCCATCTGGCTCATGATGCGGTAGATTTCGCTTTTCGCCCCGACATCCACCCCGCGCGTGGGCTCGTCAAGCAGCAGAATACGCGGGCCGATCGCCACCCAGCGCGAGATCAATAACTTCTGCTGGTTACCACCGGAAAGCCCCCCGGCGCGCACTTGCGCATGAGGGACGCGGATATTCAGCAAGTTGATGGCCTCACTGGAAATGCTCTGTGCCTTGCGGCGGTTAAGCAGCCCATAATGAGCATCGCGCTCCAGCGTTGCCATGACGATATTTTCATGGGCCGCCAGATCGAGGAACAACCCTTGTTCCTTGCGGTTTTCCGTCAAAAAGCCGATACCAAGCGCAATCGCATCGCGCGGGGAACGGATCGTGACCGGTTTACCATCAACCTCAATCGAGCCGGCGGTAGCATTGCGCACGCCAAAAATCAGCTGCGCCAGCTCTGAACGCCCGGCTCCCACCAGCCCGGCCAGAGCAACGATCTCCCCTGCGCGCACCTGCAAGCTGGCCGGTTTGATCTTCTTGCCATCGCTCAGCCCACGCAGCGTCAGGCGCGGTTCACCCACCGCTATCCCCCGTTCTTTATTGAACAGATCGCTCAGCGGCCGCCCGACCATCATACGCACCAGTTCACTGGCAGAGAGAGTGTCACGCGTCAGGCTGCCCACGTACTGGCCATCGCGCAGCACGCTGACCCGGTCAGACAGTTCGTACACTTCTGCCATCCGGTGGCTGATGTAGATGATTGCCATGCCTTCATCGCGCAGCCGCTTGATCAGTTCAAACAAACGCTGCGTTTCACGGGATGACAACGCAGCAGTGGGTTCATCCATCACCAGAATCCGGCTATTGCGGTGCAATGCGCGGGCGATTTCCACCTGCTGTTGCTCGGCAATGGTCAATCTCATCACCCGATCGCTGGCGCGGAACTGGGCCCCCAGGCGATCGATTACCTTTTGCGCTTCTTCCTGCATGTGATGGCGTTTCACCAGGCCAGCACGCTGGAGCTCACTGCCCAGAAAAATGTTCTCTGCCACCGTCAGGTTAGGCGCCAGATTCATTTCCTGGTAGATCAACGTAATCCCCGCTGCCAGAGCGTCTTTTGGCCCTTTAATCGCGAACGGTTGCCCATCAATAAAAATTTCCCCGCTGCTGGCGGTATACGCACCGGCCAATATTTTCATCAGTGTGCTTTTACCTGCGCCGTTTTCCCCCATCAGCGCATGGATTTCACCGCGATATACCGTCAGATTGACTCCATTCAGCGCATAAAACTGACCAAAACTCTTGGCAATGTTTCGCATTTCCAGAATCGGCGTGGCGCTCATCGTCATTCCCCGGCTTGCGGTTTGGAGTGATGACAGTTAATCACGTTTAAATAAACACAAAATGTCAGCGGCCATTCATGATTGTCATAATGTTAACGGTGCGGACTTCTATAATCTGCACAGATGGTTAAGGGAGATATCATGCGTAAACTGCCTTTTCTCGCCAGTGCCCGTGGGCGCTTGCTGATGTTCAATCTGCTGGTGGTGGCCGTTACTTTGATGGTCAGCAGCGTGGCGATCATCGGTTTTAATCATGCGGGTAAACTGCTGGAACACATGCAGGCACAGACGCTGAAAGAAATGAGTGGCAGTATGGCATTGAGCCGCGATACTTCGAACGTGGCTACTGCTGCTATCAGGCTTTCGCAAGTGGTTGGAGCATTGGAATATCAGAGTGAGTCAGCCCGTTTGCAGCAGACCCAACTGGCACTGCAAACTTCCCTGACCCGCCTGGCCGCGGCACCCTTGGCCCGCAGCGAACCGGCGCTGGTCAGCCGCATTATTGCGCGCAGCAACGCGCTGGAAACCAGCGTTACCCACATGCTGGAACTCGGCCACGCCCGCCACCTGCAACGCAATACCCTGCTGAGCAGCCTGTATCAGGCACAGAGCACGCTGCGCCATATCGCCAGCCTCAACCAGCGCAATCTCCTGAACCAACCGCCGCAACCATTGCTCAGCCAGCTTGATCGTTTGCTGGCGGTTGCCATCCAAACGCCCACGCCCAAGGCCGCGACCCAACAGCTCAACCAAGTGATGGCCTATTGGCCCATCTACAGCCCAGATGCCCTGGTCAATGAAAAAATACGCCAGTTCAGCAGCACCGAACGCTCTTTGCTGCCACAAACGCTGGAGCTGGAACAGAGCGATCTGGCGCTGGCTTATTACACCTACCATATCAAGGCACTGGTGGCGATGCTCAACGATGACATCAATCTCTACGTGCAGAAGGTGGCGGAGGAGTCGGAACTACGCACCCACCAGACCCACAGTGAACTCAATTCCATTATCATGTTCATCGGTCTGTTTACTCTGTTGACACTGGTAATTACCGGTTTCGCTGGCTGGTATATCTACCGTAATCTGGGCTCCAATCTGACGGCAATTGCCAGCGCCATGACGCGGCTGGCGCGCGGGGAACGCAGCGTCAACGTACCCGCGCTGCAGCGGCGCGACGAACTGGGTGAACTGGCGCGTGCGTTTAACGTTTTTGCCCGCAATACCGCCTCGCTGGAACAAACCTCACGCTTGCTGAAAGAGAAAAGCACCCAGTTGGAAACCACCTTTCTGGCAATGCGCGACGGCTTTGCGCTGTTCGACAATAACGGCCATCTGGTGGTGTGGAACCCCCAATACCCGCTACTGTTGGGGCTGAGTGAACAGCAATTGCATCGCGGCCAGCATTACCGTGAATTGCTGCAATACGTCACGCCACCGCCAGGCCAACGCTGGGAGGAGGTGCTGGCCAATATCTCCAGTGAGTTACCGCATCCACAAGAGTTACAACTGACTGGTGGCCGCACCGTCGAACTGCGCTTCAGCCCGGTGCCCAACCGCGGCGTGGTAAACGTGGTGTTGGAACGCACCGAACGCAAAGCATTGGAAGAAGCCCTGCTGCACAGCCAGAAAATGAAGGCGGTTGGCCAACTGACCGGCGGCTTGGCGCATGATTTCAACAATCTGCTGGCGGTGATTATCGGTAGCCTGGAACTGACCACCCATCACACACAGGACGCCCAGACCGAACAACGGATTGCTCGCGCCTTAAAAGCCGCAGAACGCGGCGCGCAGCTCACCCAGCGCCTACTGGCCTTCTCCCGTAAACAGGCACTGCATCCGCAGGCCGTGGTACTAAAAGATCTGGCGGAAAATTTGCGGGAACTGCTGCGCCATTCCCTGCCAGCCACCCTTTCTCTGACGATTGAAGCCCAGCCGTCAAGCTGGCTGGCGTGGATCGATGCCAGCCAGTTGGAGAATGCGCTGCTTAATCTGGTGGTGAATGCCCGTGATGCCATGGCAGGCCGCAGCGGTGTGGTGCAGATCCGTATTTATAATCAGCGCGTGGTGCGTACCGGCGGCAAAAAGCAGGATATGGTGGCGCTGGAAGTGATCGATACCGGCTGTGGCATGTCGGAAGAGGTTAAAGCGCAGGTATTCGAACCCTTCTTCACTACCAAATCCGTCGGCAATGGCAGCGGGCTGGGCCTTTCCATGGTGTATGGTTTTGTGCGTCAGTCCGGTGGCCGGGTGCAGATTGAAACCACCCCCGGCGCTGGAACGCTGGTGCGGCTGCAACTGCCGCGCGCATCGGCGCTCACTCACGCTGTACCGCACATTGTGCTCCCCGAAGAAAACGACAGCGCCGATCATCTAATCCTGGTGCTGGAAGATGAAAATGATGTACGCCATACCCTGTGCGAACATTTGCACCAGCTCGGTTACCTGACGCTCGACAGCGCCGACAGCCAGGAAGCTCTGGCCCTGCTGCGCCAAACGGCCGACATTACTTTTTTGATCAGTGACTTAATGCTGCCGGGTGAACTGAACGGTGTACAGGTGATCAGGCAGGCCCGTGAGATCAATCCACAGCTCACCACGCTGTTGATCAGCGGCCAGGATATCCGCCGTCATGATGAAGGTGAACAGCCCGACATTGAGTTACTGCGCAAACCCTTCAGCCAGCGGCAGCTGGCAGCAGCGCTGCAACGGGCACGCCGCAGAAACGCAGGCACAGACGCCAATCAGCGGGAATAAGGCGATTTTTCATCATCAATTCGTTATCATGCCGCCCTGCTTTTGATGAATCTGCGTGCGATATCTACAAGCACGCCCAGCCAGGGACAACACTATGCTGTGGTTTAAGAATTTAATGGTTTACCGTTTGAGCCGTGAGGTTGCGCTAAACGCGGATGAAATGGAAAAACAGCTCAGCGCCTTTGCGTTCACGCCGTGCGGCAGCCAGGATATGGCGAAAACCGGCTGGGTATCACCGATGGGTTCTCACAGCGATGCTTTGACGCACGCCGTTAATGGCCAAATCATCATCTGCGCCCGTAAAGAAGAAAAAATCCTGCCTTCGCCGGTGCTCAAGCAGGAACTACAGGCAAAGATTGAGAAACTGGAAGGTGAACAGCACCGCAAGCTGAAAAAAACCGAGAAAGACTCCCTGAAAGATGAAGTGCTGCACAGCCTGTTGCCCCGTGCTTTCAGCCGCTTTAACCAGACCTGTATGTGGATCGATACGGTCAATAGCCTGATCATCGTCGATGCCGCCAGCGCCAAACGCGCCGAAGATACCTTGGCCTTGCTGCGCAAAAGCCTGGGCTCGCTGCCGGTTGTCCCACTGACCATGGAAAGCCCGATCGAACTGACCTTGACCGAATGGGTCCGTTCTGGTGAATTACCTGCCGGTTTTATCATTCAAGATGAAGCAGAACTGAAAGCCATTCTGGAAGAAGGCGGGGTGATCCGTTGTAAGAAACAGAATCTGATCAGCGACGAGATCGCCGTCCACATTGAAGCCGGTAAACTGGTGACCAAACTGGCAGTGGACTGGCAGGAACGTATTCAGTTGATCCTGGCAGACGACGGTTCTCTCAAACGCCTGAAATTCGCTGATACACTGCGTGAGCAGAACGACGACATTGATCGTGATGATTTCGCCCAGCGTTTTGACGCCGATTTCATTCTGATGACCAGCGAGCTAGCAGCGATGATCAGCAATACCATTGAAGCGCTGGGTGGCGAAGCGCAGCGGTAAACCGAAGCAAAGCCGCCGGGATAGCAGGTGCCACCCCGGCGGTAAATTATTTACTCAGATAACGGCAAAGGTAGGCAGTGGCATCCGCAACCTGCAGGTTGAACTCGCTCTGCCCTGGCACGAAGAACTTTTCACCCGGCGTAAACACCTGCCAATCCGGCGCACCCGGCAACAACACTTTCAATGCCCCGGTGATCACCGTCATTTCCTCCGGCTGTGCGGTGCTAAAAGTATATTGTCCCTCTTCCATCACCCCTATGCTGGTACGACCGATGCTGCTACTGTCGAAACCAATAGACTTCACTTTTCCGGCAAAATATTCGTTTACTTTCAACATAAACTGGCACCCGCGTAATCATCTGTGTGGATGCCCATAGTGGGGGATTGTCATTGCTCTGTCACTGATTTTTCATACAAAATGCGATCATGGCGTACAGGAAGCCCCCAGACCGCGCCAGCTGGCTTGCCACAATAAAAAACGGGGCCAGAAAATAGCCCCAATCGATTAATAATTTTCAAGGAAAACAGACAGAATTAAATAATGAGTTCAGCCGCCAGCTTGGCCACCAGTACGTTGGAGAGCAACACCGGGATCTCCAACTGTGCCTGCAAAAAATCACGATGCTGCTGGTGATAACCAATACAATCCAGTACGACAACCTCGGCGCCTTGCTGCTGCAAAACACGTGCCGCCCGCATCAGCGTGGCGTCGTCCGCCAGATAGGGGCTGGCGACGGCAAAACACGGCGGCGTTGCCAGCAGTTGCCATTTGCTGACCTGTGCTGCGATTTGTTCTTCGATTGGCACCACAATGCCCACCCGATGATCGCTGACAATCGCTGAAATCAACGGTGGAATAATGCGATTCGGCTCCAACAACAAAGCACGTTCGGCATGCAGTTGGCTGAATTCACCGGTGCACAGCAGCAGAATAACCTCACATCCCGCAGCCTCCAGTTCATTGATTTTTTGCTGCAACCCCTGCTCAACCTGCTCAGCAGCCAGGCTGACCTGGGTTCCATCCTGCAGGCGCGACACCAGCACTTTTTGTACGTTCTGTGGGCCGTAGCGTTCTACGATCTGGGCCGCAGTCAACCCATCCAATAACCCGACATGCATCATCTTTTCCGCTGGCAAATAGGTATTCAGCAACGGCATGATGTCACTGCGCGGAGCCTGACCAATAGTTAACGTAGCAAGTGACGCAGGCATGGTTTATTTCCTCCGTTGCAGATGGCTCAAGCTGCCATACAACGCCAGCAAATGCGCATATTCAGCGGTATCGTAGAAACGGCAGGTGCCGCGCCCAAATTCTTTTGCCACTTCTACGGCGAATTTCACCGCTAATGCAATGTCCACTTCATGGCTAGCCCCGGTACCACAACCCGGCACCACGGACTCCGTGCAGATCGCCACACCCACCACTGGCGCCGTTGTCGCGGTTGACGGTTGTAAAATACTGTTGAGGTGGTGCACACCATTACCGTAAGGCGTAATGTCCTGCGTGGTGATTGGAAAAGTCACCGCCGGGCGGCCACTGGTCATTTCCATAATGCGCAGCAAATCTTCCGCCACCCGCAGGATATAGCCTTCTTTCACCGTCGGTGACAGTGCATAACCTTTGTGATTGAGTATGCGGTTGCCTTTGGTGGTATCGATCGACAGAATGGCGTCAACTTCCGGCACCACCTCATGCGCGTTCATCGTGGCATCATCAATCGGTGAATCCATAAAATCCACTGGCTCATGGGGCAGCGTCGGGGCATTCGGGCAAATATGCGTGGTGACTATCACATCCCCCGCCAGCACATCACCTTTGCGTTGCATTTCTGCCAGTTTCAACGCGCAGGCAACCGCCGCAATAGCGCCATCACCGTCAGACACCAATCCGATACGCGTCGGGCGAGCACCAACTCCCCCTAATCGACCAACAATTCCCAATGTCGGGGCACTGCCGCCCACGCTTTTACCCGCGCTACCGGCAATATCGATACGCACAAAATCCGTTGACCCCTTGGCACCACTGGCACGCTGGGTGCTGGCTGTTATCTTTGGATATTGAGCAAATAAATCAACAATATCCTGGCCGCTCACATACGCATTATCGATTAGTTCAAAAACCTGTAGCGTTTGTTGCAAACTCATATTTTCTACCTCGCAAATGTCCTTTGGTGTATCAATGCACTTAACAATGGCAGTTCAGCGTTATTTCCCTTTGCTGGAAAAGATGGAATTAAAGAAGTTGAACAACGCGTCACCCGCAATAAACCCAGCCGCCATGATCTCCATCGGAGTACGGCCTTGATCGCCCCAACGTTTGATGATCAGAATGCGTAGCGTGATACCCACCACCACCGCCCAGCCTGCCAACGGGTTGTTGATCAGCAACCCCGTTGCCAGCAATACGCCGAGCTGGCGCTTTGGCCCACCGATAAACTGCACAATAGCCCCAGGAATAGCCCAGATCAGCAGGCTGAAAGCGATGCCCGGCTGGGCACCCGCTTCAATGGTTTTGGCATAAACACGCGCAACCGGCGGGATCAGATCCTGTAGGAAATAGCTGGTATAGGAGAAATAAACCACCGGAATGGCAATCACAAACGCGATCATGGCAGCGATCAATTGGATACGCCGCCCCAACAGCTCTTGCTGCAAATCTTTACCATAACCACGCAGGATGAAACCGGCTTTCAGGTCAAAGCCCATGTCCGCAAACGCCGGGCCGGTAGCGGCAGTAAAGCCGGTCAGAATACACAACGCCAACGGTGGGAAACCGAGCAGAATACCCACAATCAGGGTGATCAGCGCCACTGCAAAGGCCGGGAACCAGCCAGAATGCATCGCCGCAATCCCTACGATCAGTTCATGCACAAAGGCAGCAAAGGCGGCATAAATCACAAACAGCAGTAACATGGTCAGCGACATCTCGCTGTACAACCCACCCATCAACGCCAGCAACACGGCAATGGCCACATAGCCCACCGCGCCCAGCCCCAGCGCCTTACGCACCTCGCTGTCAGGCTGTGTATGAGTAACGACGGTATCGGTATTTTTGTTACGGATCACCAGTACCACCTGAATCAACGCCACTAACCCTGCCCCCACCATCACACCGTGCGGAATATACTGCGCGTTGAGATCAACTCCGGTCAGTGGCTGGCCATAAGCCCGCAACAGCAGGCCGATGCCAAACATACTCAATGCCCAGATGTTACCGATAAAGGCAGTACCAAAAGCAGCCATCGGGATTTTTAGCATCGAACCGGCAACGCCTACCACCACGCCCACCACCAGTAACCATGCCTGTTTGCCACCCCGATCGCCGGCCTTGATGGCTTCTGCCGCAGCTACCCCAGGTGGCCACGCATTGGCTGCCGGAAACACCTTAGTGTCAAACAAACGATACAGCAGGTAGGCATCCAGCAGCATCGCGGCTGACGCACCGATGAACATCGGCATAATCAGCTGCGGCTGCCCCATCACATAAGGAACGGCAATCGGCATCAGCAGGCAGTTGGCAGCACCAAAGGTCGCCGACGAAATCACCGTCTGCGCCAGGTTTTGCGTATGTATCGAGCGGTAACGCTGAAACATCTGTAGAGGAATACGCGCAAGCAACATGGCAAACAGTGCGCCAATTATCGAAGTATTGGGCGTGACACCCAGCGTCGTGATCAGCTGCACGCCGATAATTGCCCCGATAATGGACAGCAGTACCAGCATCAGCAGTGTGCCGATATCTTTTAACGGATGAGTGGTTGTCTCTGGTTTCATGAACAATATTCCCTGAATAACCCTGTCGTTTGACTAAAATAATATTCCAGGCATAAAAAACACCACCACAGTTCCATTATCTGGAACTGACAATGAAATGAATTACTTATTGCCTCCTTATTTGTCTGATTAATCACAACCAGTAATCCACACTGCGATTAAACCACTAACGAATTTCCCTGATATCAGCGCATAAACGCACTCAACCATGACACTGCTTTCTTTTTTTATTCCTATTACAAACGGCAACATCGTTGACTATGCAAAGTCACTCATTCTATCCCTGAGTCTGACTCCGGCGGCGCTTTTGGCACCTTGGGATCAATCAAACCTCTTTGCTCTGCTGCCAGTATTCGTCACCAAGCTTCTCCGCCAATTGCCGGGAAACCCGCAGTAATGCTTCAAGAACCTGCGGTGAATAAGGCTGAGCTTCAGATTGTGAAGGGAAAGATAAACATAACCCCACCGTCTCACCGCGGTGTTTATTGGTTACGCTCGTTGCCAGCGAACTGATCCCAGGCAGCGTTTCATTACATGCCAATGACCAGCCTTGTTGCCTGACTTGTGCCAATTTTTGCAGCAAAGCCTCCAGCGTTTGCGGTGAATTAGGAAAGGTGGCCCGATAGCCCGCCGCAAAACGCTCACACACCTGTTCATCACTTTCTCGCGCCAATATCGCACGGCCTACGGACGTTTCCGCTGCGGGTGAACAAACACCTACTGGCGTCACCACCTGTAAAAAATGGCTCCCAGGAAAGGTACGCATCACCCGATTTTCACGCCCTTCCAACATTGAGATATATCCGGCACAAAAAGTCAGTTGGTTAAGCTGTGCCATCGCTGCCGCCGCACTCTCCACCAGCGGCGTTGACAGATAATGGCTGGTCACTGAAAGCAGCAACTCCCCGATTTTATACAAACGGCTTTCAGGGTCTCGCTCCAGCATTCCCTGACTTTCCATCGTTTGTAATAAACGCGAAACCGTGCTTTTCGGTAGGCCAAGCTGTGCCACCACGTCACTAAAGGAAATACCCGATGCGCCATAGGTGATACGGCGTTGGGAAAATAGCTTTAGCACTGCAGTGGCATTTTCTAATGTGGTCATTGCCTATTTTGTTCCACTATATGGAACTAAGTTCCTGATCGATATTTAAAAATTAGAGCTCGTATTACTTACCGTCAAGTTATTTATTTTCTTTAGTGGTGGATAATCACAGTAAATAATACTTCGCAAAAGCGAATGCAACACAGATCGCAAAGCAATTAGGGTAAAGGTCTTGCAGATATCCGTTTGAAGAAATAAATATCAGCACAAGATGCTAATAAACATAATTTCATCAAAGAACATTCAGAATGCTATCTATGCCATAAATTAACTATTCTGAACGGTGAAATATTGTATTGAATGATTAAAAGCTAACCGAAATGAGTGAGTAAACAGATTCTGACATAATGTAGAAGATGACGAGAGAAAACGGGCACAAGAGAGTCGTGTGCCCTGGAGAAGTTTATTTTACCGTTTCACGCTGTAGTACCGTGAGGATTTGCTCAACCACCTGCAAGAGAGGGAGGGTGCCATCCATGACATGATGCGCGGCATCCTGATACAGGACTTCACGCGCTGCCAATACTTCCAGCATTTCTTCCGCAATAGGGCGACCAGTCAGCGTTGGGCGTTGGGCGTTTTCTGGATACTCTTCCAACCGGCGCGCCAGCACTGCGGCTGGAGCACGCAGGTAAATCACGGTACCCTGCTGCCGCATGAACCGGCGGTTTTCCTCCGCCAGAATCATCCCGCCACCGGTGGCAACCAGGGTTGACGGCTGAGTCACTTCCTGTAAAGCCATACTCTCACGGCGACGGAACCCCAACCAGCCTTCTTGTGCAACCATTTCCGCCACGCTCATTTGTGCAGCTTGCTGCATAAACAGATCGGTATCAATAAACTGATAACCCAACGCTTGCGCCAACGCGCTACCTACCGTGGTTTTACCGGCTCCGCGTGCGCCTACCATAAAAATGGTTTGTGTCATTATGGGTTATCCCTTAGACGGTGATGTGAATATCTTGGTTTGCCCACAACCCCTGGTGGGCAGAACGCACAATCGCGCTGCTGCATCATACCGTTCTCATTGTGTATTTCAATCTTTACGACAGTGTCAATTCTATCGCGCAGCGTCGCTGGCAACCGATCGTTTGCCATTTCCTGTGCCAGAATAGCCTGTAATACTTGATGCTTAAGCTGCACTCAGGCATCTGTACTCCACAGCTCACCTGCTCTTAATGCCCCTATATATACTTATGGTTAATCCTCGTTAAATAAAAAGTCTGATTGGATAAATATCAGTAAAAAAATAGCAAACCGAGAAATTACCGAATAAAAAATCAGACAAACACCTATATAAATATAAAAATAACAGTGAAAAACATTTTTAAAATGTAATGTATTAACTTGGAAAAAATAAAAGAGTAGCTATATATTAGCCTGCTCCCAGGGTAGCCCTTTGTAGCGGTTACCCTGGAGCTAGTTATCCTTTGGTAACTTCAAACATCATAATATCAATGGTGAATGAACCATCATCCTGAATAGCAAAATGCTGACGTACCTCTTCCGCAGCTCCTTGCTGCAAAGCACGAATGGCGGTGACAAAATGTTCCGGTGTACGCATACGCGCCACCCAACTGGTGAATTCCAGATCCACCCGATCCGAAGTGACTTCCCGTACCAGCAACCCTGCTTCAGCAAACATGCCCAACCATTCACCCGGCGCATAATCTCTTACGTGTGACGTATCCCGTAATATCTCTACCGTTTGCAGGTAAACATCCAACAAAGGGTGCCCCGGTGAAACAACATCCATAAAGATGGCGCGGCCAGCGGGTTTCAGCACCCGTTTGACCTCACGCAGTGCTTGACCAACATCGTGCCAGTGGTGCACAGAATAACGGCTGATCACGATGTCAAAACTGGCATCATCAAATGGCAACGATTCTGCCACGCCTTGCTGCACCTGAATGTTCCCTATTCCTTTCTCTCCAGCGGCTTTGCTGACCACCGCCAACATCTGCGCTGACAGATCGTATGCCACCACCTGAGCCACTTTGGCGGCAGCGATAAAACTGGCATGCCCTGCCCCACAGCCCAGATCGAGCAGCCGGGCGGCGTCCTTCCCTTCCAGCAAGCGTGCTAACCGCTGCAAATCGTTGCCCTGCGCGTGTACCGCACTGGTTAAATAGGCGTGGGCCTGTTCGCCAAACTGACGTTCGACCGCATTTTTATGACTGTCGCTGATGCTCATCTCTACTCCCGCTATGGTATGGCTTGTAGAGTGACTATAATTAAGCTGATATACGGGTACAATATGAGTGATTATCCTAGTATCAATAGGTACTACCTTTATGGAAGCAGAAACATTATCCGGCCCAAAAGCCCTCGGGGCTTTTCTGCGTGCGCACCGGGAACGGGTAACGCCAGAAATGCTCGGCCTGCCTACGGCATCACGCCGCCGCACCAGCGGTTTACGCCGCGAAGAGTTGGCGCAGATCAGCGGCATCAGCGCTACCTGGTATACCTGGATCGAACAAGGGCGGGAGGTCTCCATCTCACCTTACACGTTAGCGCGCATTGCTAAAGCGCTGCGGCTCGGCCATGCTGAACGTCATTACCTGTTTACCCTGGCGCGCATCACCGATCCAGAAGAGGAACAGTTACAGGACCCTATCAATACCGCCGTGCTGCACAGCGTGCATCAAATGACAGTACCCAGTTATCTGCTTGATCTGACATGGAATATGTTGGCATGGAATCCACAGGCGGAAGATTTGTTCAGCGGCTGGCTAGGGCAGGCAAAAACCCCGAACCTGTTACATTTTATGTTTTTCCATCCCCAGGCAAAAAGATTGGTCAACGATTGGGAAGATCGTGCCCGGCGAGTGGTAGCAGAGTTTCGCGCTGAAACCAGCCATCATCAAAATACCGAAGAGATACGCGCCTTTGTACGCAATATGACGCACAACAGCGAACCCTTTCATTATTGGTGGAAACAGCAGGATGTCATGGCCCGCGAAGGAGGGGAACGCGTTTTCACCCATCCGCAACAGGGCGTACTGCGCTATCAGCAGGTCACTTTTTATCCTGCCGAGCAGCATGGGCTGAAACTGGTGATATTAATTCCTTTGTGAGCACGGATTCACAGCAGGGCGTAATAACAAAGCTCAGTGTGTGTCGTTATTGCTGATTTTTGCCAGAGCCAGACGGTAAGCCTTCACCTTTTTACGCTTCTTCAGCCAGGTGGCGGTAGAAACAGCAAAAATCGCTCCAGACATCGTCAATACACCCGCGGGATGATCGTAAAATGCCATCAGGATAAAATAAATAGCTGAAACAATGGCCACCCATTTCGCCGAATTCCCCACCGCATTCTTCTCATGGGTTAAACGGCGGATAGACTCTTCTTCGCTGATTCCCATACGCTCTCCTTCTTGGCTGAATGCTCCATTATATGTGGCAGGAGTGCTGATATTTCAATCGATTATACAGTAAAGAAGCGTAAATATCAGTGGGCGTATCCTCTTGGAAGGCCCATATCTGGTGAGCAATGGCTATTTTTTGCAGGATAATATGGCAGAACGGTTCCAGCTATCGGGCCCTTAATGTACAAATGGCTTATTGGCTCGCAGCGTTTTGCTTGATGTTCAACTTGCCATTTATCTCTGAACAGTAAACATCTAGCGGATTTACCTCCCTAGCTACCCGCCACTCTTCAAGTGATTAGTACGTTGGTTTTCATCTTTAGCTATTCAGATTGCAGGACATCCATCAAAACTGCCAGCGCAGCCAAGCGAAGAATACGTTGCCATTATTATATGTACCGGGAATGTAGGTTGCCTGGAACGTGAGCCGTTGGTAACCGATCGATGCCATTGGCAGCGGAGCCGGGATCGGAATATATTTCCAGTTGTCGCGGGCGGTCACACTGGCAGTGAAACCCAGGCCAAGACGAAAATCCTCGCCATCAATCGGGCGCCAAATATTCTCATAGGCATAACCGCCAATCGGTTCCCACTTGTTGAACGAATCTTTAAACATCATAAAGTAAATAGTGTGCCAGTTACCCTCTTCGTCAAAGCGTGAAATACCGTACCCGGCTCCCCATGGGCGCTCATTGTAGCTATCAATCTTTTCCTGATCGTACGTCCAGCGGTTATGCCAGGTAATGGCGGGCAGGTAGAATTCTTTATTCGGTGAATGATTCCAGGTTTCGGCAACGTTGCTCTTGAAACGCCCCCACCAGCCCTGCGGCTCTCCGGCCTCTGTCAGATTGCTATTTTCTCTACCACCTTCAGCATAAGAAGGCAGTGCAGAAAATATCAACGCCAACAAACATGCCAAAAGAGTCCTTCTTAAAAACATCATAAAGCTCCTGTAACAACAAGCCGGGAATTTTACCGATCATCATGCGCAGATCAAGCCGTATCTTATCTGCCGCGTTGTTCATTTAGATTTCGTTGTACCTGGAGGAAATAACATGAATAGTTGTTCCAAAAAGCGATCCGTCAATTTATTCATTTACCATTCGCTTGTCTCTCAGAAAATTCTTTTTTCCTGCCGCCAATACATCAACAAGTTATGATAAGTTATTAATTTATTACTTAATGTTAAATTCGTTAAGAAGGCGATTAATCTAATAGAAGTCTGGTCAATGCACACATAAAAATGTATTTTATATGCAATATATTATTCAGGATGACGACCATGAATCACCAGGCAACACACCACACTCTGCCAGAAGACTACTACAGCAAAAAATACTCCCTAACCCCTACCCATTCTGAAGTCATTGCCGCAACAAAACTGATAGCTCCTGGCAAGGCGTTGGATCTGGGGTGCGGTAGCGGGCGTAATGCGCTTTATCTCAACCTGAAAGGGTTTACCGTCACAGCGTGGGACAAAAACCCACTGTCTGTCGCCAGATTGAATCACATTATCAGCAGCGAACAACTTACCCATCTCACCGCCAGCGAACGGGATCTCAATACCCAAGGTTTCAGCGGGCAGTATGATTTTATTTTATCGACCGTGGTATTCATGTTTCTGAACCGCACACAAATCCCCACTCTTGTGCGCAATATGCAAGACTGCACCGTGGAAGGCGGCTACAACCTGATTGTTGCTGCCATGGATACCGCGGATTACCCATGCTCAATGCCTTTTTCGTTTACTTTCCAACCCGATGAGTTGAGAAATTATTATCGAGATTGGGAAATCATAAAGTACAACGAAAACCCCGGCGAACTGCATAAAACGGATGATGCAGGCAATCGTATCAAGCTGCGTTTCGCTACCTTACTGGCGCGTAAATAGCGCAATTTCGGCGCGGTGAAACTTGGTAAGCAGGCTGATAGAGCAGGAAAAATACTGAAGGAAAACACCGAGTGCCTTATAAAGGTGCAGTACAGCATACTGCACCTTTATGAATCTTATTTGCGATTAATTACAGCTAGATAAGTCAGCAGGCATACGCGTTACTGTTTCACCGTATTTACCAGTACAAGTATTCACTTTACGACAAACTGTTGCACCATCTACAGTTTCCTTTTCAAACGTAACCTTGCAAGAGGTACCACCGATAACTTTTGATACTTCTGATACAGTCAGCTTTTTCACGGTAAATATCCTTATAGTAGAATAAAATAATGTGTCTTGAATTTATTAAAAAACAATCCGTTATTGGCTAATATAATATCATAATAACGATAAACCAAGACGCTTTGAGTATAATAAGAAAAAAAATACCTAGTCAATGCAAGCACTGCCATTAATACACATTCAGGATATTTCTTTAAAAAATTAAATATACTTCTTAATAAAACCAGTAGCACAACACTTAGGTATATTTCAAAGGAAAAACAATCAAAAATAAAATTTAGGATTTTTAATTTAAATCAATAAGAAATAACCCGAAAAAATGGTGAGTCATTTTCAGAATTATGGATAAATAATGGAAAATGCTTACTCATACAGATTACTGAATAAAACATTGCAATTACGTATTTCAGAATGCCTATGAACAATACGGTTTGTGTTGATTATATGAACCAGATCACTGTATAAACATACACTACTGGTAACATTCACCACCGGGAAGTGACTCAATCAAAACCTACAGGAGAGTATGATGAAAATGAATATTGTTGGTTGGTTTGAAATTTATGTTGCCGATATGGCACGGGCAAAAAAATTCTATGAGTCTGTTTTCAATACGCAACTTGAAAAATTAGACGATGACGAATTAGAGTATTGGATGTTTCCTTATCAGCAGGGAAGCGAAGGCGCGAGCGGTGCGCTGGTCAAAATGGATGGTGTTCCACCAGGGCCAGGCGGCACCATGGTGTATTTGATGTGCGAAGATTGCGCCGTAGAAGAAGCGCGGGTTGTCCCTAACGGCGGCGAGGTTTTGAGAGCGAAATTTTCCATTGGTGAGCATGGCTATGTTTCAATTGCAAAAGACATCGAGGGGAACGTTATCGGTCTACATTCAATGAAATAATCTCGTTATATCCGTTCTCTTTCAGGTTGCAGCGTTGCTGGCTGCAACCTGGAATCCATAAACTATTGCGCTTTTTCGTTTAGCCTGAATTTTATATCTTCTTATCAAACCAAAAGCGTAAATCGTATTGGAAAAATTCACTGTATTGATTTATATCAATTTATCAATTTCTTTAAATGATATTTTTTGTCAGCTTTACCGCACCTCACTATCCTGCACTGATTTTCTTTGGCACCTTGATGACGCTGGTGCTTAGATATTAAAAGGCAAGGCAATAAAAAATGAAACTTGCAGATATTATTCATAAGCCACGACCACTTCATTCTTGGAAAGATGCCGAGAAAATCCCTTGGAATGACCCTGCATTCAGTGAACGCATGTTGCAAAACCACCTTGCCCAGGAGCATGACTGGGCCAGCCGCCGTTTATCACTCATTGATAGGCAGGTTGCCTGGCTACAACGCCAGTTATCCGCACAAGCCAAGATCCTCGATCTAGGGTGTGTCCCCGGGCTTTATCTGCAACGTCTCGCTCGAGCTGGCTTCCAGTGCACTGGGGTTGATTTTTCGCCAGCATCTATCAACTATGCCCGCCAGCAAGCGGCGAATGAAGGGCTTGATATCCACTATCACTGCCAGGATATCCGTCAATTCAAGCATAAAGAACGGTATAACTGTGTCATGATGACCTTTGGTGAGTTCAATGTGTTCAGCAAAACCGATGGGTTAGCGCTGCTCGATCAGATGGCAAATGCGTTACTGCCCAGCGGGCTGCTCGTTTTAGAGCTCCATACTCCAGAAGAAGTGAAACGCCAGGGAGAAACCGCAAGCCGTTGGGAATCTCACCAGCAAGGTTTGTTCTCCCCAACCCCTCATCTGGTGCTGACAGAGAATTCCTGGGACGAGCAACGGCATACCGCTTCAGCCGCTTGGTGGATTATCGAAGCAACCGGAGAGGTTTCTCTCTTCGCCAGCCATATGCAAGCCTGGAGTGATGAAGAATGTCGGCAATGTTTGCAGACTTTAGGGGTTGATCACATCACCCAACTTGCGGCTAGTGATTGGCCAGCAGGAGATATTTTTGCTGAGAAACTCTATGTATTGCAGGGCGTTAAGAAAGCGTAACGCTTTAAAATTGGCGGGTTCAAGAGAATAGCATTAACGCCGTTGGGGGGAAGTTAATGCCAATCTACGCTTCAGTGATGAGCCTCCCTCATAAAACATTGCCATAACGCAACACAGTGTTGAGCCAGCGCATAGGCAGGATCAACACTTGCTGCGCGCAGCGGAGAGGCCACAGCGTTAAACGCCAGAGGAATTTCAGTACAAGCCAGCACCAATTTTTCTGCGCCGCGGTTTATCAACGCCGTTGCCAATTCTTGCAGCAATTGCCCGCCCAAGGTGTTTTCACCGCGTTTTACCGCATAACAACCCGGCACAAACAGAGTTCTTAGCTCCTGTTCCGTTGGTAAAATCACGTCAATCCCCAGCGCTGCCAGCCGTTGCTGATACCAGCCTGCCTGTAGAGTGGCCTCCGTTGCTATAATCCCCACCCGTTGTGGCCGAGGGTGCAGATGAGCAATCTGCGCGGCGGCGATATCCACAAGATGCAGAATCGGTGCCCGGCTGGCCGCTGCCAATTGTGGATACCAGTGATGGGCGGTATTACAGGGTATCGCAATATGGCTGACATTCAGCCGATTGAGTTGCTGTACCGCATGCAGCAACTGTGGCAACGGCGATTCCCCCTTGCCTGCCAGGGCTTTTTGTCGATCCGGTATCTGCGGAACATTCCAGGTTACAACCGGTAAATGTTCCTGATCCCGTTTGGCAGGCATGGCCTCAATCATCTTCTGCAATAAATCCAGCGTTGCCAGTGGCCCCATACCACCCAGCACCCCAAACAAAAGCGTCTCAGTCATATTTCCCCACCGACTCCAATACCTGGCGGTAGCCAAACAATCCGGCAGAGCCCCCGGTATGGATAAAGACCACATTATCATGAGGTGAAAAGCGTCCTCGCCGGATTAAGTCGATCAACCCCGCCATACCTTTGCCGGAATAGACAGGATCGAGCAAAATCCCTTCCAACTGTGCCAACAACCGCAACGCTTCCAGCATGCTATTGGTTGGCAGGCCATAACCAGCACCAACATAGTCACTATTGGCCACCACGGCTTCGCGTGGTAACTCCCCTTTCAGCCCCAAAAGTTCCCAGGTTCGTTGCGCCAACTGGTAAACGTTCTGTTCCTGTTTATCTTTCGCCGCCCGAACACTGATACCCAGCACCGGAATACCACTGTTACTCGCACCAAGCCCCGCCACCAAGCCAGCTTGAGTTCCCGAACTGCCCGTCGCATGCACAACATGATCAATGCGCAACCGCTGTTGGCTGGACTGATAGAGTAATTCCTCCGCACAGGCAACGTAGCCTAAGGCTCCGGTGGGGTTAGATCCGCCACCTGGGATTATATAAGGCCGTTTTCCCTGTGCCCGCAGTGTTTCAGCCAGATGCTCCATCGCCTGCGGTATGTCACTCCCTGCCGGCAAATGAGCGGCTATTCTTCCCCCCAGCAGGTTATCCAACAGAACGTTACCTGAACGCTGATAATCATCACTAAAATCGCTGACACGCTTTTCCAGTAAAACCTGCGCTTCCAGGCCAAGCTTTGCCGCTGCGGCGATGGTTTGGCGCACATGATTAGATTGCGTTGCTCCTTGCGTAATCACAACATCTGCCTGTTGCTGCAAAGCATCCGCCAGCAGGAACTCCAACTTGCGCGTCTTATTGCCCCCGGTAGCCAATCCCGTACAATCATCACGTTTGATATAAATATTCGGGCCCCCCAGGTAACGCGATAAATTAGGTAATGCTTCCAATGGAGTAGGAAAATGCCCCAATGAAAGGCGAGGGAAACGAGCAAGATGCATGATAATTCCTTAATATATTGAGTTAATTATTCAGATGGCGACGGGCTTCACTGCGGACACGATGCAGTATCCGCTGTTTAATTTCGCTATAACCCTCGGCCTGAACCAGCGTTTCGATGTCACGCTGGCGCCCAAAGGGCAACCTGACTTCATCCACGATACGGCCTGGGTGTGCGGACATGATAAGAACCCGATCCGCCAGAAATAACGCTTCTTCAACGTCATGGGTCACAAACAAAATCGTGGTGCCCGTTTGCTGCCAAGCGGATAGCAATAATTCCTGCATCATTAACCGGGTTTGTGCGTCCAGAGCCCCGAAGGGTTCATCCATCAGCAACACATCAGGGTTAGGCAACCAGGCTCTGGCCATCGCGGCCCGCTGCTTCATGCCACCGGATAATTGCCAGGGATAGTGATCGGCAAACGCTTGCAAACCCACCAGTTGCAGAAATTTCTGCACTTCTGCCTGCACTCGCTCCGGTGCCGCGCCTTGCATCCGCAGGCCAAAAGAGACATTGTCGCGCACCGTTAACCACGGAAATAAATTTGCCTGCTGAAACACCATGCCCCGATCCGGCCCTGGTGCTGCAATCGATTTCCCCTGGCAATGAACCTTGCCACTGTCTGGGTGTGTAAACCCGGCAATCAGATTAAGAATGGTTGACTTACCGCACCCGGATGGCCCCAGCAGAACAACAAACTCCCCCTGCTCTAGCACCAAAGAGATATCTTCCAACACCTGTTGCTGCCCCTGTTTAGCGGGGAAACTCAAATTAATCTGATTTATTTCAATAGCCGCCATCGTTTGCATTACTCTCTCCCGGCCCACGGCACCAGCATCCGTTGCAGGCCAACAACCAGCAGATCAAGCAGATAGCCGATCCCCCCCAATAACAGGATACCCAACATCACAATGTCGGTACGTAAGTACGAACTGGCATTAATCACCATCCACCCTAACCCTGAGGTGGCTGCCACCATTTCCGCCGCGATCAATGAAGTCCAGCCAATGCCGATGGATAAACGCACCACGGTAAATAATTCAGGCAATGTATCAGGTAACACCACGCGAAAAAAAACCTGGCGGCGGCTGGCTCCCAACGTTTGGGCAACACGAATGCGTGCCCGCCCGATGCGTTCAACCGCTGCACCCGCGCCAACCACAACGCTGAGAAAAGTGGCAATAAAAATCAGGAAAAATTTGGATGATTCACCAATCCCCAACCAAACAACGGCCAGCGGGATCAAGGCTATTTTGGGTAATGGCCGCAGAAACTGAATAAACGGATTAAGCAGCGCCGCCATCGGGCCACATAACCCCATAAGTAACCCCAATGGCACACCGATAACGATCGCCACGGCGAACGCACTCAATGCCCGAGCCATGCTGGCAGCAATGTGTTGCCACAATGGCACCTGCCGATACCCTTCCTGCACCAACTCCCCGGCCGTTAACGCAATATCGGATAAGGGCGGTAGCAACAGCGGATCAATCCACTGCTCCGCCCCCACCACCAGCCACAGCAAGAAAAATAAAATAACGGCCCCAACGCTTAACGCACTATGCTGCACTCGATTCATAAATAGCCCGTTATTGCGCCTGTGCCGCAATTGCCTGCTTTAAGTAACTGACATTAATGCCATTCTCAAACGTTGCAGGAATATCACGCTTACGCACTTCGCCAATGCTTGCCAAAAAATCTGCCGTTTTGTGCACCGCTTGGCCGATGCCGCTGTGATCCGTTGCCGAGCCATTGCCTAACCACTGTGTAGTGGTTTGTTGTTGCAGCGTTGGGTATTCCAGGCCCGATAAGGTATGGGTGGCCGTGGCCACTGGCGCGCCGACATCCTGCGCTACAATAGCCGCCGCTTTTATCGGGTCGCGCTTGAACTCCTCCACTTTCTGTTGATGAACTTGCAGAAATTGGCTTAATAACTTGGGATAGGCTTTGGCAAATGCGGTTCTGACGACATAATTGTTATAAATCAGATAGCCATCCTGCTGGAGTTGTTTGGTCGCAAATACCGCTCGCCCACCAGAGACTTCTAATTCCTGCGCAAAAGGTGCCCAAACATAACCCGCATCAATATCTCCACGTTTCCAAGCGGCCACCATCTCTGCCGGGCGCAATGGAATCAATGTCACTTTATTACGATCAATATGATAAACCGCAATAGCAGCATCTAATGCATATTGTGCGGTGGAATTAGGAGGATAAGCGACTCGTTTACCTTCAATATCCTTTAATGTGGCGATCGGTTGTTTAGCAATAAGGCGCTCAGAGGTAGCAATAACACCAGAGATACCCATAATTTCAATCGGCAATTTACGAACCAGCCCAGCAACCGCCGGGCTGGAACCTATATTGGCTATATCAATAGCGTCACTAGCGAAATACCCCAACGCATCAGCACCGGTGGCAAATTGCACCCATTTCACTTTGGTATTGAGCGCTTTCTCTAATGAACCATCAACTTTCGCCAGCACCAAGACCTGTGAGCTACCGCCATAAGCAACGCGGACTTCACTCGGTAAAGATGAATCCGCTTGAGCGTCAGGCACAAATATAAATACACTGAATAACCCCAGTAGAAAAGCACTATCCCTCAACATGACTTTATCCTTTATCGTTATCAATAATCATTTTATAGTGAAAAATACTAATGCCTTTAGATTATATTTTTTAGTTTATTTCTCTTAATCACCATTGAGAATAAAGTATATCTAATTGGCGCAAACAATTTATTAACAACGAACAAGGACGGTTGAAAATACATTTATTATCTTTACTTAGCACAATAATAGCTAAAGCTAAAAAATAATATCGCTATAAATTAATCTTATTATTAAGCTGCACGGTATAAGAAAGGAAACTGTGGGACAATGGAGAAACCAATGTCAGGATCACCCATAAACGGCTTGGTAGTGATTCCAATGAGTAGAACATATATTTTCGATAAAGGCCTTGATGACCTTTTCATTTCACACAATCAAGCGTGAAAAGCAGATTGTTTACGGGCCAGGTGCTTAATAGTTTTCAAATAAGTATGCTGCTTCCTTGGCCTATCCTCAAATACAACAAGGGCACAGCATGCTGTACCCTTGTCTTTCAGCTTAATTATCCGAAATCGGCCAAAGCGTCAGCTGCGAACCAGATCGTCGCCGTAACCAATCCATTTATAGGTCGTTAACGCATCCAGCCCCATCGGGCCACGCGCATGCAGTTTCTGGGTGCTCACCGCCACCTCAGCTCCCAGGCCAAACTGGCCGCCGTCGGTAAAACGCGTGCTGGCATTCACGTACACTGCGGCGGAATCCACCGCGCGCACAAAATGCTCGGCATTGCTTAGCGAACGCGTCAAAATCGCATCAGAGTGGCTGGTGCCATGGGTACGGATATGCGAAATGGCTTGATCGATATCCTCCACCAGCGTCACATTCATATCCAGAGACAACCATTCATCGTCATACTCTTTCGCTTCTACCGCCACGACCTGCGCCGGGCCGTCATGCAACAAAGGCATCGCATTATCACTGGCGTGCAATCTCACCCCTAACGCCGCCATACGCGCACTCAACGCAGGCAGGAAACTATTGGCGATAGTCCGGTTGACCAGCAGCGTTTCTACCGAGTTACAGGCACTTGGCCGCTGGATCTTGGCATTTTCGATCACCATCAGCGCCTTGTCATACTCCACGCAATCATCCACGTAGATATGGCATACTCCAATCCCCCCGGTGATCACCGGAATGGTTGAGTGCTCACGGCACAGTTTGTGCAAACTGGCACCACCCCGTGGAATCAGCATGTCGACATAGCGATCCAGGCGCAGCAGTTCATTCACCAATGCGCGATCCGGGTTCTCAATCGCCTGTACGGCAGCGGCTGGCAGGCCACATTGTTCCAACGCTTGCTGGATCACTTTCACCATTGCCTGGTTGGTATGATGCGTCTCTTTGCCACCGCGCAAAATCACTGCGTTACCGGTTTTCAGGCAAAGGCTGGCAACATCGACAGTAACATTGGGGCGCGCCTCATAAATCACCCCAATCACACCGAGCGGCACACAGCGGCGCTCCAGTTTCAGGCCGCTGTCCAACAGGTTACCCTCCAACACACGGCCAACCGGATCGCTCAACCGGCATACCTGGCGCACATCGTTGGCAATGGCTGCCAGGCGTGTGGGAGTCAGCAACAGCCGATCCAGCAACGCCTCACTCATTCCAAGCTCACGCGCCTGTGCCATGTCCTGTTCATTCGCCTGCAGAATCACTTCACTGTTGGCTTCCAGCCGATCGGCCATTACCGCCAGCACCTGATTTTTCCTTGCTGTACTTAGCATCGCCAGTTGCCAGGAAGCCTGTTTTGCGGCCTTCCCCATCTGCTCAAGCATGTTCTCTCCTTAACTTATCCCTTTCCGGCAAGGGGTTACCTTGACTTACAGCTTGGAATCCTTCGGGTATACAATCATATCGTCACGGTGAACCGCCACCGGGCCATATTCATAACCCAGAATTTCACTGATTTCCTGCGAGTGATGCCCCGCAATCATACGCATCGCATCGCTGTTATAACGGCTGACACCGTGGGCCAGATCGCGCCCCGCCAGATTGAGAATACGGATGACTTCGCCACGGGAGAAATCCCCTTTCACTTCGCGTATCCCTTTGGGCAGCAGTGAGCTACCGCGCGCCATGATCGCCTCAACGGCGCCATCATCAACGGTGATTTCACCCGCTGGCGGTGCGCCAAAGATCCAGCGTTTGCGATTCTCCAGCGGCGTTTCCAACGCATGGAAACGGGTTCCTACCGGTTTGCCTTCAATCACATCGGCAACCACGCCCGGCTTGCTGCCCGCCGCGATGATCACATCAATCCCCGCACGGCAGGCCACATCAGCAGCCTGTAATTTGGTACCCATGCCCCCGGTGCCAAGGCCAGATACGCTGTCACCCGCAATGGCACGCAGCGTGTCATCAATGCCGTGCACTTCACGGATCAACTCCGCTGTGGGGTTATGGCGCGGATCGGCGGTGTATAAACCCTGCTGATCGGTCAGCAACAGCAGTTTATCCGCCCCAGCCAGAATGGCGGCCAGTGCCGAGAGGTTGTCGTTATCCCCCACCTTGATCTCTGCGGTAGCCACTGCGTCGTTTTCGTTGATCACCGGCACAATGCGGTTATCCAACAGAGCATTCATGGTGTCACGCGCGTTAAGAAACCGTTCTCTGTCTTCCAGATCGGCACGCGTCAGCAACATCTGCCCGATGTGGATACCATAAATAGAAAACAACTGTTCCCACAGCTGGATCAAGCGGCTTTGCCCTACCGCTGCCAGCAATTGCTTGGAAGCGATGGTGGCCGGGAGTTCGGGATAGCCCAAATGCTCACGCCCGGCAGCAATCGCCCCGGAAGTGACAATCACAATGCGGTGGCCCAACGCATGCTGGTGCGCACACTGGCGAACCAGTTCAACTATATGGGCCCGATTCAGACGCAGCGATCCACCGGTCAACACGCTGGTACCCAATTTCACAACCAATGTCTGGCTGCCGTTCATAATATCTCTACCGTTGGAAGAAGAAGGAAATGCATAGAACTTTGTAACAGGAGAGAAGCGTCATGCCAACAGGCATGACGCGATTTCAGCGCAATAAATGGAATGAAAATGATCTAGGCGGAAAGTTTTATCGGTTCTTCATTAAAATCATCGGCAGGTGCCAGCGTCAGTTCCATACCGGCTAACAGTTCCCCCAAACGATGATGAAAATCGCGCAGCGTCGTTTCCAGCTTTTCTTTTACTTCATCATCTTTAATCTTTTCAGCCTTCCACTGCCCTTCTTTGTTGAACAGGCCGAAATGGTAGGTATAAGTACAACGGGAGTGCTCGGTCTGTAATTCAAGCCACCATCCCCAAAACTCACGCTTTTCCGGCGCAGGTTTTACGTTGACGCAAACCGCTAAACAATCAAAGAAAAAACCATCATTTTCACATTTGCCTTCACGCAGATAAGGCCCCAGGCTGGCAAAACGTTTCATTAACCGGCTTTTAGGATGGCCACTTGGTAACGTCATTCTTCAACCTCCTCAATGTAGAACTTCTCTTTTTAACAAACTGTTGAAAATTAGCAACTGATTAACGCATTTTATCTTTTAGCCAGTTACTGATTTGCCGTAACGCGTGATCGAAGCTCTCGTAAACCGGTGTGCGCGGGACTGCGATCAGTTTACCGTTCAGCGAAGATGAAGCGATCAATTGAGCTTCCTTTTTCGGGCTGAGTGGATCGCCATCCCAGTAAGCTGCCAGCATCGGCGTTGGGCAACGGCGGCCTAGCAACCCCTGCGTTTTCAGTGAATAGCGGCTCAGCTCGGTCTTCAACACATTATCAGAAGCGCTGGACATCCCCATACGGCTCGCCAGCACATCCATATACATATCGGGCACATACTCTTGGCATTGAGCTTCGCACAGCAGGCTGTGTACTACCGGGCCAACGCACGCCACGCCACGCAATCGGTGTGCTTCCAGATAGGCTAAACGTACCGCCACATTAGCCCCAAAACGGAAACCAAACGCAGTAACACGTTGATGATCAATCCACGGCACCGCAGATAATTGCGCTAACACCTGCTGATGCAGGAAACTGGAATCCTGCGTCAGTTTCCATTTGTATGACGAGCCGATAGAAGGCATATCAATGGTCAGCATGGCAATCCCCAATGGTGCCAGGTAATCGCGGAACAGGCGGTGATAATCGGTTTGCAATGTATCGAGGCTGCCACACATCAATACCGTGGGGTACGGTGCCTGCCCGTTCTCCGGCATATGCAGGAATCCGGTGATCGCACTGCCCCCTTCGATGGCAAACTCCAGCTCTTTGAGCTGATACGGCAGCAATAACGCAGCTTCTTCATAAGCACGATTGGAGAGGACTTCTGCCTGTTCAGCCAGTTCATCCCCTTTCAGATGCGGATAACCGGCAATACTGTATAAATTGGCGGCATTTAACCAATACTGCCCGCCTACCAACGGATCTGCCTGTGCCAGCGCCCGCTGCTGCCATTTCATGCCCTGACGCACCCACTCATAAATCCAGTTACCGTTACGGTAGCCCACTACGGTGTCCAGCAGATGCTCGTCGCTGTGTTCCGCATTGGAAACGGCAATGCGCGCCAATACTTCACTGATTTCCAACGGGTCAATACCGCGCCAGGTCCATAACAGATGGTTGAGCATGCGATACCAGTTGTTACCTGTATCACCGTCCAATGGGGAATGCATATCCGCCCCCACCACATGATGGGCACGCGATACCAGCGTCGAAGTTTCGACGTGTTTGAATGAAGGTTTGAACAATACTTCAGAAAGGTTGGCTTGTGCCATGGTAACAACAGCCTCCAAAAATCTTGCAGCAAGGCTGATACCCTATGGATTTCAAGTTGCAGTCAGGTACTCAACCCGTTCATCGTTCCGGTAAGTGACGGAGGTGAACTCACACAAGTAACAGTGCTGCTTGAAAGGCAACGGATAGTAAACAGCCGAAATGTCTGGTGCTAGTGTACCTAACTCTGGCGGCTGAAACCAAACTCTCCCAGCAGAATGGCAGGAATTTACAGAGCTTCGCGAACTCATAATAGCAACGCCTGGCATTACCAGGCGTTTTTAACTGAACTCAGCGGCCGCCGATAGGTGGCACGAAGGTTACGCCCATATCCCAGGGTTGCTCAATCCAGGTATCTTGCGGGATATCCACCACATAATCATCAACCAGCGGGCGACCTGCTGGTTTGGCAAAAATAGTCACAAAGTGGGCTTTCGGATACATTTCGCGAATCGCTTTCGCAGTGCCGCCGGTATCCACCAGATCGTCAACCACAATAAAGCCTTCCCCATCGCCTTCGGCACGTTTGAGTACCTTCATCTCGCGCTGGTTGTCATGGTCGTAGCTGGAAATACACACGGTATCCACATAGCGGATACTTAACTCACGCGCCAGCAAAGAAGCAGGCACTAAACCACCACGGCTGACAGCAATAATGCCTTTCCACTGTTCAGCAGGCAGCAGGCGGTGAGCCAGTTTGCGCGCTTGCATTTGCAACATATCCCAAGTAACAACGTATTTTTCGCTCATAGCATGTAGTCCCGGCCAGCAGTTGAATGTGGCTTGCTCAGTAATCAAGGGGAAAAAAGGTTGCGCGAGATTATAGAGACTGACCGCCCTGAATACCAGTTGAACCGAGGAATTCATCAGTATTTTGTCTGATATCTATTGAAGTGATTGATGCTGTTTAGGTCATTCAATACCCGGCAAAGCGGTGTATACAAGCGGCCAAACAGCACAATAAGTTCCGCATCCAGCACCGCTGGCAAGGCATAAAGTGATATTCTCTTGGCATCGTGCCACGAAGCACTGATATTCCCCCTTTAACCGCACAGTATTTCCTCTGCCGGGAATACTGTTACAGGAGACTGATAGTGTCTGAATTGTCTCAACTTTCGCCACAGCCGCTGTGGGATATTTTCGCCAAGATCTGTTCTATCCCACACCCTTCTTATCATGAAGAAGCACTGGCACAACATATTCTCAATTGGGCCAAAGAAAAAAATCTGCATGCCGAGCGCGATCGGGTAGGTAACATCCTGCTGCGTAAACCCGCAACCAAAGGCATGGAAAACCGCAAGCCCGTCGCCTTGCAGGCCCACCTCGATATGGTGCCGCAAAAGAATAACGATACCGTTCACGACTTTGCGAAAGATCCGATTCAACCTTATATCGACGGTGAATGGATAAAAGCCCGTGGCACCACGCTAGGGGCGGATAATGGTATCGGTATGGCCTCTGCGTTGGCCGTCTTGGCCGATGAAAGTGTTGAGCATGGTCCATTGGAAGTGCTGTTGACCATGACCGAAGAAGCCGGTATGGATGGTGCTTTTGGGCTGCAATCCAACTGGTTGCAGGCTGATATTCTGATCAACACCGACTCCGAAGAAGAAGGGGAAGTCTATGTCGGCTGCGCAGGGGGTATTGATTTTATCACTACTTTACCGTTGCAACGTGAAGCGCTGCCTGCTGGCTATCAGACCTTAGAATTGACGCTCAAAGGGCTGAGAGGCGGGCATTCTGGCGTAGGTATTCATCATGGTTTGGGTAATGCCAACAAACTGCTGGCGCGTTTCCTGTTTGCCCACACCCAAGAATTGGAACTGCGCCTGCTGGATTTCAACGGCGGTACGCTGCGCAACGCGATCCCACGTGAAGCTTCAGCGATAGTTGCCGTGCCCGCGGCCAAAACAGATGCTCTGAAAGCCCTGAGCCAGCGTTATCTGGAGACTTTGACAAACGAGCTGGCCGCGAAAGAAAAAAATATTACCGTGCTGCTGAACCCTGTCACTGGCCCAACGCAGGCTCTCACCACCGACAGCCAGAACCGCTTTGTCGCACTGCTGAACGGCACACCTAATGGGGTGATCCGCATGAGTGATGCGATAGAAGGTGTAGTGGAAACTTCGCTGAACGTTGGCATCGTCACCACCAGCGAAAAAGAAGCCGAGATCATCTGCCTGATCCGTTCCTTGATCGATAGCGGTAAAGATTATGTGGTGGAGATGCTGACAGCACTCGGCCAACTGGCTAACGCACAGGTTGCGCCGAAGGGCGGTTATCCTGGCTGGCAGCCGGATGCCAGTTCACCGGTCATGCAGTTGGTACGCGAAACCTACCAGAAGTTGTTTAATAAAACGCCGAATATCATGGTGATCCACGCCGGGCTAGAATGTGGTTTGTTCAAAAAGCCTTACCCGAATATGGATATGGTGTCAATTGGGCCAACCATCACCGGGCCGCATTCACCGGATGAGCGGGTGCATATCGCCAGCGTTGGGCAATACTGGCAACTGTTGACCGCATTGCTGAAAGCAATTCCTGAGCGCGGGTAAGCGGGTAATATTGTCGGCTCTGTCTAGGAGCTTCTGATTCCTCCCCACGGTAAGGGCGCAATAATGTGCCCTTATCTATACAATTGCGGAATCACTCCCACGTTAAAACCAATTGCCGCTCAAGTTGAGGGTCCAGCAGCGTGACATGCAGCCCAACCAGCCGCACGCCGCGCCCTTCTCGCCGTTCCTGCCATACCTGGCGAGCAACTTTGAGCAAATCTTCCTTATTCAATACCGGCCAGATATGTTCCTGCGTGGTCTGCTGAAAATCCTGAAACTTCAGCTTCACACCTTGCCGGGCGATATGCAGATCCGGTTTCACCTTGCGCAGCCGCATCTCCAGTTCAGGGTACAGTTTGTTGACAATCAGTGTTTCGCACTCCTGCCACCGATGAATGTCTACTGCCAACGTGCGCTCAACGCCAACCGATTTACGTAAACGATCGGGGGAAACCTCTCGCTCATCAATACCCTGGCAGCGTTCCCAGAGCACCCGGCCAAATTTGCCAAAGCGCTTTAACAAAGCCGCCAGATCGTATTTCTGTACATCAGCACAGGTGAGTAACCCCACTTCCTCTAGCCGTTTAGCAGTCACTTTTCCAACGCCAGGGATCTTACCGAGCGGCAGTTGCCGCAAAAATTCCGGCATCTGCGCCGGTGTAATCACATACTGCCCGTTGGGTTTATTCAATTCCGAGGCGATTTTGGCAAGAAACTTGATTGGCGCAACGCCGGCCGAAGCGGTGAGATTCAATTCAGCCGCAATCGTCTGGCGGATCTCTTGAGCAATCAAGGTAGCTGAACCATTGCATTGCCTGCTGTCGCTTACGTCCAGATAGGCTTCATCCAGCGAGAGTGGTTCAATCAGTGAGGTATAGCGGGCAAAAATATCGCGAATATGCAATGAGGCTTCTTTATAAGCCGCCATTCGCCCCGGTAACAATTTCAGATGCGGGCAAAGCTTAAAAGCCATGGCGGTAGACATCGCGCTATGTATCCCATAGCGGCGAGCGGGATAGTTGGCAGTGCTAATCACCCCACGCTGAGCGGCGCTGCCCCCAATCGCTAACGGAATATCACGCAGGCTGGGATCGTCGCGCATTTCCACCGCTGCGAAGAAGCAATCCATATCAACATGAATGATTTTACGCATCTTGCCCTCCCACAATACTGTTTAAATATACAGTTAATTATCAGGAAAGCAAACGTGCAAATGATCGGATTAGCTAAGATAAGAGGCTCTGTATACAGAACCCCTTGATATGCAAGTGTTATAAGATACGGTATTTTTCCAGTTGCTCACGCCGCCGCGCCTCTTTCGCCAGGCGTTTTTTGCGTGCATCACAGGGATCTGGGCAATCGCAGACTTTCTCCATGCCTAGCGCAGTAATCCCCCCACAGCTCCCCTGTAAGGTTTTGCGCCGGAATACATACCCAAGCGACATGCCGCCAATAACCAGCAGAAACAGCACAAACGAGGCAACGAATATCGTCAGCATAACGGCCTCACTCACTTTTTTTCAGATAGGGTTTAAACGCCTCAGAATAGCGTTCTTCAAAACCCTCGGCGGTTTTCACCATCATAAATACCGGGATATCCAGCAGATTTGCCAGCGCCATCCCCCGCTCTGGGCCCAGCACATTCAACCCGGTAGCCAGGCCGTCAGCTGTCATACACTGCGGATTAATCACGGTAATTGATACCAGATTATGATCGATCGGCTTACCGGTGGATGGGTCGATAGTATGAGAATAGCGCATTCCATCCTGTTCGAAGTAATTACGATAATCGCCAGAGGTAGCGATAGACATTTCACCCGGTTCAATCACCAGATGAACTTTCTGTTCCGCACTGGCCGTTGGGCGTTCAATGGCAATACGCCACGGCTTGCTCTCACCATTAACACCACGAGTACGCACTTCACCACCGATATCAACCATATAGTTTTCGATATGCTGTGATTGCAGGTATTGGGCAATAACATCAACACCATAACCCTTGGCGATAGAAGACAGATCGATATACAGTTCCGGGATATGCTTCACCAAGGCATTGCCTTCAACCGACAGCTTGTCGATCCCCGTCCAACGGCGGCGCTGCTCCAGTTCGGCAACGCTGGGCACTTTATTCGGCCGCCCTTCTGCACCGAATCCCCACAAATTCACCAATGGCCCGACGGTCACATCCAGCGCCCCATCGGTGACTCGGTTGAGGCGCAACGCCTCCAGCACCACTTCCAGAGTGGCGGCAGAAA
The DNA here is from genome assembly GCF_000520015.2 of Chania multitudinisentens RB-25. Classification (GTDB taxonomy): domain Bacteria; phylum Pseudomonadota; class Gammaproteobacteria; order Enterobacterales; family Enterobacteriaceae; genus Chania; species Chania multitudinisentens. The sequence goes on from NZ_CP007044.2 coordinate 4,990,917, forward strand.
CCGGAAACGGTTTGTTCACGGCGCGGCTGGCGTTAAAACGGCTCAGTTCTGAATCCGGCAGGTAGGTGGACATCTGATCGTTAACCTGTTCCAGCTGTTTATCAATGCCTACCCGCAGCGTTTCCATTGCTGGAGTGGCTTTGCCAGGAATAAAACGGATCGAATAGTAGGTTCCCATGGTCTTGCCATCGAGATTTTCCTGCTTCGGCCCACAACCTGCCAGCAACGCAGTGGCAGCAAGCACCACTATCATCATCCAGAACTTCATTCTCAACCGCCTGTTAACCACCAAAGTCATCGAGCATGATGTTATCGTCTTCAACGCCCAGATCTTTCAACATCTTGATCACGGCCGCATTCATCATCGGCGGCCCACACATATAAAATTCGCAGTCTTCCGGTGCCGGGTGGTTCTTCAGATAATTTTCCAGCAGGACATTATGGATAAAACCGGTATAGCCAGACCAGTTATCTTCCGGCTGCGGATCGGAAAGCGCCACATGCCAGGTGAAGTTCTCGTTTTCTTCTTGCAGATGATTAAAATCATCCTCATAGAACATTTCGCGCAGTGAGCGGGCACCGTACCAGAAGGTTATCTTGCGCTTGGATTGCAGACGCTTTAACTGATCAAAAATGTGTGAACGCATCGGTGCCATACCGGCTCCGCCACCAACAAACACCATTTCAGCTTCGGTTTCTTTGGCAAAAAACTCGCCAAACGGCCCAGAAATAGTCACCTTATCACCCGCTTTTAGTGACCAGATATAAGAAGACATAATGCCCGGCGGCACATCAGGGTTATTGGGTGGCGGGGTAGAGATCCGCACATTAAGCATGATGATGCCTTTTTCATCCGGGTAGTTAGCCATCGAGTAGGCTCGCACCGTTGTGTCTTTCACAACTGAACGGTAGCGGAACAGGTTGAACTTATCCCAATCACTACGGTATTCCTGCGGCACGTCAAAATCTGCATAACTGACCTCATGCGCGGGCGCTTCAATCTGGATAAACCCACCGGCACGGAATGGCACATCTTCGCCATCAGGGATTTTCAGTACCAGTTCTTTGATAAAGGTGGCTTTGTTATCGTTAGAAATGACTTCACAATCCCATTTCTTCACGCCAAAAATATCTTCTGGCAGTTCGATCTTGAGATCCTGCTTCACATTTACCTGGCACGCCAGGCGGCAACCCTCTTTCGCATCATGCTTGCTGATATGGGAAAGCTCAGTGGGCAAAATGTCACCGCCGCCTTCTTTGATCACTACCCGGCATTGGCCACAGGAACCACCGCCGCCGCAGGCCGAGGAAATAAAGATCCCTTGGTTGGAGAGCATGTTAAGCAGCTTGTCCCCCGCCGGAGCGGTAAAACTTTTATCTTTTTCGCCATTAACCTCAACGGCAATGTCACCGGCATTCACCAATTTGGATTTGGCAAACAAAATCAGCAATGCCAGCACCATAACGATGCCGGTAAACATGGTGACACCTAAAATAATTTCCATAAATACTTCCCGCCTTTATAACTGAACGCCGGAGAAGGACATAAAGCCCAACGCCATCAGCCCGGTGGCAATAAAGGTAATGCCCAGACCACGTAACCTGGCCGGTACATCGGCATACTTCAGTTTTTCGCGGATACCCGCCATGGCGACAATCGCCAACATCCAACCGATGCCGGAACCAAAGCCATACACCACGGATTCCACAAAGTTGTAATCACGCTGCACCATGAAAGACACACCACCGAAGATGGCACAGTTCACGGTAATCAACGGTAGGAAGATACCAAGGGCGTTATACAGTGCAGGAAAGAAGCGATCGAGCACCATCTCCAGAATCTGCACCAGAGCGGCAATCACACCAATAAAAGTGATGAAATTGAGGAACCCCAAATCAACACCTTCCACCAACGCACCGTCACGCAGAACCAGGTTATAGACCAGATTGTTCAGCGGCACGGAAATACCGAGCACCAGAGTTACCGCTATCCCCAAGCTAAAAGCCGTAGACACCTTTTTCGACACGGCCAGAAAGGTACACATCCCGAGGAAAAACGCCAACGCCATGTTTTCAATAAACACCGCGCGAACAAACAGACTGACATAATGCCCCATCGGCAGTTACTCCTTTTCTGTCTGCTCTGGCTTCAAGGTACGCAGTCCCCAGATCAACAGGCCGATGATAAAGAACGCGCTCGGCGCCAACAGAAACAGGCCGTTTGGCTGATACCAACCACCATTCTGCACCGTCACCAATACTGGTATATCGAACAACATGCCAGAACCGATCAGCTCACGCAGGAAGCCAACCAGGATCAGGATCACGCCGTACCCTAGACCATTACCAATCCCATCCATAAAACTTTCGATTGGCGGCGATTTCATCGCGTAAGCTTCCGCACGCCCCATCACAATGCAGTTGGTGATAATCAGGCCAACAAATACCGACAACTGCTTGGAAATCTCAAACGCATACGCACGCAGCAGTTGATCAACCACGATCACCAGCGAAGCGATGATCGTCATTTGCACAATGATGCGCACGCTGTTGGGAATATGGTGGCGAATCAGTGAAATGAAGAAGCTGGAAAACGCAGTCACCAGCGTTACCGCCAACGTCATCACCACTGCGGTTTCCAGCTTGGTGGTCACCGCCAGCGCCGAACAAACCCCCAGCACCTGCAAGGCAATCGGATTATTGTCGAACAGCGGCCCTAGCAAAACCCGCTTAATCTCTTTGGAATCAGCCATTCTTCAGGGCTCCTTCACGGACTCTTTGCAGGAATGGGCCAAAACCATGCTCGCCCAGCCAGAAATTAAAGATATTTTGCACACCATTGGTGGTGAGCGTCGCACCGGACAAGCCATCTACCGCATGAATATCCCCTGAGCGCCCCCCACTGTGCACAATGCGAATCGCCGGGTTGCCGTTTGCATCAAACAGCTGCCTACCCACCCACTGCGCCCGCCAGTTAGGGTTTTGGATTTCCCCCCCCAGCCCTGGCGTTTCCCCGTGCTGGTAGAAGCTGAGGCCTCGTACCGTGTTGCCATCAGCATCCACCGCCACAAAAGCGTACATCATCGACCACAGCCCGGTGCCGTATACCGGCAGTATGATTTTGCTCACCGCACCAGTGTCATCACGTACCAGATAGATTTCCGCCTGGTTGCTGCGGCGGCGAATCCCGGCCAGATCTTTACTGGCCGGTAAAGCGATGCTGCTGGCATCGCTACGCAGAGCAGCCGCCAGATCAAAATTGCTATTATCGCCCGGCACAAACTCACCGCTATTCAGATCCAGCAGGCGTGCTTCAATACGCTTGCTAAATATTTCATGAACCTGCTCGCCGCTCATCCCCCGCACCAGCAGACCCGCTACGTCAAGGATATTGCGTTGTTTATCCAACAACCGCTGTTCCTGCTGCCGCTCTTTCAAACCGACGGCGGAACCCGCCACCACCACAGAGCACACCAGACACAACAGCAGGACGACCAGCAGCGTTTTGCCGATGCTGTCATTTTTAGATTCATTCGCCACGGGCTTTTCTCCGCTTGATGTTGGCCTGCACTACCAGGTAATCGAACAGCGGTGCAAACAGGTTGGCGAACAGGATCGCCAGCATCATGCCTTCTGGATAGGCCGGATTGACCACTCGGATCAGCATGCACATCACGCCGATCAAGATGCCATACCACCATTTCCCTTTATCGGTAAACGAAGCCGAAACCGGGTCGGTGGCCATAAAGATCATGCCGAAGGCAAAGCCCCCAAGCACCAGATGCCAGTACCACGGCATGGCAAACATCGGATTGGTGGTTGAACCGATAGCATTGAACAGATAAACGGTGGCGATCATACCGAGCATCACCCCAGCCACAATGCGCCAGGAAGCCACGCGGCCAAACAAAATGATCGCGCCGCCAATCAGGATCATCAGCGTAGATACTTCCCCGATCGAACCAGGGATGTTGCCCATAAACGCATCCATCCAGCTAATCGGCTGCCCGGTAACGGTGTTGATCAATGCGTCAGCACCGCCCGCACTCCACTGCGACAGCGGCGTGGCTCCGGAAAAGCCATCCGCAGACGTCCACACCAGATCGCCAGAAATCTGGGCCGGGTAAGCAAAAAACAGGAAAGCACGCCCCGCCAACGCCGGGTTAAGAAAATTGCGCCCGGTTCCGCCAAAGATCTCCTTGGCGATCACCACCCCAAAGGTGATACCCAGCGCCGCCTGCCACAGAGGCAACGTTGGTGGCACAATCAGTGCAAACAGAATGGAAGTGACGAAGAACCCTTCGTTAATCTCATGTCTGCGAATCATCGCAAACAGCACTTCCCAGAAGCCCCCTACCAGAAAGGCCACGGCGTAAATCGGCACAAAGTAGGTAGCACCGAGCACCATCTTGCTGATCCAGCCCGCATTGGAGTTTAATGATGCCCCCAGCCACTGCGCCAGGCGGTAATGCCAGTCATTCGACAACACCACTTGAAACTGCTCACCGCTGTACAGATGGTGCAAAGCCGGAATAGCCTGCTGGCCGACGTTGTACATCCCCCAGAACATCGCCGGGAATACCGCCAGCCACACCAGGATCATCATGCGTTTCAGATCGATAGCATCGCGCACATGCGAAGCGCCACGAGTGACCGTGCCAGGGGTATAGAATACCGTCGCCGTCGCTTCAAACAGCGGATACCACTTTTCCAGCTTGCCGCCTGGCATGAAGTGATGCTCGATTTTGTCAATAAAGTTCTTCAGGCCCATCGATTATCCTTCTCGCTCAATCTTGGTCAATACGTCACGCAGTACCGGGCCATACTCATACTTGCCAGGGCAGACGAAAGTGCACAACGCCAGATCTTCTTCATCCAGTTCCAAGCAGCCCAACGCCTGAGCGCTGTCGGTATCCCCTGACAACAGATCGCGTAATAAATGAGTGGGCAAAATATCCAGCGGCATGACGCGCTCATAATTACCAATAGGCACCATCGAACGCTCACCGCCGTTGGTGGTGGTCGAAAAGGCAAATAGTTTGTTCTTCAGGAAGTGCCCCAGCGTGGTTCGGGTAATAGAAAATTTATCGGATGCTGGAGCAATCCAGCCAAACAGTTCTTTCTCACGCCCTTCCAGCAATACAGAAACCTGCGTATGGAAACGGCCAAGCCAGGCGTTTGCCCCTCTGGCATGAGTACCACTCAGCACCGACCCTGAAATTACGCGGTTTTCCCCGGCTTTCAGCCGCCCTGCGGTCAATTCATCCAGGCTGGCTCCCAAACGAGTGCGTAACAGAATAGGTTGTTCCACCTGTGGCCCGGCCAGCGCCACGATACGGCGGGTGTCGAGTTTGCCGGTGGTAAACTGCGTACCGATGGCAATAACGTCTTGATAACCGATATGCCAGACAAACTTTTTGAGGCTGACGGGCTCAAGGAAATGTATGTGCGTACCCACTAATCCGGCAGGGTGCGGGCCAGCAAACTCGTTATAGTTGAGCTGTGCGCCACTCTGCACCGCCAATTTGGAACCTGCCGCATGGCAGACCTGCACTTTGCCATCGGTCAGGCGGGCCAACACCGTCAGCCCGGCATTAAATGCCGCCTGCTGTTCAGCAATGATAACCAGAGGATCGGCTGCCAATGGTTGAGTATCCATAGCATTCACGAAAATCGCACGCGGTGCCGTGCCAGGGCGAGGTGCTTTGCTGAATGGGCGGGTGCGCAGCGCCACCCACAAACCACTGGCAAGCAGATCGCGTTCAACCTGTTCGCGTGGCAATCCTGGCAAATCAGCGGGCTGATAGCTGGCAAGCTCTACCTGCTCATCCCCCTCGTTTTCGATATCGATCACCACCGCTTGCAGCACACGGCGCTCGCCACGATGAATAGCGGTAATCTGCCCGCAGGCTGGCGCAGTGAAGAAAACGCCAGGATTCTTTTTATCTTCGAACAACGCCTGACCTTTTTTGACACGTTCACCTTCCTGCACCAGCATAGAAGGACGCATGCCAACATACTCTTGGCCAAGCAGTGCCACACGCGTGATAACGGGGCCGTCCTGGATCACCTGAGACGGTATTCCGGCTATCGGCAGATCTAACCCTTTTCTGATTCTGATCATAGGATGTACACGATGTTTTAAATTTTCACACGCCTTAACCGGCCCGAGAGAGCGGCAAAGACAATGCCTGGGTGGTGAAATTGCCGTAACAACCTCGGGATGAGCGCGACAAAATCATGCTCAACGTGAAACTTTCACACTGCCCGGTTCCATCATGTGAACACCAGCGCCAGTGAGCCTATTTAACAATACCGAATATGCCCCAATATGTTAAAGCATTATTATCAAGACAAAGTGAGTGATGAGCATATCTCACTCAATTATCACTCCATTCATTTAGCCAAGAACCGCTAACCGTGAAATGACCGCAGGATATTAACATTTTCGGCTACATTTTTCCGTGCTATCTAGTGACCTGAGTCAAGCAAACACAATTAAAACCCAGCAATTGTTCTATACTTATCGTTAAAACCTGTCAGTCAATTCACTTTTATCGATGCCTGTAGTTTTTTTATACACTTGATGTATTGCTAAAAAAAAACACACTGGTAATCTGGCGGGTAATTAATGTAATGACCTCAGTCAGTGGCATGCTAGTCGCATTCTCTGAACCAGCAGATAGATAATAAGCAGGAATAATGATGAGCAAAATCGCGCTGTTGTTTGCGATGCTATTTTGTATACCAATGATCACGGCTTGCAGCGCCAGCGAGCAAACGCCAGAATCACCGTTAGTTAAACAGCAATTATTGGGTTCGCCCGTCTATATCCAAATATTCAAAGAAGAACGCAAGCTGGAATTGTATGCCAAAATGGGGAATGAATTCCGTTTGGTGAATACTTACCCTATCTGCAATTTCTCTGGTGGCCTGGGCCCGAAACGCCGCGAAGGCGACTTTAAAAGCCCGGAAGGTTTTTATAGCGTTGACGTGCGCAGCCTGAAACCCAACAGCAAATATTACCGGGCCATCAATATCGGTTTCCCAAATGATTATGATAAGGCACAGGGATATTCTGGCGCCTATCTGATGATCCACGGCGAATGTAAATCCGTTGGTTGCTACGCAATGACCAATACCTATATGGATGAGATTTATCGTTATGTGGAAACGGCATTTGCCTATGGTCAAACCCAGGTAAGTATCAGTATTTATCCATTCCGCATGACCGAGCAGAACCTGCAGCGCCACCGTAACTCCAGCCACATCCGCTTCTGGCAGCAGTTAAAACCCGGTTATGACTACTTCGCCAAACACCGCCAGCCCCCTACGGTCGGGGTGGCTAACGGTCAATACGTCCTAACTCAGCCTGTTACCGGCAGTGGTCAGCCAACGCAATATGCGTCAACGCTTGACGCTAACTCGCTCTCCCAAAGCAAGCCGCTCACCGTAGTAAAATAAGCCAAACTCGCCTGGCGCAATTTTGTGCCAGGTTTCATTGCCCGTTAGCGGTTGAGTCGCAATGACCGTGACCACGTCATCCGGCGTGGTTTGCCGCTGAAAATCAATCTCGACATCCTGATCCAGCAACGTGGCTTTACCAAAGGGCGCACGCCGGGTGATCCAGTAAAGATTGGTTGAACAATAAGCCATAACGAAGCGCCCGTCCGACAACAGCATATTGAATACCCCCTTCTGCCGCAGTTGGCCGGCAAGCGAGGCGATATAACGGAACACCGCAGGCCAGTTACTGGGCGTGCGCGGGTATTTCAGCGCCAGTTGATGCAGCAGCCAGCAGAAAGCATACTCGCTGTCTGTCTGCCCTACTGGGCGAAAATTGCCAGTAGGTAATTGGCGATATCCTTTAAGTTGGCCGTTATGAGCATACGTCCAGTTGCGCCCCCACAGCTCACGGGTAAACGGATGCGTATTTTCCAGCGCCACTTCACCACGGTTAGCCTGGCGAATATGAGAAACCACCGCGCAGGACTTGATCGGGTATTCCTGCACCAAACGGGCGATCGGTGAATTGAAACTCGGCTTAGGATCTTTGAATGTACGGCAGCCATTCCCTTCATAGAAGGTAATGCCCCAGCCATCTTTATGTGGCCCTGTACCGCCACCGCGCTGAACCAGCCCGGTAAAACTAAAGCAGATATCGGTTGGCACGTTTGCACTCATCCCGAGCAGTTCACACATCGAAAGCCACTCCTTAACCACACTGACTCACTATGTACCAGGCAACCAGGAGCGCCCGACATGTGAGTTCCACCACCGGTTCATTAAGGGTTCATCGGCTGAACCCCGTTTAAACCCATCAGGCTTTGACCATCTCTTTTTCAATTAGCTGAATCAAGATATGGATGGCCTTAATATGGATTTCCTGAATACGATCAGCATAGCCAAAGTGCGGAACACGGATTTCCACATCGGCTGAACCGGCCATTTTACCACCGTCTTTGCCCGTCAGAGTGATCACTTTCATCCCTTTGGCACGTGCCGCCTCAATGGCCTTGATAATATTGCCAGAATTACCCGAAGTCGAAATGCCTAACAGCACATCTCCTTCCCTGCCAACCGCTTCTACATAGCGTGAGAAAACATAGTCGTAGCCAAAATCGTTACCGACGCAGGAAAGATGGCTAACATCAGAGATCGCGATAGCTGGGTAACCAGGGCGATTTTCACGATAACGCCCGGTTAATTCTTCTGCGAAATGCATGGCATCACAGTGAGAGCCCCCGTTACCGCAGGAAATCACTTTACCACCCGCTTTAAAAGCATCGGCCAGTAAAACCGCCGCACATTGGATGGCATCGATATTGGCATCATCACTGAGGAATTTTGCCAACGTATCAGCCGCTTCATTCAGTTCACTGCGAATTAAATCATGGTACATAGAGATAGCCTCTTTTTTGCTTTGGCATCGTCAATCTTTCGCTTATACCCTTATTACTTGAAACCACAGCGTTATTGGCTGTAACTCCAAGCATTTTGGGTATAGCAGTGTACCGGATCGAAGAAAAACCGAGAAGTACTGTGAAAAAAACAGCATATGTGTTGAGCTAGAAAAAAGGTTTTTAGCCGTGGGTGCTGTCAGTTTGTGACACGAGTTGTAATTAAAGTGTAAATATATTGATAAAACCCCACGTGTAGACTACAACCAATATATACCCACAAACAGGTCAGACCTCTTACTACCTTGGAGCTTCTTATGATGGTTCTCAGTATCGTTGTTTTACTCGCACTTATTGGTGTGGTGTTTTATCACCGAGTAAACTTGGTATTCAGTAGTGCCATTCTGCTGGTTTACACGGCAGCCTTGGGGGCTATTGGCCTGTGGAGCTATTGGATGTTGCTGCCGTTCTTGCTCCTCCTGCTACCGCTGAATATCACTTCATTGCGCCGTTCGCTATTTTCTGCACCGGCTTTAGGCGCCTTTCGCCAAGTCATGCCCCCAATGTCCACCACGGAAAAAGAAGCAATCGATGCCGGAACCACTTGGTGGGAAGGTGATCTATTCCGTGGCCAACCAGACTGGAACAAGCTGCACAACTACCCTCAACCCAAGTTGACGGATGAAGAGCAGGCATTTATTGATGGCCCGGTAGAAGAAGCCTGCCGCATGGCGAATGACTTCCAGATTACGCACGAACTGGCCGATTTGCCGCCAGAATTGTGGGCTTATCTGAAAGAACACCGCTTCTTCGCGATGATCATCAAGAAAGAGTATGGCGGTTTGGAATTTTCCCCCTATGCACAAGCTCGTGTGTTGCAAAAGCTGGCGGGTGTCTCCGGTATTCTAGCTATCACCGTTGGCGTCCCTAACTCCCTCGGCCCAGGCGAATTGCTGCAACACTATGGTACTGAAGAACAGAAAAATCACTACCTGCCGGGCTTGGCGCGCGGCGACGAAATCCCTTGTTTTGCACTGACCAGCCCTGAGGCTGGCTCCGATGCCGGGGCCATTCCAGATATCGGCACCGTCTGCATGGGCGAATGGCAGGGCCAACAAGTACTGGGCATGCGCCTGACCTGGAACAAGCGCTACATCACTCTGGCCCCCATTGCCACCGTACTCGGCCTGGCATTCAAGCTGCATGACCCGGATCATCTGCTGAGCGATAACGCCTCTCCCGGCATTACCTGCGCCCTGATCCCAACCAATACGCCCGGGGTAGAAATCGGTAACCGCCATTTCCCGCTCAACGTACCGTTCCAGAATGGCCCTACCTGCGGCAACGACGTGTTCGTGCCCATTGATTACATCATCGGCGGGCCAAAAATGGCAGGCCAGGGCTGGCGTATGCTGGTTGAGTGCCTGTCTGTCGGGCGTGGAATCACTCTGCCTTCCAACTCTACTGGCAGCCTGAAGTCCATTGCAATGGCAACCGGTGCCTACGCCCACATCCGCCGTCAGTTCAAAATCTCTATCGGTAAGATGGAAGGGATCGAAGAACCGCTGGCGCGCATTGCCGGTAACACCTATGTGATGGACGCCGCCGCTTCGCTGATTACCTATGCGCTAATGCAGGGCGAAAAACCGGCGGTACTGTCAGCCATCGTTAAATACCACTGCACCCACCGTGGTCAGCAAGCCATTATTGATGCGATGGATATCACCGGGGGTAAAGGCATTATGCTGGGCGAGTCTAACTTCTTGGCTCGTGCCTACCAAGGGGCGCCTATCGCCATTACCGTGGAAGGGGCCAATATTCTGACCCGGACCATGATGATCTTCGGCCAGGGGGCAATCCGCTGCCATCCTTACGTCTTGGCTGAAATGGCGGCAGCACAAAATAACGATTTACCTGCGTTCGATAAAGCGCTGTTCGGCCATTTAGGCCACGTCGGCAGCAATAAAATACGCAGCCTGTGGCTTGGCCTGACCAACGGCCGCACCAGTAGCAGCCCGACCAAAGATGCAACCCGCCGCTACTATCAGCAACTGAACCGTCTAAGCGCCAACCTGGCTCTACTGTCTGACGTTTCCATGGGCGTGCTAGGTGGCAGCCTGAAACGCCGTGAACGTATCTCTGCCCGCTTAGGGGATGTACTCAGCCAGATGTATCTGGCCTCAGCGGCACTGAAACGCTATGAAGATGAAGGCCGCCACCAAGAAGATTTGCCATTGGTTCATTGGGGCGTGCAAGACAGCCTGAATCAGGCAGAACAAGCGCTGGATGATTTATTGCGTAATTTCCCGAATCGCTTTATCGCCGGTGCCATGCGTTTGGTGATTTTCCCGCTTGGCCGCGTGCAGCATGCGCCTTCAGACCGTCTTGACCACCAACTGGCACAGATCATTCAGCAACCTTCTGCTACCCGCAGCCGCATAGGCCGTGGTCAGTATCTGACACCCAGTGAGCATAACCCGATTGGCTTGCTGGAGGCCGCACTGGCCGACGTGATGGCTGCCGAACCTATCCATCAGCGCCTTTCTAAACAAGCGGGTAAAGAGCTGCCGTTTACAAGGTTGGATCGCCTGGCACAGCGTGCGTTGGATGAAGGCAAAATCAATGCCGATGAGGCGAAGATCCTGGTGAAAGCCGAGGAAAGCCGCTTACGTTCGATCAACGTTGATGACTTTGCCCCTGAAGCTCTGGCGGCGCAGAAACCGGAGAAGCCGGTAAAGAAAGAAAAGCGCCAACAGCAAACTGAGGCGGCATAACATTTAGTTATTGTTGATCCCAAAGGGGCGATATTCATCGCCCCTTTTTCTTGATGCTTCAACCCTGTTGACGGATACGCACCAGCAAGGCATCAATGTGTTCAATCTGTGCAGCATTGACGATCAACATCCTGCCCAGGCTAAGCGCACTGCGCTGGCATTCGGCACGCATCTCAGGATCGCTGATCCCCTCCAGATCGGCCACATGTGCCAACCCGATAGTGCGGCGGACCAGTTCAGTTCCCGCATACCCTACTGCATCCTGCCACACATGCTGTAAGAACTGCTCGGCATAACCCGGCACTGCCAGTGCCGCATCGCGAGTGTGTTGATGACAAAGCATTAAGAAACGATCGGCAAAGATCAGCCACAGTTCACGTATGTCCTGTAAGCGTTGTTCACGCCCAGCGGCGGCCTCGCGCAGGCCAACCAACCCCGGTAAACCACAATAATTCAGCAGCAGGTTGCCCAACGCCGTGCCGATATCAAACCCAATCGGCCCATAGAAACCAAACTCGGCATCAATGGCTTTCAGTTTTCCTTCTGCAACAAAAATCGAACCGCTGTGAATATCCCCGTGCAGCAGCGCCTCGGCCTTGCTCAGAAAATGGTGCTTTAACTCGGCAACCGCCAATTTCAGCGCAGCATCAGTACGCAGTTCCCTGACCTGCGGCAGTAACGCCTCGTCAAAATGATTACGTTCATGGTCAATGTAAGGATCGGTGAAAAATAAATCTTCGGTGATCTGACACAGTTCCGGGTTGGCAAAACGGCTGACTTCCGCTTTTTTCTCCTGCGCCGCCTGGTAAAAATCAGAGGTATGAAACAGCGTTTTTGCCAGATATTCCGCCAGTTGCCCAGCAGCCAACGGATAATAACGCCCTTTCACCAGTTCACTGCGCCAGATATGGTGGTCGGAAAGATCTTCCTGCACCATCACCGCCAATTCAGAGTCGTGATGCAACACCTGCACCGTATGACGTGGGCATAAAGCACCATGAACCAGCAGGGTTTCCGCTTCAATGCGCGCCCGATCCAGCGTCAATGGCCAAGATTCCCCGACACAACGCACATACGGCAACGCCTGCTTGACGATCACCCGGCTCACACCGGCACGATCGCGAACCTTAAACACCAGATTCAGATTACCGTCACCAATCTCATCAGCACTGACCAATTCCTGTGGCTCGGCCAGTTGCCCGTGCTGGCGCGCATATTCCACAGCATCAGCCGCAGTAAACGTACGATATCTTGACATCCCAACCCCTTTGTTCTTCCCAGCCCATAGCGATGATTTTTATTTTTTAGACGCAAAAGTATTTAGACGTCTATACATCTGGAAGTCATGTTGGCAGAATAGCGCTATAGATGCAATAACATCGCAACAAGGATTTAACCACCCATGCAAGCGCTTAACACCACCAGTTTGGCCCTGAAGGAAAACCGGCTTTGGACCCTTGATCAACAGGCTCTGCCACAGGAAAAACGCTGGCTGCCTTGTGACAGCGTTGATGAATTGGTAGGGCATATCCGCGCGCTGCGAGTACGTGGTGCCCCGCTGATCGGCCTTTCCGCCAGTTTATTACTGGCCTTGTTAGCAGAACGTGGCTTACCGCCTGCCGAACTGGAACAGGCATTGTTCACCCTGCGCGCTGCGCGCCCAACGGCGGTTAACCTGATGAACAATCTGGATCGTATGAAACAGGCATTGGCCCAGCCGGATTGGGTCACCGCCATGGGCGAAGAAGCGCTGCGTTTGGTGGCGGAAGATAAGGCACTCTGCGAGCGCATCGCTGATAACGGGGTGGAGCTGGTGATACCGAGTAGCCGTTTGTTGACCCATTGCAATACTGGTGGGCTGGCAACAGCCGGAGTGGGTACAGCCATAGGTGTACTGCTACGCGCCCATCAGCAAGACAAGATTACCCAGGTTTGGGTGGATGAAACCCGTCCGTTATTGCAGGGTGGCCGCCTCACCGCCTGGGAATTGGGCGAGCTCGGGATTCCTTACCAACTGATTTGTGATTCCATGGCCGCCAGCCTGATGGCCGCAGGCCAAGTCGATGCAGTCTGGGTTGGAGCCGATCGCATCGCCGCCAATGGCGACGTAGCCAATAAGATTGGTACTTACAGCCTGGCAGTATTGGCGTATTACCATCGCATTCCGTTTTACGTCGCAGCACCGCACACCACTCACGATCCACACTGCCCGAACGGTGTGGCTATCCCCATTGAGCAACGCGCAGCAGAAGAAGTGACCGGCGTGGCAGGCAGTTTCGGCTCCTGCCAATGGGCTCCTGCTGACGCCCCGGTTTATAACCCGGCATTTGACGTAACGCCTGCGGCGTTAATCAGCGGTTGGGTATTGGATAGCGGCGTAATCACACCAGAACAGGTTGCTGATGGGATTTTCCAGCGGGTATTAGGTTAATCCCGCACACCTTTCACTGCCGTAGTGACTCTGAATAGCCTCAATAGGTTACTGATATCAGAACCTATTGAGGCTAGCGTGGCTAAACGGCAAACATCATCACACCAACACTCGTTTGCCAGCCTAACCACGGTTCGAATAGCTGAATTCTTTTACCAACGTAAGCTCACCCGGATTGCGCATCGGAACAATCACGGTTTCCTGTTTTTCATTGGTAGTGCCTTCTTCGGTCACAATGGTGAGCTGTGCCGTTGTCAGAATTTCCTCCCCTCTGCCGCCATAATAGTTAACGTAAACCAGATAATGGCCGCTTTCCGGAGCCGGTGAAGAGAAAATTTCAGGGCCGTAACCGGTGGTCACATCAACATCCAGCGCCCCTCCATTGGCTAATTGCCGGCCACCATACCAAGCATGGCCACCATCGGGAGTCACAACATGCAGATCAAGATCGGTATTATCCGTATCCCATGAAAGCACTAACCGTAAACGCGCCGGAACTGCCCCATTGCCTCTTTGCGCATAAAACTGGGTACGGTGCGCAGCTGCCCGATCGGGGCTGCGTACTTCCACACCGTTGCTACCTTGCGGAAAGATATATGGGCGGTTAAAACTGCCGTCATCCTGAATTTTCAGCGGCATACTGACGCCATTAACAATCAGACGCCCCGGCTCCTGTTTAGCTTTGCTATCCGGCTTAGGGAAACCTTTAATCTGCCCGCTGATCAGTGCCTGCGCCGCCTGAGTAGCAGGCGTATTGACCGATGAAGCCGGGTAGTTAACTTGCTGGGAAAAATCAGCCCCTTCGCCAGACGTGCCATGCCATCCGGCAAGCGGTGTATCAATTTCAACGCGCTGTTCTGCCAACACCGGCGTGGTCACCGCCGCCAACAATAACGAACCTATGCTACATAACCAACGAATCATCATAGCGTTATCCTGAAACACATGGAGTCCTTTCGTAAAACCCTGGCAGCCATACCCTATTCCAGCAAAAGTTGGCGAGCAAGCTGCTCAACAAACTCTTCATCCTGCCCATTAGGGTGGGCCGCAAAAGCCAAATGTAAATATTCATGAACCAAATCCAAGCGGTCTTGCAGCGAGTAAAGATCCCGCACATAGATACGGCCGTACATGCGATCAACATGAGGTTTACCAGCAAGCAAACGGCACACGGTAAACTGCCCCAAGGATGCATAACCCGGCTGATCGTTAAGCGTTTCCCGCCAGCGCTTCTGTTGAGTTGCCAACCAGGCCTCTGCCTCTGGCAGCGCCTGACACGAAATCTCCGGCCTATCCCAGCGCCCCAGATTAGCGCGCGGGTAAGCATGTGCCAAAATCGCATCATAGCGCATCCCCTGTTGCGCCTGAGACACCGCCTGTTGCCAGGATAAACGGTTATTACCGGCCCGATCGAGATGGTAGGTCACCGCTGCCCCAGCCAGCACTAAGTCAGTGCTCCAGGCCGCAATCTCACGCGCCGCAGCCGTGGCAGGCTCTGGGGCCACACGCTGGCTGGCACTACTGTCGCTGATCGTCAGGCATTCCCCCGCACGCGTTGCGTTTTGCAGCAGGTAAGTACGGATCGCCACAGCCAAGGCTTTCGCCGCTTCAACAGGTTGAGCTGCTGCTTCACGTTGCAGCACCCTGGCCACATATTCCTCCCGTTCAAGCCGGGCTGTCAGGGTCAGTTGACCGGAGTCCGCACGTAGAAAAAGCTCGCCCTGGCTTTCGATAACCTGGTAATTCCCATTACTGAACTCAACCTGATAGCGGCCCCGTAATCTCCCTGGTTTAATCGGCGTTTGCTCACCGCTGCGGCGCACAGCAACTATCGGGTAACGGTCAAACATTTTCACCACGACACATCCCAGAGGGTCCACCGCTTGCCCCTGTGGCAGCACCTGGTTCAGCACGTTGGCATAATTATGCAGCACCGTTTTACTGGTGCCTGAGCCTTGCCCCCATAGCGGCGTACCGTCCATCAACCAGCCCGCAAATCCCCCCTGGCGTTGTTCGGGCTCATGCTCCGCCCGCCAACTCCAGGTTTTTATCCGCAATCGGCTACCCAGTTCCCCCACCAGCTTGCCATCCACCGGTAACAGCACATCCAACAACACATTACGAGCCTGCTGTTGCCCCGGCAGCGTGGCTAAAACACTCAACAATTCGGCAACCGGCACCCGTTGCCCCGGTTGCAACTGGGCCAAATCCTGCAACCAGTTTGGGCTTTGTTGCCTTTGCCAATAACTGGCCCACTGCTGAGGGTCCAATTGCAGGCGCTGCGGGCTGAAATAGAGGCTGCACGACTGCACCAGTGCCCGATCGCGGGTAATTTTTTTACCCACCTCACAGCAGTAAACCTCTTCCTGTGGCTGGCTGCCATTGCAGAGGTAATCCGGCTCCTGCTGCTGTGTATCCACCAGATAGGCATACACCAACAGCTTCCAGATACTTCCCAACGGCGTGGTCAGCGCGGCCGGCAACGGCTGCTGAGCCAGCAACTGGCTCTGGCTCAAGGTGAGCAAGCGGTTTTCTTGGCCTTGCTGCAATGCCAACTGCAATTTTGGTGCTGCACCATAGGCAATCGCAGGCAGCATCAGCAGCACCCACCAGCGCCACATCTATTTCACCGTCACCGTCTTCAAGCCACTGCCGTTTTCCGTTGTCGCTTCTTGTGGCGCATACATCCGCGAATAACGTATCGGCGGCAGTTGGAACTCCCCTTTTTGTGAGAAACGCACCAGATGCCGGTAAACCTTGCTTTCGACCAGTTCATCAACCGGCACAATGTAGGAGAGTTGGCCCATTTCGTTGTGCGCTTTTTCCAACGGCACGCCATTCTTGTCACTCAGCCCAGACACCGTGATGCCCCAGGTGGTACGTTCAACGTCTGCGCCCGGCGGTAACGGCACTTCAAGCAACATATAACGCTGTGGCGTACCGCTCTTGTTGGTTAGCGTGACTTCATCCAGATAGAGCACATCGCTGGACAAAGCTTCATCGGCGGCTACGGGTTGTACCGCAAACTCAAAGGCTTTATCACCGGGCACCAGCTTCAGCAAGCGGTGGTTGATAGCAACTTGCAGCGGTTTTTTGGCCGAATCAATACCCGCGCTGGCTCGTGGCAGACTGAAATGAATCGATGCATCGATCGGCTGCGCCAGATCATTGGGGAGCTCCAGCGGTAGCACTTGCCCTTTGCCTGACCATTGCCAATAACGCTCACCAAGAGTTCCCTGCACCGGTAACCAATCAGCTCCCGGATTGAATTCAACAGGTTGTACGGAAGTACCCAGCGACGGGTACAACCAGGTTAAAGCCAGTGCCCGCTCCGGGCCTGGCTGCGATGATATTAATTGCGGCAGCAACCAGGCAACTTGCGCGCTATCTGCCCCAGTGGTGCGCCAGATTGCTGCATAGGCAAACGGATGTTGGCTATAGGCAATAAATTGCTGACTCTGTTTTAATGCCTGCAACTCGGCTTCTTTCAGCCGATAACCCGGCGTTTGCTGCAACAGCGAATAGGTCAGCACCCGCGCCACCGCCAACCCCAGTTTAGAATTAGGGGCTGCCATCACCAGGCTGTCGGTTTCCCCCAGCGCGCTCCCCTCAACGGCAGTAGCATTTGGCAGTGACTCCGCCAAACCCTGTAACAGGCTAGTGACCGGCAGGTGCATCTCTTGTGCAAATGACAACAACAGAGCGCGGTGCAGCACAGGCATCTCATCTGCCTGTTGTGCATAAACGTCCAGCAAGCGCTGCCAATGTTCTGCCGGTAAGGCTACGCCCAGAGCTTGGCTGGCGTACCAGTCCGCATAATAGGCATAGGCGGTCAGGAAAGCATCAGGTTCGCCTTCATCTCCCCACCAGGTGAATTTCGCTCCCGCCCCCGCCATCTGCATCAGGCGTTGGCGGTTATTCTGCATGATCTGCCGCAGGGTATTGCTACGCGGCGTATCCTCTTTTGCCAACATGTTGTATGCCAGGCTCAGCGGCAGCAACCGGCTGGCGGTATTGATCACGCCGCCAAAAGGTTCATTGAGCAGATCGTCCAGGCTACTGCGGAATACCGATTGCGCATCACCATTGATGCGTAGACGGATATCCTGAGCTGCGGCGGGCAGATTCAGATTATTGCTGCCGCCATGTAGCCGAACTTCCTGCTGCTGTGGCACCGAACCGCTGTTTTCCACCACTTTCAGGTCAACACTCAGGCTATCCAACACTTCGCCGTTGCTCACCACCTCGGAGATCCAGCGGCCAGAATGCATCGCCTCCACTGGTTGGCTAACGTAGTTTACCCCTTCATGCAAGGTGACTGATTGGGTCAGGGTTTGCTCGCCATAACGTGTTCGCAATTCCACCGACACCGCTTGCTTGCTCTGGCTAAAGATAAACAACCCAGGCTGTGGACGATCGCCCTGGCGGAACTGCGTTGCCCCACTCCATTTCAGGTAGAGCGGTTTTTCTGAGCGGGTAAAGCCCTGTTTCTGCCCCACCTGCCCCTGTGGATTTTGCGCCCGCACGGTAATCCGCCAGCGAGTCAGCGAATCCGGCATGCGGAAGCTGAAACTCGCCTTGCCATTGGCATCGGTCACCAAATCCGGCTGCCAGGCCGCCGTATCCACGTCTTCACGCCGTGGGCGCTCCAGCACTTTGACGCTGCGATCGCTACGGTTGGCCCGCCCTGGTGCCGAGGGAGAACCCGGTAATGCCAGATCATAGGCAATAAACGACAGGCTGGCGCTGGTGCGCACATTATTACGCCGTGGATGGTAAAAGAACTGTTCGATCGTTGGAGCAGTATCCGGCTGTAAGGCATAAATCATCTCATCAACCACGCTAACGGTAAGATGAGCCACCACCGGTTTAGCCGCAAACTGCGTGTCCAGCGCCACGTTCACCACATCACCTGGCTGATAAACCGCTTTATCCGTTTTGATAGCGATATCGATGCTCGGCATCGCTACCTTAATGCCCGCATTCTGGAAGCTGTATTGCCCGCCTTTGCTGTACAACACAGAAAACGTCAGATTGGGCGCGAAATTCCCCTGTACGGCGATCTGGGCAACATACTGGGTATCGCTCAAACGCTGCATTTTGATCCACTCGGCCCCGCTGGCGAGCAACGCGATTTTCTCTACTTTGTCGCGTTCAAGCGTCAGCAAAGCGTGGTCAACGGGTTCAGGGAAAGTGATCAGCGCCTGGGCCACTTCGCCCACTTGATATTGCCCTTTATCCATCACGATCTCGACGCTGCCGGGCACGGCTTTTCCCCCTTGCCCACTGACCGCATGGCTGGTGGCACCCAGGATCATGCCTTGCTCACTGCGCAGGGTAACCGTATAGATTCCCGGTTTTTGGAACGTAATGGTGAAGGGTTGATCCGGCGCCTGTAATGGAGCCGTGGTCAGTTCACGGTCTTCCAGACGCAACCACTCATAGGTCGCCGGAGCCGCACCGCTGCCTTGCACATTACGGTAGCTGAACACCACTTCCTCACCCGCTTGGCTAAAACGCTTTGGCGCACTGACTTCATAGCGAGCTGCACCGCGCTCAACCAGGATCTCGCGGGTGGTTTTAACCCGATAGGCTGCCCCGTCGCTGGCAAAAATACTCAGCAGATAGCGGCTCGGTTTATCTACGGCGGGCAGTTCCAGTTTGGCACGGCCCTTATCATCCGTGATCAGTTCTGCCGTTTTCAACTCAACCGGGAATTTGCCCTGATATTGCAGGTCATTACTCACCATGGAAAGTTGTTGGCTGTACAGACTCAGTTCCAAACGCGCATTGGCAACCGGTTTGCCGTCGGGATAAATCAGCACGATATCGCCCGTCACTGGCTCATTGGTACGAAAATCACTTTTCGCCATCGCCAACGAGATTTCGAAATGCGGCTTGAGGTAGCTGGCAACGCGGAACGAGCTGCTATAAACCTGATTATTGTAATGGGTACGGAGTTCATATCCCCCCGCGACCGCATTCTCCGGCAGTTGGAAACGCCCCTGAGCGCCCGATTTACCATCAATAGACAAGTTTAGGGTCTGCAATACCGAACCATTGGCATCCAACACGGTTAAAGTCAAAGGAGCAGGTTTGATCGCCACGGAATCCAACGCATTCTTGAATTCACGCCCCAGCAGTTTAACCTCAACCCAATCTCCAGGGCGGTAAAGTGGGCGGTCGGTAAAAGCATACAGTTTGGTGTCGTAAATCTCGCTGTCGTAATAGAAGTTTTCCGAAACAAACACTCCACCTTCGTTGTCTTCACCCAGCAGATAAGAGCGTTCTGGGGCAATATGGCGCAGGTTCAACAGACCATTGTTATCCGTCTGGCCACTGTTCATGACGCCCAGCCCATCGCTCCACAGGATTTTACTGCCGCCGACGGCCTTGCCGTCATGGCGGTTGGCAGTCCAAATCAGCAGTTCGTTGCCCGAGATTTTGCTTAACGCGACGGTATTGGTCACAAACACCACCGTGGTAGCCCGATAGCTGCCAATCAAGGCTTCCACCAGATACAAACCCGGTTTCAGTTTACCCAACGGGATATAGACATTGCCCGGCAACGGCTCAATAAAGCCGCTGGACGAACCCTCCATTTTTACCTGCTCCGGTGGTTGGATCGGCTTTGCGTCCCACAACGGGTAACGGAACTGGCTAATCAGCGGCAGGTTTTTCAAGGGGGCAAACTGAGGTTGAACCACAAACTGGGTCGGCGCAGCCAAAACCTCGCCGATTTTCAGTTCCGGCAATACGCTGGTCACTTCCTGGCGAGTATCAAAAGAAAAAGTGCGTTGCATCACGCGGCGCGATTTGCCGTACCAGTTATCCCAAAGATATGCCAGGGTGTTGGATAAACCTTCACCCTGGTATTGCCCTTCCAGCATGATGCGGTGCAAATTTTTCTGCTTTTTCAGGAATTCCAGCGGTTGATCGATACGATACAAGCGGATATCCACCCCACCGTACTGCTCTGCTTCAAAACGCCGGTAGTCACGCCCCGGGGCTTCCAGGCGCACTTTGGCTATTTCGTCACTGGCAAAGCTGCTGTCAGAAAGCAGGAAAAAGGATTGTTTGGGAACCGAATAATCACTTGCTGGTAGGTTATCTGCGGCCTGAATATGGGCCAATGGGAAGAACAGCACCACACCCAGCAGAAATTTTCGGCATAAGCCTAAAAATATATTCATCGTGACAGGAAACCCAAGCGATAAATGCCAATGAAGTTGGGGTTCGATTCGTCGGGTATCCATCGGGTATCCTTCCATTTCATCAATTGCTGCATGCTCACCGCACGCATTCCGTTATCCGTTGGTGTGACCGTTCCGGTGTGATAGGCGATATAACGCCCCATCCAGATCATCAGATGCTGTTCATCACCTTGGTCAAAAAATAATAAATCACCAGGCTGGGCCTGCTGCAAATTGCGGCCCAGCAATTGGCTATTAAATTGAATCAGCTTGATGGCATCTACATAGGGCCCCTGTTTGCCAGCACCTTGCTGCCAGCGCTGGGCAAATTGGCGCTGCTGTGGGCTGATAGCCAACTCAGGAGGCAGGTAACGGTTGGATAAACCATTCGCCCGCAGCCACTTACTGTCATGGATTTTCAGTGATTCGTTGGCGGCAAAACGCACCAACCCGGCACAATCCTGTTGATACCAACGCGCACTGGGCCCCTGGTTCAACTGCTCTTCGGCAATGCGCACAAACCAGGCACGAAATACGCTGGATTGTTCGGGGCTTAATGGCGGAACCTCGCTGGTAGCCTGTAGCGCCCCATGAAAAAACCACAGCACGCCCAGCAGAAATAACGCGCGTAATCTTACCATTGCTGCCGTCATAGCCCCTGCCATTGCAGCGGTAACCACTGCCAAGATTCTTTCACCTCAGTATTGGCAGGCAAAACCAAGGCATAACTCTGTTGCCCGGCTAACGCCGTCAATTTAGGTAACAGGAGGGTCTGGGCCGCATTATGGAAGATCGGTTCCAGATTTTTGGGCAGGCTGGCAAACACTTCCTGCTTAAATAACCCGGATAAGGCTTCCGGTGCCATATAAACCGGCACCACTGCCTGTGGTGGCAACACATCCGCCAGCGGTGGGAAATGCTTATCCAACGTCTGTAAGGCTTTGTTCACCAGCTTGTCGTCCAAAGAGAACAGTAATGTCTGGTGGCTGCGTGCCAGGCTGACACGGAAGAACTGGCTACCCGCCAGGCTTTCCGGCGAGTTGGATTCATTAAGAGGATACTGGCCGTAACGGGAACTGACTTCGCGTTGCCACACCTGGGCCTGATTCTTGGTGCTGGCTACTACAGGAACCGGTTGCTTTTCTCTAGCGCCGATCACCGTATCAAACAGTGCCGCAAGCCTTTTATCGCTCTGTTCATCCGCAGCCGTTGCCAACTGGCTGACCACCAATGGGGTATAAAGGTGTGAATCAGGGTACCAGCACAAGCCACTGCTCCCGCTCATTGCCAACGATGCATTGCTCTCTGCGCGATCGCTGATGGCATCGATACGTTGCAATAGATACTCAGGTACATTCTGCGCAACCGGCACTGCCACGCAAAAACTGGCCCCCATCGGCATGGTTTTCCATATTGCGCTGAAATCAAAATTGGCATTTCCCGCCGCTGACGGATCGTTCAGCGCCAGGTAGCTCGCCCATCCTTGCGGCTGCATCTCAAAGCGAACGCCAGCAAAAGCCAGGATAAAGCGTTGATAACCAAACCCCAGATAATTGGCGCTGACCGAAATACGGTGAGCCGTTTTATCTGCCCCAGCCACGGCATTACGCGCTTTCAGGCCAAAACTTTCCGGCCAAGGCGCATCCCCGCTCAATAGGGCACGGGTTACCTGTGAAGAATCCTGCGAAGGAGCATCCTGTTCATACAGCATGTCGATATCGGAAAACAGCAACAGATTGTCGCCATGGCTGGCAAACAGCAGGGGTTTATTATTGCCGTAACGCAGTTGGTAAACCGAAACCGTTTCTTCCCCAATCTTGAAAGGGGCGAAATCCATCCGGGCAAGCTGGGTATCAGCTGCCGCGACCTTGGCTAACGGTTCCAGCAAACGCGCCAAGCCGCTCAGTTTGATCACCGCCATAAAATGGCTCAGCCTGCCACGTTCATCATGCCAAAGCGCAATATCAGCCGGTTGATCGATGAGCATTTCCAGCAGATTGTCACGCAGCGTTAACTCATGCTCGTAGACAATTCGCCGCAGGCTCCCGGCAATCCCCAGACGATCGGCATTGTTCTGGTAATAGAAAACCAAGTCTTCAGTCAACGTATCACGCAGGAATGGAATCGCCAGCAGATCCTTCGGTAAGCGCCCCAAAGATTCGCTTTCGATCAAGACATCAGGGTGATGCAGATCAATCTGCAAATTATTGTGCCAGACCAATTCTTGCGGGGGAGAGGATTGCTGAGGTGCGAGCAAGAAGTGCTGAATACCCCATGCCGCAGCAGAAATTATCAGAATAACGCCAACAACCCAAAATCCATATTTACTGCGACTCGGTCTTGCCGCAGAGGTAACATTCTTGTTATCAACAGTCATTATTGCCGTTCCACACCTGGCATTAAAATCCAACGCAACGCTTGAACAACGCTGCGCCAAGCAATTAAGTCATACTATGATGATTACGAATACGGAAGAACCTCAAACACCATCAACAGCGCCCCTTGAGAAACGTGTTTCTAAAGGCCATGCTCAGCTTACTTCTTGCAGGATTTGAGATCTGTTGTTAGAGGCAACCAGCCAAAAATAACCAGTTGCCATGATTTGAACAGGGAAGAGGGCAAAAATCAATCTAATCTTGGATAGGCATCAGCTATCTGGTCACCGGTAAACTGTGCGACCCAACCTTGCGGATTGTCGAAAACGCGAATCGCGGTAAAGTTCGGTGCAGACCCCATATCGAACCAGTGCCGAGTATTGGCCGGTACAGAAAGCAAGTCGTTCCTCTCGCACAGAATCTGGAAAATTTTGCCCTCCAGATGCAGGCAGAACAGCCCTCTCCCTTCAACAAAGAAACGCACCTCATCTTCACCATGAGTATGCTCGGCAAGAAACTTTTCACGCAGCGCCTCACGCTGTGCATTGTCCGGGCGCATGCTGATCACATCCCAGCTCTGATAACCCTTTTCTGCCACCAGCCGATCAATTTCATGCTGATAAGCGGCTATTACCGCTTCTGGCTGCGGATGATCGCCCAATTCACAATCCGCCTGCCAACGTTCAAAGCGCACGCCAATCTGTGCCAGTTGCTGCTGGATGGCTTGCGCATCATGGCTCTGCCATAACGCCTGCTGTGGTTCTTTATCACTGAAAATGGTTAATCCGCTCATGAGACAAACTCCCTCAAATTGATGTGATCAAAACGCTTAACCTGCCGATGCTGGCTTAAAGCATCAGCCCCATCGCGAAGCAGTTGGCAGGTGTGCCAGCCAGCGGCGCGTGCTGCGTCTAATTCCTGATGGATATCGGAAAGGAACAACAGTTCAGCCGGTTTAAGCGCGATTTCACGGGCAATATTCTGGTAGGAGCCGATTTCCCGTTTGGCACCTACATGGGTATCAAAATAACCACTGAACAGTGGCTGCAAGTCGCCCGCTTCACTGTAACCAAACAGCAGTTTTTGTGCCTCCACCGAGCCAGAAGAGTAAACGTACAATTTCACCCCCTGCTGCTGCCACGTTGCCAGTTGTCCAGCCACTTCCGGGTA
Organism: Chania multitudinisentens RB-25; assembly: GCF_000520015.2. GTDB lineage: Bacteria > Pseudomonadota > Gammaproteobacteria > Enterobacterales > Enterobacteriaceae > Chania > Chania multitudinisentens. The sequence goes on from NZ_CP007044.2 coordinate 5,015,760, forward strand.
GAGATGGCCGCGAAAATCACCATGCTGATAGCCACTGCGCCAAATCATCCCCTGCAACGCTTTAAGCGCGGTTGATTTGCGATCTTCATCCATAAAACGGTAAAGCGCGGCGGTAAGTTGCGCATAATCCGCCTCTGGCTGGGCAATTTCTACGCGCAAAGCCGCCAGCGAGGCGGCCACTTCGGCATCGTCAGCATGATGGCGGATAAAATCTGCCATGCGCTCACGGGCATAAGGAAACAACACTTGATGCACAAAACGGATATCGCTGGTGGTGCCTTCAATATCAGTGACAATCGCGCGGATCATGGCGCCTCCAATAAACGGCGTTGCAGCTCACATTGAAACAGGAATTCCAATCCTTCAAGATGGCGGCGTGCTTCTGCCACCTGTTGCCCCCAACAATACAACCCATGCCCACGCACCAGAAAACCGTACTGCAATGGCGTGGTTTCCGCATAAGCCGCAACACGGCCTGCCAGCGCGGCAATATCCTGATCGTTTTCAAAAATCGGTATCATTACGCTGCTCACATGGCTGCGCTGCCCATGGAGAGACTTCTGCATTTCGTACCCTTGCAGCACCAGCGCTTCACTCTTCTCCACCCGTGAAAGCACGGTAGCATTCACCGAATGGGTATGCAGTATCGCCGTAACCTGGGGATAGAGACGGTAAATCAAGGTATGCAAACCGGTTTCCGCCGAGGGAATACGGCCACTCGGCACATGATTACTGGCGGTATCCACCAGTAAAAAATCCTGTGCGGTCAGGCTGCCTTTATCTCTACCCGATTCAGTCACCAGACATTGTTCATGATTAAAGCGCAGTGACATATTGCCACCGGTCGCTGGGCACCAGCCTTGTTCACCAATCCAGTGGCAGGCTGCCAGCAATGCCGGTAACTGTGGATGTTCCATCGTTGATTTTCCTCCCTTTGTTTTACCAACGGCAACGTGAAATCAATAGAGTAGAAACTTATCGACTTAAGAGTTATAGCCATCTAAACGTCTTGATTGCCAAAGGTTAACACCGTGTTATAGTGTTGGCAACCTAAGCGCCTGGAGTATTAGCCTGAGATGAACAGCCCAGCACCCATTCCTGAAAGTAAGTTACCCACCCTTGGCACCACCATTTTCACTCAGATGAGCGCCCTGGCACAGCAGCATCAGGCTATCAATCTCTCACAAGGGTTTCCGGATTTTGATGGCCCGGGCTATCTGAAAGAACGCCTGAATTGGCACGTCAGCCAAGGGGCCAACCAATATGCACCAATGACCGGTATCGCCCCGCTGCGGCAAGCCATTGCTGAAAAAACCGCGCAACTCTATGGCTGGCAACCCGATGCCGAAAGCGAAGTCACCATAACGGCCGGTGCCACAGAAGCGCTGTTCGCCGCAATCAGTGCGTTGGTGCGCCCTGGTGACGAAGTGATTTGCTTTGATCCCAGTTACGACAGCTATGCTCCAGCGGTGCAGCTTTCTGGGGGTGAACTGAAACGTATTACCCTGCAACCACCGGCCTTCAAGGTAGATTGGCAACGGTTTGCCAAATTGCTTTCGGCACGCACCCGGTTGGTCATTCTCAATACGCCACACAACCCTTTAGCCACCGCCTGGCATGCAGAAGATATGCAGCAGCTGTGGGCCGCGATTGCCGAGCATGAAATCTACGTTTTAAGCGATGAAGTTTACGAACACATCTGTTTTGCCAAAGGTGGCCATGCCAGCGTGTTGGCACATCCGCAACTGCGCCAACGGGCGATCGCGGTTTCCTCCTTTGGTAAAACTTTCCATATGACCGGTTGGAAGGTGGGTTACTGTGTCGCCTCTGCCGCACTGAGTGCTGAAGTACGCAAGGTTCACCAGTATCTGACCTTCTCCGTCAACACTCCGGCGCAGTTGGCGCTGGCCGATATGCTGCGGGCTAACCCCACACATTGGCAGCAACTCCCCGCATTCTATCTTGCTAAACGCGATCGCTTTGTGCAGGCTTTGGCAAACAGCAGGCTGAAAATCCTGCCGTGCGCTGGAACCTATTTTTTATTGGCAGATTACAGTGCCATTTCCGATCTGGATGATGTGGCTTTCTGCCGTTGGTTAACCGAGCACGCGGGCGTGGCGGCGATCCCGCTTTCCGTCTTTTGTGCTGAACCTTTCCCTCATAAATTGATCCGGTTGTGCTTCGCTAAACAGGATGCCACGCTGGATGCCGCTGCGGAGCGATTATGTCAACTCTGAAAATTACCTTGTTGCAGCAACCGCTGGTCTGGCGTGATGGCAAAGCCAATCTGCGCCAGTTCGATGAAGTGCTCTCACCGATTACCGGCCGTGACCTGATCGTATTACCGGAAATGTTTACCACGGGTTTCGCCATGGATGCCGGTGAAACTGCCCTGCCGGAGCAGCAAGTGATCGACTGGCTGCACAGTTGGGCGGTAAAAACTAATGCCCTGATTGGTGGCAGTGTGGCTCTCAGAACCACCAAAGGTGCAGTTAATCGCTTTCTGCTGGTGGAGCCCGGTGGCCGTGTGCATTTTTATGACAAACGCCATCTATTCCGCATGGCAGGCGAGCACTTGCATTATCAGGCGGGCACTCGGCGCGAAATCTTTGAGTGGCGCGGGTGGCGCATTCTGCCACAAATCTGCTACGACCTGCGGTTCCCGGTTTGGTCACGCTATCAACAGGATTATGATCTGGCACTGTATGTTGCCAACTGGCCTGCACCCCGCAGCCTGCACTGGCAAACGCTGCTGGCCGCAAGGGCAATTGAAAATCAGGTCTATGTGGCAGGTTGCAACCGCGTGGGTGAAGATGGCAACGGCTTGAACTACAGCGGTGATAGCCTGATCATTAGCCCGCAGGGCGAGATTCTGGCACAGGCCGAGCCGGGGCTGGCCACCCGCCTGGATGCGGAGCTTTCACTGGAGAATCTGCAAACCTATCGCCAGACTTTCCCTGCCTGGCGCGATGCCGATAGCTTCTTGCGCAACGAGTGATAATAACGGGGTGCAGCAGCGGCTGCGCCCTTTTACCTCCCCAGCGCAATCACCCCAAACATGGTGTATCAGCGGTGTTGCCAACTGAGCACGGTATGGCAATAGGCTTGGATCGCCAATGCCACATCAGATAACGTAACGCACTCATCCGGGTGATGGCTGATACCCCGTTCGCAGCGTACAAACAGCATCCCTACCGGCCAGCGAGCAGCGATCGCTATCGCATCGTGCCCTGCTCCACTCGGCAATGCCATGCTGTTCCCCTGAACCTGCATCACACCGTTATGCCAGCGTTGCTGGAGATCCTCGTCGCAAACGATGGCATCAATCCGGTAGAACTCTTCACTGTTGAAAACCACCCCTCGTCGCGCACCAATGCGCTGCGCCAACGCCAGTAAACGCGCCAGTAACGCGGCCAATGGGGCATCTTGCGGCCCACGCACATCAAGCGACAATTTGACCTGACCTGGGATCACATTAACTGCTCCTGGCAGGCTTTCGATACACCCGACGGTTGCCACCAGATGTTGGCCGCTTCTTGTGGTAAGCCTTTCCACAGCCATCATCCACTCTGCGGCAGCGACCAGTGCATCCTGGCGTTGCCCCATCGGCACCGTGCCCGCATGGCCAGCACGCCCGGTAAAAGTGCAGTGCAGGCGGCGTGCCCCGTTAATCGCCGTTACCACCCCTAAAGCCAGATTAGCCGCTTCCAGGCATGGCCCTTGCTCAATATGCAGTTCCAGATACGCACAGATCTCACTCTGGGCACGCTGCGCATCCTCAACCTTTTCGGGGTCCAGCCCTGCATCACGCATGGCCTGTGCCACGCTGATCCCCTCAGCATCGGTGCATTCCAGCCAACCAGCAGACCATTGACCAGTTACCCCTTTGCTGCCGAGCAACGTTATGCCAAAGCGCGTTCCTTCTTCATCGGCAAAGCCGATGACTTCAAGCGCCACCGGCAGGCGCTGATTGCTGTGATACAAATGCGCCACGACTTCCAGCGCAGTCAGCACCCCGAGCATGCCATCGTAACGCCCGGCATTGCGCACCGTATCCAGATGAGAGCCAAGCAACAAGGCCGGAGCCCCCGCTACTTGGCCTTCGTAACGCCCGCAAATATTGCCCACGCTGTCTTGCCAGACCACCATGCCGCTCAAACGCATCCACTCCCCCACCAGCTGATTGGCTCGCAGATGTTCTGGTGAAAGGTAGACCCGCGTTAGCTGATCAGGCGTGCTGCTGATCGCAGCCAACGCATCACAACGGGCCATCACCCTGATCGCCGCCTGCTCCGCCTCCTGAGCAGTCAACAACACCATCTTCAACAACTCCCGGCGGTGTATACATTCCATGCCGCCTGTAATGCTTCCCCCTGCCGGCTGGCAAATCCCAGGCGATTCAACACCGCCTCCAGCGCCGCCAAAGTTTGTAATACACAGTCTTTACGAGCGTTATACCCCATAGTACCAATCCGCCAGATCTTGCCTTGCAGCGGGCCAAATGAAGTACCGATCTCAATGGCAAAATCATTCAGCAGCATCTGGCGCACCTGCTCACCTTGCACCCCCGGTGGGATTATCACGCCCAAGACGTTGTTCATCCGGTGACTCTGATCGCCAAACACTTCCAGCCCTAAGCCCTGAATCCCTGCTAACATCGCCGCACCGTGCAATTGATGGCGAGCGACACTGCACTCCAGCCCTTCCTCCAGAATCACGCGCGCACATTCGCGTGCGGCAAACAGCATACTGGTGGCTTCCGTATGGTGATTCAAGCGCTCAGGGCCCCAGTAATCCATGATCATGCCGAGATCGAAATAATTGGAGTAAATCATCTCGTCATCACCGTCTACGTGATCGGCAGTACGAATCCCTTGCTCAACGCACTGGCGGCGGCGCACAACTTCTACAAACTGTGGGCTGAGCGTAATTGGCGCACTGCCGGACGGGCCAGCAAGGCATTTCTGCAACCCAGCCGAAACCGCATCTAACCCCCAGGCATCGGTTGCCAACGCATTCCCGCCAAGAGAAGCCGTCGCATCGGTATAGAACAACACACCGTGGCGGCGGCAAATATCACCCAGTTCCGCCAGCGGTTGTAACATGGTGGTGGAGGTATCACCTTGCACCGTCAGTAGCAGCCGCGGCCTGACTTTTTTAATCGCATCTTCAATTTGATCCGCGCTGAATACTTGCCCCCAAGGCACCTCAATAGTGTGTACTTCAGCGCGGCAACGGCGGGCAATTTCGCACAACAGGTGACCGAAACGGCCAAACACCGGCACCAGCACTTTATCGCCAGGGCGGATGGCCGACACCAACACGGCTTCAATGCCAGAACGGGAAGTGCCATCCACCAGCAGAGTCCAGTGGTTTTTGGTACGAAACAACGCACGGTACAGTTCCATTACCTGATTCATGTAGTTTGTCATTACCGGATCATACTGGCCGAGCAACTGGCTCGACATAGCACGCAGCACGCGTGGATCGGCATTGATCGGGCCTGGCCCCATCAGCAGACGATACGGGGGGTTAATCTGATCGAATTTGCTACTCTCTGACATACCACCTCCTTAGATAATTAAGTACGCCGTCATCACTTAGCGTTACGTATAACATTTTTTGACGTATACAGATTACCCTCAACGATGAAGTTGTGAAACAAAAGATTCTTTAATTTAACAATTGAAACCAATGGGTCAGATTTCTCAGTAGGAAAGGAATGGGGTTTAGCAAATAACCTTAGGTGAATGGCTTTGCTATCATGCTATACGGCGGGAAAGGTGATATATCGCCAAAAGGGTTTTGCACCACTAAGGTGCAATGATACTCTAAACGTGATTGCGCCCTGAGCTCTGAATTCAGCGCTGCTCCAGCTCTTCCAGCTCGCTATACAGCTCTGCAATCTGATGGATACGTTGCCGACCTTGCGCCAGCATTTGGTGCAACAGAGCGTTACTCAGCAGATTCGCCAAGCTCATGGCACTGGAGTAACAGTCAAAAGCCGAAACACTGTCAAGTGGTGCAGCCAAGTGCCAATGCACCAGCGGGATCAAGGCCTGCACCTGGGGTTCGCATATTAATAATGTCGGCACCTGCTGAGCCTGTAATTGCCGCAGTATCGCTCGCAGTTGGCGTGGGCGGCGGCGAAATGCCACCACGATCGCCATATCCTGCGCATCCAGATCCACCAATTCCTCAGCGACTGTCTGACCTGGCTGCGGGAGCAGCGTCACCCGCTCACGCACCTGCATCAATTGCTGACGCAGGTGCATTGCTACCGGATAACTATTGCGCATTCCCAACAGCATCACCCGCCGTGCCTGTACTAAAGATGTAATCACCGCATTAAACTGGGCAGCATCAATCTGTTTCACACAAGCGGTCAGATTGGCCATTTCCTGCTTGTAATGACGTGCCAGCAAAGTATTGCCTTGCACCACATCGCGGTTATCGGCCAACGGCATACCGCTTTGGCGCAGGGTACGCAGTTCATCACGCATCGCACGATAGTTAGGGTAGCCCAGATGTTTGAACAGGCGGCTGACCGTAGCTTTAGAAACCCCGCTCAGGCGTGCTAGCTCCGCGCTGTTATAGCTCATCAGGTCGTCAAAATGATCGAAGATAAAATCGGCAACTCGCTGCTCCTGAGGAGCCAGTTGCGGATACAGGCTACGCAGGCGCTCATCGATCTGTTTCATTGTCATTCCTGATATTGCCAATAATTGCAAAATAGAGGGGAATTGTAACTTTTGTTGCAACGGCATACAGCATAGCATCAGAAAAAGCCAACAGCATACAAATCTGAGGTACCTTCGGTAAAATGGACCACCCAATAATAAGCGCTGGTTAGAGCACGCCGCAGGCGATTAACACCAATACGCCATAAAGTTCACCGTGGAACGATCCAGAGAACATTCACCAATCAAGTAACGGCGCAGTGTTTTAACCGTTGAAGACTCTGCCGCCACCCAGGCATAAAAAGTTTTAGCCCCCTCCGCCCGCTCCCACAGCAAATCGCCCGCCAAACTGTTTTCCGCCAGCGATTGCTCTGCCGCACGCGCCGATATGGGGATCTTAACCCGCTGACGCACGGCTTCAACCAACAGTTCGCCATGGTTCTGCTGATGCCCGCCAGCACGTGGCAACCAGTGAACCTCAGCAAAAGGAAATTGAGCCATGCAAAGACAATCTTCAGCCAGCGGCACTTCAAAAAATGCCTGAACACGGGGAGGATTGGCCGATTGTGCCAGTTGCTCCAAAATGCCTAGCGCTGCTGGCAACGCGGTTTCATCAGCAATCAACAATGCCTGCTGCACCTGCGCAGGTGGCGCCCATTCATAACCGCCGCTGTCACCGTCAAAATCAGCATTGGGTGCTACCGCCTGCAATGCATCCCCCGGCAACGCATGAATTGCCCAAGCAGAGGCCGGGCCGTTAACACCGTGTAATACAAACTCCACGTCCATTTCTTGCTCAGCACAGCGCAATGCCCGCAGCGTATAGGTACGCATCACTGGCCGCTGTTCTTTCGCGACCGCCATATAATCACGATACCAATCATCACTGTTCTCAAGCTGAGAGATTTGCCCTTGTGCAGAGGGGAACAGCAGTTTGATGCGCTGATCAGGGGCTTCCAACTTCATACGGTTCAATTCCGGGCCGCTGAATACGCAACGCAGTAGTGAAGGTGAAATATTTTCTTTATATTTCAAAATAATATTAAAAATCCGATAGCTTGCGGACATATCAGTGACTCTCCCGCGCCATGTCTGTCATCCAATGCTGGTTTTTCCTCTAAACGGCCTAAACTCAACATAATAAGTTTGAAGGAGAATGATTACCAATTGCAATGGTTTTTAGGATGATTTCTGACGCAGTGATAGCCGGTACAGCCATAATGACGAACCGGAAGCATCGTGAGCTAATGCTGGTAGTGGCAGTGTTAAAATCAGGCGATATGCAGGCTTCCCCATCGCAGGCTGAAAACACCAAAACGAAAACCCCAAGCTTATAAAAGCTTGGGGTCTGAATGATTGGCGGAACGGACGGGGCTCGAACCCGCGACCCCCTGCGTGACAGGCAGGTATTCTAACCAACTGAACTACCGCTCCGCGCCTCGCTCCCCTTGCAGGGAACGAGGCGAATATTACGGTTGTGCTTCCATTCCGTCAATGCCTTTTTCTTATAAAAAGAGCCGTTTGCACAGTTTTTCTACGAACACGACAGCATAATAATCGGTTCATTGCATTTTTATACCAGAAGCAGCGCTATTCAGCGCGCCAGAGGCAACTGCCGCCCTTTTTGGCAACCAAATCCAAGCGTTCTTCATGGGCTTTCATTTCTTCATTATTAGCGTAAACCACTTTCATGGTCGTGGCCGGGCGCATAATACGTTGAATATCCTGCGTTGAGTCTGTTTGTTGAGTATCCCCTTCCATTTGAAAAGCCATTGATGTCTGGCCACCGGTCATCGCCAGATAGACTTCAGCCAGGATCTCGGCATCGAGCAACGCACCGTGCAGTGTTCGTTTGCTGTTGTCTATTTCATAACGCCCACACAGCGCATCAAGGTTGTTACGTTTGCCAGGGAACAAACGGCGCGCCATTAACAGGCTGTCGGTGATGGTACAGAAAGTTTCCGTCTTGGGGATGCCCTGCTGCAACATACGGAATTCGTGATCCATAAAGCCAATATCAAACGCCGCGTTATGAATGACTAATTCACCGCCACGAATGAAATCAAGAAACTCATTGGCAATCTGATCAAAGGTTGGCTTATCTGCCAGAAATTCATCACTGATACCATGCACGCCGTAAGCCTCAGGATCGACCAGCCGATCCGGCTTCACATAGACGTGATAATGGCGCCCGGTTAACCGGCGATTGATCACCTCTACGGCTCCGATCTCAATGATGCGGTGGCCTTCGTAGTGAACCCCTAACTTGTTCATACCGGTGGTTTCGGTATCAAGAACGATCTGTCTGGTTGGTGTAGAGATCATATTACAGTGCTCATAGCGCTCGTTTATGTCAGACTTGGCTTTTATAAAACTGATAGGAAGAGTCTACCAGAGATGGTTAAACAGGTAGAAATTTTCACCGATGGCTCCTGTCTCGGTAATCCTGGCCCCGGTGGTTACGGTGCCATTTTGCGCTATAAACAGCACGAAAAAACCTTCAGCGCAGGCTATCACCTGACCACCAACAATCGTATGGAAATGATGGCCGCCATCGTGGCGCTCGAAGCGCTGACCACCACCTGCGAGGTGATACTCAGTACCGACAGCCAGTATGTGCGCCAAGGCATTACCAGTTGGATCCACAACTGGAAAAAACGCGGCTGGAAAACCGCTGATAAAAAACCGGTAAAAAATGTCGATCTCTGGCAACGCCTGGATCTGGTCATTGCCCGCCATAACGTCCGTTGGGAGTGGGTTAAAGGCCATGCTGGCCACCCAGAAAACGAGCGTTGCGACGTGCTGGCCCGTGATGCTGCGGGTCAACCGACACAAGATGATACGGGATACCAACCCGAAACTTAAGGCAGCTTGCGGTAACTCTTGGTCGCGCCCACTGCGCGGCTGAGAGAAGGATTTCGTGCCCCGACTTTCATTGGGGTCGGTGTCAACGGCAATGTTCTTTTGCGCGCCACGATCAGACTCAAACACCCCAACGCAGGCAAATGGGTACTCAAAAATGTGCCGCCTGTACGCTGCCAAGGCAACACATGAAAGCGCGTTTGCTCCAGTACCTCATAATTCAGTAGGCTAAGCCAATCCAGCAAACGCATTTGGGTAAACATTCGGCTGACATAAGGCTGCCGTTTACGCAATCCCGGGAGCAATTTACCTAACCCCAGTAAACTGAGAGGATTGAAACTACTGAACACCAGCCAGCCATCGTCTATCATCACACGATCAACCTCACGCAAAAGACGGTGCGGATCATCAGTATAGGCAAGCGTGTGGGCCAGCAGGCAAGCATCTACAGATTTGGCAGCAAAAGGTAATTGATAGGGATCGGCAAGCACATGCAGGTTATTACCCGCTATGCCCACATTAACCTGGTGCGAGATCGCACACTTTTCCGTATCCAGTGCTGCGCTAAGGTTACCGATCTTCAACAGATGAAAACCAAACAACTTTGCCCACCAAGGTTGCAATTGCTGCTCAAGCGCCTCACGGTAATATTCTCCCCACGGCAATTCGCTCCACGAATATGGGCTGGTGAGTTGATGTAGAGTCTGGGCTGGTTTCATGATTTATTATCTTCTTTCAAGCCGTTGCAACAAGAGGTTTATATGAATCTTATCAGTATTCCTGCTTTTCAGGACAACTACATTTGGTTATTGGATAACCAGCAAGGACACTGTGTCATTGTTGATCCTGGTGAGGCAAAGCCGGTTTTAGACGTTTTAGCACGTCAGCAACTGATCCCTGATGCCATCTTACTAACCCACCACCACCGCGATCACGTTGGCGGAGTAGCAGAAATCGTGGCGCAATATCCGCAGTTGGCAGTGTATGGGCCGCAAGAAACCGCTGGCAAAGGAGCAAATACTTTCGTTCACGGCGGTGAAACAATTGAAATAAATGGGCAGCAGTACATTATTATTGCGGTTCCCGGGCACACCTTAGGGCATGTTGCATACTACAGTGCACCTTATCTTTTTTGCGGAGATACTCTTTTTTCTGCGGGTTGCGGTAGGCTTTTCGAAGGCTCCGCCGTTGAAATGCATCATTCATTTCAACGGCTCGCACAACTTCCCGATGACACGCTTATTTGTTGCGCACACGAATATACTCTCTCAAATCTTAAGTTTTCACGAGGTATTTTGCCACAAGATCGAGAGATTGAAACATATCAGCAACAAGTTGAGAGATTACGCGCAAAAGGCAGACCCAGCGTGCCCACAACCCTGCAATTAGAGCGTAAAATTAATCTCTTTTTACGTTGTCATGACATTGATTTACAAAAAGAAATAGGGGTTTCCTCACCACCACACAGCCTTCATTCGGTTTTTTCCGAATTACGCCGCCGAAAAGATAACTTCTGAAGCTTTTAGTTGTGTTATCTGGCGAAGCAAAGTATTATTGCTCGTCTTTTAAGCAACTATATTGACACACACATGAAGGCTAAAGCGATATTTCTCGCCTCAGTCTTGCTAGTAGGTTGTCAGGCGCCTAAGCAGGGCGCTCTGGCTCCAGAGCAGCATGCACAGAGTCTGTCTTCGGCAGGTCAAGAAAGTGAAGCAGGAGAGTACACAGCAAGCTCAGCGCGTTGGCTAGACAGTAACGATGCCGCGCAGCAAGACCTGTGGAACTTCATTAGCGACGAGCTGAAGATGGAGGTTCCGGAAAATTACCGGATCCGCGAACAAAAAAATAAATACCTAAAAAGTAAGAGCTATCTCCACGATGTAACATTACGGGCAGAGCCGTACATGTACTGGATAGTCGGGCAGATTAAGAAACGCAATATGCCGATGGAACTAGTACTGCTACCCATAGTGGAGAGCGCTTTTGACCCCCACGCCACGTCACATGCCAATGCCGCAGGGCTATGGCAGATAGTGCCGCAAACGGGTCGTAATTATGGTCTAAAAAATAATCAGTGGTATGATGGCCGCCGTGATGTTGTGGCCTCGACAACTGCTGCGCTTGATATGATGCAGCGTTTGAACCGCATGTTTGATGGCGATTGGTTATTGACCATCGCGGCATACAACAGTGGTGAAGGCCGTGTCATGCAGGCGGTGAAAGCGAATAAACGTCAAGGCAAGTCCACCGAGTTTTGGGCATTGGCGCTTCCGCGTGAAACGTCAATTTATGTCCCGAAAATGCTGGCGTTGAGCGATATCATCAAGCACAGCAAAAAGTACGGAGTCAAGTTACCGAAAACTGACGAAACCCGTGCATTAGCAAGAATTGATGTCGGGCAGCAGATCCAACTGACTCAAGCAGCTGAGATGGCAGGACTTTCAGTTACCAAAATGAAAGCTTACAATCCTGGCTACAAGAAAGGCGTAACAGCACCCAATGGGCCTCATTACATTATGGTTCCCAAAGGTCATGCTGAACAGTTAAAAGACTCACTAGCTGATGGTCAGATTACTGCGATACCAGCGGCAGAACAGTTGGCGAAGAACAGTAATCAATCGGGTAGAAGTGCATATAAAGTGCGCTCCGGCGATACCTTATCGAGTATCGCTAAAAGACTGAACGTTAAGTCTAGTGATTTGCAAAGTTGGAACAATTTACGTGCCAAAAGCACTCTGAAAATTGGGCAAACCCTGCAAGTAGCTCGTAATTCAAGTGATAATAGCAGTATCACTTATAGAGTTCGCAAAGGTGATTCACTTTCCAGTATCGCACGTCGCCACGGCGTTGATATTGATGACGTGATGCGTTGGAACTCAAGACTCGGCAAGAACAGTAGTCTGCAACCAGGTCTAAAACTGACTTTGTTTGTAAACAACAAAATATCGCCAGACACTTAGATTTTCGGCATAAAAAAACCCGATAGGATAATGTTGAGCGCTTAAGGCTCACTTTGAACAAACTAAAAAGACTCATGATTTTCATGGGTCTTTTTTTATACTAATCTAAGTAACCAGCATTAACAGTGCTTCTTATTGCTTAAGACCCACTCTATCGAACCTGCTTCTACTTGTCCGTTTCTGGATGAAACTCCACCAACAACGGATTGTGATCTGATGCCCGAGTCAGCAGCACAGAAGCCTCTACAACGCTAAGATTATGGTAAAAAATAAAATCCAGTGGGCGACCAAACGCTTTGCGCCGATGATCGTCAATGAAATTCACCTCATTCAACGCCATGTCATCAGCAAATTGATATAGCGCATGTATACGCTTGCGGCTCCATGCATTAAAGTCACCAGCCATTATCACTGGCCCTGTATGATTAGCAATCTGCTCGCCAATCGGACTTAGCTGCTTACTGTATACATCAACACCCAGACTAAAATTCACTGCATGGATGTTTACTACCATCAGTAATTGCCCATTATACAACGGGTAAACGGTTATCAAGGCCGATTTAGCCAGACGTAATAATGGCTCACGCTCACGTAACGGGCAACAGTAAACTGGATGTGCTGCTGCCAACGTCATCACGCCAGAAGGGTGTTGCGGTAGCACAAAGGCAGGAACCTGATCGGCAGCCAAATAGTTAGAGGTTGCAAAACGTACTAATTCAGGCGTAGTTTGCGCTTCCTGCAATAATACCAGTTGTGCATCTTTACCGAAATTTTTTAACACAGAAAGCCAGTCGGCTCGTTGCTGCTTGAAAATATTCCATACCATAACCCGCAGCGCCCCTGCCGTAGGCAATGAAGCTCCGAGTGGTAACGACTGATGGACGGCGCCAGGGAAAACTCGTTCAACTGGCTGACCCGCAACATACCTCATGGCATAAGTTCGTTTCGGCACACTATTCGCCTATTTCCCATTTAGATGAAATTGGTAGCAATATTGCCACCAACAATAAATGAATTATATGCCCGCACGTCTCCGCCAGCATGATTTTTACGGGAATATCATTCCAGTTATAGGGACTAAATACCGTAACTTCAATCAGTGGAGTGTATACGTCTGTAAAGATTAGCTGTGGTGATTGATAAATTCGAGAAAGCTCGCAAAAAACGGATATAAGGAGAAAAATAAAATACTATTAGATAGTTATTATGTACATACGAAAAAGCCCTGAGTCTATGACTCAGGGCTTATCAATAAGTGGCGGAACGGACGGGGCTCGAACCCGCGACCCCCTGCGTGACAGGCAGGTATTCTAACCAACTGAACTACCGCTCCACCGATTCTTTCAAACGATATCTTTCGATACCGGCAAAATCACCTCAGTGACCTTGCTGTTACCAGATGTCATCCTGATAACCTTTATTTGATGCCTGGCAGTGTCCTACTCTCGCATGGGGAGACCCCACACTACCATCGGCGCTACGGCGTTTCACTTCTGAGTTCGGCATGGGGTCAGGTGGGACCACCGCGCTATTGCCGCCAGGCAAATTCCATTTAATCAACCCGCTTCACTTGCATGCAGCCAGTCAATCCAATCCGGGAACATCGCTGAATATCAAAACTCACTACTCTCTTGTCTCTCAACAAAACACCTTCGGTGTTGTAAGGTTAAGCCTCACGGTTCATTAGTACTGGTTAGCTCAATGCATCGCTGCACTTACACACCCAGCCTATCCACGTCTTCGTCTCAAACGTTCCTTCAGGGAGCTCAAGGCCCCAGGGAAGACTCATCTCGAGGCGAGTTTCGTGCTTAGATGCTTTCAGCACTTATCTCTTCCGCACTTAGCTACCGGGCAGTGCCATTGGCATGACAACCCGAACACCAGCGGTGCGTTCACTCCGGTCCTCTCGTACTAGGAGCAACCCCTCTCAATCTTCCAACGCCCACGGCAGATAGGGACCGAACTGTCTCACGACGTTCTAAACCCAGCTCGCGTACCACTTTAAATGGCGAACAGCCATACCCTTGGGACCTACTTCAGCCCCAGGATGTGATGAGCCGACATCGAGGTGCCAAACACCGCCGTCGATATGAACTCTTGGGCGGTATCAGCCTGTTATCCCCGGAGTACCTTTTATCCGTTGAGCGATGGCCCTTCCATTCAGAACCACCGGATCACTAAGACCTACTTTCGTACCTGCTCGAGCCGTCACTCTCGCAGTCAAGCTAGCTTATGCCTTTGCACTAACCTCACGATGTCCGACCGTGATTAGCTAACCTTCGTGCTCCTCCGTTACGCTTTGGGAGGAGACCGCCCCAGTCAAACTACCCACCAGACACTGTCCTCACCCCGGGTTACGGGGCAAAGTTAGAACATCAAACATTAAAGGGTGGTATTTCAAGGTTGGCTCCATGCAGACTGGCGTCCACACTTCACTGCCTCCCACCTATCCTACACATCAAGGCTCAATGTTCAGTGTCAAGCTATAGTAAAGGTTCACGGGGTCTTTCCGTCTTGCCGCGGGTACACTGCATCTTCACAGCGAGTTCAATTTCACTGAGTCTCGGGTGGAGACAGCCTGGCCATCATTACGCCATTCGTGCAGGTCGGAACTTACCCGACAAGGAATTTCGCTACCTTAGGACCGTTATAGTTACGGCCGCCGTTTACTGGGGCTTCGATCAAGAGCTTCGCCTTGCGGCTAACCCCATCAATTAACCTTCCAGCACCGGGCAGGCGTCACACCGTATACGTCCACTTTCGTGTTTGCACAGTGCTGTGTTTTTAATAAACAGTTGCAGCCAGCTGGTATCTGCGACTGGCTTCAGCTCCAGGAGCAAGTCCCTTCACCTACGTGCCAGCGTGCCTTCTCCCGAAGTTACGGCACCATTTTGCCTAGTTCCTTCACCCGAGTTCTCTCAAGCGCCTGGGTATTCTCTACCTGACCACCTGTGTCGGTTTGGGGTACGATTCTGTGTTACCTGGAGCTTAGAGGCTTTTCCTGGAAGCTTGGCATCAACCACTTCGCCACCGTAGTGACTCGTCATCACGCCTCAGGGTTGAATAAGAGAACGGATTTACCAATTCTCTCCCCCTACACGCTTAAACCGGGACAACCGTCGCCCGGCCAGCCTAGCCTTCTCCGTCCCCCCTTCGCAGTAACACCGAGTACGGGAATATTAACCCGTTTCCCATCGACTACGCTTTTCAGCCTCGCCTTAGGGGTCGACTCACCCTGCCCCGATTAACGTTGGACAGGAACCCTTGGTCTTCCGGCGAGCGGGTTTTTCACCCGCTTTATCGTTACTTATGTCAGCATTCGCACTTCTGATACCTCCAGCAGCCCTCACAGACCACCTTCAACGGCTTACAGAACGCTCCCCTACCCAACAACGCCTTAGCGTCGCTGCCGCAGCTTCGGTGCATGGTTTAGCCCCGTTACATCTTCCGCGCAGGCCGACTCGACCAGTGAGCTATTACGCTTTCTTTAAATGATGGCTGCTTCTAAGCCAACATCCTGGCTGTCTGTGCCTTCCCACATCGTTTCCCACTTAACCATGACTTTGGGACCTTAGCTGGCGGTCTGGGTTGTTTCCCTCTTCACGACGGACGTTAGCACCCGCCGTGTGTCTCCCGTGATAACATTCTTCGGTATTCGGAGTTTGCATCGGGTTGGTAAGCCGGGATGGCCCCCTAGCCGAAACAGTGCTCTACCCCCGAAGATGAGTTCACGAGGCGCTACCTAAATAGCTTTCGGGGAGAACCAGCTATCTCCCGGTTTGATTGGCCTTTCACCCCCAGCCACAAGTCATCCGCTAATTTTTCAACATTAGTCGGTTCGGTCCTCCAGTTAGTGTTACCCAACCTTCAACCTGCCCATGGCTAGATCACCGGGTTTCGGGTCTATACCTTGCAACTAGACGCCCAGTTAAGACTCGGTTTCCCTACGGCTCCCCTATTCGGTTAACCTTGCTACAAAATATAAGTCGCTGACCCATTATACAAAAGGTACGCAGTCACCCCATTAAGAGGCTCCCACTGCTTGTACGTACACGGTTTCAGGTTCTGTTTCACTCCCCTCGCCGGGGTTCTTTTCGCCTTTCCCTCACGGTACTGGTTCACTATCGGTCAGTCAGGAGTATTTAGCCTTGGAGGATGGTCCCCCCATATTCAGACAGGATGTCACGTGTCCCGCCCTACTCATCGAACTCACAACCTGTGCATTTTGGTGTACGGGGCTATCACCCTTTACTGCGCGACTTTCCAGACGCTTCCACTAACACACAGGCTGATTCAGGTTCTGGGCTTTTCCCCGTTCGCTCGCCGCTACTGGGGGAATCTCGGTTGATTTCTTTTCCTCGGGGTACTGAGATGTTTCAGTTCCCCCGGTTCGCCTCATGACACTATGGATTCATGTCATGATAGTGTGTCGAAACACACTGGGTTTCCCCATTCGGGTATTGCCGGTTATTGCGGTTCATATCACCTTACCGGCACTTTTCGCAGATTAGCACGCCCTTCATCGCCTCTGACTGCCTAGGCATCCACCGTGTACGCTTAGTCACTTAACCTCACAACCCGAAGGTGTCTTCTGTAAACAGAGAACACATCGTGCTGTAAACATTTGAGAGACTCTCTGACAGGGTACTCCTTATCCCCATAACTCTACGGTGGGATAAGTTTCAGCTGTCAGGTTTCAATTTTCAGCTTGTTCCAGATTGTTAAAGAGCAATATCTCAAGCCTGACTCGCAAGTCAGCTTTGAGATATTTAAGGTATCGTCACGATACCGAGACCGCCGCTTTCACCGGGATGGTCGCAAGCAGTTGGCGTCCCCTAGGGGATTCGAACCCCTGTTACCGCCGTGAAAGGGCGGTGTCCTAGGCCTCTAGACGAAGGGGACACGACACCGTACTTTTATGACGCTTTTGCTCATTACTTCTATCAGACAATCTGTTGTGAACACTCACGCAATCAATATCATTCGGTAAGGAGGTGATCCAACCGCAGGTTCCCCTACGGTTACCTTGTTACGACTTCACCCCAGTCATGAATCACAAAGTGGTAAGCGCCCTCCCGAAGGTTAAGCTACCTACTTCTTTTGCAACCCACTCCCATGGTGTGACGGGCGGTGTGTACAAGGCCCGGGAACGTATTCACCGTAGCATTCTGATCTACGATTACTAGCGATTCCGACTTCATGGAGTCGAGTTGCAGACTCCAATCCGGACTACGACGTACTTTATGAGGTCCGCATGCCTTCGCAGGGTAGCTTCTCTTTGTATACGCCATTGTAGCACGTGTGTAGCCCTACTCGTAAGGGCCATGATGACTTGACGTCATCCCCACCTTCCTCCAGTTTATCACTGGCAGTCTCCTTTGAGTTCCCGACCGAATCGCTGGCAACAAAGGATAAGGGTTGCGCTCGTTGCGGGACTTAACCCAACATTTCACAACACGAGCTGACGACAGCCATGCAGCACCTGTCTCACGGTTCCCGAAGGCACCAATCCATCTCTGGAAAGTTCCGTGGATGTCAAGAGTAGGTAAGGTTCTTCGCGTTGCATCGAATTAAACCACATGCTCCACCGCTTGTGCGGGCCCCCGTCAATTCATTTGAGTTTTAACCTTGCGGCCGTACTCCCCAGGCGGTCGATTTAACGCGTTAGCTCCGGAAGCCACGGTTCAAGACCACAACCTCCAAATCGACATCGTTTACAGCGTGGACTACCAGGGTATCTAATCCTGTTTGCTCCCCACGCTTTCGCACCTGAGCGTCAGTCTCTGTCCAGGGGGCCGCCTTCGCCACCGGTATTCCTCCAGATCTCTACGCATTTCACCGCTACACCTGGAATTCTACCCCCCTCTACAAGACTCTAGCCTGCCAGTTTCGGATGCAGTTCCCAGGTTAAGCCCGGGGATTTCACATCCGACTTCACAGACCGCCTGCGTGCGCTTTACGCCCAGTAATTCCGATTAACGCTTGCACCCTCCGTATTACCGCGGCTGCTGGCACGGAGTTAGCCGGTGCTTCTTCTGTGGGTAACGTCAATGCACAGCGCTATTCACACTGTACCCTTCCTCCCCACTGAAAGTGCTTTACAACCCTAAGGCCTTCTTCACACACGCGGCATGGCTGCATCAGGCTTGCGCCCATTGTGCAATATTCCCCACTGCTGCCTCCCGTAGGAGTCTGGGCCGTGTCTCAGTCCCAGTGTGGCTGGTCATCCTCTCAGACCAGCTAGGGATCGTCGCCTAGGTGAGCCATTACCCCACCTACTAGCTAATCCCATCTGGGCACATCCGATGGCGTGAGGCCCGAAGGTCCCCCACTTTGGTCCGTAGACGTCATGCGGTATTAGCTACCGTTTCCAGTAGTTATCCCCCTCCATCGGGCAGTTTCCCAGACATTACTCACCCGTCCGCCGCTCGCCGGCAAAGTAGCAAGCTACTTCCCGCTGCCGCTCGACTTGCATGTGTTAGGCCTGCCGCCAGCGTTCAATCTGAGCCATGATCAAACTCTTCAATTAAAAGCTTGATGTGCTGCAACACGTGCAGCGATGCTCGAAAACTAACGTTTGTAATAATTCACTTAAATGAATTACTGCTTGGTCACTCTTCAAGACTTGATATTTTTTGCCACCGAAGTGGCTGGATATCGTCTTGTGAGTGCCCACACAGATTGTCTGATAAATTGTTAAAGAGCGTGGTTACCGGTTTGTTTCTCGGTAACGCGGGAGGCAGATAATACGCTTTCCCGCTGAAGAGTCAACCTTATTTTCTCTGTTGAGAGGCGGTGTGGTCACCGGGTTGGCCCTTCCTGGCTGGGTAGCATTCTTTATCACAAGACGCCGTTGTTCCCGGTCAGTGGAGGCGCATTATAGGGCGTTCCTCGCCAGCCGCAACCCCTAAATTCAAAAAAAGGTTCAAGCGTTCAAAAAACGCCCAAAAAAGACATTCAAGGGTATTTATTAACCTAAAAAACCTGTTTTCAAACATCAGAAGGAAAAAGGAACGGTAAATCACCCCCTTTCCTCATAAAGAAATCACAAACTACCGATGTTTACTGTTTAGCAACGATATGATCGTTTTCCACATCCAGCACTACAGGTTTGCCTGGTAACAGCTTCCCGGAAAGGATTTGCTGTGCCAATGGGTTTTCAATTTCCTGCTGAATAGCGCGTTTCAATGGGCGAGCACCATAAACAGGGTCATAACCGGTTTTACCCAGTAACTCTAAAGCAGGCTCAGTCATAGTCACTTCATAACCGCGTTCTTCCAAACGTTTGTACAAACGCACCAGTTGGATCTTGGCAATTGCTGCAATATGTTTCTTGCCAAGTGGGTGGAATACCACAACCTCATCAATACGATTAATGAATTCTGGGCGGAAATGATGGCTTACCATCTCCATGACAGATTCTTTCATCTGCGCATAGTTCATCTGACCAAAGTGCTCCTGAATCAGATCAGAACCCAAATTCGAAGTCATGATCACCACAGTATTGCGGAAATCAACGGTACGCCCCTGCCCATCCGTTAGACGACCATCGTCCAAAACCTGTAATAGAATGTTGAACACATCTGGATGCGCTTTTTCAACCTCATCCAACAGGATCACTGAGTAAGGCCGACGGCGCACCGCTTCCGTCAGATATCCCCCTTCTTCATAGCCGACATAGCCTGGAGGCGCCCCGACCAGCCTTGAGACGGAGTGTTTCTCCATAAATTCGGACATATCAATACGCACCATAGAGTCATCACTGTCGAACAGGAATGAAGCCAGTGCTTTGCACAATTCGGTTTTACCCACCCCTGTAGGACCAAGAAACAGGAATGAACCAATCGGCCGATTCGGATCAGAAAGCCCAGCGCGGCTACGGCGGATAGCATTAGACACCGCTACCACAGCTTCATCCTGACCAATCACTCGCGCATGTAGCTCCTGTTCAAGCCGCAGCAGTTTGTCACGTTCCCCCTCCAGCATTCTGGCTACCGGAATACCGGTGGCTTTTGCCAACACTTCGGCAATCTCTGCATCGGTAACGCGATTACGTAGCAGCTTCATGGTCTTGCCTTCAGCTAGTGTCGCGGCGGCAAGCTGTTTTTCCAGCTCAGGAATTTTGCCATACTGCAACTCAGACATTCGCCCAAGGTCACCCAAACGACGTGCTTGCTCCAGCGTAATCTTCGCCTGTTCAAGTTCAGCCTTGATATTCTGCGTTCCAGAAAGAGAGGCTTTTTCCGCTTTCCACTCTTCTTCCAACTCAGAATACTCACGCTCTTTCTGCTCCAGTTCGCTGCTCAACATTTCCAAGCGTTTTTTACTGGCATCGTCGGACTCTTTATTCAGCGCCTGCTGTTCCAGCTTCAACTGAATGATACGGCGCTCCAGACGATCGAGCGACTCCGGTTTGGAGTCCATTTGCATACGAATGCTGGATGCCGCTTCATCGATCAAATCGATGGCCTTGTCTGGTAATTGACGATCGGCGATATAACGGTGCGACAGCGTCGCTGCGGCAACAATCGCCGGATCGGTGATCTGCACATGGTGATGCAGTTCGTAGCGTTCTTTCAGACCGCGCAAAATGGCGATGGTGTCTTCAACCGTTGGTTCCGCCACATAGACTTTCTGGAAACGGCGCTCAAGCGCAGCATCCTTTTCTATATACTGGCGATACTCATTCAACGTGGTCGCACCAACGCAGTGCAATTCACCACGAGCAAGAGCAGGTTTGAGCATATTACCGGCATCCATTGCGCCATCGGCTTTGCCAGCCCCCACCATGGTATGCAACTCATCAATAAACAGAATGACACTACCTTCCTGCTTGGCGAGATCGCTCAAGACACCTTTCAGGCGCTCTTCAAACTCGCCCCGGTATTTAGCCCCTGCAATCAGAGCCCCCATATCGAGGGAAAGCACGCGCTTATGTTTGAGCCCTTCCGGCACTTCGCCATTAATGATGCGCTGTGCCAAACCTTCAACAATGGCCGTCTTACCCACACCAGGTTCACCAATCAGTACCGGATTATTTTTGGTACGGCGTTGCAGCACCTGGATGGTACGGCGAATTTCTTCATCACGGCCGATAACGGGATCTAGTTTGCCTTGCTCAGCACGCTCAGTGAGATCGATGGTGTATTTTTTCAATGCCTGACGCTGGTCTTCCGCACCTTGTTCATCCACGCTGTCACCACCCCGCATTTGCTCAATGGCTTTGGATATTTTATCGGCCGTTGCGCCAGCGGCTTTCAGAAGATCGGCCAAAATACCACGATCTTCCAGTACTGCCAGAACAAACAATTCGGAAGAAATGAATTTATCTGCGCGTTTTTGCGCCAGTTTATCGCACAGGTTGAGCACACGTACCAGTTCGTGTGACGGTTGAACATCGCCTCCAGTCCCTTCAACCTGCGGCAGACGGGTTAAAGCTTGCTCAAGCTCGGTACGAATACGCCCGGCGTCAATGCCGGCAGAAGTTAATAATGGGCGAACCGTTCCCCCATCCTGAGTAAGCAGAGCGCTCATCAGATGCAACGGTTCAACGAATTGATTATCGCGCCCGAGGGCCAACGATTGAGCATCGGCGAGGGCAAGCTGGAATTTGTTAGTAAGACGATCCAGACGCATAACACCTCCAATATAGATCAAAATTGCTACAGGAGATTAAATGAGGTCATCCCTCAAATTTTCAAGGTTATTTCGACACTATATTATGAGTACAACATCATGCATCTGCGGACCGTCCTAATTCAATAGGTTATATCACCCAGATTAAACTTGCCAGACGTCCAGTGACTCCGTCGCGCCGATAGGAGAAAAAATGACTCATTTCAGTCACGGTACAACGATCGCCACCATAGGTGGCAAAAATACCCAAACGTTGTAGGCGTTGGCGTGCCAAAAGATAAATATCTGCAAGAAATTTATCACCATGGGAAATAAACGCGGAGGCAGCAGAAATATCTGCCGCCATAAATGCAGCTCGCACTTCTGCCCCGACCTCAAATTGCCGCGGGCCAATCGCCGGGCCAAGCCAGGCGATGATATTACCCGGCGTAGCAGTAAAACGTTCTACCGTATTCTCCAATATGCCGCCGCATAATCCACGCCAGCCGGCATGAGCAGCTGCAACTTCATCACCCGCACGCGAGGTAAACAATACGGGCAAACAATCCGCCGTCATCACCGCACACACTTGCCCTGGCAGGTTGCTGTAAACCGCATCAGCCCGCAAATCACCAGGCGTTTGCCCGTCTAATGTCAACACACGAGTTCCGTGTACCTGCTCCAGCCAGAGCGGCATCTGTGGCAGGCCAGCCATAGCCACCAACCGTTGACGATTATCGTCCACAGTTTGTGCATCATCACCCACATGAGAACCCAGATTCAATGAATCATAAGGCGGCAGGCTGGCCCCGCCATAACGGGTGGTACTACAGGCTTTTACACCCACAGGCAGTGGCCAATCGGGCAGAATAAGCGAATCCATTACCAATCCATCTGATCTTTAAATTCTTCGGTGTCGGCTTTCAGCGCATCAATCAGATCGACCATATCCTGTGGCAACGGCGCATGCCACTCCATCTGGATACCGCTGATCGGATGATAGAGGCGCAACATCGTGGCATGCAGCGCCTGGCGATCAAAACCACGCAAGGTGTTGATGAATCTCTCTGAGGCTCCTTTAGGCGGGCGCGGGCGGCCGCCGTACAACTGATCGCCGACCAACGGGTGGTTAATGTGCGACATATGCACGCGAATTTGGTGAGTCCGGCCCGTTTCCAAACGCAAACGCAAGCGAGTGTGTGCACGGAAATGCTCCATGATACGGTAATGAGTGACCGCAGGTTTCCCCATTGGATGCACAGCCATATGCGTGCGTTTGGTGGAGTGACGCGCAATAGACTCTTCCACTGTGCCCCCCGCTGTCATGTTACCTATCGCCACGGCTTCATATTCGCGGGTGATTTCACGCGCCTGTAATGCTTCCACCAAACGGGTTTGCGCCGGAACGGTTTTCGCTACCACCATCAGGCCAGTCGTATCTTTATCCAGACGGTGTACAATACCAGCACGCGGTACATCGGCAATGTCTGGATAATAATGCAGCAAGGCATTAAGCACTGTACCATCCGGGTTACCTGCTCCAGGATGTACCACCAGATCGCGCGGTTTATTGATCACCAGAATATCCGCATCTTCATAAACAATATTCAGTGCGATATCCTGCGGTTCCCAACGGGCCTCTTCTTCTATCTGTGCATCAATGGCGACCATTTCTCCACCCAGCACTTTCTCCTTTGGCTTGCTGATCGTTTTGCCATTAACCTGAACCCGATCTCCCAAAATCCAATCTTTTATGCGCGATCGTGAATAATCAGGGAACAATTCGGCCAAAGCCTGATCTAAACGTTGTCCGAGTTGAGTTTCAGCCACCGTTGCGGTGAGTCGTACTTGTTGTGCCATATACAGTTTCTTTCGTTAACGTTGGGTTTTCACGGCGATGCCGTTTAATATAATGTGCTATTGTAACTGGTCTTTTGTCGGGAGCTTAACGGACAGTCTCCCGGAATAACACCCTGAGGATAATCAAAACGTCATGACGCGTATGAAATATCTGGTGGCGGCAGCCACCTTGAGCCTGGCGCTGACAGGTTGCTCCACGTCCAAGGATGCGGTTCCCGACAGCCCACCTTCGGAAATCTATGCGACTGCCCAGCAAAAATTGCAGGACGGTGACTTTAAAGGCGCGATTAAGCAACTCGAAGCATTAGATAACCGCTATCCTTTCGGGCCGTACTCCCAGCAGGTTCAATTGGATCTGATTTATGCCTACTATAAATCTGCTGATTTAGCCTTGGCGCAGGCCTCTATTGATCGCTTTATGCGCTTGAACCCAACGCATCCGAACATCGACTACGTCATGTACATGCGCGGTTTGACCGATATGGCGCTGGATGACAGCGCGTTGCAAGGCTTCTTCGGGGTTGATCGTTCCGATCGCGATCCGCAGCACGCCCACGCTGCCTTCCGCGATTTCAACCAACTGCTTCAGCAGTATCCTAATAGCCAATACGCCACCGACGCTTACAAACGTTTGGTGTTTCTGAAAAACCGCCTGGCCAAGTATGAGCTTTCAGTGGCGGAATACTACACTAAACGTGGTGCTTACGTCGCGGTTGTTAATCGCGTTGAGCAGATGATACGTGATTTCCCAGATACGAAAGCGACTCGCGATGCGCTGCCGTTGATGGAAAACGCTTATCGGCAACTGGAACTGAACGCTCAGGCTGATAAAGTCGCGAAGATTATCGCCACTAATCCGGCATAACCCTTTGGGCAGCCACAGAAATGCAAAACGGCAGCTTCGGCTGCCGCTTTTTTGCTCACTATAAACCCAAGCAAAACACCATGTTAACCAGGCGAGCCTGCTGTTTAACCTATCAATACTGCGCGCTCTGTAAGCAAGACTCAAGTGTTAGATAATTATTTCAGTGCCTGCATCACAGGATTGAGCTTACTTTGCAAAAAATAACAAAAATAAGCGATTTCTCTCACCCACTTGAGCAAAAACAGGGGTATGCTGAATATATCCAAGACGGAAAGACAGAGAGGTAGGTTATATGACAATCAACATTACCAGCAAACAAATGGATATCACCCCCGCAATCCGTAGTCATGTCGAAGACCGTCTCACTAAACTGGATAAGTGGCAAGCCCAACTGATAAACCCACATATTGTTTTATCTAAAGAACCTAAAGGGTTTGTCGTCGATGCCACCATTACCACTCCTAACGGCCCGCTGGTCGCCAGCGCGAAGCATGAAGACATGTACACCGCCGTTAATGACCTGATCGCCAAGCTTGAGCGTCAGTTGAACAAGGTGCAGCACAAGAGCGAAGCGCGCCGCGCCTATGCCAGTGTGAAAGATATTGCTCCTGAAATCATTCCAGAAGAGTAATTACCTGTTAATTCGTATCCAACGCGCCTGTCGGCGCGTTTTTTTAATCGTCGGTTTTTATTGACAGAGAGAAAAGCCTGCGGTTACTTTAAAACCTGATTCGCACCATGTGAGACACAAATGATTTATAAACCGTTTTTCTTCGCATTCTTTTTTACCTTCCCCTGACTGGGAGGCGTTTCGTCGTGTGATACAGAATGCGAAGACGAACCACAGAGCCTCCTGAAAACAGGGGGCTTTTTTTATATAGCTATTTAACGATGATGCCGAAATAATTCGGGGTGCCGGCAAGCCAACGCACAGGCAACTTGAAGTATGATGGATATATAAGAACACAAGGCAAAGCTGATTATGACTGATAACCCGTTACTCATGCTGCGCGAACGTATCAGCGCACTGGACCTGAAATTGCTGGCTCTGCTGGCAGAACGCCGTGAGCTGGCAGTGGAGGTTGGCAAGACCAAACTGCATTCACACCGACCAATTCGTGATAAAGAACGTGAACGCGATCTGCTGGATGCACTGGTTAACGCCGCCAAACCTTATGATCTCGATGGTTTTTACGTCACCCGCCTATTCCAACTGATCATCGAGGACTCTGTTCTCACCCAGCAGACGCTGTTACAGCATCAGCTTAATCAAATCAGCCAGCATTCTGCACGTATCGCTTTCCTCGGCCCTAAGGGCTCTTATTCGCATCTGGCGGCACGCCAATATGGTGCCCGTCATTTTGATCAGTTGATCGAGTGCGGTTGCCAGAAATTCCAAGATATCTTCACTCAGGTTGAAACCGGTCAGGCGGATTACGCCATATTGCCGATCGAGAATACCAGTTCAGGCTCAATCAACGATGTGTATGACCTGCTGCAACATACCAGCCTGTCGATTGTGGGGGAACTAACACTCCCTATTGATCACTGCGTACTGGTTGCTGGCAATACTGATCTAAGCCAGATCGAGATCGTTTACAGCCATCCGCAGCCTTTCCAGCAATGCAGCCAGTTTATTAATCGTTATCCACATTGGAAAATCGAGTATTGCGAAAGCACCGCTGCCGCAATGGAAAAAGTAGCTGAACTAAACTCCCCAACTGCCGCAGCCTTGGGCAGCGAAGCGGGTGGTGCTTTGTACCACCTGCAAGTACTTGAACATAATCTGGCTAACCAACAGCAAAATATCACGCGCTTCATCGTGTTGGCGCGTAAAGCTATCGAGGTTTCGGAGCAGGTCCCAGCTAAAACCACATTAATTATGGCCACCGGTCAACAGTCTGGAGCATTAGTAGAGGCTTTATTGGTACTGCGCGACAATGGCATTGTCATGACTAAGTTGGAGTCACGCCCAATCAACGGTAACCCATGGGAAGAGATGTTTTATATTGATGTGCAGGCCAACCTGCGCTCGGAAACCATGCAGAAGGCTTTGAAAGATTTAACCCCGATTACCCGTTCGTTGAAGGTACTGGGATGCTACCCAAGCGAAAACGTTGTGCCCGTGAATCCGTCTTAACCCATGAAACAGGGTTCGGCATTACCGAACCCTGAGTCTATTATTGGCGGCTGTCATTTGCCTGGCGCAGCAACGAGCGGCTCTCCACCAGGAAACGCTGGGCATAATCACCAAACCAGTGCTCCACTTTCTGGAAGCTTTGGATAAATGCCTGTTTATCAGCGTGTTCCAGCAACTGAATCGCCTCACCGAAACGCTGGTAGTAGCGTTTGATCAGGTGAATATTTTCCTCCGAAGACATAATGATGTCCGCATACAACTGCGGGTCTTGAGCGAACAGCCGGCCTACCATCGCCAATTCTAATCGATAAATGGGTGAAGACAGCGCCAGCAATTGTTCCAGTTGAACATTTTCCTCTGCCAGATGCAGGCCGTAAGCAAAGGTCGCAAAATGCCGTAACGCTTGGATAAAAGCCATGTTCTGATCGTGCTCAACCGCGCTGATCCGGTGCAAGCGTGCCCCCCAGACCTGCAACTGTTCCAACAGCCACTGATAGGATTCTGGTTGACGCCCATCGCAATACACCACTACCTGTTTAGCTACGCTGCCAACATCCGGGCCAAACATTGGGTGAAGCCCCAGCACCGGGCCACCGTGTACCGCCAGCATGGCCTGCAATGGCCGGTTTTTAACAGATGCCAAATCAACCAGAATACAATCTTCCGGCAACGGTGGTATCTGGTTAATCACTTGTTCCGTAACGTGGATAGGCACGCTGACAATCACCATACCCGCATCCGCCAGCAAGGTGTCTGCCTGCGGCCAATCATCCTGATCCAACACTTTCACCTGATAACCGGATAACGTCAGCAAACGGTTAAATAAACTCCCCATCTGGCCATTACCGCCGATAATCACTATCGGGCGTAACTGCGGGCACAGCGTTTTAAAACCTTTGTCGTTCTCACTGGTATAAGATTCGCGCATCACCCGGCGCAGCACATCTTCAATCAGGTCTGGTGGTACTCCAAGGCCTTCGGCCTCTTTACGGCGCGAGGCCAACATCGCCGCCTCACGTTCAGGCACGTAAACCGGTAAACCGTAGCGGCTTTTGACCTCCCCTACCTCCGCAACCAGTTCCAGGCGTTTCGCCAGCAGTTCCAGCAGCGCTTTATCTACCTCGTCAATTTGATCGCGTAATGCGGTCAGTTCAGCCACCATAACTCACTACTCTCCAGTGCGTGCCATCAGCACTGCACCGAGCTCCTGATGCATTTGGCGCAACAGAGTCTCTGTGCTTTCCCAGTTGATGCAAGCATCGGTGACCGAAACGCCATAGTGCATATCTGCACGCGGCTGTTCAGATGACTGATTACCTTCGTGCAGGTTGCTCTCCAGCATGATACCGGTGATCGAACGGTTGCCCGCTTTGATCTGCTCAACAACGGATTCGGCAACGGCCGGCTGACGGCGATAGTCTTTATTTGAGTTGCCATGGCTGCAATCTATCATCAAGGACGGCTGGAGTCCTGCTTCCCGCATCTGTTTTTCACAAGCGGCAACATGTTCCGCACTGTAA
Organism: Chania multitudinisentens RB-25; assembly: GCF_000520015.2. Classification (GTDB taxonomy): domain Bacteria; phylum Pseudomonadota; class Gammaproteobacteria; order Enterobacterales; family Enterobacteriaceae; genus Chania; species Chania multitudinisentens. The sequence continues at coordinate 5,044,262 of NZ_CP007044.2, forward strand.
TTGGGAGCCTTGCCTCCTCGCAGAATCACATGGCCATCCGGGTTACCCTGAGTTTGCAGCAGGCACACCTGCCCAGCCTGATTGATACCCACGAAGCGATGTTGCATGGAAGCAGCACGCATGGCGTTGATCGCCGTACCAAGGCTACCGTCGGTGCCATTTTTAAAGCCAACGGGCATTGAAAGACCGGATGCCATTTCACGATGCGTCTGGGATTCCGTGGTACGCGCACCGATGGCTGACCAACTGAACAGATCGCCCAAGTACTGCGGGCTGTTGGGGTCCAACGCTTCGGTTGCCAGCGGCAGCCCCATTCCCACCAATCCCAGCAACAGACGGCGTGCAATATGCAAACCCGCTTCAACGTCAAATGAACCGTCCATATACGGATCGTTGATCAGGCCTTTCCAGCCAACAGTGGTTCTTGGTTTTTCAAAATAGACACGCATAACGATATACAGCTGATCGCTCAATTCAGCCGACAACGTTTTCAGGCGGCGCGCATAATCCAGCGCTGCATCAGGATCATGGACAGAACAAGGCCCGCACACCACCAACAGACGGTGATCTTGCCCTTTCAGGATATTGGCAATAGTTTGGCGTGCAGTAGCGATTTCATTTTCATCGCGGGCACTGAGCGGGAATTGATTTTTTAGCTCTTCCGGGGTAATCAGAACCTGTTCTGCACTGATATGTACGTTGTTGAGCGCGTCTTTTTGCATGATGCTATTCCTGTCTTATGCCGTTATACGTGAGCGTTGATTGAACGTGATAAGACTCTACTCTATCACTCATTGTAAAGATATCAATCCACTTAATGTAAATAAAAATTTACCACGGCAAAAAACAAGCATTACCAAGCACTCAACCACATTAAAACCAATTGATTTTAATCGTATAAAACAAAAAAACCTCTTAAGTAAAACACAATGAAAATCGTCAATCTGATGATGTCACCACCAGCAGGTGTAAATAAAAAATTACACATAAAATATTACCAGTGAAAAGCCGGTTGGCGCATTTCCATACATGATACCACTCCTTACATAGAGCAATGATAGGCGCAAGCAAAACAGGATATAAGCAATAAATTAAACAACTAAAACACAATTAAAATACAATTCACTGGCAATTAATTTTCAATCATTATTCATTTCCGCTTATTCTTGTAAATTTAAAATAGTTATTGAATAAAAATTGCGTAATCTCACAGTTATCCTCTGCTAAATAAATAATTATAAACTTAAATTACCGACACCTCTTAAGGGGTAACCTGCGTAGACAGCCCCAGCCGCATTGGCTTTGAGAGGTGATACGTATTAGCAGTTTTTCATTTCTCACAAGGGATTCTCATGATCACTCTTGAATTTGCAATTATTATTCTCTGCTTATTAGTGGGTACCCGATTTGGTGGTATGGGACTGGGTTTAATTAGCGGTATTGGTTTATTCCTGCTGTGCTTTATATTCGGGCTTGAGCCAGGAAAACCTCCCGTTGATGTTATGCTGACTATTTTGGCAGTTATTGGTTGCGCTTCGGTTTTACAAACCGCGGGTGGCCTGAACGTCATGATGCAATATGCCGAACGGCTGCTGCGCCGCCATCCACAACACATTACGCTACTTGCTCCCTTTACTACCTGGACACTGACGTTCTTGTGCGGCACTGGACATGTGGTTTACACCATGTTCCCGATCATTTCTGACATCGCCATCAAAAAAGGGATACGCCCAGAACGCCCGATGGCAGTAGCCTCTGTCGCTTCACAAATGGCCATCACCGCTTCACCGGTTTCAGTTGCGGTTGTTTCATTGGTTTCAATCATTGCTGCCGGGCACGGCATCGGTAAAGCTTATACTCTGGTTGAAATTCTTGCCGTTTCTATTCCTGCGTCGCTGGTCGGGGTATTGATGGCCGCTTTATGGAGCCTGCGTCGCGGTAAAGATCTGGATAAAGATCCAGAATTCCAAGCTAAAATTCAGGACCCAGAACAACGTACCTACATTTATGGCAGTACCGAAACGCTGCTCAACCAGAAATTCCCGAAACAGGCTTACTGGTCTACTGCAATCTTCTTCGCTGCTATCGCTATCGTGGTACTGCTGGGGGCTTTCGCCGAGATACGTCCTTCATTTCCTGATGCCAAAGGCGTGCTGAAGCCACTCTCGATGAATCTGGTCATCCAGATGATGATGTTGATTGCTGGCGCTGTCATCCTGATGGGGTGCAAAGTAAAACCAGGTGATATCGCCAATGGTGCAGTATTTAAAGCCGGAATGGTCGCTATTTTCTCCGTATTCGGCGTGGCTTGGATGAGCGATACTTTCTTCCAGGCACACATGGGGGATTTAAAACTGTTGCTGGAAGATGTGGTAAAAAACCAGCCATGGACCTACGCAATCGTTCTGTTTTTGGTTTCCAAGCTGGTTAACAGCCAGGCAGCCGCTTTGACCGCCATTGCCCCTATGGCGCTGCAATTGGGTGTCGAACCCAAAATGCTGCTGGCATTCTTCCCCGCAGCTTACGGTTATTTTGTCTTACCAACCTACCCAAGTGACTTGGCCTGCATTGGTTTCGATCGCTCTGGAACGACACGTATCGGTAAATTTATCATCAACCACAGCTTTATCATTCCTGGATTGATCGGAGTACTGTGTTCCTGTATTACCGGTTATATCCTGGTGACCACCTTCCTGTAATAACCTCTGCACGGCAACCCACGGTTGCCGTGCATTTTCAGCCCCAATACCCACTATCACCGAATGGCTTTATGCGTATTTTATGCCGTTAAAACCGATAAAATAGGCATAAATAAAGTGAATAAGTCGCCAGTGAAAATGAAAAACTTAAGCTGTTCGAAGCTATTTTTGTCACCGTGGCGAAGCGATATAATGTGATCGTTATCACTTATTATCACTCTTAACAACTGGACCAAAAATGTTCTCTTTACGCGCTCATCGCGCCATTCCGCTGTATTTCAGCTGCTTGACCGCCTTCACCAGTATTTCTGCTTTTGCCGATAACACTCTCTTCACCGCGATGGACGATCCTGCCACCGCCAAGAAGCCGTTTGATGGCAATATCCAAGCTGGCTATAACGCTCAGTCTGGTAACTCGCAAAACTCCACCCTGTTAGCCAACACCACCATGACCTGGTTCAGCAGTGATGCGGCATACAGCCTGTGGGGGGCGGCGAACAATACCACTTCTTCCAATGTGCGCTCTTCCGAGAGATATCAAGCCAGCGGCCGTACCCGCCAAAATCTGACAACTCGGAACTACATGTTCGGTCAGGCTGGTTGGCTGAATGACCGTTTCAACGGCTATGACTCGCGTTCTACATTAACCGGTGGTTATGGTCGCCAGATTTTCAATGGGCCACTCCATGATCTGCGTGTGGAATTCGGTCCAGGCGTCCGCCATGATGAGTACCAGGATGGTGGCCGCACCACCCGAGTATTGGCTTACGGTGCTGCCAACTATTCTTACAGATTGACCGATAACACTCGTTTCTCTGAAGGCATATCTGCATTGGCTAACGAAGAAACCACCATCAACTCAGAAACCGCACTGAATGTATCAATCAACAACGATTTCTCTCTGCGTTTGGCCTACACCGTAACATACAACAGCAAACCTCCGGCCTCAGCGCCTAAAAACACAGATACCACCACGTCAGTCACCCTGGTGTACGGTTTGTAACCTTTCTACAGTTAGCCTTCTCTCTAAGCCCATCATTAATGGGCTTTTTTTGTTCTTTTTTTCTTGTTATATAATTTGCTAAAAAACACATATTCACCTTGATTTATTTAGCAAATAGATTAATACTGTATGTGCATACAGCTATATTGATAAGGAAAACCATGGAAAATTAGCTACCAAAACAGGCATTACCAACGCTAACCAGGTTCATCAGTGAAAAACTGGTTACTCCATCACCCACTATGGAAGTAAAACGAAATGGTTTTCTTTAATAAAGGCCGTTCAGGTAGCTGTCTTTTTTCAAGAACGATTTAACAGAATGGTTTTTACCAAGAGGGGATTTCCTATGATGCATTGCCCATTGTGCGGTAGCGTGGCACACACCCGCTCCAGCCGCTATTTGAGTCAGTCGACCAAAGAACGTTATCATCAATGCCGGAACATTAACTGTAGTTGCACATTTGCTACTCATGAGTCGGTTGCGCGTGTCATTGTCAAACCTGGCGACATTATTCCAGCACAGCCACATCCAGAAAAAGGCAAGTCAAGTACCGCCAGGTTGTGATTCAGAAAGGCTGCAGCTCATTTGCGACTGAATCGAGCGCTTACATAAACAAAAAATACCATGCCTATCACATAAAAAGGCCTACCATAACGGCAGGCCATGATAACGATTAAACGTTCTATTGCTTCCAGGCAAGCCACGCTTAAAGGCCGCGGTATCCCTTGATTTTCAGCACAATCAGTTGCGTTTCTCGCAGGGTTCAGGTGCATATCCGTGATCTTTAGGGAAAGCCTGTGGCTGGCAATCAGGTAATCTTTCTGGTGCCATTTCAAACAGAGCAATACCGATGACCCCCGTATTATCGATATCACCAGATGTAGAATGTGCAGCATAGCTGGCTTCGGGTTTTGCAAAACGGAATGCCGCCACCGCAGAATCGCTCTTACGGAAACCTTCAATGGTCAAAGAAGATTTAGGCCGAATCAGATAACCAGATTGGGACAACGAGCCAGCACGGCCAGAAATCACATCCAGACCATCAACAGTGGCAACGATTTCATAGGAGGTACTAGAGCTACGGTTGTAAAAATGAAGCTGATAACGCTCACCTTCTTTAGCGGCCAGCGTATATTCATCACTGCTACGCTTTCTCAGCGCCATATTACGCCTGCGTCCGTCTTGTACGCTCACCTCAACAGCCGCCATTGGGATAATGGTCGTTTTCAACGAGCCTTCACTTTCCCCACCGTTATAATAAATCGCTACCACGCGCTCAGGTGAACTACGCAAACGGGTTGCATCTACGCTAACCACACTGGAAGAGACATTTTCACCCCATTTGGTCCCTAGTTTCACAGCAGGTTCAGTTGCCGTCAAACGCTCTGCGGATGCGCCTGATTGTGAGAGAGGTTGCTGACTGTTACATCCAACAAGAGTGATAGCCAATCCCAAAGCCAGAATGGCCTTGCGGATAATGCCTGCTTTCATTGTTTACTCCTATTTTATTTGAATTTCCGTTAGAGGTGCATTATGTGATGTGGATAAACAAAAATATTCTAAATAACTCGGGTTGCCCAAGGATGACAACCTCACGCCACCAGCTAATAAGCAACGAAAGGCGAGCCCCTTAGAGGTCAAGTCATAAAGCAACTTAAGGTGTGGCATGTTTACTGATTAATTGGCTAGCAACTCAGTATTATGCCCAATGAAATTAAGAATACAGGTTCAATTATCTGAAAATGACCATTAATTCGGCACGTCAATGACGTCCGTTATTTTTAGCACCAGCAGGATTCGAACAAACCTTAATTTTTATTAAGATTAAATGAAAAGCTCCCGTTCGAATTATTACAGCAACGTAAATGAACGCCTATTTAAGCAACACGCTGGTTCCACGTTGTTAATCTATAATCGCAACATAAAAAAAGGGCCCACCATAACGGCGGGCCCTGATAACTATTAACTTTCGGATGCAGTGTTAGCCTACGCGGTTCAGGCGCTCTTTGATACGAGCAGCCTTACCAGTACGCTCACGCAGGTAGTACAGTTTGGCTTGACGAACGGCACCACGACGCTTAACAGTAATGCTGTCGATTACTGGGGAGTGAGTCTGGAATACACGCTCAACACCTTCGCCGTTGGAAATCTTACGAACAGTGAATGCAGAGTGCAGACCGCGGTTACGGATAGCGATAACCACGCCCTCAAATGCCTGCAGACGTTTTTTGCTACCTTCAACGACCCATACCTTAACTTCCACGGAATCACCCGGACGGAATGCAGGTACGTCTTGCTTCATCTGCTCTTGTTCAATTTGCTTAATAATGTTGCTCATAATATGTCTCTTACCCTAGGTAAACTGATATATCGGTCCCGTCTACATTAGACGTTCCCTTCATAGTCCTGCTACTTGGCCTGATGTTCCCGTTGGAACTCAGCCAGCAACACCGCTTGCTCGTCAGTCAGAGCTAGGCTTTCTAGAAGTTCAGGTCTTCTAAGCCAGGTACGGCCCAGCGACTGCTTTAAGCGCCAGCGACGTATCTCGGCATGGTTGCCCGACAGTAAAACCGGCGGAACCTCCATCCCTTCTAACACCTCGGGGCGGGTATAGTGTGGACAGTCCAGCAATCCATCAACAAAAGAGTCTTCTTCTGCTGAAGCCTGATGGCCCAGCACGCCCGGTATAAAACGAGCGACTGAATCAATCAACGTCATTGCCGGTAGTTCCCCACCGCTGAGGACGTAATCGCCGATTGACCATTCTTCGTCAATTTCGGTTTGGATCACGCGCTCATCAACCCCTTCGTAACGGCCACACACCAGAATCATCTTCTGATTAACCGCCAGTTCGCGCACACCGGTTTGATCCAGCTTGCGCCCCTGAGGTGACAGATAAATCACCTTTGCTCCCTCGCCTGCCGCTGCTTTTGCTGCATGAATGGCTTCCCGTAAAGGTTGCACCATCATCAACATTCCCGGTCCGCCGCCGTAAGGGCGCTCGTCCACGGTACGATGCCGGTCGTAAGTGAAGTCACGCGGACTCCAACACTGCACGCTCAGCAGGCCATTTTTTACTGCCCGGCCAGTCACCCCGTAATCGGTGATTGCGCGGAACATCTCAGGAAACAGGCTTACAATACCAATGAACACCCGCCAATCCCCGTATTGTCATTCCACTTGCTTCGACCGTTAAATTCGGAGGTCAAAAACCAGGATCCCACTCGGCCTCAATCACCTTGGCCGCGAGATCGACTTTCTTGATAACCTGCCCATGAAGAAACGGGATCAACCGCTCCTTCATGCCAAATGCATCTTTCAGGTTTGCCCGCACGACCATCACGTCGTTTGAACCGGTTTCCATCATGTCGATGACTTTACCCAATTCATATCCAGAAGTGGTGATTACCTGGCAACCCATCAGATCTTTCCAGTAATAATCATCGCCTTCCAGAGGAGGCAATTGCTCAGAATCTACGACGATTTCACAGTTCGTCAGCAAATTCGCTGCATCCCGATCATCAATGCCTTTAACCTTGATAATCAGATCCTGACTGTGGCGCTTCCAGTCTTCTAACTCAACAAGCTGCCACTGACCCGCCTGCTGGATAAACCACGGCTGATAGTCAAATATGCTTTCGGCGTTCTCGGTGGATGAAAACACTCTGAGCCAACCACGAATGCCATAAGTAGACCCCATTTTACCGAGTACAATCGGCGTAATCGGTGCTACCGGTTTGAGTTGCTTGCTCATTGCCACCACCGCGACAGATTAAGCGACTTTCTTAGCTTCTTTGATCAGCGTAGAAACGCGATCAGAAACCGTTGCACCCAGACCCTGCCAGTGCTCAATGCGATCCAAGTCCAGACGCAGTGCTTCAGCCTGACCAGAAGCGATCGGGTTGAAGAAGCCTACACGCTCGATGAAACGACCATCACGAGCATTGCGGCTGTCGGTCACTACTACTTGATAGAACGGACGCTTTTTAGCGCCGCCACGTGCCAAACGAATTGTTACCATAACATCCTCTTTAGTTAATAAAACAGCCGGGCCCCATTGAGGGACGGGGCCCGGTTGCAATATAAAAAGCCCGAAAATTTTACTCATTTTGGCGCAAAAAGCAATCTAAAGCATCGATTACCAGGAATTCGTTTTTGCAACCCGTCCGATTTCAGGCTGTTTTTACCGCGAACGGCAACTCTTTGAACGCGTTCATATTCATGAATGCGTACTTAAAAGTATCTGGAATTACAGCGTTATTGGCTGTAACGCCAGCCAAGTAACCTGGGAACTCTAACGGCCTGGGAAACCCGGCGGCATCATGCCTTTCATGCCGCGCATCATCTTCGCCATACCGCCTTTCTTCATCTTTTTCATCATGCGCTGCATTTCGTCGAACTGTTTCAACAAACGATTAACGTCTTGCACCTGCATGCCAGAACCCGCAGCGATGCGGCGTTTGCGCGAACCCTTGATAATTTCTGGTTTGGCACGTTCTTTCAACGTCATGGAGTTGATAATTGCTTCCATACGTACCAGAACTTTATCATCCATCTGAGATTTCACGTTGTCCGGCAGTTGCCCCGCTCCCGGCAATTTGCTCAGCATGCTGGCCATGCCGCCCATATTGCGCATCTGTTTCAACTGATCCAGAAAATCGGTCAGATCGAAACCGTCACCCTTTTTCAGCTTATTAGCCAGCTTTTCTGCCTGAGCACGATCAACTTTGCTTTCAATATCCTCAATCAGCGACAGCACATCGCCCATACCGAGAATACGTGAAGCAACGCGATCTGGATGGAACGGCTCCAACGCGTCGGTTTTCTCACCCACACCCAGGAATTTTATCGGTTTGCCAGTAATATGGCGGATAGACAGCGCAGCACCACCACGCGCGTCGCCATCGACTTTGGTCAGCACCACACCGGTTAGCGGTAGCGCTTCGTTGAACGCCTTGGCGGTATTGGCAGCATCTTGCCCGGTCATCGCATCAACCACGAACAGGGTTTCCACCGGTTTGATCGCCGAGTGCACCTGTTTGATTTCGTCCATCATCGCTTCGTCAACGTGCAAACGACCAGCGGTATCGACGATCAGAACGTCGTAGAATTTCAGCTTGGCGTGTTGCAACGCGCGGCTAACGATATCGAGCGGTTTTTCTTGGATATCCGACGGGAAGAAGTCAACCCCTACACCTTCTGCCAACGTTGCCAGCTGTTTAATCGCTGCTGGGCGATACACGTCGGCAGAAACCACCAGAACTTTTTTCTTGTGTTTCTCTTTCAGGAACTTGCCAAGCTTGCCCACGCTGGTGGTTTTACCCGCACCTTGCAAACCCGCCATCAACACCACCGCCGGCGGTTGTGCTGCCAGATTGAGTTCCGTATTGACTTCGCCCATCGCCGCGATCAGCTCGCTTTTGACGATTTTGACGAATTCTTGGCCCGGCGTCAGACTCTTGTTCACTTCATGGCCAACCGCACTCTCTTTCACGCGGTTGATGAAGTCACGCACCACCGGTAGCGCAACGTCTGCTTCCAGCAGAGCCATACGCACTTCACGCAAGGTATCTTTAATGTTTTCTTCGGTCAGCCGCCCACGGCCACTGATATTGCGCAGAGTGCGCGACAGTCGATCGGTTAAATTTTCAAACATTGTCTCATGCTCAACGTAGAGTCAGGCCGCAGTGGCGACACAATTGCGGCGATTATAACATGAAGCGGAGACGATCTCTGCCTCAGCGTTGGAGATCGGTTGGAGTGAAGCGCGCTCAACGCTATACTGAGATTCCAATTAATCTTGCCGATGTTAAATAACGCTATGCCAGTTTTCGCCATTGTGGCTTTGATAGCCTACTTGCTCAGCCTTGGATTGATCATTCCCAGCTTATTGCGGAAGAATAGCGCTTATCGTCGGCTTGCACTTGTTTCGGCCGTGGTCGCGTTAATCTGCCACGCCGTAGCACTCCAGCAACGCATTTTTGATGTTAACACCGGGCAAAACCTCAGCCTGCTGAACATTGGTTCAATCGTCAGTTTGATTATCTGTTCTGTGATGACCTTTGTTGCCTCACGCGATCGTGGTTGGTTTCTACTGCCCATCGTCTACAGTTTTGCACTCATCAATCTGGCATTTGCCAGCTTTCTGCCTGGTGAATTCATTACTCATCTGGAAGCCAGCCCGGAATTGATGGTACATATTGGCTTGGCACTGTTCTCTTACGCCACGCTGATCATTGCCGCGCTCTACGCCCTGCAATTAGCCTGGCTTGACTATCTGTTGAAGAACAAAAAGCTCAGTTTTAGCGCCGATATGCCCCCCTTGATGAGCATTGAACGCAAAATGTTCCACATTACCCAGATCGGTGTCGTGTTGCTGACATTAACACTGTGTACCGGCCTGCTTTACATGGATAACCTGTTCAGCAGAGAGAATGTGCATAAAGCCGTGCTCTCGATCATGGCCTGGTTTGTCTACATCGTCCTACTGTGGGGCCATTATCACGAAGGTTGGCGTGGCCGCCGTGTGGTTAAATTCAGTTTTGCAGGTGCCTTTCTTCTTACGCTGGCCTATTTCGGCAGCCGCCTGATCCAGGAAGTGATGGTGCGCTAGAATACCGTTCATTCTGGTGAGGCTATCTTTCCCTCTACCATAAGGAATACCGCGTTGGAGCACGTTTCGACTGGGTCCCTCATCTTCATTCTGGTAATTATGATCGTGGTCTCCGCCTACTTTTCGGCATCCGAAACCGGTATGATGACGCTCAACCGCTACCGTCTCCGCCATCTGTCTAAACAGGGTAGCCGGACAGCGCGCCGGGTGGAAAAACTGCTGCAAAAACCCGATCGCTTGATTGGCCTGGTACTCATTGGTAATAACCTGGTCAATATCCTGGCCTCGGCATTAGCCACTATCGTCGGTATGCGTTTGTATGGCAATTTTGGCGTGGCGATTGCCACAGGGGTGCTGACATTTGTCGTCCTGCTGTTTGCGGAAGTGTTGCCAAAAACTTTTGCAGCCCTTTACCCGGAACGTATTGCCTTCCCTAGCAGTTTCCTGTTGTCTCCCTTACAGAAAATCATGTTTCCACTGGTGTGGTTGTTGAACTGCCTTACCACTCTGCTGCTGCGTATTTTCGGTATTCGCACTAATGTGCGTATCAGTGGTTCACTGAGCAAAGATGAGTTACGCACCATCGTCAATGAATCGCAAAGCCAGATTTCACGCCGTAATCAGGATATGCTGATTTCAGTACTGGATCTGGAGAAAGTAACGGTAGATGACATCATGGTGCCACGCAACGAGATCGTCGGTATTGACATCAACGATGAGTGGAAATCAATCATGCGCCAATTAACCCATTCACCGCATGGCCGCATCGTGCTCTACCGCGACTCACTGGACGATTCTATTGGCATGCTGCGCGTGCGCGAAGCTTACCGCTTGATGACCGAGAAGAAAGAATTCAACAAGGAGAATCTACTGCGTGCTGCCGATGAGATTTACTACGTGCCGGAAGGGACGCCGCTCAATGTGCAATTGGTGAAATTCCAACGCAACAAAGAGAAGGTGGGTATCGTAGTGGATGAATACGGGGATATTCAGGGCTTGGTTACGGTAGAGGACATCCTCGAAGAAATCGTTGGTGATTTCACCACCTCCATGTCACCCACTTTGGCAGAAGAAGTGAATCCGCAAAGCGATGGTTCAGTACTGATTGATGGAACGGCCAACGTGCGCGAGTTGAATAAAGCCTTTAACTGGACCTTGCCCGCCAGCGAAGCCCGGACCATAAATGGCATGCTGCTGGAAGCGTTGGAAGATATTCCGAATATCGGCAAACGGGTACGTATCGGCAACTATGATATTGATATTCTTGACGTACAGGAGAATATGATCAAACAAGTACGTGTCACGCCGATAACATCGCTGCAAGCCAGCGTGCAAAACCATTAAACCAAAAAAGACGCGGTTTTCGCGTCTTCAGATTGAGCATTGGCAAAATTAGAGATGAAGTTCTTTCAGCTTCTCTTTTGGTAATGCCAACTCCTCGTTATGGTTCACAACCACACCATGATCGAGGATATGCTTGGCAATTTCCTGTGCTTCTTCCAGCGAGTGCATGTGGTAGGTGCCACATTGGAATTCATTGAGTTCAGGGATTTTACGCTGGTCAGTGACTTTCAGTACGTCGGTCATTGCCGCTTTCCAAGCATCGGCGACACGTTGCTCTTCAGGTACACCAATCAGGCTCATATAAAAACCGGTGCGGCAGCCCATTGGTGAGATGTCGATAATCTCAACGCCATTACCATTCAGGTGATCGCGCATAAAACCGGCAAACAGATGCTCCAGCGTATGAATTCCACGTTCCGGCATTACTTCCAGATTCGGGCGACAAAAGCGCAAATCGAATACGGTGATAGTATCGCCATGAGGCGTTTGCATGGTTTTAGCGACGCGGACAGCCGGAGCCGCCATGCGAGTATGGTCTACGGTAAAACTATCCAGCAGTGGCATGTCGTCACCTCCTCATAAATAGTATTTATTTCAAAAACTTTTTTCGTCTTTAAGGAAACCTTTTCCAACCCCGCGTGTCTGAGTATGTGAAAGACGCGCATTTGTTATCATCATCCCTGTTATCAGAGATGTATATTTGGCCACATTGATGTGGCCTTTTTCTTTTTCAGCTCCCACCGCCGTTTGCTTTCAGGAACTCATCAAAGCTTAGCGTATCGCTAATCTCCAACTCTCGCTGACGCAGCCATGATGCTGCCTGTTCCTGAGCCAATTGCTCCTCAGTCAGGAGTTCCAGCGGTTCCTCCATCAGCATTTTGCGATACTGTTCCGCCAAATCAAGACCAACACGGCCAGTACCTTCCGCTTTCATCGCCTTAAGGATACGGGCTGAGAATGTCAACTCGGGATCGTCAAACGCAGCAACCAACTCATCACAAACCTGCTGATACTGTTGATTACCCGCTTCGTTATCCAATACTTCGGCCACGCGTTTCAGGTCATTAAACAAAGCCTTACCCACGGTTCCCAGTGGTTCGCGAATATCATCACAGCCCATGCCAATCACCTGCCCCGGTTTGCGCCCTTCCAGAATAACGCGATTCCAGTTTTTACGGGTACACAGCAGTTCATCACTACTCATCTCCGGTGCATCAGCCAGCACACACCACACCAGGAACAGATCCAGGAAACGAGCTTGGACAGCATCAACACCGATTGGCGAAAATGGATTGATATCCAGCGAACGTACTTCAATATATTCGATGCCACCACGCAGCAAGGCATCGGAAGGTGTTTCACCGCTTCGGGTTACCCGCTTCGGCCGGATGGGTGCATACAGCTCGTTCTCTATCTGTAATACATTACTGTTCAGTTGCAGATAACGGTCGCCTTCCTTCACCCCCAACTTGGCATACTCTTCCGAAGGCGTAGCAATGGCTCGTTTCAGCCCTTTTACGTAGCTTTGCAAGTCGTTGAAGGTAATACCCAGATTACTTTGTGATTTATTGGTATAGCCGAGATCGCTCAAGCGTAGCGAGGTCGCATAGGGCAAGTAACACATGCCCTGCGCATTGCGCTCAAATGGCAATGAAGTTTCACGCCCTTTCAAAAACGAGGAACAAATTGCCGGAGAGGCGCCAAACAAGTACGGAATCACCCAACCAAAGCGATAATAGTTACGGATCAGCCGGAAATACCCCGCCGAGATCTGCTCTTTACCACTTTCGGCGTCTTCAACTCCTGCCCATGCCTGCCAAAACTCCAGCGGCAGAGAAAAATTATAATGTACACCGGAAATAGTCTGCATCAACGCACCATAGCGGTTCTTCAAACCTTCACGGTAAAGCGTTTTCATACGGCCAATATTGGATGAACCAAACTGTGCCAGTTCGATATCCTGCTCAGCCTCGATGAAACACGGCATACTCAACGGCCACATGCGTTCATCGCCCAAATTGCGAGCCACATGCCGATGAATATCACGCAAAAACGCCAGCAAGTGCTCGATATCACCATCAACCGGCGTAATAAACTCTAACAATGCCTCGGCAAAGTCTGTAGTAATCCAACTGTGCGTTAATGCCGCACCCAGTTTTTCTGGATGGCCGGTAGTGGCCAGCGAACCCTCTGCGGTCACCCGCAGTGTCTCGCGTTCAATACCACGCCGAATCCCTTTTAAAGCATGAGGGTGGGCTTCCAGCCAAGAAAGTGCCTGTGATACATCCGGGATCAAATCGACCTCCCGCTGCTAAAAACGATAACTTGTCAGCATATTAAATCTGCTGCCAAGAGAATATTGAGTTACACCCTTCATCCTGCAAACTGCCTCTTTGTTAGTTTTGTTACTTGCCCCTTAAGGGCTGCTGCAAGCAGCATGCAAATTTGCTCAAAGCAGATTTGCCGCCTTCCCCATTCACCTAGTTGGCTATGCTCTTGGAGATTCACTCGCTTACTACTTTGATACATCTTGAATGATTTTGGGTCTATATTCACTTGGTTAATGCCACCAGGCAATTCCCTGTAGCGTAATCATAGTTAATATGATGTAACGCAGCGCTTTTCCAAGACACAGAAACAACGTAACAGAGCCCCATGGCATACGCAGCCAACCTGCCAACACGCACAACAAATCGCCCACTACCGGCATCCAGCTGAGCAACAGCGCAGCCGGGCCAAAACGTTTTAACCAACCGAGAGCTGTTTCCAACCCCCGTTGCGATTTCAACGCCGGTAACAGACGCCCGATAATGACATTGGTTAATCCACCCAGGGTATTTCCCAATGTTGCAGCTAACACCAGCATACCCGGTGAAACACTGCTGTTGGTCAGCAAAGCCACCAACACAACCTCTGAGTTGCCCGGTAGCAGCGTCGCACTAAGGAAGCTGCTACCAAACAGAGACATGAGTGCCAACATACTAGTCACAATGTACGAACATCTACCACGGCCATATTCGCCCGCTCAGCGGCCTGAATGCCAAAATCGGCATCTTCAAACACCACACACTGTTCTGGTGGTATACCAATCAGCTCCGCGCAGCGTAGAAACGTATCCGGTTCGGGTTTATGACGTTGCACATCGTCAGCCCCCACAATAGCATCAAAGTAATCACGCAACCCTAAATGGCGCAGCAACATCTCCGCCACGCGATGCTCGCTGCCGGTTCCCACCGCCATTGGGCGACGACCACGATAAGATTTTACCACGTCAATCAACGGCAATGGGCGAACACTCTCCAGCAGCATGATCTCTACTGCTTGGGTTTTCTCTGCGGCAAGATGATAGGGATCAAGATCGGCCTGATATGAATCAATAATCGCCTGAGCAATGCGCCAGGTTGGAGAACCGTTCAGAGCCACCATCGTGGCTTCATCAAACGCCATACCATAGCGTGCCAGCACTGCATGCCATGCCTTGCGATGTGTCGGCTCGGTATCCAGAATCGTGCCATCCATGTCGAAAATCAGCCCCTGGTAGCGATCGTACATCTTGGCTCCGCCAGCGTTGAAGAAAGAAAACCACTTTAGCGTAAAGCCGAAAGCTTGTCGCTGTTTGAGCATGACGGAAAGTGCTGTATTAATGCAGGAATTATTAGAAACAGAAAGCGGGGTTTTCTAAGATGGTGCATCCAGGAGGATTCGAACCTCCGACCGCTCGGTTCGTAGCCGAGTACTCTATCCAGCTGAGCTATGGATGCAATTGAATTTGCTACAACGAATTTACTTTGCGAAGCCAAGAATGGTGCATCCAGGAGGATTCGAACCTCCGACCGCTCGGTTCGTAGCCGAGTACTCTATCCAGCTGAGCTATGGATGCGATTAAATTTGCTATAACGAATTTACTTTGTGAAGCCAAGAATGGTGCATCCAGGAGGATTCGAACCTCCGACCGCTCGGTTCGTAGCCGAGTACTCTATCCAGCTGAGCTATGGATGCAAATGGCGGTGAGGCGGGGATTCGAACCCCGGATGCAGCTTTTGACCGCATACTCCCTTAGCAGGGGAGCGCCTTCAGCCTCTCGGCCACCTCACCATGCGCTTCTTTCGAATTGTGCCTAACTTGCTTTAAGAGAAGCTCATCGGCACTGCGTGGCGCACATATTACTTTCCTCGACTTATAAGTCAAACAATTTTTCCTAACTCCTGCACGTTTGCACAAATCACAGACAACATGCGTGATTTCACAGCAAAAAGAGTGTTTTACCGGCAGGAAAATATCACGGTAGCGAGTATGAAAATCTGCACAACAGGAAAAAAAGATCGGAAGAAGCACACAAAAAATAATAGAGGATTCAGAAGGGCATGATTAAGGAGCGCCTCACTCTGAGACGAGACGCTCTTTAGGAATCAGTAAGTCGTCTGTTGAGACTTCTCAGCCTGGATGCGCTGATAGATTTCCTCACGGTGGACAGACACCTCTTTAGGAGCATTCACACCAATACGCACTTGGTTACCTTTAACCCCTAGCACTGTGACCGTGACCTCATCGCCAATCATGAGGGTCTCACCAACTCGACGAGTCAGAATTAACATTCTTTGCTCCTTGAAAGATTAAAAGAGTCGGGTATCTCAGTTTCCCCGCCATTATCCATCATATGTAGTGAAAACGTAAGCCATAGAACCCACATAAATGTAAGCAGGCTTGCATCACTCCAGATTACGATAAGTTTAGTTGACCTGAAAAACTTTATTTCCGTCATTACAGTTACATTAACTTAGCACTATAAAAAACGCCATAATTCATAATGAGTTATGGCATTTTTATGCAACTATTTATTTATCTTCACAGCTTCGAAACCACCCAGGCTTCAACGCTGTCTAACGCGCCAGGCAAAGCATTGACATCGCTTCCCCCGGCCTGCGCCATATCCGGGCGGCCACCGCCTTTGCCGCCAACCTGCTGCGCAATGTGGCCAATCAGTTCCCCTGCTTTCACCCGGTCGGTCAGGTCTTTCGTCACCCCAACAATCAGGCTGACTTTTCCTTCTTCTGCCGTAGCCAGAACAATGATCGCAGAACCTAGCTGATTTTTAAGATCATCAACCATAGTACGCAATATTTTAGGCTCCACGTTATCCAACTGGCTGACCAACAGTTTAGTCCCTTTTACTGGCTTCGCCTTACTCGATAAAGAAGCACTTTCCAGCGCAGCCTGTTGATCCTTCAACTGTTGCAGCTCTTTTTCTAACGCACGGGTACGATCGAGCACCGCACGCACTTTATCCGCCAGGTTATTGCTGTCACCCTTCACCAAATGGGCGACGTCCTGTAACAGATCGCTTTGCTGATGCAGCGTAGCAATGGCCTTTTCGCCGGTAACGGCTTCGATGCGACGAATACCGGCAGCAGTACCCGATTCACTCTGAATACGGAACAGGCCAATATCCCCGGTACGATTGGCGTGAGTACCACCGCATAACTCGGTAGAAAAATCCCCCATAGTCAGCACACGCACGTGATCGTCGTATTTTTCGCCAAACAGCGCCATCGCACCTTTTCTTTTGGCTGCCTCCAACGCCATAACGTCAGTTTCCACCACCAGGTTACGGCGAACCTGCTGATTTACCAAATCCTCTACCACACGAATTTGTTCCGGCTTCATCGCTTCAGAATGAGAAAAATCGAAACGCAGATACTTGTCATTCACTAATGACCCCTTCTGCGTAACATGATCGCCCAAAGTTTGACGCAGTGCCGCATGCAACAGGTGGGTTGCCGAGTGGTTCAAACGAATACGATTACGGCGTGCGCTGTCAATCACAGCGTCAACCGAATCATTCAGTTTCAAAATACCTGAAACCAACGTGCCTTGATGACCAATCGCCTGACCATATTTTTGCGCATCATTGACCACAAACTCTATGCCAGTTGCTTTCAGCACGCCTTTATCACCAACCTGGCCGCCCGATTCTGCATAGAATGGGGTTTCATCCAGTACCACCACGGCCTCTTCACCCGCATAAATCGCTTCCACTGGCTGGCCATCACGGAACAATGCGGTCACTTTCGCCGGCTGTTCGTCACGATCATAACCATTGAATTGGCTGGCACTTTCAACACGGATCATATTGTTGTAATCAGCACCAAAACCACTCGATTCACGTGCCCGGCGGCGCTGCGCTTCCATTGCCTGCTCAAAACCCGCTTCATCAACCTTCAAGCCACGCTCACGGCAAACATCAGCGGTCAGATCAACCGGGAAACCGTAAGTATCGTACAGGCGGAATGCTGTTTCACCAGCCAGGGTATCACCCTGCAATTTGGCCAACTCATCATCCAATAACGCCAAACCGCGTTCCAACGTGCGAGCAAATTGCTCCTCTTCGGTTTTCAATACCTGTTCAACCAGCGCCTGCTGGCGCTTCAGCTCATCGGCAGCCGAGCCCATTACAGCAATCAACGGGGCAACCAGCTTGTAGAAGAAAGTGTCTTTCGCACCTAATAGATTGCCATGGCGGATCGCACGGCGAATGATACGGCGCAGCACGTAACCCCGATTTTCGTTTGATGGAGTAACCCCATCAGAAATCAGGAATGCGCACGAACGAATATGGTCAGCGATAACACGCAACGATTTATTATTCAGATCCGTTGTACCAATCACGTTAGCAACGGCACTAATCAAGGTGCTGAACAGATCGATTTCGTAGTTGGAATTCACATGCTGAAGAACCGCGGCAACACGTTCCAGCCCCATGCCAGTATCTACCGAAGGTTTCGGCAGTGGCTGCATAGTACCGTCGGATTGGCGATTGAACTGCATGAATACAATATTCCAGATCTCAATATAGCGATCGCCGTCTTCTTCCGGGCTGCCTGGTGGGCCACCCCAGATATGATCTCCATGATCGTAGAAAATCTCGGTACATGGGCCACATGGGCCAGTATCGCCCATCTGCCAGAAGTTATCGGAAGCAAAGGCTGCACCTTTATTGTCGCCGATACGAATAATGCGCTCAGCAGGAACACCTATCTGTTGCTGCCAAATGTTGAAGGCTTCGTCATCGGTCTCATACACGGTAACCCACAGCTTCTCTTTTGGCAGGTTGAACCAGTTTTCACCCGTCAGTAATTCCCAGGCATAACCAATCGCGTCGTGTTTAAAATAATCACCGAAACTGAAGTTACCCAACATTTCAAAGAACGTGTGGTGACGTGCGGTATAACCAACGTTTTCCAAATCGTTATGTTTCCCACCCGCGCGTACACAACGTTGCGAAGTGGTAGCACGTGAATAGGCTCGCTTGTCCAGCCCCAGGAAAACATCTTTAAATTGGTTCATACCCGCATTGGTAAACAACAATGTCGGGTCATTATCAGGTACCAGAGAGCTGCTTGAGACAATCTGGTGACCTTTGCTGTGGAAGAAATCGAGAAACGCTTGACGGATCTCAGCGGTGCTCTTGCTCATAATTTTCCTGGAAAGGCTAGAATAACGACACGTGAACAAGAGGCACGACATCCTGACGATATCATCTGGTTCACGAACTAAAAGTGGGGATAAGATAAATTTTCTTCAGAGGGAAGTAAAACCCCGTGTGCACTCATTGCGCAAAATCACGGTAAATTGACTGAATTTCTTCTTGAAAAAAGCCACGATAGAGCAAATAACGCTGTACTTTAGCTTTACCTTGCCATTCCTGCGGTAGCGGATCGCCAAATTTCCGCTGGGCAACCTGCTTAGCCTGTTCACACCAATCGATGTCACATGCGGCCAATGCTGCCTGCACAATCTCTTTCTCCACGCCTTTTTGCAGCAGTTCAGAACGGATGCGTTGTGCGCCATAGCCCTTGCGGCTACGCCCGCTAATAAAACTACTGGCAAAACGCCGATCGTCCAGCCAGCGATGCTGATAGCAATAGGCAATGACTTGTTCAATAAGCGCAGGATCAATGAGTTCTTCAGAGGGATTCGCAGGGAACATCGAACCTGACTTAGCATTCCCTATCAATGATGGCAGCACCGCAAGTTTACGGCGTAACTCTACTTCACTGTGGTCGCGTAAGGACAACAGCCGCATGGCCCGGCTTATCAAGGCATTCAATGCCTTACTATTTGGGCGGGGAATCACATCATTCATACGCTACAACCTTGACAATCAGCATGCGCACCACTTTGGTACGCATGCTTACCAGCAAAAATCAGAATTCTTCGCTAGTTTCTGTTTCGTCATCATCTAAATCTTCAGCAATAGCGGCAACCAGTTCACCATTGCTGTGTAATAACAAATCACGCAATTTTTTATCCAACTCAGCAGCAACCGCTGGGTTCTCTTTCAAGAAGTTACAGGCATTAGCTTTACCTTGGCCGATCTTCTCACCATTGTAGCTGTACCATGCGCCCGCTTTTTCGATCATTTTGTGTTTAACACCCAGATCGACCAGTTCACCACGGCTGTTAATACCTTCTCCATACAGAATTTGGAACTCAGCCTGTTTGAATGGCGCTGCAATTTTGTTCTTCACCACTTTCACGCGGGTTTCGCTACCGATAACTTCGTCACCTTCTTTGATCGCACCGATACGGCGGATATCCAAACGGACAGAAGCATAGAACTTCAAGGCGTTACCACCTGTCGTGGTTTCCGGGTTCCCAAACATCACCCCAATTTTCATACGGATCTGGTTGATGAAGATCAGCAATGTATTGGCATTTTTCAGGTTACCGGCCAGTTTACGCATGGCCTGGCTCATCATGCGCGCTGCCAGCCCCATGTGTGAATCACCGATTTCACCTTCGATTTCCGCTTTTGGCGTCAACGCAGCCACGGAGTCAACGATGATCACATCAACCGCGCCTGAACGGGTCAAGGCATCACAGATTTCCAGTGCCTGCTCTCCGGTATCTGGCTGCGAGCACAGCAGGTTGTCGATATCAACACCCAATTTCTTGGCATAGATAGGGTCCAACGCATGCTCGGCGTCAATAAACGCACAGGTTTTACCTTCACGCTGGGCGGAGGCGATAACCTGCAGGGTGAGAGTGGTTTTACCCGAAGATTCAGGACCATAAATCTCAACGATACGGCCCATTGGCAGGCCACCAGCCCCCAAGGCAATATCCAGTGACAGTGAGCCAGTGGAGATCGTTTCTACGTCCATGGAGCGGTCTTCACCCAAGCGCATGATGGAGCCTTTGCCGAACTGTTTTTCAATTTGGCCCAGTGCCGCAGCTAACGCCTTTTGCTTGTTCTCATCAATCGCCATTTTTGCTCCTTCGTTTTGCAATGCCGGTATGACCCCACACTGCCGCTGAATGTATGTTGTGCAGGAAATGTCACTAATTATACTGTATGGTCATACAGTATCAAGCCAAATTTTACAAAAAATCGTCAAGTGCTGTTTGCAGCGCAAAAATTGTCGCTTGCAACCGCACGGCATCGCGATCGCCAGCAAATTGCATTTTGTACGCCTGTACACGGCCAGCACGCTCGGCAAAACCAAACCAGACGGTTCCGACCGGTTTTTCTTCACTGCCGCCATCCGGGCCTGCAATACCGCTGACCGAAAGCGCCAGATCGGCCTTGGCAGCATGCAGCGCACCAACAGCCATCTCGCACACCACGGCTTCACTCACCGCACCATGCGCTACCAAGGTCGCTTCCTTCACCCCCAACAATTCGTGTTTTGCTACGTTGCTGTAAGTCACAAAACCACGATCAAAATAGGCTGAACTACCTGCAATATCAGTAATCGCTTTGGCAATGCCCCCACCGGTACAAGACTCTGCACAGGTGATCCACTGCCCATTGGCTTTCAGTTTTTGCCCGACAGAAATACTGAGTTTACGCAGAGTTATCTCACTCATAGGCACTCCTTAGTGAACCAGGGTATATGCGCCCGATAGTAACATTTATCAAGCCTCGTTAGCCGAGGTTATGCTGGGAAATGCGTGATGTTTCGCAGGTCATGCCATGTTAATTGCTCGTTCTTATCGCTGGGTTGTAGCAAGAAATACAAAGGGATTGAGTCATGGCAAACTCAATCCCCATATGCTCTTTACTTATGCTACTTGGCAATTATTGCCCACGCCGCGCCCTGCCAACGGCTTCACCCAACTGCCATACCGCCATGGCATAGTGAACACTGTGGTTGTAGCGGGTAATTGTGTAGAAATTGGGTAATCCGTACCAGTATTGATAGCGGTTGCCCATGTCCAAGCGCAGCAGGCTGACTTGCTGATGGCCCTCAAGTGAGCCTTGTGGCGTTAAACCCGCCGCAGATAAGGTCGTGATGGCGTAGCTGGTTTTGAACCCTGTCTCCAGCCCAGGAGCCTTGCCACTGGCAGGAATCGCCACTGTGCCCCCTTTGGTCCAGCCATGGGCCTTGAAATAGTTGGCGACGCTGCCAATAGCATCCACCGGGTCCCACAGGTTGATATGGTTGTCACCATTAAAATCAATGGCATAACTTTTAAACGATGAGGGCATAAACTGGCCATACCCCATGGCCCCTGCATAAGAACCGCGCAATGACAGAGGATCATCACCTTCAGCACGCGCCATCAGCAGAAAGGTTTCCAGTTCACCAGTAAAAAACTCAGCACGACGCGGATATTCAAAAGCCAACGTAGCCAACGCATCGATAATGCGAGTTTTGCCCATCACCCGGCCCCAACGGGTTTCCACCCCGATAATGCCAACAATAATTTCCGGCGGTACCCCATAAACCTGCCAGGCACGCTGTAGCGCTTCTTCATATTTATTCCAGAACACCACACCGTTTTGCACATTCTCGGGGGTCAAAAACTTGCTGCGATAGCGAATCCAAGCACCATTAGGGGTTGTTGCTGGCCGGCCAGCCGGAGCCTGTTTATCCATCAGGCGTATCACCCAATCCAGCCGTTGTGCCTGTGCCAATACATCATGTAACTGCTGGCGCTCGAAACCATGCTCTTGCACCATGTTATTGATAAAACGGGCCGTCGCCGGGTTATCGGCAAAATCGCCACTCAATGGATGAACTGCATGTTCCGGCTCAAGCAGAAAACCGCTCTGAACCAGGCTGCCCTGCGGGGGTTGCTCTATCGCAGCAGGTTCACTGCTACAGGCAACAAGTAACGGGAGCAACGGTAAGAAGGTAACCAGGTGGCGCATCGGATATCCATATAACCAGACCAAAAGAGTTGTTGCTATGTTAAGGCATTGTCTAGCGCGAACAAACAGGAATATGCGCCCGCACCCAGCAACTCGATAAACATAAAATACCCCAACGAAAAGTGAGGAGTCATATACACTTATAATGCTTACATCTCTACAAAAAATAACGGTTCAACCACAAAACCTCAGGGTGTCGTATTGATTGGGTTGTTTTGATGTCAATCCGCAATTGAAGTGTTGCATACCCTAAACAATGTGAGTTGCCGAAAAACCAGCACTGATGCCACTTGCAGTATGGCGAGCCTAGAGCCCAACAACACAGAGGTATAACGTTATGAGTAAACTCCCAGAAAAAGAACCCGCACGCCGAACTTTATTAAAGCGCACTGCCGCCCTTTCCGTTCTCGCCGTGACTGGCATTGCAGGTTTTACCGCACCTTCCATCTCTTTTGCCGCCGCGATGACTAAAGAACAACGCGACAAAATGACGCCTGATGAAATTATCGAGAGCTTTAAACAAGGCAACATGAGATTCCGTAAAGGGGAAATGCAGCAACACGACTATGTAGCTCAAAAACAAGCCAGCCAGCACGGGCAATTCCCAGCGGCGGTGATTTTAAGCTGTATCGATTCCCGTGCCCCAGCGGAGATCCTGCTGGATGTCGGGATTGGCGAAACCTTTAACTGCCGCATCGCCGGTAATATTCAAAATGACGATATCCTCGGCAGTATGGAATTCGCCTGCGCCGTCGCGGGTGCCAAAGTGGTACTGGTCATGGGGCATACTGCTTGCGGTGCGGTAAAAGGTGCCATTGACAATGCCGAACTGGGTAACCTGACCGGGTTGCTCAACAAGATCAAACCGGCTATCGACAAAACCGTCTATGAAGGCGACCGCTCGGGTAAAAACGATAGTTTTGTGGATGCGGTAGCCAAAACCAACGTTGAAATGACGATTGCCAATATCCGTACCAACAGCCCGGTGCTGAAAAAACTGGAAGAGGACGGGAAAATAAAAATCGTGGGTAGCATGTATAACCTGGATGGCGGAAAAGTGGATTTTCTTTCCTAACCGACTCTCCTTACTATGAAATAGATGCAGCGACCAGCCCCCTTCACGTCGCTGCCCCTTCATGCCCCCAACCCCACTTTTTTCAGGTGGTTTTTTGTAGCTTAGCCAGCAGGGTTTTCCGGGTAATGCCCAACTGTTTTGCCGCTTCCGTTTTATTGCCCCCGGTTTTTTCCAATGCCGCCAAGATGGCGTTTTTCTCCACCCACTCCAGGGGTTCGATCGGCTTCCCCACCTGGTTTTCAGGGCTTTCGTTAGCAAACTGGCTGATGCTCAACGGCAGCTCTTTCTCGCTGATAAAGTCACCGGTCAACAAAATAACGCTGCGTTCTACCGTGTTTTCCAACTCGCGCACGTTACCGGGCCAGTGATATTTCAGCAGCATATCCATGGCCTGTGGAGTAAACCCTCTCACTGACTTATGGTTACGCTCAGCAAATTTTTCCAGAAAGTGCATCGTCAACAGAGGAATATCTTCCCGACGAGCCCTCAGTGGCGGGCTTTCCACCGTCACCACGTTTAGACGATAGTAGAGATCCTGACGGAACCTGCCTGCTTCTACATCGGCCAGCAGATCGCGGTTGGTGGCGGCGATCAACCGCACATCGACAGACAGCGTCTGGTTGCTGCCAACCCGCTGAATTTCCCGTTCCTGAATCGCCCGCAGTAATTTCGCCTGCATCAGCGGTGATACTTCACCAATCTCATCCAAAAATAACGTCCCTTGATGTGCTTCCATAAAGCGCCCTTCCCGGCGCTTGTCTGCCCCGGTAAACGCCCCTTTCTCATGGCCGAACAATTCGGACTCCAATAATGACTCACTCAACGCCGCGCAGTTGATACTCACTAATGGCCAATCCTTACGCAGGCTGTTGGCATGCACCGCCCGGGCGATCAGCTCTTTCCCCGTACCCGACTCACCACAGATCAGCACAGTAGCTTCCGAAGGGGCGATCATGGCGATCATCTCCATCAGGCGGCGCATGGGAACACTGCGCCCTAGCATATTCTGGTTATTCGCCACCAACTGCTGTTTGAGGGTTTTATTCTCGGTCTTGAGAGAGGTATGTTCCAACGCCCGTTCGATGGTGAGCTGCAAGATGTCGAAATCCAGCGGCTTGGTCAGGTAATCATAAGCACCGGACTTTATCGCCTCTACCGCTGACTCAACGTTAGAATAGGCCGTCATAATCAGGATCGGGATTGCCGGGTTGTAGGCTTTGATCGCCTTGAGTGCCTCAATACCATCCAGTTCTGCCATGCGAACATCGGTCAGAATCAGGTCAAACGGAGTTTCCTTGGCCTGCTCCACCGCCGCCAGACCGTTATGCGCCAGGCTGACCTGATACCCCCATCCGTTCATCAACGCCTGAATAATGGTGCAATGGCTCAGGTCATCATCCACCACCAAGATATGCACATTAGACGTCGCCATGCTCAGAAGCCTCCTGCTTTTTATGTTTCAAGGGGATCACCATCTCAAAGCGCGTACCTGATTGCGGATGGCTGGTCACGGTGATTTTGCCTTGATGCTCTTCGATCACTTTCTGCACAATGGTTAACCCTAGCCCTGTACCTGTGGCTTTAGTCGTGAAATAAGGGTTAAAGACTTTTGTCAGCTCGTCTTGCCCGATGCCCTTACCGGAATCTGTAACGGTGATGCACAAACCCTCTTCACGCCGCTGCGTAACACCAACCTCAAGCAAACCATTCGCACCTATTGCCTGAATAGCATTCAAATACAGATTCAGTAAAACCTGCGTAAAACGATCTGGATCGATTTCAATCGCAGGTAACATCTCATTACTGCAATAACGGATAGTAATGTTTTTATTCTCTGCATCTTGGCGAATCAGGTGTAATGAATGGGCGATCACTTCGTTGATATTTACCTGTTGCAGCCGCAAATCAACGGGCCGTACCAGCGCCAGCAGCTCACTAATCACCCGATTCAGACGATCAACCTCCTTCGCCATTACTTTAGCCAACGCCTGTTCTTCACTATTTTGCGGCGAGCGATTTTCAAAATATTTGGCAAAACCTTTGATTGAGGAAAGCGGATTGCGGATCTCATGGGCCAGGCCCGCAGCCAAATCACCGATCGCCGCCAATTTCTCTTTCCGCCGTACTTGGTCTTGCAGTTGGCGAACTTCCCGCATATCGCGGAAGATAAACAGGTTCCCCAGGAAATTGCCGCTGTCGTTGACAATATTGGCTACGCTGATACTCAAAGGCAGGAATTGCCCGTTAGCCAACTGGTAGTCAATGTCATGCTCAATAACCGGTTGACCGTTACGGTGGTTTTCAACCCGTTGATTCCACTCTGCAGGCAACGCACGATGAATATTCTGCCCCAATAACCCGCTTGCTGGGCTGCCCAGCATCGCTTCTGCCGCCTGGTTGACCACGCTGATCTGCTGGTGCTCATTGGTCGTGATCAATCCGATAGGCAGATTGCTGATAATTTCCGTTGAAAAAGTTCTGGAGTCTTGCAGTTGCTGGCGGGAACGCTGATAGCGCCGTGCCCAGAACAGTGCCAAGAGGCACGCCAGCACCAACAATGCCAGAATGGCCAGCAGGATCACCGTATTGCGAATATCTTTAGCCTGGGTCGCATCCAATGCCAAGGTATCGAAAGCCGCAAAAATGATATTTTGCTCCTCATCCTGCGCATCGCGGCTGCCGTCCATCTCCGGTGCCATGGTTCGGTGCATACCCATCATATGAGCACCATGGCCACTACCGCGTTTCAGCGGTTTAAAGAAACGATAGGTTTCAAAAGCATTCTGACGATTATTTTCCTGGTCAATAAAAGTGGTCATGTGCCATTGTTCAGCCCCCGCCACTTTTAATGCATCCATTTCTTGCTGGCTATACAACGGGGTTCCAACCCGAGCCGGATCGCTATGCGCCAGAATGTAGCCTGAAGCATCCGTAATGGCGATATACAGCACCCCCGGCTGATAAGCCATTTCTTCTAATAAAATCTGGCGTTGATCCTGCCGCCAACGCATCCCCATGCCTGTGCGGGCACCGGATTCAAATGAACGGATCAGTACCGCGCTTTTTTCTCGCAGCGTCTGGATTTCGATTTCCCGTCCACGGTTCAGGTCTTTTATTGCCATCGTGATAATAATGCCGATCAATATCATCACCGAACCAATCAAAATCCAGACCGATAATAAGCCAGATTTCTTTTTATCTGCCATTAAGCCGTATCCCTCGTTTAAGGTGATGTAGAGAAACAGATATCGCTATGCGGGTAATTTTTACCCACACTATAAACAAAGTGAGTAATTATTACCCGCATCACCTGTAAGTTGATGCCAGTATCGTCCCCCCATTCTGCCTGGATTAATTTTTAATCTCGCGGTTGCAATAATAGCGCCCACAGGCTGAACTCCCTGCTTCCCGCGTTTGCTCCGGTAAACCACTTCATAGCGAAGAACATCATATTCATACAAGTATCATGCCAAGCAAATCATGGCATGCCGCTTGCTATAACAGGCAGGAATACCTCAAACATAAGGAAACTCACCATGACACTAAATAAAACCACCCTTGCCGCCCTATTCTCTCTTGCCACACTGGCAGGATTTAGCCACCTCGCCATGGCACAAAATGGTATGCATAGGTACAACATGGCGAACTCGCAGGGAATGAACCAGGGGATGGGTTATCAGCACGGCGGCTATATGAGCAATCTGACGCCAGAACAGCAGGCTAACAGCCAAAAGGCGTTCGATGAATTTCAGCTGAAAACGGCTGATTTACGGCAACAAATGATGTCCAAGCAATATGAGTACCAAGCGCTGCTCACCAGTAAACCACTGGATGAACAGAAGGTTCTGGCAGTCAGTAAAGAAATTACCGTGTTACGTGACAACCTCTATCAACAGCGTGTTGAACTGGACACCCAATTAGCAAAAGCCGGAGTACCTATGATGGGGCACAGAATGGGGGAACCAGGAATGCATGGCGGCGGCCGTGGCTGCCGTTAAACCCTGGGATCCTGCCTGTCAGGCAGAAAATAACCGCTAACATGTCCCTTCCCTGCCTTTGAAACGACGGAGAGAACGCTTGGTTATCTCAAGGTTCTCTCCTGGTATCCCCAGCTCAATATCTCTCTCTTCCCGTCATCATGGCGAAAAAATCAACCCATTGATTTAAAAATAAAATAATTCAACCCGGCGTATTAATTACTCTCTCACTCATCCACCCAGTTATAATTTTTTTCACTGTTTACCTGAATAAAATCAAGTTCCTGCCATACTTCAAACTACGAGACTGCTGATGTTGTCTCTTCTTCACATTCATTAGACATTTTTGGGGTTTATTATGACTAAAACAATCGTTGCCATTGCTGTTGTGGCCGCCGCCCTTAGTGGCTGTGCCGCTAATAACACCTCCTCCGGCGATACCTTTACGGCCGCACAGGCCAGACAGGTTCAGACCGTTACCTATGGTACTTTGGTGTCAGTGCGCCCAGTAACGATTCAGGGTGGTGATGGCAACAATGCTGCCGGTGCGATTGGTGGGGCCGTCGTAGGTGGCTTCCTCGGCAATACCGTAGGGGGTGGCCGTGGACGGAATCTGGCAACCGCAACCGGCGTTGTCGGTGGTGCCGCCGTTGGCCAAAGCGTACAAAGTTCGATGAACCGCAGTAATGGTGTTGAGCTTGAGGTCCGCCGCGACGATGGTACTAACATTATCGTGGTACAGGCCCAGGGAACCAGCCAGTTCCACCCAGGACAACGCGTTGCTATTGCAACCAACGGCAGGACAGTCACCGTGTCACCACGATAACAGCCGATTAGTACCATCTTAAGCCCTGTTTAAGTTATTCACCGCAGAACGGCTTATTAAAAGGGATATAACATATACAAATGAATACACTTTTTGGGATGATAGCGAGTTTTCCGGCTCGGTTATTACAATAAAAAACGGAGTTAAGACACATGTTCATCAAATGGGTAAAACGTATTGTACTGGTTGTGATTTTTTTAGCCGTCGGTGCACTTGCTGGGCGTATTTACTACACTCAGCAAGGCCCGGCACTACAGCTTTGGCACACTTTTGTTCCGCATGAAATGCGTGCCGATGCGATTGATAAAGCCAGTTGGGCTGACTATCTGAAAGCAGAAGAGGCTCTTTTTAAAGAAGTTCGGCTGAATGTTACCGATAAGCTACCCAGCAACGTGCAAACGTCGTTGAACCGTTATTATTCTGGTAGCCCTATCTACCCCGAAAAATTCCCCACCGATTGGAACCGTTCGTATGTCATGATGCCGGAAGGCAAACCCAAAGGTGCCGTCGTGCTGTTACACGGTTTGACCGACACCCCTTACAGCCTGCGGCATATTGCGGATAATTATCGCCAGTACGGTTATGTCGCAATCGGTATTCGTTTACCCGCCCACGGAACCGTTCCAGGCGCCTTGACCGACGTGGATTGGGAGGATTGGCTGGCCGCCACCCGTTTGGCAGTGCGCGAAGCCAAACGCCTCAGTGGCGATGACGTTCCTTTGCACATCATTGGTTTTTCCAACGGTGGCGCATTGGCGATGAAATATACTCTGGATGCGCTTGACGATACCACGCTGGCAAAACCTCAACGCGTCGTGTTGATTTCGCCCATGATTGGCGTAACCAGCTTTGCCCGCTTTGCTGGCATCGCCGGTTGGCCAGCCATCTTCCCGGCCTTTGCCAAGGCAGCCTGGTTAGGTATCGTCCCCGAATTCAACCCGTTCAAATTCAACTCATTCCCGGTGAATGCAGCACGGCAATCTTTCCAGTTGACGCAAGAATTGCAAAAACAGATCGCCCGTGATTCACGTAACAACAAAATGAGTGAATTACCGCCGATTCTGACGTTCCAGTCAGTGCTGGACTCAACGGTCAGCACACGTGCGGTAATTACTGCGCTGTACAACCATCTGCCCGCCAATGGCAGTGAAGTCGTGCTGTTCGATTTAAACCAGGCGGTCAGCTTCGGGCCACTGCTCAGAACCTCGTCCTACACCGCGCTGCCACGCCTGCTGCCACCAGCGCCACGTAACTACAAGGCCACGATAGTGACCAACGTGTCGCCAGAAACGACCGATACGCTGGCACGCACAACCGCAGCCGGGCAAACCGCAGAGACCACAGAAATGCTTGGTATTACTTATTTGCCGGATATTTTCTCGCTGTCGCACGTTGCTCTGCCGTTCCCACTGAGTGATTCACTGTATGGGCGCTATCCAGAACCGCGTAATCAGTATGGCATCAGCCTGGGAACCTTTGCCGCACGCGGTGAGCGAGCCGTGCTGGTGGTTGGGCTGGATTCACTGATGCGTATATCTTCTAACCCATTCTTCCCGTACATGCTCAAACGCATTGACGATAACATCGGGCCACTGCCTAAATAAGAAAAGCGCGTTGGCTGGTGCAATACCAGCCAACGCGCCTCACTCCGATCCCCCCTGTTTTTCTGACCCACTACCTTTGAATCACAGAGAAGCCGGTGAAATATTGCCTAAAACGGTGCCACAAGTTTGATTCCTGCCTTTTCTCTTCGCTTGGTACAATTGCATATCTGCCTGCGATAAAAAATCAGAAAGCATCCCAGTGCTTCCCGCTTCTCGGCTACAAACTCCCAGACTGATACTGACAAAAGGGGATACCGAAGTGTCCGCCTGAGGGATCTTCTGCTCAATGATGTGTAATCTTATCGTTTCAGCAACGCTCATTGCGCCACTCAATTCGGTGTTGGGCAGCAAGCAGGCAAACTCTTCTCCGCCATAGCGTGCAACCAGATCGGTTGGGCGCTTGAGGGCCTGCTGGATGGTTTTTGCCACACGGCGCAAACAGTCATCCCCAGCCAGGTGACCATACAAGTCATTATATTTCTTGAAAAAATCGACATCGATAATGATCAGGCTAAGCGGAGTCTGATGGCGGGTTGCCAACATCCACTCCTGATTTAACCGCTCATCAAAACAGCGCCGATTATGTACTTCGGTCAGCCCATCCAAATAGACTAACTGGCGCAGCAGATCAGATTGAGCCTTCAGCAACAGGTGGGTTCGCACCCGCGCTCTCACCGTGTTCCTATTGATCGGCTTACTGATAAAATCAACCGCCCCCTCGTTAAAACAACGGGTTTCTGTCGCTTCATCGATATGAGCGGTGACAAAGATAATCGGAATATCTTTGGTTTCAGGCAGCGCCTTGAGCTGGGCACAAACCTCATAACCGCTGATATCAGGCATTTCGATATCCAACAAAACCAGATCCGGCTTTTGTTTGAGGCACACTTCCAGAGCCTGTTTTCCATTAGTGGCCATACAAACATGGTGATCGGCAGAAAACGCTTGATATAGCATCTGAATATTGAGCGGATGATCATCAACAATCAGCAGCTTTGGTTTCTCCAAACCCGGTAACAACATCGCGGGATCTTGGTCGAGAGAATTATTTATCGTCATCGTTTTTATCTCTTTGGCTTGAGGAACTGCCCAGCAATGATTGACCTATTTGGATAGCCAAAGCGAAATCCAATTGATTGATCGCTGCACTTAATGGGGATAATGCCCCACCAAGCTGATGACCAAAAGTCGTCTGTAACGTGCTCATCGCTTCCAGTGCCGCCATATCTGAATTTTGTAACAGCAGTATCAACGCATTCAGTTCAGAATCAAGAGAATGTGTAAGGTTTTCCCCTGCCGAATCGGCATCAACCACATTTCCCTGCAATATCAGATTCAAAGCCTCCATCCCTGACTGAACGGACTGCGCGTGATTTTTTACTTCACTCAATACACTGTCTATGACTTCCAAGGCAGGTATTGACGCACTGCTCAATAATGTCTCCCCCTTACCAGCCTGCTGTGCTAATTGGCCTGCGCCAAGCTGTGCTGCCAGCCCTTTGATCGTGTGCAACAAACGTGAGGCGGCAGGCCAATCCTGCTGCACCGTTAACGCGTCTAATTGCTTTGGAAAATCGGCCAGTTCGGCCCCAAACAACGCGATCATCTTCTGGTAAAGCCCAATGTCGCCACCTAATCGATTGACCGCCGGCTCCAGTTCAATGCCTGCCGCCGCCGCCGCCACCTTCCATTCCGCTGCTAGCGATGAAGCATTTTCTTTTTCTTTGGCAGGAGTTACCACCATCTCAGGCTGTTTGCTGTATTTCCGCACGGTATGGATAAGATTATTCAGATCAAAAGGTTTACCAATATGATCGTTCATCCCTGCCGCCAGGCAAGCATCGCGATCGGACGCCATCGCGTTGGCCGTCATGGCAATAATAGGTAAATCAGTCAAGCCTAACGTAGTACGGATATACTGCGTGGCGCTTAAGCCATCCATTACCGGCATCTGCAAATCCATTAATACAACATCGAAAGCGGTAGGATCCTCTTGAAGTCTCTCAACGGCCTCTTGCCCATGATTCGCGATCTCAACAATCGCCCCTTCATCTTCCAACAACTCGCGGGCAATTTGCTGGTTATTCAAGTTATCTTCTACAACCAATAACTTCACGCCGGATAACTGGTGTGAAGCCGCAGGCAATCTGGGTTGAACAGTTTCGAGTTGTTTACCTTCACTCAAAGCATCCGTCACGGAATCCAACAGCATGGAAGCCGTTATCGGTTTTACCAAATAACCATTCAGCAACGCCTGATCTTCTTCACTGCGCTGCAATAGCATTTCACGATCATGAGCAGTGATCATCACTATCATGGGGGCAATGTCTTCCGGCATCAGCTCACGTACGGATTTACTGGTTTGCCAACCATCCAACCCCGGCATTTGCCAGTCAATAAATAACGCACCGTAGGTAATTCCCTTTTCGCGTTGTTGTTTCATTAATTGCAACGCTTCATTACCGCTGGTGGCGACATCCACAGTCCATTTCAATGATTCCCCCATGCGCTTAATCAGATCACAGGCCGTTGGATTATCATCCACCACTAATACACGTAAATGATTAAGTGCATGAGCCCGGGTTACCAACGGTTCAGGCGCTTTCTGTTCAGGGAGAGGCTGAGCAGGAATCGGTAAAGTAATTGTGAAATGAAACAGGCTGCCATGGCCAAGCTGGCTTTCTAATTCCAGTGTTCCCCCCATTAAGGCAACAAAACGCTGGCTGATCACCAGACCTAGCCCTGAACCACCGAAACGCCGAGTAATAGAGGCTTCTGCCTGTGTAAAACCACTGAAAATGCGCTCTTGATGCTCTGGAGCAATGCCAATCCCCGAATCACGCACACCAAAATGCAGCGTCACGCGATCGCTCTCTTTATGCACCACTTTGATAAATAATATCACTTCACCTTGCTCGGTGAACTTCAGCGCATTCCCCCCAAGATTGATTAATATCTGCTGGAGCCGCATGCTGTCGCCTTCAACAAATGAGGGCAAACGGGGATCGATATCGAACAGCACTTCAACATTTTTAACTTTCAGGTTGCTGGACAAAATAACGGATAAATCCCGCAGCATGGTATGAATGTCAAAAGGAATACATTCCAACACCATTTTACCCGATTCAATTTTAGAGAAATCCAAGATGTCATTCAGCAACCGTAACAGGGTGCGGGCCGCCGCTTCACTTTTAACGGCATAATCTGCCTGTTTATTATTAAGCCCTGTTTTTCTTAATAACGTCATCATGCCCAAAATGGCATTCATTGGCGTGCGTAATTCATGGCTCATCGTAGCCAGAAAAGCCGATTTGGCACTATTGGCCTCTTCCGCCGCCTGTCTGGCCATCCGCAGTGTATTCTCATCCTCACGTTGCTGAGTGATGTCACGATTTATCCCCATCATCGAAACCGGGCGACCATTCTCATCCCGCTCAACCATCCCGCTCGATTGAATGAAGCGTATTTGATTATCAACAACAATCCGAAAATCCTGGCGGTAAACATTTTCACTTTCCAGCGCCATTTTCACTGCATAAGTCACTTCCGGGCGATCTTCCGGGTGCAACAAGCTATACCAGTATTCCTGAGGGATAGGAACATTGCATAACTCCGCAGGCAATGTATAAATCTCATTCATTCGTTCATCAAAAGAGAAGGTTTTATC
Source organism: Chania multitudinisentens RB-25 (assembly GCF_000520015.2). Lineage (GTDB taxonomy): Bacteria > Pseudomonadota > Gammaproteobacteria > Enterobacterales > Enterobacteriaceae > Chania > Chania multitudinisentens. The sequence goes on from NZ_CP007044.2 coordinate 5,078,229, forward strand.
AGGGATATTCCAAAACCAGATCCCCAACTCTGCAACATCGGCTGCCCGGATCAATTGGTTACGAGCAATGATCAGATTGGCTTGCTGGCTCTTGCTGGTGGTAATATCAATCTGAATGGAAATATATCGTTCAATCTCGCCAGCGCTGTTTTTAAACGGTGCAATCGTGGTATCAACCCAATACAGACTCCCGTCCTTCGCTTTATTACAAATCTCACTCCGCCAAGAAATGCCATTGGCAATGTTTTTCCACATAGCTTGCCAGAAGTCAGTGGAATGAGTATGCGAGTCTAATAGCCGATAGTTTTGACCAATCAACTCTTCCCGCTGATAACCACTGATATTGCAGAATGCATCATTAACTTCGGTGATCAACCCATTACTATCAGCAGCAGAAATAATGCCATGCAGATTAAGCGTGCTGAGCAAAGCATTATTTTCACGCAATGCCGTTTCAAGCCGCATGTAGGTTGCTTTACGCTCACTGATATCTGACTCAATAGCCATAAACCCGATGGGTTCATTCTGCTCGTTGTAACGCGGTTGAATTTCTAATTCAATCCAATATTCCTGACCTGACTTAGAACGGTTTAATATTTCACCATTAAATGACTCACCGGCATCCAATGCGGCTTTCATCGCCGCCGCTACCTGCTTGTCGGTATTAACACTTTGCAGTAACTGGCCAGGCGATTTGCCAAACACTTCGGCACTGCTGTAACCGGTGATACGTTCAAAGCCTTCATTAACCCAAACTATATGACGGTTTACATCGGTAATAATAACGGCGTTGGAGGTATTTTTTGCCACTAACGCCAGCCGCTCCAGGTCTGCCGTCATATTGCGTGCCAGCATTTCTGCACGATAGCGCCCATTGATTTGCTGGCGTAACAGTAACGCCAATACGCTGCTGAGCAGGAAACCAAAAGCCAGCAATAGCCACGCGATATAACGTTCCATCAATGCTTCAAAGGCGGGAGTACTGCTTACCACCAGGGTCATCTCTCGCCCTGGCAAGGATAATGTACTGACATTACGAAATATTCTTGCATTAATAATTTCGGCATGATGTTTTTCTTCTACCACATCGGGTTTCTGATCGTCGTCAGCATCAAAAATCAAATGTTGGATAGACATGTCATGCGTACTGTCAAACAGCTCAATATCCACGCGCCCATTGATAAATTCAGGAATATTGCGTAGCAGGTCAGCAATCACAATCGGAGAATAGAGCAGCCCTATCAACGATGCCTGCCGTTCAGCAGGCGTCACAGGATTGGCTCCATGCGCGTAAACAGGCACAAAAAGCAAAACACCGGGAATTTTACGATTATCTTGAACTAAATTAATGGTGCCCGACAGCGTAGCTTTGCCGGTGTTAATCGCCAATAAAGCCGCCTCGCGCCGAACGGATTCAGAACCAATATCAAGCCCTTCCGCTTGTTGGTTTTTATCAGCAGGCTCAATAAATTTGATGACATACAGATCGTCATAATGCGTATCATTGAGCTGATGGATGGTAAACGCTGGAGCACCATCAGCACGTACATCCGCAACAAACTGAGCCAAATTATTGCGTTGAACGTGTTGAATGAAACCAAATCCCCTCACTCCTGGAAACTCAACCGGCAAATCACGGGATGCGACATAAGCACGAAACTGCTCACGATTTAAATGATTATTGGTCGCGTAAGTCCCTTTTGCGCCTCTCAACCCATACACCGGCTGGGAAAAGCGCCTGACGATCTCGCCTGAAACCCTTTCAACATTACGTTGAAACTCAGCTCGGGCATTGGCTTCAATTTCGTTATAAAGCCGCCACGCTCCGGCCCCAGAAAGAATCACCCCAACAATAAATAATAAGAGTGGCAAGAGGTTAGCTTGCTGTGAGTGATATTTATCCCAGAAAGAGGACTTTTTTTGCGTGTGAGTACTTCCATTTGACTGTTGGGAGGCCATATAACGTTACTTTCCTTATACCTAGCAATAAACTCAAACATCAACGTATTGCTATGTGATTTGATCCCAAACCCGAGTCTAAACCCATTGTAATCAGGTGTAACCGACTTCAAGTTGATCGCGCATTCGTAGAGTCAGCAGATTGTTGGCATATCCTGCCCGATCCAACATGGGAGCGCCGCCGATTATTTAGTGTAGGCACCACGCTTCGATTTTGCACTCGTATAACAGCCTACCGGCTCTATTACGGAACCCCCATCAAAATTTGCCGCAAAAACACTCTGCGATTGCATTACCTGCCTGAAAGAGACCAGTGGTAGAGGTCTCTCCTAGATTACGCCACATCCTACATTTTGATCGGTATTCTGCGAGTGAGATTAAGTGATTTTTCATGAGGCTATGTGATATGGCAGCGAAAACCACCATAACCTTTAAACTTACTAGACTGAAACTGGTAACAGTGTCAGTCCAGCTAGCGGAGCCTGAAGGACACCAAGAAATCAATATCCCATTACGTTGAAGCATTTTAAGCAGAGATAATCACTAATCGGGTATTGCTATCGTGTTGAGTTATTCCCAAAAGGCAAGCTCAAACAGACATTTTTCAGCAAACAAATAGCCGTTACCACAGCATCGGCTCTGTTAACTTGCCTTGATATTATCTTTCCTGACGTCAATAACACTCCCTGTACCCCCCATAGCCAGAACTTTAAGACTCTTAATGGCAACCTCTTTAGGGTCTAACAAAGAATCAGCGGGCTCAACCCCAAAATTATTGACTCTCATTGGCGTTGCTGTTCTTTCCGGATTAATACAATTAACTTTCACATTATCAACTATCCATTCGTCGGCTAATGCCTGCGTCAGATTTACAATAGCAGCCTTAGCAGATGAGTATAATGCATAAGGAATATATGCGATTTTAACACCTCTACTGTGAAGGATATGGCTTCTGAAAGCTCCAGGCCGGGCTTCATGATAGGGATTTTGTAAAAAACCACATCCGGTTGACGTACCTCCAGCGAATAATCCTAAAAACCAACATCATCAAATCCTCTTTCTTTAAACATACTACGCTGTATATCACCATTAAGATCGGTTGCTTTACAATTGAGATAGGGAACTGGAGTGACCATATCCCTGACCAATTGAGATTGCAGAACCGGAAGTTGGCGATAGCCTATTTCCCCTTATATCGAAAATTCCTCCACCATCCCCCTACTAAAGGACCAGCACTACCGATCAATAGGATCGGATATTACAGGCATAAACTTTACCGGAGGAACGATCGCATGCAGAGGTTTATTAAACAGATGCCTGTAATCTACATTTTGTTGCTCAATATCACTTTTACCTTGAATCTGATAACCACTATTGGGAAAGATCCCCAACCATAAGTCCTGTTGCATACAACTGTGCCAGTTTACATCTAACGCATACTGCTGCTTACCTCCCCCTTGAAGAAGCACTAACAATCCGGAACGATAGTTATGAATGAGTTTTGCATAATAGGATTTGTTTACAATGTAAGCACATGCACACCATGCCATATTGACACGAACAATATAATCAACACTCTTAAACGGCGTAACCGAATGATAATTAGCGGCTAAAAAAGCAACATTCCAGCTTATTTTTGATAATGACTGAAAATATCGATTAAGGTTTTCATAATTTTCTTTTTCCTCATTAAAAGCAAAATCATCTTCAAGAACTAATATTTTTTCCCAATTTTTTTCTTGCGCCATTTCCAGAACAGCAATATGTGAAAGTGTACAGCCAATATATCCAGGATTATATTCAACCGCATCAAAATGAATAATCTTATTTTTTGACACACCAAGGGATTTTAATTGCCGCATAATGCGTACTCGTCGATCTTTACGTGTCTTGAGGTTTATAAAGATCACTTTATCAACAAAATCCCAATTTATAGCACTCATGATATTATTACCCTTACAATTAACCCAAAACTTCCAACACCTGCCTACTTACACAAATATGGCTCTCAGGTCATATTTGTGTAAAATAGTTTTCTCCACTAATATTTTTACCCACATCAATATTCCCTTATCACTCGGTTAAAACTAAATAACCGTATAGCTGCTAGCAATACCTTTCACGACGTATTGTTAAACTTTAAATTACACTATGGATTAGCAATTTTCATGCCAAAATAAAAACAATAGGAAATCAGAGCAGTATCATCCAAGCGGAAGTGATTCTTCCGGAAAATATCTGACAATAGGAAATAAATCGTCTCAAATAAAAAAACCATCATCCTGTCTCAGGATGAAAAAATTCTCGAAAGTGCTCTGGCAGAGGTTTTTTTTCATTTACACATTGCCATTTTGCGAGGGCCATGACCCATAAGACTGACTATTTGCCCTCCAAGCAGGATTCACCACCAGCACTTTTACGCGCCTCGATACGCTCAATGAGATAAAGCTCAACCAATCCCCGTACCGTCAGCACTGCTATTTATGGCTCTCTTCCAACGGCCGTTGCTTTTCTTCTTTCAACTCAGTGGCAAGACAACGCCCTTCATTTTTAATTTTCTTGAGTTCTTGCAACTTCATCCGAGCCATTACAAGCGTAGTTTGCGGGATGCTTCCAATTTTTACCTGTGACAGCATATTGGTCACTGGGCTAGTATAGCGATAGAAAAAAGTCTTAATAACCTCCGTTCATACTGATTTGGTTAACAAAGGTTTGCCAGCCTGTTTAACTGCCATGTTATGCTTTACTTTATGACCAACCAATTGATTTGCCTGAGCGGATACCCAACTGATGCAGATTATACGTTTATGGAAAAGACCTCCCCCTAGCCTGCGTCACATCCCACACTTTGACTCGTATTATGCGAGTAGGATTGAGTGACTCTTCATGAGATGACACGATACCCAATGATGACAGCGAAATCACAATCAATTTTAAATTCAATGGATTGGAACCGATAATCTTATGACTAGCACCGAAAAATTCGATTCCCATACGCCAATGATGCAGCAGTACCTCCGCCTGAAGGCACAACACCCAGAGATCCTACTGTTCTACCGGATGGGGGATTTCTATGAGCTATTTTACGATGATGCAAAACGCGCATCGCAGTTGCTGGATATTTCACTCACCAAACGCGGTGCATCTGCCGGTGAACCAATCCCGATGGCGGGCGTCCCTCACCATGCGGTGGAAAACTATCTCGCTAAATTGGTACAGCTCGGTGAGTCTGTCGCGATTTGCGAACAAATTGGCGATCCAGCCACCAGTAAAGGCCCTGTCGAACGCAAAGTTGTCCGAATCGTCACTCCGGGTACCATCACCGATGAAGCTTTGCTGCAAGAACGGCAAGATAACCTGCTGGCGGCCATCTGGCAGGATGCGCGCGGTTTCGGCTATGCCACGCTGGATATCAGCTCTGGTCGCTTCCGGGTTGCCGAACCGGAAGACCTTGAAACCATGGCTGCCGAACTGCAACGTACCAATCCGGCAGAGCTTCTATACCCAGAAAGTTTTGAGCAGATGGCTCTGATCGAACAGCGCCACGGTCTGCGCCGCCGCCCACTGTGGGAATTTGAGCTGGAAACGGCGCGTCAGCAGTTAAATCTGCAATTCGGCACTCGCGATCTCACCGGTTTTGGCGTTGAACAGGCGCAGCAAGCACTGCGTGCCGCAGGTTGCCTGCTGCAATACGTCAAAGACACCCAACGCACCTCACTACCGCATATCCGTGGGATCACCATGGAGCGCCAACAGGATGGCATCATTATGGATGCCGCCACCCGCCGCAACCTGGAAATCACGCAAAACCTTTCAGGCGGTAGCGAGAACACACTGGCGGCGATCCTCGATCGCACCGTTACCCCTATGGGCAGCCGCATGTTGAAGCGTTGGTTGCATATGCCCACACGTGACATCAACACGCTAAACAGCCGCCAACAAGCTATTGCAGCACTACAGGAATTGAGCAACGACGTGCAGCAACCGCTACGCCAGGTAGGCGATCTGGAACGTATTTTAGCGCGCTTAGCGTTACGTACCGCTCGCCCACGCGATCTGGCCCGTATGCGCCACGCTTTCCAGCAACTACCCGATATTCGTGCATCGCTGGAAAACACGGCAACGCCGCATGTGCAAAAGCTGTTGTCACAAATTGGCCAGTTTGATGAACTACAGCACCTGCTGGAACGAGCCATTGTTGAAGCTCCCCCCGTGCTGGTGCGTGATGGTGGTGTGATTGCCCCCGGTTATAACGAAGAGTTAGACGAGTGGCGAGCACTGGCTGATGGAGCCAGCGACTATCTGGATCGCCTAGAGATCCGCGAACGTGAAAAGCTCGGGCTTGATACGTTGAAAGTCGGCTTCAACGGTGTACATGGTTATTATATTCAGGTCAGCCGTGGGCAAAGCCACCTGGTGCCAATCCACTATGTACGCCGCCAAACGCTAAAAAATGCTGAACGCTACATCATTCCAGAGTTGAAAGAGTATGAAGATAAGGTACTGACTTCAAAAGGGAAAGCATTAGCGATTGAAAAAGGGCTGTATGAAGAACTGTTCGATCTGCTGCTGCCACATCTTGAAGAACTGCAACAAAGTGCCGGAGCACTGGCAGAGCTAGATGTACTGGCCACTCTGGCTGAACGCGCCGAAACGCTGAACTATATTTGCCCAACCATGAGCGAGCAACCGGGTATCCGCATCAGCGAAGGGCGGCACCCGGTAGTAGAGCAGGTACTGAGTGAACCCTTTATCGCCAACCCGATCTCACTGTCGCCGCAGCGGCGCATGTTGATCATCACTGGCCCAAACATGGGTGGTAAAAGTACCTATATGCGCCAAACAGCCTTGATTGTACTCATGGCGCATATTGGCAGTTTTGTGCCCGCAGTAAAAGCTTTCATCGGCCCGATAGACCGGATCTTTACCCGCGTCGGCGCGGCAGACGATCTGGCCTCTGGTCGCTCAACCTTTATGGTGGAAATGACCGAAACCGCCAATATCCTGCATAATGCCACAGAAAATAGCCTGGTGCTGATGGATGAGATCGGGCGTGGCACTTCTACTTATGATGGGCTTTCGCTGGCCTGGGCTTGTGCCGAAAACCTGGCTAACCGTATCAAAGCCATGACATTGTTTGCTACGCATTACTTCGAACTCACCACCTTGCCAGAAAAAATGGAAGGTGTCGTCAACGTGCATTTGGATGCGCTTGAGCACGGCGATACCATCGCTTTTATGCACAGCGTTCAAGACGGTGCGGCCAGCAAGAGCTACGGGCTGGCGGTCGCTGCGCTGGCCGGTGTGCCGCGTGATGTGATCAAGCGTGCTCGCCAGAAACTGCGTGAACTGGAAAGTCTCTCCAGCCAAACCGCTGCGGGTACGGTAGATGCAACCCAGATGACGTTGTTGAATGAAGAGATTCCACCAGCTGTAGAAGCACTGGAAACCTTAGATCCAGACTCTTTATCACCACGCCAGGCATTGGAATGGATCTACCGGCTGAAAAGCATGGTCTAAGCCAGCTAAAATTGCTGACATAAAAAACGGTGGGCATACGCCCACCGTTTTTATTGTAATGTCGATAAACGTTTATTCGCGAAACAGCGCCTCTATGCTCAAACCCTGCGTTTGCAGAATCTCACGCAAACGCCGTAAGCCTTCAACCTGAATCTGACGAACACGCTCGCGTGTCAAGCCAATCTCGCGACCCACATCTTCCAACGTTGCCGCTTCATAACCCAATAGACCGAAACGACGAGCCAGCACTTCACGCTGTTTGGCGTTCAATTCGAACAACCATTTCACGATGCTTTGCTTCATATCATCGTCTTGCGTGGTGTCTTCCGGCCCGTTGTCTTTCTCATCAGCCAGAATATCCAACAACGCTTTCTCTGAATCGCCCCCTAATGGCGTATCAACAGAAGTGATACGTTCATTCAGGCGCAGCATCCGGCTGACATCATCAACCGATTTGTCGAGTTGCTCCGCAATCTCTTCAGCGCTCGGTTCATGATCCAATTTGTGAGAAAGCTCACGCGCGGTACGCAAGTAAACATTCAGTTCTTTAACGATATGAATTGGCAAACGGATAGTACGGGTTTGATTCATAATCGCCCGTTCAATCGTCTGGCGAATCCACCACGTTGCATAAGTAGAGAAACGGAAACCGCGCTCTGGATCAAACTTTTCTACCGCACGAATCAGACCGAGGTTACCCTCTTCGATCAGATCCAGCAGCGCCAGACCGCGATTACTGTAGCGACGGGCAATTTTCACCACCAGCCGCAGATTGCTCTCTATCATGCGGCGGCGAGACGGTACGTCTCCACGCAGTGCGCGCCGCGCAAAATAAACCTCTTCCTCTGCAGTCAGCAGAGGGGAATAACCGATTTCGCCCAGATAGAGCTGCGTTGCATCCAATACGCGTTGGGTAACACCTTGAGACAACAGCTCGTCTTCCGCTAAATCATTCTCACTGGCTTCTTCTTCTGCCAGATCTTTTTCGTCGAATGATTCAACCTCCGTGGCGTTCTCATCGAAATCTGCATCGTCATGTAACTCGTTAACTTTCAGCGTATTTTGGCTCATAAGCGGCTCCTACCCGTGATACCGCGAACAGAATACAACGCACTCTGTCCAATCTATCGCTGCGGAAGATAACGCAGCGGGTTTACGGATTTCCCCTTGTAACGAATTTCAAAATGCAAACGTACTGAACTGGTTCCGGTGCTTCCCATCGTTGCTATTTTTTGCCCCGCCTTCACCTCTTGTTGTTCCCGGACCAGCATTGTGTCGTTATGGGCGTAGGCGCTCAGGTAATCATCATTGTGTTTGATGATGATTAGATTACCGTAACCCCGTAAAGCATTGCCTGCATAAACTACCCGACCATCAGCGGTAGCAAAAATAGGCTGCCCACGGGTGCCACCGATATCGATACCTTTATTCCCACCTTCCGATGAGGAGAAGTTATCAATAATCTTACCGTCTGTTGGCCATCTCCAACTGCTAACCGGAGCGCTATTACTGACGGTGCTGCTCACTGGTAGTGTCGCAGCTGGCGCGATAACAGGAGCAGTGACTGAACCTGCCACAGTTGCTCCTGATGAAGGTAACATCTTACCTACATTCTGTTTACCCGAGTTACCAGAATACGCGTTAGTTGATTGGGAATCAACCGTTACAGTTTGTATCTGAGAACTGGATGGTGGCTTAGGTACACCACCACGAGTGGCGTCCGTAGCTGCCAGCATGCCGCCATTGCCGCCGTTAGTTGAGCCACTACCAAGTTGAATGGTTTGGCCGACTTCCAGGCTATATGGCTCAGGGATATTATTACGTTGAGCCAGATCACGGAAATCGTTCCCGGTGATCCAGGCAATATAGAACAACGTATCACCGTGTTTAACGGTATAAGTGTTACCGCTGTAACTTCCTTTGGGGATCGAATTGTAACTGCGATTATAAACAATACGCCCCGGCGCAGCGGTGTTCCCTCCAACATTAGCAGACGAGCTACCTCCATCACCATTTACACTGCTGATCGGTGCAGAAGTAGAATTATTATTTGAACAACCTGCCAACCACAAACTTAACATCGTACACACCGCAACCCGGCGCAAAGTAATCATTGGGCTTCCAGTACTCATGCTTCCCCCATGACAGCAATATCAGCGATATATCCAAAAACCCTTTACATCGTAGTCGAGCTTGAAATTTTTCTCAGTTTCCACAATGCAAGGTTTTCCCAGGCCGACCCCTGAACACCCAGCGATCTCTTGCCAAGGAATCAAAAAAACAGTGCTGCCAATGCGTTACCCAATAGCTTGCAAACAATCAGAGTATTACCACATTAGCGCTACCGCACCCTATTACAACGGCAAAAAACAATTACCTTGGAACCTAAAACGCTAAAACCTTAACCGGACTTGATGAAAGTGCAATAAATTTCGCCCTGTTATTATTAGGCTAACTCACCTTTCACCAGCGGAACAAATCGTACCGCTTCAACGGCATTGATAGAAAATGTCTTCCCGCAACGCTGAATGCGCTTAAGCATCTGTGCTTGCTCACCCACTGGCAGCACCAGAATGCCTCCATCATCCAATTGGTCCATTAACGCCTGCGGAATTTCCAACGGGGCTGCCGTCACAATGATCGCATCAAACGGCCCACGAGATGCCCAGCCCAGCCAACCATCGCCATGGCGCGTGGAAATGTTATGCAGATCGAGCTGTTTCAAGCGGCGCTTTGCCTGCCATTGCAACCCTTTGATACGCTCAACCGAGCAAACATGCTGCACCAAATGGGCCAGAATCGCGGTCTGATAACCGGAGCCCGTACCGATCTCCAACACTCTGGAAGCGGGTGTCAGATTCAATAGTTCCGTCATGCGCGCAACCATATAAGGCTGAGAAATCGTTTGGCCCGAACCGATAGGCAACGCGGTATTTTCGTAGGCCTTATGTTCAAGCGCCTCGTCAACAAAACGCTCACGCGGCACATTTTCGATTGCTTTAAGCAGCCGTTCGTCCCTGATCCCTTGCTGGCGCAGTTGCATCAGCAATGTTTGCATGCGTTTGTTCACCATTCCCCGCTAACCTCTATTTTGGTTAACCATGTTGTCAGCACCTCTAGCGCGCCATAGGCAGTCAAATCCACCTGCAAAGGCGTAACGGCAACATACCCCTGCTCCATTGCCGCGAAATCAGTATCTGGGCCAGCATCAAATTTATCCCCAGGAGGCCCGATCCAATACAAACTCTGACCATGCGGATCCTGCTGACAAAAAACCTTATCGGCAGGATGCCGACTGCCACAGCGAGCCACACGAATGCCTTTAATCTCCGTAAGCGGTAAATCAGGCACGTTAATATTAAGGATTTTTCCGGTACGCAGCGGTTCACGCTGCAACGCACGCAACAGGCTACAGGTGACCACAGCGGCTGTATCATAATGCTGATGGCCATTCAGCGACACCGCAAGCGCCGGCAAACCCAGATGGCGGCCTTCCATCGCGGCGGCAACCGTGCCGGAATAAATAACGTCATCCCCCAAGTTGGCTCCAGCGTTAATGCCAGAAACCACCACATCGGGAGCCGGGCGCATCAAAGCATTAACCCCCAGGTAAACGCAATCTGTTGGTGTACCCGATTCAACGGCAATATCCCCGTTCGGCAACGCTATTACGCGCAACGGTGAACTTAACGTTAACGCATTGGAAGAACCACTGCGGTTACGATCGGGTGCAACTATCTGTACAGTGGCAAATTCGCGAAGGTGTTTAGCCAGCACCTGAATACCTGGAGCCGAAACACCATCATCATTACTCAGTAATATCCGCATCACTGTTATCCTGCTGTATGACTTCACGAACAACGCTGGTAGCAAAGCTGCCTGCAGGCAACCAAAAGCGCAATTCCACGGTGACATCATCCCACCAGTTCCACAGCAGTTTCTGCGGTTGTAACAGCAGGGCTCGGCGAGCAGATTCAACACGCTCACGTTTTAAAAGCGTAAGCAATTCCGGCTGTTCCGCCAAGCATTGTTGTTCAAATTTAAGTGCTTCCCCGGCAGTACCCGGATCACCATCACCCGGCAACGGGGCAGTAATCAGCAACTCTTGAGCATCCAAACGCTGTTGCAGGCTAACCAGTTCCTCTGGCTTAGCCACAAACCAACTGCCACGCCCGGCCAACTGCAATGCGTCACCTTCCAGTACCGTATATTGCTGCTGATTAGCCAAACGCTGGCTGGTAATAAAATTGAACAGTGCGCTACGGCTGGCAGAGAGATAAAAACTACGCTTGCTCCGCTCTTTTACTCGGATTTGATCATTGGCCCAGCGGCTGGCCATAACCAGATTATTGCCACCGTGACCAAAGCGTTGGCTGCCAAAATAATTTGGCACACCACCCGCCGCAATCGCCAGCAAACGCTGCTCCACCTCTTGACGGTTGCTGATCTGGCGTAATACCAGAGTAAAATCATTGCCTTTCAAGGTGCCGATGCGCAGCTTGCGCAAATGGCGTGCGGCCTGTAATACTTCGCAGCCTTCAAGTGAAAACTGAGTGAGATCGGGGGATTCTTTGCCTGGCAGATGCAGGCAGAACCACTGTTCAGTCACCGCATGGCGATCTTTCAAGCCTGCATAACTGACCGAACGGGCATGAATGCCGGCAAATTTCGCCAGGCTGTCTGCAACAAACTGCGTGTTACAGCCGTTTTTACGGATATTCACCAACAGGTGTTCACCTTCACCATCTGGCGTAAAGCCCAGGTCTTCCACCACCACAAAATCTTCTGGATTGGCTTTCAGTACCCCACGAGCCTGTGGTTTACCATGTAGCCAAGTCAGATTTGCCATATCCATGCGCCTACCCCTTGATCAACAAGGCAACCGCTTCACAGGCAATCCCTTCACCCCGCCCGGTAAAACCCAGTTGTTCGGTGGTAGTCGCTTTAACGTTGACATCCTCTATATGGCACTGTAGGTCTTCTGCCAGGAAAACGCGCATCTGGGGAATATGCGGTGCCATCTTCGGTGCTTGCGCGATGATGGTCACATCCAGGTTACCTAGGCGATAACCCTTGGCGCGAATACGTTTCCAGGCTTCACGCAGCAATTCACGGCTGTCGGCCCCTTTGAATGCCGGATCGGTATCCGGGAACAGTTTGCCAATATCCCCCAACGCCGCAGCCCCTAACAGTGCATCAGTGGCCGCATGCAGTGCGACATCACCATCCGAGTGCGCCAGCAAACCTTTCTCGTAAGGAATGCGGACACCACCGATCACCAGCGGCCCTTCGCCGCCAAATTTATGGACATCAAAACCGTGACCAATACGCATGACGCGCTCCTTAATTGTCGATACCCACCATTTTTCAAGTTGCTCTCTCGCGGCAACTTATAGCTGGGTTAAATAGAACGCGGCCAGGGCTAAATCCTCTGGCCGAGTCACTTTAATATTATCCGCTCGCCCTGCAACCAGCAGCGGATGATAGCCACAATGCTCCAGCGCGGAAGCCTCATCGGTCACCATGACACCGTCGTCCAGCGCGCGCTGTAGGCAATGCTTAAGCAATTCCAACGGAAATAACTGTGGCGTCAAGGCATGCCACAGGTCCTGACGTTCAACGGTATGCGAAATAGCATTCTGACCCACTTCGGCGCGTTTCATGGTATCGCGCACCGGGGCAGCAAGAATGCCCCCGACTTTACTGTGTGCGGTAATTGCCAATAGGCGCTCCAGATCGTCGGCATGTAAGCAAGGGCGGGCGGCATCATGCACCAATACCCATTCAGCATCGTTTGCCAGTTGCAGCCCAGCCATAACCGAATCGGCACGCTGCTGCCCCCCCAACGTGGTGCGCACCCGGGGATCCTGGGCAATCGGCAACATCTGGAATTGATGGTCATCAGGACTGATGGCGACAATCACCTGCGAAATCCGTGGATGCCGCAACAACACCTGGATCGCATGTTCAAGGAGGGTCTGATGGCCAATAGTTAAATATTGTTTCGGGCAATCGGTCTGCATGCGGCTACCGATACCGGCGGCGGGCAGAACAGCAATCACCTGCGGCAAGGAACTTGCGGAATGATTCATGCGTTATTTTTGTACGTTATTTTGCGTGGAAGACGCCGCGCTGCGTCTGGATTGGTCAGGCACCAGACGATAAAAAGTTTCACCGGGTCTAATCATCCCCAGCTCATTGCGTGCGCGTTCTTCAATTGCTTCCTGACCGCCGTTCAAATCATCAATCTCGGCAAACAACTGGTCATTACGCGCCTTTAATTTGGCATTATTGCTCTGTTGAGCCGCTACGTCTTCATTAACCCGCACATAATCGTGAATACCGTTTTTACCCAGCCACAGCGAATACTGTAGCCAACCGAGCAATGCAAGCAATAGCAGCGTAAGTTTTCCCATCTCCGCCCCCTGAAAAAACCGCCTAATCATCCCACAACTTCCCGTTTGACTCCACACCGGGAGCGGCATTTAGCCGCCAGATTCAGAGTAAGGGTGAGAACTTCCTGGGTTTACCATCTTATTTTCACCCGGAAGCGGCAAAAAAACCACGTTCCGCATAGAAAAACTGCTGCCAACTGGGTTTCATCCTTTTGCCCCGCAAGGCTAGCCACCCAAGGCGTTCTCCGCTGTTTTCATATTTAGGGAAAACAATTATGCATATTTAACACTATGAGTATCTTTAGCGTCAGGTAAAGATTGTTTTTTTAATCATTGAAGCTTATTTTTATGCACATAGAATGCATAAGCAAGTCCAATATATAACCTTTAACCCACGGGTGATCGACATGTTAAAACGCTTAGTTCTGATTGGTGCCTGCCTGGCAGCCACTCTTTCTACCGCTTCCTTCGCGGCCGAGCCGACGTATGTAGTCGGTTCCGGCGGCACTTACCGCCCATTCGAATTCGAAAACAGTAATAAAGAACTGGAAGGCTTTGATATTGATGTGATCAAGGCCATTGCCAAAGCCGAAGGTTTTCAGGTGAAACTGGTTAACACCCCCTGGGAAGGGATTTTCGCCACTCTGAACTCCGGCGATCGCGACATCATCATTTCTGGTATCACCATTACCGATAAACGCCAGCAGATGGTTGATTTCTCAGCGCCTTACTTCCCAGCTGAACAGGCCATTGTGGTGCCGAAAGACTCCACGGTGGATTCCATCGCGGCGCTGAAAGCGCTGAAAGTCGGCGTAGTGAATTCCAGTACCGGTGATATCGTTGTATCCGATACACTAGGCAAAAACAGCACCGCAATCAAACGCTTCGACAACACCCCACTGATGCTGCAAGAGCTGTACGAAGACGGTATCGGTGCCGCCGTGGGGGATGTGGGTGTGGCTAAGTTCTATATCAAAACTCACCCGGAGAAAGAATTCAAACTGGTTTCCGATGCCAAGTTCGAGCGCCAGTATTTCGGTATTGCGGTCGCAAAAGGTAATGATGAACTGCGTAACAAAATCAACGCTGGGCTAAAGAAAATCATTGCCGACGGGACTTACGCAAAAATCTATCAAACCTGGTTTGACAGCAACGTGCCGACGCTGCCAGCGCAATAATCTCTCACATTTTAGCCGCATTGCCCCACTAACGCAGGATGAGGCAGCACTGCTTCATCCCGCTATTGAAGGCGTATAGCAGCCAGAACAAATCAGAAGGAAGTCCCCTTGAATTTCCGTTGGGAGATCATTCAGGAATACGCACCGTTATTTATGGAAGGCGCCCTGATGACCATCAAATGCACCATCATCTGCGTGCTGCTGGGCACCACCTGGGGGTTGATCCTTGGGTTAGGCCGTTTGGCACAAGCGCCACACGGTATCTGGAAACCGCTGCTGCACTATGGCATTCAATGGCCAGTGCGCATTTACATCAGCGCTTTCCGTGGTACACCACTGTTTGTACAAATCATGGTTGTCCACTTTGCACTGGTGCCGTTGTTCATCAATCCGCGTGATGGCCTGCTGGTCACCAGCGGCCTGATGAGCACCGATTTCGCCCGCGCTCTTCGCTCCGATTATGGTGCATTCCTGTCGTGCGTAGTGGCAATCACCCTCAACGCTGGGGCTTACGTATCAGAAATTTTCCGGGCAGGTATCCAGTCGATTGATCGTGGCCAGATGGAAGCATCACGTTCACTGGGAATGAGCTATGGCAAAACCATGCGCAAAGTGATCCTGCCGCAGGCGTTCCGTCGTATGCTACCACCGTTGGGTAACAACGCGATTGCCATCGTTAAGGATTCGTCACTGGCTTCGGCCATCGGCCTGGCTGACCTGGCCTATGCCGCTCGCACGGTTTCTGGCGCATATGCCACCTATTGGGAACCCTACCTGACCATTTCATTGGTCTATTGGGTCATCACCTTCCTGCTTTCGCTGATGGTGCAACATATGGAAAAAAGGTTCGGTAAAAGTGATTCGCGTACATAACCTGCAAAAACAATTCGGCGCAAGCCATGTGCTGTGCGGTATTTCCTGCGATATCGCGCCTAATGAAGTGGTGTGTATTATCGGCCCTTCTGGTTCAGGTAAAAGCACCTTTCTGCGCTGTATCAATGCGTTGGAAACGCTCTCTGGGGGGGAGATTGACGTTAACGGCTTTGCCATTCACCGCCAGCAAACCAATCTGAATAAGATGCGTGAAAGCGTTGGGATGGTTTTCCAGCGTTTTAACCTGTTCCCACATATGACCGTGCTGGAAAACATCATCATGGCACCGATAGCGGTAAAGAAATTGCCGCGCAGCGAAGCCATCGTCCGGGCGGAAGTGTTGCTGAACAAAGTTGGCCTGCTTGATAAAATCGATGCCTACCCCAGCAGCCTGTCCGGTGGCCAGCAACAACGGGTTGCCATCGCCCGGGCTCTGGCGATGGAGCCTAAAATCATGCTGTTTGATGAACCCACCTCGGCGCTGGACCCGGAGTTAGTCGGCGAAGTGTTGGCGGTCATGAAATCCTTAGCGCATGAAGGTATGACCATGGTGGTGGTAACGCACGAAATGGGTTTTGCCCGTGAGGTTGCCGACCGGGTGCTGTTTATCGATCAGGGTATAATTCAGGAAGCAGGCACGCCACAACAGATCTTCAATCACCCCACCAACCCACGCACTCAGGCATTTCTCAGCAAAGTATTGTAACCTTTATTTCGCTTCTCAAGCGCAGAATCGGTGCCTGAGAAGCGAAATATTACCAGCCACTCAGCCACTGGAATACCAGCCAGAACAGGCCTATTACCGCAGCACCGGTTATGCCCAGCGAGAGAAACAGTTTACTGCGCAGCCACATGCTAACGGTGATACCGATCAAAACGGACACGGGCATCAACGCCAGAAACAGCGGCCAAGTGTAGAGCAGAAAAAACAGTGTGTTGGAACCATAAGCCAGAAAAGGCACCGCAAACGCCAGCCAGTAAAACGCAAATCCACTGACACCACCCAGAAAAAAGTAAGTAGGCTCCTCTGGTGCTTGTTGCGCATCAGCCAACGTTGGCGTGATATTTTGCATAGCGCCTCCTGGTCATTCATGTTCTCTTGGCGCACAGTGCAGCAAGCCGAGATTAAAAAGCGCATGGCAAAAGACGCCACACGCTTTTTTGAAGTCAGGATTTGATCATAGCCCGGCTACGCAGGACGTCTAACAGTTGCGTGGTCAAATTTGTTACCAACTGTTCGCCATTCAGATGAATATCCGGCTGCACCGGTGCCTCATAAACCGAATCAATACCGGTGAAATTACGCAGTTCACCAGCGCGGGCTTTTTTATACAGCCCTTTCGGATCGCGCGCCTCGCAAATCGCCAGCGGAGTGTCAACAAACACCTCAATAAAACGCCCATCGTCAAGCATTTCCCGCACCATTTGCCGTTCAGAGCGATGGGGCGAAATGAAAGCAGTTAATACCACCAAACCGGCATCCACCATCAGTTTCGCCACTTCACCGACGCGGCGAATATTTTCACGCCGATCATCATCAGAAAACCCCAAATCCTGGCACAACCCGTGGCGCACATTGTCGCCATCCAGCAGATAGGTGCTGATCCCCAACCGGTGCAATACCTGCTCCAGTGCACCGGCTACGGTAGATTTCCCCGAGCCGGAAAGCCCCGTAAACCACAGCACCACGCCTTGATGAGCATTGCGTATTTCACGTTCCGCACGCGTTATCGCATGCGGATGCCACACCACATTCTCATCATTTGGCCCGGTTGCCCGCACCTGAGTCTCAGCCACGCGATTTCCCTCTTAGCAAGTCGCGCGCTCCCCAATGCGGGAAGTGTTTGCGCACCAACGCATTCAGTTCCAATTCAAAGGCGCTGTAATCCTCTACTGCCTCTTGATCACTGTTGTGCAATGCTTCACGGATCAGCCCTGCACCAACCGTGACATTGGTCAGACGATCAATAAAGATCAGGCCACCGGTATCATGATTGCTCTGATAACTGTCCAGTACCAGCGGCTCATCAAAGGTCAGCTCCACCAAACCGATGCCATTCAGCGGTAAAACCTCTGCCTGATGCTGTGCCAACGAGTTGACATCCACTTGATAGCGAATACTTCCTACCTGAGCACGAGTTTTTTTACCCGCCACCTTGATGTCATAACTCTGGCCCGGCAACAGCGCTTGTTCCGCCATCCATACCACATCCACCAGCGCACTCTGCGTTGCCTGCACCGTTTCACTGGCATCCACCAGCAAATCGCCACGGCTGATATCCACTTCATCTTGCAACACCAGCGTAATGGCCTCGCCCGGAACCGCTTCCTGTAAATCGCCATCAAACGTCACAATGCGTGTCACGGTCGATTCTATGCCCGAAGGCAGCACTTTAACGCGCTGGCCAACACGCACCACCCCGGCCGATAGCGTACCCGCATAGCCCCGGAAATCGAGATTCGGGCGGTTGACGTATTGCACCGGGAAACGCAGCGGCTGCGCTTCCCGCTCACTGACCACATCCACCGTTTCCAGAACTTCCAACAGCGTCGGCCCGTTGTACCACGGCATCTGTTCGCTCTGGGTTGCCACATTGTCACCGTCCAGCGCCGACAGCGGCACAAACTTGATGTCCAGAGCGTTTGGCAGTTGTTCAGCAAACGTCAGGTAATCCTGCTTGTATTGCTCAAATACCGCTTGCTGATAACCCACCAGATCCATTTTGTTGACCGCCACCACCAAATGGCGAATCCCCAGCAGAGTGGCGATAAAACTGTGACGACGAGTCTGATCCAGCACGCCTTTACGCGCATCAATCAGTAAAATGGCCAGATCGCAGGTGGATGCTCCGGTTGCCATATTACGGGTGTACTGTTCGTGCCCCGGCGTATCCGCGATAATAAATTTACGTTTTTCAGTAGAGAAGTAGCGGTACGCCACATCAATGGTAATGCCTTGCTCACGCTCGGCCTGTAAGCCATCAACCAACAGCGCCAAATCGAGCTTCTCACCCTGAGTGCCCAGACGTTTGCTGTCAGTGTGTAGCGTAGAGAGCTGATCTTCATAAATTTGACGGGTATCATGCAACAAACGGCCAATCAGGGTACTTTTGCCATCGTCAACGCTGCCACAGGTCAGAAAGCGTAACAAACTCTTATGTTGTTGCGCATGCAGATACGATTCTACTCCGCCCTGTTCAGCGATTTGTTGTGCAATAACGTTGTTCATCCGGCGGCTCCTTAGAAATACCCTTGACGCTTTTTCAGCTCCATCGAACCGGACTGATCGCGGTCGATCATGCGGCCCTGACGCTCACTGGTGGTGGAAACCAGCATCTCCTCGATGATCTCGGGCAGCGTCTGCGCAGCAGAATCCACCGCGCCGGTCAACGGCCAGCAGCCAAGAGTACGGAAACGTACCATACGTTGGCTGATCACCTCTCCTGGCTGCAAATCGATACGATCATCATCCACCATCAGTAACATGCCGTCGCGCTCCACTACCGGGCGCGGTTTTGCCAGATACAGCGGCACCAGATCAATCTTTTCCAGAAAGATATATTGCCAGATGTCCAGTTCAGTCCAATTCGACAACGGGAACACACGGATGCTCTCCCCTTTGTTGATCTGGCCGTTATAGTTGTGCCACAGCTCCGGCCGCTGATTTTTCGGGTCCCAGCGGTGGAAGCGATCGCGGAAAGAATAGATGCGTTCTTTAGCACGAGATTTCTCTTCATCGCGGCGCGCCCCGCCAAAAGCGGCATCAAAACCGTATTTGTTCAAGGCCTGCTTCAGCCCTTCGGTCTTCATGATATCGGTATGTTTGGCGCTACCGTGTACAAACGGATTGATGCCCATCGCCACGCCTTCTGGATTTTTATGCACTAACAACTCGAAACCGTACTCTTTAGCGGTACGATCGCGGAATTCGTACATTTCACGGAATTTCCAACCGGTATCTACATGTAACAACGGGAACGGCAACGTCCCCGGATAAAACGCCTTGCGAGCCAGATGCAACATCACGGAGGAGTCTTTCCCGATGGAATACATCATCACCGGGTTGCTGAATTCAGCGGCGACCTCACGGATGATATGGATACTCTCCGCTTCCAATTGCCGCAAATGAGTGAGTCGTTTTCCGTCCATAACCAATCCTTAAAAGCCTAAGCCAAATTCACGACGGCGGGGCGAGATCCCCCTTCCGCCTGCGGTTGCTGCCCAAACCAGGCAATTTGATGGTGTAATTCCACCACTTCACCAATAACCAGCAACGCCGGTAATGGGGCCTGTTGAGCCAGTTGTTCCAGTTGTTGCAACGTACCCGTCTGCACCTGCTGATCGGGCCGTGTGCCGCGGCTGATCACCGCCACTGGCGTGGTAGCATCACGACCATGCACGATCAAATTACGGCTGATATCGGCCGCCTTCATGGTGCCCATGTAGATTGCCAACGTTTGCCGTGCCCGCGCCAGATCGGCCCAATCCAAGCCACTCCCGTCCGGGCGGCAATGGCCGGTAATAAAGGTCACGCTCTGCGCGTGATCGCGATGAGTCAGCGGGATACCGGCATACGCCGTCGCCCCTGCGGCAGCGGTCACCCCTGGCACCACCTGAAACGGAATACCTGCCGCGGCCGCTACCTGTAACTCTTCGCCGCCACGGCCAAAGATAAACGGGTCGCCCCCTTTCAGCCGCACGACGCGTTTGCCCTGCTGTGCCAGTTCCACCAACAAACGATTGGTTTCTTCTTGAATCACCGAATGCGCTCCGGCGCGTTTGCCCACGCAGATCCGCTCGGCATCACGCCGCACCAAATCCAGCGTTTCATCACTCACCAAATGGTCGTATAACACCACATCCGCCTGCTGCATCACCTGTAACCCACGCAGCGTCAGCAAACCAACATCACCCGGGCCTGCGCCCACCAGGGCGATCTCCCCCTGTTTGCCTGCATGCCCCTGCGCAAAAGCCGTTAAATCCTGTGCCAACTGCTGTTCTGCCTGCACTACCTGACCTGTGGCTACCAGCGTGGCGAAACGGCCACCAAAGGTTTTTTCCCAAAAACGGCGCCGTGCACCCAAGGAAGAAAGCTGCTGTTTCACTTGGCCACGCCAACGCCCGGCCACTTCCGCCATCTGCCCAAGGCTGGTTGGCAAAAGGGCCTCCAGCTTCTCACGCAGCATCCGCGCCAGCACTGGCGCTTGGCCGCTGGAAGAAACCGCCACCACCAACGGTGAACGATCGATAATTGATGGGAAGATAAAGGAGCAACGCGGCTGATCGTCCACCACGTTCGCCAACACGCGGCGTTTATCCGCTTCGGCATAAACCTCCGCGTTCAAGCTGCTGTCATCGGTAGCCGCAATAACCAGAAACACTTCATCCAACTGCTGCGGAGCAAAAGAATGCGCCAGCCAATGAACCTGCCCTTGCAAATGCAGATGTTCAATTTCCGGTGAGAGTTCCTGTGCAACTATCCGTATCTCAGCTCCAGCGCGCTGAAGCAGGCTGACTTTACGCGCAGCCACTTCACCACCGCCAACAACCAGCACCGGGCGTTGTTTAAGGTCGGCAAATAGGGGTAGGTAGTCCACAACGGCCTTTTCTTATAACCAAAAGATAGTGTGACTATACGGGGTGGAATTTAGCCTCTGAAATGACGAAAAGGAATACCAAGTTCGATAATGGAATAAGGCCACCGTATCAGCGTCAAAAGCGATAAATCGTGCGGACGCTCGGCAGCGAATATTAAGAAACGAAGAAATTGTGTAATCGCCAATAGCATCCCATACTAGGCAGCGCTCTTTAATTGCCTATGAGGCTACTGGCGGTCAATTCGCAGGATACAGCCTATATCGACAGTATTAAATAAGGATTTTTCGGCATGTTTCCCCATGGTTACCTGAGATTGGGTCTGTTGATCGCCATGCTTGGCAACATTGCAAATATTTCAGCGACCACCAAATCGGCTAAAGCAACCCCATTAGGCCAATTTGCCGCTGAACAGATGTTGATCTCCACCCTCGGCAACGATGCAAAGGTTTCAGCTACCGAAGAATCCACACCGGGTCAGTTTGCCGCTGAACAGATGTTGCTTGCCACCTTCAAAAATACTGCAAACGTTACCGCGGCACCCCAAGCAATCAAACCGGTCAAAACAGTGCCATTGGGCCAATTTGCCGCCCAGCAGACACGCTATATCGCAACCCATTTCCCTGGCAGGATGGTGGGGACTGCGGCAGAATCACACGCCGCCGACTATCTGAAACAGCAATTTACCCAAATGGGTTATCCCAGCCACCTGCGCAGCTTCAATGCCAGTTACCTTTACACCAACAAAGATGCCAGCGAAGACTGGTTCAGTACCCGTGTTACTTCCGTCATTGCCGCCAAAAAGGGAATTCAGGCGCAACAGATCATTATTGTGGCGCACTTTGACACCTACACCCCACGCAGTAGCAACGAACTGGACAATGGCCTTGGTGGCCTTACGTTGCAGGGAGTGGATGATAATGCCTCTGGCGTTGGCGTCATGCTGGAATTGGCGAAACAGATGAAAGATATTCCTACCAACTACAATCTGCGTTTTATTGCCACCAGCGGTGAAGAACTCAACTCTCTGGGAGCAAGAAACTACCTGAAACACATGACACAGGAAGAACGTAACAATACCCTGCTAGTTATCAACCTCGACAACCTGATCACCGGTGATCGTCTGTATTTCCACTCAGGGCGCAATACACCGCCGGAAATCGCAAACATCTCCCGCGATCGCGCCTTGGACATTGCCCATAATCACGGTATTGCCGCCGCCATTAACCCCGGTAATAAAAAACACCCGAAAGGGACCGGCTGCTGTTCCGATCAGGATGTGTTCGATGATGCCAAAATTCCAGTGATGGCAGTAGAAGCCACCAACTGGTCGCTGGGCGAAAAAGATGGCTATCAACAGGTTGCTATCAGCCCGCAGTTTCCGCAGGGGATCACCTGGCATCGGCCACAATATGACAATCTGCACTATCTGGACAGCCATCTGCCAGGGCGGATCGATAAGCGCAGCCGCGACAGCGTACAGATCCTGTTGCCGCTGCTTAAAGAGCTGGCTCAGGCGCAACCTGCTATAGAGATAAGAGAAGCACGGAAAGAAAAAATAAGAGTGCAACCTAAGCGCCAATCATCCTCTGCCGATTCAAGACTCAGCGACTAGAGAGCCGCATTTGATGCAGCAATTGACTTAGCCTGAGAATCCAACATCAGCAAGGCCCACTCTCGGTGTTCCGTAGATTTTCATCATCAGCCCCCAGCTCGGCTGAAAGCCGCAGCCATTTTTTTGTCGTAATTATTGCTCGCGTAACCAGCGCCGTTATAACCTTTGGCAAACGCAGCCCAGTCAAGCGCACGCAGGGCTTTAACCAGCGCCGAATTAGCATTGATAAAACGCACGAATGCCTCCAACTGATCCGCCTCACTGTTATACATCGCGTTGATAAAGGCTTGTAAATTAGGATATTTCAACAAATTCCAGTGATAACCCATGATCTGGAATGCACCCCAACTGCATGACTGGAGCGCACACTCACGCTCGATCTCCACTGCCCGTGCCAGACGATCGTGCTCCGCAGCACCGCTGCTATAACCCCCCGCTACGCGATTAACCAGATCGGCAGGCAAACCATCAACCTTAACCCCCTTCTCCAACAATAAGCGGCGAAACACATGCCGTTCGAACAGAATTTTGGGGCGGCCATCAGGCAGCATGCCCGCCCCCGCACTTTCCACTTCAGCCACCGCCTGCACTACCGCGCCGGGGACACCCAACAGCTCCACAACCCGTTGATAATCCTGAAATATCAAATTACTCATGGTCAACCCCACTTTTTTTAATACCAGAAAAATGCACTAATTGTTTGATGTTGCCCTTAACCGCAAACACGCCAATACATAACGCAACGTTGAGCAAAGCTTCAGCAGGATCCACCTCATCGTATACGCCCAGGGCAAGACGGATCGCCACCGTGCCGCTGGCCGCAATGATGCAGAAAGCAAAAATAGCCGTACCATAATCATGCTCATTGTTGCCCCGGCGGAAAGCGAGTAAGCGTAGTGAGATCAAACCACAGGCTATTCCATTAATCACTAAACACAGAGTATCAAGGTTCATTATTATGCCCCCCTTTTTTGAGCAGATCGGGATCCGCAGCGCGCTTGGTTAATGCCATTAATAAACGGACACTGACGGCTGAACTGACAATGGCCCCAATCAGCTTAGTCACCGCCAGTTCGCCCGGTAGCGTAGTGGATAGCGCATTGGCAAAAAATTCGCTTGATACCACGCCGATCACGAACGACACCAAAAACAGCACGGTTCGGGTGACAAAAGGGTAATCCTTCGCGCTAATAACAAAGATCACCGAGCCAATGAATGCGCCGATCACCACATCGGCGGCCTCCGGCCCAGACAGCAGCCCGGCGATAGTCGCACCAGTGACGATAGCGGTAGCCATTGCCGCACTTGAAACAGGTTCTGACATAGACTCTCCTCAAAAATAAAAAAGCCCCGCATTGCGGGGCTGGGTACAGCAAATTGAACATTATTCGGTACGGTTCTCTTCGACCGGTTCATCGTCAAGATCGTTTGTGTGCTGATTATCTGCCAGTGGTTCCTCTGCTAATTCTGGCTCTGCGCTATATACCTGCACACGCAGATCCAGCCAGCGGCCTGCTGGGATGTCGATCGGGTCGCCGTCTTTGTAGCCCGTGATGATGTTTTTAGCGAACGCCGGTGCCGATGAGTTTGCCCGGTGGAAAGTTTTGATCAGCAGATCGCCAGACGCATCAACCTCATAATCTACCCACACCAGCGGCAGCTTATTGCGGTCGGTCGGTATCTCAATACCGCCATCAATACCGCCCCATTCAGCATCCGAGTTAAAACCAAACGTGCCAAACACACGATAAACCCCTTCGCTGATGCGTTCAGTGGTAACACCTTGGCTTTGATCGTTGAGTTCGCTGGTGCCATCACCAAACAGTTTAACGATTGGAGAGGCTTTCTTGATAAAGCCGTTGGCATCTACGGTGGTGTTTTTATCTGTCCAGCATTCAACCCACGATCCTGCAACGCTACTGGCAATACGCCTAAAACCAAATCTCGCGCCAGCAGTAACGTTAGATGCTATTTGTAAGCCGGATGTACGAGCCGTATTTCCGAACACGTTCAGGATGTGATTATCCTCCCCGCCAAATGAATCAGTGACTGTATTTTTACTAAAAAATACCGGGCCATTAATACGATAATCAGATGCAAGCGTAATGCCAGTCACTGCTGGACGATAATCTGCTCCCAATCCATACGCACCTATTTGCAAATAACGAGCATCATTTTTACTGCGAGAGTCGAAAATCTCCCATGCTGTCCATGTCGCTATTCCAGCATCATATGCACGCTGGAAATAGTGATCGCCAAAACGGTAGGGGAAATATATTTGAGTTGCATATGATTCACTGCCAATACTGGCCCTCGACCTCAGAACTCTTAAAACGCCCGCCACACCTGTCGGATAGTTTCTCGCCACCGTAGCATTAGCATTGAGGTACTGATAAAAATCTCCCTCATCAAATACAGTATTTAAATCCGTTGTACCTAATGATGTGGCTCTTGTTGCTAATTTGCTAGAGCCTGAATAAACATCACCGGGGAATGTCACCGAACCATCAGCTTTAGCACTCATCGAATATGCCGTTCCATTCCAGCGAATGGTCATATTCCCGGTAGCGGTGTCTGAATATATCGCCCCCTTTTCAACATCATTGGCATCACGGAATCTCAGCAAAAGATTGGGCGTGGTGCTGGTAGCCCGCATTTGCTGATCGCCATTTGATGTGATGTTTTTCTTGAATTCAACCGCACTGGCAACCGTCTGTGTCGTGGTGGTGGTTTTATTCAACGTATCATTGATCGCCGCCGTCAACGCCGCCTGCGATTTCACCGTCACCGTTGAACCATCAGGCGCGGTCAGTTTGACATCGCCAGTACCACTAAGAATCTGCTGCCAGCCATCCAATTGACTCTGCCACTGATTGACCAGCACCGACAATTGCCGGGAGAAATACGCCACGCTGCCCACCAACGCGGTGACAATCGCATATTGCTGCCCCGTGGCGGCACTGCCGGTATAAGGCGTAGCCAGGGTGATTTGCGTATCGGAGACCACGCGCTGGATCTCATACATCACCACCGTACCCGCACCGGGTAGTAGCAGCATTTGGCCAGGGGCCACGCCATAAACCGGGTTGTTCCATTGGGTTCCCGTTCCGGTAACGGTGGTTGAATTTTGCGCAAGCGCTATCGTGCCTGTGCGATACCAAGCTGTAGAAGCCATTATGAAGTTTCCTTATTATTTTATATTGCTAGATTCAAATGCCGTTAACCGGGCATTGATGGTAGAGAGAGAAGAAGTTAATTGACGTAATGTATTCAATATATTGGCATTAGCGATCCACGCCTCAACGGCGGTGCTGGCGGTACATTCCAGGTGGTCGTCGATATTACTGGTTAATGTGGTTTGTATGGTATCGGCATTAGCCAACGCTTGAGATATCGCCGTAATGCCGTTGCCAAGTGCCGCATCTGCCGCATTCACATCCACTTGCAGAGCCGATATTGATTGTGCCAACTCGCTATCCGCAATGGTACGGCTTTTTGCTTCACTATCAATAGCGTTTGCCAGCACCACACTTTGGTTATCAAGCGCATCCAACCGGCCATTCACCGTACCATTAATAGTACGTTGCTGGCTTTGAGAGGCGCTCAGTTGTGCAGATGTCACCACCGCAGCGTCAGAGACGGCCTCCACCTGCTGTGATACCTGCGCAATCATCGCCGCATTATTGGCTACAGTGTCAGCCGCAAGCTGGGCAGCATCCCGCGCGCTGATTTCTGATTTCAGCGCCGCAGCGGCAGATAGCGCCGCTGCACTGGCACTGCTGGCTGCGGCATCACGGCTCTTCCCGGCAGACAGTTCAGAATTGGCGGCAGCACTGGCGCTGTTCGCTGCATTATGAACGGATTGCGCAGCGGCCAGATCAGAGCTTTTTGCATTATCCTCCGATTTCTGTGCTTGTTTCGCAGCAGCCCGTATCTCTGCCAGCACAATCGGGCCAGTCAATTCCGGGGCGCTGTCCACCAGATAGTCATTAAGCGTCCCCGATGGGCTATCATTGAGCAGGGTAATCGTCCCCAACACCACACGCTGCCCGTTTTTATACACCACCGTCACCACATATTCGCCAGGGTAGAGTTCAAGTTGATACTCGCCCCCGGCTCCGGTGGTAACACTGGCCGCTATCTGTAAAAAAGTCTGGCGGGTATTATGACGGGAAGTGATAACCAGATTGGCGTAGGGAATGGGTATTCCTTCTGGACTAAGGTAGCTACCTGATAGTTTTATCATTTGTTAATTCCAGCATGTAATTTTGACGGATTAAAGTCCTAACTGCATCTCTAAACCGCCGTTCTTGGATATGCATATATCATTTAGAGTGGGTATATCATTACTCAATGAGCAAACTATCCACATGCGGGTATGCGGAATAATTTGGTTCATTAATACGTAATCCATTACGAATACTCTTCAACTATTACATAGCCGTTTGCCCCCATTCCCGATGGTTGTAGCTGTGTAGCAGAAATATAAGTACCCATGGCACCGCCACCGCCAGGGAATTGTCCATTATCAGAAGGGATAGAAATATGTGGGTTTGCGCTCGCGCTACCAAAGCTTCCACCGCCAACCCCACCGACGATTATGCCACCGCTGAGAATTACACCACCTTGAGCAACCTGCCCACTGATATTTATTATCGTGCCACCAGTCGCCTGTACCGGTGCTATGCTTCCTTGATTACCCCCTAGACCACCCTCACAGGTAATATGTTTCCCAAATAACGATTTCCCACCATTGCCACCGTTGCTATTATTACCTGCAACCGTTGCGGTTCCACCGGTACCAACAGTTACAGATATTGATGTAACTCCAGTCACATCAATAAGGGATTCGGCATAAGCCCCACCTCCACCACCAACTGCCCCACTATTTATTGATGTTGATGACATACCCTGCCCTCCTCCCCCAGCTCCCCAAACTTTAGCTCGAATACGTTTAGTACCTGTAGTAGGAATGTAAGTACCCGATGCTGTAAATGTCTGGGTATTAAGTAGTCGACCAGAAACGCTATTCAATAACGCAGCGGATAGATTTTTTTGCAACGTAGATAAATCACCATTATCCAACACATCCTTCCCGCTGTTATCTGCAATAAACTGTGCTACTACATTAGTAATGACACTCGATTGCCGTAAGGCGGTATTCATTTCCTTCGATTTTGCGATACCAGTAGCGAAACCAGCATTACGTGAACTAAGAGCTAACCAATCTGTTGGATTTAATACGTTAGCACCGTTCCCAATACCGAAAGGTAAAAATTCATTTTTAGCCATAGGTGATATCCTTTATTTATACAGGTAATTCAGGCCAGATAATATCAGGGGCGGCATTCATCTCTACGCGATTTAATTGAACGCGATAACGCCGCCAATTATTGAGCAATACTACCTCTGCCTCGGTTGCCATATCTAAATCTACGGCATCTGCTAAAAGCATAATTGCTGCATTAGCCACCGCAATCAACTCTGTACGCTGATGAGTTGCAGCAGTGATATCAGCATCATGCTGTGCGGTTTTATCAGTAACCCATTCTTTGTCATTCCATTTATCATATGGAGTATTAGGTGCCAAGATCGTGCTATTTACTGGCAAACCTCCCAGTTCACTGATCGTTAGGAGTTGACCGGTTTCGGTGCTATACAGTGTTTTACCTCGATGATCCGCAACAGTTTCCCACGTATCACCGACACGGCGAGCAATATATCCGGCTTTACATTTTGGTGGTGCGTCAATACAGGCATTAGCGGGCAACCCTACCCCCTCGGATAAAAACTCCTCACAGGAATTCAGATATTCCCCTGTTGTGCCATCGTAATTAAATACGGTAACCACTCCTGAAATAGTAGCAATATAACTGCCATCTAAAATAGCCTGATTCATTATGCAGCTCTCACAATATAGTTAAATGCGATGTTACGGGGGCGATTTTCCGTTGAGGTATTAATTCCCGCCACGGCATTATCAAATAAAATACCGGGCCCCCCCGTGTTCAATCCACCACTGTTTGATGGTATCGTCATATTTGTTTTTATTAATTTTAAGACACCATCTCCACTAAAATCTGTCCCCAGTGTCTGAGCATGAATAGGGGTAGTGCTCCCCGTCATCCGTTGCATTGCGTGACTTTGCGCGGACAATAATGTTCGCCCCATATCCACCCCCCGCCCATCATCCCACCCGCGAATAAACTCGCCGCGTAAATCAGGTAGTATTCCACTGGGATAAGCTAGCGCCAGATTGGGATAAAGTGTTTTACTAAATGTCGCACCATTGCATTTTAACCAGCCTGTAGGCGGGGTCGCCGTCGGCCAGGGGAGCGGAACGCCGGTTGGGGTTAACAGGTTCTTTAACGTAGCAAGTAGCGCCGTAGTATCACCATTATCCAACACATCCTTGCCGCTGCTATCTGCAATAAACTGCGCTACTACGCTGCTGATCACACTGGATTGTCGCCAGGCGGTATTCAGTTCTTTCGACTTTGCCGCACCGGAGGCAAAGCCTTTGCTGCGCGCAGGCAGTGCCGACCAGTCTGCCGGGGTAAGGACATTCGCCCCCGCTCCGATGCCGAAAGGTAAAAAATCATTTTTAGCCATTAGTGATCTCCTTTAGATCCAAGCCCCACATGCCTTTGTCAAAGCCGGATAGATATTTATTGTCAGCATCAAAACCGAATAGCGGCCCTGGTTCCGACACCATGGTGTAATCTGCAATACGCACGCCGCCGGGTTTTACATCCAGATAGCCAAAGGCAATGATGGATTGCAGCACGGCAGGTAATGGGGCCCCGCTCAGATAAACGCTCATCGTCATGTCAAGGTTATCAACGGCGAAGATCTGGGTTTTGTCATCGGGGAAAACGCTCTGATAGATATTACTGAGGGTCGCCATCGTGCCGTCCCAGTTGTTCGCCAGGATTTTGGCGCGCAGGATGGTGCGGTAAGCCTCATCATCCAGTGCGGTAAACCCCATATCATCGAACACACCTTGCCAACTCCCTTGGTCGTAACCTAACCCGGTAGTATCGAAGGAAAAATAAATACCATTGATGGTGCTTCTGACCACCCGGCCAATACCAATCCACAATCCCAATGCATCAAGCTGGCTGTCTACCGCACGGTCGAGATCAAACTTATTGATAAAATCGCCCAGGGTTGACTGGATAGCCGTAAACGGCGCACTGCTCAAGCCGATGGTATCGAGATATTTCGGTTTATCGGCATGGTAGGCAGTGATGAGTTGTTGATAAGTATTCATGTCGTCACCACTGTGACATTCGCCGCCGCGCAGGTAACCGCCTGATTAAATGTAACGTTGATATTGGCCGCAGCCAGTGCGCTGGCGGATTTGCCGATTTGCAGGTCGGCCAGGTCATAGGCTCGCCCTTCACCATTGAGATTGGCAGGGACAAACAGGCGGTGCAGCAATACCGGATCGCCGATCGCCACGCCGTTAATGTAATCAGCAATGGCAGATTTAATCGCCTCAGCAATGTTGGTGGTATAACCCACCAAAGGCTTCAAGGTGACCCGTACATAGATCGGAACGCTGGTTTTGCGAAAGAAAGAGACCGAGCGAGTGATGCCATACTGATCGGTCACGGGAACAACCGTGGTGCCATAGCTCCCGGTTCCCGGCGTTTTTTTGGTGGCAATGGTATTGGCTATCTGCCGATCATCACCGCCATCCACCACAATCGCAATCGAATGGCTGGGAATGCCGTTGCTATCGGTAATACTGGTATCGTTTTCATAACCCCGGTAACGCTCCACATTGGGCAGAGTGGCGATGGCACCGATAATCCCCTCCAACACCGTGCGCGACGGCAGCGACACCGATCGCGATTGGCGGATACGCAGTTCCGCATCTGACTCCACCGGCTGCCCCGGTGACGCCGCCTGTGGGTTGGTGACTGCTTGCCAACCACGGGTAGGAGAGCCAATCACGTTAAGATCGCCCGGCAAGGCAATCACCGCACCGATCACCTGGCAGGTGGCGGTCACCGTTACCTGCCCCGACGAGCCGATCACTACGTTGCTCGGCAGGCTCCAACTGATGCCATTGGTGTCGCGCACCACGCCGTTGGTGATTTGAGTACCCACTTGCCCGCTGAGTACCACATCCGCCGTGGATTGACTGGCAGCATTTTTAGTAATGCCATTGATTTTGACATTATTTTCCAATGCCCGGCCCTGCGCCGTTGCTGGGCTGAACGAGTTGAATACCGCTATCGCCATATTATTGGCGTCATGAATGGCCAGCGCGATCACGGCGATCCACTGCCCATCTTTGCTATCCGGCTCCAGGTAAGCATCTTCGCCATAAATCTGGCGGAAAAAGGCCGTCAGCGTGCTAAGGACTGTCTGATAATCGGGCGCACTAATCCCTTGGGCATCGACGCTGGCCGATAACCCTAATGTATCAAGATTGAGCATTATGCCTCGCTATTAATGGTGGTTGTTCCGTACAAGGTGTTGATAGTGGAGGTAAAGATCACGCGGCGGGTCTGCGGGTTGACTTGCACCTGAAAATCAGTGATTTCGCTTACCCCTCGGGTTCCCAGAATGCGTTCACGAACGGCCATCTGATAGACCAGCGATTTATGCTTCCCCAGAATATCGGTTTTATAAGGTGTACCCGCCGTGGTATCCAAAAACCACTCCCCTTGCCATAACTCAAAACGGGTTTTCACTGCTTGAGCCACAGCTTCAGGCGTGTTGACCATAAAGGTGTTATCTCCAGCGCCAAAAATGTAATCGCCGGAGCTGTCTTCTCTGCGGTAGCGCATTATTGTGCTCCTCCTGTGGTGCCACTGCCGGTTTGTACACCGCCGTGTTTGTGATTTTTCAGGCTGATACCGGATGCTGTGACATCATTTTTCACGGTCACCGGCCCGTTGATGGTGGCGCTGCCACCACCACTCCCCATGCCTTGCGACAGGTTGCCATTGATGGTGACATTGCCATTCAGCACGATGCTAGGAGAGGTGATCTCGGTTCCACCATTAGCATTCGCCGTCAGTTTTCCCGACGTGGTGACATTAACCGCATGGCTGCCAGGGATCAGTTCGATCATCGCAGCCCCATCGTCACTGCGCAGCTGCGCCGATGAGGTGCTGATATTACTGATTTTATGAGTTTGCGACTGTGGCCCGAGAATGGCAAAAGCATCCGCCAGATGGTGCATTCGCCCATCTACCGCATCCTGTACATCACCGTTTTGCCACCAGAAATCAATGCAGCGATCGGCAAACACCACCAGACACTCATCGCCTTTTTTCACTGGAAACGTCAGGCTGACACCGCCACCGCGCGGGAAGATCACCGGAACATCCACCAACAGAGGTAATTCCACCTGCGTCACTGTGCCGTCTGGGTTTTCAATCCTGCCGCGAATGGCGGGGCGCACCTCGCAGGTCACCGCGTTGGCATTAAAGGATTCGATAATCCCCGGCATTGCCACACGGAGTTCTGAATAGATAGATTCCCGCAGGGTGTCGAGAATAAACTCCGTCGAACTGGCCCGTTCTTTATTAGTAATCATCACTCCTTACCTTATTTAACGTGATAGCGTCCGCTTTACCTTTGGCGACACAGACCAAATCCATATACCATTCATTGCCGCGAGTATCGCCGTGATAAGAGAGATTAATCACCTTATAATCACCATCTTTTGATAATATCGAAGATGGTACTTTAACTGGCTTTTTCGCTGTTTTAGCAGGATTCGCATTGT
This sequence comes from Chania multitudinisentens RB-25, assembly GCF_000520015.2. Classification (GTDB taxonomy): domain Bacteria; phylum Pseudomonadota; class Gammaproteobacteria; order Enterobacterales; family Enterobacteriaceae; genus Chania; species Chania multitudinisentens. The sequence continues at coordinate 5,111,115 of NZ_CP007044.2, forward strand.
CAATCGGTGACGTCGTATTATAGACACTGCTATTATCAAGCCTCACCAGGCTATTAATAATAATATTAGGGTTAATCAGGCATCGTAAATTAATGCCACCGTCAATGGTCTGCTGAGGCATGCCAATTAATCCAGTCCTGTTGTTAAGAACAATAGTACCGGCACTGTGGGTATTATCAGGCCGCATCTGGATAGTGTTATTGACATATTGCCAGGTCGCCTTGTTTTGTAACGCCAGGCGGTCCATCTCATCCCGATGCATACCATAGATCGGTTTGCCGCGGGGCATTTTAACATCATCCAGCTCAGGAATAAGACCGACGGTCACGCCAAAGTTTTTCACCGCTTTTAATAAAGCCTGAAAAATATCCGTCTTACTGTATCCCGCGGCCAGCGTAGTATTCACTGTTGCATAGCAGAAAGCCTTATCATTCTCCGATGCCTGGATGGTGACAAAGGTATCCGTTTCATTATCCCTGCCATCAATAGAGAAATTTATTTCCCCACTGAATATCAAACCGGCGTTATCCTGATACCCGGCCAACAGCTGTATTTTTGCAAACTCCCCGCGGGTGATTTTATTCGCCACATCGGACGAGAGGTTATAAATTTTAAACACCGCTTCTTTAGGATATTTGGTATCCTGCCAGGTGATTGAGAAAGTGAATTTAAAAGAGGATAAATCCAGTCCATTACCTTTTTCATCAACCATCACCAGGGAACATTTTCTTACCCAGTTTTCACTCATATCTCACCTACCAATAAGGTCACTCCATACTATTAGTTTCAACTGGCAATAAAATACAGATGCCCAGCACTACCAAGATTATCTTTGGTAGGTGTAGCATAAATATCAACATCAGAGGCAACCACCAACGCACCATTAAAGCCCAGATGTCGATAGGGCTGTAAAAGATTAACTCCGGTTACCAGAGGTATGCCATTGACAATATCGGCTCCGCTACTGTTGGCAATATCTAAAATCCATCCAGCGTTATCGCGCCAGAGTAATGTCATTTGATATTCAACGCCTCTTAATGTGATTCTGAAACGCTGATTATCCGCAGTCAGTGCAATTTCTATCATCGTTCCATGACTCCTTTAAGTTCAGACACCCCCGTTTTTATCGCTCCGGTAACGCTATCGACAAACGCTCTCAACATATTATTCGGATTCACTGTTAGAGGGTTTTTTACCCCAGTGTTAGCAACACCGGCGGTATTCTGCCCCTGAGCCATGTCTTCAACTGGGGTTTCGGTAACGGTTTGAGTATTAGTGATATTAATTTGCTGCATGGCGAGGGTAATCATTAACACATTTTCAGTGGCTGCATCCGTAGTCACATTCAATGAACGAATCAGCATATTTTTATATTGTCGTTTACCGGTAGTGACATCAAAGTATTCAAATGTGTTTTGTAAATCCAGTAACTGCTGATATATCTCTTTCGGATTGGTACCAATGGAAAGTTCCTGCCCGGCAATCTCATACTGCGAGGTATCAAAAAAATCCACCAATGAACCCGCACCGGCAAATCCCAACTCCATCACCAGCTCGGCTGGGCGATTATAGGCGTGATCGTTAATCGCGGCCCCGAAACCCACCGGATGTTCGGTGATTACCGTGCTGTCACTGTGTCTTTCGCTGATCACAATGCTGGGCACAATGACACCGATACGCCGTTTTTGCTGATTAAACAGCACTGATAACAGATCCATTATGATGTCCTCGGTGTTATTTTGCGCATCATATCTCTGTTCACTTGCTCCTGTGCATTGGTCACTATTTTGCCAAGCGCATGGGGATCCTTACATTCGGCATTTAACGTAATAGAGGTGTTCTGGTTAATCACCGTTGAGGCCGCTCCCGGTTTGCCTGATGCACAGCAACAGCCTTTTGCAGAAAGATAATCCTCTGGCTGCTGCGAAAGTAATGTTTTACTGGCGTGTTCTAAATTAGGCACAGGCAACTGCTTTAATGCTGACATCATGCTATTTAGCAGTTCATAGCCGGATGATGGCCTTTTTTCTTTCGCTACATTGGTGTTGCTTTTTACTGCCCCAAGCGAAGGGGGCACTTTCGGAGGAGTGACCTTTTTCTGCTCTACCGCAGTATTTTTTTGTGAGGTTGGATTTAAATATTCAGCTCTGGGGCGTAAGTATGACTTAGGCTTCTCCCAGTAACCTGTATTTGGACCAAAATATGTAGAACTCGGTCCCGTACTCGTTTGTGAACCATAAAATTTGCCTATTTTTTCATCGGCATTTATAGGTTCTTCAACTATGCCAGTATGGCCATCCCATAATGCAATATCTCCCGGCTTCACATCTTTGACATCTATCTCGTCAAAGAATTTTGAACTCTTTAATTCCGCAGTGGTTTGGTAAGGAATTTTATAGCCATATCGCTTTAAGATCTCATTAACCAGATGTGAGCAATCTATTGTAGGCGTACCATCCTTTAACCTCCCCTTTCCCTTAGCCCATTTATAGCCCTCATACTCTTTTTCAATATCTTTCGTAATAAGTGGTGGTATGTAATTTTCTAACTGCGCATTCGGAACGATAGGAATGGTATCATCTTTTGATACTGCTATAACATCCTCTAGCTTGCTTTCACTATTAGCCAGAGAGGAACTACTTAAAAATTGTGCAGCTATGGATGAGAGATCGTTAACGCTTCTCTTTCCTCTTTCAACATAAGAGCTTATTTCTACTCGATTTCCATCCCTGCTATTATTCCCGAGATGAAAATACTTATTAGCCCCAGTAGCTCCTTTTAAGTGTGCCCCCATGGCGAACCCGGCTCTTTCAATAGCCGTACTATTGGCATTTAAAATCGGAGGGAATACGCTATCAAGAACAGATTTCCCTTCAGGGTTTTTTACATAATTTTTATATTCACTCTCTCCAGCTCTGATATTTCTGTTACTGTTTTTAATAAAAATTTTATACTGCAAATCACGATCGTCAAGAAAAGTCTCCAAGCCTCCTGCGATTGTCCAGTTATCTTTATTATTCAAAAAACTCTTCTGGCTAACATTTGCCCCAAGATAAGCTTTATACTTGTCCATTTTGATAAGACCAGCATCAGTAAGTGCTGCTGCACCAAACTGAAATAAACCTACATAGCCTTTAGAATTTTCGGCACGTTGTCTCCCATCACTCTCATTGTGCATTGCACCTAAAGCATAAGCGAGAGTTTGCTCTTTATTTAAACCGGTAACAGTCAAGCCTTGATTACGTTTAAACACACCGCCATGCATTTTAAGTAATTTATCGACATCTTCTTTAGTCGCGAATATATTTTTAGCCATAACACCTCCAATTAATTAAGAGGGCCGAAGCCCTCCTCAATATGTACGGCGGACTCACCCTCGAAATGCATAACGATTAATTAACTCTGCTTACGCCATTTCTCTATCCTTTCAGCGTTATCAAACTGCAAGTCGAGAAAATCATTCATCAGTGCCACATCAGCCAGGCCAATAGAACGATCGCGCAGAGCAGTATACGGAATAAGACCTGCGTCGACCGGGCGCAGCAGGTACTCTTCCCCCCCCGGCAGGGTATCCAGCGTTAAACCGCTGGCAGGTCGGCTATCTCGCTGGCGAGGGGTACGGGAAAAAAATCGCCGAGGGAATCTCGAATGACGTTACCGACCAATTCCAGCATGCTCAACATGTCGATATCATCAAACATCATCACCCCATCCTGGAAAACAGCGGTCCAGATCTTGCCATTCTTGCGCGATACCATAGAGAGGCAGGGATGGATGATGGCGTCGCAGTCAGCGTCGCTCATGGCGGCAACGGCTTCTGCTACCTGCGGCAACAAGGCCGCCAGCGTAATTTCACCACTTTTCAGTTCCTCAAAAACCCCCGCCACCGCGGGGAGTAATTTACGGGAAACACGAAACTGCTCAAAAACATCGAGCTTTCTCGCTCGATATTCCTGCCCTTTAAGCTCGAACTCCATACTTAGAATTCTCCTAACATCTGGTCAACCTTACCGCAGTCAAACACCCAGGTTACATTGCCGCCTTCTTTGGCATTAACATGGTCAGGGCGCTTTTGAAACGCGCAGTTGCGCGCCACAATAGTATCCCCAGAGGCGGTATTACGGATGGTGATGATGTTATTCCCCCACAGAGTGGAAGAAAGGCCTTGCGCACCGTAGACCGAGGAGAGCTTTTTGTTCGCTGGTGAGGTTTTCAGCAGCGTAATGCTAATAGTGCCTGATTTAGCCGCGTGCAGGCTGTGCATCACTTCACCATCCGCTCCCAAGGTCATAGTGTTTTGCGGGCCGCTCATGGAGACCACGATCCCCTCGTCGGCATTAGAAGCGCCATAGCCCAAATCAATAACCCCACTCGGGCCCGCCAAGGTGGCGCTAACGTCTGCAAATGAATAAGTAGCCATAGTTTTTTCCTTAAATTAACGATTTACGTTGATGATGACATCGGCGTAATGCACTGCACCCGCCAGTTTGATGGCACACTGGATCACCGGTGCGCGGCGTTTTTCACGCTCTGCCTGCGATTGTTCGGCAATCGGTGAGGCATAGGTGTAATAGCCTTTGGTCAGCGTTTCACCCGATTGCAGAATGCCCAGCGGCCCACCGTTCCATACCCCTGGTGCAATCAGACCGTTATCGACCCCTTTCGCCAATGACTGCTCAACATTGGTCAACAGCCGCGTTACACCGCCATCGGTTTGTGGAATTTTGCTGGTGGAGGTGAACAGCAGGTTGTAGAGATTGTTCTGTACATAGTTCTGCAACCAGTCCAGTCCATGACGCTCGTCGATAAAATCGCCGTTACACATCACCCCTTCCTGGATAATCGCCGTGTCGTTGTTGTAGTTGACAAAGACGTTGGCGTTTTTCCCTTGCACAGTATTGGCATCGGTTTGCGACAGGGTTTCCGCCGTGATGCCCGGCTGCTGTTTGAACTTCAGGGTGATAGTAGTGTTGTTACCGCTGAAATTGACGGTAAAAGCGCGCCCAAACAGCGAAGCTACCGCATAAGGGTTGGCGCTCGAATACTGCACTAATGTGCGTGAGTAGTTCGCCGCTTTCAGGGTGCTGGCAATATCCGTACTGCTGCCCGCAGTGAAGATGTTGCTGTTTTGTGTGGTGTGACCATAGATCCGCGCGACACCGTCAGATTCAATCAACGCGGCAACCTTGGTGATATCCGCATCACTCAATGAGGTATCCGCAATCATCAGGCCATACCAAGCAGTGGATTGGTTAGCCAATGCCGCGACACACTCATCAATTTTCTCTGCCGCTTTGCGGGGAACCACTAACGCACCGACATTTTGTACCAGCCCCATCAACAGAGAGAGGTCAGTCCCGGTATTCACCGAACCATAAGTGACGGCCGAAGTCGTACCCGTAGTTTTTGAGCTAACGATAAAGCGGCTGCCATCCCATACCACCGTGGCAGTGCCGATGGCGGTAGCCACTTTGGCAGCAATACCGTTCAGGCTGCTGTCGGCAGAGAAATCAAGCGGCCCCACGGTTTTCACGGTGCCGTCAATGGTGATTTTCATTGAAGCATCTTTCACCGCAGTAAAGCGGCTTAGCTGCTGTTGTGCTGGCGTGAGAACCCCACCACGCAAGACAGCGGAAGCATCGGTTTTCACCCAGCGCCCGATCAACAGATCCACCGGGCGCGGGGATTGCTGGTAATAAAGGTTCGCTGCCTGATATTCCGGTGAGTTCAGACCGAAATCGGCCACCACACCGCTGATATCGCTGTAGGCGCGCAGGCGCTCATGGACATCAATGACGGGCGAGTTGCCAACAATCAGCAAAGAACCAAAGTTACGGGCCTGTGCAGCGCGGACCGCCATGTTCACGGACACGTTGATAATATTAGAAACAGGTAATCCCTGTGACATAAGCTTACTCTCCAAAAAAGTGTGTTGGTGCTTCGAGGATAGAGTGGATCGCGTACTCTCTGACCACTTTGCGCTGAAGCGTCAAGTGCTGATCGTAACGTCTAACCCACTGATTATTTTTCAGTTCATGGGCTGAAACTATGGCTCCCGACGCCGCAAATGCGAGGCCAGCCCAAGTCAGTTCTTCCCGGTTTTGCGCTATAGCGACACCATCACGGAATTCGGTCGCGAGCCGTTGCCCGTGAGGCCCGTAAAAACTGACCATGATTTCAATCAGTTCATTGCGCCATAGCTGTGCGCTGCCCTCCGTCTGATTAACAAATGCCGGATTGTCGTTGGCCTGGAATTTCAGTATTCCTAAGGAACACCAATCTTCCGTGGCCGACAGTTGGTGAGGCTGTTCGGCAGTCCAGTGCAATAAAACATGCTTCGGCGGCAGCCCAGAGACACCCCGTACCCAGCGGGAAAGGGTGCGCTCCAGTTCGATGTCATCCTGTTGTGATGACGAAATAGGTCTCAGATAAGGGGTTTCAGTGCGCGGGTTAAGGTGGTTGTTTTCGAGGTTGTCTAGGCTATTACTGCCAACGTTGTTGCTCATCCGGCACCCCGCCGTCAAACGGCATCAGTTCACAATGGGCCAGGACGAAGCCGGCACCATAGGCTAGATAGGGATCGACAAAGGTCACTCGGTAGTCACGCCCCTGATAAGTGACAACATCGGCGTCGCGCCCGCTCTGCCCCTGAGTTAATCTTTCCAGCGTAATGATCTGTATCGAGCCACTGATCGTCTGGCTCGGTGGCATACGCTGGGTCATCAGTGAATGGTTCACCGTAACCACACCGATAAACGGCATGGATTGCCGCACCACGCTGGTGACGCCATCATCGTCTGTCAGCAACAAGTGGCGCGTGACGACCAGCGTCGAGTCGGCAAAATCGGCATCCAGCAAAATATCGGTTACATCAAGCAGTGGCATGGCAACCCCCTGCCGAGCTTTTCCATCGGCTATGCACGGCAAATTTCACGCTATTTTTCATTGTGTTAACGCTCATAACTGCTGCCCTCCGGCACCAAACAGCAGCAGCAGATCGTAAAACTCTGCCCCATAGCGGGTATGATTCCACCAGCTCGCTTGAGGATTAAGGGTGGCGCCGTTGTCATAGTGGATGCTGACCTTATCCACCGATTTTTTAGCCAGTACGCCACTGTTGTCGCCGCTATTGCCCCCCAGTGTGCTGGCCCGCATATCGGCCGCAAACAGGGTGAGATAATGGGCGACGAACAGCTCGACCACATAGGGGTAGAGCAGGTCATAGCGCGTTTCATCCAGCAGTTGATCGGCCAATGCCAAATGGAGGGCGATCTGGGCCGAGGGATAACGAGTCACATCGCTAAATTGCGGGAAATCAGTACGAAACTGTGCCTCTGTGGGTAATGACTGGTTGTTGGGTGGTGGCATGATTATTGACCCCTGTTAATTGCTTCCGCCACAGGCGGTTTTTGATCCCATTCAGCATGTGGAGCTACCGGAGCCACTGATAGCCGCCCCACCGTGCGTTGCTCCCGGCCTGCCATTGCCTGACAGGTTATTTTTGGGCGTACCAACGGCGTGCCGAAACACAATAGGAAACCCTCGGCTAATCGATAACGGGTGTTATCGAGCCGGGCATTAAAGAAATATTTCATTGATGATTAATCCTTGGGGAACTGCGTTTTTAATCCTGACGCAGGCGTACTAAATCGTCTTGCCGGATGGTGGAACCGATACCTGTGGCCGACGATGAATCACGCAACTGCTCTGCACTGGCATAAGGCGTCATCATGCCGCTGCTCACGGCATTGCCGAGCGCCTCAACGGTCTGCATAGCCACTGTGCTACGATCGAGATCTGACATTTGCCATAGCGGATTGAAGCTAAATGCAAAATCCTCTGGCAATGCTTTACCCAGCACGGAACGGTGCAGAATCGACATCAGGGTATAGACCGGGCGACGTAGCTGCCGCGCCTGCTGAGCCGCGATGCCATCGTAGTAATTCGCCAAATCCACATCACCGGTGGTAAAACCTGCCGGAGATTGACCAAACAGCCTGACCAACGGGATGTTAAGCGCCCCAGAAAGCTGTTGTGCAAACTGTGCCAATACCTCGGGTAAGCCATTGAGGTGATAGGCGTGGGTTTCAAACTTATCGCTGGCATCCATCAGCGTCAGGCCGTCAATTGACTGCCCTTGCTGAATGGCGGCCATCTGTGTCAACAATGCTTCTTTCGCCGGGCCTCCCATCGCCAGAATTTTGCGCAGGTCGGTCATGCTGTAAGTGCGCAAATGTGCTTTATTCATTAACTGCACGGCGGCGGTGGTGGCGCTATCAAATGCCAGTATTCGATCATAAATGCGCTCTATCACGCTGATGCCCCAGCCGTTTTCATCCTGCGTTAGCTGGCTGGGCAGGGTGATGCCATCAAAGCGTATCACCCGGCTGTAATGGATCTTCCACGGTGGAATACCGGTTGAGGTATCAGTGATCTGGTAGAAACGTGGTTGCCCTAAATCCGGCCCCAGCGTGCTTTCTCTCTCGTTCAGCGAGGGGGATACCATCCAGCGATTGATAGAGATCATGCCGCGAAATGTGCCCACTTTCACCGTCTCAGCCCGCAAAGGCGTTGACATATCCTCGCCATCAAGCAGGATTACGCCCAACGCACCGCCATACAAACGCCCTTGTTTGATAACGTTATTCAGGCTATCCCACAGGGCCAAACTTTCCCAGGCACTCTGTAGATGCAGTTTGGCATCAGGCTCCAGAGTGGAAGTTATCGAGATCCCATTACGGGTCATATCCTCGGCTACGGTATCCACCGCCGCGCCTACCAGCCAAGATGAACGGTAAGCCGTGTCAATGAATGACCGCTGGTTGCTGATCTTGCCGGGAAGCGCATTTTCACTGCCGGAAAATGGCGGCACACGGATACCTGGCAGCGGCAGGAGATCGCCGTTACCCACCAGGGTTGACGAGGTAGTTGTAGGCTGATTATTGAGTGGCGTATCTATTACCATTAGCTCCCCCTATACCCGTCAGACTCCAAATTACATGCGCTGAAGCCCGCCCGTGAGCCTAGCCCCTTCGGGGCCGCTGCAAGCAGTATTGCTGTAACTCGAATGATGCAGGGTATATATGGTTGAATAATATTTAACAAAATCTGTCTGCTGAATTGATTTTTATGCTTAAAAATCAATTAGAAATAACAACCTTTACGGTATAGAGGCATACCGTAAAGGTGCTTTTTGGTGCACAAACAAAAAAGCCCTTCACGTAAAGAGAAGGGCTTCAGGTGGCTGAGTTCAAGATACAACTCTTTGACCTTATAGTTGTTACTATACCTGATAATAATATAATTACAACACCTTTTTATTGTTATTTTGTTGTGGGTAAAAAAATACCGCCTGACGGCGGTATCTCAATAAAGTCGGTTGAAAATACACTCAAGCCGTTGCTGCCGGCTCGGTATAAGAGAAGATCTGCCCGGCGATGAAAGCCTCAGCAACACGCAACAGATTAGCGACATAACTCTGCGCTTTACCAATCTCTTTCGCCAAACGGTTCTGGCTGACACGATAGACATAATGAGCAACAATCAATTTATATGCCAGTAAATCAAAGCGTTTAAGCCCAGAAACCGCCGCGTCTATCAACATCCCCTCTTTGTCGTCGATACGTCTCAGATCGGAGCGGCTCATCGGCAGCGCTTCTTGAAAAGTGATATTTACCGTTGAATACTCGGTTCCCAGATGACAACGGGCCCAGTTTCCCCATGTCTCAAGGCTTGCTTTTACATTGTTCATTTTTGCTCCAAGACAAACTCAATACAGTTGTTGTATATTACTTACTTATAGTTGTTAAATCAATATAATTGAGTTGTATAAGCTCTCACAGGTTGTTATTGAATTTTTTTTACTTATAATCAGGGGAACAGGAGATAAATTATGCAAACTTTAGGTGAACGCCTGACCAAACGGCGGGAACAACTGGGCTTGAGCCAGAAAGCCCTGGCAGAGAAAGTGGGGGTCAGCCAGCAGTCCATCAATAAAATTGAGGCCGGGCAAACCCGCTCGCCGCGCAATCTAGAGAAACTGGCAGCGGCACTTTCGGTAACCTCACAGTGGTTGCTGTTTGGCGAGACAAACTCAACCACAACGTCGCCTAAGCTTGATGAAATCAAAGAGAGCCGCTTACGCGTCGAAGAGTGGGAATCGATGGAGCAGGATCAGAAAGAGTTCATTGATATCAAGGTGCTAGACGTTGAGGCATCAGCAGGCAGCGGTGCCATGCCTGAAGAAGAACGAGAAATCTATCGCTTGCCGTTTCGCCGCCATACTCTGCGCCGTTTGGGCGTCAATGCCCGTGATGCCCGCGTTGTCAGGGTCATTGGTAATAGCATGGCACCGCTGTTGCGCAGTGGTGATGTGGTGGGGATCGATACCGCCAATCAGTTTCCGATCAATGATGGCGATTATTACGCGATTCGGGACGGTGATTTAATCCGCGTCAAGCAGCTGGTGGCCAAGCCTGATGGTGGGGTTCTCATCAAGAGTTTCAATAGTGCAGAATATCCTGATGAATCGCTGAATCGCCAGGAATTTGAACAACGTATCCATATTATTGGACGAGTTTTCTGGTCTTCGACTATCTGGTAAAAATCATGAGGGGTATTCCCCCTCTGAGATTGATGACAAAGTGTTTTGTAGCCCGAGATACCCGGGCCTAGCGCACCGGGGGGCGCTCCGGCGGCTTACGCCGCTACGACCCCATCGGCACGCTCTCCCTAATATCTGACTTTGTCAGTAGTCTGTGAGGGGGTATTCCCCCTCTTTACCCGTAACCTCACCCTTCATGCAGCCCGCACTCGCGCTTCAGGCCGAAGAAACGGGTTTCTTCTTCACTCATTCCCTCTTCCCATTTACGGGTGGTATGAGTATCCCCCACCGACAGATAACCTTGTTCCCAGAGCGGGTGGTAACTCAGCCCATGCTCGGTCAGATACTGGTAAATCCGGCGATTATCCCAATCAATGATTGGCAGGATCTTAAATACGCCTCTCTGTATCGCCAGCACCGGCAGATTAGCGCGGCTGCCGGACTGCTCGCGGCGCAAACCGGCAAACCAGGTCTGTGCCCCCAAGGTTTCTAATGCACGGTTCATCGGCTCAACTTTGTTGATCTGATTGTATTTTTCAATCCCTTCAACCCCCTGCTCCCACAGTTTGCCGTAGCGCGCCTCTTGCCAGGCAGGTGAGTGTTCAGCACGGAATACCCGCAAATTCAGGTGCAACTTATCAGCCAATTGATCGATAAATTGATAGGTTTCTGGAAACAGGTAACCGGTATCGGTCAGGATCACCGGGATATCCGGTTTAATACGCGTGACCAGATGCAGACATACCGCTGCCTGGATACCAAAACTGGAGGAAAGTACAAACTCACCGGGTAAATGCTCCAGTGCCCATGCCACCCGTTCCTGCGCCGAAAGGTGTTCCAACTGACCGTTGACCATCGCCAAAGCCAGCGCCTGCCCGGATTTTGGTAGGGCATTCAACGCTGCAAGATCCAATTCAGCCATGTTGCTAGCCTCCTGATACTGATCGTGAATCCCCTCACCCACTCAGGGTGAGAGAGAAAATCTGTAGCCGGATTAAACAGCTTCTTTAGGTCAATCCCAGAAGTCGCGTGCTGAATCCACTACTGGCCGAACGATCCCACTACGGATCGTGAAATCACCAAAACCCTCACCTGTCGTGCGTTCTTTCGCCCAACGGCCTACCAATTGGTCGATTTCCTGCAAGATATCGTCTTCATTGATATTTTCGCGATACATACGTGGAATACGCGTCCCTTCACGGTTGCCCCCCAGATGCAGGTTATAGCGGCCAATCGCTTTACCCACCAGGCCAATCTCCGCCAACAGCGCACGACCACAGCCGTTCGGGCAGCCGGTGATGCGTAAAACAATATGTTCATCACCCACGCTATGCTGCTGCATGATGCCTTCCACCTTGGTGACAAACTCAGGCAAGAAGCGTTCAGCTTCCGCCATCGCCAGTGGACAAGTGGGATAAGACACGCAGGCCATCGAGTTTTTGCGCTGTTCGCTGACAGCGTCGTCGATCAAACCATGCTGGCGCGCCAATGCTTCGATCTTCGCCTTCTCTTTTTCTGGTACTCCGGCCACGATCAGGTTCTGGTTAGCCGTCAGGCGAAAATCACCCTGGTGAATCTTGGCAATTTCGGCCACGCCGGTTTTCAGCGGGCGCCCTGGATAATCCAGCAGACGGCCATTCTCGATAAACAGCGTCAGGTGCCACTGGCTATCAATACCTTTTACCCAGCCAATGCGATCGCCACGGCCAGTAAACTCATACGGGCGCACCGGTTCGAAGGTGATACCAGCACGTTTTTCGACTTCGGCACGGAAAGTATCCACCCCAACACGCTCCAGCGTGTATTTGGTTTTGGCATTCTTGCGATCGGTACGGTTGCCCCAATCACGTTGGGTGGTAACCACCGCTTCGGCAACCGCCAGCGTATGCGCCAGCGGGATATAACCGAATTCACTCGCCTTACGTGCATAGGTTTTCTTATTACCATGCTCAATAGACAGACCGCCGCCCACCAACAGGTTAAAACCCACCAGCTTGCCGTTTTCAGCAATTGCGACAAAGTTCATGTCATTGGCATGCAGATCCACATCATTCTGCGGTGGGATCACTACCGTAGTTTTAAACTTGCGGGGCAGGTAGGTAGCGCCAAGGATCGGTTCTTCATCGGTGGTCGCGACTTTTTCTTTATCCAACCACACTTCTGCATAGGCACGAGTACGCGGCAGCAAATGTTCGGAAATTTTCTTCGCCCATTCGTAGGCTTCCTGGTGCAGCTCAGACTCAACCGGATTCGAGGTACACAGCACGTTACGGTTAACGTCATTGGCGGTCGCCAGTGCATCGAGCCCCAGGCGGTTCAACAACTGATGCACCGGTTTCACATTGCCTTTCAGGATGCCGTGAAACTGAAACGTCTGGCGGTTGGTAATACGAATACTGCCGTACAGAGTGCTTTCCTGCGCAAATTTATCGATGCCCAGCCATTGCTGCGGCGTGATAACGCCGCCCGGCAGGCGGCAGCGCAGCATCATTGCGTGGCGCGGTTCCAGCTTTTGTTCAGCACGTTCAGCACGAATATCACGGTCATCTTGCTGATACATGCCGTGAAAACGGATCAACAGGAAGTTGTCGCCGTTGAAGCCGCCGGTCAGGCCGTCCTGCAAATCCTCCGCAATAGTACCGCGCAGGAAATTACTCTCTTTCTTCATGCGCTCGGCATCGGCCAATTTGCCTTCCACAACCAGCGGCCCAGGGTGTTTGTCACTCATCAGTAAACATCTCGCTGATAACGGCGCTCAATGCGCAGCTCACTTAAAAATTCATCTGCCTGCTCGGTATCCATGTCACCGTGCTCGGCCACCAGTGCTAATAATGCGTTTTCAACGTCTTTTGCCATGCGGTTGGCATCACCACAGACATAAATGTGCGCACCTTGCTGGAGCCAGCGCCACACTTCCGCTCCCTGCTCACGCAGTTTGTCCTGCACATACACTTTATGCTGCTGATCCCGTGACCAGGCCAGATCGATGCGGGTCAGCAAACCCTCTTTCACATAGCGTTGCCATTCGACCTGATACAGAAAATCTTCGGTAAAATGCGGGTTGCCGAACAACAGCCAGTTTTTCCCCCCGGCCCCCTCGGCTTCACGCTGTTGCATAAAAGCACGGAATGGCGCAATGCCAGTCCCAGGGCCAATCATAATCACCGGCGTTTCTGGATCGGCAGGCAGACGGAAATTGTCGTTATGTTCGATAAACACCCGCAGCTCACCCTCTTCTTCCAGGCGATCCGCCAAGAAGCTGGAAGCGCCGCCGGCGCGAGCACGGCCATCAATCTCGTAACGCACTACGCCCACGGTAATATGTACTTCGTTTTCATTCTCCGCCTGCGAGGAAGCGATAGAATACAGACGCGGCGTCAACGGGCGCAGCAGACCAAGCAGTTGTTCAGCCTGCAAATCAGCAGGGGCTTGGCGCACCATATCCACAATCGGCGTGTTATGGGCGTAATGTTGCAGCGCGGCTTTATCGGCTAACAGGCCGATCAGTTTTTCATCGCGCGACAGTGCAGCATACTTCTCCACGATCGGCGTGGTGTTTTGCGTCAGTTCAAAGTGGCTACGCATCGCATCGCGTAACGGCAGGGTTTTGCCTTCGACATCAACCGGCTCATCACCTTTCAGCCACAGCAGTTGCACCAGTTCATCCACCAGCGCGGGATCGTTGTCGAACCAGACGCCTAACGCATCGCCCGGTTGGTAGCGCAAACCGGAATCACCTAAATCAATCTCGATGTGGCGTACATCTTTATCCGAACCCCGGCCAGTGATCTTTTGTTTCACCGCCAGTTGTGCTGTCAACGGCTGTTCTTTGCTGTAAGGACTGCTGTCAAGCAGATCGACGGCACCGCTCACCGCGACACCCGGCGCGCTGTTTTCCGCGGGTGCCCGCGCTTTCAGCACGTTAACCACCTGCTTACGCCACGCGCTTGCCAGCTCTTGGTATTCCACATCGGCATCAATACGCTCAACCAAACGCTCTCCGCCCAATTCGGCCAGTTTGGCATCGAAGTCTTTACCGGACTGGCAAAAATTCTCGTAAGAAGTGTCGCCTAAACCGAATACGGCAAAGGCGGTCTTGGTCAGCTTTGGTGCTTTTTTCGAATGCAGGAATTTATGCAGCGCTACTGCTTCTTCTGCCGGTTCGCCCTCCCCTTGGGTGGAAGCCACTATCACCAGCAGGCGTTCCTGAGCGATTTGTTTGAATTTGTAGTCACCGGCATTCACCAGCGTGACGTTCAGTTTGGCTGCCAGCAGATCGTCACGCAGTTGTTCCGCCAACCGGCGCGCATTGCCGGTTTGTGAAGCGGAAATCACGGTGATACTGGCCGCAACGGCGGTAGGTGCAACGGGCGTACTAACGACCGCTCCCGGTTGCTGATTAACCATTCCCCAGAAATAACCGGACAGCCACGCCAGTTGCGTTGGTGAGTATTCACCAATCGTTGCCTGAAGGCGTGCCAGCTGTTCGGGTGTCAGCGGGAGCAAAGATGTTGGAGGAACCTGAGTCGTCATCGCAGTACGGATATCCTATGCTTAGCCAATGTTCAGTCGCTATTTGCTTGCCTGAAAAGATTCAGGAGAGTTTGTAAGGTTACCGAGCACCATTGCAACGCTTAAATAAGGGATAGCAATAAATAATAACCAAAATGACTAAGCTTTTTTTCTGGTAAGGGATAACGGTTAAAACGTTAAGTGCGTTTTTTTATCGATATGAAAATAAAGATTTTTTTTCATCCATCATTGAATGAATCGCATTTATAGCTGATAACCTCATCCGATAAGCTACGCGCCGATCAAACAAAAAAAGTGTTAAACCCTGGCTGCAAAAAACCAAGCGTTTAGCAGGGTATAAATGGTAATAAACGCTATTTTTCACTACACTATGCGGCATTTTTTTATTCAATGAGGCTGTAATAATGGCAACCACGCTATTTAAAGATTTTATGTTTGAAGCCGCACACCGTTTACCGCACGTTCCCGCAGGCCATAAATGCGGCCGCTTGCACGGGCATTCGTTTATGGTGCGGTTGGAAGTGACCGGCGAAGTGGATGCCTATACCGGCTGGGTTATGGATTTTGCTGAATTAAAAGCGGTGTTTAACCCGATTTGGGAACGCCTGGACCACCACTATCTGAATGAGATCCCTGGCCTGGAAAACCCAACCAGTGAAGTGCTGGCTGCCTGGATCTGGCAACAGCTCAAACCACAACTGCCAGCGTTAACGGCGGTGATCGTGAAAGAAACCTGTACCGCAGGCTGCGTGTATAAAGGTGAATAAAGACCTTTCCAACAGGCGATAACCTGATGGAAAGGGTGTTTAGGCAATATTCAGATACTTATGCGTCTGCATCGACAACCGCCAATTGCGGGCGATACAAGTTTCAATACACAAACGCGTTGCTTCTTCTTTCTGGCTAATCGGTTGCAGCGCAATAATACGGCGTTTCTTATCGTGCAACGTTGCCAGTAACTCATCCAGCGCAGCAATATCCCGCTCACGCCCGACCGGATGTTTAATCTCATCGGCTCGCCGCAGTGCCTGATCCAGCACCGTTAATCCTCCGCGCATCTTCACTTTAGGCGAAACCGTCACCCAGGTATTGGGAGAGCAGAAGATTTCGTGGGTGCCGCTGGTTTCTATCTGGCAAGCATAGCCATGGCTTTCGAACAACGTTGTCAGTGGCAACAGATCGTAAATACAGGGTTCTCCCCCCGTGATCACAATGTGGCGCGCGGTATACCCTTGCTGATGTACTACGCGAAGCAATTGCTCTGCCTTGGCACTCCCCCAGGTATCGCTCTCGGTGGTTTTTAGCAATATCCGTTGCATATCCACTTCCCGTTCAGCCCCCTTTTCCCAGGTATGTTTGGTATCACACCAACTGCATCCCACCGGGCACCCCTGCAAGCGGATAAAAATAGCCGGGACGCCGGTGAAATAGCCTTCCCCTTGCAAGGTTTGGAACATCTCATTAATCGGATACTGCATGGATTTCTCTATTCTGGCAGGGTAAAAAATCATTATCGCAGATCCAGCTTCTGCGACCAAACCGGGGTCAACACCTTTCATGGAACGACCGTTTTGCGTAGGTGCGCCACTGTGCTTGATGAGGACGTTATCTTCACCACTAACTTGTAATGGGTATGTAAAAATATTGTGATTCGTCGCGCAAAAACGATGCGATTTTAATTCATTTTTGTCGAATAGCTCACTGTTTCACCACAGGTTCACAACGGTTTTATCGGGTCTAAAAACCATATTGCAATGATTTTTAAGTATAAAAAATTTTAATTGTGATTTTTCCATCGCAGAATGGTTAGTATTGCATATGCTTGTACATACAAGTATATGTTAATTAACCCGACACAATGTTATGACCCGTGATCAATTTGCTGTGTCATGAAATCTGTATCGATACTGTCTGAGGAAATAGCTGTGACTGCAAATAACAAAGTTCGCAACGTCGATATACGCGCTCCCCGTGGTACACAATTAAACGCCAAAAGCTGGCTGACCGAAGCGCCCCTGCGCATGCTGATGAACAACCTCGATCCTGAAGTGGCGGAAAACCCGCACGAGCTGGTGGTTTACGGTGGCATCGGCCGCGCTGCCCGTGATTGGGATTGCTACGATAAGATTGTGGAAACCCTTAAAAAACTGGAAGACGACGAAACCCTGCTGGTGCAGTCCGGCAAGCCCGTCGGCGTATTCAAAACCCACAGCAACGCTCCGCGTGTGTTGATCGCCAACTCCAACCTGGTGCCACATTGGGCAACCTGGGAACACTTCAATGAACTGGATGCCAAAGGCCTGGCAATGTATGGCCAGATGACCGCCGGTAGCTGGATCTACATCGGCAGCCAGGGCATTGTTCAAGGCACTTATGAAACCTTCGTTGAAGCAGGCCGCCAGCACTATGATGGCAACCTACAGGGCCGCTGGGTATTGACTGCCGGGTTAGGTGGCATGGGCGGCGCCCAACCACTGGCCGCTACGCTGGCCGGGGCTTGTTCGCTGAACATCGAATGCCAGCAGAGCCGCATCGATTTCCGTCTGAAAACCCGCTATGTCGATGAACAGGCGACCGATCTGGACGACGCATTGGCACGTATCAAGCAATACACTGCCGCAGGCAAAGCCATCTCCATTGCTTTGTGTGGCAACGCGGCCGAGATTTTGCCGGAACTGGTCAAACGCGGCGTGCGCCCAGATATGGTCACCGATCAGACCAGCGCCCACGATCCGCTGAACGGCTATCTGCCGAAGGGCTGGAGCTGGGAGGAATACCGCCGCCGTGCGCAAACCGAACCCGCGCAGGTGGTCAAAGCGGCCAAGCAATCAATGGCTGAACATGTTGCAGCCATGCTGGCGTTCCAGAAAATGGGCGTACCGACTTTTGACTATGGCAACAATATCCGTCAGATGGCAAAAGAAATGGGCGTCAGCAACGCCTTTGATTTCCCAGGCTTTGTGCCAGCCTACATCCGCCCGTTGTTCTGCCGGGGCATTGGTCCGTTCCGCTGGGCGGCGCTGTCCGGCGATCCGCAGGATATCTATAAAACCGATGCGATGGTGAAAGAGTTGATCCCAGACGATGCGCATTTGCATCATTGGCTCGATATGGCGCGTGAGCGCATCAGCTTCCAGGGTTTGCCAGCGCGTATCTGCTGGGTTGGCCTGGGCCAACGCGCTAAATTGGGGCTGGCGTTCAACGAGATGGTGCGCCGTGGCGAGCTGTCTGCCCCGATCGTGATTGGCCGTGACCATCTGGATTCCGGTTCAGTATCCAGCCCGAACCGCGAAACCGAATCAATGCAAGATGGCTCCGATGCGGTATCCGATTGGCCGCTGCTCAATGCCCTGCTGAACACCGCCAGCGGCGCGACTTGGGTTTCTTTGCACCACGGTGGCGGCGTAGGCATGGGCTTTTCCCAGCATTCTGGAATGGTGATCGTCTGTGACGGTACTGATGAAGCCGCTGAACGTATTGCCCGCGTGTTGCATAACGATCCAGCCACCGGCGTGATGCGCCATGCCGATGCAGGCTATGATATCGCTATCGATTGTGCACGCGAACAAGGCCTCAATCTGCCGATGATCGCCGCTACTCAGGGAGAGCAAGCATGAAAGCGCTGACTATCCGCCCGGGCAAACTGACGCTTGCCGAACTGCGCCAGGTTTACCAACATCCGGTGAAACTGACCTTGGACGATCATGCTTATGGCGCGATCCAGCAAAGCGTGGCCTGCGTAGAACGCATTGTGGAAGAAAACCGTACTACTTACGGTATCAACACCGGCTTTGGCCTGCTGGCCTCAACCCGTATCGCCCGTGAAGATTTGGAAAACCTGCAACGTTCCATTGTGCTTTCTCATGCGGCAGGCGTTGGCACACCGACCGATGACCATCTGGTGCGCCTGATTATGGTGTTGAAGATCAACAGCCTGTCACGGGGTTTTTCCGGTATTCGGCTAGAAGTGATTCAGGCCCTGATCGCCCTGGTGAACGCCGAAGTGTATCCACATATCCCGCTGAAAGGTTCCGTTGGCGCCTCCGGCGATCTGGCACCGCTGGCACACATGAGCCTGGTATTGCTGGGGGAAGGTAAAGCCCGTTATCAGGGGGAATGGTTGCCCGCAGCCGAAGCCCTGGCCAAAGCCGGCCTGAAACCCCTTCAGCTTGCCGCCAAAGAAGGGTTGGCTTTGCTGAACGGCACACAGGTTTCTGCGGCCTTTGCCCTGCGCGGTCTGTTTGATGCAGAAGACCTGTACGCGGCAGCGACCGTTACCGGCAGCCTGACGGTAGAAGCAGCATTAGGTTCCCGTAGCCCGTTCGATGCACGGATCCATGAAGTACGCGGCCAGCGCGGGCAGATCGATGCCGCTGCGGCTTACCGCCACCTGTTAGGAAAACGCAGCGCGGTGTCCGACTCGCACCACAATTGTGAAAAGGTGCAGGATCCGTACTCCCTGCGCTGCCAGCCACAGGTGATGGGGGCCTGCCTGACGCAGATTCGCCAGGCTGCGGAAGTGCTGGAGATCGAAGCCAATGCGGTTTCCGACAACCCGCTGGTATTTGCTGAGCAGGGCGACGTGCTGTCCGGCGGTAATTTCCACGCGGAACCAGTGGCAATGGCCGCCGACAATCTGGCGTTGGCATTCGCTGAAATCGGTTCGCTCGCCGAGCGCCGTATTTCTTTGTTGATGGATAAACACATGTCGCAGCTACCCCCATTTCTGGTGGATAACGGCGGCGTAAACTCCGGCTTTATGATCGCTCAGGTCACCGCGGCAGCGCTGACCAGCGAAAATAAAGCGCTGGCACATCCGGCCAGCGTTGACAGTATCCCGACCTCTGCCAATCAGGAAGACCATGTTTCCATGGCTCCAGCCGCAGGCCGCCGCCTGTGGGAAATGGCAGATAATGTGCGGGGTATCCTTGCCGTGGAATGGCTCGCTGCCTGCCAGGGCCTGGATCTGCGTAAAGGCCTGCAAACCACTGAAGGCCTGGAGCAGGCTCGCCGCCTGCTACGTGAGCATGTCAGTTACTACGATAAGGATCGGTTCTTCGCCCCTGATATCGAAACCGCCAGTAAGTTGTTGTTGGCGGGTCACTTGACATCGCTGGTGCCTGCGGCACTCTTGCCTAGCCAAGCGTAGCAATTTCTCTACAATACCCATGGATTTCACACCGCAGCCAACCCGGCTACGGTGTGAAAAACAAAAGGGTACACTCTACAAGTTCGTACTCTGTCCCACCGCGGCTCGTTCCCCCGGTGTGGACAGTGCTGCCTGTCCGACAACTACTCTAAAACGGGGAAGCAACATGCGTAACGAAAAAACTCAACTCCGGCGCGGCTTGAACGCACGGCACATTCGCTTTATGGCTTTGGGTTCCGCTATCGGTACCGGGCTGTTTTACGGTTCGGCAGGAGCCATCCAACTGGCAGGCCCCGCAGTGCTGCTGGCCTATCTGGTTGGCGGCGCAGCGGTTTTTATGGTGATGCGCGCACTGGGGGAAATGGCGGTTCATCAGCCCGTTTCCGGTTCCTTCGGTCATTATGCCAGCCACTATCTTGGCCCGCTGGCCGGGTTCCTCACCGGTTGGACCTATACTTTTGAAATGGTGATCGTGGCCCTGGCTGACGTTACCGCCTTTGGCATCTATATGGGGCTGTGGTTCCCAGATGTCGCCCAGTGGGTTTGGGTGCTGAGTATTATTATGTTTATCGGCGCACTCAACATGTGCAGCGTCAAAGTGTTTGGTGAAATGGAGTTCTGGCTTTCACTGGTAAAAGTAGTGGCCATTATCGCGATGATCGTTGGCGGTGCGGCTGTGATGCTGTTTGGTTTCGGCCAGGCGCAAGAGGCCACCGGTTTCAGTAACCTGTGGCAACACGGCGGCTTTATGCCAAACGGTATTAGCGGCGTTGTCGCTTCTCTGGCAGTGGTCATGTTTGCCTTCGGTGGCATTGAAATTATCGGTATTACCGCCAGCGAAGCCAAAGATCCGGCAACAGTACTGCCGAAAGCCATCAACTCCGTCCCACTACGCATACTGTTGTTCTACGTGTTGACCTTACTGGTGCTGATGGCCATCTACCCTTGGAACAGCATCGGCCAGAAAGGCAGCCCGTTTGTAGAGATTTTCAGTAACCTGGGTATCAGCTCCGCTGCCAGCGTGCTGAACGTTGTCGTGATCACCGCCGCTATTTCAGCCATCAATAGCGACATCTTTGGCGCAGGCCGCATGATGTACGGTATGGCGAGTGACGGGCAGGCACCAAAAAGCTTCTCGAAACTGACCTCCAACGGAGTCCCCTGGATGACCGTACTGGTGATGTCCGTCGCACTCCTACTGGCAGTGGTACTCAACTATTTCATCCCGAAACAGATCTTCATGATCATTGCGTCGATCGCCACCTTTGCCACCGTGTGGGTATGGCTGATGATCCTGCTTTCGCAGATCGCCATGCGCCGCACCCTGACCAAAGAAGAAGTCAGCCAACTGAGTTTCCCGGTGCCTTGGTGGCCGCTGGCTCCGGCGCTAGCCACGGTATTTATGCTGTTTGTCATCGGCCTGCTCGGTTACTTTGAAGCAAGCCGCATTGCTTTGTATGTCGGGCTGGTTTGGGTGGCGCTGCTCACTCTGGCCTACTGGCTGTGGGTGCGTAAAAAAGCCCCTCTCACCGTGACCTCACCACAAAACCTGTAAACCAGGCAGTGGAAGATAAACATCATTTAAGTCAGTTTTAGGGCAACCCGCACGCTGGGTTGCCACTGATGAAGCCAGCCTGCCATTCCCCAAACATGCTTGGCCGATTGGCTACCCACTTCAGAATACCCCTCTCAATCAGTATTCAGAATTTGCAGACTAAGAGCCGATTAAAATAGGCTCTTAGCATTCTATTTAGTTTGGTACATGACCCCACGCTGCCCGCTATTCCCCCCACTAAAGGCCGCAATAGCACACGCAGTAGTAAAATGGGTATCAATACCCGGTTTACCCGCATCATCAAACCGATTTTATTTTTAATCTGGAATTTATCGTTAACTCGAGGATAATAACTAAGAATATTCTTGCAAAGATATCCATATTCTATTTTATTCTAAAAATAATTATTATTTTATTTACCTCGCATAAAATAATCCCTAGCATGAATTATTTACCAATGTTATTTAATTAACATAAGGATGTTGTTTTCTATATATTATTTTTTATGTATTAATTTGCAAGTCGAATTTTAAGAATTTTCTTAAAAACCAGCCCATAGTGAAGTTTAGTGAATGTTTTTTACATTAAGTTACATGTGTGATAGTCTCCTGCCATTAATCAAATTTATCTCTATAATTAAATTGGATTTTATGTGGGACTAATCTGACTAAACATGGAATGTATTGAAACACTTATACCATCTTTATGCTCTATCTAATCATAATCATAGCTTATTATTAGTAATTTATTCCTTTAAATGTTTACTCGTTAATTATCCACCTAACGAGCGATGACATCACATGCACAATGAATAGTGTGGTTAAAAAGCTGCAAGGAGAATCAGCATGAGCATTATTTATATTGAGCGTTCACCACTATGCCAGTTGGGAATGAAGGCATTATTAGCGCAAGATATTCTTTGTTTATCTCATCCTTCCATCGACTTTCTGCAAAATGGAAAGACTCATTTTAATCTGATTATAATGAATTTTCCTGAGAAAATTTACCTGTTTGAAGAATATATTCTATTCCTCAAACACATTCGAGCGCTCAACCCCAAGATAAAAACACTGTTTTTTATTGATAAAATTTCCCCCTTGGTGCTGTCTTTAATTGCCCGAGCACATCCTGATGCGATATTGGATAAGAAGGAAAAGACCGATGTGGTATTCGAAATGTGCCTGGCCTTACTACAGCAGGAAGCGCCGGTAGCCAATGGCCACACCTGGAGCACCAAAAAACCCCCCATGATTACACCCGGCGAAGTCATTGTGCTTTGTGAAATAGCCCGTAATGAAAGCATTAACAGCATTGCACAACGGTTGCACTTGCACCCGAAAACCATTTATTCCCACTTGAATAACGCGAGTAAAAAATTCGGTATCTGTAACCGCGTTGAACTCTTGAAAATGATCGCCATGCTGTAACCGCATCGCCTTCTACCGCTGTTGTTCTGAAATAAACCAGCCACTGGTGATGTGAAGCCTATTACAAGGAAGGGCAGTAAAATATCAGGGGGATGATAACAATAACGGGGAATGCTTTAACATTCCCCGTATGTATTTTCTAATATCGCTCTCTTTCAAGCTACAGATGTTTCCTGTCTCTTGAAATCTATGGATATATTGCCGTTACTGGCCTTTAACTTCTTTCAGACCGTTGAACGGTGCGCGGCTACCCAGAGCTTCTTCGATACGAATCAGTTGGTTGTATTTAGCCACACGGTCAGAACGGCTCATAGAACCGGTTTTGATCTGACCAGCCGCGGTGCCTACCGCCAAGTCAGCGATGGTTGCATCTTCAGTTTCACCTGAACGGTGAGAGATCACCGCAGTGTAACCCGCATCTTTCGCCATCTTGATAGCTGCCAGAGTTTCGGTCAGAGAACCGATCTGGTTGAACTTGATCAGAATGGAGTTAGCAATACCTTTATCGATGCCTTCTTTCAGGATCTTGGTGTTGGTAACAAACAGATCGTCACCCACCAATTGGATTTTGTCGCCCAGCACTTTGGTCTGGTAGGCAAAACCATTCCAGTCAGACTCGTCTAGACCATCTTCAATAGAAACGATCGGATACTGCTTGGTCAGATCTTCCAGGAAGTGTGTGAACTCTTCGGAAGTGAAAGCTTTGTTGCCTTCGCCAGCCAGAACGTATTTACCGTCTTTGTAGAACTCAGAAGCTGCGCAGTCCATCGCCAGGGTAATGTCTTTGCCCAGCTCGTAGCCTGCCGCTTTCACCGCTTCAGCAATAACAGCCAGAGCTTCTGCGTTGGAGCCCAGGTTCGGCGCATAGCCACCTTCGTCACCCACTGCCGTGTTCATGCCTTTAGCTTTCAACACTTTTGCCAGGTGATGGAATACTTCAGAACCCATACGTACAGCTTCTTTCAGGGTTTTAGCGCCAACCGGCTGAATCATGAACTCCTGAATGTCAACGTTGTTATCCGCGTGCTCACCACCGTTGATGATGTTCATCATCGGCAGAGGCATAGAGAATTTGCCCGGAGTGTTATTCAGTTCAGCAATGTGTTCGTACAGCGGCATTCCTTTGGAAGCCGCAGCAGCTTTGGCCGCCGCCAGAGAAACTGCCAGAATGGCGTTAGCACCAAACTTGGATTTGTTCTCTGTGCCGTCCAGCTCGATCATGATTTTATCGATGTTAGCCTGGTCTTTGGCATCTTTACCCTGCACGGCCTGAGCGATTGGGCCATTGACCGCAGCAACGGCTTTCAGTACGCCTTTACCCAGGAAACGAGATTTGTCACCGTCACGCAGTTCCAGCGCTTCGCGGGAACCGGTGGAAGCACCTGACGGCGCAGCAGCCAGACCAACGAAACCACCTTCCAGATGCACTTCGGCTTCAACAGTTGGGTTGCCGCGTGAGTCGATGATTTCACGGCCGATGACTTTCACAATTTTGGACATATCTATTTTCCTCAAGTCGCAAGTTAAACTATTCCCATCGTCTTCCAGGCTACCGCTTGAAATACTTTGGGTATAAAACCCCAGACAAATAACGCGCGGTTTCTGCCGCGCGCTATTTACCAAAACTCTTATTTCACCTGACGCTTCTGGTGTTCACCCGCTGCTTTGACAAAACCAGCGAACAACGGATGCCCATCACGCGGCGTTGACGTAAATTCAGGGTGGAACTGACAAGCGACAAACCACGGATGATTTGGCAGCTCGATAATTTCAACCAGCTTGTTATCCGCAGAACGACCGGCCACACGTAAACCCGCAGCTTCAATCTGCTTCAACAGCATATTATTGACTTCATAGCGGTGACGGTGGCGTTCAACAATGGTGGGTTCACCATACATCTGGCGCACCAGGCTGTTGTCGATCAGGTGGCATTGCTGCCCACCAACGCGCATTGTGCCACCCAAATCGCTTTCTTCGGTACGCACTTCAACATTGCCTTCTTCGTCACGCCATTCAGTGATTAACGCAACCACTGGATACTTACAATCTGGCATAAACTCAGTTGAATTGGCATTTGCCATACCCGCAACGTTGCGAGCAAATTCAATCAACGCCACCTGCATACCCAGGCAAATACCCAGATAAGGAACGTTGTTTTCACGCGCATATCGCGCCGTCATCACCTTGCCTTCTACCCCACGATAGCCGAAACCACCCGGGATCAGAATCGCATCCAATCCTTTCAGGACTTCAACACCACGAGTTTCGACATCCTGTGAATCAATCAGCTTGATATTCACGGTCAGGCGATTTTTCAAACCACCGTGTTTCAGCGCTTCAATCACGGATTTGTAAGCATCTGGCAGTTCGACATATTTGCCGACCATGCCGATAGTCACTTCACCGCCCGGATTCGCCTCTTCATAAACCACCTGTTCCCACTCGGCCAGGTTGGCTTCCGGCGCGCTGAGGCTGAATCGTTTACAAATATAATCGTCCAGCCCTTGAGATT
This sequence comes from Chania multitudinisentens RB-25, assembly GCF_000520015.2. GTDB lineage: Bacteria > Pseudomonadota > Gammaproteobacteria > Enterobacterales > Enterobacteriaceae > Chania > Chania multitudinisentens. The sequence goes on from NZ_CP007044.2 coordinate 5,136,894, forward strand.
TCAATAGGCCAGGGATTTTATAAATAGAATCAATATCTTTCAGCGAGATAACCGCTTTTTCCGGCACGTTACAGAACAAGGCGATTTTAGCACGCTCATTCGCAGGCACGGTACGGTCGGAACGGCAGATCAACACATCCGGCTGAATGCCGATGGAGAGCAGCTCTTTAACCGAGTGCTGGGTTGGTTTGGTTTTCACTTCACCAGCGGCCGCCAGATACGGCACCAGGGTCAAATGCATGTACAACGTGTGCTCGCGGCCCACTTCAACCGCCATCTGACGGATGGCTTCCAAAAATGGCAGGGATTCAATATCCCCCACGGTACCGCCCACCTCGACCAGCACCACATCATGGCCCGCGCCGCCTTCGATGATGCGTTCTTTGATGGCATTGGTGATATGCGGAATAACCTGTACGGTCGCGCCCAGGTAGTCGCCACGGCGTTCTTTACGCAAAACGTCGGAATAGATACGGCCAGTCGTGAAATTGTTACGACGCGTCATTTTAGTGCGGATGAAGCGCTCGTAGTGGCCCAAATCCAAATCGGTTTCTGCGCCGTCTTCGGTGACGAAAACTTCCCCATGCTGAATCGGGCTCATGGTGCCCGGATCCACGTTGATGTACGGGTCCAGTTTCATGATGGTAACGTTGAGGCCACGGGCTTCGAGAATAGCCGCCAGAGAGGCTGCGGCAATGCCTTTACCCAGAGAGGAAACGACCCCGCCGGTCACAAAAATATAATTAGTTGTCATGCTGAACCTGAGAGTTTAGGTTTAAAGACGATGGAAGTACCAAGACGGGAAAGTAGTATACCCGAACCTCTCTTGACCTACAAACGATCGTTTTGCCATCCATCATCTCTGTCACCAACGTGAGTTCATCCAGGTTTAATCAGCCAGCATTACTCTTTCTGCCTTTTAAAAACAATAGGTTAATGTAACACCTTGTCCGTAAACAGCCTTCCGAGGCACTAAAACACCTTACATTTCAGTTTATTGACTTTTCTGCCACAGAATGTACCGCTCAGCAAGATAGGCGACGGAGCTTAACCGTTTCAGTGTGAGCAAACCTTGTTGCCGATCAAACAAGTGATACTGTCGGCAATACTGCTTCAGATTAACGTTCCTGCTGTTTCACCTGTTGCCAAGCCGTTTCCATCTGTTCCAATGTCGCATTTTTCATCTGCAAGCCACGCTGCTGCATGATCTCTTCTACCTGACGGAAACGGCGTTCAAACTTGCGGTTGGCTACCTGTAAAGCATTTTCAGCCTTATGACCAAGATGGCGGGAAAGATTGACCGTGGCGAACAGCAGATCGCCAATCTCTTCTTCCAGCTTCTGCTCATCCACCACCGCTTGCTGCGCTTCATGCATCACTTCGTCAAGCTCTTCATACACCTTACCCAGCACCGGGCCCAACGTATCCCAATCGAAGCCGACCGTGGCACAGCGTTTTTGAATTTTGTGGGCTTTCATCAGCGCGGGCAACGCATTGGGAATGTCATCCAATACCGAGTACAACGCTTTCTCGGCTCGCTCATCAGCCTTTAGTTGTTCCCAACGAGCAGAGACGGCTGCGCTATCGGCAACATCCGCCGTACCAAAAATATGCGGGTGGCGGCGCTCCAGCTTGGCGCTGATGGCATCACAGATCTGCTCGAAATCAAACAACCCCTGCTCCTGCCCCATTTGGGCGTAGAACACCACCTGGAATAACAGATCACCCAGTTCATCGCGCAGATCGGCATAGTCCTGGCGTTCAATGGCATCCAGCACTTCGTAAGTTTCTTCCAGCGTATAAGGTGCGATCGTCGCAAACGTTTGTTTACGATCCCACGGACAACCTGACTGTGGATCGCGCAAGGTTTTCATGATGGTCAGCAGGCGTTGTAACGAGGTGGATTGGGTCATGTAACAATCTCTGGCAAAAGAATAAGCACAAAACATTATGCCCGTATGGAAGGAATACCCAATGGATTTCGAGATGCCTCAACGTTGGCCCGGTTCACACATAAACCTGGCCAACGTTCACAACCCATCACCATGCAGCTTGAAGATTCAACTGCCATGCAGGCGTTTAGCATCAATCACATCCGGCAACTGATTAAGTTTGGCCAACACGCGCCCCAGCACCTGCTGGTTGTAGATTTCAATATCCATATCGATGGTGGCCAACTGCTTTTTGGTGTCACTCCTGCTGGCAACCCCCAGCACGTTGACCTTTTCGTTGGCCAGAATGGTGGTGATATCGCGCAGCAAACCACTGCGATCGTTCGCCACCACCCGCACCACCAGCGAATAACCGCTGGAATAGCTTTCCCCCCACACGGCATCAACGATGCGTTCCGGCGCGTGGGATTGCAGATCGGCCAGTTGATCACAATCTGCCCGGTGGATCGAAATCCCCCGCCCTTGAGTGATAAAGCCCACAATGTCGTCACCGGGGATCGGCTGGCAACAACGAGCAATATGGTGCATCAGATTACCGACGCCTTCCACCACCACTCGGCCATTGTCTTTACTGCGGCCGCTGGCTGGGGCTTTCTGCTGGGTCAACTGACGCAGCGCCTGACGATCCTGCTCTTCGGCGCTTGGCTTATTGAGCTTGCCCTGTAGGAAATTAACCATCTGATTCAGGCGGATATCCCCACCGCCAATGCCCGCCAGCACTTCATCCAATGAATTGACGTTGTAGCGCGGGATCAGCAGCTTTTCAGCCTCTTTCAGGCTGATACCCAGGTGTTCCAATTCATTGTCCAGCATTTGCCGCCCGGCCAGGATATTTTTGTCACGATCCTGTTTACGGAACCAGTTGTGGATCTTCGAACGCCCACGGCTGGTGGTGATATAGCCGAGGTTCGGATTCAGCCAGTCACGGCTGGGGTTCGGCTGCTTCTGGGTGATCACTTCAATCTGATCGCCCATCTGCAACTGATAGGTAAACGGCACGATACGGCCGCCAATCTTGGCACCGATACAGCGATGACCAACGTCGCTGTGAATATGGTAGGCAAAATCGAGCGGCGTGGAACCCGCTGGCAGATCCACCACATCGCCTTTCGGGGTAAACACGTAGACGCGATCGTCGAAAACCTGGCTACGCACTTCATCAAGCATTTCGCCCGAATCCGCCATCTCTTCCTGCCAGGCGATCAGTTTACGCAGCCAGGCGATACGCTCTTCATAGCCGGAGCGGGCGGTCACCACCGCACCCTCTTTATATTTCCAATGTGCGGCCACGCCCAGTTCAGCATCTTCGTGCATCTGGCGGGTACGGATCTGAATTTCTAGCGTTTTGCCACTCGGGCCAAGCACCACGGTATGAATCGATTGATAACCGTTCGGCTTCGGGTTGGCAACGTAGTCGTCAAACTCATCGGGCAGATGGCGGAAATGGGTATGCACAATGCCCAGCGCCGCATAGCAATCCTGTAGACGTTCTACCACCACACGCACCGCACGCACGTCGAACAATTCGTCAAACGCCAGCGATTTCTTCTGCATTTTGCGCCAGATGCTGTAGATGTGTTTTGGCCGACCATAGATTTCCGCTTTGACGCCTTCGGTCACCATTGCTTTGTGCAACGAGGCAACAAAATCATCAATAAACTGTTCGCGATCAATGCGGCGTTCGTGCAGCAATTTGGCAATACGTTTGTATTCATCCGGGTGCAGGTAACGGAAGCAGAAATCTTCCAGCTCCCATTTCAACTGACCGATACCGAGGCGGTTGGCCAGCGGAGCATAAATGTTGAAGCACTCCTTGGCCGCCAGCACGCGCTCATCTTCCGGCGCATCTTTGACCTCACGCAGATGGGCAATACGCTCCGCCAGCTTGATGACCACACAGCGGAAATCCTCCACCATCGCCAACAGCATACGGCGCACGTTGTCGACCTGTTCAGAGCCCATTGAATCGTTATGCGTGGCTTTCAACTGGCGAATGGCGTCCATGTCACGCACGCCGTGCACCAGCGAAGTAATCTCTTTACCAAATGCTTCGGTCAGGGTTTCTTCCGGCACGATGCCCGCATTCACCAGCGGGAACAGCAGCGCGGCGCGCATGCTGTCGTTGTCCATGCTGAGGGTTGAGAGAATTTCCACCATTTCCAGGCCACGCCCGAGTAATAAAGGCGCATCGGGATAACCTTGGGTTTGCTGTTCACAATAACGCCACGTGGTGGCTAATCGCTCACATGACTGCGGGTTAGGTAGCCTCAGGCTGGCAATCCAATCATCAAGCGCGAATTCACCCGCCGTATTCAGATGTGCACTTCTTACCGCAACCATAACTTCTCCCTACTTTGCAGCGACCCTGGGCACTTTGGTAAACAGCGCCATGGATTCAAGATGCCCCGTATGTGGAAACATGTCTAACATCCGCACACGGGCAAGACAATAACCGGCGTCCAGTAGCACTTTACTATCACGCGCCAGCGTGGTGGGGTTACAGGAAACATACACCACCCGCTTTGGTGCCAGTTTTACAATATGTGACATCACTCCAGCTGCGCCGGCACGAGCAGGATCCAACATCACTTTATCAAACCCTTGAGCTGCCCAAGGCTGCTGTGCAACATCTTCCTCCAGATTCTGATGGAAAAACGACACATTACTCAGCAAATTCTTATGTGCATTATATTGCCCATTCGCGACTAACGTGGCAACACCTTCAATGCCAACAACCGCTTTGGCTCGCCGGGCTAACGGTAAGGTAAAATTGCCCATCCCGCAAAACAGATCCAATATCCGATCATTGGGATTAATCTCTAACCATTCAAGGGCCTGAGCCACCATTTGCTGATTTACCGCACCATTAACCTGGATAAAATCGCGCGGGCTGAAATCTAAGCGTAGTCCGTCAACCTGATAATACGGCGTTTCACCACACAGTTTTTCCAGCCGTTCGCTGTCTGGGGCCAGATAAACCGTCAGTTTTCGTGGCTGCGCAAAAACCCGTAGCGCTTGCCGATCACGCTCTGCCAGCGTATCGAGGTGACGCAACACCAGCAGCGGGCCATTATCCGCTAATACCAGTTCGACATGGCCCAAACGCCTGACCGCCTGTAAACCATTGAGGCACTCATGCAGCGGCACCAGCAGTTGTTCCAATTCAGGAGCCAATACCGGGCATTGCTTCACAACGACCAAATCGGCTGAAGCAGCCTGACGAAACCCCATCAGCAACTTTTGCTGTTTCGGCTGCCACAACAATCCCAAGCGTGCTCGCCGGCGGTAACCGTATTGCGGCCCGGCGATCACCGGCTCCTGCTGCGGAGTGACCCCCGTTTCGCGGCTGATCATCCTCAGCAATGCTGCCGCTTTGCTCTGTTGCTGTAAGGCTTCCGAAGCATGCTGCTGTTGGCACCCCCCACAGAGGCCAAAATACAGGCAACGGGGCTCAACCCGCTGCGGGCTATGGTTCAACAACTGCTTCACCTTGCCTTTGGCAAATTGGCGTTTGCTTTCCGTCAGTTGAATTTCCGCCTGTTCACCTGGCAATACACCAGCAACAAAAACCGCTTTCCCTTCATGACGCGCCACGCCCTGGCCGAATGGATCGAGGTCTGTTACCGTTACAGTGAATATTTGTGGAACTGGCCGAGTCGTCACGCGGCGTTTAGAAGAGTAAAATTGCGCCATAAATTGTCGATTAAGTGCGGGTTCATGTTCATTAAGTTAAACTGTATCCGGCAATTCTCCCACATTGGAATCCCATGACCAAATACAGCCTGCGTGCGCGCATGATGATACTGATCCTGGCACCAACGTTATTGATCGGTTTGCTGCTCAGTACTTTCTTTGTGGTGCATCGTTACAACGAGCTGCAAGAACAGTTGGTTGACGCTGGTGCCAGCATCATCGAACCTCTGGCAGTGGCCAGCGAATACGGCATGACCTTCCGTAGCCGCGAATCAGTCAGGCAGTTAGTCAGCCTGCTGCATCGCCGCCATTCGGATATCGTTCGTTCAATTACCGTATTTGATGCAGAGAATAATCTTTTCGTCACTTCCAATTATCACCACAATTATACTCAATTGCAGTTGCCGAAAAATGTGCCATTGCCCACTGAACTGATGCTGACCCGGCGCGGTGAGTCTTTGATTTTGCGCACTCCGATCCTGTCAGAAACACCTTATCCCGATGAAACCACCGGCAGTGAACTGCAAGCCGATCAAAAACTGGGATATGTCGCCATTGAGCTGGATCTCAAATCAGTACGGTTGCAACAATATAAAGAGATCTTCGTTTCTACCCTACTGTTATTCCTGTGCATGTGTATCGCCATCCTGTTTGCCTATCGCCTGATGCGCGACGTCACCGGCCCGATCCGCAATATGGTTAACACCGTAGACCGCATTCGCCGTGGTCAGCTCGATAGCCGGGTTGAAGGTTTTATGCTCGGTGAACTGCATATGCTGAAAAATGGCATCAACTCCATGGCGATGTCACTGACCGCTTACCATGAAGAAATGCAGCAGAATATTGATCAAGCCACCTCCGATCTGCGTGAGACACTGGAGCAAATGGAGATCCAGAACGTCGAACTGGATCTGGCGAAAAAGCGGGCGCAGGAAGCCGCACGCATCAAATCCGAATTCCTGGCGAATATGTCTCATGAACTGCGAACTCCACTCAATGGAGTGATTGGTTTTACACGCCAGATGCTAAAAACCGACCTGAGCGTTACGCAGATCGATTATCTGCAAACCATTGAGCGTTCAGCCAATAATCTGCTAACTATTATCAATGATGTGTTGGACTTCTCCAAGCTGGAGGCCGGCAAACTGGTACTGGAACATATTCCGTTCTCGCTGCGGGAAACGCTGGATGAAGTGATTGTGCTGCTGGCACCCAGCGCCCACGAAAAAGGGCTGGAGCTGACGCTGGATGTGCAAAATGATGTTCCTGAACAAGTGATTGGCGATTCGCTGCGTTTGCAACAGGTGATCACCAATCTGCTCGGCAATGCCATCAAATTCACCGAAACCGGCAATATCGATATCCGCGTTGAATTACGTAATCAATTGGAACGGCAAGTGGAATTGGAAGTGCAGGTTCACGATACCGGCATCGGTATTTCTGAACGCCAGCAATCGCAGTTGTTCCAGGCATTTCGTCAGGCGGATGCCAGCATTTCACGCCGCCACGGCGGTACCGGGCTGGGCCTGGTCATCACCCAGAAACTGGTGACCGAAATGGGTGGCGATATCTGTTTCCACAGCCAATTGAACAAAGGTTCAACCTTCTGGTTCCACGTCACGCTTGATCTCAATGAAAGCATGCTATTACTGCCGCCTAGCCTGCCGGATCTGCGTGGTAAAATGCTGGCTTACATCGAAGCCAATCCAACGGCGGCGCAGGCAACCCTGAATATGCTAAGCATCACACAGCTGACGGTGATCCATTCACCGACGTTGGGGAAACTGCCGAAAAACGATTACGACTTCCTGCTGGTGGGCGTTCCGATCCCCTATCGCGACAGCATCGCCCAGCACCGGGAAAAATTGCTGGATGCCCTGAAAATCGCCAATCGGGTGATCCTCGCTTTACCGAGCCAGTCGCAGGTTGATGCCGAGGCGATGAAGAAACTTGGGGCCATTGGCTGTCTGATCAAACCAATTTCCTGTAATCGTTTGTATCCACTACTGCGTATGGAGCCCACACATCGCCCAGCCTTGCCGCCAGAGCGTAAACGCCTGCCGCTCACGGTCATGGCCGTGGACGATAATCCGGCAAACCTGAAACTGATTGGCACTTTGCTGGCTGAGCAGGTAGAAAAAACGCTGTTGTGCGGCAGTGGTGAAGAAGCGATTGCACTGGCCCGTGATAACGTACTGGATATGATCCTGATGGACATCCAGATGCCAAATATCGATGGTATTCGTGCGAGCGAATTGATTCGCCAGATCCCTCATCACAATTCTACGCCGATCATCGCAGTCACGGCTCACGCGATCAGCGGTGAGCGTGAGTATTTGTTACAGGCAGGCATGGATGACTATTTGGCAAAACCAATTGATGAAGCCATGCTGACGCATGTGCTGGCCCGTTACTATACCAACGAAGGGGCGTTGGAACCGGTTACCCCACGCAATAATCCATCAACAGAGCAGCCTTTATCGCTGGACTGGCCGCTGGCGCTGCGCCAGGCTGCCAACAAAGAAGATTTGGCGCAGGATCTACTGCGCATGCTGGTTGAATTCCTGCCGCAGGTCAGTGAGCGGATACAGGCTCTGTTGGCAGGGAAGCCAGACGACGAGATTCTCGATCTGATCCACAAATTGCACGGCAGTTGCAGCTACAGCGGTGTTCCACGCCTCAAACAACTGTGCTACTACCTTGAGCAACAGCTGCGCCAGGGAGTAAGCAACAGTGATTTGGAACCGGAATGGCTGGAATTGCTGGATGAGATAGAGTTAGTTCAGACCGAGGCTCGTTTCCAATTGGGCAATACCTGATCCATCATATAAAAGCATCAGGCCCAAACGTTGTTTGGGCCTGATTGTCTGGCGTTTTAGGGATAATACCAGAACGTTTTACTGCATCAGCAAATACAGTGAAGTATCACCACGCTGAATGTTCAGCGCCAGTACCGAAGGTTTGCTATCCAGGATTTTACGCAGCTCGCCCAGATTCTGCACTGGCTGCTGGTTCACTCCCAGGATCACATCCCCTTTTTTCAGACCAATACGCGCCGCAGCACTGCCAGCCTTCACATTATCGACCTTCACCCCTTTTTCTTTCCCGCTGCTGTTGCTCAGCTCAGCGCCTTCGATACCGGTATAAATGTTGCCGGAGTCAACCTGAGTCTGGCTGCTCTGCTCCAACGTCACATCAATAGTCAAAGGTTTGCCGTCACGGATAATGCCCAACGACATTTTGCTGCCTACAGGCAGAGTGCCGATTTCGGCGCGGAACGAAGCAAAGCTGGAAATCGCTTTACCGTTCATGGACACAATCACGTCACCCGCTTTGATCCCAGCCTTCGCCGCTGAAGATTTTGGCATCACCTGGCTGATGAACGCACCACGCTGGGCATCGATCTTCATTGCCTGCGCCAGTTCAGAGTTCAGTTCGGTTCCCATAATCCCCAGTTCGCCGCGTTTCACCTGGCCGAACTCCACCATTTGCGACGTCAGGTTTTTCACCATGTTGCTTGGGATGGCAAAGCCAATACCAATGTTGCCGCCGTCTGGCGCCAGAATCGCGGTATTGATACCAATCAGTTCACCGTTCAGGTTCACCAAAGCACCACCGGAGTTACCACGGTTAATCGCCGCATCCGTCTGGATAAAGTTCTCATAGTTTTCGATATTCAAACCACTACGGCCCAGCGCAGAGACGATACCAGAAGTGACGGTTTCACCCAGGCCATACGGGTTACCGATCGCGACAGTGTAGTCACCGACACGCAGTTGATCAGAATCTGCCATTTTAATGGCCGTCAGATTTTTGGAGTCTTTCAGTTGGATCAACGCAATATCAGAACGAGGATCTTTGCCGATCACTTTGGCTTCAAAGCGGCGACCATCGCTCAATTGCACCTGGATCTTGGTGGCATTTTCCACTACGTGGTTGTTGGTTACCACATAGCCTTTAGCAGCATCAATGATGACACCGGAACCCAGCGACCTAAAAGGTTCTTTCGTGCCCTGGCCACCAGGGCCAGCCTGGCCGCCCTGACACATTGGTGAATTCTGGAACGGTGAACCATCCTGGCAGAAAGGGGAATCTTCACCAAAGAACTGCTGGAATTGCTGAGGCATTCTCTGTGAATTCACCGTCGTACTGCCTTCAACATTAATACTCACTACAGAAGGCATCACTCTTTCCAGCATTGGAGCCAAGCTTGGCAATGGCTGAGAACTCGAAGATGCTGATACCGTTTCCGCGGCATTGGCGGTGACTAAAGGCCCCATTGCCATACCAATACTGAATGCCAGGGCGCTTAAAACTAATGCGGTTTTTTTCATCTATGTGTCTCTTTAAAGTCGTTCAGGAAATACTGCGAATTTGTGCTTATTAAGAGCGTATTAAAACACCGAAGTTCCGGCCCTGAGCGATACCTAATAGTAAACAAATATTGTCCATCTTTACAAAACTCGAAATAATACCCCGAGCTTGACGTGATGGCGGTAAAATAAGAGTTCTCTTACCCGTAAGTTATTTTATTCTGCCGCCATTAAGCGGCGGTATTCATCATAGGCATAAAGATCGGTCATACCGCTGATATAATCCTGCAAGAGCCGCGCTCGGAAATAATATTCTCTAATTGCCTGTTGCTCCGCAGAAAGATGCTGCAAACCTTCGATCGCTTCAACATAGGCCAAACGATGCTTAGTGGAGAGCTTATGAAACAACCGCGTTTCGATAGGAAAGGCCCGGTGGCTATCTTCTTGCACCAACTTGCTGAAGTCCGCCAGCGGCATCATCAATAAGGGGCTGTAAATATCCAATAACCCATTAATTACCCGATAACCTTGCAGTTCCAACTGCTCAACCTCTGGGTGGTTGAATACATGTTTGAAAGCCACATTTTTAAATATTTCCAACAGCTTATATATTGGGCCTGAATCTTCCAGCAGCGCACCATTAAAATGGCCGTGGTAAACCGCCTCCAGATTATCAATAAAACGTTGAGCTGCATGCGGCACCAAACGGGCCACGGTGAACACCCTCAGATACATAAAAAATTGATCTTCTGAACTTCGGCGTGCTCCACCACGATCGATTTTACGGAATGCGCTGGCCACGATTTTATCAAACATATCCCCAAGAGTCACCTCGCCCCATTCCTGCCTTAGGTGCTGATACAATTGCTCCACGGTAAAAATGTTTTTTTCAACCGCATCTTCCAGGTCAGCAACGCAATAAGAGATATCATCAGCGGCTTCCATAATATAGGTAAGAGGAAAGCGATCGAATTCCCCCATATGTAATTCACGCCGTAAACGATCAACAAAGGCTTCTTCTGCCAGATAAAAACCCGGTTTTTTCATCAGGTAACTGTGGCTGTCTGGAATATCACTCGCCCAATAAGCCGGGCGGGTATATTTCAGAATGCAGCCAACCTGGGCATAGGTGAGGTTCAGTTTCAACAGGGTATACACCAGCCGGATTGCCTGGGCATTACCTTCAAAGTGGCTGAGATCGTGACGAATGCGGCTACGCAGCCGGTTAAGATCGCTTTCCCCTTCTCGCAGGCGCAGTACATCAACCAAGCAACGATCGTGGCTACCCGGCTCGCTGCCGCAGTTGGCAGGATCGAGGCGCTGACGGAACCAATCGTTAATCGCCGATTCACCGAAATGGCCAAAAGGGGGATTACCAATGTCATGCATCAGGCAAGCCATTTCCACAATACTTTCAAACGGATCGAGCAGTTTGGTCAAGCCGAGCGTATCAATCCGCTGTTCCTGCTTCAAACGGTTGAGGATCTCTTTAGCAATATGCCGCCCCACCTGCTGCACTTCCATCGAATGCGTCAGGCGGCTACGCACCGCAGCATTACGCTCCAGCGGGAATACCTGTGTTTTCTGCTGTAAACGGCGGATCGCCGCTGAATTAACGATCCGCCCGCGATCGCTCTCAAACTGCCGGATAATGTCATATTCTTCTTCTGCTTCAATCGGCTTGCTGAATGGCCGTTGGAAGCTGATCTTCTGCTTAAAGTCGATCCCGGACATCTGTTTCCCCCACCGTTGCGCACTCCCTCCGTGATAACAATTCCCAGCGGCAGATGCAACGCTATTGCGGATTATCTCTCTTTCAGAGCCATGATAGACTATGCCGCAATTTCCACACCCAATCAGTGAGTGTTATTTATGAAAGTAGGCATCATCGGCGCAATGGAAGAAGAAGTCACCCTGCTACGCGCACAAATTGAACACCGCCAGACCATTCAACGCGCTGGTTGTGAAATCTATACTGGCCAGATCGGCGGGGTTGATGTCGCCTTACTGAAATCGGGTATTGGCAAAGTTGCAGCAGCACTGGGCACAACATTGTTGTTGGAACATTGCCAGCCGGACCTGGTGATCAACACCGGTTCTGCCGGTGGTCTGGCGGCAACGTTAAAAGTAGGCGATATCGTCATTTCGGAAGAAGTGCGCTACCACGATGCTGATGTGACCGCTTTTGGTTATCAGCCAGGCCAGATGGCCGGTTGCCCACCCGCTTTTATTGCCAACGATGCCCTGATTGCTTTGGCAGAAAACTGCATCAAACAGCTTAACCTGAACGCCGTGCGCGGCCTGATTTGCAGCGGTGATGCTTTCATCAATGGTGCAGAACCATTGGCACGCATCCGTACCACTTTCCCAGCCGTGGCCGCCGTTGAGATGGAAGCCGCTGCCGTGGGCCATGTCTGCCATCAGTTCAGCACGCCATTTGTGGTTGTGCGCGCGATCTCCGACGTTGCCGACCAGGAATCACACATGAGTTTCGACGAATTCCTGGCCGTGGCAGCCAAGCAATCTTCATTAATGGTCAACGCTATGCTGCAAACTCTGGCAAAGCGCGGTTAATGTGAAGCGACGCTTTTCTGCCCTGCTGGGGGTATTAGCCTTTTGTATCGCGTTGCCCGCCAGCACGGCCCAACGCGTTATCAGCCTGGCACCGAACACCACTGAACTCGCCTATGCTGCCGGGATGGGAGAAAACCTGGTGGCAGCCAGTGCCTATTCGGATTATCCGCCAGAAGCCAAAAAACTGGAGCAGGTCGCCTCCTGGCAAGGAATCAACCTGGAACGCGTGCTGGCGCTGAAACCGGATCTGATTTTGGCATGGCGCGACGGTAATCCGCAGCGGCCGTTGGATCAGCTGGCCGCATTGGGTATCCCGATCTTTTATGCTGATGCCCAAAATATCGATGGCATCGCAAAATCGCTGGATGCGTTGGCGCAATACAGCCCTCACCCAAAGCAAGCACATCAGGCAGCAGAAAGTTTTCGCCAAAAAGTGGCCACGTTGAAAGCCCAATATGCGCATAATCAACCACGGCGCGTATTGTTACAATTTGGTACTCAGCCCTTATTCACGGCTTCAGCGGCCACACTGCAAAGCCAGGTGCTTTCACTGTGCGGTGCAGAAAATATTTTTGCCGATAGCCGCGTACCCTGGCCACAAATCAGCCGTGAGCAAGTGCTGACGCGCCAACCACAAACGATCGTTATCACCGGTGGAGAACAACAGATTGCCAGCGTGAAGGCGTTCTGGGCTCCGCAGTTGGCAGTACCGATCATTGCGCTGAACGAAGACTGGTTCAACCGTGCCGGGCCACGTATCATGCTGGCGGCGCAGGAGCTCTGTAGCCAATTGGCGGAGATAAAATAATGCTGGTTTTTTGGCTGGATATTCTCGGTACAGCGGTATTTGCTATCTCCGGCGTCTTGCTGGCTGGCAAACTGCGCATGGACCCGTTCGGCGTATTGGTGTTGGGTGTGGTTACCGCGGTAGGTGGTGGCACGATCCGTGATATGGCACTGGCCAACGGGCCGGTATTTTGGGTGGAAGATCCCACTGCTCTGGTGGTAGCGATGGTCACCTGTGTGCTGACGCTGCTGTTAGTGCGCCAACCGCGCCGCCTGCCGAAGTGGATACTGCCGGTGCTGGATGCCGTCGGGCTGGCGGTATTCGTTGGCATCGGTGTCAATAAGGCACTGGCTGTTGATACTAGCCCGCTGGTGGCCATCTGCATGGGAGTCATGACCGGCGTGGGTGGCGGAATTATCCGCGATGTGCTGGCGCGTGAGATCCCTATGATCCTGCGTACCGAAGTCTACGCCACCGCCTGTATTGTGGGTGGGAGCGTACACACCATTGCGTTCTGCTATTTTGGCATGCCCCTGCAACACGCCATGATGCTGGGTATGGCAATCACCCTGAGCATCCGTCTGGCAGCCATTCGCTGGCACCTGAAGCTCCCCGCTTTTATCCTTGAATAGTTCCCCCGCGTCTTTCACATCTCGGGGGCTGGTTTTCCCGCAACTCAAATTATTCAGGGCATAAAAAAACCCGCGAACCGTTAAGGTTGGCGGGTTTTCTGGCCGGGGCAAGCATCAAATACTGAATGAAGACCCACAACCACAGGTGGTTTTAGCGTTCGGGTTAGTCACAACAAAACGTGAACCTTCCAGCCCTTCGGTGTAATCCACCGAACCACCGACCAGATATTGCAGGCTCATCGGGTCAACCACCAACGCAACACCCTGTTTTTCAATGGTCATATCACCATCATTGACCTTGTCGTCAAAAGTAAAACCGTACTGGAATCCGCTGCAACCGCCGCCGGTAATGTAAACCCGCAATTTCAGGTCTGGATTTTCTTCGTCAGCAATCAGGAACTTAACCTTGTTTGCTGCTGCCTCGGTAAATTGCAAGGGCAGTGCTGTTTCATCACTCATACTTTTACTCCCAACATTATTTCGTATCAGGTGACTACCATGGTCACCTGATTAATGCCTTTGATTATCTAATACCTGAGTGTTGCGTTCAAGTATTCACCGCATTTGTTGTACTCTCTCCGCCATAGCCCACCTGACACAGAGGAATATCGCAGCGTTCCCCTGGAACTGAGCCACTCATATTGGCCCTATAAATAGGTATCTGACAGCAATCGTTTCATAACACCGGACTCTCCACTAGAATAGCGCCGTCAAATCATTCAAATAAAAATCCAGGAGCCGATTTATGAGCTTACACAGCAAGTCCGAAAGCCTATATGCCCAGGCGCAGCAGTTAATCCCCGGTGGGGTTAACTCTCCGGTACGAGCATTCACCGGCGTCGGCGGCGTTCCCGTGTTTATCGAACGCGCTGATGGTGCTTACCTTTTTGATGCCGATGGCAAAGCCTATATCGATTACGTCGGTTCCTGGGGCCCAATGGTGCTGGGCCATAACCATCCGGCGATCCGCAATGCGGTGATCGAAGCTGCACAACGCGGCCTGAGTTTTGGTGCGCCAACCGAAATGGAAGTCAACATGGCCCAATTGGTGACCGATCTGGTGCCCAGCATGGACATGGTGCGCATGGTCAACTCGGGTACAGAAGCGACCATGAGCGCCATCCGCCTGGCTCGCGGTTATACCCAGCGTGACAAAATCATTAAGTTCGAAGGCTGTTACCACGGCCATGCCGATTGCCTGCTGGTGAAAGCAGGCTCTGGTGCTTTGACTTTGGGCCAGCCCAACTCGCCGGGCGTACCGGCGGATTTCGCTAAACATACCCTGACCTGCACTTATAACGACCTTGATTCGGTACGTAGCGCGTTTGAGCAATATCCGTCAGAAATCGCCTGTATTATCGTTGAACCCGTCGCCGGTAACATGAACTGCATCCCACCGCAGCCAGAATTCCTGCCAGGCCTGCGTGCGTTGTGTGACCAATATGGCGCACTGCTGATTATTGATGAAGTGATGACTGGCTTCCGTGTGGCACTGGCGGGGGCACAAAGCTATTACGATGTTGTGCCGGATCTGACCTGCCTGGGCAAAATCATCGGTGGTGGTATGCCTGTTGGCGCCTTTGGTGGCCGGCGTGAAGTGATGGCCGCTTTGGCTCCCACCGGGCCGGTCTATCAGGCAGGCACCCTGTCTGGCAACCCGATTGCCATGGCAGCAGGTTTCGCCTGTTTGACCGAAGTTGCACGCGCAGGCACCCACCAGAAGCTGACCGAACTGACCGGCAAACTGGCCACTGGCCTGCTGGCAGCGGCAAAAGCGGCGAACATTCCCTTTGTCGTCAACCATGTTGGCGGCATGTTCGGCCTGTTCTTTACCAACGCCCCCACCGTAACCCGCTATCAGGACGTGATGCAATGTGATGTTGAACGCTTCAAGCGTTTCTTCCATTTGATGCTGAATGAAGGGATCTATCTGGCACCATCGGCCTTTGAAGCCGGTTTCATGTCGGTCGCACACAGCGATGAAGACATTCAACGCACCGTTGACGCCGCCAGCCGCTGCTTCGCCAAGCTGTAATGCCTTCGCGGGCGCGTTCTGCGCCCGCTTTATCTCGCTTAGAGTAGCGTTCCATAAATCGTCAGCAACGCCACCACCACCAGGATCATGATCGTCACCTTACGCGCCAGCGTTACCGCTGCCCGCGGTGTTTGTATTGGATCACTGTGCGGATCACGCGCCAGAGAGAACTGTGCCAAACGCGTCAGAACCTGATACTGCGAGGTATGGAGATCCCCCAATGAGGCAAACCACGCAGGCAACGCTCTTTCACCATGCCCAAGCAACGCATAAGCTACCCCCACCAACCGAACCGGCACCCAATCCAACCAATGCAACAGGAAATCAATACCGGCCTGAGAACGCTCCAACGGCGTATGATGCCGCGCTAACCAGGTTTGATACGCCCGCAGAAATGCATAACCCGCCAAGGCGACAGGTCCACAAGCTGCAAACCAGAATAACGGGGCCAGATAGTCGCGGTAGTTAATCCATAACAACGCATTTTGCAGCTCACGTAACCGTTCTTCTTTGCTACACCCAGCCGGCAGGCCATGGATCAACGCCAATTCCTCCGCCATCTGATCGCTGGCATGAGCATCACCTTGGCGCGCAGCATTCAAATAAGCCCGATAGTGCTTGCGCTTGATACCTGCCCCTACACACAGCAAACCAATGAGAATCCACAACAGCAACATCACGGCACCAAAAAATAATCCTTCAGCCAGCCACAGAATTCCCCCAATCACGGCCATCCAGGCAATGACCATGGCCAGCGTCTGACCAAACGAAACCCGATGTAAGCGCTGAAATATCACCTCCAGGCGGTGATCCAATTGCCAATGTTCCCCCTGTTTGAACAGACGTTCCCACGCCAGAACCAGTAACAGCGTAAACAGCGTCATGCGTTAATCTCCTTCTTTTTATTTTTACCCAGCTTAACACCGCTGGATTGAGCGTGTTATTCCTGAGATATCAGGGAATCATCCAGAGGAAGATCGAGGCAAAACACTCTCTTTTAACACTGGTGATTCAACCCGACTGCAACCGTATCAGGCCTCTCTGCGGTGGTACTTGCTTCTGCAACAGAGTAGCATGTTCACTCACAAACCTACCGCCCATTCCGGAGTTTTCTATGCCGACACGCCGCTACAGTGCCGATAGCCGCCGTACCGCGCTTCTTGAACGTATTGAAAGTGATATTCCTTACACCGTTGCCCAGGCATTGAGAGAGGATCTGGGGGGTGAAGTGGATGCCGAACGCGATATTACAGCGCAGTTATTACCGGCAGACAAGCAGGCTGAGGCCACCATCATCACCCGTGAAGCAGGGATCTTCTGTGGCCGCCGTTGGCTGAACGAGGTCTTTATCCAGTTGGGTAATCAAGTCACCGTAGAGTGGTTGGTAGAAGATGGTGCTCCGCTGGCCCCCAATCAACTGCTGTGCCATCTGCATGGCCCGGCGCGCATTTTGCTGACAGGGGAACGCACCGCGCTGAATTTTGTTCAGACGCTTTCCGGTGTCGCTACCGCCGTCAGCCACTATGTCAAATTGCTGCAAGGCACACAAACCCGCCTGCTGGATACGCGTAAAACGCTGCCAGGCCTGCGTACCGCACTGAAATATGCGGTTCTGTGCGGCGGTGGCAACAATCATCGCCTGGGCCTTTCTGATGCTTTCCTGATTAAGGAAAACCATATCATCGCCTCCGGCTCGATTAAGAATGCGGTGGAGAAAGCCTTCTGGCTACACGCCGACGTCCCGGTGGAGGTCGAAGTTGAATCATTGGACGAACTCCAGCAGGCGCTGGATGCCGGTGCCGACATCGTGATGCTGGATAATTTCAGCGTTGAAATGATGCGTGATGCGGTTGCCCTGGCTCAGGGGCAGACACAGCTTGAAGTTTCTGGCAACGTCACCGCCGAAACCCTGCGGGAATTCGCGGCAACCGGCGTGGATTATATTTCGGTTGGTGCGTTGACCAAGCACGTCACCGCTCTCGATTTGTCGATGCGTTTCAAATAATCCTTTTTTCTACAGCCTCTTTGCAACCACAAAGAGGCCGTTTTTTCTCCCCTGATTTGCGAAGCACCACGCATTATTTTTTAACCACACGTAACAAAAACACTTGGTAGTGGAAAGCTTACGCATAATCATAATCCCCCGCTCGCCACCAGCCACTCAGCGCTTTAACGTTGCCTCCAGGTTTATCAGGAGGAAACAACAGATGGAAACACAACGCGGTTTTACCTTGATTGAATTGATGGTGGTGATCGCCATTATCGCCATCCTGAGTGCTATCGGCATTCCCGCTTACCAGCGCTATATCCAGAAAGCGGCCATGACCGATATGCTACAGGCCATGACGCCTTACAAAATGGCGGTCGAACTTTGTTCACTGGAAAACGGTGGCCCAACCGGGTGCAATGCTGGCAGTAAAGGCATCCCCGCTGGTGCCGCATCACGTTATGTCAGTAACATTCAGGTCAACCAGGGAATCATCAACCTGACGGGCACGCAAAGCTTACAGGGATTGGCGGTCATATTAACTCCGGTACAAGATCCCTCCGGCCTTATCCGCTGGACGCGCCAGTGCAGCAGCGATAACAGTAACTTGCAGGAAACCTGCCAAGAGGTTTTCCGCTTTGATGATGCGGCTGAGTGAGGTGAATGATATGGAAATCAGTGATGAAATCCACGCGCTATGCCAGCGCTATCAGGCGCTGGCGCTCAGCGAAAGCTCACAACAGCTGACGGTCGCTCTGCACGGCGATATCCCCCCTACTCTGGTTCAAGCACTGCGTTTCGCCGCTGGCAAAAGTATTGTGGTTGAACAATGGCCTCTTGCTCGCCTGGAACAGGCACAAAATCAGTGGCGCGCCCCCGAGATCGCCCTACAGCCAGAGGCTCTAGAAGACAGCGCGCCTTCGCTTAACGATGACAGCGACACCCCAGTAGTACAATTTATCAATCAGGCCCTTCGCCATGCCATTCAACGCAGGGCCTCTGACGTGCATTTTGAACCCTACCAACAGACACTCCGCGTCCGCTTAAGGATCGATGGTGTTTTACAGGCCATTACTTCCCCACCTTTGTCACTGGCAGCACGTATTACTGCCAGGTTGAAAATCATGGGGCAATTGGATATTACCGAACGTCGTCTACCCCAAGACGGCCAACTCAGCGTCCAGTTGGACAATACCAGTTTCTCAATGCGTATTTCGACTCTGCCAACGTTGTACGGGGAAAAGGTGGTACTGAGGATCTTGCAAACCGATCGCCAAGAACTGTTGCTCGAACAGCTTGGAATGAACCAGGCAGAACTTGGGCTTTATGCCAAAGCTCTTGCCAGCCCACAGGGGATGATTCTGGTCACCGGCCCCACCGGCAGTGGCAAAACCGTTACGCTCTACAGCGGCCTACGCCAGTTGAATGATGTGCAGAGCAATCTGTGCAGCGTGGAAGATCCCATCGAAATCCCGGTGTTTGGCATTAATCAGACCCAGGTCAACAGCAAAACCGAACTGGATTTTGCCCGTGTGTTACGGGCTCTGCTGCGCCAAGACCCTGATGTCATCATGATTGGTGAGATCCGTGATAGAGAAACTGCCGAGATCGCAGTAAAAGCCGCACAAACCGGGCACCTGGTGCTTTCTACTCTGCACACCAACTCCACCAGTGAAACCCTGACGCGCCTGACCCAAATGGGCATTCCCGGTTACCTGCTGGCGGCTTGCCTGAAGCTGATCATCGCGCAACGGTTAGTACGGCGTTTATGTTCACACTGCCGTTCTCCACACAGTGAAACCATGCGTTTCCCGGTAAATCTCTGGCCTGAACCGTTGGTTCCCTGGAGTGCCGCTGGTTGTGAACATTGCTTTGGCGGCTATTACGGCCGTATTGGCCTCTACGAACTGTTGACGATCACCCCTGAGGTACAGAACGCACTGCTACAAAATGCCTCAGCGGTTCAATTGGCTGACATTGCACAGCAGCAGGGGCAAATGACACTACTGCAAGCCGGTTTAGCTCTGGTGGCACAAGGCATTACCTCCCTCGAAGAAGTGTACCGCGTGGTAGGTACAACAACAGACAGCGAGGCAATATGATGAAAAAACGCCGACTGTATTTATGGTTGGCCATCGATCCTAACGGTGGGATCTGCCAAGGTGAATTGATGGCTGACAAGAAAAGCCAGGTGTATCAGCAACTGTTTGAGCAGGGGTTGCAGCCCTATCAAATCCGTGGAGGGAAACACATCGCCCCACGTCTCTGGCGTGGTGAGCCCATGATCCAATTTACCCGGCAATTGGCTACGTTGTTACAGGCTGGGCTGCCGTTGGTAAACGGTCTGCAATTGCTGGCAAAAGAACATCAGTCAGCGGCGTGGCGTTGCTTGTTATTGGAGATCGCTCACAAAGTGGCGCAAGGGCAACCTTTTTCCGAAGTGATTACCGAGCAACAGGCCGTATTTCCATTAATTTATCGCCAGTTGATCGCCATCGGTGAACTGACCGGCAATCTTGATCGCTGCTGCCTGCAATTGGCACAGCAACAGGAAGCTCAGCAGAAACTACAGAAAAAGGTCGTTAAAGCCCTGCGCTACCCCTTATTTATCTGCGTGGTCGCCATTCTGGTCAGCATACTGATGCTGGTGATGGTGTTACCCGAATTTGCCAAGGTATATCAATCATTCGATGCGCCACTCCCTTGGTTTACCCAAGGGCTACTCAATTTTTCTGCGTTGCTGATCAATACCGGGCCGTATTTGCTGGTGGTTTTGGCAGGGATAATAGGGTTTTATCTACGTTATTTACACGCTTTACCTGATTGGCAGCAACGAGAACAAGCCACTTTGCTACGCATACCACTGATCTCTTCACTGATAAAAGGCAGTTGTCTCAGCCAGATATTCCGCATTCTGACCATGACTCAGCAGGCTGGATTAACGCTGGTAGAGGGGCTACATGCCGCCACACTGTCGGTAGGTAATCTGTTTTATCGCCAAGCTCTGGAAACTATCCAGCAACAGTTGGTACAAGGGCACCCGTTCCACAGCGCATTAGCTCAACAAACCTTGTTTCCTTCCCTGTGCCAGCAGTTGGTACGGGTTGGAGAAGAATCCGGCACCCTGGATACCCTGTTAGGGAAATTAGCGCACTGGCATGAGCAACAAACTCACGAACTTGCTGATACGCTGGCACAAACGTTGGAACCGCTGTTGATGATGGTTGTTGGCGGCATCGTCGGCATTTTGGTTATTGCCATGTATTTGCCGATCTTCCAACTGGGAAACGTGCTGGGATAACCCTAGAGATGACAAAACCCGGCGTTAACCGGGTTGTTCAAAGAGAATCATTGGTACTTATTTGCTACCGAAAACGCGGTTTTCCTGCTCCGCAACGCGGATAAACGTCGTGCGTTTGGTCAGTTCTTTTAAGCGCTCAGCACCAACATAAGTACAGGCGGAACGCAAACCACCTAAGATATCACGCACGGTAAACTCAACTTCGCCACGCAGTGGCAGCTTGACGGTTTTACCTTCAGCAGCGCGGTATCCGGCAACGCCGCCCACATGGCGCTTCATTGCAGATTCAGAACTCATACCATAAAACAGCATGAACTTTTCACCGTTCTCTTCGACTACGGTACCTTCACATTCATCATGCCCTGCCAGCATCCCACCCAGCATCACAAAATCTGCACCACCGCCGAAAGCTTTAGCCACATCACCCGGCACGGAACATCCACCGTCGCTGACAATCTGCCCACCCAAACCGTGCGCCGCATCGGCACATTCGATCACAGCAGAAAGCTGCGGATAACCCACGCCGGTTTTCACGCGAGTGGTGCAGACCGAGCCTGGGCCGATCCCTACTTTAACAATGTCAGCACCTGACAGAACCAGTTCTTCCACCATTTCACCGGTAACCACATTACCAGCACAGATCACATGATTCGGGCAAGCTTCACGGGCTCTTTTCAGGAAGGCGACAAAATGTTCGGAGTAGCCGTTTGCGACATCGATGCAGATGAACTTCAGCCCTGAAGACAAAGCTAAGATCTGCTTCATTTTCACAAAGTCAGCTTCGGAAGTGCCGGTAGACACCATCACATGGCGCAAAGTGGATTCTGGAGCACGCTGAACAAATTCAGCCCATTGCTCAACGGTGTAGTGTTTGTGAACAGCGGTAAGAATACCGAAGGATGCCAGAGCCTCAGCCATGCGGAAGGTGCCAACCGTGTCCATATTAGCGGCGATAATCGGCACACCAGACCAATTCCACCCTGAATGTTTGAAGGTAAACTGGCGTTGCAGTTCAACTTCTGAGCGGCTTTTCAGCGTGGAACGCTTTGGGCGAATCAACACATCTTTAAAGCCCAACTTCAAATCTTCTTCAATACGCATGACAAATAATTTCCTGGTTTTTGGCGACGGATCGCAGGGAGATATTCGAACCTATACCCTATGAATTTCAAATTGCGGTTTGAAAAATGACGGGTAGATTAATGCCAGTTCCAGTGACGCTATCATACGCACTAATAATCGCTCGGCAAGACTGCGATTTCGCGTTTATTTGCGCTATAATTCCGCTAATTTACCTATGGCAATGCAGTGTGATTCCTGCCTCACTTTTTCTGCCCCTGTCCCATCTGGTGAAGTGATATCTTATGATATAGGGCAAGCCGTTCGCGCCAACTTGCACTTCTGCGTGATCGCTTTATGATTCGTTTTATTCTTTTTTAATGAGTTTCGGGATGCCTCCTCTACCATGGCCTACATTGTTGCATTGACAGGCGGTATCGGCAGCGGCAAATCCACCATCGCAGACTCCTTTGCGCGGTTTGGTGTGACCATCGTTGATGCTGATGTCATTGCCCGCCAGGTCGTTGAGCCTGAAACTTCCGCTTTGGCCGCTATTGCTGCACATTTTGGTACTAAAATATTGCTGCCAGACGGTTCACTCAACCGTTCTGCTTTGCGTCAGCGCATCTTCAGTCATCCTGATGAGAAAACCTGGCTTAATCAGTTACTGCATCCACTGATTCACCAGGAAACCCAACGTCAATTGGCAAAGGCCGATAGCCCCTATGCACTTTGGGTGGTGCCTTTACTGGTGGAAAACAACCTCCAGGATCGCGCTAACCGTGTTTTGGTTGTTGATGTTGACCACGAAACACAACTCGTCAGAACCATGACCCGTGACGGCATCAGCCGCCAGCAGGCGCAGGACATTTTGTCTACACAGGCCACGCGTGAACAACGCCAGGCAGTAGCAGACGACATTATTGATAATAGTGGCACTGCTCAGGCAATTGAGCCTTATGTAACCACACTGCATCGCCGCTATCTTGAGCTGGCAACATCAGCGACCTGACAGGATTACACTGAATGAGTGACGCTTCCCTAACCGTTCTTTTTGAACACCCATTGAATGAAAAAATGCGCACCTGGCTGCGAATCGAATTTTTATTGCAGCAATTACATAACCAAAAAGCCTTGAGCGAAACCGCTATTGCCCTGACTTTTTTTCGCACAGTTTCAGATCTGCTAGACGTGTTGGAACGTGGTGAAGTTCGGACCGAACTGCTGAAAGAATTGGAACGCCAGCAACAAAAATTGCTGCAATGGAGCGAAGTGCCCGGCGTTGATATGCATTTGGTTAATCAGTTGCGCAGCCAGCTGAAAACACGTGCTGCATCATTGATGTCTGCTCCCCGTATGGGCCAAGCATTGCGCGAAGATCGTTTGATCAGCTTAGTACGCCAACGTCTAAGCATTCCGGGTGGCTGCTGTAGCTTTGATTTGCCAACCTTGCACATGTGGATGCATGTTCCCCAAGATGAACGTGACGCCGATGTTGCAGCCTGGCTGAAAACATTAGAACCTCTGCATCAAGCACTAACCATGGTGCTGGATCTGGTACGTCAGTCAGGGCAATTTCGTAATCAAATCAGTTTAAATGGCTTCTTTCAGGACAACGCTGAAGGCGCGGATCTATTACGCTTGCGTATCGGTCTGGCCTACCAGTTATACCCACAAATCTCCGGCCACAAAACGCGTTATGCCATCCGTTTTATGCCGTTGGACAGTGAAAACGGCGTGGTGCCAGAACGTTTGAATTTTGAACTGGCCTGCTGCTAAAACCCCTAACCTGCATCTGGCAAAGGGAGTAAAGAAGATATATGACTACCGTAGTAAAGTGCCCAATCTGTGGCAAAGGTGTGGTTTGGGGAGAAATCAGCCCTTATCGCCCCTTTTGCTGCAAACGTTGCCAGTTGATCGATCTCGGTGAATGGGCCGATGAAGAAAAACGCATTCCGAGCCACGGCGATCTGTCGGAGAGCGAAGACTGGAGTGAAGATAACAACGAGCATTGACCATCGCCATGGTGAACTGGCATTGCTAAACCGAAAAAATCATTGAACTGGTAGCAAACGCCTGTGTCATGGGCGTTTGCTACTACCGTGGTGCCCGAACACGGAAAACGTCAGGCAAAGAGTGGCCATCAAACAAAATACATGAACCTTCCATGGCAGCACGATTCACCCTCAGCAATCATTACGTGCAAAAAAATTTAAAGAACGACAGAGTTAATTTTAAAAAACGCATTTTATTTCTAGTTAAAATAAACTCTAGACTTTCAAAAATATCGATTACAAAAATCGTCACCAGTTACACATCAAATCCCATTACCGATAAAATCAGCAAAATAATAAAATAATTTTAAATAGGAAGACTGATGAAAGAATTAAAGATATTTCATCAAATTATCGGTGAGTTACTTACATTGGAATTGAGCATTCTATTAAATATTTTCAACATATTATTTCCTTTGAAATTAATGAGAAAAACCTCATTAATTTAGGCATGAAATACCATGAGCACTTTTTCATTACCGCCATTCTGGGGGGTGCAGAGAATGATAATCCCATGCAAGTGTTAGACTTCTTGAGATTTAATCAGCTAAGCAGCGATATAACCAAACCCATTATGGCATTAAATGATGAAGGTGATGGAAGAGTTCCATTATAAATAAAACCTTATATCACTTTGCAAAAGAATAAACTCACATTGCTTAATACAATAAATAATGTCCTGTCGCATTAAGATCAGGCGGAATGCGGGGACAAATAGTCCCCGTGCGGAGGTTTAAACTGCCTTTGATGTACCATATGTATCAGTTCAATCCTTGCCAATAGGGCTTACGTTCATCGGAATTTTGGATAATAGTATTAATTAATAATGAGTTAAGAACCAAGATCCTCATATTTTCACATGCTCAGCCGTTTCTATATATGTATATCACCAACGATAATCATGTAATTAAAGCCACTCCCGAAAATACCGTTTCGCAGACAAATAGGAATAAACTCAACAGCGAATTTCTTTCTCGTTAGAACCTCATCAGCTTCCTCAGCCCCACCAATGGCGACGTGTTTTATGGCTAGGAACGGGAAAAAGCGCGCTTGAGATTCCTAATCATCTACAGCATTAGCCTGCGCAACCAGTAGCCTGATGATATTGGCATTTGCTTCTGGAAATTCTTCTTCTCGTAAATCAGCCTGTTTCACCCAACGCATCGGCTGCCCTTCACGGCCATAAGGTTGCCCAGCCCAACTTTCCACCAAATAGAAATTCAGCGTCACAATTCGATCGGTGAAACGGTGCTCCAGCACATCTAACAACTGCACCTGCTGTAGGTTAATCCCGGTTTCTTCCTGCAATTCACGGCATAATGCCTGCTCCGGCGTTTCCCCCTGCTCAACTTTCCCACCGGGAAACTCCCAAAAGCCGGCCATGTGCGAATCGGCAGCACGGCGCGTAATAAAAATTTCCTGCTGTGGGTTACGGATAATACCTACAGCGATGTTCAGATGTTTCATCGTATCCTCCAAATTGTCTCTCAGGGCATTCCACCCAAAAAAAGAGGTTCAGCAAGCTGAACCCCTACATTTCGTTTAGCTACACATTGCAACCGCTTATTTTTGCAAGCGGCCGTGGCACTGCTTGTATTTCTTACCAGAACCACATGGGCAAGGATCGTTACGGCCCACCTTGCGTTCAGCAATAACGGGGCTGTTGGGATCGGTGATAGCCAATGCATTCTCTTCCTGATGGCTCAAATGCTGTTGGCGCGCCAAGCGCTCGGCTTCTTCACGGCGCTGTTGTTCCAGAGCTTCAACCTCTTCCGGCATACGCACTTGAACCTTGCTCAGCACGCTGATCACTTCGTACTTCAATGACTCCAGCATCGTGCCAAACATATTGAAAGATTCACGTTTGTATTCCTGCTTAGGATCTTTTTGCGCATAGCCACGCAGGTGGATACCCTGACGCAGGTAATCCATTGCCGCCAAGTGCTCTTTCCAAAGGGAGTCTAGCGTTTGCAGCATGACTCCCTTCTCGAAGTTGCGCATCATCTCAGCCCCAACAACTTCTTCTTTACGCAGGTAATCTTCCTTCGCTTTCTCCAAAATACGCTCACGCAGCGTTTCTTCATGCAGCTCTGGTTCTTTGTCCAACCACTCGGCGATTGGCATATCCAGATCGAAATCGTTTTTCAGACGCTCTTCCAGACCCTGTATATCCCACATTTCTTCCAGCGACTGCGGTGGAATATAGTTATCAATGGTAGTTTTAAATACGTCTTCACGAATGCTGGTAATGGTTTCGCTTACGTCTGACACATCCAGCAATTCATTACGCTGGCTGTAGATCGCCCGGCGCTGATCGTTAGCCACATCGTCATATTCCAGCAACTGCTTACGAATATCGAAGTTACGGCTTTCAACTTTACGCTGCGCGTTGGCAATCGCCTTCGTCACCCATGGGTGCTCAATCGCTTCGCCATCTTTCATGCCCAATTTGCGCATCATGCCGGATACACGATCCGAAGCAAAAATACGCATCAGCGCATCTTCCATCGACAGATAAAAACGCGAAGAACCGGCATCCCCTTGACGACCAGAACGACCACGCAGCTGGTTATCAATACGGCGTGACTCATGGCGCTCAGTACCAATAATATGCAAACCACCCGCTGCCAGCACGGTATTATGGCGGATTTGCCAAGCATCTTTAATCGCCGTAATCTGCTCTTCGGTTGGTTCTTCCAACTGCGCGATTTCGGCCTGCCAGCTGCCGCCCAGCACGATATCCGTACCACGGCCTGCCATGTTGGTCGCGATGGTTACCGCACCCGTCTGGCCTGCCTGTGCCACAATATCTGCTTCCATCGCGTGGAACTTGGCGTTCAATACTTTGTGCTCAATACCCGCTTTCGTCAGTTCACGGGAAACCACTTCAGATTTTTCGATTGAGATCGTCCCCACTAACACCGGTTGCCCCTGAGTGGTTCGTTCGCGAATATCTTCAATGATCGCGGTAATCTTTTCTCTTTCAGTCATGTAAACCAGATCCGGCATATCTTTACGGATCATTGGGCGGTTAGTCGGCACCACGATAGTATCCAGCTTATAAATAGAGCTGAATTCAAACGCTTCGGTATCCGCAGTACCGGTCATCCCGGCTAACTTCTCATACAAGCGGAAGTAGTTCTGGAAAGTGATCGAAGCCAGTGTCTGGTTTTCGTTTTGAATTTCCACGCCTTCTTTGGCTTCTACTGCCTGATGCAGGCCATCAGACCAGCGGCGCCCCTGCATGGTACGGCCAGTGTGTTCATCAACGATAATAACTTCGCCGTCTTTGACGATGTAGTCAACGTCACGGGTAAACAACACATGGGCACGCAACGCAGCGGTCACATGGTGCATCAGCATAATGTTGGTTGGTGAGTACAATGACTCGCCCTCTTCCATAATGCCCGCGTCAACCAGCATTTCCTCAATCAGGATCAGACCACGTTCAGTCAGGTGTGCCTGACGCGCTTTTTCATCCACGGAGAAGTGGCCTTCACCCTGGAAAGTATCGGAGTCTTCTTTTTCCTGACGAATCAGTTTTGGGATCAGTTTGTTGACCTTGATGTACATCTCGGAGCTATCTTCGGCCGGGCCAGAGATAATCAGCGGCGTACGCGCTTCGTCGATCAGAATCGAGTCAACCTCATCCACCAACGCATAATGCAGTTTACGCTGCACGCGCTCTTCTGGGCTGAAGGCCATGTTGTCACGCAGGTAATCAAAACCGTATTCGTTATTGGTACCGTAAGTAATGTCTGCGGCATAAGCTTCACGTTTCACCGGTGCAGGCATATTCGGCAGGTTGATACCTACACTCAGGCCAAGGAATTCGAACAACGGGCGGTTGTTTTCAGCATCACGCTGCGCCAGATAGTCGTTAACGGTAACCACATGCACACCACGGCCACTCAAAGCATTCAAGTAAGCGGGCAGAGTTGCCGTTAGAGTTTTACCTTCACCAGTACGCATTTCGGCGATACAGCGATTATTCAATACCATCCCGCCGAGTAACTGCACATCGAAATGGCGCATACCGAACACGCGTTTACTGGCTTCACGAACCACGGCAAACGCTTCCGGGATCAGATTTTCCAATGCTTCGCCATTTTTCAGGCGCTCACGGAATTCGTTGGTTTTGGCCTGTAATTCACTGTCGGATAGTTTTTCCAGGTCCGGTTCCATACGATTGATCGCCTCAACCGCTTTACGCATACGGCGCAGGGTACGATCGTTGCTGCTGCCAAAAACTTTGGTCAATATTCTGTTTAACATGATTCTTAATATCTCTTACGTGACGGCAGAATACTGACCGCCAACTCGCTGTTGTTTCATTGTTTTTGTAGCCCAAAGGGCGAGAATTAGCTGAGGATGCCAGGCCC
The DNA here is from genome assembly GCF_000520015.2 of Chania multitudinisentens RB-25. GTDB lineage: Bacteria > Pseudomonadota > Gammaproteobacteria > Enterobacterales > Enterobacteriaceae > Chania > Chania multitudinisentens. The sequence goes on from NZ_CP007044.2 coordinate 5,165,663, forward strand.
GGCACGGATGCCCTGCACCTGAGCAAGCCAGATCCCGGTCTGATGTTGCGCTAAAGCAGGGGCTACGGAACGATCTGTATCGCGGATAATGGTCGGTGGTTTCGGCTCATGCATCAGCAATGCATTGAGCGTGGAGAGCAGAGCCAGCTGTGCTGCCTGCAACGGCGGCTCAACAGCATCAGCTTCCGCTTCTTGCACTCGCGCATAAATTGCCTGCGGGGAAAAAGCAAAAGAGAGGTGACGAATAACGGTACGAAGCGCATGCTGGTGCCAATAATCAACGCTGAACGTTGGGCGCCGGTGCACTTCCTGCAACAACGCTAAACTGTTAAAAGCGTGACTGGCGGAATTCTGGCGGTTAAGGCTGGACGACGTGCTTGGTAATGAGGTTTGATCGGACGTGCCGGACAGGCTTTGGGGTACGCCAAGCGTAGCCGCGACCATCCCTAATAAAAGATGGGGCCAGAAATAACGTCTGCCAAATTGTCGCCAACGATTTAGAATACCGATCACGAGTTTATTATCCGCCGGAGCACATCATGCGCGATAGCCGTCCACAATTATTAGATGTCCTGTTTGATGACGCTTCTGCAACAGAGAAAGGGCCGCTGCATAACGTTCAGCAACGCGCTGTTGCGCTACTGAAACTCAACCGCGCAGTTACAGGCCTATTGCCTGCTCAGTTGCACCCATGGTGCCGCGTCGCCAACTTCAGACAGGGTGTTTTAGTGCTTGAAACCGCTAATGCCAGTTGGATGATGCGCTTACGCTATGAACAACCCAACTTGCTATCCGCACTACGAGCGCAAATTCTACCATCATTGTCATCAATCGACATCAGGATTAATCCCGCCTTGATGGCAAAAGGAAGCAACCAGACCAAAAGCGCCGCAAAAATGACAGAAAATGAACAGTCGGCTGTACCATTCCGGCATCTGAGCCAAGAAAGTGCAGATGAATTACGGGGATTAGCGGCACGTTGCCCAGAGAAGTTACGGAAAATACTGGAACGATTAGCAGCATTGGCCGGAGAGAGTACCAACGCTGCCGATCGTGATAAATAATAACGGTATGCTTTACGCCAATACGGTGGACGGGGCTTTGAATGCCAGTGGCATTTCTGCTTCGTCCTGGAATGTTACATATTCCCACGCTTCCTGCTTCGCTAATACCGCTTGCAGCAGCTTATTGTTCAATGCATGGCCAGACTTGTACGCAGTAAACGCGCCAATAATGTTATGGCCGCACATGAACAGATCGCCAATGGCGTCCAGCATTTTGTGGCGAACAAACTCGTCTTCGAAGCGCAGGCCGTCTTCGTTCAAGACGCGATAGTCATCAACCACAATAGCGCAATCAAAACTGCCTCCCAGGGCCAAACCACGGGATTGCAGATATTCGATATCACGCATGAAACCGAAGGTACGTGCACGGCTGATTTGGCGAACGAATGAATCGGCCGAGAAATCCAGACGATAACGCTGTGTGCTGGCATCAATTGCCGGGTGGTTGAAATCGATAGTGAAATCCAGACGGAATCCATTATGCGGAGACAATTCAGCCCATTTATCACCATCTTCAACACGTACCGTCTCTTTCAGACGCAGGAATTTCTTCGCTGAGTTCAGTTCTTCAATGCCAGCATCCAGCAGCAGGAAGACGAACGGGCTGGCACTGCCATCCATAATAGGGATTTCAGCCGCATCAACTTCAATAATGATGTTATCAATACCCAAACCCGCCAGCGCAGCATTAAGATGCTCAACGGTAGAAATACGCACGTCTGATTCATTCACCAGGCAAGTACAGAGCATGGTATCACGCACGGATTTTGCATCAGCCGGAAAATCAACCGGTGGATTCAAGTCAGTGCGACGATAGATGACCCCGGTATTAGCCGACGCGGGGCGCATTGTCAGCGTGACCTTTTTGCCGGTATGTAAACCGACGCCAGTCGCCTGAACAATACGTTTTAATGTCCTTTGTTTGATCATCGTTTTATCTCGCAATGTTTATCCAACCGGCCCAGCATACAGCAAGGCCGATGGGACAGTTTAACACAAAGAGCGGAGATTCCAAATTATCAGGTTATTCCTAGTCAGCCTGCTTACGTAAGAAGGCCGGGATATCCAAGTAATCAGGCTCTTTATTAGGCGATGTACCCTGATCGTTCACCACCTTGGCTACCGGCTTGGCTTCCTGCGGCAACGGCGACATCCCATGCTGTTGGTAACGATGATCCATCACTGGCTGGCTGGCTTGTTTATTGGTTACCAACGTGATTTCAGGGCGTTTATCCATACCGATACCGGTAGCTACCACGGTAACACGCAGTTCATCGTTCATCTCTGGGTCCAGAGAAGTACCAATCACTACGGTCGCGTTATCAGAAGCGAAAGCACGGATAGTGTTACCCACGGTTTCAAATTCATCCAGACGCAGGTCAAAACCAGCGGTAATGTTAACCAACACGCCACGGGCGCCGGACAAGTCGATGTCTTCCAGCAATGGGCTGGAGATCGCCATTTCCGCCGCTTCTTCGGCACGATCTTCACCACAGGCAACGCCGGAACCCATCATCGCGTAGCCCATTTCGGACATCACGGTGCGCACGTCAGCAAAGTCAACGTTCATCAGGCCTGGACGGGTAATCAGCTCAGCGATACCCTGCACTGCACCTTTCAGCACATCGTTGGCGGCGCCAAACGCGTCCAGCAGAGAGATACCTCGCCCCAGGACTTTCAGCAATTTGTCGTTCGGGATGGTGATCAGCGAGTCCACATGTTTGGACAACTCCGCAATACCCTGCTCTGCGAACGCCATACGCTTCTTGCCTTCAAAATTGAAAGGCTTGGTCACCACGGCAACGGTCAGAATACCCAGATCTTTTGCCACTTCAGCCACCACGGGAGCAGCACCGGTACCCGTACCGCCCCCCATGCCCGCCGCGATAAAGACCATGTCTGCACCTTCCAGGGCTGCGCGCAAAGCTTCGCGGTCTTCTTCCGCTGAATTACGACCCACTTCCGGGTTCGCGCCTGCTCCCAACCCTTTGGTAATACCGCTACCAATCTGGATGGTTTGGCCAACTGCCGTTTTACGAAGCGCTTGCGCGTCTGTATTAACAGCGAAGAATTCAACACCTTCGATGCGCTCACGCACCATGTGTTCAACGGCGTTGCCACCGCCGCCGCCGACGCCGATGACTTTAATCACCGCGTCATTGGTTAGTTCCATTGGTTCAAACATAGTTTCTCTCCGTTTTGTGCCTGTCGCTGCGAGATCATAAAAAGATGACTCAGCATGATCTCTTTATTAAAACATTAAAACTCTTTTCTCAGCCAACTATTGATACGTTTAAACCAATTGCCCACTGAGGCGCGTTTTTCTACTTCTGCCTCACCGTTCAGATGAGACTCTTTTCCATAGTGCAATAACCCTACAGCAGTGGAGTAGTAAGGTTCCTGCGCGTAATCCGTCAAACCTGTAATATTCAAGGGCTGCCCGATGCGAACCTGGGTGTGAAACACCCGTTGCGCACAGGCTGCCAAGCCGTCAATCTGGGCTGCCCCACCGGTCAGCACAATACCTGCTGCCAGATGATGCTTCACCCCTTGGCTCCGGAGCTGCTCCTGCAATTGCAAAATTTCATCGTTAACCAGATTCAGCAGTTCGGTGTAGCGTGGTTCAATGACTTCCGCCAGTGTCTGTCTTTGCAGACTACGGGGAGGACGCCCGCCAACGCTAGGCACTTCTACACTCTCATCCTTGCTGACAATCGATCCAAGCGCACAACCATGCCGAACTTTAATGGCTTCCGCGTCTGTCGGCGGCGTCCCGAAAGCATAAGCAATATCGCTGGTCACTACGTTACCGGCATAAGGGATCACTTTGGTGTGGCGCAAAGCACCACCGGTATACACCGCCATGTCCATGGTGCCGCCGCCGATATCCACCACGCAAACACCAAGCTCACGTTCATCTTCGGTCAGCACCGCGTAGCTGGCCGCCAGACCGGCGAAAATCAGTTGATCCACTTTCAAACCACAGCGCTCAACCGCTTTGACAATATTCTTTGCCATGTCGTTATGGCAGGTAATCAGGTGTACTTTGGCCTGCATACGCACGCCGGATAACCCAACCGGATTTTTGATCCCTTCCTGATAATCGATGGCATATTCCTGAGGAATGACATGCAGGATGCGGTGTTCATCACGGACGCGTACCGATTTGGCAGTATGCACCACATTCTCTACATCTTCCTGAGTCACTTCCTCTTCTGAAATAGGCACCATGCCTATTTCATTCTGACAGCTGATATGTTTCCCCGATAAGGCGAGATAAACCGAAGATATCTGGCAATCAGCCATCAGTTCGGCCTGATCGATGGCACGCTGAACGCATTTGACTACCGACTCCAGGTCGTTAACGCCACCCTTATCCATACCGCGAGACGGGCAACTGCCCACCCCGATAATGTTGATCATGCCATCGGGCAGAACTTCCCCTACCAATGCGGAGACTTTTGCGGTACCGATCTCCAGTCCAACTACCAGTTTTCTGTCCGTCGACTTGATCATTGTTGATTTGCCTGTGCCTGATTCTGTTGCTGATTACTGTTTGGCTGCTCACCGGCGGCCTGTACACCCGCTTGCTGGTCAATAAACGCCGGGGCCCAACCGACCGAAGCACCGGTGTCATAACGCAGATCGACATAGCTGACGCGTCTGTTTTCTGTTTGCCCTTGTTGCAACAGAATCGGGTAGAGCCCGATAAAACGTTGCAAACGCCCTATGCGATCGTCACGTCCCAATTCCAGCCGAACATCGTTATCTAAAGCCAACTGCCACGAATGGCGAGCGCTCATCGCCACCGTTTTAAGCTGATACCGGTTGGCCGCTAGTAGGCTGCTCATGGCGTGATAACCTTCCAATACATCCTGTTCACTCCCCTCCGGGCCGTAGAACAGCGGTAATTTCTGCTTGCCTAAACGTTCTGCTGGTACGCTGAATGATTTGCCTTCAGCATCCACCATGTGCAAATCATTCCAATGTGCCACCGGGACGTATTCCACCAGATGGATCTTCAGCTCATCCGGCCATTGTTTCCGCACGCTGGCCTGCTTGATCCAGGGTAAACGTTCAATCTGCTGCTGGATAATATCCACATCCTGCGTCATGAACGTGCCCGGCGCACCCAATACCAGGATCGCTTGGCGAATATCATCGTTGGTGGTGTAATGGCGCTCACCGGTCACCACCAGTTTCGAGAGCGGCAGGCGGCTGGCATCTTTCATCCAGCCAAGCACCGCCCAACCTCCCCACAGCATCGTCCCCAACACCATCAGCAAGAAAATGATTCCCGCCAGTTGGCCTCCATTACTGCGGCGCGGGCCGTTATCTACCTCACGCTCGCGTATATTCAGGGCAGCTTGCGACATGTTAGTCAGCCAACGCCAGAATTCCCGCCACCAACTGCGAGAAAGTAAGCCCCGACTGGCGCCCAGCCATCGGCACCAGGCTGTGGCTGGTCATACCCGGCGAGGTATTCACCTCCAACAGATAGAAGCTTCCATCGCTGCCTTGCATCACGTCAACCCGCCCCCAGCCGCTGCAATCCAACCCGCGATAAGCATGCAACGCCAGTGCAGCCAATGCGGTTTCTTGTTGCGCATTCAAACCACTTGGGCAGAAATATTGCGTATCATCGGCAATATATTTCGCCTGATAGTCGTAAAACACCCCGGCCGGTTGGATGCGGATAGAGGGCAACACCCGATCACCCACAATGGCCACGGTGTATTCAGGGCCACTCAGCCATGTTTCCACCAGTACATCGTTGTCATGACGGAAAGCCTCTTCCAACGCGCTTTCAAGGGCGCTGTTTTCAGTCACTTTACTCATACCAACGCTGGAACCTTCACGGCTGGGCTTAACGATCAGCGGCAAGCCCAACGCAGCCACCGAGGCAAGCAGGCTTTCCCGCTCTTTGCCAAAGTATTGCTCACGGCTTAATGCCACATAGGGCGCTATCGGCAGCCCCATAGACTGCCACACCATCTTGGTGCGCCATTTATCCATGCTCAATGCCGATGCCATCACGCCGCTGCCGGTATAAGGCAGTTGCAGAAATTCCAGCAGCCCCTGCAACGTACCGTCTTCGCCACCACGGCCATGCAGCGCGATGAACACCTTGGTAAATCCCTGTTCTTTCAATTGAGCCACCGGGAAATCCCGGGTATCAATAGGATAGGCATCAATACCGGCTTCTCTCAACCCGGCCAGCACCGCCGCACCGGATTGCAGCGACACTTCTCGTTCTGCGGAGGTTCCCCCCAGCAACACAGCAACTTTATCAGCCATGCTGCTCCTCCTCTTTGTTCTGTGGCTGCAACTTGCACTCAGCCAGTTTGCGCGCGATTTTACCGACGTTACCCGCCCCTTGCACCAAGATCAGATCGTCGCCCTGTAACAACTGCGCCAAGATTTCCGGCATAGTTTCCACATCAGCGACCAAAATCGGGTCCAGCTTGCCACGGTTGCGGATAGTACGGCACAGCGAACGGCTGTCAGCTCCTGGGATGGGCGCTTCCCCCGCCGGGTAGACATCCAGCATCAGCAGCACATCGACCTGCGACAGCACATGAGCAAAATCATCGTACAAATCGCGGGTACGAGTGAAACGATGCGGCTGGAAAATCATCACCAAACGTTTGCTCGGCCAGCCAGCACGTGCAGCTTTGATGGTTGCATCCACTTCGGTCGGATGGTGGCCGTAGTCATCCACCAGCATCGCACTGCCTTGTTTGCCGTTAACCACCGCCAACGGGAAATCACCAAGGAAGTCAAAACGCCGGCCTGTGCCTTGAAAACCCGCCAGCGCACGCAGGATCGCTTCATCGGCAATAGCTTCTTCTGTGGCTACCGCGATCGCTGCGGCGGCGTTTAAGGCATTATGGCGGCCCGGTGCATTCAGGGTTACCGTCAGCAACGGCTTATCCTGGCGGATCAGGGTAAAGTGCCCTTGCGGCCCTATCTGACGATAATTCTCTATACGGATATCGGCATCTTCACTGAAGCCATAAGTGGTGATATGGCGGCCTACGCGCGGCAATAATTCACGCACCACCGGATCGTCAATACACATTACCGCACGGCCATAAAACGGCAGGTTGTGCAGGAAAGTGATAAACGTCTGTTTCAGGTTCTCGAAGTCGCCCTGGTAGGTATCCATATGGTCGGCTTCAATATTGGTGACAATCGCCACCATCGGTTGCAAATGTAGAAACGATGCATCGCTTTCATCAGCTTCCGCAATCAAATAACGGCTGGAACCCAAACGCGCGTGCGTTCCTGCGGCCTTCACCAACCCGCCATTGACGAATGTCGGGTCCAAACCGGCTTCTGCATAAATGCTGGACACCATCGCAGTGGTGGTCGTTTTACCGTGCGTACCAGCAATGGCGATGCCATGGCGGTAGCGCATCAATTCAGCCAGCATCTCTGCACGTTGGATCACCGGAATACGTGCTTCACGAGCAGCAACGATTTCCGGGTTGTTTGCCGGAATCGCGCTGGACACCACCACCACGCTGGCATCCAGCACATTTTCAGGGCGGTGGTGAAAATAAATCGTTGCCCCAAGCTCGCTCAACTGTTGAGTTACCGGATTCGGTGCCAAATCGGAACCGCTGATCTGATAACCTTCGTTAGCCAACACCTCGGCGATCCCCCCCATGCCAGCACCACCGATGCCAACAAAGTGGATGTGCCGGACGCGTCGCATCTCAGGCACGAAAGTACGTAGTTTCGCCAATTGTTGTGTATTCATCACTCTCTCTATCTGGGTTCAGTTTGCGAACCCGCAGTACTTGATTCTTTATCTGGCCCGGTAAACCGAGCCCTGCATTACACCTGTCATACTTCAAGTTGCAGATGTGTTGACTGCGCTCAAATTATGTAAGGTATATCTATCTGGCAACGCGCACGATCTCCGCCGCCACTCGTTCTGTTGCATCCGGGATCGCCACCGCACACGCCTTTTCGGCCATTGCCAATAACGTTGTGCGATCCCAACTCGCCAACAGTTCAGCCAGCACATCTGCGGTAAACTGGGGCTGCTCAATAATTTTCGCCGCACCCGCAGTTTCCAGCGGGTGAGCATTCCAGTATTGTTGGCGATCTTTATGCTGGAAAGGCACGAAGATGGCCGGTAAACCAGCCGCAGCAACTTCACTAACGGTCAACGCCCCGGAACGGCACACCACCAAGTCAGCCCAGGCATAAGCAGCCGCCATGTCATCAATAAACTCCGTCACTTTATGCTGGGTCTGCCCTACCCTCTCGTAGTCGTGCAGCACCGTTGCCAGCGCGCCTTTACCTACCTGATGCCAGAGAGTAATTTTATCGCCCAACAACGCTGCGGCTTCTGGAACTGTCTGATTCAGCACTCGTGCACCCTGGCTGCCACCAATAACCAGCACCCGCACAGCCCCTTCACGCCCAGCCAAACGCTCTGATGGCAACGGTAACGCCAACACATCGGTACGCACCGGGTTGCCGACGACGTCCGCATGCGGGAACGCCCCGGGGAACGCCTGCAACACTTTTTTCGCTATCCGCGACAACCAGCGATTAGTTAAACCGGCAATGCCGTTCTGCTCATGCAGCACCACCGGAATACCGCACAACCAGGCGGCTAAACCACCGGGGCCGGAAACATAACCGCCCATTCCCAGCACCACATCAGGCTGATAACTACGCATAATCGCTTTGGCCTGACGCACCGCACGCCAGATACGTAACGGTGCGGTCAACTGGGCCTTGATTCCTTTGCCGCGCAAACCGGAGATACGGATAAAATCAATCTCGATACCGTGCTTGGGTACCAGATCGGCCTCCATGCGGTCGGCTGTTCCGAGCCAGCGCACCTGCCAGCCCTGCGCCATCAGATGATGTGCGACTGCCAGCCCTGGGAACACATGCCCGCCGGTACCGCCTGCCATCACCATTAAACGCTTCGCTTTACCGCTCATCCGTTACCTCTTCACAAACGCCTGCGCTTTGGTCAGGCGCGTTTCATAATCAATACGCAGCAGCAACACAATCGCCGTTGACATAATTATCAGGCTTGAACCACCGTAGCTGATCAGCGGTAACGTCAGCCCTTTGGTCGGCAGCATACCCGCCGCCGCACCAACGTTAACCAACGCCTGGAAGCTAAACCAGATACCAATTGAGCACGCCAGAAAACCGGAGAACCGCTGATCGATCTCCAGCGCACGGCGGCCAATCGACATCGCGCGAAAAGCGACGAAGAATACCATTAACAAGGCGAAAACCACACCGATATAGCCTAATTCCTCGCCTAAAATCGCGAAGATGAAGTCAGTATGCGCTTCCGGTAAATACTCCAGTTTCTGCACTGAGTTACCTAAGCCTTGCCCCCAGAGTTCACCGCGGCCAAACGCCATCAGCGACTGGGTTAACTGATAACCACTGCCGAACGGATCGGCCCATGGATTCCAAAACGAGGTGACACGGCGCATACGGTAAGGTTCAGCAACCACCAATAACCCCACGGCAAACGCACCTGAACCGATAATCGCCAGGAACTGCCACATTTTTGCCCCGGCCAGGAATAGCATGGCCAGCGTAGTGATAAACAGCACTATCACCGACCCCAAATCCGGTTGCGCCAGCAGCAGCACCGCCAACACCACCATCACGCTCATCGGTTTACAGAAGCCCCAGAAGTTAGTGCGCACTTCGTCAACCTTACGCACCAGATAGCTTGACAGATAACAAAACAGCGCCAATTTGGAGAGTTCAGCGGGCTGAATACGCAGCGGGCCAAGCGAGATCCAGCGCGATGCGCCATTTACCGAACTGCCAATCACCAGGACGATCAACAACAAAACTATCGATAGCAGCAGCATAACGTTGCTGTAACGCTGCCACACTTCCATTGGGATACGTAGCGTGACCAACGACAGGCCGAATGCCAGCCCAAGATAAAGGGCGTCACGTTTGGCAAACAGGAACGGATCTTCTGCCAGACGTTGGCCGATCGGCATTGAAGCCGATGTCACCATCACAAAACCGATCACTGCCAGACCCAAGGTCAACCACAACAGGGTACGGTCATACAGCACCATATTGACCGCATCGCTTTCACGCGATCCCATCACCCAGTCTTTCAGTTTGCTGGTTAGACCAAACGCCGGCGCCCGTAGTCTCATCCGCCAAGCTCCTTTGCCAGACGAGCAAACTCGTTGCCACGCTCTTCAAAATTACGGAACTGATCCAGGCTGGCACAGGCCGGTGACAACAGCACCATATCGCCCATTTCCACATGGCTGGCGATAATTTGCATCGCCTGTTCCATGGTTTCAGTCAAAATGGCGATCTCCGGGCGCAACGCTGCCAGCTGAGCACCATCGCGACCAAAGCAGTACAGGCGCACCTTCTCACCCTGTAGATAACGCGCCAGCGTTGAGAAATCGGCAGATTTACCGTCGCCACCCAGCAACAGGTGCAGTGTTCCTTCAACGTGCAGGCCGTTCAACGCCGCTTCTGTGCTGCCAACGTTGGTAGCTTTGGAATCATTAATCCAGCGCACGCCATGGTGTTCCCACACTAATTGGAAACGGTGTTCCAGGCCGCTAAAAGTGGTCAGCGCTTTCAGACTGGAAGAACGTGGCAATTTAACCGCATCCGCCAACGCTAAAGCAGCCAGCGCGTTGGTATAGTTATGGCGGCCAGTGAGCTTCATCTCGCGGGTGTTTAAAACTTTCTCACCGCGGGCTCGCAGCCAGATTTCACCTTGCTGGTGGTTGAGATGATAATCCCCCACGTCAACACCGAAGCTAATGCAACGCTCATCGGCGCCACGCACCGGCATCGTCAACGCATCATCGGCATTCACCACGCACCAGCTGGCATTTTCATAGATGCGCAATTTGGCAGCACGATACTGCTGCAAGCCAAACGGATAGCGATCCATATGATCTTCAGTCACATTCAGGATGGTGGCTGCGGTAGCACGCAGGCTTTGGGTCGTTTCCAGTTGGAAACTGGACAGCTCCAGGACATAAAGCTGGCATTCCTGGCGCAGTAAACTGAGCGCAGGCAGGCCGAGATTCCCCCCAACCCCCACCACCCAACCGGCAGCTTTTGCCATTTCACCCACCAGCGTGGTAACCGTGCTTTTGCCGTTGGAACCGGTGATCGCCACGATTGGAGCCTGAGCCTCACGGCAAAACAGTTCGACATCGCCAACGATTTCCACTCCAACATCCGCCGCCGCGCTCAAAGACGGTGACGCCAAAGCGACACCGGGGCTGGCAACGATCAAATCCGCCGCCAGCAGCCAATCCTGATTCAGGTCACCCAGATGCCGCTCAACGCTCTCAGGTAACTTGTCCAACCCTGGTGGAGAAATACGGGTATCCATCACGCGTGGTGTAACACCGCGCGCTAAAAAGAAATCAACACAGGACAAACCGGTAAGGCCTAACCCGATAATGACCACTTTTTTACCCCGATAATCCACCATCATTAGCGCACCTTCAGCGTTGCCAGGCCGATCAGCACCAGCATCAGCGAGATAATCCAGAAACGCACGATCACACGTGGCTCTGGCCAACCTTTCAATTCATAGTGGTGGTGAATCGGCGCCATGCGGAAAATACGTTGCCCGCGCAGCTTGAACGATCCCACCTGGAGGATTACCGACAGAGTTTCAACCACAAACACACCGCCCATAATCACCAGCAAAAACTCCTGGCGCAGCAGCACAGCGATGGTTCCCAGTGCTCCCCCTAACGCCAGCGAGCCCACATCGCCCATAAACACTTGGGCTGGGTAAGTGTTAAACCACAAGAAGCCCAAACCAGCACCGACGATCGCGGTACACACCACCACCAATTCACCCGCGTGGCGCAGGTAAGGAATGTGCAGATAGCTGGCAAAGTTCGTATTACCGGTGGCCCAGGCAACCAACGCAAAACCCGCAGCCACAAAAACGGTGGGCATAATCGCCAGGCCATCCAACCCATCGGTCAGGTTCACCGCATTGCTGGTACCGACAATGACAAAATAAGCCAGCAGCACATACAGCAGGCCAAGCTGCGGCATGATGTCCTTGAAAAACGGCACCACCAGCTCGGTGGCTGGCGTGTCTTTTCCGATGGCATACATGAAAAAAGCGGCAATCAGCGCTATCACCGATTGCCAGAAATACTTCCAGCGAGCAATCAACCCGCGGGTATCCTTGCGCACCACTTTGCGATAGTCATCAACAAAGCCCACAATGCCGTAGCCCACCAGCACGAACAACACGCACCATACATACGGGTTAGAGGGATAGGCCCACATCAGCACTGAGATGGTGATGGAGGTCAGGATCATAATGCCGCCCATGGTCGGCGTGCCGCGCTTGCTGAAATGCGATTCCGGCCCGTCGTTACGCACCACTTGGCCAAAAGACATTTCCTGCAAGCGTTTGATCACCCTTGGCCCCATCCACAAAGAGATAAACAGCGCGGTCAGCAGGCTGACGATGGCCCTGAACGTCAGGTAGGAAAAAACATTAAAGCCTGAGTGATATTTAACTAAATGCTCGGCTAGCCAAACTAACATGGTGCTTTCTCCTGTAACGCGCGTACTACCTGCTCCATTGCGGCACTACGTGAACCTTTGATTAACACGGTAACTACCGCATGTTCCGACAGTAATTCCGCCACGCGCGCGATCACTGCTGTTTTATCCTGATAATGCTCACCGTTACCGGCTGCCGAACTCAGCCCTTGGCTAAGCAGGCCAACGCTGATCACTTTATCAATGCCCGCCTGATGGGCCGCTTCCCCCACCTGGCGGTGGCATTCTTCTGCCTCTGCACCCAGTTCAGCCATATCGCCAACGACCATCACCCGGTAACCCGGCATCTCTGCCAGCACCCGTGCAGCCGCAATCATAGAGCCGACGTTGGCGTTATAGCTGTCATCCAGCAGGAGTTTGCCTTCTGCCAACGCGACCGGGAATAAACGCCCTGGCACCGCTTGCAGTTGTTGTAGCCCTTTCCGCACCGCTTCCAGAGTCGCACCCACGGACATCGCCAAGGCCGTTGCCGCCAGAGCATTAGCTACATTATGGCGGCCCGGCAATGGCAGCTCGATCGCCACCGAGCCAAATGGGCTGTGCAAAGTAAACTGCGTCCCCTTGCCATTCACTTGGATATCACGGGCAAAAAAATCTACGGATTCCGCCGCCTGCGGTGAGAAACGCCACACTTTCTTACCCTGCAATTGAACCTGCCAATGCGGCCAATCATTATTATCAGCGTTAATGATCGCCACGCCATCAGCAGGTAACCCGGCAAATATTTCACCTTTCGCCTGAGCCACTCCAGCCAGAGAACCGAAACCTTCCAGATGCGCTGCCGCCAGATTATTCACCAGCGCGCTCTGTGGCTGAACCAAGGCGGTGGTATAGGCGATCTCACCAATATGGTTAGCCCCCAGTTCAACCACGGCAAAATCATGCTGCGGCTGCAAACGTAGCAACGTCAGTGGAACGCCAATATCATTATTAAAATTACCGGCGGTATACAGCACATTCCCGCACTCACGCAGAATGGCAGCGGCCATTTCTTTCACCGACGTTTTGCCCGATGAACCGGTCAGTGCGACCACTTTGGCCGGAACTTGCTGGCGTACCCAGGCAGCAAACTGCCCCAGCGCCAGCCGGGTATCTTTCACTAGCAGTTGCGGTATATCTATCAATAAGCGCTTACTTACCAACAAAGCGCCGGCACCTGCGGCGACAGCCTCGGGTGCAAAGTCGTGAGCATCGAAACGCTCCCCTTTCAACGCCACAAACAGGCAACCGGCGGTCACTTGGCGGGTATCCGTTGTTACTTCGGTGATTTGGCCATCGGCACCCACCAAATCGGCACCGAGTATTTCGGCCAGAGTTTTGAGGGTGACAGGGATCATGCTAACACCCCCAGCAGACGTGCGACGGTGGTACGATCGGAGTAATCCAGACGACGATTACCCACCACTTGGTAATCCTCATGGCCTTTGCCCGCCACCAGAATCACATCCTGCTCTTTCGCCTGCATGATGGCGCTGGTTACGGCTTCGGCACGCCCATGGATCACCTGCACATGCCCGGCATCCAGCAGCCCGGCCAGAATATCTTTGATAATTGCCTGCGGTTCTTCGGTACGCGGGTTATCATCCGTAACCACCACCCGATCGGCGAATTGCTCAGCAATGCCGCCCATCAGTGGGCGCTTACCTTTGTCGCGATCGCCACCACAGCCAAACACACACCACAGTTGCCCCTGGCAATGCAGACGTGCGGCCTCCAACGCTTTCTCTAAAGCATCCGGGGTATGAGCATAGTCCACCACCACCGTCGGTTTGCCCTGCGCATTGAATACTTCCATCCGGCCACACACCGGCTGCAATTGATTGGCAGTTTTCACCAGTTCATCAAACGGATAACCGAGCGACAAGAGGGTTGCCAGCGCCAACAACAGGTTACTGACGTTGAACGCCCCCATCAGACGGCTTTCTATCTCACCATGGCCCCAGCTTGAGCTGAAATGCAGGGTTGCGCCGTTATCGTGATAGCTCACTTCGGTGGCTTTCAACCAACGGCTATGGCCACCGGGCTGCAAATGCCCCTGCATACTCACTGCCACAGCATCCGGCAGTTTTGCCAGCCAGCGCTGCCCGACGTCATCGTCAGCGTTGATAATGGCCTGCCCAATCTTATGTTCGGCAAACAACAGCCACTTCGCGGCTTCATAACTGGCCATATCGCCATGATAATCCAGATGATCGCGGCTCAGGTTGGTGAATACCGCCGCTGCAAACGGTAAAGCGGCGACCCGATGTTGCACTAAGCCATGAGAAGACACTTCCATTGCAGCAAAAGTGGCCCCCTGTGCAGCTAAATCGTTAAGGATGTGTTGAACATCCACCGCAGAACCGGTGGTATTCTCTGTTGGGCAAACACGATCTAATAACCCATTCCCCACCGTTCCCATCACTGCGGCGGTTTCACCCAGCAGTTGGCTCCACTGCGCCAGCAGTTGCGTAGTGGTAGTTTTACCGTTGGTTCCAGTTACGCCGATCAAACGTAAGCGCTCTGCGGGCTGCTGGTAAAAACGCCCAGCCAGTGCAGAAAGACGTTGACTGAGCTGGCTCAGGTAAATCACTGGCACACCGTGCATTTCGCAGATTTTACCGTCCTCTGCCTGGTTTTCAGCCTCGGCGATAACGGCGGCAACCCCTTGTGCGATAGCTTGCGGAATATAACGGCGCCCATCGGCCTGATGGCCGACAATGGCGACAAACAAATCCCCGGCAGCCGCAATCCGGCTGTCTAATATCATTTCCCGCAGCACACGCTCGGGGGCCATTGGCACCCACGGAGCGAGTAAATCGCGCAAATTACGATCTGCCACCTTTACCCTCTTTTTGACTGTTAATAACCAATTCGCTTTTATCTGCGGTGGGTAAAGCATCCGGCTCAATATTCATGATCCGCAGCACCCCCCCCATGATGGCACCGAACACTGGTGCAGAGATCGCCCCGCCGTAATACTTCCCACCCTGTGGGTCATTGATAACCACCACCAGAGCAAAACGGGGTTGACTGGCAGGCGCAATACCCGCGGTATAAGCGATATATCGATTGACGTATTTGCCGTCCGGCCCGACTTTTTTAGCAGTACCGGTTTTAATAGCAATGCGGTAACCCTTGATGGCAGCCTTAACCCCACCACCACCCGGCAGGGCCACGCTTTCCATCATATGCACTACGGTACGCACCGTTGCTTCAGGGAAGACGCGCTCACCGGCAACCGGGGGGTCAACTTTGGTGATCGACAATGGGCGATACACGCCCAGGCTGCCGATCGTGGCATAGACTCGCGCTAACTGTAACGGCGTTACCATTAGCCCATAGCCGAAAGAGAAGGTGGCCCTCTCTATGTCAGACCACCGTTGTTTTTTTGGGTATAAGCCACTGCTTTCTCCGACCAGCCCCAAATTGGTCGCTTTTCCCAGCCCAAAACGTGAGTAAGTATCTACTAACGCTGAGGACGGCATCGCTAACGCCAGTTTAGACACACCGACGTTACTCGACTTCTGCAAGATCCCGGTCATCGACAGTTCAGCATAACGCGCCACATCTTTGATTTCATGGCCGTTAATACGGTAAGGAATGGTATTGAGCACACTGTTTTCTTTCACCACACCGTGCTGCAATGCGGTCATTACCACCATCGGTTTCACTGTGGAACCCGGTTCAAAAATATCGGTTATCGCCCGGTTACGCATGGTGTCTTTCGGCGTACCGGCCATATTGTTCGGGTTGTACGAGGGACTATTCGCCATCGCCAATACTTCGCCAGTGTTCACGTCCACCAACACTGCCGTACCTGATTCCGCCTTGTTAAAGGCCACGGCGTTGTTCAATTCACGGTAAACCAGTGCCTGTAGGCGTTCATCAATGCTCAGCATCAGGTTGTGCGCCGCCAGGCTGTCCACTGAGGAAACATCCTCAATCACCCGACCATAGCGATCTTTACGGACCGTGCGCTCACCCGGCTGCCCGGTCAGCCAGCGGTTGAAACTCTTTTCAACTCCTTCAATCCCTTCACCATCAATGTTAGTGACGCCGATGATATGGGAAGTGACCTGCCCCGCAGGGTAATAACGGCGCGACTCTTCGCGCAGGTAAATCCCCGGCAGCTTAAGCTTGTGAATATAATCCCCCATCGCCGGGTTTACCTGGCGCGCCAGGTAAACAAAACGCCCCTTCGGGTTGGCATTGATGCGGTTGGAGAGTTGATCCAGTGGAATTTGCAGCGCGTCGGAAAGCGCTTTCCAGCGCGAATCCAGCGTGATGCCCCCATGTTCATTCAGCTCTTTTGGATCGGCCCAGACCGCGTTCACCGGCACACTCACTGCCAGCGGGCGCCCTGAACGATCGCTAATCATACCGCGAGCAGTGGGAACTTCCTGCACGCGCAGTGAACGCATATCACCTTCTTTCACCAGTTGATCCGGGTTGATGACTTGTAGATAAGCCGCACGCGCTATCAACCCGACCAGAGCCAGCAAAATACAGCCACACAGCAATGCAAAACGCCAGCTGACAAAGCTGGCCTGATCTTCCTGGCGTTTCAACTTACCGGGACGTACGGCTTTCATTGGCTCTCTTATTTGCTCCGTCTCGTAAATCCGGTTAAGCCCTTATGGCTTAACGATGATATTTTCCTGCGATGGATCAACGTGCTGCATCTGTAGCTTTTCAGTCGCGATCCGCTCCACGCGGCTGTGATCGCCAAGGGCGTTCTCTTCCAGAATCAGGTTGCGCCATTCAATATCCAGCGCATCACGTTCTAACCCAAGCTGTTCACGCTCAGCCGTCAACAAACGGGTACGGTGTGCAGTGGTAACCACAAAAACGGCGGAAACCAGTACAGCAACCAATAAAATCAGCGGGATTTTAGCGTTACGCAGCAAGTCACCGCCAATCACCCCCACCAATCCATGGCGTTCGTTGCCAATCACGCGGGCATCCTCTCAGCAATGCGCAGCACCGAACTGCGGGCACGAGGATTTTCCGCTACTTCTCCCTCAGACGGCATCATTTTACCCAACGCTTTCAACGTGCGGCCCCCCATCTCACGCAGCTGCGCTTCGGTCAACGGAATACCGGCCGGAACCTGTGCACCACGGCTGTGATGACGCATAAAACGTTTGACGATACGATCTTCCAACGAATGGAAACTGATAATCGACAAACGCCCCTGTGGAGCCAAAACCTCTAGCGCGCCATCAAGCGCACGCTCGATCTCTTCCAGTTCACTATTGATATAAATACGAATTGCCTGAAAGCTGCGCGTCGCCGGATGCTTGTGCTTTTCACGGAACGGGCTGGCATTAGCAATCAGATCCGCCAATTCTTTGGTACGCGTCATCGGCTCAGTACGGTTTTTTTCCACGATGGCACGAGCAATACGCTTGGCAAAACGCTCTTCGCCGAAGGTTTTCAGCACCCAGGCAATATCATCAGCTTCGGCTTTCATCAGCCATTCGGCAGCGGACTGACCACAGGAAGGGTCCATGCGCATATCCAACGGGCCATCGCGCATGAAGGAAAAACCACGTTCAGCCTCATCTAGCTGTGGGGATGACACCCCCAGATCGAGTAAGACACCATCAATTTTGCCCAGCAGATCGCGCTCCCGCACATAGTGCGACAAATCAGAAAATGGGCCATGTACGATAGTAAAACGAGAATCTTTAATAGATTGCGCAGCGGCAATTGCCTGAGGGTCGCGATCAATAGCCAGCAAGCGCCCTTCTGGCCCCAGTTGGGACAGAATCAGACGAGAATGGCCACCGCGACCAAAAGTACCGTCAATGTATGTACCGTTACTGCGAATATTGAGGGCATTCACTGCCTCATCCAACAGTACGGTGATGTGTTTATCGTTTTCCAACATGCTTATAGTGACAAGTCCTGTAGCCGCTCAGATAACGGTTCCTGAGTGGATTGTTCAGCGTCAATATCGTCCTTGACTTGTTGATACCAGGTCTGTTCATCCCACAGTTCAAACTTGTTGAACTGCCCAACCAGCATCACTTCTTTCGTGAGCCCGGCGTGTTGGCGCAACGTATTGGCTAACAACAACCGCCCGGCACTGTCCATCTGACACTCGCTGGCATGCCCCAAAAGCAAGCGCTGAACGCGGCGCTCGGCGGGATTCATGCTCGACAGGCGAGATAATTTTTGTTCAATGATTTCCCATTCGGGTAATGGATAAAGCAGCAGGCAGGGCTGATGGAGGTCAATGGTACAAACCATTTGGCCTTGCGATTCCTCATTCAGTAAATCCCGGTAGCGGGTAGGTACGGCAAGCCGCCCTTTACTGTCGAGGTTAACCATCGTTGCTCCACGAAACATAGTCGAGCTACCCCCTTGCGACCCTTTTCACCACTTTACTCCACAAATCCCCACATAATGGAGTTTACGGAGGGTATGAAAACCTTGTCAAGCCAGAGTAGAGGCGCTTTGGCAATATTTCTGTGATCATTCTGAGGGCTGACTCACGAAAAGAACGTCATTTATTAAAAAAATAAAAATTAACACCATGATAAAATAGGATAATTTTCAAAAAGAAATCAGATGATTAAAAAACTTACATAATTGGCGATTAATTAACTGATTATTTCCTTCTGCAATCCAAGTCTCACTTTTCAACCTGAAGCTCACCCCTTGCCCTTTGGCGGCAACCCGCGCTGGCAAAGCGCTGGCACAACATCGTTCGTTCAACCATAGATGCCGTAAGCTATTGACTTAATAAACCCCACCAATATTTCGCCATCAACGGCGCGCTATCTTACAGCAATTATTTTGCCAATGAAAAAGTCGCAGACAAAATATATTGAGCAGATATTACCAAGCTTGCCTATTTCGATTTAAATCAATGCGGTGAGATTATTCTTAAACATGTATTTAAAATTCAGATTACATTCTTTTACAAGTCTTCCTGCTGCCACATATCACCGCCTTGCGATATCTAAATCAAAAAAAGCGCAACTCACTGTTTGTGAGAATTTTATTGATAACCTCCATGTTTAATCCTCCTAACTTGGGTTTCCGTCTATCCGGTCAGAATAAAAACCATACCAATGCTAAAAATAAAAATATTTAGCTAGTTAAAAACGTCAACCAAGTTACATAAACTATTAAATAGGCGTTAAATTAGAATTTAACACCACATTAACACTAAAATTCAACGCGTTAACCTTAAATCATGGAGCCTACCCAATGTTTTCACCTGCTTCACGCTTACGCAGTGCCGCTGCTGATACTTTTGCCCTGGTGGTCTACTGTTTTGTGGCAGGTATGGCGATTGAGATCCTGATTTCTGGCATGAGTTTCAGTCAGTCGCTCTCTTCCCGTTTACTGTCAATTCCTGTCAACATTCTTATTGCCTGGCCCTATGGCCGCTACCGTGATTTCTTTATTACTACAGCCCGCCGTTTCGCGCATGGGCGATTTTTACTGCGTAATCTGGCAGATCTTTTGGCCTATGTCAGTTTTCAGTCACCGGTTTATGCGGCCATTCTGTGGAGTGTCGGTGCCGATGGGCAACAAATCATAGCGGCAGTGGCCAGTAATGCAGTGGTATCCATGGCGATGGGAGTGGTATACGGCTATTTTCTGGAATATTGTCGCCGGCTGTTTCGCATTGTGGGATATGTATAAAATCAAGGGCCTGCATACCGGCCCTTGCGGTTCATTTCCTGCTCAAGCTGCCACGGCGGAATAAGTTGCGACGAATGCGCGTCATACCCGGCTTAGGTTTGCGCGGTTCATCAAGACTTGCCAACACCAGTTCCAGCACCCGTTCCGCCACATCACGATGGCGCTGCGCCACTGCCAACACCGGGCACTCAAGGAAATCCAACAACTCATTATCACCAAAGGTGGCAATAGCCAAATCCGTAGGCAAACGGCCATACTGTTTCAGCGTTACGTCCATCACCCCTTGCAGCAAAGGGAAGGAAGTCGTGAACAACGCCTGCGGCATCGGATGCGTTTTCAACCACTCGGCAAACAACGCCCCGGCCGCTTCGCGCTCGTAGCTGTTAGCATACAGGTAATCCACCTGGCGCTCATCATCCTGCCAGGCCTGACGAAACCCCTGCTCACGCAGGAAACTCACCGAAAGTTCTGGCAAAGCCCCCAGGTACAACACCGATTTGGCCGGGAAGCTACGCAACTCTTGGGCGAGTGCAAAGGAATCCTCCTGATCGGCACCAACCACACTGATGAAATGTTCGCGATCCAACGCACGATCTAACGCAATGATCGGGAAAGGATCATTGGCCCAACGTTGATAGAAAGGGTGCTCTGGCGGTAATGCGGTAGAAACGATGATAGCATCCACCTGGCGTTGCAGCAGATGCTCAATACAACGCATTTCGTTATCTGGCTGATCTTCTGAACAGGCGATCAGCAGTTGGTAACCACGCTGGCGTGCCTGGCGTTCCAGATAGTTGGCAATGCGGGTATAGCTGGTATTCTCAAGATCCGGTATCACCAGCCCGATAGATCGGGTACGCCCGGCGCGCAGCCCCGCCGCGACAGCATTCGGATGATAGTTGTGCTCCCTGACCACGGCCATCACTTTTTCGACGGTTTTATCGCTGACACGATACTGTTTCGCCTTACCGTTGATGACATAACTGGCCGTAGTGCGCGAAACGCCTGCGAGACGCGCGATTTCATCCAGTTTCACATTAACCCCTTAATGACGCTGAAAACAGAATAGCAATAAAGATTGCGATTTTTACTCTTTCACTTTCAGATTGCGGCCAAATAGCGCCACAGTTTGCAAGAAGAAAGATAGCGATTAACCATGATAATCACTATGGTTATTCAACCCTGTCTTTGGATCTAACAGCAGAAAACCCAGCCGAGCAACCGCTTTTGCAGAAAGGTGCCTGCGAATGGGCAAAAAATAAAAAGAAAAGGCGCAACCCAGGTTGCACCCTTTGTCGCGAATCCAGCATTCGGCTTAGCGCATGATTTTATCACCGCGTGACACACCAACAATCCCTGAACGCGCTACTTCAACAATTTCTGCCACTTCACGTACTGTGTTGAGGAAAGCATCCAGTTTGTCACTGGTCCCGGCCAGCTGAACGGTGTAAAGCGAAGAGGTGACATCAACAATCTGGCCACGAAAAATATCCGTGCTACGCTTCACTTCTTCGCGCCCGTAGCCGCTGGCCTGTAACTTCACCAGCATGATTTCACGCTCAACGTGCGACCCTTGAACCAGTTCGCTGACGCGCAATACATCGATCAGTTTATGCAGTTGCTTTTCAATCTGCTCCAACACTTTTTCATCGCCAACGGTCTGAATCGTCATACGGGACAACGTAGGATCATCGGTCGGTGCCACCGTCAGGCTTTCGATGTTATAACCACGCTGGGAGAACAACCCGACCACGCGTGACAACGCACCGGATTCGTTTTCCAGTAATACAGATAAAATACGGCGCTTCATCAGGTTCTCTCCGTTTTGCTTAACCACATCTCGTCCATGCTTCCACCACGGATCTGCATTGGATAAACATGCTCAGTTTCATCGACGGTAATATCAACAAACACCAACCGTTCTTTTTCGGCCAGCGCCTGTGCCAGTTTGCTTTCCAGTTCATCTGGCGTGCGAATGGCGATACCCACATGACCGTAGGCTTCCGCCAGTTTCACGAAATCTGGCAGGGAATCCATGTAAGATTGAGAGTGGCGGCCAGAATAAATCATGTCCTGCCACTGCTTCACCATCCCCAGATAACGGTTGTTCAGATTAACCACGACCACGGGCAGGTTATATTGCAAAGCGGTAGACAGTTCCTGAATATTCATCTGAATACTGCCGTCACCGGTAACACACACGACGCTTTCTTCTGGCAAAGCCAGCTTCACCCCAAGCGCTGCTGGCAGGCCAAAGCCCATGGTACCCAGGCCGCCGGAATTGATCCAACGGCGTGGTTTATCAAACGGATAATAGAGCGCAGCGAACATCTGGTGCTGACCAACGTCAGAAGTGACGTAAGCATCACCTTTGGTCAAACGATGCAGCGTTTCAATCACCACCTGGGGCTTAATGGTGCTACCGCTTTTGTCGTAGCCCAGGCAGTCACGTGCCCGCCACTGTTCAATCGATTGCCACCAGTCACGCAACGCATCGAAATCCTGCACTTTGTTACTCTGCGCCAACAATTCCAGCATTTGTGCCAGTACCTGTTTGGCATCACCAACAATAGGAATATCTGCGTTGACCGTTTTTGAAATGGAGGTCGGATCGATATCAATATGCAACACCGTCGCATCCGGACAATATTTAATCAGATTGTTGGTGGTGCGATCGTCAAAACGCACTCCAACGGCAAAGATCACGTCGGAATAATGCATAGTGTTATTGGCTTCATAAGTACCATGCATACCCAACATCCCCACGCTTTGGCGATGAGTGCCAGGGAAAGCCCCCAACCCCATCAGCGTGCAAGTTACCGGTAGATTCAGTTTTTCCGCCAGTTGCAGCAGTTCTTCATGACAACCCGCATTGATCGCACCACCACCGACGTACATGATCGGCTTTTTCGCTGCCAGAATAGTTTGCAATGCACGTTTGATCTGCCCACGATGCCCCTGCACCGTAGGGTTGTAAGAACGCATGCTGATATCTTTCGGGTAGGCATAAGGCATTTTCACCGTCGGCCCGACAATATCTTTAGGCAGATCGATAACCACCGGGCCAGGGCGGCCGGTAGAAGCCAGGTAAAATGCTTTTTTCAGCACGGAAGGGATATCTTCCGTGCGTTTGACCAGGAAACTGTGCTTCACCACCGGGCGAGAGATCCCCACCATATCGCATTCCTGAAAGGCATCATAACCAATCAATGAACTGGGAACCTGACCGGAAAGCACCACCATCGGGATGGAATCCATGTACGCCGTAGCAATACCGGTAATGGCATTAGTCGCTCCAGGGCCAGAAGTGACGAGAACCACTCCCACTTCACCCGTTGCACGCGCATAGCCATCCGCCATGTGTACTGCACCCTGTTCGTGCCGCACCAGAATATGATCGATGCCCCCTACCGTGTGCAGGGCGTCATAGATATCAAGTACCGCCCCGCCCGGATAACCGAATACGTGCTTAACGCCCTGATCGATCAATGATCGAACGACCATCTCGGCTCCTGACAACATCTCCATGGGTTTGCCTCCAGGCTTGCTTATTTCTTGTTTGGCGCCCAGAACGAAGCGCCTGCTGCGGGGCAATGCCCCAAGATTATGGGTTGTCTGTAACTCATAAGGCTGTATCTCAGTATTGAACAACATCAACAGCGCTCTATGCTGGGATACAGCCTAACATAACGTCAGTCTATGAGGCAGGCAAACGGCAAAACAACATATTAACAACAAGGCTATTATCATTACGCTGAGGATAGAAGGAATTACAAAAACAATGCACTAGCCACAAGGAAAAATAACCAGGCATTGTTTTGAGAATGATGAAAATTACAGAATGATATCAAACAAAGTTCACACTGTTTTTTCACTAAGAATCATGCTCACACAGAGGTGACTCATGATTTTTCCTGATACATCGATTCAATTTCATTCTGGTAACGCTGTAGGATCACTTTGCGTCGCAGCTTCAACGTGGGCGTCAGTTCTCCCAATTCCATAGAAAATGCAGCGGGCAACAGAGTAAACTTTTTCACCTGTTCAAATAGCGCCAGCTCTTTTTGCCTGTCACGTAATCTGTTTTCAAACATTTCAATAATGTGGCTATTGCGCAGCAGTTCAAGCCGATCCTGATACTTCAAGTTAATCGATTTGGCATACTCTTCCAGCAACTCAAAACTCGGCACGATCAGCGCAGAAACAAACTTGCGCGCATCGGCAATAATTGCCACCTGTTCAATAAAACGATCCTGTGCCAGCGTACCTTCAAGCATTTGTGGTGCAATATATTTACCGCCGGAAGTTTTCATCAGATCTTTCAACCGCTCGGTAATAAACAGATTGCCGTCGTCATCAATCATGCCCGCATCACCGGTTTTCAACCAACCATCAGCGGTAAAGGTATTCGCCGTTTCCAACGGTTTGTTGAAATAACCACGCATCACGGTCGGCCCGCGCACCTGGATCTCATTCTCGTCGCCGATACGTACTTCCACACCGGGCAACGGTTTGCCGATCGAACCAAAGCGGAAATGATGTTCTTCCCAACAAGAAACTGTGGCACAAGTTTCCGTCATGCCATAGCCGTACTTGATGTTAACCCCCATCGCTTCGAAAAACAGGATGACATTGTCATCCAGTTTGGCTCCAGCCGCTGGCAGAAAACGTACTCGCCCTCCCAGGATTGCACGCAGCTTACTTAGCACCAGCTTATCCGCCCAGCGATGGGAAAGATCGAACAGTTTACCAAGTGGCCTACCTGCACGTTCCTGCAAAAACTTCCGTTCGCCACAAACCATCGCCCAGTGAAATAAAGCCCGGCGCAACCAAGGAGCACGCGCCACCTTTTCATGCACCGCACTGAAGATTTTTTCATAAAAACGCGGCACCGCACACATTAGCGTTGGCTGCACCTCAGCCATCGCTTCACGCACCCAGTCAGTATTCGGCAGATAGACGTTCTGAGCGCCGGAATGCATGATGAAGAAGCTCCAAGCCCGCTCAAAAACATGCGACATCGGCAAGAAACTGAGTGAAACGTCCTCTTCCGTTACCGTCAGGCGATCGTCGTGCAGTTGCAGTTGCGCCGCCATATTACGGTAATCCAGCATGACCCCCTTCGGTTCACCGGTCGTGCCAGAGGTATAGATCAGCGTAAACAGATCTTGCAGCTCTCTATCGGCGATTCTTTCCTGACGTACCGCATCAAAGCGTTCAATATCTACTTCACGTTCAAAATGGCTCAGATACTGGGCAATCTCGCAACCACGCAGATCAGCTGCGTCATCAAACACAATAATATGGGTAAGTTGCGGGCATACACCACGCAGCGCAATAGCAGCATCCAGTTGCTCCTGCGCACCCACAAAAACAATGCGAATGTCGGCATCATTGAGGATAAAAGCGGCCTGTGCTGCGGTGTTGGTTGCATACAATGGCACACTGACAGCACGTAGTTGCAGAATGGCCAGATCGGCCAGCGACCAAGCCATACAATTATTGGCAAAGATTGCAATACGCTCCTGCACATCAACATTCAGTGCCAGAAGCCCACTGGCAATATGATTCACATGAGTATCCACCTGTGACCAGGTCAATTGCGTCTCACCCTGAGGAGACCACTGGCGAAAGGCAATGCAGCCAGCGCGCTGGACGATTTGATGCTGTATACGTTGGGTCAGATGGTATTGCTGTAAATTGTTGGTCATAGCGCTCTATGCCTGAAAATGAGTCAAATGGTTAGCCATAATGGGATCTGATATCCCCTATCTCAGCTTACACGTGTTTACTTTTTTCCACTCAGTCTATCTACTCTCTATCGCTTGGAAAAGGGATTTCAGCGTAGAAGTGTGAGCTCAAGTCAAGATTTCTCCTGCTTCATTCTGTGGACTAAAGCATGGCTGGTAAAAAGATTTTATTCCGGGTTAACTCGAGTAGAAATAAACCAACAAACAGGGATAGGCAAAAACTCCAAACAGAAGATTTAAGGCAGAATATAATTTTATGAAAGAATTTTCTTAATATATTTCTTATAAATACAATTAAAAATAGCCACAGAGTTTTCTCGAAAAAAAATACAGGATATTTCTTAATTTAAATGCTATTCAGACTATTAACCCAGCGTAGACATAAGCACGCCGGGCTAATCAATCTTTCAATTAACGTAATAATTCTGACTGGCTAAGAACGGATTTCATCCACTGATGGCCTTTGTCACGCTCAGCAGATTCATGCCAGGAAAGATAACAGGTGATATTTTTTTCATCCCAAGGTAATGGAATAATTTTTAGCTGTAATGCTTGCACATGCTGCTCAGCAAACCAACGCGGAGTAATGGCCACCATTTCTGTCATCGCTACGATATTCAATACGCTGAACAGATCGGTGCATTGTTGCATGATGCTCCGCTGTGTCACTTCTTCGATATAATAAGGCTTGCTGAAGGAACAGAAACGTTCTAATGAGATAACCGCATGCTGCTCAGCCAGCATTTGTTCTTGAGTAACACGATCCCCTAACCGCGGGTGTGACTGCGCTGCCACCAGGCTCAGTTCATCCTCAAATAAGGCAACATTTCGAAACTCAAGCTGCTCAAAGCAGGTATAGCCAATAACAAATTCAGTTTCCTGATAACGCAGTTGGTGCTCAATGTTATCGTTCAGATAGGACTTGGTCTGCAAACGTACATAAGGTGCCATATTCTTGACATTATTGATTATCTTTGCAGTCAGGCGGATATCCAACGGGCTACAGATAGAAAACGTGAAAGTACGTTCACTGCTCAGGGCATCAAATCCCGCACCAGGCAGCTCATTCTGTACCAGTTGCAGTGCTTGGCGTACTGGTCCGAAAAGCTGGCGCGCACGCATGGTTGGTTGAATGCCTCGGCCAAAACGCACAAATAGCTCATCATTAAACATGATTTTCAAACGCGCGACAGCATTACTCACCGCTGGCTGAGACATACCCAGCGAATTGGCAGCCCGAGTAATATTCTGCATCTGCATGACTGCATCAAAGACAGTCAGTAAATTAAGATCCACGCTGCGCAAATGAATATCGCCATTTTCTTTTTCCAAGACAGTTCCTGAATTATATTCAGACATATCTAACTCCACTAAGTCCCATGTAGATAATTCCGCCAGCGCGCAGGGGTATATCATGTTAAAAATAACATTTAAGTTATTCCTACACTGCGGAATTAGTTATCCCTATTGACTATCCACTCAGGATAACAATCGAGCATCATCCTATAAAAATATGGCACAACGGCTAATATTAATGCTTTGTACGTAACATCCGATACATCTGATTCAGAAAGCATCGGCGGTATACAAACAAGTTGGCAGTATTTCGCGCTTAGACTAATAGATATCAAGTCAGTATCCATAATCCTATTGAATCAGACCATAAAACGGGATGAGGGACAACAAAGAGCGTCTAAAACAGGTCTGTTTAGTGTGACTTCATTGCTTTTGACAGGTCAGCATTCTAAATTCAATACATAAAAAGAATTTATCAATAAGAAATCATTCACACTCAAAATACTACCTCATACCACTCTCTCCCTTGTACTTCCTCACTTTTTCACCCCATGAATTTTAACTGAGCAATATGTAGAATCAATGCACTAGCACAACATTCCTGTCGTTTATGCTACAAAACTCGCAAAAAGACATTTTCTTTGCCCCTCAACCCATTCTTCATTTACCACATAAGTACGCTTATCTAAGGTATGAACAATCATCCGGTTATCAATCAAATGTTGACATCGCACCGCCAATAAAGTATCAAATTAGGCAACGAAAACATTTTCAGAGAAGCTGACCATAATGATCCGTACTCAACGTCTACTAGGCCTACTACTTAACGCATCTTTATTGCGCGGTATGTTGGTGGACAGAGTTCAGAGCTGATTCAGCCCATCAATCATCAGACCCGCGCTACTGCGCGGGTTTTTTTTTGCCCGCTTAGCGTGAAACACACTCGATAGGGAACAATCCAATGAGCCAACAAGTTATTATTTTCGATACCACATTGCGTGATGGTGAGCAGGCCTTGCAGGCCAGTCTGAGTGTGAAAGAAAAAATTCAGATCGCCATGGCGCTGGAAAGAATGGGGGTCGATGTGATGGAAGTCGGTTTCCCGGTTTCTTCCCCAGGGGATTTTGAGTCCGTACAAACCATCGCACGCCAGATCAAAAACAGCCGGGTTTGTGGCCTGGCCCGCTGTGTAGACCATGATATTGACGTTGCCGCCGAAGCGCTGCGCGTAGCCGAAGCTTTCCGCATTCATGTGTTTTTGGCCACTTCCACCCTGCACATTGAATCAAAATTAAAACGTTCCTTTGATGAAGTGCTGGAAATGGCCGTGCGTTCTGTGAAACGAGCACGCAACTACACTGATGATGTCGAATTCTCTTGCGAAGATGCAGGCCGTACACCAATTGATAACCTGTGTCGCGTCGTGGAAGCCGCCATCAACGCCGGAGCCACTACCATCAACATCCCTGATACTGTCGGTTACACTACGCCAAACCAATTCGGCGGCATTATCACCACTTTGTACAACCGTGTACCTAACATTGATAAAGCTATTATTTCCGTTCATTGCCACGACGATCTGGGAATGGCAGTGGGTAACTCCATCGCCGCAGTACAGGCCGGCGCCCGCCAGGTAGAAGGCACATTAAACGGTATCGGGGAACGCGCGGGTAACTGTTCATTGGAAGAAGTGATCATGGCGATCAAAGTTCGCCAGGATATTATGAATGTGCATACCAATATCAACCATCAGGAGATTTACCGCACCAGCCAATTGGTCAGCCAGCTGTGTAATATGCCCATTCCGGCCAACAAGGCCATCGTCGGTTCCAATGCGTTTGCTCACTCTTCCGGTATCCATCAGGACGGCGTGCTGAAGAACCGTGAGAACTACGAAATCATGACTCCGCAAACTATCGGCCTGAAGGATGTGCAGTTAAACCTGACTTCACGCTCTGGCCGTGCAGCGGTAAAACACCGTATGGAAGAGATGGGCTACAAAGAGCAGGATTACAATCTGGACGTTCTGTATGCTGCCTTCTTGAAGCTGGCCGACAAAAAAGGTCAGGTATTCGATTACGATCTGGAAGCTCTGGCCTTCATCAATAAGCAACAGGAAGAACCCGAGCATTTCAGCCTGGATTACTTCAGCGTACAATCTGGTAGCAGTATTATGGCTACTGCCTCAGTCAAATTGATTTGTGGTAATGAAGAAAAAGCCGAGGCAGCAACCGGTAACGGCCCGGTGGATGCGGTTTATCAAGCCATCAACCGTATTACCGAATACCCGATCGAACTGGTGAAATACCAGTTGACCGCCAAAGGCCAGGGCCGCGACGCACTCGGCCAGGTTGATATCGTCGTGTCTTACCAAGGCCGCCGCTTCCATGGCGTGGGTCTGGCAACTGACATTGTTGAATCTTCCGCCAAGGCAATGATTCACGTATTAAATAATATCTGGCGCTCACAGCAGGTAGAAAAAGAAAAGCAGCGTCTGCAACAAACCAAACAGCAAAATAATCAGGAAACGGTGTGAACATGACGAAGACTTACCATATTGCCGTCTTGCCCGGAGATGGCATCGGCCCAGAAGTAATGGCCCAGGCACACAAAGTGTTGGACGCGGTTCGCCAGCGCTTTGGTATCCGCATCTCCACCAGCGAATATGATGTTGGTGGTATTGCCATCGATCGCCACGGTACTCCACTGCCTGCGGCTACCGTCGCGGGTTGTGAACAGGCTGATGCCATTCTGTTCGGTTCGGTCGGCGGCCCCAAATGGGAACATCTGCCACCCGCAGAACAACCTGAACGTGGCGCGCTGCTGCCGTTGCGTAAGCACTTCAAACTGTTCAGCAACCTGCGCCCAGCGCGGTTGTATCAGGGGTTGGAAGATTTCTGCCCACTGCGCGCCGATATCGCCGCCCGCGGCTTCGATATCCTGTGTGTCCGTGAACTGACCGGCGGTATTTACTTCGGCCAGCCGAAAGGCCGTGAAGGCCAGGGCATGCACGAACGTGCTTTCGATACCGAGGTGTATCACCGTTTTGAAATCGAGCGTATTGCTCATATTGCGTTTGAGTCCGCCCGCAAACGCCGTGGCAAAGTCACGTCCATCGATAAAGCCAACGTGCTGCAAAGTTCGATTCTGTGGCGTGAAGTGGTTAATCAGGTTGCCAAGGATTATCCAGATGTGTCGCTGTCGCACATGTATATCGATAACGCCACCATGCAGTTGATCAAAGATCCATCCCAGTTCGATGTGCTGCTGTGTTCCAACCTGTTTGGCGACATTCTGTCTGATGAGTGTGCAATGATCACCGGCTCAATGGGCATGTTGCCTTCTGCCAGCCTGAACGAACAAGGCTTTGGCCTGTATGAACCCGCTGGTGGTTCAGCGCCAGACATCGCAGGCAAAGGCATTGCCAACCCGATTGCACAAATTCTGTCAGCCACACTGCTGCTGCGCTACAGCCTGGGCGCAGATGAAGCCGCAGATGCGATTGAGCGCGCCATCAACCAAGCGTTGGAACAGGGCTACCGTACCGCCGATTTGGCTGGCGCTGGCAAAGCAATCAGCACCGATGAAATGGGGGATATCATCGCCCGCTTCGTGGTTCAGGGGGCATAAATCATGGCCAAGACCTTATATCAGAAATTGTACGATGCCCACGTAGTGCATGAAGCACCGAACGAAACGCCGCTGCTGTACATTGACCGCCATCTGGTGCATGAAGTCACCTCTCCACAGGCCTTCGACGGCTTACGTGCAATGGGGCGTAAAGTGCGGCAACCAGGCAAAACCTTTGCCACCATGGATCACAACGTTTCAACTCAAACCAAAGACATCAACGCCAGCGGTGAAATGGCCCGCATTCAGATGCAGGAGCTGATCAAAAACTGTGCGGAGTTTGGTGTCTCGCTGTATGACCTGAATCACCCCTTTCAGGGCATTGTGCACGTTATCGGCCCAGAGCAAGGCATGACGCTGCCAGGCATGACCATTGTCTGTGGTGATTCCCATACCGCCACTCACGGCGCATTCGGTTCACTGGCCTTCGGTATCGGCACGTCGGAAGTTGAACACGTGTTGGCAACCCAAACGCTGAAACAGGGCCGTGCCAAAACCATGAAGATTGAAGTGACTGGCGATGCCGCCGAAGGCATCACCGCCAAAGACATCGTGCTGGCGATCATCGGTAAAACCGGCAGTGCGGGCGGTACTGGCCACGTCGTGGAATTCTGCGGTAAAGCGATCGAAGCGTTGAGCATGGAAGGCCGCATGACGCTGTGCAACATGGCGATTGAAATGGGGGCCAAAGCGGGCCTGGTGGCACCGGACGATACTACCTTTAATTACCTGCAAGGCCGCCAATTCGCGCCAACCGGGGCCAACTGGGAACAAGCGGTAGCCTACTGGCGCACGCTGAAATCCGATGCCGATGCCAAGTTCGATACCGTCGTCACCCTGCGCGCTGAAGATATCGCACCACAGGTCACCTGGGGCACCAACCCAGGCCAGGTTATCGCCGTTAATCAGGTGATTCCGGCTCCAGAATCCTTCAGCGATCCGGTTGAACGCGCCTCTGCCGAAAAAGCCTTGGCCTATATGGACCTGAAACCCGGTATCAAACTGACCGAGGTCGCGATCGATAAAGTCTTTATCGGCTCCTGCACCAACTCACGTATCGAAGATCTGCGTGCGGCGGCAGCGATCGCCAAAGGGCGTAAAGTCGCCAGCGGTGTACAAGCGATTGTGGTGCCAGGCTCTGGCCCGGTGAAAGCCCAGGCAGAAGCCGAAGGGTTGGACAAAATCTTTATCGAAGCGGGTTTTGAATGGCGCCTGCCGGGTTGTTCTATGTGCCTGGCGATGAACAATGATCGCTTGAACCCAGGCGAACGCTGCGCATCCACCAGCAACCGTAACTTCGAAGGGCGCCAGGGCCGTGGTGGGCGTACCCATCTGCTCAGCCCGGCAATGGCCGCCGCCGCCGCCGTCACTGGTCATTTCGCCGATATTCGTGAACTGCATTAAGGAGCACTACCGTGGCTAAATTTACTCAACATACCGGTTTAGTGGTGCCTTTGGATGCGGCTAACGTCGATACCGATGCCATTATCCCGAAGCAGTTTTTACAGAAAGTAACGCGTACCGGTTTCGGCCAACACCTGTTCAACGACTGGCGTTTTCTAGACGATGCCGGCCAGCAGCCTAACCCGGAGTTCATCCTGAACCAACCGCGTTACCAAGGGGCCAGCATCCTGTTGGCACGTGAAAACTTCGGTTGTGGTTCTTCCCGTGAGCATGCGCCTTGGGCTTTGACCGATTATGGCTTCAAAGTGGTGATTGCACCGAGCTTCGCCGATATCTTCTACGGCAACTCGTTCAACAACCAGTTGCTGCCGGTCACTTTAAGCGAACAAGATGTCGATACGCTGTTTAAGCTGGTCGCTGAAAACGAAGGAACTGAGTTTGTAGTGGATCTGGAAAACCAGACGGTGAATGCCGGGGGCAAAAGCTATCCGTTTGAGATCGACAGCTTCCGCCGCCACTGCATGATAAATGGTTTGGACAGCATCGGGCTGACGCTGCAACATGAAGCGGCTATCTCGCGCTATGAGGCCCAACAGCCAGCGTTTCTGAACTAAGAGTTGCCAACGCAAAACCAGAGGGGACGATCATTCGCCCCCTTTTCTTTTTATTACCAATAACCCAGCCACTTCCACCACACACCGCCGATCACCATCCAGATCAGCAGGTTGACCACGCTCATCACAAAACCGGTTTTCCACCATTCCCCCAGCGTTGCGTAACCGGAGCCAAAGATAATCGGCGCAGTGCCAGTGGCGTAATGGGTTAAGGACATCATCAGTGAGGAAGAAAACGCCAGAATCAGGCCGAGCAGAGCAGGCGGTGCACCCAGCGCAATACCGGCGGCAAAGAATGCGGCAAACATGGCGGTAACGTGCGCGGTGGTGCTGGCAAAGAAATAGTGTGAATACAGGTAGATCAGCGTCAGCAGTATGGTCCCGCCGATCCAGCTCATCCCCATATTATCAATGCCCGTTCCTACGGTTTTCGACAACCAACCAATCAACCCAAGTTTGCCCAGGAAGGTCGCCATCATCACCAATGCGGCAAACCACACTACCGTATCCCAAGCTCCTTTGTGTTTCAGCACGTCATCCCAGCTCAATACGCCCGTCGCCAATAAGATAGCCAAACCGATCAATGCGGCGGTCGTCGGATTCACCGCCAGTTCCGGGCCAAAGATCATGGCTGGAACTCCAGCCCACAAGATCAGCAACAGGGCAAACACCCCCAGCGTGATTTTCTCTGCCAGCGTCACCACCCCGAGCGCTTCCAGTTTTTCCTGCGCGAAACGAGGCGCATCCGGGGTGCTTTTAATTTCCGGCGGGTACAGCAGATAGACCACCAGCGGCATTACCACCAACGAACAGATCGCGGGAACCAGCGCGGCGATCGCCCACATTGACCACGTAAGCTCAAACTCAGAACCAGCGCCTTTAGCGATTAAATTAACCACCAGCGGGTTAGGTGCGGTTGCCGTGATAAACATGGCAGACGTGATCGGGTTGATATTGTAGTTCACCAGCGCAAGATAGCGGCCAATGGTACTGGAGGTATTCAACTCAGGCTTTGAGCCAAAACTGTCAGCGATCGACTTCATGATCGGGTGAATAATCCCGCCGCCACGCGCGGTATTACTCGGCGTCACCGGGGCCAGTACGGTTTCTGCCATGGTCAACGCATAGGCAATCCCCAACGTCTTCTTGCCGAACAGCGAAATAAAGTAGTAGCCAATACGCGCGCCTAACCCGGTTTTATTCAGGCTGAGGGAGATCATGATGGCAAAGCCGATCAGCCAGATCAGTTGGTTAGAAAAGCCACTGAGTGCATCATCCAGTGCAGCAGCCGGTTTGCCAGGATTGGTGACCCCGGTCAATGCCACCAGTGCGATAGCAATAATGGAAACCGCACCGATCGGCATCGCCTTGCCAATGATGGCAACAATAGTACCGATAAACAGCGCCAGTAAATGCCAGGCATTAGGAGCAACCCCTTCCGGCACAGGAATGACGAACCAGATAATCAGAGCAACAATAATGGCAATCAGTGAAGGGACAGGCTTAAGCGGCGTTAATTTATCCATGAAATACCCACTTTTATCAACAGGAGCAGCATCTCAGCAACAAGACAGATAAAGAATGCGAAACTCGCACTCTAAGTTTGCTTATCTTAGAGAATAGGAAACAATCTTATCAATGAGTTGTATCAAATAAGCCTGTGTTCCACATCACACTTCCCGCACTCTGGCACACATCCAAAGCGCCAGCATCGCTAATAAAGTTATCAACCAATAAACAGCGTAATGTCCAAAATTCTCAACCAATGCACCTTGTAATATCCCCGCCAGGATCACCCCGGTGGAAATACTGTTGGTAAACATGGTCGTGGCCGCTCCCGGCCGCCCCGGCATCAATTCCTGAAAATACAGCATACCGATCCCGGCAATAATGCCGATGAAGACAGCATTGAACAGCTGCAACACCATCAATGCGGCCTTGAACTTGAACAAGGCCAACCCGGCATAGAACAACACGCCTGCGGCGACCGCAAACAGCATCATGTTACGTTTGCCGAAACGTTTGACGTAATAACCCGCTAACAGCATCGCTGGGATTTCCAACCCCGCGGCAGTGCCCATCAACAAACCCGCCAGCCGTTCCGGTAGACCAAGGTCGGCGGTGATATACAGCGGCATATCGATGATATACATGGTGTTGCAGGTCCACATCAGCATTGAAGCCAAAAATAACAGACGCACATCAGGGTCGCGCCAGGCACTGATAGGGGCGATTGGGGGGGAATCCACACTGATTTCAACCTGCGCTCGCGGTACTGAAGGCAGTATCAGCCACACCAACAATGCGCTGATAACAAAAATCGCCGCCGCAACCAGAAACATGACGGTAAAACCGTAATTCAGCGCCAACATGAACGATAACGGTGGGCCAATTACCCAAGCTAATGAAAGCTGGGCACGCATGACTGAACTGAACATCACCACTTCACGGGCTGAATGATCGGCATATTCACGTGCCAGCGCAAAAATCTGCGGCATGGCCGTATTGGCTATCGCCGCCAACAGAACACCGGCGGTAATCAGCGTTAAATAATCACGGTTGAATGCAAACAGCAGGCTATTGCCCACCGCCATCAGGCAACACAACAGGATCAGCCTGCGCCTATCACCCTGCGTATCTGAACGTTTCGCCAGCAGAAAACTAACGATAATCCCGGCAACGGCATTCAGGGTATAAAACAGCCCAACCCATAATGGGCGAACTTTCACCTCGGTGGTAAGAAATAAACTCAGCGTAGGCGCCTGTAACGCACCAGCAATACCAGAAAGAAAGGCAACGATCAGAAAAGCAGCAAAAACGGGATTGAAACGGCGTGGCAGCCAGCGTTTGAAATTCATACCTGCGTCCCTGACCAGAAAATAAAGAAACCGACACCCAAGCTGCTGCAAGATACAGGTAGGCGGCAGCTGAGTGACAAATCTGCTTGCAGCAGCCCGAGGGGGTGGCCAAGTCACACAGCCCCCTGCGCCTTGAAGGGCAACGGAGTATGCTACAGAAGGAAAATTACAGAATAAAGCAGCGTCGCAGATAAAAATACCAGTGGGTTGCCCCACTGGCTGGTGAAAAGCACCATTACTCAGAAACACTTTTACGATGAGCGTTAGATACGCTCACGGTATTGTTTGTCGCTTAGCGTATTGATATCCCACTGGGTCAAATGAGCCAGCATCTCCAACCGCGCCTGTTGCGGAATCACCTTCAACCAGTCAACCTTCTGGCATTGAATCGCCGTAAAATAACGCTGATAAAACTGTTTCGCCAAGAGAGCCTTCATTAACTGTCCCTCCGCACTTTTGCCTACAACAATTATCGGCGTAATATAGGGAAAGATAAATTGACAGATTGATGCCGGAGAGTTCCTCTTTTATGCCTACCTCGCGCTTACAACAACAGTTTATCCGCCTGTGGCAGTGCTACCGCGGCCAGCCAACTGAAACCACGCTGCAAGAACTGGCAGAAGTGCTCAATTGCTCGCGCCGACATGTGCGTTCCTTGCTGGGTGCCATGCAGCGGCAAGGTTGGTTAGCCTGGCAAGCCGAGGCCGGGCGCGGCAAGCGTTCACAGCTCAGTTTCCATTACACCGGCCTGGCACTTCAGCAGCAGCGCGCGGAAGAGCTGCTGGAGCAGGATAAAATCGACCAGTTGGTGCAGTTGGTCGGCGACAAAAATGCCGTGCGCCAAATGCTGCTGGCTCAGTTGGGGCGCAGCTTTCGCCAGGGTAAACATATCCTGCGCGTGCTCTACTACCGCCAACTTTATAATTTACTACCCGGCTCGGCGTTACGCCGCTCGGAAACCCATCTGGCCCGGCAGATTTTCAACGGCCTGACCCGCATAAATGAGGAAAACGGGGAACTCGAATCCGATCTTTCACATCACTGGCAAACAATAACTCCTTTGCACTGGCGCTTTTATCTGCGCCCGGCAATTCGCTTCCATCATGGCCGCGAATTGGAAATGGAAGACGTAATTCATTCATTGAATCGGTTGATCCCACAACCCTTGTTTTCTCATATCAACACCATCACATCACCTACGCCTTATGTGATCGACGTCCACCTGCATAGCCCGGATTATTGGCTGCCCTGGTTGCTGGGCAGCGTACATGCCATGATCCTGCCGCGCGAATGGCAGAGCCTGCCGGATTTTGCCCGCCACCCCATCGGCACCGGGCCTTACAGCGTGGTACACAATCACCGCAGTCAGATGAAAATTCATGCTTTTGATGATTACTTTGGTTATCGCGCGTTGATTGACGAGGTCAATATCTGGGTGCTGCCAGAAGTCACCGAAGAGCTGGTTTATTCTGGTGTGCAGTTGCAAGGGGATGAGACCGGTAACAACGAACTGGAAAGCCGCCTTGAGGAAGGCTGCTATTTTCTGTTGTTTGATCAGCGCTCAGCGCTGGCAAGCAATCCGGCAATCCGCAGTTGGTTAAGTGAACTGATCAATCCTATCGCGCTGTTGAGCCACGCTGGGCCGGTCTATCAACGTTATTGGGCTCCAGCCTACGGCATCCTGCCACGCTGGTTGCATAACCGTACAGTGGAGCAACACCCCAAGCCTGCAGGCTTAAGCGAACTGACGCTGACTTTTTACAACCAGCATTCGGAATTCCATGCCATCCAGCAAGCCATCGAACCTTTGCTGGCCCTACATGGCATCACGCTGAATGTGCAAACCGTCAACTACGATGATTGGCATAAAGGCGCAGCGGCCAGCGATTTGTGGCTCGGCAGTGCCAATTTCACACTGCCACTGGAATTCTCTCTGTTTGCCACACTGTATGAAACGCCGTTAATTCAGCACTGCCTGAGTGAGGATATCGCCCAGGATGCCGCACTGTGGCGCGATAACCGGCTGCCGTTGGCTGAATTTTGCCAACGTCTGGTCAGCAGCCACCAGCTACACCCGTTGTTCCATCACTGGCTACAACTGCATGGCCAGCGCACCATGCGCGGGGTACGCATGAACACTCTTGGGTGGTTCGATTTTAAATCAGCCTGGTTTGCCCCGCCGGAGGCATAAGCCTCTTTCACCGCTGCACGTTAATCTCTACAATAGCGCCGTCTCAACGGGGTGCGGAAAATAACGAACGTTGCATAAAAACGCAGCGAGCCGTGTTCAGGCGACGGCGGCCAGCGCACAGCAACCGGGGTGTACTTAAGTACATGAGGATTGCGAGCACTGCCCAACGTCGGATCAACACGAGCGCAGCACGTTTTTTTCCGCTGAGAGCACACCCGTCGAACCTGATCCGGTCAATACCGGCGGAGGGATTTGAGTACCGCGTCGCTTATCCCCGATAAATTTCGATGGTGGGGATACCGCCCTCAGATACCTTTGCCCCTTAAATTTCAGGAGTGCAAAGTGGTCAAAAAATACCTGCCCTGCTTATTGCTATTGGCTGCCACGCCAGTGCTGGCCAAGCCAACACTAACGATTTATACCTACGATTCTTTCGCCGCCGACTGGGGCCCAGGCCCGGCGATTAAAAAAGCCTTTGAAGCCGATTGTGACTGCGAATTGAAATTCGTGGCGCTGGAAGACGGTGTTTCACTGCTCAACCGCGTGCGGATGGAAGGCAAGAACAGCGCCGCCGATATCGTCTTGGGGTTGGATAACAACCTGCTGCAAGCAGCAAAGCAAACCGGCCTGTTCGCTGCCAGCCAGGTTGATACTCGTCAGTTGACCGTACCGGGCGGCTGGCAGGACAACACCTTCGTGCCTTACGATTACGGTTACTTCGCTTTTGTTTACAACCGAGACAAACTGAAAAACCCGCCCAAAAGCCTGAAAGAACTGGTTAGCAGCGATCAACCCTGGAAAATCATTTATCAGGACCCGCGCACCAGCACCCCGGGGCTAGGCCTGTTGCTGTGGATGCAGAAAGTGTATGGCGACCAGGCAGCGGAAGCCTGGCAGCAGTTGGCGAAAAAAACGGTGACCGTCACCAAAGGCTGGAGTGAGGCCTATGGTTTATTCCTGAAAGGCGAAAGCGATCTGGTGCTCAGCTATACCACTTCCCCAGCTTACCACCTGATTGAAGAGAAAAAAGACAACTACGCGGCCGCTAACTTCAGTGAAGGCCATTATTTGCAGGTAGAAGTGGCCGGTAAACTGAAGGCCAGCAAAAACCCTGAACTGGCCGAACGCTTTATGCAGTTTATGGTCACTCCGGCGTTCCAGAATACCATTCCTACCGGCAACTGGATGTATCCGGTGATTAAAACCACACTGCCAGCAGGTTTTGAGCAGATGACCGTACCGCAAACGGCGCTGCAATTCAGTTCTGAAGATGTTGCCAAACAGCGTAGCCAGTGGGTCCAGGCATGGCAAAACGCCGTCAGCCACTGATCCCACACTGGTTATGGCCGGGTCTGATCGCCGCTGGCCTGATTGGGCTAATTGCTCTGTTGGCGCTGGGCTCCTTATGGCAGCACGCCCCCGGCAGCGATTGGCGCAGCTTGTGGCAAGACCGCTATCTGTGGCACGTGGTGCGTTTTACCTTTTGGCAAGCGCTGCTGTCGGCACTGATTTCCGTGCTACCCGCCATCCCGCTGGCTCAAGCACTTTATCGGCGGCGCTTCCCTGGCCGCAATCTGCTGCTGCGCCTGTGCGCCATGACCTTGGTGTTGCCAGTGCTGGTGGCCGTTTTCGGTATTCTTAGCGTCTACGGGAAACAAGGCTGGTTGGCAGCGCTGTGCGGCTGGTTGGGAATAGATTACCGTTTTTCTCCCTACGGTCTGCAAGGCATTCTGCTGGCGCATCTGTTCTTTAATCTGCCGCTGGCGACGCGTTTGCTGTTACAAGCGCTGGAAAATATTCCCACGGAACAGCGCCAGTTGGCCGCACAGCTGGGGATGAATAGCAGGCAACAGTTTCGCTTTGTGGAATGGCCTGCGCTACGCCGCCAGAGCCTGCCCTGCGGTGCTTTGATCTTTATGCTGTGTTTCGCCAGCTTTGCCACCGTACTGTCCCTCGGCGGTGGGCCGCAGGCCACCACCATTGAGCTGGCTATCTATCAGGCATTGAGCTACGACTACGATCTCAGCCGTGCCGCACTATTGGCGCTGATCCAACTGACCTGCTGCCTCGGGTTGGTCGTGCTCAGCCAACGTTTGAATCAGGCATTGCCGGTGGGCCACACC
This sequence comes from Chania multitudinisentens RB-25, assembly GCF_000520015.2. Classification (GTDB taxonomy): domain Bacteria; phylum Pseudomonadota; class Gammaproteobacteria; order Enterobacterales; family Enterobacteriaceae; genus Chania; species Chania multitudinisentens. The sequence goes on from NZ_CP007044.2 coordinate 5,205,832, forward strand.
CATGCGCAAATCTGGCACAACCCGGAAGACAGCCGCTGGCGGCGCATCCGCGATACATTGCTGATTAGCGCCGCTCTGCTCTTGTTATTACCCCCACTGCTGGCGGTGATGATTGACGGGGCCAACCAAACCCTCGTTACCGTGCTGCAACAACCCGTCCTGTGGCAAGCGCTGTTTACCTCATTGCGCATTGCGCTCGGTGCTGGTCTATTGTGCGTGGTGCTGACCATGATGCTGCTGTGGAGCAGCCGGGAATTGAAACTGCGGCAGCGCCCCACCCAGGGCCACCTGCTGGAACTGAGCGGTATGACGATCCTCGCCATGCCGGGCATTGTGCTGGCAACCGGCTTTTTCCTGCTACTGAGCGATACCACCGGATTACCACAATCCCCTTACGCACTGGTGATCCTCACCAACGCCTTGATGGCCGTGCCTTACGCACTGAAGGTGCTGGAAAACCCGATGCGCGATCTGGCCGAGCGCTATAATCCGTTGTGCCTGTCGCTGGATATACACGGCTGGCAGCGTTTGCGCTGGATTGAGTTGAAAGCGCTGCAACGCCCGCTAGCTCAAGCATTGGCATTTGCCTGTGTGCTATCGATTGGCGATTTCGGCGTGGTGGCCCTGTTCGGCAACGAGCAATTCCGTACCCTGCCTTTTTACCTGTATCAGCAGATTGGCTCCTACCGCAGCAATGATGGCGCAGTCACCGCCGCATTGCTGCTGTTACTGTGTTTTCTGCTGTTTACCCTGATTGAACGTTTACCGGGCCGCTACGCGAATGCTAACGCTTGAAAGACTGACTTACCTGTATGAACACCTGCCGATGCGGTTTGATCTGCGTATCCAACCGGGCGAGCATGTCGCGGTTTTGGGGCCAAGCGGCGCAGGTAAAAGCACCCTGCTCAGCCTGATTGCCGGTTTTCTCCCGGCGGCCAGCGGCAAACTTCTGCTGAACGGCAGCGATCACACCGCGACGCCCCCCGCCAAACGCCCGGTTTCCATGCTGTTTCAGGAAAATAACCTGTTTGCCCACCTGACGGTGGCGCAAAATATCGGTTTAGGGCTGCACCCCGGCCTGCACCTAAATGCGCCTCAGCAACAGCAGTTGGCGCAAATCGCCCAGCAGGTGGGGCTGGAAGAACACCTGCAACGCCTGCCTGCACAGCTTTCCGGTGGGCAACGCCAACGTACCGCGCTGGCGCGCTGCCTGGTTCGCCAACAACCGATTCTGCTGCTTGATGAACCGTTTTCCGCGCTCGATCCGGCCCTGCGCAAAGAGATGCTGCAATTACTGCAACAAGTATGCGCTCTACGCCAGCTCACACTGTTAATGGTTTCGCACAATCTTGACGATGCCATCGGTATCGCCCCCCGCACCTTGTTGGTAGTAGATGGCCGCATCTACTACGATGGCCCAACTCAAGCCTTGATAGAGGGAACCGCTCCAGAAGCATACATCTTGGGCATTTCGCCAAAATCGTGATCCAGGACGCGTTTTTTATGCTGAATCAATAAACCTGTTGTGTGAGTTTTACGCCTGTGGTTTTATAAAACTCTGTTTTTTACTACTGATGATAAGGTTCCCTGTGATCGCATCCTCGCTGACTTCGACCCTACTAATTACCGCGCTACCAGCCGCGGTGGTCGTCGTGCGTGTGGTGGTCGTCGTCGGCAGTGCGCCGTAGGGTCCGAATCAACGTATCGATTCCCAAACCCCGCCGGCGCAAAACCGGGCGGGGTTTCTTGTTTTAGTCCCCTGCCCAGAAATGCGACCCGGCCTTGATAAAGGATAGCAACATGGCAATTTCGGGTACGCCACACCAAGGACAACGCTTTACCGGCGCACAGCTGATCGTACATCTGCTGGAGCGCCAGGGTATTACCACCATTGCAGGAATACCCGGCGGTGCCGCGCTGCCGCTGTACGATGCATTAAGCCAAAGCACTATTATCAAGCACGTGCTGGCCCGCCATGAACAAGGTGCCGGTTTTATGGCTCAGGGTATGGCGCGCACCAACGGCAAAGCAGCGGTTTGTATCTCATCCAGCGGCCCTGGAGCCACCAATCTGGTCACCGCCATCGCAGATGCCAAACTCGATTCTATTCCACTGGTATGCATTACCGGCCAAGTGCCTTCTTCGATGATCGGCACCGACGCCTTTCAGGAAGTCGATACCTACGGTATTTCAATCCCCATTACCAAATACAATCACCTGGTGCGTGATATCCGCGAACTACCGCAGGTGATCTGCGATGCCTTCCGCATTGCCGAATCCGGCCGCCCTGGCCCGGTATGGATCGACATCCCGAAAGACGTGCAAACCGCAGTGATTGATCTGGCTGAATTGCCACCGATCGCCGTACCAGATGCCCCGCCCGCCTTCGACAGCGCGCAGGTTACCCAGGCAGCCGCCATGATTAATCAGGCCAAACGCCCGGTGCTGTATCTGGGTGGTGGTATTATCTGCGCTGAAGCCCATAAAGCGGCCTTGCAGATGGCCGAACGCGCCAACCTGCCCACCACCATGACCTTGATGGCGCTGGGTGCCATGCCGGTAGAACATCCGTTATCACTGGGAATGTTGGGTATGCACGCAGCACGCAGCACCAACTTCATCTTGCAGGAAGCCGACTTACTGATCGTGTTAGGTGCCCGTTTCGACGACCGCGCCATCGGTAAAACCGAGCAGTTCTGCCCGAACGCCGACATCATCCACGTGGATATCGATCGCGCCGAACTGGGTAAGGTTAAACAAGCCAATATCGCTATTCATGGTGATGTTGGTCAGGTGTTGCAGCAACTGCTGCCGCAGATCGAAGCACAACCACGCAGCACCTGGCTGAAAATCGTCAATGACCTGAAATGCGAATTCCCGTTCAACATGCCCAACGTTGACGATCCGCTGAGCCATTACGGCTTGGTAAAAGCGGCCGCACGCTGCGTGGATGAAAACGCCATTATCACCACCGATGTCGGCCAGCACCAGATGTGGGTCGCGCAGGCTTACCCACTGAGCCGCGCGCGCCAATGGCTGACTTCCGGCGGTTTAGGCACCATGGGGTTTGGCCTGCCAGCGGCGATCGGTGCAGCATTGGCTGAACCGCAGCGCAAAATATTGTGCTTTTCCGGTGATGGCAGCCTGATGATGAATATTCAGGAAATGGCGACGGCGGTTGAACACAACCTGGATGTCAAAATCATTCTGATGAACAACCAGGCGCTGGGGCTGGTACATCAGCAACAAACTCTGTTCTATCAGCAACATATTTATGCTGCCACCTATCCGAAGCACACCGACTTCCTGAAAATAGCCGCCGGTTTCGGCTTGGATACCTGCGATTTGAACGCTGAGGAGGATCCACAGGCCGCGCTGATGGCCGCGATCCAGCGCCCAGGCCCATGTCTGATCCATGCGCTGATCGATATGAATGAAAAAGTCTACCCGATGGTGCCGCCGGGTGCCGCCAACATCGAAATGATTGGAGAATAAGCCATGCAGTCACTACAAAAGAACCCGCAGGTGATCCTGGAACTGGCCGTGCGTAACCATCCCGGTGTTATGACGCACGTCTGTGGTCTGTTTGCCCGCCGCGCCTTCAACGTAGAAGGTATCCTGTGTATGCCACTGAAGGATGGTACACAAAGCCGCATCTGGCTGCTGGTGGCGGACGATCAGCGCCTGGTGCAGATGATCAGTCAGGTAGAAAAGCTGGAAGATGTGCTACAGGTGAAACGCCACCATGAAGATATGCGGGTGTTTGAACAACTAGAGGCTTTCTTCCAGTAACAACCACCTTTCTTTCCAAGCGGCAGCCAACCACGCTGCCAGCTTGAAAAATGACGGGTTTATGTCACCTCGCCAACACTTGCCACAGCAGATGCCGGTAAACCGGCATCAAAGGTTGTTGCGACAAATAATAGAAACCGGCCAGCCCGACTCCCCAGCTCAACACACACGCGACACGCAGGCGCAACGGCGAAAGCCAGCGGGCCAGCTTATCAACACCGCGTTTCCCCTCCCGCCACCAGCGCCAACTCAACCAGGCGGCCAACCACATCACCAGCACCACGCCAAACAGCAGCCATTTGAATAAGGTACTGTTGGCGCTGTAAGGGATATCAATCGCCACACCGGCCAGAATACCGGGGAAGAAATAAACCGGTGGCCACGTCAGGCAACCAATGATATTTGGTAAAGCAAACTTGTAAGGCGGCAGACTGAGCATACCGGCCACCATCGGCACCAGCGGGCGAGTCGGGCCGATAAAGCGGCCAACCAGGATGGTAATCATGCTGTGCTGATGCAACGCATATTCGGTTTTATCCAGCATCGCCTTGTGCTTTTGCAGAAATGACCAACGGTGCAGTGGTTCTTTAAAGGCCCGGCCAATAAAATAGGAGATCCAGTCCCCCAGCAGGCAACCGACGATACCGGCCCCCCAAGCCAGATAAAAATCCACCTTCCCACCGCCAATCAGTGCGCCAATGCTGGCCATCATCACCGTGCCGGGCAACAGCAGGCCGACTAATGCCAATGACTCCAACAGGGCCACCAACATGACCACGCTCAGGGTGAAAGCCAGTGACTGGGTGACCAAATGCTGTAAATAGGCTTCCATTCAACCTCTATTCATAAGCAGAAATGCGTGGACGAAGGATTGTCCGGCGCACCACATAATCAGTCAACCGATGAATTGTATACGTTTTTGATTGGATAAAACGACATAGACAAATACTGTATAAAAAACCATGCTACAATCGATTTGATTACGCAACAACGCTGCGGCTTGAAAGACGAAGGTTATACCCAATGGATTTCAAGTTGCAGCTAGGCGGCAAGGCCGTGTATCCCCAGGATGCTTACTTAAGTAAGTGACTGGGGTAAATGGCCGCAGCCAACAACGCTGCGGCTTGAAAGACGAAGGGTATATGACATCTCCGCAACAGGGCTTCATACTCACGCGCCACTGGCGCGACACCCCGGCCGGAACTGAAGTCGAATTCTGGTTGGCAACCGACAGCGGGCCACAGCGGCTTACATTGGCTCCCCAGCCTTCGGTGGCTTTCATCCCTGCCGAACAGCAAGCGCGCGCCGAATTATTGTTGCGCGAAGAACGCCATGTCGAACTGAAACCGCTGCCACTACTGGATTTTCATTCCCGCCCGGTTGTGGGTCTCTATTGCCGCCAGCACCGCCAGTTAATCAAGCTGGAAAAGCTGCTGCGAGAAGGCGGTGTTAACGTTTATGAGGCCGATATCCGCCCCCCTGAACGTTATCTGATGGAGCGTTTTATCACCGCGCCGGTCTGGTTCAGCGGTCAACCCGGCGGCAACGGCCTTTGGTTTAATGGCCAGATGAAACCGGCACCAGACTATCGCCCCACGCTTAAACTGGTGTCATTGGACATCGAAACCACCGCTCACGGTGAACTGTATTCTATTGCGCTGGAAGGATGCGGCCAGCGCCAGGTGTATATGCTCGGCCCGGCCAATGGCAGTGATGAAGCACTGGATTTCGAACTGGAATACTGCAACAGCCGCCCGCAGCTGCTGGAACGGTTGAATCAGTGGCTGGAGCGGCACGATCCCGATGCCATTATCGGCTGGAACCTGGTGCAGTTCGATCTGCGGGTGTTGCAAAAACACGCCGAACGTTACCAGATCCCATTGCGTTTTGGCCGTGGCAACACCCTGTTGGAATGGCGCGAACACGGTTTCAAACAAAATCACTTCTTCGTCAGCGCCGCAGGGCGCTTGATCATCGACGGCATTGAGGCACTGAAATCGGCCACCTGGAACTTCCCCTCTTTTAGCCTGGAATCGGTATCACAAACGCTGCTGGGGGAAGGTAAATCGATCGACAACCCTTATCAACGCATGGCGGAGATCGATCGGCGTTTCGCTGAAGATAAACCCGCGCTGGCGCGCTATAACCTGAAAGACTGTGAACTGGTAACGCGCATTTTCGCCAAGACCGAATTGCTCACCTTTCTGCTGGAACGCGCCACCGTCACCGGGCTGGCCGCCGATCGCAGCGGCGGCTCGGTGGCCGCCTTCAGCCATCTCTATATCCCACGCATGCATCGGCAGGGCTATGTCGCCCCCAACCTGGGCGAACTGCCAGAAGAACACAGCCCCGGCGGCTTTGTGATGGACTCACAACCCGGTCTGTATGATTCGGTGCTGGTGCTGGACTACAAGAGCCTGTACCCGTCGATCATCCGCACTTTCCTGATCGACCCGGTCGGGCTAGTGGAAGGAATGCAACATCAGGATGACGCCGATTCCGTGCCAGGTTTCCGCCAGGCCCGCTTCTCGCGCAGCAAACACTGCCTGCCGACCATCGTCAGCCAGATCTGGCAAGGGCGCGAGGAGGCCAAGCGCCAGCAGAACAAACCCCTGTCGCAGGCGCTGAAAATCATCATGAATGCCTTCTATGGCGTCCTGGGTTCAAGCGGCTGCCGTTTCTTCGATCCGCGCCTGGCGTCGTCAATTACCCTGCGCGGCCACGAGATCATGCGCCAAACCCGCAAACTGATTGAAGCGGAAAACTATCAGGTGATCTACGGCGATACGGACTCCACCTTTGTCTGGCTGAAAAAAGTGCACACGGAACAACAGGCCGCAGAGATTGGCCGCAAATTAGTCGCCCACATCAACCGCTGGTGGCAACAGCATTTGCAACAGCAATATGGGTTGGCAAGTGCGCTGGAGCTGGAGTTTGAAACCCACTATTGCCGTTTTCTGATGCCCACCATCCGCGGCGCGGAACAAGGCAGCAAAAAGCGCTATGCCGGGTTGATCAGCAAAGCCGACGGCCATGAAGAGATGATCTACAAGGGCTTGGAAACCGTGCGTAGCGACTGGACACCGCTGGCGCAGCAATTCCAGCAGCAACTGTATCAGCGTATTTTCAAACGGCAGCCTTACCAGGATTTCGTCCGCGATTACGTTGCCAAAACGCTCAGCGGTAGCTTTGACGATCAGTTGGTATACCGCAAGCGTCTGCGGCGCAGGCTGAGCGATTACCAGCGCAACGTGCCGCCGCACGTGCGCGCAGCGCGCATCGCCGACGACTATAACCGCCAGCAAGGGCGGCCCCTGCAATACCAGAACGGTGGCTGGATCAGTTACGTCATGACCGTCGCCGGGCCAGAACCGCTGGAAACCCAACAATCGGCAATCGATTATGATCATTATCTTGAACGACAACTGCAACCGGTAGCAGACGCTATACTTCCATTCTTGCACGACGATTTTACAACATTGGTCACCGGTCAAATGGGGTTATTCTGATATTCGGCCCGCAAGACCGGAATTAAGAAAGGGTAAGAAAAATCATCAGGTTTTGCAGGTGACGAACGCATCGCCTTCCATTACCATAGCGCCCTTCCCTAATTCTTAACCACTCATATACACTCAATAATTCGAGTTGCTGCGCACATGCAACTGGAAATATGACGTGAACACTGTCATTGCAGTCTGGTGCCATCGTAAGACTGACTTAATAAGAATCGAGCCGACAAACTATGCCTTTTACACTTGGTCAACGCTGGATCAGCGATACGGAAAGCGAATTGGGATTGGGAACCGTGGTAGCGCTGGATGCGCGTATGGTTACCCTGCTTTTCCCCGCCACCGGTGAAAACCGTCTCTATGCCAGAAATGACTCGCCAATTACTCGCGTGATGTTCAACCCAGGTGACACTATCAGTCACCATGAAGGTTGGCAGTTGCAGGTTGAAGAAGTCAAAGAGGAGAACGGTCTGCTGACCTACATCGGCACGCGTTTGGATACTCATGAAACCGGCGTCACCATGCGGGAAGTGCTGCTGGACAGCAAGCTGACCTTCAGTAAGCCACAGGATCGTCTGTTTGCCGGTCAGATTGACCGGATGGATCGCTTTGCACTGCGCTTCCGTGCACGTAAATACCAGAGTGAGCAATATCGTCTACCCTTTGCCGGTTTGCGCGGTATGCGTGCCAGCCTGATCCCACACCAGTTGCACATTGCCTATGAAGTTGGCCAGCGCCATGCGCCGCGCGTTCTGCTGGCCGATGAAGTTGGCCTGGGTAAAACCATCGAAGCCGGGATGATCATTCACCAGCAATTGCTGGCAGGCCGTGCCGAACGCGTGTTGATTGTGGTGCCGGAAACCCTGCAACACCAGTGGCTGGTTGAGATGATGCGCCGCTTCAATCTCTATTTCTCACTGTTTGATGACAGCCGCTATACCGAAGCCATGCAGGACAGCAGCAACCCGTTCGAAACTGAACAGTTGGTGATCTGCTCGCTGGATTTTGTGCGCCGTAATAAACAGCGCCTGGAACAGTTGGCCGATGCCCATTGGGATTTGCTGGTGGTGGACGAAGCCCACCATTTGGCCTGGAGCGAAGAGGCACCCAGCCGCGAATATCAGGTTATCGAACAACTGGCGGAGCAGACCCCTGGCGTGCTGTTGCTCACCGCCACCCCAGAGCAACTCGGCCAGCAAAGCCACTTTGCTCGCCTGCGCCTGCTGGATCCGAACCGTTTTCATGATTATCAAGAGTTTGTCAACGAGCAGCAGAAATACCGCCCGGTCGCCGATGCGGTAACGTTATTACTGAGTGGCGAACATCTGGCCGATGACAAACTCAATCTGTTGGGCGATCTGATCGACGAACAGGACATTGAGCCACTGCTCAAAGCGGCCAACAGTGACAGCGATAACAGTGAACAGGCACGCCAGGAACTGGTCACCATGTTGATGGATCGCCATGGCACCAGCCGCGTGCTGTTCCGTAATACCCGTAACGGAGTGAAAGGTTTCCCACACCGCCATCTGCACCAGATCAAGCTGCCGTTGCCAACGCAATATCAAACGGCAATCAAAGTCTCCGGCATTATGGGCGCGAAGAAAACCGTTGAAGCCCGCGCCCGCGACATGTTGTATCCAGAGCAGATTTATCAGGAATTCGAAGGGGAAAATGCCACTTGGTGGAACTTCGATCCGCGCGTTGAATGGCTGCTGGATTACCTGATCGCCAACCGTCATGAAAAGGTGCTGGTGATTTGTGCCAAGGCTGATACCGCGTTGCAACTGGAACAGGTGCTGCGTGAGCGGGAAGCGATCCGTGCCGCCGTATTCCATGAAGGGCTGACGATTATCGAACGCGATCGCGCTGCCGCTTACTTCGCGTCACAGGAAGAAGGGGCGCAGGTGTTGCTGTGTTCTGAAATCGGCTCCGAAGGGCGTAACTTCCAGTTTGCCAGCCACATGGTGATGTTCGATCTGCCGTTCAACCCGGATTTGCTGGAACAGCGCATTGGCCGCCTGGATCGTATCGGCCAGATGCATGACATCCAAATCATGGTGCCTTATCTGGAAGATACCGCGCAGGCGATTCTGGGCCGCTGGTTCCATGAAGGGCTGGATGCTTTCGAACATACCTGCCCGACCGGCCGCCCGATTTATGACAGCAGTTACGAGCAGTTGATTGGTTATTTGGCCGCGCCCACCGAACAGGAAGGGTTGGATGAGTTTATCCACACCTGCCGCCAGCAGCACAACCAGCTCAAAACCCAGTTGGAACAGGGCCGCGATCGGTTGCTGGAAATGCACTCCAACGGCGGTGAAAAAGCCCAAGAGCTGGCAGCCGCCATCGCCACACAGGATAACGATATCAATCTGGTCAGCTTTGCGCTCAATCTGTTCGATATCGTCGGCATCAATCAGGAAGATCGCAGCGATAACCTGATCGTTCTGACACCGTCAGATCATATGCTAGTGCCGGATTTCCCGGGTTTGCCGCAGGATGGCTGTACCGTAACTTTCGATCGTGAACAGGCGCTGTCGCGTGAAGATGCTCAATTCGTCAGTTGGGAACACCCGATTATCCGCAATGGCCTGGATCTGATTCTGTCTGGTGACACCGGCAGTTGTGCGGTTTCGTTACTGAAGAATAAAGCGTTGCCGGTAGGAACCTTGCTGGTGGAACTGGTGTATGTGGTTGAAGCGCAGGCGCCGAAACACCTGCAACTGACCCGCTTCCTGCCACCAACGCCAATCCGCATGCTGATGGATCGTAAAGGCAGCAATCTGGCGGCACAGGTTGAGTTCGAAAGCTTTAACCGCCAGTTGAATGCCGTGAATCGCCACACCTCCAGCAAGCTGGTGAACGCAGTGCAACAGGATGTGCATATCATGCTGCAACAGGCAGAAAGCCTGGTAGAAGCACAGGCCCGCGCACTGATTGAGCAGGCTAAACAAGAGGCCGACGACAAGCTGAGCACTGAGCTGGCGCGTCTGGAAGCCCTGAAAGCGGTTAACCCGAACATCCGTGACGACGAAGTTGAAACTCTGGAGTTCAACCGCAAACAGGTGCTGGCTAATCTGAACGAAGCCGGATGGCGCTTGGATGCTATCCGCCTGGTGGTGGTCACTCACCAGTAATCTCACGCGGGGAGCTTCGGCTCCCCGTTTGCTCGTTTATACTCTCAATAATTCAAGTGACCGCCTCCGAAGAAACAAGTCTCAGACAGGCCAAATAGCGCAGCCAACCCCCATGCAACTTGAAGTATCCCGAGTCCAGGCCATTAAACACGTTCCAGAATCATGGCGATACCCTGCCCCACACCAATACACATGGTGCAGAGCGCATAGCGGCCATTACGCCGTTCCAATTCCAGCGTCGCCGCCAGCGCTAAGCGCGCACCGCTCATGCCCAAAGGGTGCCCCAACGCAATCGCCCCGCCGTTCGGATTCACCTGCTCAGCATCATCGGGTAGCCCCAACTGGCGCAGCACGGCCAAAGCCTGCGCAGCAAAGGCTTCATTCAGTTCGATCACGTCCATTTGTGCCAAACGTAATCCGCTCATTGCCAACACTTTCTCTGTGGCAGACACTGGGCCAATCCCCATCAAGCCCGGCTCTACGCCGCAGACCGCCGTTGCTACAATCCGCGTGCGCGGCGTTAAACCTTGCCGCAACGCCATGGCTTCTGAGGCCACAATCAAAGCCGCAGCACCGTCGTTGATGCCGGAGGCATTGCCTGCGGTAACCGTACCAGGGTGACGAAAAGGCGGCTTCAAACGTTGCAGTTGCTCAAGCGTGGTGCTGGCCCGCGGGTGTTCATCCTCGGTGATCTGCGTTTCCCCCCCTTTCTGATTACGCACCGTCACCGACGTGATCTCTTCAGCCAGAATCCCCTGCTGTTGCGCCCGTGCGGTACGCTGTTGGCTGCGTAAGGCGAAAGCATCCTGATCGGCCCGGCTGATGGCAAACTTGCTGGCAACATTCTCGGCGGTTTCCGCCATCGACTCTGTACCGTGCCACTGCTGCATCAACGGATTGACAAAACGCCAGCCCAGCGTGGTATCAAACATCTGTGTCTGGCGGCTGAAAGCGCTGTCGGCTTTCCCCATTACCCAGGGGGCCCGCGTCATCGATTCTGCCCCACCCGCCAACAGCAGATTAGCTTCGCCCGCTTTGATACTGCGCGCGGCTATCGCCAATGCATCCAGACCAGAGCCACACAGCCGATTGACCGTCGCCCCTGGCACTTCCAGGGGTAAACGCGCCAACAGCGCAGCCATGCGGGCCAGATTACGGTTATCTTCCCCAGCCTGATTAGCACACCCGAGAATGACGTCATCAACCCGTTGCCAATCCAGCGCCGGATAACGCGCCAATAACGCCTGTAACGGGATCGCCGCCAGATCGTCGGTGCGCAAATTGGCCAGCGCTCCGGCGTAACGGCCTATCGGCGTTCGCACACCATCACAAATAAATGCGTGCTGCATAGAGTATTCCTTAATAAAAACCTGCTGTTGATAGATTTTTTCTTATCTATGAAGGAGATCCTCTTATTTTTAGGGGTATCCTCCGCCTCTGCACTTGTAATAAAAATCCATAATTTGCAACATATGTCTAACTTTCACCCATTTGTTTTAACATTATTTTGTATAAATTATCTCAATCTGTCTATATTAATCGAGAATAACCTTGTTATTGAGCAACACCATCCCGTTCAGAGGCAAGATAAGGAAACAGATTGATTGAGGTTGTAACCATGATTCCTGAGGAGTGGGTGGCTGTACGTTGACAGGCGCATCTGCCCCACCTCAAACGAACCTCCTTCCTCGGTTCATCTGCGGTAGAAAGAGTGCCAATCGCCATGCTGAGCTTGGATAAGCCCTGTCTTGCGCCAACATCTGGGAAATATGAACGGTTCTGCGCCAGGCCTACGCCCACGGCAAAGAAGAGTTCGAACCAAAATAAACAGACCGTCGTTGATCTACCCAAGCAATTTAAAACAACAGGTAATTCGATAGCCTGGCCCTGCCAATCTCAGGGCCAGGACACTGAGGGCTTTCCCGCAGTTTGGAAAGTGCAGAGTAAAAAAATACGACCATCCTGGGAGGAGTGATGAATTTAACAAAATGGTTTGCAATCGGTTTGTCATGCACCACAGCACTGTCGGTGATACCCGCTACTCAGGCGGCTGAATATCAGGTCGGTGCTGTGATTTCACTGACCGGAGTGAATGCCCGTGGAGGAACGGGCATGCATGAAGGCATCAAAGTCGCGGAATCCGTGTTTAACCAACGGGGCGGCAATGTGCAGATCAAAGTCGAGACGATCAACGATGAATCCTCACCGGCCAAGGCCGTGGCGGCAGTGGAAAGGCTTGCCGCCAATAAAGTGGTCGCCATTACCGGTGGAGCAACTTCAGACATCGTGGGGCCTGCCGCTACCGCAGCCGACAAACTCGGCCTGCCCTTTATGACCTCTGGCGGCACCAGCAGCGAATTTCTGACGCAGGGGTTCAAATCTTTCTTTCGTATCAACAATACCACCGGTTATGTCAAAGCCATGGCGGGCCTGCTGGAGACAATGCAGGTCAAAAAGCTGGCGGTTATTTACTCAACCAAAAAATCGACCAGTGAAATGGCCCGCATGATGCAGCAGTACATGGCTGAAAAAGGAGTGGTGGTCACCATGCACCCCTTTGAAGCCACCACGGTGGATTTCAAGCCGATTATCAACAAGATCAAACTGCAAGATAAGCCAGACGCCATCAATATGATTGGCTACGAAAATGACTATGTCGGTATTTTGCGGGCAACCCGCGTCCTTAAACCCCAGGTCAAGGCCATGGTCGGTGCCTGGCAGATCGCTACTTCCAAAATGTACCAAGACTTCCCCGATCTGGTTGATAAAACCTACGGCACAGAAATGCTGCCGGTGCCGGTCACGTTCAATCGGCCGGAAGGCCAGGCATTTGAAGCCGCTTTTCGCAAACTCTACCCGCATGAGCCTGATTATCTTTCACAGTACGGTTTCGTGCAGGGCATGTTGCTGTTTGAAGCCATTGCCCGCGCAGAGGCCGCCGGCACGCTTGATAAAGGAGGAATTGCACAGGAACTGCGCTCCACCCCGGTGGACACCATCATTGGCAACGTGCGCTTTACCGAGCAGGGCGACAATGAAGAATTCGTACAGAACATCGGACAACACCAGAAAGGCAACATCGTCATCGTGTGGCCAGAAAGTGCATCCACAGGCGCCATGCAGTTTCCTGGTACTCCCTGGTAACAGCCGCGAGCGGGATGTTTACCCCACCTGAACAAGAGGTGCGCATGTCTGAATTATTATTTCAATCATTATACTCCGGCCTGCTGGCCGGCAGTGTCTATGCCTTGCTCGCGCTGGGGTTGGCACTGGTATTTGGCATTATGCGCCTGGTCAATCTGGCGCACGGTGAATTGGTGTTACTGGCGGGATATATTGCCTATACCTTCGAATCATCAACCGGCTTCGGGCCACTCTGGTCGATACCGTTGGCCTTTATCGTCGTCTGTGCGACGGCAATCGGCATCTATATGCTGCTCAGCCGTATCAAGATCGACCGTGAACTCAACTCACTGCTGTTGACCTATGGCATTGCCGTGATTTTAACCAACCTGATCCTGCTGATCTGGAATGCCAATATCCGCTCCAGCAGTTCAGTCTGGCTGCAAGAACCGATTGTTATCGGCGATCTGTATGCCATGAATGGTGAACTGGTGGCATTCGTCATGAGCCTGATCCTGCTGGTCGCACTCTGGAAATGGCTGGCAAGCAGTTGGTATGGCCGCGCCGTTCGCGCCGTATCCAGCCACCGCGAAGCCTCCATGCTGATGGGGATCAACCCCAAACAGACGGAAATGATCTCGTTTCTGCTGGCAGGCATGATGGCGTCGGTTGCCGGTGTGGCGATCTACTGTACACGGGTTTTACAACCCGCGTTGGGAGAATCGCTGACCATCAAGGCGTTCATTATCACAGTATTAGCCGGCATCGGCTCAATTCCAGGGGTATTGATCGGGGCGATTGTGATTGGTATCGCTGAAGCCATGAGCGCGACCTTGTTCAACCCTGCCTGGCAGGATCTGGTCAGCATGGGGTTATTCCTGCTGGTCCTGTTCCTGCGTCCTAATGGTCTATTCGGCGCAGCGCGGCGTCAGGGATAAAGCGATCATGATGAAATCATTCATTAAATTAATGTGGTTCCCCCTGCTGTTGGCAACGCTGGTGCCCGCCATCTGGCATCAGCAACCTTATATCCTCAGCATGTTTACCGATGCCCTGACCATCGGCGCATTAGCTCTGGCCTGGGCGATGCTGGGTAATTTAGGCGGCATGGTCAGTTTCGGTCATTCGGCCTTTTTCGGCACCGGGGCCTATATCTCCTCCATGTTGGCGATGAACAGCGGAATGCCGGTACTGCTTTCCATGCTCTGTGGTGGCCTGGCAGCCGCGTTAACCACGTTGCTGATGCTGCCCACATTGCGCCTGAAAGGCACCTACTTTGCGTTGGCGATTCTGGCCTACTCGCAAATATTCCGCGTGCTGGCCATGCAGTTAGAGGGGATCACTGGCGGTTCCGCTGGGTTATCCGGTATTCCTACCTTGCCCGTGGTCATGGGGTTTGCCCTGAACAGCAAACTCGGCGTTTATTACGTGATCTTGGCGTTACTGACGCTGTTTCTACTGATTTATACCGTATTGGCCCGCAGTGATTATGGGCTGGCGTTAAAGGCCATGCACGATTCAGAAGCCGCAACGCAGGTGGTGGGGGTTAACAGCCTGCTGCTGAAAGCGCTGGTTCTGTTACTGTCGGCCTTTATGACCGGGCTGGTGGGGGCGTTCAACGCACACCATATGAACTTCCTTGAGCCTGACTATGCCTTCAACGCCTCCTGGGTCATTGTGCCGATTATCGCCGCTATTTTTGGTGGTTTCCGTTCGTTGAATGGCCCGCTGGTCGGCGCATTGGTGGTCTATTTAACCGACCAACTCCTGTTTAAGGTCCTGTTCCCCACCGGAAATCTCATGATCCTGGGGGGATTACTGGTCGCTATTATCCTGATTAGCCCACGCGGCCTGTTGCCGTTGTTACATTCAGCCCAGAGGAGATTCTATCGTGCTAAAGCTTGATAAAGTCAGCGTATCATTTGGTGCTGTCACTGCCGTTGATAACGTATCGTTAATGGTGGGGCAAAACGAAATCGTGGGTTTGGTTGGGCCAAACGGCGCAGGCAAAACCACCTTATTTAACGCGATCTCCGGGTTGGTACAGCCTACCACCGGAACACTCAGCTTCAATGGCAGCACATTCGGCCCGCGTGGAGGAATACATCACCGGGCGCGCCTGGGGATTGGCCGTACCTTCCAGGTTCCACAACCGATGCATGAACTGAGCGTGATGGAAAATGTGCGGGTCGCACAGCGCTTTTCTACCGGCAAGGTGAATCTTGCCCGCCTGGGAGAAATTCTGGAACTGGTTGGGCTGAACGGTAAAGCAGAACGAGCCGCCGCCAGCGAGCTGTCACTCAGTGAACTGAAAGCGCTGGAAGTCGCGAAAGCACTGGCGACTGAACCGAACCTGCTCTTGCTTGATGAAGTCCTGGCCGGGCTGGAAACCAGCGGTAAAAAACGTTTTCAGCAGATGCTTGGGCGTATTCATGCCGAATACGGTTTAAGTATTCTGTTGATTGAACACGACCTGGAAACCGTCACCTCGCTATGCCAGCGGGTATGGATACTGAACTTTGGCCGTTTGATTGCGGACGGCACGCCAACAGAAGTGTTCAACGACCCTGTCGTGATCCGTAGCTATACCGGAGAAGCCTATGCTTAATATTGAGAAAGTACGCGGTGGCTACGGCGCAATCAATATTCTGTGGGACGTTTCGCTACAGATTCAACCCGGTACGGTTACGGCGATCGTCGGGCCAAACGGCGCGGGCAAAACCACCCTGCTGAAAACTATCGCTGGGTTGCTGCCGCTGACGCAGGGGCAGATCAGCTATCGCAATGTGGATATCGGCGGGCTGTCTCCTTGGCATACCAACCGCAGTGGGTTAGCCCTGATCCCGGAAGGGCGGATGATTTTTCGCGATATGACCGTGGATGATAACCTGATCATGGGCGCTTTTCAGAAAGCCAGCCGCCCCCATGTAAAAAGCCGCCTGCAAGAAATCTATGCCATGTTCCCACGCTTAGCCGAGCGCCAGGCGCAGTTGGCGGGCGTTCTTTCCGGCGGTGAAGCACAAATGCTGGCGGTGGGGCGTTGTTTAATGTCCGATCCCAGCATGATCCTCATTGATGAACCTTCTTTGGGGCTGGCTCCGGTGGTGGTGAATGAACTTTTTGCCTGCTTTGCCCGGCTACGCGAAAGTGGCAAAACGATTCTGCTGGTTGAGCAGAATACCCAATTGTCGATCGCTTTGGCCGACCGCGTCTGTTTGATGCGCAGCGGTAAAATCATGTTTACCAAAATGGCAGATGAAATTGATATGGAAGAGTTGCACCGGGCCTACTTTGGCCACTGAATATAGCGGATGGCATCAGGGCAGGGAAAAACCTGCCCTGATGGTTGCGCCAATTAATGGCTGGAATGTAAAACGTTAAGGCTGGCGAATGTCTGCCGCTGTTCAACCAAACGGATTAACAACGGTGAGGGGCGCCAGAACAGCGGATCTTCGGCGGCAAAGGTCACAATATCCTCAAGTACCTTCGGTAAACCGATCCTATCTGCATAATGCAGCGGCCCACCGTGGTGACGTGGAAACCCGTAACCGGCCAACAGTACAACATCAACATCCAACGGGCGCAACGCAATGCCCTCCTCAACCAGATTGGCACCTTCGTTAATCATTGCTGCCAGATAACGGCGCACGATCTCCTCGGCGCTGAACGATCGAGGAATAATCCCCACCCGTTCACGTTCACGGGCCACAATCTCCAATACCGCCGCTTCCGGCTGCCCGCTGCGTGAACCAGATTCATAGTGATACCAGCCACGCCCGGTTTTTTGCCCAAACCAACCCTGTTCACATAAACGATCGGCAATCTGCACATAACGCTCTTGAGGACTGCGGTGAACCGCACGGCGTTTACGTGTCGCCCAGGCGATGTCGCCGCCAGCAACGTCGCTGATTTGAAACGGCCCCATGGCAAAACCGAATCCACGTACCGCGTCATCAATCTGGTAAGGAGAAGCCCCATCTTCCAACATGGCTTCTGCTGCCCGCCGGTAGACCGACATAATGCGGTTACCGATAAAACCATCGCATATTCCGGTACGCACCGGGATTTTGCCCAACCGGCGCGCCAAAGCGAAAGCGCTGACAATCACCCCGGCCGATGCCTGCGGAGGGATCACCACCTCCAGCAGACGCATCACCGGAGCCGGAGAAAAAAAGTGCAAACCAATCACCGACTGCGGCCTGCTGGTGACCGCCGCAATGGCGGAAATATCGAGATAAGACGTGTTACTTGCCAGTATTGCGTCTGGTTTACAATGAGCGTCCAGCTCACGGAATACCGCCTGCTTGGCCGCCAGATCCTCATAGACCGCTTCCACCACCAGATCGGCAGTATCCAAAATCTGATACTGCACCGTACCACGCAACTTTGCCAACCGGGCCGCTGCTACCGTGACCGAGAGCCGTTTCTTACTGACCCGCTGACGATAGATATCTTCGATGCGGCTGAGGCCAGCAAACAAGCTGGGTTTATCGCGTTCTAACAACGTCACGTACAGATCCGCATCCAACATCACTACGGCAATACCCGCACCCATGGTGCCGCCACCAATAACGCCGACCTGAGTAAAAGAGCGTATTGTTCCCCCTACCAGATTGGGCAATTTAGCCACCGCGCGTTCCGCCTGGAATGCATGCAACAAGGCTTGATGCTGAGGGCTGGCCTGGCAACGCTGAAATTGCGCAGCTTCATATTGGCAACCCGTCGCAAACGGCTGTTCGCAGGCCACTTCAACACAGTCAATAATCAGCGCAGGAGACAACAGACCACGAAACTGCGTTGGCAGCTTGGCACGGGCAGCCGCAATCGCCGCCTGTTGGGCCGCAGGATCGGCAAGCTTCGTCACCTTTTTACTGCTGCGGCGCACACCGCACTGCTTAGCCAGTAATTCATGGGTATAGGCCAGACCATCGACACGGGCATTCCGTCCCAGACGATCCACCAGCCCCAGTCCTATCGCTTGCTCGGCAGTCAGCGGGTGGCCGCTGAGCATCAGCTCCAACGCCGCTGCGGCTCCGATTAACCGGGTACTGCGCTGGCTGCCTCCTGCGCCGGGTAGTAAGCCCAGTTTGACCTCCGGTAACCCTAGTTGGCTACCCCTGACCGCCAGGCGGTAATGCGCCGCCATGGCGATTTCCAATCCTCCTCCCAAAGCGTTACCGGCAATGGCCGCGATCACCGGTTTATTGCTCGCCTCAATCTGGTTGCAAACGTCGCGCAGTAAGGGAGCCTGACGCGGTTTATTAAATTCGCGAATATCCGCACCTGCTGCAAAATGATTCCCTGAACCGATTAACAGCAGTGCGTGGATCTTCGGATCGGTTTGCGCCTGCTGTAGCGCAGCAAGCAACCCGGTGCGCACCGCATGCCCCACTGCATTGACCGGTGGATTATGGATGGTTGCAATCAGTATGTTACCGCTGCGTTCAAGATGTACAGCGTGGTCAGATACCTGCGGGTGATGTTCTAACTCGTTGTTATACATATTTTATCTCCATCAGGAAAAGGCTTACTGGCTGTGCGGATCTGCGATGCCTGGCCCTGGCGCACCAACGGGAGGAAGTAGTCGATAGCTGGCTGGGGTGCGGCTGAGCTTGATCGGTGACGCAATGCCCGTATAACTCTCCCCAATCTTCACCACCATGGCTCGGTGCCGGGTATGCGGGTGTTGTAATGCCGCCTCAATATTCAACAGTGGCGCGCTGGGAACGCCGCTACGCAGCAACTGTTCAGCAAATTGCACCCCTTCACGGCTGGCGAGCAGGCTAATCAGCTCACTGCGTAACTCCGCACGGTTCAGTGAACGCAATTTCGGCGTGGCGAAGCGTGGATTTTCACTCAGCGAAGGGGCATCCAGGCATTGGCACAACAGCGCAAACTGCTTATCGTTGCCCACGCCGAGGAAGATAGGCACGCTGGCGCTGGGGAAAATGTCATAAGGATAAATATTGGCATGCGCGTTACCAGAACGCTGAGGTGACTGCTGGTTGGCAAACCAACTGGTGGAATAGGGATGCAGCAGCGATAACCCGGTATCAAACAGGCTGGCCTCCACAAATTGCCCCAGGCCGCTGCGGGTGCGCTCATGCAGCGCCATCAGGATGCCAATGACGGCATTCATGCCCGTAGCCTGATCAACCAACGGCACCCCAACGCGTAATGGTTCCCCTTCGGCCTCACCATTTACGCTCATGATCCCCGTTAACGCCTGAATGGAAGCATCGTAACCGACCAGCCCCCCTAACGGGCCATCGGCACCAAACCCGCTGACACGGCAGTGGATCAGCCGGGGGAAACGCTGGGCCAGAACGTCGTAACCAATCCCCCACTTTTCCATAGTGCCTGTCTTGAAGTTTTCAATTAAAACATCAGCATCGGCTAACAGCTCATACAGCGTTTGCCGAGCGCTTTCCTGCGACAAATCCAGAGACATGCCGCGTTTGTTGCGGTTAAGGCCGATATAATAAGCGGCAACGCCTTCCTGAAATGGCGGGCCCCAGGTGCGGGTTTCATCACCCTGTGGCGGCTCAATTTTGAGGACATCAGCACCGTGATCGCCCAACACCTGGCCGCAATAAGGCCCACCCAATACACGGGATAAATCGATAACACGGATACCGGCTAATGCGCCAGTGGCGGAGATTGCCATAATCGTTACTCCTGCTGGTGGGAATGCTTCGAAGAAAAGCGTACCGGCCAACCCTTTGCGGTGATTCGGCCGGTGTTATCGCGCTGATTAGTGGTATGCCACCGCCAACAGCAACGCTTCAATTTCCTCAGACAATGGGGTGTCTGCGGCCAGGGGATCGCTGGGCAACAGTTTTTGGGTCAGCACCAGTTCAGCCAGATGCAAACGCGCCGGTACATCGGCATGGTGGCTTTCCCAAGCCATAGCGGCCGCGCTGACCAGGTTATACAAACCGCTTGCCGCCCTGCGGATCAGGCTGCTGCCCTCGGGAGTGGCAGCGGCCAGCGCCAGAGCAAATACCCGCTGTTGGGCACAGAGAAAGCGGGTATGCAGAGCGTTATCCAGATGCGCCTCCGCCAAAAGTTGTTCCAGGTAGGCGTGCAGAGCTTCCAGCGACTGTTCACGCAGAATGGCACGCCGGACATCCAAGGCCACAATGTTGCTGGTGCCTTCCCAGATCGACCCCAGATGAGCATCTCTGACCAAGCGTGGATCGCCCCACTCTTCGATGTAGCCACAACCGCCACGGATCTCCATGGCATCGGCAGTCACCTTACGGGCATCGCGGCAGGCGCGGAACTTGATCAGCGGCGTTAAAATACGTAACAGCGCATAGGCTTGCTTATCGCCGCTGTCCGAACGGCGCAGCACTTCTGCCGTTTGAAACACCATGCTGCGGGCCTGCTCGCTGGGGAGCAGTATTTTCAGCAGTTGCCGTCTCATCAGCGGTAACTCGATCAGCGTTTTACCAAATGCCTGCCGATGGCGAGCAATGTAGAACGCTTCACTCACCGCCCGGCGCATCAGGCCAGCCGAACGCACGCCGTTAGAAAGCCGTGAGTTGTTGACCATATCGGCCATTTGTACAAAACCGCGCCCGACTTCACCAATCAGATAGGCCGTCGCTCCTTCAAGGCGGATTTCACCGCTGGCCATTGAGCGAGTACCCAGTTTGTCCTTCAAGCGTAGAATTCGGTAGGCGTTGGTTGAGCCATCGTCCAGCGTGCGCGGCAACAGGAACAGAGATACCCCTTTCATCCCGTCGGGCGCCCCTTCAATACGTGCCAATACCATCGCCAGCTCTGCATCCGGGTTAGAACAGAACCATTTATCACCATACAAGCGGTAATGGTTATGCGCAGGTACGGCCAGAGTGGTGGTCGCAGCAATATCAGAACCCGCGCCCTGCTCAGTCATGAACATCGCGCCCTGCGTCAGGGTGGTAAGATCCAGCGACGTGAGCCGTGGCAGATATTTAGCCACCAGATCGGGTGAAGCGTATTTTTTCAGCGTTCGGGTCAACGAGTCGGTCATGGATACCGGGCACATCAACCCAAATTCGGCTTGAACAAAAAGGTAGGTAAACAGATATTTAACCAAGGGGGGGAGTTGCCCTCGCCACTCCAGCACATCCTGGCGGTGGGAGATCGCCGCCAATGCAAACTCACCGAACGCATAGCGCTCCAGTTCAACAAAGGCCGGGTGTTTTAGAATGCGTTGGGCGTCTGTCCCTGTACGCGTGCGCACCTGGAGCTGCGGGGGATTTTTATCCGCCTGATCGGCCAGTTCGCTGAGTTTTCCTCCCGCCAGCGCCCCGAGCTGTTGTAGATAAGGGCGCAAATGTGCGCGCAGCTCTGCGGGAAGATAAGCGACCAACAAGGCGTCCAGCGTCGCATCGGTAAGATAGAGATTGGCACCGAACTGGTCGGGTACATTGTCCTGCTGATTGATAGCGGTATACATACTCATCTCCACTTTGTTGTATTTATGTTTATTTTTTGTTACAGCGTGAGAGTTGTCTAATACCGTTTCCCTATCGGCTGATAGGCTAAATAAATGGTGGAGTTACGCCTGATAATATCTGTCGGGTTCTACCAGAAAGCATTTTTTCAGCCATGCTATTGTGAGCTATTCGGGGTGAGGGATTGCACTGTCAGCGTCCTGGGCCACTTGTGTTTTTTTCTTTATAACGGATTGAGATACTGTGGATATTCGCCGTTTGCGCTATTTTCTGGTGTTGGCCGATGAGCTGCATTTTGGCCGCGCTGCCAATCGCCTTGCCATTTCCCAACCACCGCTGAGCGTGAGCATCCGTCAGTTGGAGGAAACCATTGGGGTAAAGCTGTTTGAACGCAGCCACCAGAAAGTGCAGTTGACCGCCGCCGGGGAGGCTTTAGTGCCAGCCGCACAGGCTTTGATTGATCGCATGAACCACACCATGCATCAGGTGCGTGATGTTGACAAAGGCGTTACCGGCCATTTGCGCATCGGTTTTGTTGGCGCACTGCTGTATCAGGGGTTGCCCGCCTTATTACAACATTTCCAGCAGTCTCGCGCCAGCTTGCAGTTAAATATGCTGGAGCTCAACAGTAAAGACCAGTTAAGCGAACTGGCGCACGGCAACCTGGATGTGGGATTTGTTCATGCATCGCGCTTGCCGGATGGCCTATCTTCGCTGCTGTTTTCCAGTGAGGAGCTGGTGGCGTGCCTGCCGCAGCATCACCCTTTAGCCAACCAGCCAATGCTTAAGCTGCATACATTGCGGGATGAACGATTCATCGTCTTTTCACGCCAGATTTCTCCTTATTATTATGATCGCATTCAATCTCTTTGTTTCACTGCGGGCCTTGACCCCGATATCCGCTGTGAAGCACGGCACTGGTTGAGCGTGCTCTCGCTGGTGGCTCAAGGGTTTGGAGTTGCATTGGTGCCTGCCAGCCTGCGGCATTCCGCAATGGCTGGGGTGAGTTTTGTTGCGTTAGAAGAAGGTGCCATGCTTTCTCAGGCTTACTGCATCTGGAAAACAGAGGATCAACGCCCGGTACTAGCAGCCTTTATCGCTGCGGTGCGCCATGCCGTGGAACACCCACAAACGGGTCTGCTCACACAGGACAATATCTGCCAGGCCACAGAGTGATTTCACTCATTTTCATTATGTAGGAGGTTATCTTGCGCCATCACCTGCATGATGATGGGAATTGGCGTCAGTAAATGTTCACGCATCCGTTCGCTGGCCTGCTGGCTGTCACGCGCTAACACCAGTTTGACCAATTCCTGATGCTCGTGGTGTTTATTTTCCATCACGCTGGCGGAAAACACGGTCTTCTTTAACCATAAAAAGCGATAGCGAGCCGCGAGATCGAACAAACGGGCACGCATCTGCAATAAATGCTGGGAACCGCAACCGGCAACAATCGCGCTATGAAACGCCTGATGACGCTGATCCCATTCATCCAACAACGCTTCGCTGGTCGCCACCGTGCTCATTTTGGCCAGCATATGCATTTGCGCCAGAATATTCGCTTCCCAGTCATCATTGCCACGTTCAATTGCCAGTGTGACCAGCATCGCTTCCATATTGGCACGGGCATCGAAAATATCCAGTAACTCGGCTTGCGACATCGGCGCGACCCGGTATCCCTTCTGGCTGATAGCCGTTACCAAGTGCTCCGCCACCAACTGGGAAAGAGCTTCACGTAATGGGCCAACCCCCAGGTTATAACGACTGGTCAGCAGGCTCATGCGCAGTTTTTCGTTGGGCTGAAAAACCCCACGAATAATGTCATTTTTCAGATAATGATAACCATCGAATACCGCATTTTGCTGGAGAGTCATTATGATTCCATCTCTTGAAACATAAGACCTTTAATTATAATGAAATACTGGCAGATAACCAGTTCCGCCGGGGAGGGAAAAACCACACGGATTAAAACCTGACACCCGTATTTTCCCTTTTTGAATCAGCTAGATAAAACTGAGAGCTTTAAGCCGAAACGGTAACTCCTGCCACAGCTCGCAAGTTTTGCTCTGCCGATGGCTGTTTCTCCAGCAAAGTTTGCACCTTGCCAACAATATGCTGGCCGATAGGAATGGCAGATGTAGCAGCGGGCGATGGCGCATTACAGACATGGATCGTGCGCGATGTGGTCACAAACAGAAAATCATCGATCAGTTTACCGTCAGGCGATACCGCTTGAGCACGAACTCCCGCCGGATAAGGCAACAGATCTTGCCCAGTCAGGCTGGGGCAATACTTTTGTACCAGTTTAAGGTAACTGTGCTTAAACAGTGAGTTTTTCATTTCCCCCACGCCCAAGGACAAATTCTGATACATCAGTTTGCGGATGCCCGGATAACGCACCATTTCCAGCATATCCCGCCAGGAAACATCCGTTTTATTGTAACCCTCACGTTTCCAGGCCAGCACGGCATTTGGCCCCACGGTCACGCTGCCATCGATCATGCGGGTTAAATGCACCCCCAGGAAAGGCACCGCGGGATCGGGAATGGGATAAATCAGGTGATTAACGATGGCATTGTGCTGGCTTGCCAGCCGAAAATACTCACCACGGAATGGGCAAATCATAAAGCCGGGATCAATCCCTAACAGCGCGACCAATCGATCGGCCATCAGGCCGGAACAGGCTATCAGATAACGCCCGCTAAACTCCCTGCCTGGAGTGCTGACCAGTACCCCCTGCGGGTGCTCATGCAACGCCTGTACTTCAGCCTGATAAAAGATTTCCCCGCCCGCACGCTGGAATACACGGGCCATGGCGGCAGTCACCTGTTTATAGTCTACGATGCTGCTTGAAGGGACAAAAATCCCGCCCAAGCCAACAATATTGGGTTCTCTCCGCTGCAACTCCTCTGCATTCAGCCATTCCCGCTTTAGCCCATTGGCCGCAGTCCGTTCCCACAGGGCGCGCATACGTTCCATTTCCAACGGAGTGGTCGCAACCAGCATTTTGCCGCAGTCGTCATACAAGATCCCATGTTCGCTGCAAAACGTTTTCGTGGCTTGATTGCCTGCCAGGCAAAAGCGGGCTTTCAGGCTGCCGGGCGTGTAATACACCCCGGCATGAATCACCCCGCTGTTATGACCGGTTTGATGCTGTGCCAATTCAGGCTCTTTTTCCAGCACCGCAATACGGGCATCTGGATAAGCCGAGATTAATTGCATGGCGGTGGACATGCCGATAATCCCACCGCCAATGATGACAAAATCATGCATCTTGTGGCCCTCCTCTACACAATTAGCCGACGTTGCCTACACAAAGCGGCTCGGTAGAGGATTGATATAGCCACGCTGACGCATCAGTTCACGCCGCAGTTCAGGGTGTGGCGTGAAACGATCGCGGCCATGCAGCCAGAATTGGTTATTAATCAATAAAATACTGCCTACGGGCACCGGGAGATACAGCTTGCGCTGGCTGTTTTCCAGCGCATCAGACAGTTCACTCAGCCAGTTGCCCTCAATGAAATCTTTCGGTTGTACAAACTGGTCGATATAACGCATCACTGGCCGCCCGCGGTCGTCCACGTCAAACACCGGATGGAAAACGTCCTTCCGCGTATTCTTGCTGGGTGGGGCAGACCAACGCATGGTCTGGCGCGCTAACGGATGGCGGAAATAAGTATCCAACTGTTCCCAGTCGTCCAAATGCAGCAGGATAGAATCCCCGCCCTGCATATTCTGCTCGTCGATCTTCATCATCATCACATAATCGGTCACCTCATCCACATAAGTACCGTCATTGTGAAGTTCCAGTGCCCGATGCGGCTGACGTAAATAGCTGTCCGAGTTATCGACATTCTTCACCACAAAGCGCGCATAATACTGGCCGCTCATGGAATCAAAGTTTGATCGCCCAATCAGGTGGGCAATCGCCGTGGCCAGCTTTACCATTTCGTCGCTTTGCTCCACGCGATCAATGCCTTCCGCATGAATGAGCAATGCGCCCTGTGCACGAGATAACAGCGTTTCCAGCAAGAACGGCTGCAATTGGTTAGCACATAAATCATCAAGTATTTTGGCGATCCGAAAACGCAACAGCGATTTATATTCCAGTGCCTGGATCGGCCATTGTTCCGTCTGTTGCAAGAAACGCTGAACAATATCAGCGCTGAACTTGATGCTGAGTAAGCGAGAAGATTGAGGCGAAGTCGATAAACTCACGCCGTGTATGGTTTGTTTTTTTTCTTTTTCCAGCGATGGGTTGGCCGTCGTCAAGGTATTCATGCGATAAGTCTCCTGAAGCAAGCAGATAGCCCTACGGATGCAGGTATTTTTGTATTCATAATTAGATTATATCTACATTTTTAAAAAAAGAAGACAAAATGTAGATATTGCTTATTTGTGTGATGTGAATTGCATATTTTTGCAACAGTAAATGTAAGCCGTTTTTTTAACGTCCGTTGGCGGGCCTCAGCCTTGAGTATTCATTAACGGCGGTTGCAAAAGAGAACGGCGGTAACGCCGTGATTGTTTAGTGACGACCATTCTCTATAAAATGAGATAATATCGCTTTCAGAAAGTTGAAAAACCGTTCACTACTTCAAGGAAGAATGATGACCCGCACAACGCCTTATACTTTTATTTTGCTCACCACTCTGCTTTTAAGCGCCTGTTCCAGCCAGCAAAGCAGCCCAGAGCGCCACGCGCGGCACACGGCTTATCAACTAGAGCAGATACATTTTGATCCCAATACCCGCACACATATTTCAGACTCCATCAAGCAGTTCACCCCTTTCTTCGATCAGTTCTATCAGGCAGGTAAAGCGGACCGGGCGCAGGGAGTTACACGTCAGCAAGCTCAACAGCGTGAAGCATATTTTCACAGCCCTGAATTCCTGCAAGAGTCGGAACTGAAAAGTACGTTTCTTAATCGCGAGTATGCCGCTGATAATCCGCAGAAACAGCGCCAAATCCTGGTAAGCGCCGTGATTGCAAGCTACTGGGATGGTTACGAAGGCAGACCTTGAATTCTGTCATCATGGCTGTTTGATAACTTTTTGGTGAGTTGGGCTCTCATCACCTTAAAATATTAGAATTGCATAACAGCATGAGATAGAATTCTCACCGAAAAAAACCTCTCTGTATTATCGCGGCTGCTGAACCACGATTAAACCGATGAGGCATCAATATGACTGACATACGTGACCGGGCATGGCGCCTGGTAAACAACAAACGCAACAAACACCGTGAAATGGGTGATTTCCAACCTAAATTCACCAAAGAGAAAACGTGGAAAATGCTCTACACCCGCTCGGATAAGATAAAGCGGGCCATGCAGTTAGGTATGACATATCCACAAGTATCTCGCGCCGTATCTCGGCGCAATGCACTGGATGAACTCCAAAAACCATGAATGTGTTGTTCGTCTGTAGCCGCAATCAATGGCGCAGCCCTACTGCTGAACAAATATGGAAACGGACTCCCGGCCTGACCACCAGGTCGGCCGGGACCAGTCGCCATGCCAAAAAAACAGTCACTCCCGAATTATTACAATGGGCTGATATGATTTTTGTCATGGAGCATAAACATAAAAATCGTTTAGTAGCTAACTATCGCCGCCTGTTAGATCGCAAACCCCTTCATGTTCTTGATATACCGGACGAATACCAGTATATGGATCCTGAACTTATCACTCTTCTTCAACAATCTACCGAAGCCTATCTAAGGCCCTTCATCCTTTAAAAAGCCGTTAATCGTTGCCGAATAGAAATACCGGGCTGCCTGCAACTGGTCTAGCTCACCGCAAGCAGTAAATTCAGCAACGCTGGAACAAGGTCAACTGCAATCCCGCAGGAGCTTCAAGGCGGCTGTTGATCGAATTGAATGGTGTAAGCCGCGGTTCCCCCAATACTTGAGCACCTTGCTGCTCAAGGTTAACAGTGGTAGCGGCAACGTCTGTAACTTCAAATGCTACCCGCACCCAGCCTGACACTCGCCGGCCCACCTCAATATTGTCAATGTAAGACGCTGTAGCCGGTTCTACGATTTCGAGCGTTGCTTTCCCCGCCTCTAAAATGGCTATTTTCCCGTTCTCTGGCGGTACAGCAGCAATCTCAGCTAAGCCGAGATGGTCACGATAAAACGATAATGCATTATCAAAATCTTCGGTAGTAATAACCAGGCGAAGTTCCTTCACATTAGAGATAGCCATATTACGTTCCTCTCAGGTTGGTTGAGTTATTTTCATGCTTTAACTTGCTTCGACTACGTTACCTACCTAAATTATTAGGTTCAAAGTCATTGTTTTCAGCAAAAGATGAAAATAACTCACCATGAAAAAAGGACGCCCTTCCCTAGGCTCATTACGCGCATTCGATGCCGTAGCCAAATTTCGAAGTTTCAAATTGGCCGCTGAGGACATAGGTGTCTCCGCTACTGCAATTAGCCACCAGATCAGGCTACTGGAAGACCAGTTGGAAACACGTGTATTTACTCGCACACCACGTACTGTTGAGCTAACGCCCGTAGGCAAACATCTCTACCAAGCAACTCGACAGGCTTTCCCATTACTTCAAACTGCCGTAGATGAGATCAATGAACTGTTGCAACCAACAGTATTGACGCTTTCAGCCACCACTGCGTTTATTACCTGTTGGTTGGTCCCCCGCCTTTCTGAGTTTATGCAGCAACATCCCGGGATTGATTTGCGATTACATGCCGATGACAACATTGTTGATCTACGAGCTAAACGTATTGATATCGCCATTCGCTATGGCAATCGGCCGGACGAAGACTTGCTTCCCACCCCTCTGTTTGATGACAATTTTATTTTGGCAGCAAGCCCCGCATTATCCATCACCACTCCTGAAGATTTGTTGCACGCGGTACTGATACATACTGATGGGCGAAAATGGCCTCAGCCAACACCTGACTGGTCTGCCTGGAGGGATCAGTTTGGTCCATCAGAATTAGTTACTGGCAAAGGCCCGCGCTTTACTGATGAAACACACTCAATCCAGGCAGCTATTGCAGGCCAAGGGGTCGTCATCGCGAGCCAACTGATGCTACAAGATGCATTGGAAAATGGACTCTTAGAGGAACCATTACCCACTCGTTTGCCTGGTGCAACTTATTATTTAGTCATTAATCCGGCAAGTAGACACCCACAAGCGATACTGATGTTTAAGGCATGGTTGCTGCAATATCTGCAAGCCTAGTTACCAAGTGAAAACAGAATGGTGCGTTAACAGCCAACAGCCTAACCTGTGGCTATTTGGGAAATATGGTGGTGATAACTCCGCAACCCTGCGCATGTATCAACGAGGTAGTTGTGCGCCGTATAGCTGGAGAAAGTGGAAATACAATCATAAACGTTGATGACAAAAATTCGCATGAGTTTCCTGCTTTACGTCCGCAGATTTTGGAAGTGGGATAAGCCTGATTTGGGAAGATTTTTTATCAAAAATATTCAAGAAAATGAAACAGTTGGGGCTATTTTGTTTCATGATGTAAAAAACTATAAAATTTATATTTTTAAGAATAAATAACTCTTATTTATTTAAATTTTAATTAAATAAGCATTAAATTCTTTGTAAAACACAAATTATTTGGTTAACAAAAAAATTCATGTTCAAAAGAAGGAGGTTGATGCGACTATCAAAATGAAGGAAATGGGGTTCTGCACTGATTTTGAAAAAATATCCTTAATTATCATTAAGATAAAATTAAAAACAAGAATATTCTAATATAGGCTATTGCAAAATCTTATATTTCGTTTAAAAATTTAGAACAGTTTAGCCCCAAATGTCTCATATTGATGGCGAAAACTAAAGGGAACAGGGAGGTCTGACCGTGAGTGAAAATGAAATCTATGCGATTGCTCAGCAAGGGAATCGACCTCCACACTTTTTCATGGTTATGAAACATTATGTATTCAAAGGAAAACAGTATGAAAATCAAATCACTGGCTGCTAGCGTTGTGGCAATTCTGTCTCTGACTGGCGTAGCTAATGCGGCGACTACCGTCAATGGTGGCTCTATCCATTTCAGAGGGGAAGTCGTCAATGCAGCCTGTGCAGTGGATGCCGGTTCTATTGGCCAAACCGTCGAATTGGGGCAGGTTAAAACTACCACTCTGGCTGTTGCCGGTAATACCAGTTCTGCCGTCGGGTTCAATATTCAACTGAATGATTGTGATACCACCGTCGCTAACGAAGCCTCTGTAGCCTTCACCGGTACCGCTGTTAGCAGCACGTATAATACCGCGCTGGCCCTGCAAGGCTCTGCTGCTGGTAATGCAAGTAATGTAGGCGTTCAGATCCTGGACCGCACCGGTACTGCGCTGACTGTGGATGGCGCTACCTTCAGTGCGACCTCTACGCTCAATGACGGCACCGTCGTTGTTCCATTCCAGGCTCGTTATATCGCTACTGGCGTTGCCACCGCCGGTATTGCCAATGCTGACGCTACTTTCCAGGTGCAGTACCAGTAAGCTGAATGAATGATCAAGGATGAGACTTCAGGCCAGGGAGGCCTGTTTTCAGCGACTGGAGGCAAGGAGTACGCAATGTGGAAAATGGGCGCAGGAATACTGTTAACTTTACTACTGGGGCCGAAGGCCATTGCTGATTGGAATGACCGGCCTCTTGGTGGCTTGATGCGCTTTCAAGGGGAAGTGATCGCTGAAACCTGTACGGTGGAAACCAAAGATCAGCATCTGATGGTGTCCATGGGGCATGTTACCACTGACCGGTTTCAATTGGCTGGTGATGAGGCAGACCCTGTCCTCTTTGATTTACATCTGCAAAACTGCAATCCCACGGTCAGCCGCAATGTGGGGGTCATATTTCATGGCATGGCTGACAAAAATAACCCGGAGATGCTTTCTGTTGGTGACGAACCTGGTGTCGCTACTGGCGTAGCCGTGGCGCTGTTCGACAACAGGGGGCGATTTATTCCACTCAATACTGCGCCTCGGTACTGGGTACCGTTGCAAGACGGGCCGTTGACCCTGCATTTCGTGGCGAAATATCGCGCGACCGGGCAACCGGTGAGTGATGGCTTGGTCAATGCTCAGGCATGGTTCGCGCTGACTTATCAGTAGTAGGCCTTTGTCGAAAGAATAAAAGTAATAACGAACAAAATGACTGTGGAACTAATAGACCTTTGCTGCGCAGTAGTATGGAGGTCAGGCTCTGATGGATGAGGTAAATGTGAGAAGAAAAATGATGGCCGGAAAGGCGATGACCGTATTGTTGCTCCTGGTAGCAGGGCATTTGGGCATGGCCAACGCCGGCGTTGGCCTGGGGGCGACCCGTGTGGTCTATCCTGCCGATCAGAAGCAGGTGACGTTAGGCGTCAGTAATAACGATGATAAAAGCACCTTTCTGATCCAATCCTGGATCGAAAACGCTGAAGGCCAGAAAGAGGGTCGGCTGGTTATTACGCCACCGTTATACTTGATGCAGGGCAAAAAAGAGAACACCTTACGCATTATTGATGCGACCAATAATAGCCTGCCAAAGGATCGGGAGAGCCTGTTTTGGGTCAATGTCAAAGCGATCCCCTCCCTGGATAAATCCCGCCAGCAAGAGAACACCCTGCAACTGGCCATTACCAGCCGCATTAAGCTTTTTTATCGGCCTGCCGGGCTCAATATCGCACCCGATAAAGCCCCGGAACAGTTGCGCTTTCAACGTAGCGGCAGTGCGCTGACAATCACCAATCCAACCCCTTATTTCATCACCTTGAGCGAGTTGAAGGCGGGTTCGCGGCCTTTGGAAAACGCCATGGTGTCTCCAATGGGGTCGACCAGCGTTGCACTCCCCGCGGATGCAGGCAGCGCGATTACCTATCGGACTCTCAACGATTACGGTGCACAAACCCCCGTATTAAAGGGTGTGATGCAGTAAGGCATCCCCTTTCATAAAGTGATAACCAGATAAATCAGGCAGCCGGGCGACCTGTATCGAACCGGAGGGATCATGCTATACCTGAAAAACGGCACGGAAAGTCGCAGTGTGATGAAAAATAACAACAAGGATGTCCACATCGTCAAGTTGACGTTAACCCCCTTGGCAATGATGCTGTTGATGCTCTGTGGCGATATACCCGTGCGCGCAGAAAACTACTTCAACCCGCGTTTTCTTTCCGACGATCCGGCGAAAGTGGCCGATTTGTCTGGGTTTGCCAAGGGGCTTGAGGCCCCTCCCGGTCTCTACCGCGTCGACATTTATATGAATGACGGGTTTATGTCCACCCGGGATGTCTCTTTCCGACCCGATAGCGATAACAAAGCCTTAGAACCTTGCCTGACGCAAAGTCAGTTATCCTCAATGGGGGTGAACACCCGGGCGGTGCCTGGGATGGCCGTGTTGGCCACCGATGCCTGTGTCCCCTTGACCGCCATGATCAAGGACGCCTCCACGGATTTTGATGTCGGACGGCAGCGCCTGTCTATCAGCATTCCCCAGGCATTTATGGGCAATCTGGCCCGGGGCTATATCCCTCCCGACCAATGGGAAAACGGGGTCACCGCCGGTTTACTCAATTACAGTTTCACCGCCAATAACGTGCGCAACACGCCGTTGGGTAACAGCAATTACGCCTTTCTTAACCTGCAAAGCGGCCTGAACCTCGGTGCCTGGCGGCTGCGGGACAATGCCACCTGGAATTATACCCGCGGCGGTGGAGCGACATCCCGTCAAAGCCGGTGGCAACACATCAATACCTATTTACAGCGCGACATCGTGCCCCTGCGCAGCCGTCTGACGCTGGGTGATGGCTATACCCCGGGGGAGGTCTTTGACGGGATAAACTTTCGCGGCGTGCAGGTGGCCACCGATGACAACATGTTGCCAGACAGCCAGCGGGGGTTTGCTCCCGTGATCCATGGTATTGCCCGTGGCACCGCCAGGGTCACCGTCAGGCAGAATGGGTTCGAGGTTTATCAGACGACGGTGCCGCCCGGCCCTTTTACCATCAATGACCTTTTTGCCGCGGGGAACGGCGGCGATTTGCAGGTCACTATTCAGGAGGCCGATGGCACGGCCCAGGTCTTTACGGTGCCCTACGCCTCGGTGCCGGGGCTGTTACGTGAAGGGCAGGTAAAATATGCCGTGATGGTGGGGCAATATCGCAGCGGCAACGATCAGCAGGAGCAGCCCACCTTTGGTCAAGGCACCCTCATGTGGGGAATGGCGGACGGTTGGACGCTGTCTGGCGGCACCCAGCTTGCCGATCGCTATCAGGCTTTCAATGCCGGGCTGGCTAAAAACCTGGGCATTCTCGGTGCGATATCGCTGGACATCACCCAGTCTCGCGCCACCTTGCCGGATGACAGCACGCACCAGGGGCAATCGCTGCGCTTCCTTTACAACAAGGCATTGAATGAATGGGGAACCAATTTTCAACTGGTCGGTTACCGCTATTCCACCCGCGGCTATTTCAGTCTGGCGGATACCACCTGGAGCCAGATGAGCGGTTACCGCACGTTAACCGATGAGGGGCCGGTTCAGATAACCCCGACATTCACGGATTACTTCAATCTGGCCTACAACAAACGTGGGCGGGTGCAGATGACGGTCACTCAGCAGGTTGGGGAGAATTCGACCTTTTACCTGACCGGCAGCCACCAGACTTACTGGCGTACCGGCAAGGCGGATGAACAACTTCAGGCGGGTTACAGCAGTGCGTTGCAGGATATCACTTACACCCTCAGTTACAGCCTGACGAAAAATGCCTGGCAACAGGGGCGCGACACGATGCTGGCTTTCAACATCAGCATACCGTTCAGCCATTGGTTGCGTTCCGACAGCCCATCCGCCTTCAGACGCTCAAGCATCAGCTATGGCCTGTCTGATGATTTGAGCGGCAGGATGACCCATCAGGTCGGGGTTAACGGCACGTTGCTGGATGACAACAACCTCAGTTACAGCGTGCAGACCGGCTACGCCGGAGGGGGCATGGGAACCTCGGGCGGAACCGGCAATGCGGCCCTGACTTACCGGGGCGCTTCCGGCAATGCCAACGTGGGATACAGCCACAGCAAGGGTTACAACCAGGTGTATTACGGACTGAGCGGCGGCGTGCTGGTTCATGAGAATGGCATCACCCTGAGCCAACCGCTGAACAGCACCATGATCCTGGTCAAGGCGCCAGGGGCTGGCAATGTGGCGGTGGAAAACCAGAACGGGATACGTACAGACCCGCGCGGGTATGCCGTCCTGCCGTTTGCCATGGATTACCGGGAGAACCGGGTGGCGCTGAACCCCAATACGCTGGCCAACAACGTCGAACTGGATCAGGCCGTGGTCAGCGTGGTACCGACTCACGGCGCGGTGGTGCTGGCTGATTTTAAAACGTCTGTCGGGCTGAAGGTCTTGATGACGCTGACCTATAACGGACAGCCGTTGCCCTTCGGCACGGTCGTGTCTTTCGATAATGGCCGTTCCGGCAGCATCGTCGCCGACGGCGGGCAGGTGTATCTGAGCGGATTGCCGTTAAGCGGCGAGGTGAAAGCCAAATGGGGCGATGGCGCAGCAGAGCAGTGCGTGGCCAGTTACCAGCTGCCGCCGGAAAGTCAGCAGCAGGCGCTGAGCACTGTCACGGCACGGTGCCGATGACGCCGGGCGGGAGAGATAACCAATGAGAAAACACCTTTATACCCTGTGTCTGCTGACGCTGTTGAGCGCCAGGGCAACGCAGGCAGCGGACAGCACCATCACCATTACCGGCAACGTGAAAGACAATGCCTGCACCGTGGCGCCGGGTTCGCAAAGCTTTACGGTGGATCTGTTGAGCAATGCGGCAAAACAGTTGAACCGGATAGGCGCAACAACGCCGACGGTGCCGTTCAGTATCGTGTTCGATAAATGCGGTGGCTCGGCTATTTCGGTGAAAGTGGGGTTCACGGGCGGGGCAGATAACGACAATGCCGCCTTGTTACAGGTCGATGGCGGCGCTGGCGCGGCAAGCGGCCTGGGGATCCAGATCCTCGATAAGAGCGGGAATGCCATTGCGCTGAATGAGGTTTCCAGCGCGCTGAGCGGGTCAACGCTCACCGCAGGGCAATCCAATACGCTGTATTTCTCTGCACGCCTGATGGCAACCCGTACACCGGTGACGGCCGGGCAGGTTAGAGCAACGGCCAATTTCACCCTGGAATTTCAGTAACCGGAGAGAAGGGATATGCACACAAGAAAGCGGAGTTTACTCGCCGGGGGGTTACTGATGATGGTGTTAGCCAAAGCCT
The DNA here is from genome assembly GCF_000520015.2 of Chania multitudinisentens RB-25. Classification (GTDB taxonomy): domain Bacteria; phylum Pseudomonadota; class Gammaproteobacteria; order Enterobacterales; family Enterobacteriaceae; genus Chania; species Chania multitudinisentens. The sequence continues at coordinate 5,241,092 of NZ_CP007044.2, forward strand.
ATGCGGCGGATGCCACCATCACCATCAATGGCAAGGTGGTCGCCAAACCCTGCACGGTATCGACAGTGTCGACGACGGTAGACCTGGGGGATTTATATACCTTCAACCTGCTGTCGGCAGGCGCTTTTTCGGAATGGAAGTCGGTGACGTTGAGCCTGACCAACTGCCCGGTCGGAACCTCAAAAGTGACCGCGACGTTTTCCGGTACGGCGGACAGCAGCCGTAGTTATTACGCTAATCAGGGAGCGGCCCGCAATATTGCGCTGCAACTGGCCGATAGCAGCGGTGTGAATCTTCCCAACGGCAGTACCAGAGTCGTTACGGTGAATGACGCATCAAAAGCAGCCAACGTTGTTTTGCAGGTGAGGGCTATCACCCCCAACGGCAATGTGACCCAGGGATCGATTCAATCTCTGATCAACGTGACTTACACCTACTCCTGATGATGATAAAAAAATGAAAGATTTAATCGGCTTACTGCTCAAATACATCGCTGTCGTTGCACTATTCATTGGCTATTCATCCAGTGCCCACGCCTTTGCTTGCCAAACGGCTGCTGGTGCGACCATTCCTATCGGCGGTGGCAATGCTGACGTTTATGTCACTTTGTCTCCGCAGATCGGCGTAGGTCAGAACCTGATTGTTGATTTGTCCACCCAGATATCCTGCCGTAATGATTTCCCACAAACCATAAAAGACTTTGTTTCCCTGCAAGCCGGTTCAGCCTATGGCGGCGTATTGGCTAACTTTAGGGGGAGCTTTGTTTATGGGGGGATTTCTTATCCCTTCCCGACAACGAATGAAACACACTCCATAGAATTTAAAACTACAACTATGACGCCTTGGCCTGCTGTACTTTACCTCACGCCTATCAGCAGTGCCGGGGGGGTGGCGATAACCAGTGGTTCTTTAATCGCGATGTTAAATATGCATCAAACCAATGATAAAGGAGAATCACACCCGTATATATGGCGGATCTATGCCAACAATAACGTGGTGATCCCTACTGGGGGTTGTGACGTTTCTTCTCGTGAAGTTAACGTGACGCTGCCAGAATATCCAGGAACTGTGGCAGTGCCGTTGACGGTGCGCTGCGCCCAGAATCAAAACCTGGCTTATTACCTGACTGGGCCAACCTCGGACGCCGCAAACACTATTTTTACCAACACCGCTTCTGCGCCAGTGGCTCAGGGGGTTGGCATCCAACTGACTAACAGTAATGGCGTGATCACCACTAATAGGAATGTCGCGCTGGGCGTCGTCGGAACCACACCGGTCAGTTTAGGCTTGACCGCGAGCTACGCACAAACGACCGGTCAAGTCGTGGCGGGTAATGTAACGTCAGTCGTTGGCGTGACCTTTTTGTATCCATGAAGGTGCTTTTAATACTGCCTACAGTAGCTTCCGTCACATTACCGGGAGCAAGCTGCAAGGTTGCAGCTTAAAAATCGATGTGTTTATAGCTGGAAATAACAACTCTGATGTTCAGGAGGAAAAATGTTGCAGGTCAATCATAATAAAGACGAGTATTCGGTAGCGGGAAAATCGAAACGAATTCTTGTTGTTGAGCCATCCAGGATAAATTGGATCGGCCTGCAACGGTTACTTGGTTGTACGGGCAACGCTGAGTTAAGTTTTTGTCGGGTCAGTGAAATTACAGAAGCTAAACAGAAAATTCATGAATTCAAACCTGATGTGATCTTATTTACCTCATTATCGCGTGGAACTGATTATCTGTTGTTATTATCCTTTTTATCAGATGTTGCCAGTTATCATCTCAATACACATTCTGTTATCTGGTTGCCGCATGATATGGAATGGATGACTCAGCTTCTTCACGCTTTTGGGGTGACGACTGTATTAATCGATCCTGTTAACCTTTATGAAATCAGCCAATGCCTGGGTGATAAGCCGAGTAGCAACGTTGAGAAGAAAGTATGTTTGTTGGGTAAACAGGAAAGAGTCATTGCACTGGATTTTTTCCGCGGGAAAAGTGCCACAACGATTGCCAATGCAGCGGGAAAAGATGTACGAACAATCAGTACTCAAAAGAAATCAATAATTAAAAAACTGAAGATCAGAACGAATGAGGAGTTTTACCTACTTGCAGGTAAATTGATCTATTTGAACAAAATAAATAGACAGGAGTGGTGAGACACTGTGAAAAAAATAATGATTATGCATCCATGCATTCTTACCTGGAGTGGATTATATCAGTTATTCAGGCAGAAACTGCCTGGCGTTGATATTGTACAAGCGCATTCTGTTTATGATGTGGCCTTCAGTGATGATTTATACAATATTGATCTGATCGTCAGTGAACTATACGGCCTGAATGAAAATATCCGTCTGGGGGTGAAACTGCTGTCATTCGCTCAAGCCAGCAGGGAGGATAAACCGCTGCTTATTATGACAGATGTGCCAGGAAAGCAGGTGGCTAAGTGTCTGGGTCATCTACCTGAAGCCTCATTTATTGCTTTATCTGAAGATATTCCTCAGCTAGCCAATCAGGTTGATTTGGTTTTGGCTGGCAATGTTGTCACCAGCCCGTGCCTATGCACTGCACAGGGGGTGAGCGTATTCAATACCGATGTCAAACCATTCTCCGACTCAGAAATAAAGGTTTATCATTTATTGCAAGAAGGCTTCAGTATCACACAGATAGCGAAAAAGATTTCCCGCAGCGTCAAGACCGTGAGTTCACATAAACGTAGCATGATGGGAAAGCTCGGAATTGATAGTGAAGTAGAGCTTTATGCCTGTTTTAATAAATAATGGCATATTGATTATTGCCAGACGCGGAGATCGCTGAAGCCCCGGAAATATTAAAAAGAGCGTGGGAGTAAAATGGGTATGCTTACACGCCTGCTGACAAAGGAGTTCGGCCGCTCTAAGACCAACGTATTCTCCGACGTTGGCGCGAACACCTAGAGCCACTCAAACATGATATTGCTAGATTGCTGGGTCACTATGAAGCTACGGCGCAGAAAAACCGTTACGGCGTTGTGTTACAAAGGCTGTGGGACAGCCTCCAATTGCAATTACAAGTACGTGACAACGGGTACACAGCGGAGGCGTGACGTGATGCGCCGCAAGCTACTGGCTCATATGCTATAAGAATTGGAAAGCCTCGCCGTATATGAGTTTGTCAGCACTCATCCGGGGCTGGTCTGCGCGTTAGAGCACGATAGATTTGTTTCTTATGAGAAGGTGGATGATGGGGATCATCCGTTCTTGAAGATTGTGTTGAAGAATGAAGCTCGCCACTGACAGGAGTGACAATTGCCTACCACACTGTTTCTCGATCATAACGAGATATAACCAAGACGGCCCTCAGAAAATCCCGGTTGTTGCCGCTTTCTCCATGCATTAAAATACTTTATATATAAATCATTATTTTATATAAATTAATATTGAAATATTCACATAATCAATAAGGAAATGTGAACATGGATGCGAGTGGCCTACGGTTTACGTTGAGTGTGGGGGATCTGCCACCTAAAACCTTCGTGGTGGCGAGTTTTACGTTGCATGAGCAATTCTCTACACTTTTCACGCTCGAACTTGAGGTAGCCAGTACCAGCCCCAGTGTGGAATTCCGTTCAATTCTGGACAATACTGCCACGCTGACCATTTGGCGTGAAACAGAAGTACAACGTATCGTCAATGGTATTGTCATCTCCGTTGAGCAAGGCGATACCGGACTTCATCAAACCCGTTACCGACTCAGTGTACGCCCCGCGCTCTGGCGAGCAGGGTTAAGGCAAAACTCGCGTATTTTCCAGCAACAGGGTTTTCAAGACATTCTGGAAACCTTGATGAAAGAAAACAACATTATTGACTATGCTCATGCTTTTCGTTATCCCCATGCAGCCCGGGAGTTTTGTGTCCAATATAACGAAAGCGACCTTGATTTCCTTCATCGCATGGCGGCAGAAGAAGGCATTTATTACTTCTTCGAGCATGAGAATGGTAAACACCGGCTAGTCTTTGCCGATGATAACATCATCGTGAATGAGGGGCCGACGCTACCTTACTACCCAGACCAGCAACAAACCTCACTCAATGAGCCTTGTATTACCACCTTCAAGCGCCGGGAAAGTCTGCGCCCTTCGGACGTGTTGCTGAAGGATTACACCTTCAAAGATCCCCAATGGGCAGCAGAATTCGACGAGTATGCCCGTGATATGGAACATCAACCCGGCAAGTATCTCCATTACGATTACCCTGGCCGCTATAAAAGCACCGGACCAGACGGGGAAAAGTTTGCACAGTGGCGCATTCAGGCACTGCGTAATGACGCCCATCAGGGCGAAGGGGCGAGTAATTGTCCTGCCCTGCAACCCGGTGTGCGCTTTACTCTGGAAAACCATCCGCTAGACATGTTGAATACACACTGGCAAATCACCCAGGCTATCCACACAGGGCAACAACCTCAGGCTCTGGAGACTGTCTCAGGAGGTCAAGGGACGACCCTAACCAGCCAGTTTGCGTTTATTCCCAACAACCAGACATGGCGTCCGCTTTCGCTGCCAAAACCGCGCATTGATGGTGCTCAGATTGCCATTGTCACGGGGCCACCCTCTGAAGAAATTTATTGCGATGAACTTGGGCGGGTCAAGGTGCGTTTTCTGTGGGATCGTTCAGGGAAAACAGATGATACCAGCTCTTGTTGGATACGAGTATCCCAACCTTGGGCAGGCACCCGGTGGGGGATGTCTGCTATTCCCCGCATTGGCCATGAAGTTATCGTGGAGTTTCTGAACGGCGACCCCGACCAGCCGGTGATCATCGGGCGTACCTATCATGTCAACAATCGGACCCCTGGTGGTTTGCCCGTAACCAAAACCCAGATGACGATACGATCCAAAACCCATAAAGGTGAAGGGTTCAACGAACTGCGTTTTGAAGATGAAAAAGATAAAGAAGAAGTGTTCATCCACGCGCAAAAAAACCTGGCGTTCAAGGTTCTCAATTCACAAGATGCACAAATCGGCTATAACCGCACAACCCAAATTGGTCACGATGATGAATTGGCCATTGCCCATGACCGTAAAGTCACGGTAGAAGGCCAGCAAGATCACAAAACACAGGGTGACTATCGTGAATGGGTCGTGGGTGATAAAAACTTGCGTGTCAGTGGCGATGTTGCCCAACTGATAGAGGGAGTACTGTCTGCTAAAGTATCGCGTGACATCACCGTGCAAAGTGACAGCAAAATCACATTGCGTGTCGCAGGCAGTATGGTAGTGATCCATGCTGGAGGCGTGGATATCAAAGGCCCTAATGTTAATGTCAATGGGCCAGCGAGTCCTGGTGAACTTGTGTTACCCGCCAGCCCGGCTATTTTAGCGGTAGCGGCGAAGCGTGGCTCAATGTTTGTTGCTCATTGTCCAAAAAGCGAGCAAACGGCACCAGGAGGGGATAAATGAACCCGCCAGTACCATCACAAACCGCGACACGTTATCTCGCCACGCCAGAGCGGGCAGAAGCCACCGAATATGCGATTGTTGATGCAGGGGTAGAACCAGCCTTATTCGACATGTTGGAGCAATTCACCCCGCTGGTCAGTTGCCTGTACGCTGAACCCTTGCAACCGGAGATCGCCCAACTAGCCCCCTATCTGATCCTATTAACTCCCGCAGTGAAAAACTGGTTGGAAAATAACACGACCCCTTGGGGGATACTGTTTACCAGTGCGGCAGACATGAAAACGGTACGCCAACATCTGCGTAAATACTTGCAGATAAAGATACCGGTAGAAGCCAAGCCTGTGTTTTTCCGTTATTACGACCCGCGTAATTTTTGGGCATTTCTCAGTGCGTTAGAAGCCTGGCAGCAACACCTATTTCTTGGGCCTTTGCTCAGCGTAACCACCTATTACCCAAGCCGACAACAGCAAGATTTCAGCACACTGCATCATCAATATCCATCGAATATCAAACTGTATAAAAAGCTGTTTGAACTTTCGCCGGAACAATACCAGTATCTGTGTCAGCAAGAGCAGGAAAAATATCTGGTAGAACTGTGTCTTAACGCCAAAAAGTGGCGGCAGCAAGCCGTGCAGGCGCAGCAAGAAACTGATAATAAACGCTATGATATTCCGTTTGACCCCAGATTGTTACCCGACACACTTCTTGAGCGGGTTCCTGATATTCAGGCAATTGAACGTGACTGGGAGCGTGCGATCCGGGATCTGTATGCCTTTTGTCAGCAACACAACATCACCGATCATCGTTCGGTGTATGGTTTGATCTATCTGTTTTGTCAGCAACCCAAAGCGAGCCTTGATGCCTGGCCAGACAGTTGGTATCAACATTTGTCCGATCTGCGTTTACCCGGCTATTTTCGAGTTGAATCATTATTACTTGAACAACTGGGCTATCTTCCTACGATAGAATAACCAATAGGGATATTAAGGAATATTACCATGGCAGAGATATCAACCCGTGCCGGAAGCCCACTGTGCGACTGCGATACCCCCGATTCCTGTGTACACAAAGTCGTATTGAGTGATGGTCAAATCAGCAAGACCTACCCTATTGACCCCCGGCCAAGGCTGGTGGTTTATGACGAGGGTGAAGGCGTTGACGTGGAGATCACTATCGAGGGGAAATGCAGTAAACCTGCTTGCCCACAGGCGAAACTCCAATATCCCGTCAACAATGTCGTCAACGAAAAGCCTCTGCACAATTCCCTGGTGAATAAAGAAAAAGTCTATTACAAACCGCAAACTAGCAGCGATGAACTGGAGTACTGGCAAAAGATCACGCCGTTTGAGTATTTCGCCAATGCGGTCAACCCGATAGATCTATTCCAGGCTCCCCATGAATACAGTGTGGTCACCACCGGCTGCCATAGTTGTGATATTCGCGGCAAGATAGATGTTTATCCTGCCAGTGCATTCTACATTGAGACCGGTTTTAGCTACGAGTACGACAGCGGCTCGCGCAGTGTGAAAGAGCGACGTGATGAACAGATAAAGAATAATCTACGAATGCGTGAGGGAAGGACTTTACCACAAGATAGGAATAAACTGCGTAACGGCTGGACACTGCATACCGATGCATTTTACGTCAGCCAGCAAGTAAAATTGGATGTGAGTTTCAAGCTGGAGATTGCCGGTAAAGAATACTCAAAAGAAATCAGTGCAAACGTCTGGAAAAAACGCACCACCTCAAGAAGTCTTGAAACCATCAGTAAAATGAAAACATTACTGACCGGCATGGAAAAATATCTTATGCCCTCGCCGGGGAGCGGCGGGAATACCCGTGCTTATCCCGTTGCCAGCCTCACATTGCTACCGTTGAATGCCGGGTTATGTTACAGCTATCGATGCGATGACAGCACTATCGGCCCCAGTCATTTCTTTGGCGTGACCGCTGCACCTTTCTTTGGGGCCAAATTCAAAATCGATTTGATTCAGGTGATCGCCGCCTATTGCAAGATTGACGCCATTGTTTCAGAGATGCGCAAGGTGATGGCGAAACGAAGTGAAGATGACACATTTTCTGCCGACGTGGATTGCTACCTGGAAATCAGTGGGGATGTTCACCTTAAAATCGGGGCATTGCATCAACAGGAGAAATGGAGTTTTTATCACGATGAAGGCAATAAGCTGGAGTTTGGATTAGTGGGCCACATCAGTGCCGCGATAAAAACCAAAGTGCTGATTGCCGAAGTAGCCCTTGATGCCAAAGCTGAAATAGAAACCAAAGGGCGTTTTGAGCTGGATGATAATGATGGTAAAGGACTCGATCTGGTTGCTGCACATGATGGTATCTCAGCGGTATTGATGCTAAAAGCTGAATTAACTGTTGATGTTGGTAAACAAGAAAGCGCTCCGGGATCCAATAAATCTTTGAGCACTGGAGGCGAAACTGCATTTATCATTGCCGATAAGTTGGAAACCAAAAAATCTGCATGTCGAGTCAATTTATTTGGTCAATCACGCATGGTGGCTAAACCGGCAATAGAAAGTGGTTTATCAATTCCTAGCCATACTGTAGGAGCATACCCTTACAAGGATGGAGCGATTCTTGGTACCCAACACACGAGCCAAGGTAATACTACGACCAGCAATTATCCGATTTATAAACCAGGCAAGGCATAATATTAGCAAGAAAAAAGGAACCAGTAATGAAAAATAAATTAGCATTAATTTTATGTTTATTAGGAGGAATGATGCCAATAGCCAATGCTCAGGCGGATAAAATAATTTATCGTAGTGTTTTCGATATGAAATACGCATTTTGTAGTATTAAAACTAATGGTGTAGTCGGCCAAGATAACCGTGATAGTGCTGGTAATGGTAGAGGATTTGGTACAGGTAGCACCTCCTCTATTTTATTGATGGAAAACGGCGAAAATGATATCGCTATTGAAATGGCCTCAATGAACTGGTTTGATCAAAAAGTAAAGGATGATGATAAAAACAGCTTTCGCAAAGATGCCTACTGCAATCTAGACTTGATAAAATATAATAAACAAGGTTCGCAGACTATCAGTAATATCAAGATCACGATTGATGATACTGGAAAGCCAACAGCAAAAAATTCGGCAATCCCTGAAAAATATCAATCGATTAATCAACCGATTGTCGAACAACATCTAACAGGGTTTGAAATAAAACCAGGGGTTGTGAAAGGTAATCCCTATGCAGCACTTTGGTTTCCTAAAGGGATGGAAATATATGAGTTTAGCCGAAAAGTGACAGCAGATGGTCTGCCTGAATGGCCCTGGGTAAAAGCTACACCCTATACAGATACACCAGAGCAGCGACAACTATTACAACAAGCCTATGAGGAATTGTGGCAAGCCTTTAATAAGAAAGATATGAATAAAATAAAAAAGCTTATGGCATTATCTTTCCAAGCCTTCGCTTATGTGACTGACTCTACCGAAGATGAGATCCTCCGAGACAGAGCATTCTACGAGCATATTAAAGGAAGGGGTTTTAAGATGACCCCTATTAACTGGGATGCTTATGAGGTTAAGGTAATGAATAAAGGCCGAATGGTTAGGCTAATTAATAAATCTCAGCCTGAGTATTCCCCCATTTCATTTGATCATGACGATGATGGATATTCATCAACATCACCATTTTTTTCTCTAATTAACGGACGTTTCGTGGTGGTTTTATAATATATAGCCTTCAATGGCCAGTTATGATTTTGTAATGTACTGGCCTTTGATGAGATATAAAAATCATCTTTAAGTTGATTTGCGCTCACAATAATACACAACTCAAAAAGGAACCTATATGGCCAAACCCGTGATCGTACTAGGTGATAAAACTGACCATGGTGGCACCGTAACGACCGCCTGCTCAGGATTTAAAAATCAAGGGGCTCTGGTTGCTTGTGAGGGGGATACTGTCGTGTGTCCGCAACATGGTACAACAGTGATCGTCGGTCACGCCCAAGGGTTTAGTGTTGGTGGGAAAAATATCGCTCGTGAAGGAGATAAAACCAGTTGCGGTGCTTCTTTAATCGCTAGCAAGCACAGCCTTAAGCATGGCGGGTAGCAGGGACACTTCAGCTTTTTTGGGGATCGCCTTGATTAACATTGCAACGGCAGACAATAAACGTGATTTATGAAACTAAGATCAACTATTACCTTTATCTGCCAGAGTCTCTGCGTCAAGAAGCCAATCGTCTGATCCACTACCTGAAGCATTTCCCGTTTACCCCCCGGAGTGTTGCCCCAAGTGCGGCCACAAATCGTTTCGGTTGGATAATTGGGCCAGCAAACGAGACAAAACTGTAAGTGTAATTATCCCGTTTAACCGGCCCATTCACTTTTCGCTTATCAGGGATGACCACCGCCAAGATTAGCGAACACCTGAATATTTCGTTGAATGTATAACAAGATATTGAAAGCCAACGCAAGAATTGGGCTAATTCGCTGTCAGGTAGCACTCGCTTAGCGGGCCTAGATGCCCGTTTTACCTTGGCTTGCATCAGACTGGCCTTGTGCCAAATTGGCAAACTTCTCATCTCACTTCCCAAACCCAAGAGCAAACTCGTAAGCAGCCCGGAGTTCGCGTAGAATAAGCCCGGCAAGGACATTAGCGCCACGCTGAACAGCAGCCATAACGAGAGCAACAACGTCCTTGCGAGTGACTCCCCGTGCAGGAAATGGGTCGATTTTGTCCACAAAGCTTTTGTCAAAGCCCTTCAGGTAACGTACTGATTTGGCGGTTTTCTGGCTCCCTGGATGATTTTTCTACCTTTGCCATGACGAGCTTCAATATGTTGAGTCAGGTATCGTTCAAGCCAATCTTTGGCAGTGAAACCGCTAATCCGTTTGTTGATGCTGGTGCTTTTCCGCTTTCAGGACAGTGGCTTTCATTCTTTACCTGCTTAAACGCTTGTACCTGTGCCAGCAAGATATTAGGGAAGTGGCCTCTTTTCGCTGGTATCAGCGTTGTCTTTGTCGCTGGGTTTCATCGCCTTAATATAATGAGTTATTAAATGTTAGCAAAATCAGAAAAATACGGATGTATATGATAGTAATTTATCAGGATGAACATATCATCGTGGTCAATAAACCTAGTGGATTGCTTTCCGTTCCAGGCCGTGCGCCAGAAAACAAAGACAGCGTGATGACCCGCATTCAGGCCAATTTCCCGGCGGCTGAATCTGTACATCGTCTGGATATGGCAACCAGTGGAGTGATTGTGGTCGCCTTGAACAAGGCCGCAGAACGCGAATTGAAACGCCAGTTCCGTGAGCGTGAACCGAAGAAGTTTTACATCGCCCGCGTTTGGGGGCACATGGAACATGACGAGGGGATGGTGGATTTACCGCTGATTTGTGACTGGCCGAATCGGCCACTGCAAAAAGTGTGTTTTGAAACCGGTAAAGCGGCACAAACGGAATATCGAGTGCTTTCCCGTGATGCAGATGGCAGTTCGCGGGTGAAATTGATGCCCATCACCGGGCGTTCACACCAGCTGCGTGTCCATATGCTGGCACTGGGGCACCCCATTCTGGGCGATGGTTTCTACGCGCATCCCGCCGCCAGAGCGATGGCGCCGCGTCTCCAGCTTCACGCTCAAGAATTGCACATCACCCATCCGGCATCCCAAACGCCGATGCGTTTTCACGCCGAACCGGATTTCTGAGGCAAGCGATCAGGAGCCGCATTCGGCTCCTGATATGCTCGCTTCAAAACAAATTACTTAAACCCTTTCTCACGCTTGATCAGGTCATAAGCAGCCTGAATTTCCTGCGCTTTCTGCTTGGCCATTTCCATCATTTCTGGCGGCAACCCTTTCGCCACCAGTTTATCAGGGTGATGTTCTCCCATCAGCTTGCGATAAGCACGCTTGATGGCCGCGGCATCATCCGTGCTGCGAACCCCCAGCACCTTGCAGGCATCTTCGAGCGTTGGGCCACGTTGCGCCTGTTGGTGACCGCCGCCATGTGAATAACTCCCCCGGCTGCCACCGCCAAACTGACGCCCGCCTTCCATCATACTGAGGAATTGGTCAAACTGTGCGCGTGAAATCCCCAACTCTTCCGCGATCACATACAGCACCTGCCGTTCGTTCGGATGCAGTGAACCATCGGCAAAAGCCGCCTGGATCTGAATTTCCAGAAACATCCGAATCAGATCGAAACGCCCAAAACAGATACTGCGGAATTGCTGCAACGTTTCACGCAGCGGAAACTGGCTCTGTTTTCCTTCTCGGAATGCCTGCTGCGCGGCGGTCCGAGCCTCACCGTGCAGTTGTAAACGATCCATAAACAGACTGGCTATCTGAATATCCGCTTCGGTAACTCGCCCTTTCGATTTGGTCAGGTGGCCCATCACCTGAAAAGTGGTGCGGAAAAACAACGTCTGCCGCGTTTGCTGATTGGTAAAAAAGCCTCGGCTACGCTTGTTGTTACGCGCAGTATCGAACATATGGCCGACAACCAGCCCCAAAACTACACCCCAGAATCCCGCGCCAGACCAAATGGCAACAATCACTCCGAGCAGTTTGCCCCAATACTGCATAGACTCCTCAATTATCAACCACAAGCCGCACATTCCCCTTCGTTTCACGCAAGGGTTAGGGCGATTTTTACCAAAATTTGGATTATCATACCTCTCATTTATCTCTGCGCCTAACGACGGTGCAGTCAAACAGCAGGATTTACCACTAGCGCAATGCCGATGAGTAATATAGTCTCTGACCGTTTGCCGGACATGATGCCTCTGATGACGGAACACAAAAACTGCGTATGAAAAAAAGTTTCCCAACACTGCTGGCCACACTGATTTGGACGGCTCTTTACAGTCAGCATGCGCTGGCTGATCTGGCTGAGCAATGTCTGCTCGGCGTGCCCACTTACAAAAACCCTATTATCAACGGCGACCCAAATAGCTTACCGGTTACCATCCTGTCCGATGATTCACGTGCCAATTATCCAAGCAGTGTCTTATTTACCGGTAACGTTAATGTCGAACAGGGTAATAGTACGCTCACTGCCGAACAGGTTGAGCTGAATCAGACGGAAAAAACGGGACAACCAGCCCCCATCCGTACCGTCACTGCTACGGGTGATGTCAATTATAGTAATTACCAAATCAAGCTGAAAGGCCCGAAAGCTTGGTCAAATCTGAACACTAAAGACACTGATGTCTATGAAGGCAATTACCAAATGGTAGGCCGTCAGGGGCGCGGTGATGCCGAAAAAATGAAGATGCGCGGCCAGAACCGTTACATCATTTTGGAAAACGGCACTTTTACCTCCTGTTTACCAGGTGATAACAGCTGGAGCGTTGAGGGCTCAGAGGTTATCCACGATCGCGAAGAGCAAGTGGCTGAAATCTGGAATGCCCGCTTCAAGATTGGCAATGTACCGGTGTTTTACAGCCCCTATCTGCAACTGCCAGTGGGAGACAAACGCCGCTCAGGTTTCCTGATCCCGAACGCTAAATATGGCAGTAACAACGGCTTCGAAATTTTGCTGCCGTATTACTGGAATATAGCGCCAAACTTTGACGCAACGATTACGTCACATTACATGACTCAGCGTGGTCTACAGTTGCAGAACGAGTTCCGTTATCTGCTGGAACCGGGCTTAGGCACCCTGGCATTCGACTGGTTGCCCAATGATAGCCAGTTTGAGAAAGATCATGCTGACGTGGATGACAGCAAACGTTGGTTATTCTATTGGAACCATAATGGCGTAATGGACAAGGTGTGGCGTTTCAACGTCGATTACACCCGGGTTAGCGATCCCTATTATTTCACCGATTTGGATTCCAGATTTGGTTCAACCACCGATGGCTATGCCACACAAAAATTCAGCGCTGGTTATGCCAATGAAAATTGGGATGCCACCCTGGCATCAAAACAGTTCCAGATCTTCAGCGGCATCGGGAACCAGAACGCCTATCGTGCGCAACCTCAGTTGGATCTCAACTATTACAAAACCGATCTCGGCCCGTTTGATTTACACACTTATAGTCAAGTCGCCAAGTTCACCAGTGTGAACCCGAACAACCCAGAAGCCACCCGCTGGCACGTTGAACCGGCTATCAGTCTGCCATTGGTCAACGGTTGGGGCAGCCTGAATACCGAAGCCAAGGTGATGGCAACACACTATCAGCAAAATATTCCAAACAGTTTTGCGGCAGATTATGCAGGCCGCACGGGTAACGTTGCGCCGGATCTGGCGGGTTCAGTCAACCGTGTCTTGCCGCAGCTAAAAACTGACGGCAGAATGGTGTTTGAACGCGGCATGGACTGGGCGCAAGACCATACCCAAACTCTTGAACCCAGAATGCAGTACCTGTACGTTCCCTATCGCGATCAAAACAACATCTATACCTACGACTCAACGCTGTTACAAACCGACTATTCCGGTCTGTTCCGCGATCGTTCATACAGCGGGCTGGATCGTATTGCTTCACAAAATCGTTTGGCTGCCGGGGTAACGTCACGTATTTATGATGATGCGCTAGTTGAACGATTTAACGTTTCTGTGGGTCAAATCTACTATCTCAGCCGTTCGCGGACAGGGGATAAAAGCAACAGCTTTGACAACAATGATGATACCGGCAGCGTAGTATGGGCCGGTGATACTTATTGGAAGATTGATGACCGCTGGGGCTTGCGCGGTGGTGTGCAATACGACGCCCGTCTTGACAGCGTTGCGTTAGGTGATTCAGTCATTGAATACCGTCAGGATCAGAACCGCATGGTTCAGTTGAACTACCGTTATGCCAGCCCGGAATATATTACGGCTACTCTGCCGGATATTAAAAACCCTGGTTATCAGGACGGTATTTCACAGGTAGGTATGGTCGCCAGTTGGCCAATCGCTGACCGTTGGGCTGTCGTAGGGGCTTATTACTATGATGCCCGGGCGAAACAGACCGCTAACCAATTGGTAGGGGTGCGTTATAACACCTGCTGTTGGGCGGTTAACGTGGGCTATGAGCGTAAAATCACCAACTGGGATACCATCGATCAAGTCAGTAAATATGACAATAAGATTTCATTTAACGTTGAGCTCCGTGGCCTAAGCAACAATCACAGCCTCGGTACTACAGACATGCTGCGTGACGGTATCCTGCCTTACCAGCGCGCATTTTGATGTCTACCCAAAACGTCAGCAGTTAATGAGCGCCATTAATATCCCCTACGGCTTCAAACCTACGGGGATATGAAATATGTTGGAAAAAGATAACTTTCACCCGCTTTGGCGGATTAGATAACGGGAAATGTATGAAGAACTGGAGAACGCTTCTTCTCGGATTGGTGGTTTGTGCCAATGCCGCGTTCGCAGCACCCCAAGAAGTGGATAAAGTCGCCGCCGTCGTTGATAACGGCGTTGTACTTGAGAGCGACGTGAAAGGTTTAATGCAATCGGTGAAACTCAACGCGCAGCAGGATGGCCAGCAATTGCCAGATGACAAGACGCTGCGCCACCAGATCCTCGAACGCCTGATCATGGATAACATTCAGCTACAGATGGCAGCGAAAATGGGGATCACCATTTCTGATGCCGAGTTGGACAACGCCATTGCCAATATCGCGGCGCAAAATAGAATGAGCCTTGATCAAATGCGCAGCCGTCTGGCGTATGAAGGACTGAACTACAATACCTATCGGGCGCAAATCCGCAGAGAAATGCTGATTTCCGAAGTGCGTAACAATGAAGTACGCCGCCGTATTACGATCCTGCCACAGGAAGTTGATGCGCTGGCCAAACAGGTTGGTGCTCAAAACGGTGGCGATACCGAAGTCAATCTCAGCCACATCCTGATCCCACTGCCGGAGAATCCATCCCAGCAGCAGGTTGATGAGGCCGAAGCTCTGACCAAACGCCTGATTGGTGAAATCAACGGCGGTGCAGACTTTGGTAAGTTGGCGATCACCTATTCTGCCGACTCTCAGGCGCTGAAAGGCGGCATGATGGGGTGGAGCAAACTACAAGAATTGCCAACGCTGTTTGCCGAAAAGCTGCTGAGCACCAGGAAAGGCGAGGTGATTGGGCCAATCCGCTCCGGCGTCGGCTTCCATGTTCTGAAAGTGAATGACATCCGCGGCGGTAATCAGTCTATTTCAGTCACGGAAGTGCATGCGCGTCATATCTTATTGAAACCTTCCGTGGTGTTGACCGACGATCAGGCTCGGGCAAAATTGCAGGAAGTGCTTGCTAATATCAAGAGTGGTAAAGCGAATTTTGCTGATGAAGCCAAACAACTGTCACAGGACCCTGGCTCGGCTCTTCAGGGCGGCGATCTGGATTGGGCTTCTCCAGAAATTTACGATCCAGCCTTCCGTGATGCACTGCTGAAACTACAGAAAGGTGAAGTGAGTGAGCCTGTTCACTCTGCATTCGGCTGGCATCTGATCCAACTGTTGGATACCCGTCAGGTTGATAAAACCGACGCAGCACAAAAAGATCGTGCTTACCGTATGTTGTTCAACCGTAAGTTTGCTGAAGAAGCACAAACCTGGATGCAGGAACAACGTGCTGCTGCTTACATAAAGATCCTTGATGGAAGCAATGCGCAACAATAAACGAATCGTCATCACCCCCGGCGAACCGGCCGGGGTTGGGCCGGATTTGGTCGCCGTGCTGGCGCAACAGGATTGGCCTGTTGAACTGGTCGTGTGTGCCGATCCGGCCTTGTTGCTTGAGCGTGCCCACAGCCTGAAACTGCCATTGACGCTGCGCGACTATCAGCCTGCACACCCAGCACAACCGCAACAGGCCGGTACTTTGACGGTACTCCCCATCAAAACGGCCGTTGCCGTATCACCCGGTGAACTGAACGTTGCCAACAGCGCTTACGTGGTGGAAACCTTGGCTCGTGCTTGTGATGGTTGCATGAACGGGGAATTTGCCGCACTGATTACCGGGCCGGTCAATAAAGGGGTGATCAATGATGCGGGTATTCCGTTTAGCGGTCATACCGAATTCTTTGCTGACCGCAGTCACTGTCAACGCGTCGTCATGATGTTGGCTACAGAGGAGCTGCGCGTCGCGCTGGCGACCACGCATCTTCCCCTGCTGGCCGTACCAGCGGCCATTACGCAGCAGAGCCTGTTTGAAGTGCTCACCATTCTTAACAGCGATCTGCAAACCAAGTTTGGTATTACACAACCACAGATCTATGTCTGTGGATTAAACCCGCATGCGGGGGAAGGTGGCCACATGGGGCGTGAGGAGCTGGATGTGATCATTCCGGCACTTGATACCCTGCGCGGCCGTGGCATCAACCTGATCGGCCCATTACCGGCGGATACGCTGTTCCAGCCCAAATATCTGCAACATGCCGATGCCGTACTGGCGATGTATCACGATCAGGGCCTGCCAGTGCTAAAATACCAAGGGTTTGGCCGGGCAGTGAACATCACTCTTGGTTTGCCTTTCATCCGTACCTCGGTTGACCACGGTACCGCATTGGAATTAGCAGGCAGCGGCACCGCCGATGCCGGCAGTTTCAAAACGGCCTTAAATCTCGCCATTAAAATGATAATCAATTGTAATGAATAATAGAGTCCACCAAGGGCATTTTGCCCGCAAACGCTTTGGACAAAACTTTTTAACCGATCAGTTTGTCATCGATAGCATTGTTTCGGCCATTCATCCCCAACCGGGTGAGGCCGTCATTGAGATTGGCCCTGGCCTGGGCGCGCTGACCGAACCGGTAGGTGCGCGTATGGATCACATGACGGTGATCGAGCTGGATCGCGATCTGGCCGCACGCCTGGCTACGCATCCGCAGTTGAAAGATAAACTGACTATCCACCAGCAAGATGCCATGACGGTCAATTTTACCGCACTGGCTGAAGCCGCAGGCCAACCACTACGTGTCTTTGGCAACCTGCCGTATAACATCTCTACCCCACTGATGTTCCACCTTTTCAGCTATACTTCGGCTATCCGCGACATGCACTTTATGTTGCAGAAAGAAGTGGTCAATCGCCTAGTTGCTGGCCCGAACAGCAAAGCTTATGGGCGTTTAACCGTGATGGCACAGTATTACTGTAACGTGATCCCGGTGCTGGAAGTGCCGCCTACTGCGTTCGCTCCGCCGCCGAAAGTCGATTCCGCCGTGGTTCGCCTGGTACCGCACCGCGAGATCCCGCATCCGGTCGGTGATGTGCGTATGTTAAGCCGTATCACCACGCAGGCGTTTAACCAGCGGCGGAAAACCATCCGCAATAGCCTGGGCGATCTGTTCACCCCAGAGCAGTTGTTGGAACTCGGTGTCGATCCCGCTCTCAGAGCAGAAAATATTTCTGTAGCGCAATACTGTAAGCTGGCAAACTGGCTTTCAGCGCAGCAGCAATAAAGGAGTAGTGGCTATGATTGATTCGCCCCGTGTATGTATTCAGGTACAAAGTATTTATGTGGAATCACAATCAATACCTGAGGAAGAACGCTACGTCTTCGCTTATACCATCACCATACGTAATTTGGGGCGTTTCGACGTGCAACTCCTGGGCCGTTACTGGGTAATCACCAACAGTAACGGGCGCCAGACCGAAGTCCAGGGCGAAGGGGTCATCGGCGAACAACCCGTGATCCACCCAGGCAGCGAGTTCCAATATACCAGCGGTGCCGTTCTCGAAACCCCGTTGGGTACCATGGAAGGCCATTACGAAATGGTTGATCATCAGGGTCAACCGTTTCGTACCGCTATTCCGGTGTTCCGTTTAGCTATTCCAACGTTGATTCATTAATATGTCGACCTACCTTATCGGCGATGTTCATGGCTGTTTTGATGAACTCCAGGCGCTATTGGCGCAAGTTTCTTTTGATCCGCAACAAGACCAACTGTGGTTGACGGGCGATTTGGTCGCACGTGGCCCTGCATCGCTTGAGGTTTTGCGCTATGTGCGTTCACTCGGTTCAGCAGTGCGTATGGTGCTGGGTAACCATGATCTGCATCTGCTGGCCGTGTATGCGGGCATCAGCCGCAACAAACCCAAGGATCAACTCACCCCACTGCTGGAAGCCCCTGATAGTGACGAACTGATTAACTGGCTGCGGCGTCAACCTGTTTTACAGGTGGACGACGAGCGTAAGCTGATCATGGGCCATGCGGGTATCACACCGCAATGGGACATCGACACCGCGCAAATATGCGCGCGTGAAGTGGAAGCCATGTTGAGCAGCGACAGTTACCCACTGTTTCTGGATACCATGTACGGAGATATGCCGAATAACTGGGCACCGGAGCTCAGTGGGCTGGCACGTCTGCGTTTCAGCACTAATGCGCTAACGCGTATGCGCTACTGTTTCCCGAACGGCCAACTAGACATGATTAGCAAAGATGCACCCGGCAGTGCCCCCGCACCGCTGAAACCCTGGTTTGAGCTACCACGCCTGGTTTCCCCTGAATACACCATTATTTTTGGTCACTGGGCTTCGTTGGAAGGCAAAGGTACGCCGGAAGGGATCATCGGGCTGGATACCGGTTGCTGCTGGGGAGGCAAACTCACCCTGCTGCGCTGGGAAGACAAACAATATTTTACCCAGCCAGCCTGCCAGCGTGAAGCCATTGATGGTACCGACACGCTGCCCATTTCATATGACTGAGCACCAGCCTCAGTAGGGCGCACTGCGCCCTACTCTTAAACCAACGGCTTTCTATGCCCCAATCACCCCACCATCTTCACGCGTAATCATCAGCACTGATGAACGCGGGCGTGGGCTATTGTCAGGAAAATGAGAATCTCCCTCCTCCCCAGGGTGCTGCACATTGACGAACAGGGTTTTATAATCCGGCGTAAAAGCAATCCCGGTCAGCTCACACGATTTTGGCCCAACCATAAAGCGGCGAATTTCACCGCTATGCGGATCGCCCACCAACATCTGGTTATTGCCCTGCCCGACATAGTCGCCTTTATTACTGTATTTTCCATCGGTCAGTATCCACAAACGCCCCGCTTTATCGAACCCTAGACCATCCGGGCTGTTAAAAGTGTTCGCTACCGTGATGTTCGGTGTACCGCGATTAACCCCCTCTGGATACGCAATCGGATTACCACACAGTGCATACATATTCCAAGAAAAATTCACTGCCGTTGCATCCCCGCCTTCATCCCAACGAATAATCTGGCCATAGATATTGTTTGGCCGCGGGTTGGCAGCATTGAGCGGCATGCCTTCCTCGCCACGCTTGCTGTTATTGGTCAGGGTACAATAAGCACGCCCATCATGCGGATTCACCGCAATCCATTCAGGGCGATCCATTCTGGTTGCCCCTACCTGCGTGGCTGCTTTACGGGCGAAAATCAACACTTCTGCTACGTCGTGAAAGCCATTTTCCGGCGTCAGACCATTCTCCCCAAACACCAGCGCGATCCAGCGCCCTTTGCCTTGCAGCGGTATGCCATTAACATCTGCATCAAACTGCGCCACGTAGAGCTGCCCTTCATCCAGCAAACTGCGGTTATTGGCTGGATTAGAGACATCCACTTTGCCTTTAGAGATATATTTATAAATATACTCACCGCGTTCATCATCCCCCATATACACCACCAAGCGCCCATCGTTCGCGACGGTTACGGCAGCATTTTCATGTTTGAAACGGCCAAGCGCCGTATGCTTGATCGGTGTAGAAGTGGGGTTCATAGGGTCGATTTCAACAATCCAACCGTGGCGGTTGAACTCATGTGGATGCTTGGCGATATCAAAACGTTCATCATAGTCCGACCAGTTACGCTCTGGTTCATGCACTTTCAATGTATAGCGTTTCTGCTCCGCCGTGGTCTGATAATCGGCCTGCTTCGTACCAAAATAGGTATCAAAGTTCTCTTCGCAGGTGAGATAAGTACCCCAGGGCGTTTTTCCGTTCGCGCAGTTGCCAAACGTTCCTAACACCTTGTGGCCAGAAGGATCTGCGGCGGTTTTCAATAATGGATGCCCGGCTGCCGGGCCACTGAGTTGCATCGCGGTATTGGCGGTAATGCGGCGGTTATAGCGTGATGAACGATCAAGTTCCCAGCGCGGGCTATCCCCCACGCGTTTCACTGCAACAATCGACACCCCATGGGCCGCCTGTGATTTCCGTACATCTTCCAAACTGGTGGCTTTACTGCCGCCGTGAGCGAACAGATATTGCTCGTTGACGTATTCGTTATTGATCGCCATCACTCCGTGCCGATCATCAATCGGGAAAAAACTCATACCGTCGTTGTTATCACCAAACTGTTTTTCCTGATCGGCAGCACTGTTGTTGCCATGAGGATCAAAAGCCGCTGCACCTTCGACTAAGGGCTCTCCCCACGAGATCAACACTTCTGCCCGGTAGCCTGGCACAATCACCACGTCATCCGCAGTTGAAGCTGCAATTCCGTTAAAACCTAACAGATTATTCGGTGGCAACGTTTCGGCGGATGCCATCCAGATACCACCGCCAAGAAAACCGGCCAAGCCAACAGCACTGCCGCCAATCAGCAGGTTACGACGGGTGGGATCAATCAGGCGATCTGCATTTAATGGTTTAATGTTGGTCGTCATCAGTTTTTCCTTTTTAGAGGGCGCCATACTCAACGTTCACCGGATCTCGGGTCGCTCAAGTTGGGCTTCATACTAATCAGGCACTGTGACAAAAATGTTACAAGAAATGAAAAAGACGTTAATGGATAAGAACGGGTATCGCTACCCGTTGCATAAGCGCGAGAGGTTTGGTTTGGAGCGCAGCATAAGCGCGCTCCTCTACCCTTAACGACGTTCTAAAATTTCAAAACAATAGCTGTGGGAATTCAGTTCATCAGCATCGTGAAACTCGCTGAAAGAGGTTTCCCACTCATCCGGCTCGTAATCTGGGAAGTAAGTATCACCCTCAACTTCCGCATCAATATGCGTCAGATACAGCCGGTTAGCACGCGGCAACAGTTGGGTATAAATACTGCCGCCTCCCATCACCATGGCTTCCTCTACCTGGCCGGCCGCGGCCAATGCTTCATCCAGCGAAGTGACCCAAGTCACCCCTGGCTCACTGCCGGGATGGCTGCTGACAACAATATTGTGTCTACCTGGCAGTGGGCGACCTATCGACTCAAAGGTCTTGCGACCCATAATGACGACTTTATTCAGTGTGTTACGTTTAAACCACGCCAAGTCTGCTGGCAGGTGCCACGGCATGGCATTTTCCATTCCTATAACGCGATCCGCCGCCAAGGCAGCAATCAGGCTGATAATCATTGTTTAACCCTGTATAGGCAGCAAAATTGCTCACACTATACGTAAAGCCCCCGCAACCGTCGATAGGCTAATTAAAGCAATGTGAATATATAAGATAGCTCTTATTCGGTTCAGTAATATTCGCCGTTTACCAACCGCTGGGCTTCACGCTGCTGCAAGACACTAGCGAGAAGCCCAACCCGATCTTAAACGCCTGGATTTTTACGGTATAGCCACAATCCCGGCACCGACAGACCGATCGATAGCGCACCGACGATAAAACAGGCTTTGAGGAAGTTGGAGATCATTAACGCCATCAGCGCTTCGCTGTAGCCCAGATGCGAAATCTCTACCACGCTGATCATCGCGGTATAAGCAGAAATGCCTGGGAACATTGGGATCACCGCCGCCACGGTAAAGACCTTCGGATGAGCCAACAACCAGCGGGACCACTTAATCCCGATAATACCAATCAGGATTGCCGCCAGAAATGAAGCCCACTCGATATTCATGCCAAAATGCATCATCAGCATCCGCGAGCCATGCCCTACCGCGCCGAGCAGAGCGCAATAACGCAAGGCACGCATCGGCACATTGAAAACCATGGCAAACCCCAGCGCTGGCACCGCGGCCAACAGCATATCCTGCAAAAGTGCCCACAGTAGACTCATGACCACCCCCGCAATCCCCACAGCGACATCGCCATCACCACGCCGATGCAGGTCGCCAACGTCAGCAGGCTAGCCATCGCCCAGCGGGCCAACCCGGTATTCACATGGCCTTTGAACATATCGGCCACCGCATTAATCAGCGGGAACCCCGGCACCAGCAGCAAGACGCTGGCCGCCATCGCTACGTTTGAGGTATGACTGAATACCGGTAACCGCAACAGCAAGCCGGAAACCGAGGTAGCGACAAACGCCGTCAAACAAAAATTAATCAACGGATTCATATGGCGGGCAGTCAGCATCTGGCGCACAAACATTGCCACCCCACTGGCCAGAAAAGTCACTAAGAACGCATCCCCGCCACCGCCATTGAGCATGCTGAAACAGCCGCACGACAGTGCCACCATCAACACGACCAGCCAACGCGGATAACGCAGCGGGCGAATCTTATCAAAGCGCCGTGCAACATCCTTCGCATCCGCCAGGCTATGTTCAGCCAGGATCACAATATGCTGAACCTCCGTAACTATCTGCATATTGATACCGCGATCAACGTTTTTACGCGTTGTTGTCAGGCAGGCTTCATGGCTGATAGTCGTCAATACCACGGCATTGGCCGAAATCGAACTTTCCACACTGTCCATACCCAGCGCCAACCCCAGACGGGTTGATAACTGCTCCACCACCATGCTTTCCGCGCCATGCTGCAATAACAATAATGCACATTGAATGCACAGGCGGGTGATTTCACGTTGTTGCCGATGTACCTGCGGCAATTCAATGATTGATTCCTGATTCATATTACCTAACCGCTTCCCTAAATGAGTCACCATCATATAACCAAATCTTGCCTTGATAGGTTGATGCGTATCAGGAGGAGTCACGTTATTATCGGCAGGATGACACCTTTTGCTTTGAGACTCTGCCATGCTTGAAACTTCATTATTCGTTGCCGGTATCGCTACGCTGGGAATGCTCTCACCTGGCCCGGATTTCTTTCTGGTGATGAAGAATGCCGTCCGCTACCCGCGTTTGGCCGCAATGATGACCGCTGTCGGCGTGATATGCGGCGTAGCAACCCATATGTCTTACTGTGTTGCCGGGCTGGCGGTAGTGATCACCACCACTCCATGGTTATTCAACATGTTGAAATACGCTGGCGCGATCTATCTGATTTGGATCGGTATTCACGCCCTGTTATCAAAAGGTGGCGGCAAGATGAACGTCAGCCATCAGCCTCGGCAACAGGTCAGTTTGCAGAGCGCTTTTGTACAAGGTTATCTGTGCAACCTGCTCAACCCCAAAGCGACGCTGTTCTTCCTCGCGGTATTCACGCAGGTGCTGCAAATCCACTCTGGTATCGGTGAAAAACTGTGGTATGCAGGCATTATTTTTGGCCTTTCCGCAATCTGGTGGCCGGTGCTGGTGCTGTTGATCCAAAGTGCACCAGTGCGCCATGGGTTGGAGAAAATGCAAAAAATGGTCGATAGACTGCTGGGTGGCATGTTGATTGCGCTGGGGATTAAGGTTGCCTTGAGCTGAAGTGGCGCCGTGTGCCGCGCCCCTAACCATCAGACACACCTTCAAGCCACTGCGGTACATGATTTTCAGTCAGGAATAAAAAAGGCGCTGCAATACAGCGCCTCTCCAGAAAAACACCCCGTTATGCTTTGATGCGCGCGTGCAGTTCCTGCACCGAAGTTACCTGCTCGGTAGGGTCTGCCTTTAACGCCATCGCCGTGGCAAAACCGCCGTTCAGCGTGGTGTCATAATGCACTTTGTACTGCAACGCACTGCGGCGAATCAGCTTGGAATCTTCAATCGCCTGGCGGCCTGCCGTGGTGTTCACAATGTAGGTGTATTCACCATTCTTGATACGATCCTGAATGTGCGGGCGGCCTTCATGCACCTTGTTGACCAGGCGCGGGTTAATTCCCGCTTCCCCCAGCACCACTGCGGTGCCGTGAGTCGCATCCAGCTCGAACCCCTGTTTCAGCAGGCTGGCAGCCAAATCCACCACGCGGGCTTTATCACCTTCACGCACCGACAGCAGCGCACGCCCCTGCTTCTTCATGCCCGAATTGCTACCCAGCATCGCCTTGGAGAAGGCTTCGGCAAAGGTGCGGCCAACCCCCATCACTTCACCCGTGGAGCGCATTTCTGGCCCGAGGATCGGGTCAACACCGGGGAATTTATTGAACGGCAGTACCACTTCTTTCACCGAGTAATACGGTGGGATAACCTCTTTGGTTACACGCTGTTCGGCCAAGGTTGTGCCTGCCATCACGCGCGCCGCCACTTTCGCCAGCGGCACGCCGGTGGCTTTAGAAACGAACGGCACGGTACGCGCTGCACGCGGGTTCACTTCGATCAGGTAGACTTCGTTGTTTTTCACCGCAAACTGCACGTTCATCAAACCACGTACCTGTAACTCGAACGCCAGTTTTTCAACCTGCTGACGCATCACATCCTGAATATCTTTACTCAACGTATAAGCGGGCAGTGAACACGCAGAATCACCCGAGTGCACGCCAGCCTGCTCGATGTGTTCCATAATGCCGCCAATCAGCACCTGTTCACCATCGCAGATGGCATCGACGTCCACTTCGATTGCATCGTCCAGGAAGCGATCCAACAGCACCGGCGCATCATTGGAAACACTGACCGCATTCTGGAAATAACGGCGCAGGTCGATTTCATCATAGACAATTTCCATCGCACGGCCACCCAACACGTAGGATGGGCGCACCACCAGCGGATAACCGATGCCCGCGGCTTTTTCTACCGCCTGCTCAATAGTGGCTACCGTAGCGTTAGCCGGTTGCTTCAGGCCAAGGCGATTGACCGCCTGTTGGAAACGCTCGCGGTCTTCAGCACGGTCAATTGCATCCGGGCTGGTGCCGATAATCGGCACGCCTGCCGCTTCCAGCTCGCGCGCCAGCTTCAACGGAGTTTGCCCGCCGTACTGAACGATCACGCCTTTTGGCTTCTCAATACGCACGATTTCCAGCACGTCTTCCAGCGTCACCGGTTCGAAATACAGGCGATCTGAAGTGTCGTAATCGGTAGACACGGTTTCCGGGTTGCAGTTGACCATAATGGTTTCGTAACCATCTTCGCGCAGCGCCAGCGAAGCATGTACGCAACAGTAGTCAAATTCGATCCCCTGGCCGATACGGTTCGGGCCACCGCCTAACACCATCACTTTTGGCCGATCGTTGGTCGGGTTGGATTCGCACTCTTCTTCATAGGTGGAATACATGTAAGCGGTATCGGTGGCGAATTCTGCCGCACAGGTATCGACGCGTTTATAAACCGGATGCAACTTGAAACTGTGGCGCAGCTTGCGGATTTCGTTTTCAGACACCCCCGCCAGCTTCGCCAGACGCGCATCGGCAAAACCTTTACGTTTCAAGGTGCGCAAGAACTCTGCATTCAGGCCATTAATGCCAGAATCGGCAACCTGCTCTTCCAAACGCACCAGTTCTTCGATCTGCACCAGGAACCAGCGGTCGATATTGGTCAGGTTAAAGACACCATCCACAGACATGCCAGCGCGGAAAGCGTCCGCGATATACCAGATGCGCTCCGCACCCGCATCTTTCAGCTCACGGCGGATTTTGGTCAGTGCTTCCGGGTCATCCAGGCTCACTTTCGGATCAAAGCCGGTAGCCCCCACTTCCAAGCCACGCAACGCTTTCTGCATCGATTCCTGCTGAGTACGGCCAATCGCCATCACTTCACCGACCGATTTCATCTGGGTAGTCAGGCGATCGTTGGCTCCGACAAACTTCTCAAAGTTGAAACGAGGAATTTTAGTCACTACGTAATCGATGGATGGCTCAAAGGAAGCTGGAGTGCGGCCACCAGTGATGTCGTTCATCAGCTCATCCAGGGTGTAGCCCACCGCCAGCTTGGCGGCAATCTTGGCAATCGGGAAACCGGTGGCTTTCGACGCCAGCGCGGAAGAACGAGACACACGCGGGTTCATTTCAATCACGATCAGGCGGCCAGTTTTCGGGTTTACCGAGAACTGTACGTTGGAGCCGCCGGTTTCAACGCCGATTTCACGCAGTACCGCCATCGAGGCATTACGCATGATTTGGTACTCTTTATCGGTCAGCGTCTGTGCCGGTGCCACGGTGATGGAGTCACCGGTATGGATGCCCATGGCGTCAAAGTTTTCAATTGAGCAGACAATGATGCAGTTGTCGTTCTTATCCCGCACCACTTCCATTTCGTACTCTTTCCAGCCGATCAGCGATTCGTCAATCAACAGCTCTTTGGTGGGAGAAAGATCCAGGCCACGCTCGCAGATCTCTTCGAATTCTTCGCGGTTGTAAGCGATACCGCCGCCGGTGCCGCCCATAGTGAACGATGGGCGGATAATGCACGGGAAGCCCACGTCAGCGGCCACCGCCAGCGCTTCTTCCATATTGTGTGCGATGCCGGAACGCGCCGTATCCAAACCGATTTTCTTCATGGCGATGTCGAAACGGCGGCGATCTTCAGCTTTATCAATGGCATCGGCCGTTGCACCAATCATCGTCACACCAAACTCTGCCAGCACGCCCTGGCGCTCTAGCTCCAGCGCGCAGTTCAGCGCGGTCTGGCCGCCCATGGTCGGCAGCACCGCATCCGGGCGCTCTTTTTCGATAATTTTGCGCACCACTTCCCAATGAATCGGCTCAATATAGGTCGCATCGGCCATTTCTGGGTCGGTCATGATGGTTGCCGGGTTAGAGTTGACCAGAACAACGCGGTAGCCTTCTTCACGCAGCGCTTTACACGCCTGAGCACCGGAGTAGTCAAACTCACACGCCTGGCCGATGACGATCGGGCCAGCGCCGAGGATCAGGATGCTTTTTATATCTGTACGTTTTGGCATTTTTTAAGGTTCCTGATTATTGGCCGTTGGAACGGTAAGTCTCAATCAGTTCGATAAAATGATCGAACAACGGCGCAGCATCGTGCGGGCCGGGGCTGGCTTCTGGGTGCCCCTGGAAGCTGAACGCCGCTTTGTCGGTGCGGTGGATGCCCTGCACCGTGTGGTCGAACAGGGACTTGTGCGTAACACGCAACGTTCCCGGCAGATTATTTTCATCGACGGCAAAGCCATGATTCTGTGCGGTAATCATGACAGTGTTATTATCCAGATCTTTTACCGGATGGTTACCACCGTGATGGCCGAGCTTCATCTTCATGGTTTTTGCACCGCTGGCAAGCGCCAGTAGTTGGTGCCCCAGGCAGATACCGAACAGCGGAATATCGGTTGCCAGAAACTGCTTAATGGAGGCAATCGCATAATCGCATGGCTCCGGGTCACCAGGGCCGTTGGACAGGAAGATGCCGTCTGGATTCATTTTCAGCACGTCATCGGCAGGCGTCTGTGCAGGCACCACGGTCAGGCGACAGCCGCGGTCCACCAGCATGCGCAGGATATTGCGTTTCGCCCCAAAATCGTAAGCCACAACGTGGTATGGCAATTCACTGGCTGGTTTGGCTTCCGGCAATTCACCTTCCAACGTCCAGCTCCCTTGTTGCCAATGGTAGGCTTCTTTGGTAGTGACTTCTTTTGCCAGATCCATGCCTTTCAAACCAGGGAAGGCTTTGGCCTTCTGCAATGCCAATTCGGCATCCGCCACCTCACCAGCGATGATACAACCGCTTTGTGCACCCTTTTCGCGCAGCAAGCGGGTCAGCTTACGGGTATCAATGTCAGCAATTGCCACAATGTTGTTGCGCTTGAGGTATGCGGCAAGATCTTCTTCGTTACGGTAATTGCTGGCTATCAGAGGGAGGTCGCGAATGACAAGGCCTTGGGCATGAACAGCGGAGGATTCTTCGTCGGAGGTATTGGTGCCGACATTGCCGATATGGGGATAAGTAAGAGTAACGATTTGGCGTGAATAGGAAGGGTCAGTGAGGATTTCTTGATAGCCGGTCATCGATGTATTGAAAACCACTTCCCCCACTGCCGTCCCTTCTGCCCCAATGGCCCGACCGTGGAATTGGGTTCCGTCTTCCAGAACCAATAGCGCTGACTTAATCAAAACAGCCTCCAAGGAATAATAAATCACAATATTTGCATATTAATTCATGCTTCACGCCTAAATCAATGCAAAAACCGCCCCTAGGGCTAATTTTTGGCAAATTGGGCGCATTTTAATGACGAGTACTAAACTTGTCTACTCAAAGCACCATTTTTTATCGTATTTTTGCTGGCCTCATGGCTTTATCGGCCCCATATCGCTGAAAACATACGGAAACTCGGGTTACTAAACGGTTGCGAGGCGCAATGATACTAAAAAACCGTAATAACAGCGGAAACCAGGCTCGAACAACTCAATACAGAGAGTGAAAGAGGAAAAAAGAAAAGATAATCAGTAAAAAAAGAAGATATGATTAAAAAAACCAAAGAAAGGCCTATTTTTAGAGTTAAAAAAAAGGACAATAAAATTATTGTCCAATTATCATAATATTAAAATTATAAAAACCACATCACGATGGTATAAAAAACATTATAACTGCTCTAAACCCAGGACATCACGCATATCAAACAGCCCTTTTTGCTGCTTGGTGAGCCAAGATGCCGCGCGCACTGCTCCATTGGCAAATGTCATGCGGCTTGATGCTTTATGCGTAATTTCTACTCGTTCACCAATATCAGCAAACATCGCGGTATGTTCACCCACGATATCCCCAGCACGAATTGTGGCAAAACCGATACTCTGTGGATCGCGCTCACCGGTATGGCCAACACGCTGGTAAACCGCACAATCTTTCAAATCACGCCCCAATGCACCGGCAATCGCTTCCCCCATCGCCAGTGCGGTGCCGGAAGGAGCATCCACCTTGTGACGATGATGCGCTTCCACGATTTCTATATCGGTATAATTTCCCATCACTTTAGCGGCTTTTTCCAACAGCTTGAGCACCACGTTGACGCCAACGCTAAAATTAGCGGCAAACACAATGCCTATCTGCTGTGCAGCATCACGAATCGCCGTTTTCCCGGCATCATCAAAACCGGTGGTGCCAATTACCATGGCTTTTTTATGCGCCACGCAAAATGCCAGATGTGCCAATGTGCCTTCCGGGCGGGTGAAATCGATCAGGATGTCAAAATCATTGGTGACTTTATCCAGGCTGCCGCTGACGATCACCCCCAGCGCTCCAACCCCCGCCAGTTCCCCGGCATCGGTTCCCACCAAGCTGGAACCAGGGCGCTCCAACGCCGCTCCCAACACTACGCCCTGCGCCTGCTGCACCGCCTGAATCAATTGACGCCCCATCCGGCCACCGGCACCCGCAATCGCGATGCGGATTTGTGAATCAGTCATACATTTCTCTCTTCTTGATTTTGCGCCCATATTACTAGCATGGGATTCAGGGTAACTGCCTCATCCGATCACTACCAGAGGATTTCATGCAGGATTAGAAAATTATGATATCTGCATGTTTTTATCAGTAACGTTATCAATTGATTAACAATTAGGCAAGCAAGAGCAAAAGCATGGATTTACATAATCATGCAGTTTCTATTCACGCACCATTCACAACCAAAGCACGCTTGAACATTCCCGATACAAGGTACTTCCCACCCATAACGTAAAACGGGAAGCCTTAGCTTCCCGTTGTAGCACCGTACTTTATCCGCTCACTCAACCTGCTTGATATCCACCCGTAGCTCTTTGGGGACTTCAAACACAATGTTCTCTTCACGGCCGCTGAGTTCATGAACATCGCCTCCCCCCAATGCTTTCAGACGCTTGATCACATCCTGAACCAGCACATCTGGCGCAGAAGCACCGGCGGTCACGCCGATATTCGCCGCACCTTTCAGCCAGGACTCTTGAATATCCGCCGCCGAATCGATCAGATAAGCGGGTTTGCCCACGCGCTGTGCCAATTCAGCCAAACGGTTAGAGTTGGAGGAATTTTTTGAGCCCACCACCAGCACCACGTCAGCCTCCCCAGCCAGATTGCGCACGGCTTCCTGGCGATTAGTGGTGGCATAACAGATATCGTCTTTACGCGGCCCGATGATATTTGGGAAACGCTTACGCAACGCATCAATCACGTCTGACGTATCATCCACCGACAGCGTGGTTTGCGTCATAAAGCACAGGTTACCTTCGTTCTTCACCTGTAGTTTCCTGACATCTTCCGGTGATTCAACCAAGTACATGCCCCCTTGCGGGTTGCTGTACTGGCCCATGGTGCCTTCCACTTCCGGGTGCCCGGCGTGGCCAATCAGAATGGCCTCCGTTCCCTTGCGGCTGGCACGCGCCACTTCCATATGTACCTTGGTCACCAGCGGGCAGGTAGCATCAAATAACATCGTCAGTTCACGTGCCTTTGCTTCGGCACGCACCGCCTGAGAAACCCCATGCGCAGAGAAGATCAGGATCGAACCGTCCGGCACTTCAGCGATCTCTTCAATAAACACTGCACCGCGTTCGCGCAGGCTGTCTACCACATAGCGGTTATGCACCACTTCGTGACGCACGTAGATCGGCGCACCATAAATTTCCAACGCGCGCTCCACAATACTGATAGCGCGGTCAACCCCGGCGCAGAAACCACGCGGGTTAGCCAGCAATATTTGCATGTGTTTCCTCCTGCTGCGGATCGATCTCCAACACCTCAATATCGAAGGTCACCGGGTGCCCCGCCAGCGGATGGTTGAAATCAACGGTGATGGAATCTTCCGCCACTTCGCGCACCACGCCAGGCATTTCGCTGCCGTCCATCGCGGTAAACAACATGATAACGCCCACCTCCGGCACACCGGTTTCAGCAAAGTCTCGGCGTGAGAAAAACTGGATCAGATCCGGGTTTTCCGCACCGAATGCCGCTTCCGGTTGCAGGGTGAAGGCGCACTTGTCACCCACCCGCAAGCCAAGCAACTGCTGTTCCAACGGTGCCGACAGGCTACCATCGCCCAAACGGAATAACGCCGGTTTGCCATTACCGCGGGTTGATTCAGCCGTCGTGCCATCTGCCAGTTTCAGCGTGAAATGCACCAGCACTGCGCTGTTGCTGTTAACCTGAGCCGTCATCTTACTTACCTTCACCCTTCACGCTTTTTTTCGCTGGCAAAAAGCCTTCCAACACAATGATGGCGGCCCCGACACAGATAAAGCTGTCCGCCAGATTGAACGTCGGGTAATGCCAGTTACCGATATAGAAATCGATAAAATCAACGACAAACCCATGCCACAGGCGATCAAACAGGTTGCCGAGCGCACCGCCAATAATAAAGGCATAGGCAATATTGGTCAGCTTCTGCTGCGCGCTGTTGCGATACATCATCACCAGCAACACGGCGATAATCGCAACCGCAATACCGGCAAAGAACCAACGCTGCCAGCCGCCGTGATCCGCCAGGAAGCTGAACGCAGCCCCATAGTTCCGTGCGTAATACAGATTGAATGACGGGAATAACGGCTGGGATTGCCCCAGCACGAAGTTATTCAGTATCCACTGCTTGCTGGCAAAATCCAACGCCAGCACTACCACTACCACCCAAAGCCAGCGCAAGCCGGTCGAATTTATCGGTCTACTCATCAGTCGCTCAGTTATCAAGCAAAGTTACGCTTTTCGCCATCACCGGCGACGTTGGTCACACAGCGGCCACAGATGTCTGCATGCTCCGCCACCTGGCCGATATCGGTAGTGTAATGCCAGCAACGCGGGCATTTCTCACCAACAGCGGTGCTGAACGCAATTTTCAGGCCTTTCAGCAGTTCGCTTGGCTGCGCATCCGCCGGAGCATCAGCCAGCGGTGCCACAGTGGCAGCAGAGGTCAACAGCACAAAACGCAGCTCATCATGCAGGCTGTTCAGACGCGCAGCCAACTCGTTATCGGCATACAGAGTGACTGCTGCCTCCAAAGAACCACCAATGCGCTTATCCGCACGCGCCTGTTCCAGCACTTTGTTGACTTCCCCACGCACTTTCAGCAAGTCTTCCCAGAAAGCATCATTCATGCTCTCACCTTCGGCCAGCCCGAACAGGCCAGCGTACCATTCTTCAGTGAAGACATACTGCGCACGTTTGCCGGGCAGGAAACCCCAGATTTCATCGGCGGTGAAGGACATGATCGGAGCCATCCAGCGCACCAGCGCTTCCGCAATATGGAACAATGCGGTCTGGCAGCTGCGACGGGCACGGCTTTCCCCCTTCGCGGTGTACTGGCGATCTTTGATGATATCCAGATAGAAAGAGCCCATTTCAACCGAGCAGAACTGCATCAGGCGCTGCACCACTTCATGGAAATCGTAGTTGGCATAAGCCCGTTCGATATCCTGCTGCGCTGCCAATGCACGGCCCACCGCCCAGCGATCCAGCACTACCATCTCTTCCGCTGCCACGCAGTCGGTGCTGGGATCAAACCCGTTCAGGTTGGCCAACAGGAAACGTGCGGTATTACGGATACGGCGATAAGAGTCGGCTGCACGCTTGAGGATTTCGTCAGACACCGCCATCTCGCCGGTATAATCGGTAGACGCCACCCACAAACGCAGAATGTCGCCCCCCAGCTTGTTCATCACGTCCTGCGGGCTGACGGTGTTACCGATGGACTTCGACATCTTGCGGCCCTGACCATCCACGGTGAAGCCGTGGGTCAGCACTTCTTTATAAGGTGCTTTGCCTTTCATGGCGGTTGAGATCATCAGTGATGACATAAACCAGCCGCGATGCTGATCGGAACCTTCCAGATACATATCGGCCCCGTGGCCGTTGAACTCAGGGCGCACATCTACCACCGAAGAATGGGTGGAGCCTGAGTCAAACCATACGTCCAGCGTATCAGGTACTTTCACGTAGTCGGCCGCTTCGGCACCGAGGATATCGGCAGCGTCCAGATCCCACCATGCCTGAATGCCGTCCTGCTCAACACGCTTCGCCACTTCCTCCATCAGCTCAACGCTGCGTGGATGCAGTTGCTCAGTCTCTTTGTGCACGAACAGCGACATCGGCACCCCCCAGGTGCGCTGACGCGAGATGCACCAGTCTGGGCGATTGGCGACCATCATTTCGATCCGCGCCTGGCCCCAATCCGGGATCCATTGCACGCCTTTGATCTCTTCCAACGACTGCTTGCGCAAGCCTTTTTGGTCCATGCTCACGAACCATTGGGGGGTTGCCCGAAAGATGATCGGCGTTTTGTGACGCCAGCAGCACGGATAACTGTGTAGCACTTTCTCAACGTGCAGCAAGGCGCCTTTTTCACGCAGCAGTTCAACAATCAAGTCATTGGCTTTAAACACGAACTTGCCGTCCAGCGACGGGTAGGTTCCCGGCAGATAGCAACCATTAGGGCCAACCGGGTTCGCCACTTCCAAACCGTATTTCTGGCCGATAACGAAGTCATCCGGGCCATGGCCTGGCGCGGTGTGTACCGCTCCAGTACCGGCGTCCAGCGTGACGTGGTCGCCCAGAATCGCAGGCACGTCAATCCCCATAAACGGATGTGTGAAGCGCATCAGCTCCAGATCGCTGCCTTTGCAGTCGCTCAGCACTTCCCAATGGGTAATGCCCGCACGTTGCATTACGCTTTCAACCAAATCCGCCGCCAGGATCAGGCATTGGCCTTCAACCTGTACCAGTTGATAGGCGAATTCCGCATTCAGTGAAATAGCGCGGTTGGCAGGCAGAGTCCAAGGGGTGGTGGTCCAGATCACCAGAGAGATCGGGCCATTGAAACTGTATACGCCAAATTTGGCCGCAACCGCCGCCGCATCAACCGCATGGAAAGTGACATCAATGGATGGCGACGTTTTGTCGTAATATTCCACTTCCGCTTCTGCCAAAGAGGAACCGCAATCAGTACACCAATGCACCGGTTTGGCCCCTTTCAACAGATGGCCATTACTGATGATCTTACCCAAAGCACGGATAATATTGGCTTCGGTTTTGAAATCCATGGTCAGGTATGGGTGATCCCAATCGCCCAGTATCCCCATGCGGATAAAGTCTTTCTTCTGGCCTTCAACCTGTTCGGCCGCATATTCACGGCACTTCTGGCGGAACTCTGCCGGAGTCAGTTTCTCACCCGGTTTGCCATACAGTTGCTCTACCTTCAGTTCGATCGGCAAACCATGGCAATCCCAACCAGGCACATAAGGCGAATCAAAACCGGCCATTCCTTTGGATTTGATAATAACGTCTTTGAGGATCTTGTTTACCGAGTGACCAATATGCAGGCTGCCATTCGCATACGGAGGGCCGTCATGCAAAATGAAGGATTTCTTGCCCTTTTTGGCAGCACGAATCATCCCGTACAGATCCTGTTCATACCAACGTTGCAGCATGCCAGGTTCGCGCTTGGCGAGATCGCCACGCATCGGGAACCCTGTTTCCGGCAAGTTCAGGGTATTCTTATAGTCACTCATTAGATTCTCGGTTCCGTTTTCGGCTATATACCCGTCATACTGCAAGTTGCACATACGTTAGCTTGCCTGCAACTCGAATTATTTAGGGTATAGACATTAAATCGGTGTCTGTAGCCCGAAGAAATTCCGGGCCGTCACCACATCATTGGCGATTTGCTGCTTCAGCGCATCAAGCGAAGCAAAACGCTGTTCATTGCGCAATTTTGCGCGGAGCACCACGTCTATATGGCGCCCGTAAAGATCCATTGTGATACCCAACAAATGCACTTCCAGTTGCTGGCGCACGCCAGCCACGGTTGGCCGTGTGCCGATATTGGCCACGCCCGGGAGTGGCTCAGGGCCAATCCCATACACTTCAACCGCATAAACACCTTTAACTGGCACCACCAGGCGCTTGAGTGGCAGATTCGCGGTGGGGAAACCGATGGTGCGGCCCAGTTCATCGCCATGTACCACACGGCCTGAAATACTGTACGGGTGGCCAAGCAGTGTTTCCGCAAGCGGCAGTTGATCATCACGCAATGCAGTGCGTATCGCAGTACTGCTGATACGTTGCTCTCCTTCACGGAAGGTTGGCGTGCTAATCACCGCAAAACCATATTCTGCGCCCGCTTTCTGCAACAAGGTGAAATCCCCCACGCGCCCAGCGC
The DNA here is from genome assembly GCF_000520015.2 of Chania multitudinisentens RB-25. Classification (GTDB taxonomy): domain Bacteria; phylum Pseudomonadota; class Gammaproteobacteria; order Enterobacterales; family Enterobacteriaceae; genus Chania; species Chania multitudinisentens. The sequence continues at coordinate 5,276,467 of NZ_CP007044.2, forward strand.
CAAAGCGGAAATCATCCCCCACCATCAGGAATTGTACCCCCAGTTTATCAACCAGCAGTTCAGCCACAAATGCCTGTGCGGTATTAGCGGCAAAACGGGGATCAAATTTGACACACAGCAGGTAATCAACCCCGGCCTGCGCCAGATATTTAGCTTTGTCACGCAAGCGCGTCAGGCGAGCAGGTGCTTTCTCTGCGGCAAACAGTTCCAGCGGCTGCGGCTCAAAGATCATGACCATCACCGGCAGCCCGAGGCGTTGCCCCTCATGCTTCAGCTGTTCCAACAGCGCTTTATGACCACGATGTACGCCGTCAAAGTTACCGATGGTAAGCACGCAACCGTGGTGGCGTGCCCGGATATTGTGAATGCCGCGAATTAGCTCCATAGCTGGCTCAAATACAGTGGAAATCGGCGGATTATACCTTGTACAGCGGTTAAGGTTAACTGACGATTGTTGCCTTTCATGTAGATAGTCATACCATACCGGAGGGAAACCGCCTTCACCACCGTTTATCCAGCCTGATGCAGGGTATCATCCACCACGGTCAACGGCTTGCAAACGATAATCCCCATTGCATGGCGATTTTTCTCGCGAAACACTGTATTCCCATGGCCGAAGCTGGTAAAATCCTGCGCCATCACAACGTAGCAAGTGCCGCCCGTACAAACGGCGCTTATTTGCACAAATCCATTGACAAACGAAGGCTAAAAGGGCATATTCCTCGGCCTTTGAATTGTCCTCAATAGAACATATTTGGGAGTTGGACCTTGGCTAATATCAAATCAGCTAAGAAACGCGCCATACAGTCTGAGAAACGCCGCAAGCATAACGCTAGCCGTCGCTCAATGGTGCGTACCTTTATCAAGAAGGTAGACGCAGCTATCGCATCTGGCGACAAAGCAGCAGCACAAAACGCATTCCTCGTAATGCAACCACTTGTGGATCGTCAGGCAGCTAAAGGCCTGATCCACAAAAACAAAGCAGCACGTCATAAGTCAAACCTGACTGCACGTATCAACGCAATGCAATAAGCATTACGTTGTCTGCTTGATAAAAAAACCGGCTTCTGCCGGTTTTTTTACATCTTCAATTTCAATTTATATCCAAAATACTTCGAGTTGGGCCGAATCGCGCGGCAAACAAACGCCTCCCACTGAGCCTGAGCCAACAAAGAGGCAGCCTGAAATATGCCGGCTATAGCCTACAGCGCAAACAACGCCGAGAAGTCTTTGTTGCACACCCGCTGTACCGCAGGATGCTGGATCATGCGTTCAGCAAAAATGATGTAATATTCCTCCTGCACGCTGTCAACTCGCCCAATCTCCACCACGTCATCATCGTTATAGGTATCCTGCGCATACAGGGTTGGCGCAACGAAAATCGCGTTGTGGTACATGCCAAAAGCCTTCATCAATGCCGCGTCATCAAACTCCCCAAGTATTTCAACGGTAATCCCTTGGGTGTTGAACCAGTTGAGCAGTTTACGCCCCAGCATCGAACGCCGGCCTGGGATCAACAGACGCCGTTGCTCCAGGCAAGCCGGGAACGGTAAATCCGGCGCTGGCTGGCGGCAGAAGAAGCTAATCCCACACTCCCCCAATTTCAGCGAAAACAACCCTTCCTGCTGGCTGGAATCCACCGGGCAATCCGACAAGATCATATCCAGCTTGTGCTGGCTCAATTGCTCAAGCAGCATTTCGTGCGTTGATTCAAAACAGCGCAAATGAATTTGCTCGTTATCCACCACCACTGCAGTTTCCAGTACCTGGCTGACCAAACGCTTGGACAAAGCATCCGCCACACCAACATCAAACAACAGGTTGGATTCTTTGCGGTAATTGACGATATCCAGCATTTCCTGGCTGAGCATGAACATTTTATCGGCATAGCGAAATACCAGTTGCCCCAGTTCTGAAGGCACCAGTCCGCGCCCATGGCGTTTGAACAACTTCCCATTAAGCCGTTCCTCCAGCGCCTTCACCTGACCAGTAATCGTTTGTGGAGTAAGAAATAATGCTTCTGCGGCCCCCACAACCGAGCCTTCCTTACAGACCTGCCAGAAGTAATACAGATGATTAAAATTGATATGTGACATTCTCATCAGGTGCTCTCCTTAGATTCCTCACCGGCAGACGCTCTGCCGTGATGAGCGACAAACTCCCTTTCCCTTTGCATACCAAATAGACCTAATCAGCACGGCGTTCATGCTGTGCCGATCACGGCTATTGTAATACCTTGATGTTGTTAAGGTATAGTCCAAGAGGATTATCTATCTTGAGATAGCGTGAAACGCAGTAAACCGTATCCCACTACCGCAGCAACCGTTGAACCCAGTAATATTCCCAGCTTGGAATAGGTAATAAGGGCAGTATCCGCATCAGCAAACGCCAGTGAAGCAATGAAGATCGACATGGTAAAGCCAATGCCGCAAAGTACCGCAACGGCAAACACCTGTTTAAAACCAATGCCCTCCGGCAGACGTGCAATACCCAGTTTCACCGCCAGCCAGCTAAATGTAAAAATCCCCAATGGCTTACCGATAAACAAACCAGCAGCAATCCCCAACGGTAACCATGATGTTAATCCGCTCAAAGAGACTCCCTGTAACGAAACGCCGGCATTGGCGAAAGCAAACAACGGTAGGATCAGGAACGCCACCCAAGGGTGCAGCTCATGTTCCAAGGCTTCGGAAGGTGAGGATTCATCCTCAGCACGCAGCGGGATCATAAAACCGACAATCACCCCTGCCAGCGTGGCATGGACGCCGGATTTCAGGATTGCCACCCACAATACCAACCCGACAATCATATACAGCGAGGTTTTACCCACCCCACGCCCGTTCATTAGCGCCAATATGGCAATCGCGGCTGCGGCGACGCCTAATGCCACCATCGACACCTGTTCGGTATAGAACAAGGCAATAATAACGATCACTCCCAGGTCATCAATAATTGCCAGCGCCAACAGAAACACCTTCAGGCTGGTTGGTACACGGTTACCCAGCAATACCATGACCCCCAAAGCAAAAGCGATATCGGTCGCAGCCGGGATTGCCCAACCCTGGCGCGCCACTTCATCAGCGCCGTTGAATAACAGATACACCAGTGCAGGGGCCAACATTCCCCCCAAAGCCGCAACCGCTGGGAACACCGCCTTGTCACGACCAGCCAATGAACCTTGCATCAGCTCCCGTTTGACTTCCAGGCCAACCACCAGGAAAAAAATGGCCATCAGCCCATCGTTGATCCACAACAGCAGCGGCTTAGCAATCTCCAGCGATGAGACTTTGATCATCACAGGCAAATTGAGGAACGTTTGATACAAGCCCTGCATCGGGGTATTAGCCATGAACAGCGCCAGCACGGCAGCCACGATCAGGATAATCCCCCCTGCCGCTTCCTGGCGTAAAAATTGACGAATAATATTGGTCACAGTACATCACTCCAGATAATAACCAAGCGCCATCGCGCCCTGGTTTCCCAGACAATGCCCCGAAGTATAGTAACCATTTAACCTCGAAAAAATCAGTTAATAAATGCATTATAATTCGATAAAACCGAGTTATTGACAATTTTAGTGTGATGACCAAAAGATTAACGGCCACAAAAAAACCCCGACCTTTCCAGGCCGGGGTTTATCATGATACGAACAGAAATAACGGATTAACGCGTCAGGTCGTCAAAAAACTTTTTCACGCCATCGAAGAAATTTTTCGAGCGAGGCGTGTTTTTATCACCAGAAGGGCCGTCAAGGCTTTCCTCCAGTTCTTTCAACAGAAGCTTCTGTTTCTCGTTCAGATTCACCGGCGTTTCTACCACTACGCGGCACAACAGGTCGCCCTGGCTACCACCGCGCACCGATTTCACACCTTTACCACGCATGCGGAACAGTTTACCCGTTTGGGTTTCCGCCGGGATTTTCAGCTTCACACGGCCATCCAGCGTTGGCACTTCGATCTCGCCGCCTAACGCAGCCATCGCAAAGTTAATCGGCACTTCACAATACAGATTATTCCCTTCACGCTCGAAAATCGGGTGCGCTTTCACCTGCACCTGAACATACAGATCGCCTGCTGGTGCGCCGTGCTCACCGGCTTCACCTTCCCCTGCCAGGCGGATACGATCGCCCGTATCAACCCCGGCCGGGATTTTCACCGACAGCGTTTTGGACTTTTCTACCCGGCCATGACCATGGCATTTCGTGCACGGATCTTTGATAATCTGGCCACGCCCATGGCAATGCGGGCAAGCCTGCTGCACGGTAAAAAACCCTTGGCGCATCTGCACCTGCCCCTGACCGTGGCAGGTTGGACAAGTGACCGGTGAACTGCCCGGTTTAGACCCATTACCGTGGCAAACATCACACTCTTCCAACGTTGGAATACGGATCTCTTTGGTCACGCCGCGCACGGCCTCTTCCAGCGTCAGATCCATGTTGTAACGCAAATCGGAGCCCCGGCTGGCACGCTGACGACGCCCGCCGCCGAAAATATCGCCAAACACATCACCAAAGATATCGCTGAAATCAGCACCGCCGCCGCCAAAACCACCACCGCCCATGCCACCTTGCTCAAAGGCTGCATGGCCATACTGATCATAGGCCGCACGTTTTTGATCATCAGTCAGGATCTCGTACGCTTCCTTGATTTCTTTAAATTTGGCTTCGGCGTCTTTTTCCTGATTACGATCAGGGTGATACTTCATCGCTAAGCGTTTATACGCTTTTTTGATCTCACGTTCATCGGCCGTCTTGGCGACGCCGAGAACCTCGTAATAATCTTTCTTCGCCATTTTCTTACTAGCCCCTAACATGCGTGCACGGGCGTAGAGTTGCCTCGACGCCCGTGCTGGTTTCCGGCTACGGCTGTTGGCCGCACCGTGCCCGCTTAAGGGCGATTATTTTTTGTCTTTAACTTCTTCGAACTCAGCATCAACCACGTCGTCATCTTTCTGCGCCGCGTTGTCTGCCCCTGCATCAGCACCCTGTGCCTGCGCTTGAGCTTGTGCCATTTCCAGCAGTTTGCCGGAAACCTGCACCAGAGCCTGGGTTTTCGCTTCGATTTCAGCTTTATCTTCACCTTTAACCGCAGTTTCCAGCTCTTTCAACGCCGCTTCGATAGCCGTTTTGTCTTCGGCTGGCAGTTTGTCGCCAGCTTCTTCCAATTGCTTACGGGTGCCGTGGATCAGATGATCCGCCTGATTACGGGTTTGCACCAGTTCTTCAAACTTACGGTCTGCTTCAGCGTTCACTTCTGCATCGCGCACCATTTTCTGGATTTCTTCTTCGTTCAGGCCAGAAGAAGCCTTGATGGTGATCTTCTGCTCACGGCCAGTATTTTTGTCTTTGGCTGACACATGCAAAATACCGTCGGCGTCAATGTCAAAGGTGACTTCGATCTGCGCCATACCGCGTGGTGCAGGCTGAATGCCGTCCAGATTGAACTGACCCAGTGACTTGTTATCGTTAGAACGCTTACGCTCACCTTGCAACACATGAATAGTCACCGCCGCTTGATTGTCTTCAGCAGTAGAGAACACCTGGCTATGCTTGGTTGGGATAGTGGTGTTTTTGGTGATCAGCGGCGTCATCACGCTGCCCATGGTTTCGATACCCAGCGACAGCGGAGTAACGTCCAACAGCAGAACGTCTTTCACATCACCAGCCAACACCCCGCCCTGCACCGCAGCACCTACCGCCACCGCTTCGTCCGGGTTAACGTCTTTACGCGGTTCTTTACCGAAGAAATCAGCCACTTTCTTCTGCACCATCGGCATACGGGTTTGGCCACCCACCAGGATCACGTCCTGAACATCGGAAACCGACAAACCTGCATCATTCAAGGCAACTTTCAGCGGCTCGATGGAGCGCGTAACCAGATCCTCAACCAGTGACTCAAGTTTTGCACGGGTCACTTTGATGTTCATGTGTTTAGGGCCGGAACCATCTGCGGTAATGTACGGCAGGTTCACGTCGGTCTGCTGCGCAGAAGACAATTCAATCTTCGCTTTCTCTGCGGCTTCTTTCAGGCGCTGCATCGCCAGCGGATCGTTGCGCAGATCGATACCCTGATCTTTCTTGAACTCTTCAACCAGATAGTTGATCAGGCGGCTGTCAAAATCTTCGCCCCCCAAGTGCGTATCACCATTGGTTGCCAGAACCTCGAAGGTTTTTTCACCATCAACATCATCAATTTCGATAATGGAGATATCGAAAGTACCACCACCCAGATCGTATACCGCAATAGTGCGGTTACCCACTTCTTTGTCCAGGCCATAAGCCAGAGCCGCAGCGGTAGGTTCGTTAATGATACGTTTCACTTCCAGACCTGCGATACGGCCGGCATCTTTGGTGGCCTGACGCTGAGCATCGTTGAAGTAGGCAGGTACAGTGATAACCGCTTCAGTTACCGGTTCGCCCAGGTAATCTTCCGCCGTTTTCTTCATTTTTTTCAGTACTTCCGCAGAGATCTGCGGCGGTGCCATTTTCTGGCCTTTCACTTCCAGCCATGCATCGCCATTATCGGCGGCAATGATGCTGTAAGGCATAATGCTTTTATCACGCTGTGCTTCTTCGTCCTGGAAGCGGCGGCCAATCAGGCGCTTGATCGCAAACAGGGTATTCTGTGGGTTAGTAACAGCCTGACGCTTAGCAGGCTGGCCAACCAGAATCTCACCATCCTGGGTATATGCGATGATTGAAGGTGTAGTGCGATCGCCTTCGGCGTTCTCCAGCACACGTGCCTTGGCACCATCCATAATTGCTACACAAGAGTTGGTTGTACCCAAGTCGATACCAATAATTTTGCCCATCTAAACATCTCCACTAATAAATTCATAAATTGGTCAGGTTGCTAACCTATATGCGGGCGATTCTTTACTTTTCAACTACCCGGCATTTCAGCTTTATCCCTTTCACCAGGCAAATGGCTGGTGGATGCAATTTGCCTGGTGAAAGGGATATCCACGGTCAGCAACTGCGGTTGTCAATAAGATGGGGCCATCTGAACCAGCATCAAGGGCCAAAGCAAAAAAAATTTCGTTTTTAACACCTGTGAGATCATTGTTTCCTGCGGTGGGGATCATTATGATGCCGCGCGCTCTGATGGAAGTTAGGCTTTTTTGACCATTTGGGCTGACTTATACCCACAGCATTTCAAATTGCAGGTAGACGCATATCGATCGGCAACCGATTTAAACATCGTTTGTGCTGGCTCGAGAGGGAGCTTCAGGGATGGGCCAAATAACGAAGGCAACCGAGATTCCTGCATCTTGAATGGCAACAGGTATATCCATTTTCGTTAATATTCTGTAATTACAGAGGACATATGCACACCAACAAGTTGGCAAACCCAGGCCCTTTGGGCCTGATGGGGTTCGGGATGACCACCGTCTTGCTGAACCTGCACAACGCAGGTTTTTTTCCACTGACTTCCGCCATCATCAGCATGGGGATTTTCTTCGGTGGCATGGCTCAGATCTTTGCTGGCCTTCTTGAGTTTAAGAAAGGCAATACCTTCGGCCTGACCGCGTTCACTTCCTACGGTTGTTTCTGGTTAAGCTTGGTGGGGATTTTGCTGCTGCCGCGCATGGGTTTGGCAGAACCGACCGATGCCACCGTACTTGGCGTCTATCTGGCATTGTGGGGCGTATTCACTCTGTTCATGTTCTTTGGCACGTTGCAGGCTAACCGCGCATTACAATTCGTGTTTGCCAGCCTGACGGTGCTGTTTGCTCTGCTGGCCATCGGTAACATCACCGGAAATCATGCGATTCTGACCCTTGCCGGTTATGAAGGGGTGATCTGCGGTGCCAGCGCCATTTATCTGGCCATGGCCGAGGTGATCAACGAACAATTGGGCCGTACCGTATTGCCGATTGGTGCTACCACCGCTCAACATCCGGCACCGGTTACCGCCGCCGCCTGATTCTTGCCATTCTTGATAGCAAAGCCCTGCAATTCATCATTTGCAGGGCTTTTTTTAATCTAACGACTAAGCACAGCTTCCCTGAACTTTGTTTTCGCTATTCAGGTCGCGGTGCAGATAAATCCCCAACAGCAACCCAATCACTGATAGTGTCAAGACATAGTAAGCAGGCGCTAACGGAGTTAACCTCATGATTAACGTGACCAATATCGGGGTTAATCCCCCAAAGATGGCATAGGCCACATTATAAGAGAATGAAATCCCGCTGAACCGCACTTCTGCCGGGAAAGCCCGCACCAGCACATAAGGCACCGCCCCGACAATCCCCACGCTGAACCCAGCCAGCGCATAAGTGACAAACAACATCTCAGGATGAGTTCCCACCGACTGATAAAACAGCCAGCTACATCCGGCCAGCAACAGGCTACCCACAATAAAGGTTTTACTGGCACCAAAACGGTCAGCCACTGAACCTGCGGTAACACACCCGATAGATAACATGACGATCGCCAGACTATTAGCCTGTAACGACAGCGCCGGAGCAATGCCAAACTGTTTTTGCAGATAGGTGGGCGTCATCAGGATCACCACCACAATACCGGCGGATAACAGCCAGGTCAGCAGCATGGAGACTGCCACCTCTTTCTTGTGATTCACTATCACCGATTTCAGCGGCAATTCTTCCGCCAGCGCCTTACGCGCCTGCATCTCGATAAAGATTGGGGTTTCCTGCAACCAACGGCGCAGATACATGGCGAACAAGCCAAAAATCCCACCCAGGAAGAACGGAATACGCCAGCCACCGTTAAGGATAGTTTGCTGGCTGAGCGTGGTATTGATGACGGTTGCCACGATCGAACCCAGCAGAATCCCCGCCGTCAGGCCCGCAGTCAGCGTACCGCAGGCAAAACCAATGCGTTTACGCGGCACATGCTCGGCAACAAACACCCAGGCTCCCGGCACCTCACCGCCAATCGCCGCACCTTGCAGCACACGCATCAGCAGCAGTAACAGCGGAGCGGCAATCCCTATGCTGGCATAGGTTGGCAACATCCCCATCGCCAGCGTCGGCACCGCCATCAATAGAATACTCAAGGTGAACATTTTCTTACGGCCCACCAGATCGCCGAAGTGCGCCATAATAATGCCGCCCAGCGGACGCGCCAGATATCCCGCAGCGAAGATACCGAAAGTCTGCACCTGGCGCAGCCATTCCGGCATATCCGCAGGGAAAAAGAGTTCGCCCATCACTGCGGCAAAGAAAACAAAAATAATAAAGTCATAGAACTCTAACGCACCACCCAAAGCAGCCAAAGTCAGAGTTTTGTAGTCTTGCCGGTTTAGCCGGCGATTATTGTCGTGGTGCATAAAGTACCGTTAAAGGAAACAAGAAGAACAAAAAAGCACATGGGCTTTCTGTAAATGAATGCTTACTATAACGTCAAATTCTTTTCACACCAGATCGGCTGTATGTTATTTCGCAATTTATTGAAATTTAGCGATTTATCTCGCGGTGTGCATTTTTGGGGCGAAATGCCACTACCACAGCCGCATGAGTTTCTACATAAGGCCCCTCAAGCAGTTGGATACAATAGGGAATGCTGGCGAAGATGCCATGCACCACCACGTTACCCTGCGCGTCTTTTACCCCTTCCAACGTTTCCTGAATCGCCTTCGGCTGCCCCGGCAGATTAATGATCAAAGCTTGCTTGCGGATCACACCAACCTGCCGCGAAAGAATCGCCGTTGGCACATAATGTAAGCTGATTTGCCGCATCTGCTCGCCGAAGCCGGGCATCACACGATCGGCGATCTCCAATGTGGCATCTGGCGTCACATCACGGCGCGCCGGGCCAGTCCCGCCGGTGGTCAAGACCAAATGGCACCCCATTTCATCCACTAATTCACACAAAGTGTGCTCAATCAGCATTTGTTCATCAGGGATCAGCCGGGTTTCCAGTTCAAAAGGCGTTGCCAACGCGCTGTTCAGCCAGCTTTCCAAAGCAGGTATCCCCTTATCCTGATAAATCCCCCCGGAAGCGCGGTCGGAAATAGAAACCAAACCAATACGTAATATGTCCATGCTGACCTCTGTGACTGATAGGGGATTCCCCACCCGGTTATTCATTCCGAAAGTATACGATCTCTGAGTATCAGCGTGGGAAACAGGCATAAAAAAGGCGGCCTAAGCCACCTTTTTCCGCGTTGACTGCTTTTATTTACAGCAGATCGGCGATCATTTTTTCCAGCTTGCCTTGGTCTACTGCAAACTTGCGGATACCGTCAGTCAATTTTTCAACGGCCATCGGGTCCTGGTTGTGCTGCCAGTAGAATTCAGGCTCAGTCAGCGGTGCCGGGCGAGCCTTCACCTCACCAGTGTAAGAAAGCTTGCGCTCCAGTGCCCCTTCGCTCTCGGCCAATTCTTTCAGTAGTGCAGGCGCGATGGTCAAGCGATCACAACCCGCTAATTCGATGATTTCACCGACGTTGCGGAAGCTGGCCCCCATCACCACGGTTTCATAACCATGTTGCTTGTAGTACTGATAGATTTCGCTTACGGAAATCACTCCCGGATCTTCATGCGGAGCAAACTCTTTTTTGTCGCCATTAGCTTTGTACCAATCAAGGATACGGCCAACAAACGGAGAAATCAGATAAACACCGGCTTCGGCACAGGCACGCGCCTGAGCGAAGGAGAACAACAGCGTCAGGTTACAGTTGATGCCTTCTTTCTCCAGGCGTTCTGCCGCGCGAATCCCCTGCCAGGTTGAGGCCAGCTTAATCAGGATGCGATCGTTGCCAATACCGGCTTCATTATAAAGTTTAATCAGACGCTTGGCTTTGGCAACGCTGGCTTCGGTGTCATAAGACAGACGCGCATCCACTTCCGTGGAAATACGGCCCGGCACCAGCTTGAGGATTTCCAAACCAATGTTAACCGCCAACTTATCTGCGGCATCGGCAATTTGCTGCTCACGATCGGTGCTTTGCTGGCGCGCCCAGGCGATAGCATCATCAATCAGTTTGCGGTATTCAGGAATTTGGGCTGCATTGAGGATCAGCGAAGGATTGGTAGTAGCATCTTGCGGTTGATATAGCTTCATTGCAGCAATATCTCCCGTATCCGCAACTACCGTGGTGAGCTGGCGTAGGGCAGTTAATTTATCGGTCATGTTGGTATTATCTCATCGTTTGTGCATGAACTTTTGGCATGGTTCAACCATGCCCTGATAATAACATGCGTAAAGCCTGGGGCAAGGTTGGAAAATCATGTCCTATCACAGCCATTTCTCCCTTCTCACGCGCTTTTTGTTACAGTATCTGCACTTTGATAAACAGGATGTGGCCATGCTCATTATTATTTCACCTGCCAAAACGCTTGACTACGCCAGCCCGCTGGCGACCGAACGCTTTACGCAACCGGAATTGTTGGATAAATCAAAAGCGCTTATCAAGCTCTGCCGTAAGCTGACACCCGCGCAGATTGCCAGCCTGATGAGCATCAGCGATAAACTCGCGGGCTTAAACGCCGCCCGTTTCAGCGAATGGCAGCCCCAATTCACCCCAGAGAATGCCCGCCAGGCCGTGCTGGCGTTTAAAGGTGATGTCTACACTGGGTTGCAGGCAGAGGATTTCAGTGAAGCAGATTTCGACTTTGCACAGCAGCATCTGCGTATGCTTTCCGGTTTATATGGCGTGCTGCGCCCACTGGATCTGATGATGCCTTACCGCCTGGAAATGGGGATCAAGCTTGAGAACCCAAAAGGTAAAGATTTATACAGTTTCTGGGGTGAACAGATCACCAAGAAACTGAACGAGGCGCTGGAGCAACAAGGTGATGATGTGCTCGTTAATCTGGCTTCTGATGAGTACTTCAAAGCGGTCAAACCGGCCAAATTACACGGCTCGTTAATCAAACCGGTGTTCCTTGATGAGAAAAACGGTAAGTATAAAGTGATCAGTTTCTATGCCAAAAAAGCGCGCGGACTGATGAGCCGCTTCATCATCAAAAATCGGCTAACTAAAAGTGAACAACTGGTTGATTTCAATCTGGAAGGCTATGCCTTTGATGAGGCATCCTCGGCGGGTAACGAACTGGTATTCAAACGTCCTGAACAATAAAGCCGCCTGTAAACCAGCGGCTCTTTACGCTATCAAGGGGCGCTGAGCGCCCCTGCCATCAAGCAGGCAAAGCCATCAGGAACTGGCGCAACCGTGCGAAATCGGCGGGCATGTCATGCGATAACAATGGCAAATCTGCACGCTCTGCCAATGCGTTTGGCAACGGCAGTTCTTGCTCCAGAATCGCTTCAACGCTCTCTTTGAACTTGGCTGGGTGTGCAGTCCCCAGGAACAGGCCGAACTCCCCGGCTTGCAGTTGATCGCGCAATGCACGGTAAGCAATCGCTGCGTGCGGTTCTGAAAGATAGCCCAACGCCGCCAGCTCTTTCATCGTGTCTTTGGTGGTTTCATCACTCACCGCCGCGTGGCCCAGCTCTTTGAGCTGCCAGATTTTACGGCGGAACAGTTCTTCCACACGCGGCCAGTTGTTTGGCTGGCTGACGTCCATAGCATTAGACAACGTGGCTACAGTGGCATGCGGTTGCCATTCGCCACTGCTCAGGAAACGCGGCACGGTATCGTTGGCATTAGTCGCAGCAATAAAACGCTTCACTGGCAGCCCTAAGGATTTTGCCAGCAATCCGGCGGTCAGATCGCCAAAGTTGCCGCTCGGCACGGAAATCACCAGTTGATTGCGGGCTTCCTGCGGCAACTGCGCTACGGCTTCGAAGTAGTAACAGATTTGTGCCAACAGGCGGCTGATATTGATCGAATTGGCTGAATTCAGGTGTATTGCATCTTTCAGTTCCTGATCGTCAAACGCCTGTTTAACCAACGCCTGGCAAGCATCGAAATCACCATCAATTGCCACGGTATGAATATTGCCGCCCAAGGTACAGAACAGTTTTTCCTGTAATGGACTGATCTTACCCTGCGGATACAGGATCACCACTCGCACATTTTTCAGCCCATAGAAAGCATGAGCCACGGCAGCACCGGTATCGCCAGAGGTTGCCGTCAGAATAGTCACAGGTTGGTCGCCTGCCACTTCCGCCAGCATCTGCGCCATAAAGCGGCCGCCGAAGTCTTTGAACGCCAGCGTTGGGCCGTGGAACAGCTCCAGGCAAGCCACATCGCTCTCAACCGGCGCTACCGGTGCCGGGAAGGCAAAAGCGGCTTTTACGCGTTGATACAGCGCGGCTTCATCGATCTCATCGCCAATAAAAGCAGACAGGATCTTGCTGCTGCGGGTGACAAAATCCAGCTCCAGCAGATGGTCGATCTCCGTCAGTTCAAACTCGGGCAATTCCAGCGGGAAAAACAAACCCTGCTGTTTACCCAGCCCTTGTTTGATCGCCTGCGCAAAGCTGACCTGCTCATTATGGTCTTTAAGGTTGTACAGTTTCATGCGTTATCCCAATAGTCGAGCGCCGGTGGTATCCAGACGGCAAATATGAACAAAACCTTCGTCGTTTTGCAGATAGTGGTTAGTCAGCCAATCAGCCATGCGTTGCGCGGTGGCGCCGTCATCACAAATCGCAAACAGCGTCGGGCCAGAACCGGAAATACCACAGGCCAACGCACCGATATCTTGTGAAGCCTTGCGTGCCTCGGCAAAGCCCGGCAGCAAGCGGGTACGGTACGGTTCGGCAATCACATCCTGCATCAGTTTGGCGGCCAGGCGCGGCTGTTGCGTGTGGCAAGCGTGAATAAAGCCCGCCAGATAACGACCATGGCTGATACAGTCCTGACGGCGATACTGCGCAGGCAAAATAGCGCGCGCTTCAGCGGTGGATACCTTGATGCCAGGATAAGCCATCACCCACAACCACTCGTTAAAACAGGGCACTTCTTGGCAAATGCTGCCTTCTTCTTCCAACATCAATTGCAGGCCGCCGAGATAGCACGGAGCGACGTTGTCATAATGCACGCTGCCGGAAATACGCCCTTCCAGTTCGCCCATCAAAGCCAGCAATTGCATGTTATCTAACGGGCGATTGCAGAACTCGTTCATCGCCATCAGGCCAGCCACCACCGAACAGGCGCTGGAACCCAGCCCTGAACCGATCGGCATATTCTTCTCCAACCGCATCGCCACCGGCACTTCACGGCCAATCGCTTGGCAGAAACGCTCCCAGCACTGGTAAACGATGTTTTCTTTCGGGTCTGTTGGCAACTTGCTGACAAAGCGCCCAGCATTTTCCAGGCTGAAGTGGGAAGCCGCTTCCACGCTGACGCAATCGCCAAGCAACGAGCCATCAAGGGGGGAAACCGCCGCCCCCAGGACATCGAAGCCCACGCTGACGTTGCCAATTGAGGCCGGTGCATACACCTTAACCATATTAAACTCCCAACTTCCATGACAGTGTGCGCAACAGATCGGCAAATACCCCTGCCGCAGTCACATCATTGCCTGCACCATAACCACGCAGCACCAACGGCAATGGTTGATAGTAACGGCTGTAGAAAGCCAGCGCGTTCTCGCCGTTCTTCACTTTATACAATGGATCATTGTCATCAACCGCATCAATGCGCACCTGGCAGCGGCCTTCTTCGATCACCCCGACATAACGCAGCACCTTGCCTTCATCGGCAGCAGCAGCCACGCGGCGGCTGAACTCAGCATCCAGCTCTGGCAAACGGGCCAGGAAAGTCTCTACATCACCCGTTGCATCGAATGACGGTGGCAACACCGATTCAACCTCAATATCACTCAATTCCAGCGCATAACCCGCTTCACGTGCCAGAATCAGCAACTTGCGTGCTACGTCCATCCCAGAAAGGTCGTCACGCGGATCGGGTTCGGTATAACCGTTCGCTTTGGCCTTCAAGGTGGCCGCCGACAGCGACATCCCTTCATCCAGCTTGCCAAAGATAAACGACAACGACCCCGACAGAATACCGGAAAAACGCGTCAGTTCATCACCAGCATTAAGTAAGTTTTGTAAGTTTTCGATCACCGGCAAACCTGCACCCACGTTAGTGTCATACAGGAACTTGCGGCGTGAACCCGCCGCTGCGGTACGCAATTGCTGGTAATAGTTCATTGACGAGGTGTTGGCTTTCTTGTTCGGCGTCACCACGTGGAAACCATCGGCAAGGAAATCAGCATACTGATCGGCCACCGCCTGGCTGGAGGTACAGTCAACGATCACCGGGTTCAGTAAATGATATTCTTTCACCAAGCGGATCAAGCGCCCAAGGTTGAACGGCTCTTGTGCACTGTTCAATTCGTCACGCCAGCTTTCCAGTGCAATACCGTGCACATTGGTCAGCATGGCGCGTGAATTGGCGATGCCGCAAATACGCAGATCGATATGCTTTTGTTTCAACCACGGCTGCTGGCGATAGATCTGCTCAATCAATGCCCCACCCACACCGCCGACACCGATCACAAATACCTCGATCACCTGATCGGTATTGAACAGCATCTGATGGCTGACGCGCACGCCAGTGGTCGCAGAGTCATTATCAACCACCACAGAAATGGAACGTTCGGAAGAACCCTGAGCGATGGCCACAATATTGATATT
Source organism: Chania multitudinisentens RB-25 (assembly GCF_000520015.2). Taxonomy (GTDB): domain Bacteria; phylum Pseudomonadota; class Gammaproteobacteria; order Enterobacterales; family Enterobacteriaceae; genus Chania; species Chania multitudinisentens. The sequence continues at coordinate 5,291,987 of NZ_CP007044.2, forward strand.
GGCACGTGCCAGCGCAGAGAAGAAGCGTGCAGAAAGGCCGCGCAAAGTACGCATACCATCCCCCACCACCGAGATGATCGCCAAGCGCTCCATCACATCCAAAGGTTCCAGAACACCGTCTTTCAGCTCCAGATAAAATTCTTCTTCCAGAGCACGACGTGCGCGTTGCAGTTCGCTCTGCGGCACACAGAAACTGATACTGTATTCGGATGAAGATTGGGTGATCAACACTACAGAGATTCGGGCCCGTGACATCACTGCAAATACCCGCGCCGCCATGCCCACCATGCCTTTCATACCTGGGCCAGAAACGTTGATCATCGCCATGTTGTTCAGGTTGGTGATCCCTTTCACTGGCGTATCGTTATCCAGGCTCTCGCCGCCGATCAGGGTGCCGGGAGCTTGTGGATTGGCGGTGTTTTTAATCAGGCAGGGAATTTGGAACTGGGCAATCGGTGTGATGGTACGCGGGTGAAGCACTTTGGCACCGAAGTAGGAAAGCTCCATCGCTTCCTGATATGACATCGATTTCAGCAATCGGGCATCCGGCACCGTGCGTGGATCACAGGTATAAACGCCGTCGACATCAGTCCAGATTTCACAACAATCCGCACGCAGACACGCGGCCAACACGGCAGCGGAATAATCGGAACCATTACGCCCCAGCACCACCAGTTCACCTTTGTCATTACCCGCAGTAAAACCGGCCATCAGCACAATGTGATCCGCCGGGATAGCGGCAGCAGCGATGCGCTGCGTAGATTCGGCGATATCGACGGTAGACTCCAGGTAATGGCCCTGCGCAAGCAGTTTTTCCACCGGGTTAATCACGGTAACGGAATAACCCTTGGTTTTAAACACTTCCTCCATGATGGCAATGGAAAGCTTTTCGCCCCGGCAGATGATGGCCGCATTGATGCTGTCTGGGCACTGCCCAAGCAGTGCGACACCATGCAACACCTTTTTCAACTGCGCGAATTCCTGCTCAACCAACGCTTTCAGGCGATCATAACCAAAGCCCGGCAATGCCTGAGCTAAACCGCTCAGCAACTCAGCAAAAATACGCTCTGCGTCGCTCATATTTGGCAGAATATCTTGCCCTGCAACCGTTTTTTCAATCATCGCCACCAAGTGATTGGTGATCTTCGCGGGCGCGGACAATACCGTGGCCACCTGCCCCTGACGCGCATTGTTCTCCACGATATCGGCAACGCGCAGAAAACGTTCCGCATTCGCTACCGAAGTTCCACCAAATTTCAACACTCGCATTTCTGTTATCTCCTGAATTTATGACGAAAAAAAAGCCCGCACTAGTTAGGTGCGGGCTTTTTTCTTCTGTTTCCTGTGCGCGTCAGCCCGCCCCGTTACCTGTGGTATCGGTGGTGGTAATAATTGTGGTGTTCAGGCTGATGAATCGCATTCTGTCTGTCTCATTAAAATCTCTGTCCCTCTACTGGTTAAAGCAATCACTTTATCAAGTCAAATTATTTCTTCTTTTTGCTTATTTAACACTCAACGCCGTAGCTGCGCAATGAGACAAACCAAAAGACCAAATGGCAGAATAAAAAATTGCAAAATAACTGCTTATATAGTTAATAAAACCATAACATAACCCGATGGCATTAATATTACTTTATCAATTTTTTTTCAATGTCATGCAGCAAAGTATGCAGCATCACGGTATCACGCTGTTGCAAAACCCCAAGCCGTTGGTGAAGCCAATCGCGCAATTTTTGGTCATCACTCACCGCCAAAAGATGTAATAGCCGATCCGCTCGTTGGCGCAATGCCTTTAATTGCCCAATATCAGCACTGCGTTCCTGCGCAACACTGATCTGCATCAGCTCTGCCAACTGATAGCAATACACCATCACCGCCTGGCCCAAATTAAGCGAAGGGTAATCAGCCACCATCGGCACCCCTGTCAGCAAATCCGCCAACGCCAACTCTTCATTGGTCAGGCCCGAATCTTCGCGGCCAAACACCAGAGCAACCTGCTGAACCCAGTGCTGGCGCTCTGCCAACTGTTCGGTTAACTGTTGCGGAGTGCAGTAGTAATGAAAACGAGCACGGCTGCGAGCGGTGGTGGCAACGGTAAAATCCACGTCTGCCAGAGCCTGTTGTAAAGAAGGGAACACCTGTACTGCATCCAGAATCTCACCCGCACCGTACGCCACCCAGCGCGCTGCGGGCTGTGAATGAGCCTCGCTATCGACAATGCGCAATGAAGTGAAGCCCATGGTTTTCATCGCCCGCGCTGCTGCACCCACATTTTCCGGCCGTGCCGGAGCCACTAACACGATATGAATCTGCATCACTACTCCAGCAAAAAGCGAAAATAGTTCTTTGACTGTTAGGGACAGCCTGATTATATTTACAAACAGTTAACATAGTTCATGCCAAACTCTTACTGCATGATTAAAAATGGAGTTGGACATATAAATAGTCTGAAAGCTTCATATATACAATATAAAACTTAATACCATTATTAATCATGATGTTAAGTGACACGAGTTATTAGTTAACGGGCAATTGTAGCGTATTTGGAATAACAATGCTGAATCGTTCACAGAATTTGTTGCTCTATGACTTAAACTTGCATTCCTGTAAGTGTTTTTCACAAATCTGTTAACGTGCTACAATTGAATTTGATATATGTCAATAAAGCGTAGTTTTGTTGGGTGATGAATTCGGCACACACTGTTATATTGCTGTTAATAGGGTTAGGATATGCGCCGTTTTGGCATCATTGGGGGTGTGGGAAATGGCACCTCTTCCAAGCTAGCGATCTTGTTGACATTGATGGAAAGTGCATCAAGAACGAGTTTACGTACTTTAGTCGTTTGGTTACCCAAAGAATTTCAAGATGCTAGCAGGTGGCAACTGAGCGAACCCCGATAGGTCTACTTAAGTCAGTGCTTCGGGTGAGTAATGGCAGCTAATACCCCCCTGTATCTTGGAAGGTGAAGGGTTTTAAGAGGGAACGTGAGCAGTATTTCTGCCCTCTACGCAGAAAACAAAGACTTCTGTACTTCCTATTTTCTATTTTGTTGGCAATTTTAGGTAGCAAATATGCAGACCCCGCACATTCTGATTGTCGAAGACGAGTTAGTCACTCGTAACACCCTGAAGAGCATTTTCGAGGCGGAAGGCTACATTGTCCATGAAGCCAATGACGGTGCAGAAATGCACAACATTCTGTCTGAAAATGATATCAATCTGGTTATCATGGATATCAACCTGCCAGGCAAAAACGGTTTACTGCTGGCTCGCGAACTGCGTGAGCAAGCCAGCGTAGCGTTAATGTTCCTGACTGGCCGTGATAACGAAGTGGATAAAATCCTTGGCCTGGAGATCGGTGCCGATGATTACATCACTAAACCGTTCAACCCACGCGAACTGACGATCCGTGCGCGCAACTTGTTGTCACGCACCATGAATCTGGGCAGCATCGGCGAAGAACGCAAACTGGTTGAAAGCTACAAGTTCAACGGTTGGGAGCTGGATATCAACAGCCGCTCACTGATCAATCCAACAGGCGAGCAATACAAGCTACCGCGCAGCGAATTCCGCGCTATGCTGCATTTCTGTGAAAACCCGGGCAAGATCCAATCCCGTGGTGAGTTGCTGAAGAAAATGACTGGCCGTGAATTAAAACCGCACGACCGTACCGTAGACGTCACTATCCGCCGCATTCGTAAACACTTCGAATCTACGCCGGACACACCGGAAATCATTGCGACCATTCACGGTGAAGGCTATCGCTTCTGCGGCGATCTGGAAGAATAACGGTAATAACCGTTTGCCTCGTTGTCGTTGGGGTTCAGCGTTAACATGCTGAACCCCTTTTGTTTTATCACCCGCTTAGGGGATAAAACAGGTTATTTCCCTTCACCCCAAGGAATGATAGGTACTGCACTCAAAGCATTCTTTGGCGAGCCATCAATCACCTTGTCTGAGTAAGTCAGATAAACCAGCGCATTACGTTTGGCATCATAAAAGCGCACCACCTGTAACTTTTTGAACACCAGCGAAGTCCGTTTCTGGAACACCACAGTGCCTTCTGATTTACCGTTTTTAATTTTATCACTCAGCGCGATCGGCCCGACCTGTTGGCAGGAAATCGCCGCGTCCGCTGTATCCTCCGCTAACCCAAGCCCACCCTTTAACCCACCGGTTTTTGCTCGGCTGATATAACAAGTTACATTTTTAACATCAGGATCATCGAACGCTTCAATCACAATTTTATGGTCCGGGCCAAACAGTTTGAATACCGTATCAACGGAACCCACCTGTTCCGCCTGCGCGTTGCCCATCGCAGCACAAACTAACCCTAGCCAGAATATCCATCTTTTTTTCATTCACTTAACTCCAAGATAGCAACCTTAAAAATAGATAGGGTAATGATTAAGAAGGCTTATGTTTTGGCCACAGTAGGGAAATTCTTTTGTCTCTAGCCTCCACTTTTAGCACAAAGTAGGGAAAAAATCTTTGGAAGTCGCAGAGTAAAAAAGTTGTTATTATGCGGCCTTGCCATTTCTTAACGCCTACTTATCTATGCTTCAACTATTACGCGGCACATGTTAAAGAAGTTACTGCGTGCCATACAACTGGTTGATGGAAAAATTAGTGAGCATCGATAAAGCGTCTGAGTTCCAACCCCAAAGCCCTACGAGGACGATCTATGGATCAAGCCGGTATCATTCGTGATCTGCTGAGTTGGCTGGAAAGCCATTTGGACCAACCTTTGTCGCTGGACAACGTGGCGGCAAAAGCAGGCTACTCTAAATGGCATCTGCAACGGATGTTCAAAGATATCACCGATAACGCGATTGGTGCCTACATCCGGGCCAGGAGATTATCCAAAGCCGCTGTCGCATTGCGCTTAACCAGCCGCCCTATTCTGGACATTGCTTTACAGTATCGTTTCGACTCACAGCAAACCTTCACCCGCGCCTTCAAGAAACAATTTGCGCAAACGCCGGCTTTATATCGGCGCGCTGAAGATTGGAATGCATCCGGTATCTGTCCACCAATACGCTTGGAAGCCTTTACCCTGCCCCAACCAGAGTTTATCACTCTACCGGAGCAACACCTGATCGGCCTGACGCAAAGCTACTCCTGTACCCTGGAACAAATCTCTAATTTCCGTAACGAATTGCGTGCGCAATTCTGGCAGCAATATTTGGGTGAGGCAGAAACGCTGCCCCCCGTGCTGTACGGCTTGCACCATTCACGGCCAAGCCAGGAAAAGGATGACGAGCAGGAAATACTGTACACCACAGCGCTGGAGCTACAGCACGTCCCGGCAGACGTTCAGGAAGGCCATCCACTGATACTGCAAGCGGGCGAATACGCCATGTTCAGCTACCAAGGGCCGAGCGCAGGCCTACAGGATTTTATCCTGATGCTGTATGGCACCTGTCTGCCAGCGCTTGAACTAACCCGCCGCAAAGGGCACGATATTGAGCGTTTTTACCCGAAAGGTGACCGAAGGCCACCCCAGGCACCGACCGAGATCAAGTGCGATTACCTGATCCCAATCCGCCGTTAACGCTGCAACTCGTCTAACGCTGGCATGTCCAAATGCGAAACATCGCCAGCGGTTTCCACCACCCAGCCAGAAGCCAACCATGAGCTCTGCTGATAATCCACACGCGACAGAGAGCAGTTACGCAAACGCAGGCGACGTTCTGCATAAGCAGGCAACCCCAGCACCGTGCTGATTAGGCAACCCAGCGCGATACCGTGGCTGACCAGCAGCGGTTTGCTGCCTTCTGGCAACAGAAGGCAGCTTGCCAGTGCGGCATGTACACGTTTGCCTAATTCGACCATGGATTCACCTTGAGGGATGCGGCCATCAGCAGTACCATCAACCATCTGTTTACGCCACTGTTCTTCCTGCGGTGTCAGGCTGTCGATCAAGCGTTCTTCCAGAACACCCATGTGTAGTTCACGCAGCCGTGCGTCGTTAATCACGTCACAACCACAGGCATCAGCAATAATTTGCGCGGTGCGGCGGGTGCGGCCCAGATCGCTGGTAATCACATGCGTAATGCCTTCAAGGCACACGCGTTTGGCAACTCGTTGTGCCTGATATTCACCCTTAGCGGTTAACGGGCTGTCGGACTGGCCCTGAATGCGACGCGCTGCGTTCCATTCCGTTTCGCCATGGCGAACAAGGTATACCTGTAACATGTTTGTTTTCCGTTATACTGCGTGAAACTTGAGTTTATCAACGCCGGGCAACCACTTGTGCACCTGCCCGCCGTCTTGGACAGAAGGAGACTAACCCCGTTATGTACCATGTTGTCGCTGCAACTACCAACCCGGCAAAGATTAAGGCTATTCAACTGGCCTTTGAAGATACCTTTGGCGAAGACCAATGCCGTATAGAATCCGTGGACGTCGCCAGCGGTGTTTCACTGCAACCAATAGGCAATGTCGAAACCCGCACCGGCGCTCGCCAGCGTGTCATGGAAGCACGGCAGGTGCGGCCAGAAGCCGATTTTTGGGTCGGCGTGGAAGCAGGGATAGAAGAAAATATGACCTTCGCCTGGATGACAATAGAAAACCCGCAAACCCGTGGCGAATCGCGTTCTGCCAGCCTGATGCTCCCAGAAGCTATTTTACAGGGAATTCGTTCCGGCCGCGAATTGGGCAGTGAAATGGCGAAACTCACCGGTAATACCGAGGTAAAACGCCAAGGAGGAGCTATCGGCATTTTTACCGATGGCAGGTTAAGCCGCACCAGCGTTTACCATCAGGCACTGCTGCTGGCCCTGGTACCATTTCATAACCCGATTTACCGTAACCACGGCAACAATCGGTAGCCATAGCAATCTAAGAAACAGACAGGGAAATGTGACGCTTGGCCGCCAATGAGCTGGGCGACAAACAACCAGAAATGATTGCAGCGGCCCATCATAAGAGAACAATCAAGCCGCTTAAAATGACCTGTATGGTTATTGTGTATCAGCCAGCAACTGTTGTTCCAGCCACTGTTTCAATAGCGGGGATGCCATTTTAAGGCTATTCGAACCGCGGGTTATGGTGGCAATCCCTGCCCCCAGTTCATTTTTCAACTCACGCTGGCTCATTTCGCCCCGCATCAATTCCTGAATGATCCGCACACGCGTTCCCAGCGCGGTACGTTCATCCGGCGTCAGCAACAGTTGCAGCAAAGGCCGGTGTAAATCCTGATCAAACGAATCCTGTAACAGTGCCAAAAAGCGCAACCAATCTTCATTACTTTGTTCAGACAGTGCGGGATCGTTAAGTGATAATTGTGTCATGGTAGCCACCATACTATTTGACTAGTACAGCAGCATACCATATCCCCATTGGGCTTCAAAACTCAGGCCACGGGCATCAACCTCAGTAACGCCTCTGCCATTCAGCATCCGTCAGCACTTTCGCTGGCCGGTGCATAAAGTGGCGATAAAACGCATCATAAGCCAAAACGTTCTTCACATAAGAACGCGTTTCGGAAAAAGGAATACTTTCCACAAACGCGACTGCATCAACACGGCCATCGGTGTTGCCCAACCAGGTATTAACCCGTGAAGGCCCCGCGTTATAAGCCGCCGAAGACAGAATACGATTGCGGCCGAATTGTTGGTATACCGACTCAAGATAATGGGTACCAATGTTGATATTGGTTTTAGGATCAAACAGTTGGCTCGGGTTGGAATAACCAGGGATGCTATACAGTTCCACCGTATGTTGAGCCGTACGCGGCATCACCTGCATCAAACCAGAAGCGCCCACTGGCGACTTCGCTTCCGGGTTCCAGGCGCTTTCCTGCCGGGCAATCGCCATAGCATAACTTGGCGTAATACCTTTATCCTCGGTGGCACGGTGAAAATCTTGTGCCCAAGCCATTGGGAAACGCTCTTCCAGATGATCCCACAGCTTAGCGACAATCGTCGCCTGCACACTCAGATCGGCCCATTTCTGCTCGAAAGCATAACGCGCCAACGCTTCCTGCTCCGGGCGGCTGCGGCTGGCAACCAATGCACTCCACTCACTGCGCGCCAGGTTATCCATATTCCAATACATCAGCTCACGGACACGGGCAATTTCCGGGCTATTCGCCAGCGCTGCGCTGGGTTTAGCCGCAACGGCCACCGTTACCGGATAAGGAATATTCAGTTTTTGCGCTGCCACCATCGGGTAAAAACCGCGCTCATTCATCAGGCTACGCAGTATCACTTCCCCTTCACTACGTTTGCCTTCATCAATCAGTTCACTGGCACGCCAGTAACGCCATTCATCTTTATTGCGCGATTCCTCCGGCAAACGCGCCAGCCAGGTTTTCAACCCCGGGCGATCGCCAGCTCCCAGCGCCATGCGTACCCGACGCTCCAGCAGCGCTGGGGCTTGGCTGCGCAGGATCACCCGATCGCGCCACTGAGCCTGCTCAAAAGTGGCATCGTTGCCCATCAAACGCCAGGCCACCGCTTCTTCCAGCTCCAGCTTCTCGCTTTCGCTCATTTTTTGCAGGCGGGCAAGAGTGGGAATCATCGCCCGGGCTTTTTCCACATCCTGGCGTGCCAGACGGGCGAAAACGATGCTGGTGGCCGAACGGGTGAAATCCGTTGGGCCAACGCTGCGGGCAAAAGACTCTACCGTGGCGGGATCGTTTTGCAGGCGCACCAGCGCATCCCCCATGGTCTGATAACTGGCTGGCAACTGGCGGTACAGGTAGTTCACCAGGCTGCTGTTACCTTCGCTCAGCGCCAGCTTCATACGCGCCAGAGTGTTAAGCGGCGTTTGCTTACCGGCAGCCTGCCAAACACCGAACAGTTTATCGCAGGAACCCGGCAAGGTTTTGCCACTCAGCCAGATCTCATCCGCCCCACTCCAGGCTACCTGCTGTTCGCCAGTCACCCATTTGGCGTAATAGTAATTACAACGCGCCGCCACCGCGTTTGGTGCCTGCGGGCTAAATGCCAACAACGTGCGCCAGTCTTCACGGCGCGCCAATTCATTCACGAAACGGGAAGGCAGTGACAGAGCTGGCGGCAATGTTGGATTCTTCTGGAGAAATTGGCTCACCTGAGCAACGCTGGCCGTGCTGAGATCCTGCGTCAACTGGCGATACTCCAGATAGGAGTACAGCGGATAATCCCGCAGCGTCGGCATCAGTTGCTGCACGACCTCTTGCTGATTGCTATCCCAAGCCTGCTTGATTTGCAGGTAACGCTGGCGCTGGGCATCCAAAGAATCTGCCAATGCTGCACCAGAAAAGACGCTGATGCACAGGCCTAATGCCAAAAACCGCCATTTGTCCACCTTGACCATACTGACTCTTTCCTCACTGAGTTGTTTTACTAGGTTGTGTCCCACGGCCTACAGCCGGAAACGCCACCAGGCACCATGCGTTGTCACCACAAACAGATGCCTCCTGATACTTATCATAGACAGTAAAAACCTTTATCCATTCATTACTTTTTCTGCCCAAAAAATTTCACCTTTGAGCAACATCCCTTCGGACCAAAATTTTGATAACTCACATGATTATCTAAACTTTTTTCATCACACAATATTTGAGATGTTCTATAGTTTTCTTTGCAGGCACTCTTTTTTTATACATGGAATGATATTGAACAGACTAGAGAAACAGAAACATTTATGAAACTAATGACAGATACATTATCAATACAATTTTATTATCTCAGATCAAAAAATTAAGTTGTCGATTATTTACTATCACGCGGCCAATAGCTTACCCACAAGGTTATTGAAAATTATTAACATTTAAGCCTGCGTGGCAGAAAACAACGGACTTCACCCTGGCAAAAGGATGACCGACACAAGTGGGAACAGAGATTTAATTTACTTTTAGGAGAGGCGTTAAATGCCAACACATACCCCCAACGAGCACCATGCTCCCATAACACCAGAAAAAGCATGGTATCAGTATGATATCGAAGAGACTCTTCAGCATTTAAACAGCCGGCCCGAAGGCCTGAGTGAACAGGAAGCCGCTGCACGCCTGGAAAAGTTCGGTCCGAATGCGCTACCTGAGAAAGCAGGGAAAAGCGCTCTTATGCGCTTTATTGCGCATTTTAACGATGTACTGATTTATATTCTGCTCGCCGCCGCTTTTCTTAAAGCGATCATGGGCCATTGGATCGATACCATTGTTATTCTCGGCGTGGCGGTGATCAATGCCCTGATCGGTTTCGTGCAGGAAAACAGCGCAGAGAAATCGCTGAAAGGCATTCGGAATATGCTTTCCAGCCAGGCAATTGTGGTGCGTGACGGTATTAACCATACGGTGAATGCGGAAGATCTGGTGCCCGGTGATATGGTGTTGCTGCGCCCCGGTGATAAGATCCCTGCCGACCTGCGGTTATTGGAATCACACAACTTGCAGGTTGAAGAAGCGATCCTGACCGGCGAATCCACCGTGGTGTCAAAACAGACCGATGCCATTACCGAAGAAGTGATGATTGGCGATCGCACCAATCTGCTGTTTTCCGGCACCACCATCAGCGCCGGGAATGCCAAAGGCGTGGTTATCGCTACCGGCGGCCATACCGAACTCGGCCACATCAGCGAGATGATTTCTACTGTTGAAACCCAGCGCACGCCGCTGCTGCAACAGATGGATCGTCTGGGTAAAGGGATCTTCATCCTGATTCTGGTGATGATGGCGCTGCTGTTCCTGTTTGCCTTCACGCTGCGCGATATGCCGATGAATGAACTGCTGCTGGCGCTGATCAGCCTGGCCGTGGCTTCCGTACCGGAAGGTTTACCGGCCATCATCTCGATTATTCTGTCGTTGGGTGTACAGACGATGGCGCGCAACCGGGCCATTATCCGCAAACTGCCAACGGTAGAAACCCTCGGCTCCATGACGGTAATCTGCTCGGATAAAACCGGTACGCTGACCATGAATGAAATGACGGCGAAAAACGTCATCATGGCCGACTATGCCTTCCGCGTAGAAGGGGAAAGTTACCAACCCACCGGGGGCATTTTCTTCACCGACAGCAACAAACAGGCGCGTGTGCAGGAGATCCCTCCTCTGGCACAGTTTATTACCGCCATCACCCTGTGTAACGACAGCCAGGTGAAACAAGACGACAGCGGCCGCTGGATCATCACGGGCAGCCCCACTGAAGGTGCGCTGAAAGTTTTAGCCATGAAGGCAGAACTGGAACTGGGTGAAACCCGCCAACTGGCGAAAATCCCGTTTGATTCCAGCTACAAATACATGGCTGTTCGCAGCCAGGTTGCAGGGAAAAATCAGGTATTCCTTACCGGCGCTCCTGACGTGCTGTTCTCCTTGTGCGAACTTGAACTGACCGATGCCGGCATTAAGCCGTTCCGCCGCGATTATTGGGAAAAAGAGATGTCGCGCTTCGCCGAACAGGGCTTGCGCATGGTGGCTGCGGCCAGCAAAACCACAGCAGATGGCGACGTAGAGCTGGATCACGGCGATATCCGCCAGCAGATGGTGTTTATCGGCATCGCCGGGGTGATGGATCCACCACGCCCTGAAGCCGTTGCGGCAATTGCTGAATGCCAGCAAGCGGGGATCCGCGTGAAAATGATTACCGGCGACCACCAGAAAACCGCCATGGCTATCGGTGCCATGCTCGGTATCGGTAACAGCCAGGACTCCATTACCGGTTCCCAACTGGAACATATGGATGATAAAGCGTTGGCAGAAGCCGCCGTGCATTACGATATCTTTGCCCGTACCAGCCCAGAACACAAACTGCGTCTGGTGAAGGCGTTGCAGAACAAGAACGAAGTAGTTGGAATGACCGGTGATGGCGTCAACGATGCGCCAGCGCTGAAACAGGCCGATGTGGGTATCGCCATGGGGATCAAAGGCACCGAGGTCACCAAAGAAGCCGCTGACATGGTGTTGACCGACGATAACTTCGCCACCATTGCCAGCGCGGTGAAAGAAGGCCGCCGGGTTTATGACAACCTGAAGAAAACCATCCTGTTTGTTCTCCCCACCAACCTGGCACAGGGCTTATTGATCATCATCGCCATTCTGGCCGGTGCCATGCTGCCCCTGACGCCAATCCAGATCCTGTGGATGAACATGGCAACGTCCACAACGCTGTCGTTCGGCCTGGCATATGAACCTGCCGAAAAAGGCTTGATGCACCGCAAACCCCGCATACCGGGCAGTAACGTTCTGGATCTGCATGCGATCTGGCGTATCGCCTTCGTCGGTATTTTGATCGCCATCAGCGCCTTTATACTGGAAGCCTGGATGGCACCACGCGGCTACAGCAGCGAACTCATCCGCACCGTGCTGCTGCAAACGCTGGTGACTGCGCAATGGGTTTACATGTTCAACTGCCGCACTGCGGACCGCTTCCCGCTGAACCGCCAAGTATTCCTGAACAAAGGTCTGTGGCTGGTGAGTGGTGTGCTGCTGCTGTTGCAGATGGCAATTATCTATCTGCCGTTCATGAACTCGCTGTTCGGCACTGCCCCGCTGCCGCTGGCTTATTGGGGGATCACACTGCTGATCGGTATTGTGTTGTTCCTGATTGTTGAAGTTGAAAAATGGCTCATCGTTCGCCTCAGGGCAGGCCGTAACAAGCTGGCGTAACGCCTTATAATCTGAGCAAAAACGCCTGGCAAATCCTGCCGGGCGTTTTTATTTCCCCGTAAAAAGCCCCTATCTTGCGATCCCACTCACACCTTAAAACACTGCAAACGCCTCTGCCGCAGCACATTAACGGTTATACTCATCGATCATCGCGAGAGGTCTGGGATCTGTTATTGAAACGGGCTACACTCATGCCGCCAGACATCCTATAAAAACTGATAGAGAGGCTCGGAGCAACGTGGCTCAATACGTCTATACCATGCATCGCGTCGGCAAAGTGGTTCCGCCGAAGCGTCATATTCTGAAAAACATTTCCCTGAGTTTCTTCCCTGGGGCCAAAATTGGCGTACTGGGCCTGAACGGCGCCGGTAAATCCACCCTGCTGCGCATTATGGCGGGCATCGATACCGATATCGAAGGTGAAGCACGCCCACAGCCGGGCATCAAGATTGGTTATCTGCCCCAGGAACCCCAGCTCAACCTGGAACATACCGTGCGCGAGTCGGTAGAAGAAGCGTTGGCCGAAGTGGTGGGTGCCCTGAAACGCCTGGATGAAGTGTACGCGCTGTACGCCGAAGAAGACGCAGATTTCGACAAGCTGGCCGCAGAACAGGGCCGCCTGGAAGAGATCATTCAGGCTCACGATGGCCATAACCTCAACACCCAGCTTGAGCGTGCCGCTGATGCGCTGCGCCTGCCGGAGTGGGACGCCAAAATCGCCAACCTTTCCGGCGGTGAGCGCCGCCGCGTTGCGCTGTGCCGCCTGCTGCTGGAAAAACCGGACATGCTGCTGCTGGATGAACCGACCAACCACCTGGACGCAGAATCCGTGGCGTGGCTGGAGCGTTTCCTGCACGACTTCGAAGGCACCGTGGTGGCAATTACCCACGACCGTTATTTCCTTGATAACGTCGCCGGTTGGATACTTGAGCTGGACCGTGGCGAAGGCATTCCGTGGGAAGGTAACTACTCTTCCTGGCTGGAGCAGAAAGATGCTCGTTTAGCACAGGAAGCCTCTGCCGAAGCCGCACGCCGTAAATCTATTGAGAAAGAGCTGGAGTGGGTGCGTCAGGGAGCCAAAGGCCGCCAGTCGAAAGGCAAAGCCCGCCTGGCCCGCTTTGAAGAACTGAACAGCACCGAATACCAGAAACGTAACGAAACCAACGAACTGTTTATTCCACCTGGCGCCCGCCTGGGCGATAAAGTGGTTGAAGTCAGCAACCTGCGCAAATCCTACGGCGATCGCGTGCTGATCGACGATCTCTCCTTCTCCGTACCAAAAGGCGCGATTGTCGGCATTATCGGCCCGAACGGCGCGGGTAAATCCACGCTGTTCCGCATGATGTCCGGTCAGGAACAGCCTGATTCCGGCAGCATCGTGCTGGGTGATACCGTTAAGCTGGCTTCTGTCGATCAGTTCCGTGACAGCATGGATAACGGCAAAACCGTGTGGGAAGAAGTCTCCGGCGGTCAGGACATCATGCGCATCGGCAACACCGAAATGCCAAGCCGTGCCTATGTTGGCCGCTTTAACTTCAAGGGCGTCGATCAGGGCAAGCGTGTTGGTGAACTGTCCGGCGGTGAACGTGGCCGTCTGCACTTGGCCAAGCTGCTGCAAGTTGGCGGCAACGTGCTGCTGCTTGATGAACCGACCAACGATCTGGATATCGAAACCCTGCGCGCGCTGGAAAACGCCCTGTTGGAGTTCCCAGGCTGTGCCATGGTGATCTCCCACGACCGCTGGTTCCTTGACCGTATCGCCACCCACATTCTGGATTACCAGGATGAAGGCAAAATTGAATTCTTCGAAGGTAACTTTACCGAATACGAAGAGTACAAAAAGCGGACGCTGGGGGCTGAAGCACTGGAGCCACGCCGTATCAAGTACAAGAGAGTGACCAAGTAATCTCACGTTGTACCCGGATATTTCTATCAGCCCGCATACACTGCGGGCTCAGATTAATGACAACGTCTTTATCTGCCCTCATAGCGGGCCGCAGGGCTCCTCTCGAAAACCAGTAGCCAGGCGCAAACGCTGGCCAGTCCGCAGATCAATCACATGGCCTGGGTTTTCTTTGCCTTGTGGGTTTGCATAGAAGACATACTGATACTCGTTATTCCCAAGGACAATATAGGGCTGACCGTCGCGCCCTTCCGCTCTTTCTAACAGTCTCAAGCCGCGTGTTGAAGACGAGTGTTCATAACGGCACAGGTCATCAACACCTAGCCTGGAATACCAGCCCGTCAGATCGTAGATGTTTGCTGCGTCCGCCAGAAGGAAAAAGCTACCATAAGAACTTGGGATAGGGCCCAGTACCTGCCCCTGAATTGCAACAGAATCGCTCCCACCCTCCTTGAAAAGATATATATTCTTTCCATCAATGGCTTGTGCGTTAGCAACCCCTCCGTAGTCGTAATGATCTACCGATATGATTTGAAAATTATCTATATCTGCTACGGGAACAGGCTGATCGGTAAGGAAAACCCTGCTCTTGGTGCGCCCAAACTCGGTCGTGGGCTGGTATTCAAACGGCCGGCAGTACAACCCCGGATGGCCCGCTACAAACCCATCACGAACAGGACACCCGGCAGGCAAAACCCTGAATTCATCGACTTCTGCCATCCGAAGCGGCAACGAGACAAGTTTATGGCGACCATCGCTTAGCTCATCACTTCGCTGTATGCGAGAGTAAGATTCCCCCGATGGAGAAGTATAGCGAGATCGATAGAACCCACCTCCGATGCTCTCTGGCAACGTATCCACTACCAAGCCTACGCTATCAAAGTCTACGTACCACAGGTGGTTTCCCTCTTTGATATACTTTGAATCGACCACTTCGACTGCAGCAGGTTTAGAGTCATCCAGCATTCGACCTTTCCAATACAATCGTGACTTGTCGCGAGCGAGCTTGGTAAAGTAATCAGAGTCTTCCAGAAGGAGAACCTGAAAGCTGTCCGCATCAGCTCCCTCAACGTTTTCACCATTATAGAAGACCTGCTCTCCGTAAACGGCGTAGTCAGACAGCCCCGCTGAAGATCCTCCATCTGCCTTTCTTGCCGGCAACGGCAGCACACGCAAAGCCGTTTTTTGTGGCAATCGGCGGGCTCCGTTAATCACAAACTGCTTGTAGTAAACGGCATCGTTTGTAGCAGCATAATCTTCGTTCAGAACTCGAAACTCGTTGATTTTAGGCGACAATTCAAGAGGAAAAAAATGATTGGTGGTTATCGTATAGCTAGTAGTCCCAAAGGGGCACAGGCTACGGCCGGCCGAACTGTATGAGCCAACTCCCCCCACGCAGGTACCGTAGCTTGATGAGTCCGATTTTCGAAAGTACACACGGCCTTGCTCAACGATATAGTTATCTGACTTGGGGCTGATACTAGGCGGTTTAGAGCAGTTTCTTCGTTCAAAATTGCCAGAGTTCTCTTTGGTATGCGCGTCTGGGTAGACATAATCATGGCAGATGTCTCGACTGTGCGATACCAATGGGCCAACCGAGATGGCGACAATCAATGGCAGCCAGAATTTTTTAAATACGCTGCAACAATTCATGAATAGTGCATGCTCCATATATCACTTGCGGGGAAATGTGCATAACATTCCATTGTTGGGCGTAAAAAACCGGCTGATGAGATCGGCTCTTTATTCTTCCCAATCCAATGCCTGTGCATAATCCACAAACACCGGGTGCTGTAGTACTACTTCAATAAAGCAGGCCAACGCCGGGGAATTCAGCTTGCGGCTCGGATAGACCAGATACAGTTCATTACCTTCGGCCTGCCATTCCGGTAATACCTCCACCAACTGCTTTTGCGCGACCACTTCACGGCTGAGAAACGCTGGCAGTAATGTGATACCAGCCCCGGAAATCGCACATTCGCGCGCATACAGCAGGTTGTCAGTGCTATGTAACATGGGCAATTGCCAGCGGTAATATTCTTCACCACGGCGCAACACCCATGCTGGCCACGCACGATGAGCGATGCAGCGGTGTTGCTGTAACTGCTGTGGATGGACCAATGGCGGATACTGTGCCAGGTATTCCGCCGCTGCCAACAGGTAACGCGGAGAATGCCCCAATCTACGGCCAATCAATGAGGAGTCTTGCGGCCTGCCGGTACGCAGTGCAGCATCAAAACCTTCCTGTACCATATCCACCATCACATCAGAAACCGACACTTCCAGCGACACATCTGGATACTGACGTTGGAAATCCGCGGCCAAACGCGGAAGTAACGTCGCACCCAGCCCTGCCGGGGTTGAAATACGCAATCGGCCACTGGGGTTATCACGCAGCCGTTGTAATACCAGCTCGGCACGTTCAGCGGCAGACAGCATCTCCCGGCAATGTTCCAGATAACGCTCCCCGGCGAAGGTTAAATTCAGCTGACGCGTAGTGCGATTAAGCAAACGCAAACCCAGTGCCTGTTCTAATTGGCTGACACGATGGCTGACGCTGGATTTCGGCAGCCCGGCCCGATGAGCGGCAGCAGTGAAGCTACCGCATTCGGCCACCAGCGCGAACAGTGCCATATCCTGCAACTGTTTGAACATGATTGTTCACCTCAAACGAACACTGAGTTATTTATTGTCCATCTTATCACTCACTCCTCAGGGATCTACACTAAAGGCATTCATTCGAAGGAGCATAACCATGACAATCAGGGCCATCGCAGTCGATCCCCAAAATCCCACCCGTTTTATCAGCATCACGCCAGAAAAACCCACGCCAGGCCAGTATGATCTGCTGGTGGAAGTCAAAGCGGTTTCCATCAACCCGGTGGATACCAAAGTCCATGCTGGCCTGAAGAAAAATGGCCTACAACAGCCGCGTATTCTCGGTTGGGATGCCAGCGGCGTGGTGCTGGAAGCCGGCAGTGGCGTGAAAGATTTCAAACCAGGCGATGAAGTGTGGTACGCCGGAGATATTACCCGCCCAGGCAGCAACAGCACTCAGCAATTGATCGATTCACGCATTACGGCACATAAACCGCGCACGCTGAATTGGGCGGAAGCCGCCGCAATGCCGCTGACCGCGCTCACCGCTTGGGAAGCCCTGTTTGAACACCTGAAAGTGCAGGATGCCGCAGCGGGTAAAACGCTGTTGATTATCGGCGGTGCCGGTGGCGTAGGTTCACTGGCGATCCCGTTGGCCGCCCAGCGCAGCCAGGTAAAAGTGATCGCTACTGCGTCACGCCCAGAATCTGCCGCCTGGTGCCGCGAACGTGGAGCCGAACTGGTGGTGGATTACCGCGATCTGAAAAGCAATCTGGCAAAAGAAGGCATTGAACACGTCGATTACATCCTGTGCCTGAACGATACCGATGGTCACTGGTCAGCCATCAGCGATCTGATCGCTCCGCTGGGCCATATCTGCACCATTGTAGAGAACGCACAACCGCTGGATCAGAATGCACTGAAACTGAAAAGCGCCGCACTGCATTGGGAATTGATGTTTACCCGTAGCATGTTCAATACCCCGGATATTGCCCAGCAGGGGGAAATCCTCAAGCAAGTGGCGCAGCTGCTGGATGCAGGGAAACTGACCACCACGCTGAGCGAAACGCTGCATGGCTTGACGGTGGAAAACCTGACTACCGCCCACGCTAAACTGCTGGAAGGCCATATGCAGGGCAAACTGGTGATTACCTATTAGGCTTTTAGGGCGCAGCAGGCTGCGCCCATTATTCAGCGCGACAGGGAAGAACCCCCGGCCAATCGGCTGGCATCTGCCGCCAGCAGCTGTTTTACCAGCTCAACACAGCGCAGGAAGCGTTCTTCATAATCGCTGGATTCTACGTGAACATAGTTGATATTGTTGGCTCGCAGCATCTCTTCCAGTAAATGCTGAAACGCTTTGCGATCAACCGGGCTGCCCAGGCTGCGCAAACCATCGGCCACCCACGGCGTGTTATTCTCCAGCAGGATCACCAGATCAAAACGGTATTCGTCGATCAACGCCTGCACAAACGGATGTTCGCGCCCTTCGTATTTTTTGCAAAATGCCTGCGTAGTGACAAAATCGGTATCGATAAACGCCACTTTGTTGGCGTATTTCACCGCAAAATCCACATACTGCGCCTGCCCAAGCGCAATCTTATCGTAATCGGAATACTGCAACGCCATCTCGTCGCCACCCAAATGGGAAAACACATAGTCACGGCCATATTCCCAGGCACTGGTGGTATTGAAGATATTCGCCAGCTTATTGACCAGCGTAGATTTACCACTGGATTCACCGCCTAAGACCGCCACGGTACGCACAAAGAAAGGCTTTACTTCGGTGGGAATATAGTCCCAATAGCGAAACGGGTCCCGGCGGATCTGGCGGCCACTGATATTCATAAAGGAACGTTCCGGGTCTACCAGAATAGTTTCAATATCCAGATGTTCACGATAGCGCGGCGCATCCTGTTCTTCGCTGGAATAGATGAAGCTTGGCACAATGCCCTGCTGTTCCATGAAGTTCTTCATGCCATTGCTCCAAACGTCCCAACCATGCGGGTAAGGCTCGATGCCCTTCTCGTCAAAGGAATGGATATGGATGTTTTTCTGGTATTTGAAGGTTTGCAGCAGCCAGCGCAGGCGATCGCTGACCGTCGGTTGCTGTGACATTGAGCTGTTATCAAACAGTTCGCGATCGCGTGGTTCATCATGACACAGGATCACATGCAGCTCGTCCACTTGGCTGCCCGCGCGCTGAATCAGATAGATATGGCCCGTATGCAACGGGTAAAATTTACCAAACACCACGCCGACTTTTTTCTCGCGGCGCGGGAACTCCAGCCCCAGAAAACGGTGTACGGCTTCCAGCTTCTGCGCACTCGGGCTTCTGATTTTATCGTTCAGCAACTGGCTGAGATAACCTTTGGTCATGTTACTGGCATCGGCTACCTGTTGTAATGTGCACCCTTTTTGCTTAATTGCCGCCTTCAGGTAATCGAACTGCCGCATAACACCCCCACGCTGATATTCCCGACATCTTTCACGTTACCACTGAGCAGCGGCCTGAAATCCATTGGGTATAGTATACTAAACAAGGCAATATTGCGGCTCACTTAAAGCTCATCCAAGATGCTCAAGGCATCTGCCAGTTTTTTCACGCCAAACACCTGCATATTAGCCGGGTTTTTTTTCGGTACGTTAGCCTGCGGCACGATAGCGCGCTTAAAGCCGTGTTTTGCCGCTTCGGAGATGCGTTCCTGGCCGCTTGGCACCGGGCGGATCTCCCCCGCCAACCCCACTTCGCCGAACACCACCAGATCATGAGGCAATGGGCGATCGCGGAAGCTGGATACCAGCGCGAGCAATAATGCCAAGTCAGCGCTGGTTTCACTGACTTTCACCCCACCGACGACGTTGACAAACACGTCCTGATCCGACATCTGCAAACCACCGTGGCGATGCAGCACCGCCAGCAAAATCGCCAAACGGTTCTGCTCCAGCCCCACCGCCACCCGGCGTGGGTTAGCCATCATCGAATGATCCACCAGCGCCTGAATCTCCACCAACAGCGGCCGTGTTCCTTCCCACACCACCATCACCGAACTGCCGGAGGTGATTTCATCACCACGGCTGAGGAAGATGGCCGAAGGGTTGCTGACTTCGCGCAAACCCTGTTCCGTCATGGCGAACACGCCCAGCTCATTCACCGCACCGAAGCGGTTTTTATGGCTACGCAACGTACGGAAACGGGAATCGGCGTCGCCATCAAGCAACACGGAACAATCGATACAGTGCTCCAGCACTTTCGGCCCGGCCAAAGAGCCGTCTTTAGTGACATGCCCCACCATCACAATCGCTACGCCGCGCGTTTTGGCAAAGCGCGTCAGATAAGCCGCCGTTTCACGCACCTGCGCCACGCTGCCCGGTGAAGACTGGATATCCGCCATGTGCATCACCTGGATCGAGTCGATCACCATCAGCTTTGGTTGTTCCTGCTCGGCGATCAGGCAAATCTGCTCAATGCTGGTTTCCGAGAGCATATTCAGGCCGCCGGTCGGCAAAGCCAAGCGGTGAGCGCGCATCGCCACCTGTTGCAGCGACTCCTCACCCGTGACGTACAGGGTTTTCATCTGCTCGGCGAGTTTGCACAGCACTTGCAGCAACAGCGTACTTTTCCCCGCACCGGGATTGCCGCCAATCAGAATGGCACTGCCCGGCACCACCCCACCGCCCAGCACGCGGTCAAATTCAAGGAAGCCGGTAGAGAAACGCGGCAACGCTTCCAGGCTGATATCCGACAGTTTCTGCACACGGCTGACGCCCGCATCGCCCGCATAGCCGCTGAAGCGCTCAGTACGAGCAGAAGAAGCCACCGCAGCCAGGCGCACTTCTGTAATGGTATTCCAGGCATGGCAGGCGCTGCATTGCCCTTGCCAGCGCGGATAATCAGCGCCACATTCATTACAGACAAACGCCCGTTTCACTGCTTTGGCCACAATTACCTCACATCATGTTTCAAACTGCCGGTCAGCACGCAAAGCACCCCCAGCAAGTCAGCATGGCGAATCGACACCTGCGCCTTTTCATACACTTTAGGCTTCGCGTGGTAGGCAATGCCCAATCTGGCAACCTGCATCATCTTCAAATCGTTGGCGCCGTCGCCAATCGCCACGGTTTGCTGTGGTGAAATCCCCAGTTTTTCTGCCAGTTTCAGCAATGTATCCGCCTTATACTGCGCATCCACCACCGGCCCCAGCACTTCGCCGGTCAATTTGCCGTCGCGGATTTCCAGTTCATTCGCCGCAATCGCCACCAGTTTCAGCTTGTCGCGCAAATATTCAGCGTAATAGGTAAAACCGCCGGAGGCGATGGCCACATGCCAGTCCAGCGCTTGCAGTTTGCGCACCAGGCTGATCAGCCCCGGCATCAGCGGGAGATTATCGCGCACCTGTTGCAGGATTTTGGCATCGGCCCCTTTCAGCGTTCCGACACGCTGCCGCAGGCTGGCAGTAAAATCGAGTTCACCGCGCATCGCACGCTCGGTGACTTCCGCCACCTGTTCGCCCACCCCGGCCAGCTTGGCAATTTCATCAATACACTCAATCTGGATCGCGGTGGAATCCATATCCATCACCAGCAAACCCGGCGTGCGTAAATGCGGGATCTTACCGAGCGGTGCCACATCCAGCCCGCTTTCGGCGGCCAGCGATTTAGCTCGCTGCGTCAGCGTTCCCGCCAAACGCACCACCTGATAATCCTCCACGCACCAGGCGGTGACGATCACCATCGCCGCGCCCAGCTTGCGCTGGAACTGTGTGATGCGTTCTTTATCCAGCTTTCTGCCATATAATAGCCAACCGGTATGGCCTGCCCGATAATCCAACGGCATCACTTCGTCACCGCTCAACGAAAGAGGAAGACCCGGCCATTGAGAGATCTCGGCGGGGAGATCGCAATAGGTCAGACTATTCGACATCATTAACTCCTGAAAAACACTGCATGATAAACGGCACACTGATACCCGATGGATTGTAAACGGAACGCAACGACGGCTAAAACTATCCTATCGCCCTGGCTTCTGGCAACATAAAGCATCCGAAAGACCAAGGAAGCCGTATGGCTAAAGCTAAACTAAAATTCCGCCTGCATCGTACCGCTATTATTCTGATTTGTCTGGCTTTGCTGGTGATGCTCATGCAAGGCGCCTCTTATTTTAGCCTGAGCCACCAAATGGCGCGATCGGAACAGGTGGAAGAACTGGCACAAACGCTGACTAAACAGGTGGCGTTCAGCCTGGCACCGCTGCTGGACGACAACAGCGATGTAGACAATCAGCGCATCAGCAGCATTCTGCAACAGTTGACCCACCACAGCCGCATCCTTGACGCCAGCGTCTACCAGTTGGATGGCACGCTGGTGGCCCATTCCGGCGAGCAGATCAGCGTGCGCGATCGCCTGTCGCTGGATGGCAAACGTGCAGGCAGTTATTTCAACCACCAGATGGTTGAGTCGATTCAGGGTAAAGATGGCCCAATCGGTTTTATCCGCGTTACGCTTGATACCCACGTACTGGCTACCGAATCCAAGCAGGTGGATAACACGACCAACCTGCTGCGCCTGATGATCCTGCTGGCGCTGGCTATCGGCATTATTCTGGCACGAACTCTGTTGCAGGGCCGCCGTAGCCGCTGGCAGCAATCCCCTTACCTGTTAACGGCCAATACGCCGTTGGCTGAAAGCGACGATAATCCACCAGAAGATAAAGAACCGGTGAACAAAGACTGAGCCAACAACCTGTTCCAGCAAACGTTATTGGCGCAACCGGTTTAGACACGGCAAACAGCGCAGAAACACGCTTCGAGTACTATTCAAGGTGAATAAAATAGCCTATTGGGGCCGGTTCTAAGCCAAACGCTGAATGCGCTCATTCAATGTCTGAAGCTGTTGCCACATTTGTGCAGCAATCGCGCGGAAAGGTTCGCTAATCCGTGGGTGTTGCGCATAACGCGTCGCTTTACCTTTGCCAATGACCAGCACGTTCTCCGCCACATCGCGGATGCGGCGCGATAGCGTTGGCTGGCTGATGCCCAACGCACCAGTCAGTTCCTGGGCCGTAGCCGAACCATGCCGCAGAATATGTTCGACAGTGCTCATACCTGAATAGATTAGTGAATAGATTGATGAATAAATTAATAACGCTAATTAGCGGAAAGATAAAGAATTGATAGAAAAATTTACGGTAAGATGAATAGATAGTAAAGGGCGCAGCCAGCCGCGCCCTCAGGTGATTTACGCTTTGTCGCCCAGCAACACCGATTCCAACGCGATAACAATCATCTCGTTAAAGGTGGTCTGGCGTTCTGCGGCAGTGGTCGCTTCGTGACGCAGAATGTGATCGGACACGGTGCAGATGGTCAGCGCCTTACAGCCGAATTCTTCAGCTAGCTCTGCCACTACGCCGTAAATGCCCGCCGCCTCCATTTCTACGCCCAGAATGCCGTACTTCTTCATCACCTGAAACATGTCAGGATCGGGGGTATAGAACAGCTCGGCAGAAAAAATATTACCCACGCGCGCCGGGATGCCCTGGGCCGCCGCCGCATCCACGGCGTTACGCACCATGTCAAAATCCGCAATCGCAGCATAGTCATGATCTTTGAAACGCATGCGGTTGACTTTGGAATCGGTACAAGCCCCCAGACCGATCACCACATCACGCAGTTTGACATCGTCACGCACGGCACCGCAGGAGCCGACACGAATGATTTTCTTCACGCCAAATTCGGCAATCAGTTCACGCGCATAAATAGAACAGGATGGAATCCCCATACCGTGGCCCATCACAGAGATTTTGCGGCCTTTGTAAGTGCCCGTGAAGCCCAACATGCCGCGCACGTTGTTCACTTCCACTGCATCTTCCAGGAAGGTTTCAGCAATGTATTTTGCCCGTAGCGGATCGCCCGGCATCAATACTACGTCAGCGAAATCACCCATCTCAGCGTTAATATGTGGCGTAGCCATAATTTCGTCCTTAAATGCATTTAAAAAAACGCTGGCTCACCGCCAGCACAATCAAAGGCTTTATAACATTGGTTTACCGTAATCCATCGGTGACACGCCAAAATAACTGGCTACGGTCTGGCCGATATCTGCGAAAGTCTCACGGTGCCCCAGCGAACCTGGTTTCACATTTGGGCCATATATCAGCACCGGAATGTGCTCGCGGGTGTGATCGGTGCCTGCCCAGGTCGGGTCACAGCCGTGGTCAGCGGTGAAAATAATCATATCGTCGCCCGTAACGCGCTCCAGCAGTTCCGGCAAACGGCGATCAAACAACTCCAGCGCGGCGGCATAACCCGCCACGTCACGGCGGTGGCCGTAGGAGGAGTCAAAATCAACAAAGTTGGTGAACACGATGGTGTTATCACCGGCTTTTTCCATTTCGGCCAGCGTGGCATCAAACAGCGCATCAAGCCCGTTTGCCTTCACTTTCTGGGTAATACCAACGTTGGCATAAATATCGGCAATCTTGCCGATGGAAACCACTTCACCGCCCTTCTCATCAACCAGTTTTTTCAGCACGGTCGGGGCCGGTGGTTCAACCGCCAGATCGTGGCGATTGCCGGTACGCTGGAAACTGCCCGGTTTATCACCAACAAACGGCCGCGCAATCACCCGGCCAATGTTGTAACCGCCTTCGGTCAGCTCTGCACGGGCAATCTCACACAGTTCATACAGACGATCCAGGCCGAACGTCTCTTCGTGACAGGCGATCTGGAATACCGAATCCGCCGAGGTATAGAAAATCGGCTTGCCGGTCCGCATATGTTCTTCGCCCAGTTGATCGAGGATCACAGTACCGGACGAATGGCAGTTGCCGAGATACCCTGGCAGATTGGCACGTGCTACCAGCGTATCCAGCAGCGCCTGCGGGAAGCTGTTGTGCTCATCCTTAAAGTAACCCCAGTCGAACAGCACCGGGACTCCGGCGATTTCCCAGTGGCCGGACGGCGTATCCTTACCGGAAGAGAGTTCGCTGGCATAGCCGTAAGCGCCGATGATCTCGGCATTTTTATCCAGCCCTGCCGGGAATTTACCGGTAGACTCTTCCGCTGCTTTGCCCAAACCCAAGCGGCTCAGATTCGGCAGGGTCAACGGGCCGCTGCGGCCCACGTTGGCTTCGCCACGAGCACAGGCCGCTGCGATATGGCCCAAAGTATCGGAACCTTCGTCACCAAAGCGTTTAGCATCGGCACTGGCACCAATACCGAACGAGTCCAATACCATAATGTATATGCGTTTCATCATTTTCTCCTGCTGCGAGCGGCAGCATAACCACCGCTACCGCACCTGGCTCTTTAAAAGCCGCTGTTATTGCGTAATGCGCTGATACACCATCGGCGTCGCAGCCGGGGCTTTATCGCCCAGTATCATCGCACTGCGCACCGCATCTGCCGCCTGCTGCCAGCTCTCTTCATTGTTGGCGTGAATCAGCGCCAGCGGGCGTTGATGATCAACTGATCCCCCCAAACGCACCACCTCCGTCAGGCCGACGCTGTAATCAATACTGTCGGACGCCCGGCGGCGGCCACCGCCCAATGAAACCACTGCCATCCCCAGCGCACGGGTATCCACCGCGATAAGCGTACCCGGTTGCTCGGCGTACACCGGTTTACTCAAGGTTGCTACCGGCAGATAACTGTCGTAACGCTCAATAAAATCAACCGGCCCCTGCTGCGCTGCCACCATACGGCCAAAAACCTCTGCCGCTTTGCCATTATCCAAAACGGCCTGTAGCTTGGCTCGGGCCTCTGTGTCATCAGCGGCCAAACCACCAGAAAGTAGCATTTCCACGCACAACGCCAGGGTAACGTCCAGCAAACGCGGGTTGCGATATTCACCGGTCAGGAAGCGTACCGCTTCGCGGACTTCTAGCGCGTTACCCGCGCTGGACGCCAGCACCTGGTTCATATCGGTCAATAACGCCGTGGTTTTACACCCCGCACCATTCGCCACCGCAACTATCGCCTGCGCCAACTCTGCCGACAACGCATAAGTTGGCATAAAAGCACCCGATCCTACTTTGACGTCCATCACCAACGCATCCAATCCTTCCGCCAGTTTTTTCGCCAGTATAGAGGCAGTGATCAACGGGATAGAATCAACGGTTGCGGTAATGTCACGCGTGGCATAAAAACGTTTATCCGCCGGGGCTAACGAGTTGGTCTGGCCGATAATGGCCACTCCCACCTCTTGGATAATTTTACGGAACGCATTGTCGTCGGGGAAAATATTGAAGCCCGGAATAGCTTCCAGCTTATCCAAGGTGCCACCGGTGTGCCCCAGACCACGGCCAGAAATCATCGGCACATAGCCACCACAGGCCGCCACCATCGGGCCAAGCATCAGCGAAGTGACATCACCCACGCCACCGGTGGAGTGTTTGTCAACAATCGGGCCATTCAGTTGCAGGCTTTTCCAATCGAGCACCGTGCCGGAATCCCGCATCGCCATGGTCAGCGCTACGCGTTCCGGCATGGTCATGTCATGAAAATAAATGGTCATCGCCAGCGCAGCAATCTGCCCTTCGGAAACCACATTGTCACGCACCCCATTGATGAAAAAACGAATTTCCGCTTCACTCAGTGGTTGGCCGTCTCGTTTTTTACGGATTATTTCTTGCGCCAGGAACAAGGCATCCCCCTGTTTGAGCTACTGCATCAGCTAGCCGCAGCGTGAAAAAAGATGAAGAGTCTAAGAATCAGTAACCGTTATGAGCCACTTGAGTGCTATGGCCCAGCGTCGTTAACAGGCTGGCCAAGAGGCTTGAAGCGCCAAAACGGAAGTGGCGTGCATCGGCCCAGCCGGCCCCCAGAATACGCTCGGCAAGTTGCAGATATTGCTGTGCTTCTTCCGCAGTGCGTACCCCACCCGCTGGCTTAAAGCCCACGGTGTTGCTCACGCCCAGATCACGAATCACCGTCATCATCAGTTCGGCGCTTGCCAGTGTGGCATTAACCGGCACTTTACCCGTTGAGGTTTTGATAAAGTCAGCCCCGGCACGAATGGCGATTTCAGAGGCTTGACGGATAAGCTCTGCCTGTTTTAGCTCACCGGTTTCAATGATCACTTTCAGTAACACGTTAGCCGCAGCACAGGCCTGTTTACACTGTTTCACCAGTTCAAAACCCACCTTATCGTTACCAGCGATCAAAGCACGATAAGGGAAAACCACATCAACCTCGTCAGCGCCGTAGGCGATTGCCGCACGGGTTTCTGCCAGCGCGATGTCGATGTCGTCATTGCCATGCGGGAAATTGGTCACGGTTGCAATACGGATGCCCGGCGTCCCCTGTTCGCGCAGCGTTTTACGCGCAATCGGGATAAAACGTGGATAAATACAAACGGCGGCGGTCTGGCCTGCCGGACTGTTTGCCTGGCGACACAACGCGATCACTTTCTCGTCGGTGTCATCATCATTCAGCGTGGTTAAATCCATCAGGTTCAGCGCACGTTGCGCTGCTGCGATTAATTCGCTCATAAAACTCTCCAATTAGGCTGTGTCCGCCAGTGACGCAGATCCAAAAGCCCATCGTCAATGTAGGGAATGCCCCTTCGCTAGCTATTTGAACACGATAGTTGCGGCTAATTTGCGTTTGAACTCACACTATATGAAATGAAAATGCAACGAATCATAACATTATGTGATATTTATCACATAAAATGCAGTACCGATCGTCAACCGATGCAAGAAACAGGCAAGTAAAAACGGGTGCCAAGATCAGGGCACCCGTTTACAGTCTAGTTTACAGCGCCAAGAAGAACCCGGCGATGGTGGCACTCATCAGGTTAGAAAGCGTACCAGCAGCCACCGCTTTTAAGCCAAAGCGCGCAATATCATGCCGACGGTTCGGTGCCATACTCCCCAACCCCCCCAGTAAAATGGCTACGGAGGACAAGTTGGCAAAACCGCACAGTGCAAAGGAGATAATTGCCTTGGTGTGCTGTGACAAAACCTGCAATCCCTCTGCTGCCACCACATCATCCGGGCGCAGATGGGCGCTAAAGCTCATATAGGCCACAAATTCATTGACGATCACTTTCTGGCCGATAAACGACCCCGCTATCATCGCCTCATGCCACGGCACGCCAATCAGAAAAGCGAGCGGGGAGAAAACCCAGCCCAGTATCAATTCCAACGACAATTGCGGAAAATCAAACCAGCCACCAATCCCCCCCAGCATGCCGTTCAACAAAGCGATCAGGGCAATAAACGCCAGCAGCATTGCCCCTACGTTCATCGCCAGTTGCATACCCGATGCAGCTCCTGAGGCTGCCGCATCAATAACGTTGGCCGGGCGATCTTCTTCTGCGATCAGTTTCATCACATCGTCTTTATCGTGAGTTTTCTCCGTTTCCGGCACCATCAGCTTGGCAAACAGCAAACCCCCCGGTGCGGCCATAAAGGATGCGGCAATCAGATATTCCAGCGGCACGCCCATCTGGGCATATCCCGCCAGCACTGAACCAGCTACGGAAGCCAAGCCACCGCACATCACGGCAAACAGTTCAGACTGGGTCATGGTGGCGATATAAGGCCGTACCACCAAGGGAGCCTCGGTCTGGCCCACGAAAATATTGGCCGTTGCTGATAGCGATTCGGTACGCGACGTGCCCAGCAGTTTCTGCAAGCCGCCACCGAGCACTTTAATCACCAATTGCATAATGCCCAGGTAATACAGCACCGCAATCAGTGAGGAGAAAAACACAATCACCGGCAGTACGCGCAGCGCGAACACAAAACCGCCGCCGCCGAACACCTCAAACATTTTATCGGAGACCAAGCCACCGAAGATGAAGGAAACGCCCTGATTGCCGTATGCAATGACGTTGGCCACGCCTTCGGACATGCCACCAAGAATATGGCGGCCAACAGGCACGTACAGTACCAAAGCGCCAATGGCAACCTGGATGGCGAATGCACCGAGCACGGTGCGCAATTTAATTGCACGTCGATTGCTGGAAAGCAGCACAGCCATGGCGATCAATACCACCATACCAACCAAGCTCATGATGAGTTGCATACAGAATATTCCCAGTTAGAAAAGAAACACCTCCCTGTCCGGTAAATTTAGCAGGGCGCTTAGAGAGTTATGATAGGAAAGAATTATACGGGGCAGGGTTGGCGTATACCCATTGTATATCGTAGAAACCTGCATTCAGATGCAAATCAAAACAAAAAAATGTGATTTATATCACATTTAATTACCCATATTTGAGAGTAATGCAAACAGAGATTGTGTGTTTTGATGCAGATGGTGAGCTATTTCATCAGGCGATTCAGGCCGTAACCCACAAAGCGCCTGAAAAACCTCGGCAGCCCGTTCAGGGCGATTCGGTTGCCCCTGATAGCCCGCCAACGGCATGTCCGGTGCATCGGTTTCCAGCAGTAAGGACGCAAGAGGTAGCTGCGCCATCACGCTGCGGGTTTTCTGGGCACGTTCATAACTGATGGTGCCACCCACTCCAATGTAATACCCCAAGCGAATAAACGCCTGCGCCTGTGCCAGGCTGCCCGCAAAACCATGCACCACGCCACAGCGCGTAACCGCGGCACGGCGCAGTATCGCCGCCAGTTGATCGTGGCTGCGGCGAGAATGCAGGATCACGGGCAAATCATGGCGTTTTGCCAAAGCCAACTGCTGTTTCAGCAACGCCTGCTGGCGATCAAATTGGGGATTTTCCATATACAGATCCAGCCCGATCTCCCCTACTGCCACTAATTTTGCTGGCGGGTTGGCGAGCACGTTCACCAACTGCTCAAGCTGAGCCTCATGGTGCTGTGCGATATACAACGGATGTAGTCCCAAAGCGGCAAACACCGGCGCATGCTCCTGCGCCAACTGCAACACCAAAGCAAACCGCTCCGCCGTTACCGCAGGCACAATGATACGTTGCACACCGGCTTGCGCAGCCAACCGCAGGCTTTCATCCTCATAACCTGTAAATGGCGGAAAATCAAAATGGCAGTGAGTATCAGTAAAAACGTAGTTCACCATGACTCTCCACTACCGAAAAAACGAATAGCCCGGCTTTGATGCTGTATGTAGGCAGTACGCCATACACAGCATCATTACCGAGCATGATAGATATTATGTTTCCCAACCCGCTATCCTCAATGTGGCTGTTTCTTCGAGGATACCGCTTCTTGCTCTCTTCCATAATACTCTTGCAATACGCCAGAGAGGCAATCATTACTCCCCGACAACCAGGCACAATCGCTGCCGGAAAGCTCCGCCCAAGCCTGCCAAATCTGGCCTTTCAGCTGTTTCCAGCGGCCGAGAATAATATCGCTATTCATGACTGCACACCTCAAACTTCAAGAGAAAGAATCAAGCGTTGAGCCTAAGGTTAAGGACGCCGGCGGCCAGTAAACAGGCTGCACAGAAACAGAATGATCCCCACAACGAACACCACTTTGGCTGCCCAAGCGGCGGTTCCGGCCAATGAACCAAAACCCAGCGCCGCGGCGATCAAGGCAATAATTAGAAAGATAATGCCCCAACGAAACATAAGCGTCTCCTTATTTAGGGGATAACAAGCTGCGCCAGTGGTACAGCATCGGCGCAGCAGGCTGAACTCCTATCATCTGTAGGTGGGCAGGTTTATGGTGTGACTGTCAGATCGTTCTTGACGCTTTTCACACCATTCAGGGTTTTAGCAATACTTTCTGCCCGCTCAGACTGAGCCTGGGTTTGCACCGTACCGGAAAGCTGTACGACACCATCGGTGGTTGCTACTTTCACGTCGCGCGAAGGCACAATGTCATCAGCCAGCAGCTTGGCTTTCAGCTCACTGGTGGTGACGGCATCGCCAGCGTAAGCCGTTACTGACTGCGTGGCTTCATCTTTCACGTGCAGCTTATCACTGACAGATTTAACCCCCTCCACCTGACTGGTAACCGCAACGGCATGCTTGGCCTGCGCCTGGCTACCAACGAAACCACTGAGTGTGACCACGCCTTTCTCAGTCACAACCGAGATATCGGTGCTTTTAATGGTTTTATCATCAACCAGCACACCTTTGACTTTGGCGGTTATCGCACTGTCATCCATGTAGTTATCAACTTTTTTCATCGAGCTATCGATTTTGGCACCCGTACTTTCAGCAACGCTAGATGCCTGATTGAGCAGCGAATTTTGCGCCAGCGCACTACCACTCACCAGAACAGAACCCAAAACGATAGCCATCAGCGAATGTACAAATTTGGTATTTTTCATCGATCTCTTCCTTCTGGTTGGGAATCCCAAATCATTGCGGATTCTTGTGCCGCCCTATCACGGCAAACTCACATGAATACTTCACGACTACTGTACAATTACACATTCACGCTAAAACTTTTTTAATACTTGAAGCAACACCTGTGCCAATTTTAAAACACCGTTAAAAATCAACCAATAAACCTCAAAAAAGTTGTAGTTAAGTGAAAAACCGTTGCCTATCAACGACAGTGACAGCTCAGCATGAGGATGTTTTTACTATCTTATTGATATTGCTGATATAGAATCGTCTCCAATCAACAACACCACCAAACAACCCTCTGGTTAGTAAGCAAATAGCAGTTATTTTCGCTTAGTAAATGCAGCATGCTTGATAAATATAGTATGCATAGCAAAAATTGCAGAAGGATGTCATCAGAGCAGTGCTAAATTGAGGGGATAAAACAAATGAGAAATACTTAACAATTAGCAGGATGAGTGATGCAGCATGACACACATGCAAACAAGAACGGGTAACGTAGATGAGAATCGGCGGGAATGGGCACCGCAAACCTGCGGTGCCGCATCGGTTGATTAATGTTCGCGGGTTTTACGGAACACGACGTCAGGATAACGCTCCTGCGTCAGATTGAGGTTCACCATGGTTGGTGCGATATACGACAGATTATCACCACCGTCCAACGCCAGATTCAGCTCGTTCTTGCGCTTGAATTCTTCGAATTTCTTCACATCGTCACACTCCACCCAGCGGGCGGTGGAAACGTTCACCGACTCATACAGCGCTTCCACGTTGTATTCCGTTTTCAAGCGCGCCACTACCACGTCAAACTGCAACACCCCCACGGCGCCCACGATCAGATCGTTGTTAGCAATCGGGCGGAACACCTGCACGGCCCCTTCTTCCGAAAGTTGCACCAGCCCTTTCAGCAACTGTTTCTGTTTAAGTGGATCGCGCAGGCGGATGCGGCGGAACAGTTCAGGGGCAAAGTTGGGAATACCGGTGAACTTCATGTCTTCACCCTGAGTAAAAGTGTCGCCAATCTGGATGGTGCCATGGTTATGCAAACCGATAATATCGCCAGGGTAGGCTTCTTCCACATGAGAACGGTCGCCCGCCATAAAGGTCAGTGCGTCAGAAATCACCACGTCTTTGCCCGTTCGCACCTGGCGCAGTTTCATACCTTTGTCATACTTGCCGGATACCACTCGCATAAACGCCACGCGATCGCGGTGTTTCGGGTCCATATTGGCCTGGATTTTGAACACGAAGCCGGTAAATTTCTCTTCTGCGGCCACCACGGCACGGGTATTGGTGTTACGCGGCATAGGCGCCGGAGCCCAGGCGACTAACCCATCCAGCATATGGTCGACACCAAAGTTACCCAATGCGGTACCAAAGAATACCGGGGTCAATTCACCGGCCAGGAAAGCCTCCTGTTCAAACTCATGGGAAGCCCCTTGCACCAGCTCCAACTCTTCACGCAGTTGCGCAGCCAGATCTTCACCCACGGCTGCGTCCAGAGCCGGGTTGTCCAACCCTTTGACAATCCGCACTTCCTGAATGGTGTGGCCTTTACCGGTCTGATACAGATAGGTTTCATCTTTATAGAGGTGATAAACCCCTTTAAACAGCTTACCGCAGCCAATCGGCCAGGTGATTGGCGAACAGGCGATTTTCAGTTCGCGCTCAACTTCATCCATCACTTCCATCGGATCGCGGATGTCACGGTCAAGTTTGTTCATAAAGGTCAGGATCGGCGTATCGCGCAGACGGGTGACTTCCATCAGCTTGCGGGTGCGATCCTCAACGCCTTTTGCGGCATCGATCACCATCAGGCAGCAGTCCACCGCAGTCAGGGTACGATAGGTGTCCTCAGAGAAATCCTCGTGCCCGGGGGTATCCAGCAGGTTGACCAGGCACTCACGGTACGGGAACTGCATTACCGAGGTGGTGATCGAAATACCACGCTGTTTTTCCATCTCCATCCAGTCAGACTTGGCATGTTGACTGGAACCTCGGCCTTTTACCGTACCGGCGGTCTGGATAGCCTGCCCGAACAGCAACACCTTTTCAGTAATGGTGGTTTTACCGGCATCGGGATGCGAAATGATGGCGAAAGTTCTTCTTTTTGAGACTTCGCGGGCGAATTCACTAGGAGACATGTTTTTCAGGTTCTACAGTTGGTCCGCCCTGCAAATCATCGCAAACGCGCCGATAACGGTGCCAGGCAAAGCGGTAATGAAAAGGAAACAGTGGCATATTTTCGCTGATTTACCCACCGCTGACAATCAATGGTTTTTTCAACTAGAGCAGATAAACCCGCTAAGCTATGCAAACAACTGCGCTACCCCAGCGGCAGCGCCATCACGATGGCATCTTCGCGACCATGGGCGGCTGGATAATAGTTGCGGCGCACCGTAACTTCGTTAAACCCGAGATCTTCGTATAACGCGATTGCCCCACGGTTGGAGGCGCGCACTTCCAGCCACAGCGTGACGATGCCGCGCGTTTCCAACTGTTCAACCAGCGCGGTTAATAACCTGCGGCCAAAGCCCCGGCGCTGCCAGTTTGGGTGAATAGCTATGTTAAACAGCGTGGCTTCATCCAGCACCACCTGAGTAATGGCAAAGCCTGCCATCTGCCCCTCGGCTTCCAGCTTCAGGTTAAGGTAACGCTCACCCTGATTGCTGGCGAATGTTGCCTCCGTCCAAGGAAAAGCGTGGCTGGCGTGTTCAATCTTGAAGGCTGTGGCCAAATCGGCCGCTGTCAGGGGTGAAATGTTGTTCATAATAATGACAAATCTGCTGCCAGAGTGCGCGTTTGGCACTCGCATCTTGAGAAAGCTCGGCCAACGCCGGGCTGTATAATTGAGCCCCCGCCAGCGCCAGTGGTTCTGCAATACCGAGCCGCCAACTGTTACACGCAGTATCAGCCGGCAGCATCACCACTTGATCTGGCGTCAGGCCGTAAGTTTGTCCCGGCGTCAGCCCTAAGCTGTGCAATACATCGCAGAAGAGCGGATCGTGCCGGTCGGGCAATACCTGCGCGATCACCAGCAAACGCACGTCTGGCGGCAGGCTAACCGCAATTTCTCCGCGCAACACAGCTGGGCGGCGCAATATCCATTGCGTAATCCCCAACTGTTGTAACAACTCGTCGCGTCTTGATGCCATGCCGATCCTTATGTAGTAGGCACTATGCTACCCAAAATAATTCGAGTTGCTTGTAGGCAGTAAACGAACGAAGCCAACCCCCAAGCAACGTGAAGTATGACGCGTATATGCTAACAAACCCACTCAGCTCGCGCCATGGCAGATATCCTCACAAGTAGATAAACCCGTCGAACATCTCGCCACAAAGCTCTATAATCCGTCTCCTAATTTTGAGGAGCTAAATTTGATGTCTGCATTAACCCCCGCCAGTGAAGTGATGCTGCGCCACAGTGATGAATTTATTGAACGCCGCGTACTGTTTGCGGGCGATCTACAGGATACTCTACCGGCCCAATTCGAGGCCGCAGACGTGCGTGTCCATACCCAGCAATACCATCACTGGCAGTTACTGAACCGGACGATGGGTGAGAAGGCACAATTTGGTCTAACGGTCGATCCCACTTTTATTGCTGGCTGCGATACGCTGGTGTATTACTGGCCGAAAAGTAAGCAAGAAGCGCAGTTCCAACTGTGTAATTTGTTGTCTCTGCTGCCGGTAGGAGCAGAAATCTTTGTCGTCGGCGAAAACCGCAGCGGTGTGCGTAGCGCGGAACAAACCGTGGAAGGCCACGTTGCCTTGGCAAAAATCGACAGCGCCCGCCGCTGTGGCCTGTATCATGGCCGCGTAGATGCCCAGACCGAATTTGCGCTGGCAGACTGGTGGGAAAGCTACCAGTTGCACGATCTGGAAGTCCAAACGCTGCCGGGTGTCTTTAGCCGCGACGGCCTGGACGTAGGCAGCTCATTGCTGCTTTCCACGCTGGAAAAACACATGAAAGGCAAAGTGCTGGATGTGGGCTGCGGTGCCGGTGTGATGGCTTCGGTGATCGCCAAACTGTCGCCGAAAGTAAAACTGACCCTGAGCGACGTTAGTGCCGCCGCGGTGGAGTCGAGCCGCGCGACGCTTGCCGCTAACGGTATTGAAGGTGAAGTGATCGTCAGTAACGTCTATTCCGACATTACTGGCCGTTTCGACATGATCGTTTCCAACCCGCCGTTCCATGATGGCCTGGCCACCAGCCTGACCGCCGCAGAAACCCTGATCCGCGGCGCAGTAAAGCATCTGCCTGTTGGCGGCCAACTGCGCATCGTGGCAAACGCCTTTTTGCCGTACCCAGACCTGCTAGACGCTACTTTTGGCAGCCACGAAGTGCTGGCGCAAAATGGCCGCTTCAAAGTCTATCAAGCTACCGTTGGCCGCCCAGCGCGTACCCCGAAGAAGAAATAAAGAATCAGGGGCAACCATTTGCCCCTTTGATTTACCCATTGAGATGAGCCATGCCGATCTGCGTATAGCGTGCTCCTGCCGCCACAGAGAACGGGAATACCGCTTCAATAGCCGCTAATTCCGGTGCGCTCAGCGTGATATCCGCCGCCGCAACGTTCTCTTCCAGATAACGCCGGCGCTTGGTGCCTGGGATCGGTACAATGTGCTCCCCTTGTGCCATCACCCACGCCAATGCCAGTTGTGAAGGCGCAACCCCTTTCTGTTTAGCCAAGTCGCTGACTTTGCTGACCAGTTCCAGGTTTTTCGCAAAGTTCTCTCCCTGAAAACGCGGGTTACCACGGCGAAAATCATCCTCAGCCAAATCATCCAACTGCTGAATCGCCCCGGTCAAGAAACCACGCCCCAGCGGACTGTAGGCCACAAAACCAATCCCCAAACGTTCACAGGCAGCCAGTTGGCCCTGTTCTGCATCTCTGCTCCACAAGGAATATTCAGTCTGCAACGCAGTGATAGGGTGCACTTTATGCGCCCGTTCCAATGTAGCCACCGAAGCCTCGCTCAGCCCGATATAGCGGATTTTCCCTTCTTTGATCAAATCCGCCATCGTACCCACCACCTCTTCAATCGGCA
Organism: Chania multitudinisentens RB-25; assembly: GCF_000520015.2. Classification (GTDB taxonomy): domain Bacteria; phylum Pseudomonadota; class Gammaproteobacteria; order Enterobacterales; family Enterobacteriaceae; genus Chania; species Chania multitudinisentens. The sequence goes on from NZ_CP007044.2 coordinate 5,328,379, forward strand.
CTAGGGGATCGACACGGTGTTGATAGTAAAGATCGATAGTGTCCACCCCCAAACGTTGCAGGCTGCCTTCCACCGAACGGCGAATATATTCCGGTTTGCTGCTCACACCACGGGCATTCGGATCGGCCGGATCGCGCACAATACCGAACTTGGTTGCCAAAAATACGCTATCGCGCTTGCCTTTAATCGCTTTACCCACCAGTTGTTCATTGGTGTGTGGGCCGTACATGTCGGCGGTATCCAGCAGCGTAACCCCCAGTTCCAACGCCCGGTGCAGCGTAGCGAACGCCTCTTTTTCATCGCTGCCAGTGGGATAGAAATCGCTCATGCCCATGCAGCCCAACCCCAGTGCCGAGACGATAGGGCCATTGGAACCTAATTGACGTTGTTGCATTGTGCTGTCCTCATTGAGCGGTCTATGTTGCAACAAAGTCTGGTTGTTTATCCTGTAAAGATAAATAATGGAAATTGCACATCACTGTTCATAAATCGCTAACAATGGCAGGCGGAAAGATGGATCATATTCAAGCCATGCGGATCTTTACCCGTATCGTGGAACTGGGTAGCTTCAGCCGCGCAGCCGAACACCTGCAACTGCCGCGCGCCACGGTCAGTAATACGCTGAAACGCCTGGAACAGCGGCTCGGTGTGCGCTTGTTACTACGCACAACGCGGCAGGTGCACATCACCGCAGAAGGTACGCTGTACTATCAGCGGTGCCTACAACTGCTGGATGCGCTGGAAGAAGCCGATACATTATTCCACCACCACAAACTGCAACCGGCGGGCAAAGTACGCATCGATATGCCCCACTCGCTGGCGCGGGAAATCGTTATCCCTGCCTTGAAAGATTTTTACCAACGTTACCCGGAGATTGAGCTGGCGCTGGGAGCCAACGACACGCATGTCAACCTGCTGCGTGAAGGTGTAGATTGCGTACTGCGTGCCTGGGAAACCGCAGATGATACGCTGGTTGCCCGGCGTATCGCCCAAATGCCACAGCTGACCTGTGCCTCGCCCGCCTATCTACGGGCATTTGGTGTACCGCAGTCCATCGACGAACTACACCACCACCAAGCCGTGGGCTATTTTTCATTTACCAGCAACCGTAGCTACCCACTGGAGTTTTGCCGCAACGGCAGCGTTGAATTACGCGAGTTGCCAAGCAAATTAAGCGTCAGCGGGGCCGATGCCTATACCAGCGCTTGCCGCGCAGGAATGGGGTTGATTCAAGGTGCCCGCTACTCACTGGTCCCTTGGTTGAAAACGGGTGAAATGGTGGAAGTCTTAGCCGCCACGCCACCGCCGCCGATGCCAATCTACATCATGTATCCCCCAGGCCGTTTCCTCGCGCCACGCGTCAGGGTATTGATTGATTGGCTGATTGTCTTATTTGATCGTTATGAAAAACACTGATGTGCCGTTTTTTACGGCAAACACCGATAAACCGGGAAATAATTATTGACGTCCCGGCCAAAATCTCTAGAATTCGCCTCCGTGGTTGTGTTTCTGGCAGGCGAAGGTGGCGGAATTGGTAGACGCGCTAGCTTCAGGTGTTAGTGTCCTTACGGACGTGAGGGTTCAAGTCCCTCTCTTCGCACCAAACAATCACATGATTTATATTGCACAGCATCTGTGCGAAGGTGGCGGAATTGGTAGACGCGCTAGCTTCAGGTGTTAGTGTTCTTACGGACGTGAGGGTTCAAGTCCCTCTCTTCGCACCACGCTGGTGAAGTAATATAAATCAAAACAATGCATCGGCTGTGCGAAGGTGGCGGAATTGGTAGACGCGCTAGCTTCAGGTGTTAGTGTCTTTACGGACGTGAGGGTTCAAGTCCCTCTCTTCGCACCAATCGATGGATTTCCTTCCTTCATGTTTCAAATCAAGCCAATAAAAACTTAACACGCTCAGGCGTGGTTTTGCGTTTCAGTTAACGTTGAAATGCAGGCTGATTGCAGCCACCCCGCCGGCTAATGCCATAAAAGAAGGCAACAGCAGATAATGGCGCCAGCGGCTGTTGAACAACATCACCAACGTAACCAGCATGGCAATAGCAATCATGGTACGCAGCTGCATCATATTGAGGCCAATCAAAGCCAGCAGCAACATCAGGGTGCAGGGCAATAATACTCCCCAGGCGCTGGCAAGGCGCTTACCCAGGTACCCACCCACGATCCCCAACCCGCATACGGCGATTATCACAGCAATCATGATAACCTCCCTTAGTTGATAATGATAACCAATATCATATATCACTTTTTTTCACTGCGCATCCTGTTATCGAATGCGGCTTTTCCAAGCCATTTCCACAGGCTGAAATATCGACTCAATGCCGTATCAAGTGAAAAACCTCCGCTACGGCAGGTAAAAAACACCAGAAGTCAGCCTCATTGTTACTTTTCCACATGCCATTAAGCCAATAGCGCATTACACTAAGAAAAGACTTTTGCTCTTCTTTACAGCATTTTAAAATGGAAAACGATCGTTGAAGACCTCATTCTCCGCTGTATTACTGGCATTGGGCCTGTGTGCCACACCGCTGTTCGGCCAAGCCGCAGCCCCTCAATTGACCTCACAGATTGTCGATCAATACGCCGAACATATTTTTTTCAATAGCGGCGCAACCGGTATGGCGCTGGTGGTGATCGATAATAATCAGGTGGTCAACCGCAGTTTTGGCGATACCAAACCGGGCAACAATCTGCGTCCACGCCCAGACTCGCTGATCCGTATTGCTTCCATCACCAAGCTGATGACCAGCGAAGTGATGGTCAAAATGGCGGCGGAAGGCAAAATAAAGCTTACCGATCCGCTGCGGAAATATGCCCCCAAAGGCGCTTATGTTCCCTCTTATAATGCACGCCAACCTATTACCCTGCTGAATCTGGCTACCCATACCAGTTCCCTGCCTCGTGAACACCCCGGTAAGAAACCGCCCAAAACGCCGGTGTTTACCTGGCCAACCAAGGCTCAGCGCTGGCAGTGGCTGGCACACGCCACTATCACCGTGCCACCGGGCGTGCGGGCCGCCTACTCCAATCTGGCCTACGATCTGCTGGCCGATGCGTTATCACGCGCCGCAGGCAAACCCTACAACGCCTTGCTGCGGGAGAAAATTACCGCTCCGTTAGGCATGGTGGACACTACGCTGACGCCCAGCCTCGAACAGTGCTCACGGTTGATGGTGGCAGCCACTGGGCCAAGCTCCTGCCGTGATACTACGGCGGCCGCAGGCAGCGGCGGTGTTTATTCAACCCCACGTGATATGCAGCGTTGGATGCAGCAGTTCCTTTCTTCCAACGCCAGCGGTGCGCGCAAACCCACAGCGATGAGTGAGCAAACCATGTATTTTCAGCGTAAGGATCTGGTTTCGCTGAAAGGGATGGATGTTCCCGGCGAAGCCGCTGCTTTGGGGCTGGGTTGGGTGTATATGGCACCGAAAGATGGCCTGCCGGGTATCATTCAGAAAACCGGCGGCGGCGGTGGTTTTATTACCTATATGGCGATGGTGCCGCAGAAAAATATCGGCGTATTCGTGGTAGTGACCCGCTCAGAGCTGACCAAGTTCGTCAATATGAGCGATCCGGTTAACCGGCTGGTCGGCGATCTGGTGGCCAATAAAGGCTGATTTATGCTGCCAGCACGGGCAGCATAAACGGTGCCTGGCCGAATCAATATCGGGGCGAACAAATTCGCCCCGGCGATTTACACCGCTGCTATCTCCTGCATCAGCGAATGAAAATTGCGTTTAAAGTAGATCAGGCCATTGTCTGCCTCGCTAAGCGCAATCTGTTTGATCTGCACCAGATACACCTGATGAGTGCCGATACTCTGGATCTGTTCGATCTCCCCGGCCAGGCTGGTTAGCGTATGGCGCAGCACCGGCAGGCCAAGCATACCGCAGTACCACTCCTCCACCCGAAAACGATCTTCCATACAGATATCGGTCATGCCAGCAAAATGGCGTGCCATCTGCTCTTGTTTATGATTCAGCACATTGATACACAGCCGGCCATTCTGCTGAAAGACCGGGTTCATGGCACTGTTACGATTGATGCATACCAGCAGCGTTGGCGGGGTATCCGTTACCGAACAGACCGCCGTGGCGGTGATACCGCAGCGCCCTGCCGGGCCGTCGGTGGTGATGATATTCACCGCGGCGGGCAGACTGGCCATTGCGTCACGAAAACGCAGGCGATGTTCATTTTCCTGAGACATAGTGACCACTCCTCAGATTACTTCAGCAATGTATCTAACCGATCGATATCGGTGTTGTTGTGCAGGTGCGGTACTTTCCAGCCATGCTGGTCGTAGTCGGACAAGCATTTGTCAACCATCTGCATCATCTGCCCCATCGCCCCGGAATTTTGCGCATGGCGCAGGCATTGCAGGCGGATTTCATCCTGGCTCCCGGCATAGTTGATTTCATACAGCTCATGGCGGCCCCCAAATTCACTGCCGATGGCGTCCCACATCAGCTTGAGGATCTTGATGCGTTCCACATGATCCATACCGTTGGAGCCGCGTACATACTGTGCCAGATACTTATTGATTTCCGGGTTGTGCATATCACGCACGCTGGAAGGCAGGTAAATCAGCCCGCTGGTCACATTGCTTTCGATGATATTTTTCACCTTCGCATAGGCCATTGGCGCCATCACACGATAGGTTTGCAGCGCAGCGGTGTCCGGCAGATAAGCCCCGTTTTCCCACGGGGTTGCTTCGGCACACATGGCATCACTCAGCGACCAGAACAGGTTGCGCCAAGCCACCACCTCGCCGAGATCGGCCTGCACCCCACGGAACTCCAGCACGCCGGTACATTCCAGGCTCTTTTGCAATAACGCGGTGATAAAGTCCATTTTCACTGCCAGGCGTACACAGGCTTGCAGCGGGAACAGCCGGGCAAAGCCTCCTTGGGTGCTCCAGCGGCGGCAGCGGTCAAAATCGCGGTAGATCAGCACGTTCTCCCACGGGATCAGCACATGATCCATCACCAGGATCGCATCGTTCTCGTCAAAACGGCTGGAAAGCGGATAATCAAACGGCGAGCCGGTGAGGCCAGCCACCAATTCGTAAGAAGCACGGGAAATCAGTTTCACGCCTGCGGCATCCATCGGTGCCACAAACATCAGCGCAAAATCCGGGTTATCCCCCATCACCTGCGCCGAGCCAAAACCGATAAAATTGTAGTGGGTCAGCGCCGAGTTGGTCGCCACCACCTTCGCACCGCTGACAATAATCCCGGCATCGGTTTCTTTCTCAACCTGGATATAGACATCTTTTACCTCGTCAGCCGGTTTATGGCGATCGATCGGCGGGTTGACGATGGCATGATTAAAGTACAGGCCGGTTTCCTGAATACGCTGATACCAATGGCGCGCATTGTCAGCAAACTGACCATAAAACTCAGGATAGGCTCCCAACGCGCAGCCAAAGGCCGCTTTGTAGTCCGGCGTGCGCCCCATCCAGCCATAGCTCTGGCGCGACCAGTCGGCGATGGCATCACGCTGCTGGCGCATTTCTTCTGGGCCACGGGCATAGCGGAAGAATTTATGGGTATAGCCACCGTTACCAGTGTCGGTATTCCAGCACAGGCGATCGTGGCTGGCAGGAGCGTGCAACGCATCGTAAAGCTGGCCAACAGAAGCCGCGGAGTTACGGAATGCCGGGTGGGTGGTGACATCCTTGACCCGTTCGCCGTAGATATAAACTTCACGGCTGTCTTTCAGGCTACTCAGGTATTCTGCGCCGGTAAACGGGCGCTTGCTGTCGGCACGAAAGTCTTCTGGTTTCATCTGATGTTCCTCGCAATGCGCTCTGGCGATCAGGCAGTGGACCCGACTCATTGTTAATGTAATGTTGGTTTTTGGTTATTGAATTGAAGCGCTGAACATCAATGGCGGGAAGATACTTTTGCGGCAATCACCGGTACTTTTCAGTTAGGCTGGCGGTTTTCGTGGCAAACTGTGATACAGGTTACGAAACAGAAAAATGGTAGGGGCCGAACCAGCTTGCCCCTAACGTTTTACCGGGCACGATAAGCAGAAGGTGAACAACCTTCTAACCGGTTGAAAAAGCGGGCGAAATAGGCGGGATCTTTAAACCCTAGGCTGTAGGCCGTTTCATGCACCGTACAAGCGCTAAACAGCAGCATACGTTTCGCCTCACGCAGCAGGCGATCGAAGATCAAACGTTTCGGCGGCCGATTGGCAAAACGGCGGCACAAATCATTCAGGCGCGATTCCGTTACGCCCAGCACCTGAGCATATTCCGGCACCGACAGGTGCTCGCGGAACCGTTCATCCACCATCTTGTTGAAACGCTGAAACAGTTTCAGTTCACTGCGCATGCCACTGGCCGCCTGATCCTCCAGCGAAGTATTGCGCAGTAACAGCGTAAAAACCGCCTGGGCCAACAACATCAGCGTTTGCTCCCGGCCAACCATTTTTTGGCTGAACTCACGGCGAATTAACGCCCAGTAATGGCTGAGCGCCGCCAACTCCTGTGGCGCATCGGCCAGTGACAGGCAAATTCCCGGCATTTCCAGCGCCAGATTGCTGCCCGGATATAACCGCTCCAGCACCGGCCAGATCAGCTCCTGCCGCACCGTCAGCACGTGCCCATCGCTGTCTGGTTCGGTAAAAAAGGTATGGGGTACAGAGGGGGGCGTGAGAATGAACAGCGGGGCCTGTACCGAATATTGTTGATCGTCAAGCTGCAATTCTATTTGGCCGGTTTCCAGAAAATGCACCTGGAAAAAGCTTTCATGCCAATGTACCTGCATGTCACGGCCAAAAAACGCCGCCAGGCCCGCGAAGGTTTCATAGTGCACTTCATCAGTGGCATAACGTGCGTCATACTCTTTGCAAATATCAAGATTGGCAATAAAGCTGGCATTTTTCTGCACGCGATCCTCCGGTGACAAGATGAGGGGCTCAATCTGCCGAACCCCTGCATTTTTGTTTTAAGGTGTGGCACGCGGCCGTGAATCCTTCATCGGGATACGCCAGACCAACACCGCACCGATAATCAGCAACGCCGAGACAAAATACAGCCCGGAGTTGAAGCTGCCGGTGGCATCCTTGAACCAGCCAATCAGCAGTGGGCTGACCGCCGAACCGATGTTGCCGGTGGCATTGATCACCGCAATCCCTACCGCACGCGCCTCCAGGCTGATCGATTGATCCGGTGTCGTCCAGAAGATCGCCATTGCCGTGAATGAACCCACTGACGCCATCACAATCCCCAACAGCTGGATCATGCTGTGATTGGTGGCCGAAGCCAGCAGCCAGCCGGCGGCGGCGAACAGATAAGGCAATGCCGTGTGATGTTTGCGCTCCTGCAACCGATCCGAACGTTTACTCCACCAAATCATACCGGCAATGGTACAGATTTGCGGAATGGCTGCCAGAATGCCGATCACAATGTTGCTACTGCCCTGGTTAAAGCTTTGCAGGATCTGTGGCGTCCAGATATTAATGGCGCTCAGGGTATTGGTCAGGCAGAAATAGGCCAACGTATACATCAGCACAATCGGCGTCAGCACTTCACGCCACAGGCTGCGCTGCTGCATGGCCCGGTGGCTGCGCGGCCCGTCTGGCTGCACCAGTTGCAGCTTGTCTGCTTCCATCATCGCTTTCAGGCTGCTTTTTTCTTCGTCGGTCAGCCATTTGGCTTTGGCGGGCGTATCGTCAAGATAGAACCACACCACCACGCCCAGAATGATGGAGGGGATACCTTCCAGCAGGAACAGCCACTGCCAGCCCTTAAGGTTCAGCATCCCATCCATCGCCAGAATATAACCGGATACCAGCGAGCCCAACGCCATGGTCACCGGCATGGCGATCATAAACAGCGCATTGGCCCGAGCGCGATAAAATGCCGGGAACCAATAGGTGAGATATACCAGAATCCCCGGCAGGAAACCCGCTTCGGTGATACCGACGATCATACGTAAGATATAAAGGCTGGTTGGCCCGGTCGCGAACATGGTACAGGTGGAGGCAATGCCCCACAGCACCATAATGGTGGCGATCCAACGCCGTGCCCCCACGATGCTCAGCATCATGTTACTGGGGATACCAAACAGCACGTAGGTGACATAAAACAGCGTTGCAGCCAAGCCGAACATGGTGGAGCTCAGGCCGAGATCCTTCCCCATGGTCAAACCGGCAAACCCGATGTTGATGCGATCAAGAAACGAAAAAACAAACAGTACGAACAAGAAAACAATCAGGCGCCGAAATAACTTTTTAATCACCGATTGCTCGGCGGCGGTTAACGCTTTATGTTGCTGGGCCGGGTTGAGTGGCTCCAGTGAATCGACGTTGTTCATGGTAGCTCCGATTAATAGACGCTCGGGGGTTGCAGTGTGGGTTTATCCTGCTTGAAACGGCTGGCCAGGGATTCCGCCGCCCGTGCCAGCAACGTGGTGTCCACCCCTACGGCAACAAACAATGCACCAGATTCCAGATAATGCTCTGCCAACGCTGGCTGAGCCGTCAGGATCCCCGGGGCTTTACCCGCAGCACGGATACGCGCAATGGCATCATCAATTGCCCGCTGCACTTCGGGGTGCTGCGGATTGCCCGCAAACCCCATATCAGCGCTCAAGTCCGCCGGGCCGATAAATACCCCATCTACCCCTTCTACCTGCAAAATGGCATCCAGATTACTCACCGCTTCACGGGTTTCGATCTGCACCAGCACACACATTTGGCTGTCTGCCTGTTGCAGATAATCGGGTATCCGGTTCCAGCGTGAGGCGCGCGCCAACGCACTGCCCACGCCGCGGATGCCCTGCGGTGGGTAACGGGTGGCGCGTACCGCTGCCTGTGCCTGTTCAGCATTCTGGATCATCGGGATCAGCAAAGTTTGTACACCAACATCCAGCAGTTGTTTGATCAGCACGGCATCATTCCAGGCCGGGCGCACCACCGGTTGGCTGGGATAGGGCGCTACTGCCTGCAACTGGCCGAGCACCGTTTGCACGTTGTTTGGCGCATGTTCACCGTCAATCAGCAGCCAGTCGAACCCGGCACCGGCCAGCAGCTCGGCACTGTAGCTGCTGCATAGCCCCAGCCACAGGCCGATTTGCGGGCGTTTTTCCTGTAGCGCCTGTTTGAATGAGTTAGTTAGCATGGCATTCCTCCTTAAACAAACCGGCAGCTGATGCAGCCCATCGGGCCGTAATCGGCATGGAAAGTATCACCGCGCCGTGCAGGCACTGGCCGGGTAAAAGAGCCCCCGAGGATGATCTGCCCAGCCTTCAGTTCCACGTCATACGGGAACAGCTTATTGGCGAGCCAGGCCACACCGTTGGCCGGATGATTCAGCACCGCCGCCGCCACGCCGGATTCTTCAATCACGCCGTTGCGATACAGCAACGCAGCTATCCAGCGCAGATCCAGCGCATCCGGCTTGATTGGCCGCCCCCCCATCACCACGCCCGCGTTGGCCGCATTGTCAGAAATGGTGTCAAACACCTTACGCGGCCGCTGGGTTTGTGGATCGACGTTGTGGCTGCGCGCATCGATAATCTCCAATGCCGGAATCACATAGTCCGTGGCGTTATACACATCAAACAGGGTGCAGTTTGGCCCGCGCAGCGGTTTCGCCAGCACAAATGCCAGTTCAACTTCCACGCGCGGCACGATAAAGCGTTCGAAAGGAATATCGCTGCCGTCGTTGAAGAACATATCGTCCAGCAGCGCTCCATAATCCGGTTCGGTGATCTGCGAACTGACCTGCATGGCGCGCGAAGTCAGACCAATCTTGTGGCCTTTCAAGGTGCGCCCTTCGGCAATCTTCAGCTCAACCCACTGGCGCTGGATGGCGTAGGCATCTTCGATGGTGATTTCCGGGTGATCCAGCGACAACGCGCGAATCTGCTCCCGGTTCTGTTCCGCCTGATGCAGGCGCTGCACGGCTCGGCTCAGTACGTCTTGATCCAGCATTTACGGTTCTTCCTTTTTCAGTCTTTCGCTTTACTAAACAACGCATGAACGTTGTTTTGCTTGTAGTTCAGCACGGGATCTAATTCTTCCAGGGTGAAAGAAAGCGCCAGATAACGGTTAGCCATCAACACGGAAAAGTGATCCTTGATCAGGATAAACAGCATTTCTGCCACCTGCTGACGGCTTTCCAGGCTGCGCCCGTGGCCAATCTTCAACGTCATATGCACAAAGGCATAATTCTGTTTGCCATCGGCCATTTGCCAGGTATCCAGCCAGATCGCCCGGCTGCGGATGCCCGCCAGCGGGAAAATGCCGGTTTCTGCCAGCGCGTGGTGCACTTTGGCAAACAGCGCGGGTAAATCCGCCTCACGGCGGATGTTGTCGGTACATTCAGCGTAAAAATGGGGCATACAGGCACCTCAGGCTTCAGCCGGTAATGGGAACACCGCATTAACCTGCCCAGTGCCGGAGCTGGCAAACAGTGGGGTAACAAACTCCACCTGGCCTTGATATTTGTCCCAGCCCAACAAGCCCAGCAGCATGACGGTGTCGTGCATGTTGCCTTCGCCAAAGCAGTAGTTGGCGTATTCCGGCAACATTTCACAAAACTCAGGGAAACGCCCTTCTGCCCACAGTTTCACAACGCGTTCATCCATTTGGTGGTCGAACTCACGGGTATAACTGTTCATGCCCTGTTCGGCCCGCTGATCGTCAATAAAACGGTGGGAAAGCGAACCGCTGGCCAACACCGCCACGGTGCCATCGTATTTCTCAATCGCGGTTTTGATCGCTTCGCCCAAGCGGCGGCTGTCGGCGAAATCATGCACGGTGCAGAATGCTGAGATGGAAACCACCTTGAAATGCCGATCGCTGTTCATATAACGCATCGGCACCAGTGTGCCGTATTCCAGCTCCAGGCTGGGGATCTCGTGCGCCTTGGCGCGCACCCCCAGTGTGCAGGCTTCATCAGCGATCAAGTGCCCCAATTGCGGGTTGCCGTCGTACTCATAGGTCATATCACGGATGAAGTGCGGCAATTCGTTGCTGGTATATACCCCTTTGAAGTGCTCGGTGCAGTTGATGTGATAAGCGCTGTTTACCAGCCAGTGGGTATCGAACACAATGATGGTATCGACGCCCAGTTCACGGCAGCGTGCGCCGATCTCTTTGTGCCCATCAATCGCCGCCTGGCGGCAGCCTTGGTGCTTACCCGGCAGTTCAGAAAGATACATTGATGGAACATGTGTTATTTTTGCGGCTAATGCTAACTTACCCATATATCCTCCATACCCGTCATACTCCAAGTCGCAGCGTTGTTGGCTGCCCCTCAAAATCGCCCGGGTATCAGTCCTTGGTTAATCTAAAGGGCGTGAAACCTCATACGCCCCAGCGTGGGATCGGGTGATCCCCCATGGAGATACAGACGTTTTTCATTTCGGCAAACACTTCAAAGCTGTACTCGCCCCCTTCGCGGCCGGTGCCAGAGGCTTTCACCCCGCCAAACGGCTGGCGCAGATCGCGCACGTTCTGGGTGTTGACGAAAACCATTCCCGCTTCAATATTGCGGGCCAGACGCAGTACCTTGCTGACATCCTGCGTCCAGATGTACGACGCCAGGCCGTACTCCACATCGTTGGCCATGCGCAGGCCGTCTTCTTCTGATTTGAACGGCAGGAGGCAGGCTACCGGCCCGAAAATCTCCTCCTGCGCGACGCGCATACGGTTGTCGACATCCGCCAGCACCGTTGGGCGCAGGAAGTTGCCGTGGCTCAGGCCAGCCGGTCTGTCCGGGCCGCCTGCCAGTAAAGTTGCCCCTTCTTCGATACCCAAGCGGATATAGCCAGAGACTTTTTCCCAGTGCTGCGGGCTGATCAATGCCCCTACCTGCGTATTCGGGTCTTGCGGATCGCCCACCCGCAAGCGGTTGGCGCGCTCGGCAAAGCGTTTGACGAATTCCGGGTAGATACTTTCCTGAATGAAGATGCGCGAACCGGCGGTACAGCGTTCACCGTTGATCGAGAAGATGGTGAACAGCGCGGCGTCCAGCGCACGTTCAATATCGGCATCTTCAAACACCAATACCGGCGATTTACCGCCCAGTTCCATCGAGAATTTCTTCAGCCCGGCGCTTTCAATAATGCGGCGGCCGGTCGCCGTGCCACCGGTGAAAGACACCGCACGCACATCTTTATGGCGCACCAGCGCATCGCCCGCCGTTGCCCCGTAGCCCTGCACCACGTTCAACACCCCGGCCGGAATCCCCGCTTCCAGCGCCAGTTCGCCCAGACGATCGGCAGTCAGCGGCGACAATTCAGACATTTTCAGCACCGCCGTATTACCCAGCGCCAGACAAGGCGCGGTTTTCCAGGTAGCGGTCATAAACGGCACGTTCCACGGCGACACCAGCGCACATACCCCCACTGGCTGGATCAGCGTGTAGTTGAGCATCTTGTCGTCCACCGGATAGGTGCGGCCATTCATCTGCTGACAGATTTCGGCAAAGAACTCAAAGTTGTGCGAAGCGCGTGGGATCAACACATTTTTGGTCTGGTGGATCGGCAGACCGGTATCCGCAGTTTCCATCTCGGCAATCTGCGGCACGTTCTGGTCAATCAGTTCCCCCAGGCGGCGCATCAGGCGAGCACGCTCTTTCATCGGCGTATTGGCCCACTGCGGGAAAGCCGCTTTGGCGGCGGCCACCGCCTGATCGATTTCAAGCTGGCCGCCGGAGGCCACTTCCGCCAGCACTTCACCGTTGGCCGGGTTGCTGGTGGTAAAATAGTCTTTACTGGCGACGTTTTTCCCGTTGATCCAATGGTTGATGGTTTTCATCACAGGCTCTCCTCATATTCTTTTTCACTGATGATGTGGTTGACCAAGCGGCCAATGCCCTCAATCTCCACCACCACTTCATCGCCCGGTTGCACATCGGCCAAGCCTTTCGGCGTGCCGGTGGCGATCATGTCGCCCGGCTGCAACGTCATAAACTCGCTCAAATACGCAATCAGGAACGGGATATCGAAGATCATATCGGCAGTCGTCCCACGCTGGCGCAGTTCGCCATTGACGTAAGTACTGAGCACCAGATTGTGTGGATCGTTAACATCTTCACGATCGACGATATAGGGGCCGATGGGGGTTAAGGTGTCGCGGCTTTTCACCCGCAGATTCGGCCGGTAGTAGTTTTCCAGGTAGTCACGGATCGCGTAGTCATTGCACAGGGTATAACCGGCCACATATTCCATTGCCTGCTCGCGGCTGACGTTACGGGCCGTTTTGCCGATCACCGCCACCAGTTCGGCTTCATAGTGCATGTAATCCACACCCGCAGGGCGCACCGACACCTGGCGGTGGCCGGTCAGGCTGTTTGGCCCTTTCAGGAATACCAAGGGTTCTTCTGGTGCTTTAAATTCCAGTTCACTGGCGTGATCGGCGTAATTCAGCCCGAGGGCGAACACCGTCCCTTGTGCGGGCGGCAGCCACTCCACGTCGTATTCATCCAGCTTGCTGCCGTCCGGCAGCGTCACCTGCAACTGGTCATCAACGGTGACATTAACAATCTGGTCATGATGGCGGATACGAGCATGTTTCATGGTTATTCTCCTATCTGCATCACGTGATTAGTCAGGGCTGGTAAAGGCGAGCCTACGGCGCGCACCGTAACCCGATCGCCCGGTTTGATTTCCACCCGCTGGTGCGGCGTTCCTACCAGCACCGCATCACCGGGTTGCAGGGTAATGAAATCGCTGATAGCGGCGATTAGCTCTGGCGCCGACCGCACCAGATCGGCGGTTGACCAGCGATCCTGTTCCACCCCGTTGATTTCGGTGACGATCTCTAGCTGATCCACATTGCTCAACGGCACCACTTCACCAAACGGGCAGAAACCATCACGGCATTTGGCTTTGATCGCCGGGCGATAAAAACTGGTTTCCGGCAGGCTGACATCATTCGCCAGCGCGTAACCGGCAATGTAGTCGGCGACATTCGCTGCCGGAACCTTACGGGCGGTACTGCCAATCACCACCGCCAGCGTTGCGCCACTTTGCACCGTTTCACCAACCGGGAACGGAATGCTGCCGCCGTTGATGAGGTGGGTATTACGCGGTTTGATAAACCACACCGGCGTCTTTGGCGGGGTTTGATAAGGGGCTGTGCGAAATGCCTGATCCCAGGCATCAAGCTGGCTGCGGTGATTCAGTGCAACGGAAAAGACGGTGCCTTTCATGCAAACTCCTTCAGCGACGATACCCAAAGGATTTCCAGCTGCCGCCAACCGCACAGCAACCGGAAGAACGCAGGGTATCAACAGGGCAATGGATATTTCATTAATATGTTAATGAATAGTTTTATACGTTGTGCGTCTTTTACGCAACGCTGTTAATTTAATTTGTGATCCTGATAACGAAATATTCACAAAATAAAAACATTCATGCTATTATTCAATCTGTTAACGACTTTTAGTGGCTTTTTCCATCCCGGCCTGTATTTTTGTTTTCTCCGCTGCCGCAAACTTAGCTACTATTAATGTGTTAACAAAGACCGACCTTGCACGTAGGGGCACAGCACGCAGCCCTTTGCGATTGATACCGACAGACAAAATGCTTTAACAGTAAAGGCCATACACATGCATGAATCGTTAACCATCGCCCTGTTGCAGGCGCGTGAAACTGCCATGGGGTTTTTCCGTCCGATCCTGAAAAGCCATAATCTGACGGAGCAGCAGTGGCGTATCATTCGCGTTCTGGCTAACAACCGTTCCATTGAATTCCATGAGCTGGCAGTGGCAACCTGTATCCTGCGCCCCAGCCTGACCGGCATCCTGTCACGCATGGAGCGGGATAAACTGATTTTCCGCCTCAAACCGGTTAACGATCAGCGTAAGCTGTATGTCTCCTTGACTCCGCAGGGCCAGGAACTGTATGAAGTGGCACGCCACCAGGTTGAACAGGGGTATCAGGAGATCGAAGCCGCGTTTTCACGCCAGAAAATGGAGCAGTTGATGGCGTTGCTGGATGAGTTGACCAAGCTTAATGATGAATTGCCTGACGATATGGCGGCGCATTCCGGCGAACAATGATTCAGGCAGCCTAGGCAACCCTCTGCCAATCGGTGGCATGGGTTGCCTGGTTCCGTTTAGCCCGGCGGATACTGCGTAATGTTAAGGATCTGAGCGTGAGCCCCAACGGCAAAGTTACTCAACGCGTTGAAATCACTGCCTTGATAGCCGAGGATCTTACCGTCAGTGCGCATTCCTTGCAGATCGATCATCACCACGCCAAGCGTTGGAACGATCTTTTCGCGCCAGACAAATAGATAGAGCTTCTCCGCAACTTTCACGTAATGGCAGCGATCGACATCTGCCAGCCCTTTCTCCACGCCATCCAGGCACTGCCACGTATAGAAATGCTCATTCAGATAGATGTGTTCATAGCGCTCGGTAGGGCTGTAGGTGTAAAGATTACGCATCCCGATCAGTTCGTCGGTAAACTGCGGCCACGGAGCGGTGCTGCTGTCCAAACGGCCAAAGCGAAACTCCGCTTTCACCGCAGTTAATGGTAACCCCTGCTCAACCCGGCTGAACGCATCCAGCCGTACCTGTGCTTCATCCGGCAATTGACCATACACCGCCGTAAAGTTGCCCTGCTGGCGATCGCACACCAGAGTGATGCTGCCGTTCGCCTGTTGCGGATCGAGGAAATCAATAAACAGGATCTCCGGGCGAATGCTGGTCGCGCGATAATCAACCTGCTGTTCCCCCCAAAGCAGAGTCTGATCGTCATTAAAACGGCAGTTCACCGTTTCCCCATCAGAAAAATGGAATGCCAGCGTGTTACCGGCCAGCCCGTGCCGTTGTTCCAGCGTATGGCTCTGCGGAGCAAACCCTTCCGCCAATGCACCCACCTGAATAAATACCGCTTCTGAACTCATGTTTTGCTCCTTACAGAGACGTGAAAGCTAACGTTGGGACATCAACAATGGTGGAGCCACCATCGGCCACTAGCGTGGCGCCAGTGATGATCGAAGCCAGCGGTGAACAGAGAAAACAACAAACCTGAGCGATCTCTTCGGCACTGGCCGGGCGGCGCAGCGGCACATCACGGCAAACCCATTGGTAAGCCTGTTCCAGCGTCAGGTTATGCGCCGCCATCAACGGCTGCATCTCTTCATCGGCCATCGGCGTGGTGACCCAACCGGGGCACACCGCGTTGGCCCGCACGCCCTGCGGGCCATAATCACGGGCGATAGAGCGCATCAGGCCGATCAGCGCATGTTTGGCCGTGACGTAACCACATACGTCCGGCCCGGCTGCCAGTGAGGCAATGGAGGCCACCAACAGCAGGTTGCCACCGCTTTTCACCAGTTCCGGCAGGCAGGCACGCGCACTGGCAAACGCACTGTTAAGATTGCTGTCCAGCGCCTGCTGCCACTGAGCATCACTGACCTCAGTAATACGGCCTAAACCCATACCCCCGGCGCTGCCGATCAGGCAATCAATACGCCCGGCATGTTGCAAAATCGCAGGCAAGATCGCGTTCTGCCAGCTTGCCCCGCTGGCGGCATCCCCCACAATGGCAAATGCCCCAATCTCTTCGGCCAAAGCGTGCAACGGTGCCGGGCGGCGGCCAACGATAAATACCCGATCGCCTTCTTTCGCCAACAACCGCGCGCAAGCAGCGCCAATGCCAGTGCCAGTGCCACCACCGGTAATCACCACCACTTTACTCATCGCATTTCTCCATCAGTTGGTTAATCATCAGGAAACTGCTCAACAGTAAACGCCGCTGTTCGGCCACCAGCCGCAGGTAACGCCGCCCGGCGGGCAAACGGCTGACCACCTCTGAAGCCGCGAAGTGCTCAATATCCAGTGTCCAGTTCCCTTCGTTTAGCGCCAGCGTGGCGCGGCGGAAATCGAGCTGGGCTAAGGTTGCACCGATCTGCGGGTAACGGTGCAATGCAGCAAGCAACCGCTGAGCACCGTCATGCCTGGCGTTGGTGCGGTATATCACCCCACGGCGGCGCAGCCAGCCACCGGCCATGACACGCAATACCAGCGGTTCAGCACAGGCCGTGCGGCCCTGCAAACGAAAGCGGTGAGTAACGATATGCGCCAGAAACAGCGACTGAACCTGTTCGCAGACCTCGATCACCGGCCCCTGCGGCAGCGTGAGCCGCAGTTGGCTCGCTGCCAGCCGCTCGCAGGCATAAGGATGCAGGTTATTGACCAGGCGATTCAGCGTTGCACCCGGTTGATAGCCGGGAGGATCGCGCCGCCAGAAGCGGTTAAGTGAGGGAAGTAAGCCGATCAAACTCCACCTCCTCTTCGGCTTCCGCCTTGGCAAAGGTGCTTTCCAATACCTGTTCAACCGGCACCGGTTTAAACGGATTCACTTTCTGTACGCACAGCGTCCAGAACAGCGCATAGGCGGCCGTCAGGCCAATCATCACGCCGAAGGGAATATAAACGTCACTAGGGCTCATCCCCGGTGGGGTAATATTGAAAATCGCCAGCAAAATACCCACGCTGGAAACAATCTGCGGCAATGGGAACCAGGGGGATTTGTAAGCCCGCGGCAGATCCGGGCGGCGGATACGCAGAATCACCACTGAGCAGGTCACCAACAGATAGGCCACGCCCCAGGCACACACCGCCGCCAACACCATCGGGATGATGCGATCCAGATTGCCCTGGATGGCAAAAGCATGCACACAAGGGATCAACACCGCTGCGGCAATGGCCACCACCGGTGTTTTAAAACGCGGGTGCAGATAAGCGAAAATACGCGGCAGCGCGCCATCCAACACCATGCCGTACATAATGCGTGGCACCGCCGCCATCAACGTATTGATGGTGGCCGCACCGGCCAGCAGCAACCCGACGCCGAGCCAGTACTTACCGAAATTGCCCATCACCTGGCCCGCAAACGCCGGGATCGCCATCGGCGTCTCCAGCAGATGCACATTGTTGGCTGCATCCACCACCACGTTTTCCACCTGATGGCTGAGCGCCGCGCCATACAATGCCATGCACAGCGCCACGCCGCACAGCCCCAGCGCCATCGCACGCGGGATAACACGGTGGGATTGTTTAATCTCCGGTGCCATCGGCGTTACCAATTCACAGCCGACGAACATAAACATCGCCATGCCGACCAGGCTGAATACCGCAAAGGGATCGCTAACGTTAAGCGTACTGCCAAACCAGCTTTCCAGCGGCACTGCGTGAGGCAACAGCAGCCCGGCAATGGAAAAGATCATCAGCGTGCTCCACATGCAGAAAGTCAGTACCACTTCCGCTTTACCGAAAGCCTCAATGCCCAACGCATTCAGCAGGCCGAAGATAATCACCAACCCAACGCCGATCATCCACGAGGCGTTATAGCTTTCCACCAGGGTATTGAGATGTTCAAAATTCACCAGCGCCATAATGCCGGCAAGAATGGTTTCGGCCGTTCCGGCAAAGATATGGACGATCAGATAAGCAGACAGGGTGCCGGTAATAGCAAAAAAACGCCCCATGCCGCAGGAGATATAATCATAGACCGAGCCGGTCGTCGGCAGGATCGACGCGGCCTCAGAGAACGTAGTGAGCTGCGCCTGCATCATGATAAAAGCAATCAGCATCGCCAAGGCAAAAGTATCGCCACCGATGCCAAAGCCGCTGGTCACGGTGAGGATCACCGGACTGGCCATTATCACCCCGACCGAACTGGCTAGCGTGGTGGGGAACCCGATCTTGCCCCGTTCAAGCTGGGCGTGGAGCCGTGACGGCAGGTTCATGGTGATTTCCTCTTAGTGTTTTTTTAACCCGGTGTTGTTAACAGGTGTTGTGCTCGCCAAGGGCGGCGAACTCACTATAGGAAGTAAAGGAAAAGGCTGACTATCGTCCTTAAGGATGATAGGGATTAACTTGTGGGTGCAATCACGCTGTTACGCCAGGCAACAGCCCCTTGAGCATTCCGGGGGAAGCTGCGCAGCGGGGCCATTACTTCTGAAAAGAAGGTGTAGTACCCGGCGCACAAACGGTTGTAACGATCTTGGCCAAGATGCGCTGGGCAACCGCCCTGGCAGACGCTTTTTACGCTGCAACTCTGGCATTCACGCCGCAGGCTTTTAGTTTTGCCAAACTCCATCTCGGTGGCGGTAGCCACATACTCGGCGAACTGGCTAACGTGATCGAAACGGCCCAGATAATGCTTGGCGTCGATCAGATGATCGCAGGCGTATACGCTGCCGCTCGGCTCCATCACCAGATTGCCGCCACAGCGCTCGGCATGAACGCAATTGGGGCTGACGTGGGTAAAATATTGGGCATAAACATGCTCGATATTCATGACAAAAACCTGGCCGATATGGCCCTGGCTGCGCCAACGGCGATAAATCGCCACCATAAAGCGCCCCCAATTGGCAGCACGCAGACCATAGCCCGCCGCCGGTGCGTCACCTTCCAGCATCAGCGGCTGAAACTGTAGGTAACGCACGCCCAGCGCGACAAAATGGTCATACATCGCCTGCGCCCGATCGGTGACCCCATCGTGTACCACCACCAACAGGTTGAATTCAATCTGGTGCTGTTGCAATAAAGCGATGCCACGCAGTGCTGCATCGTAGCTGCTATTACCCCGTTTATCCGGCCGGTGCGCATCCTGAATCTGGCGATCGCCATCCAGGCTGACGCCGATAATAAACCGATGCTGCTTAAACAGGCGGCACCAGGCGTCATTCAGCAGCGTGGCGTTGGTTTGCAGGCTATTACTGATCGCCACGCCCGGTGGCGCATACTTTTGCTGTAACGCCAGCGCCTGCTTGTAAAAACCGATCCCTGCCAGCAGCGGTTCGCCGCCTTGCCAGACAAAGTTGATCTCGCGGCTATAGCGCGGCTGGCTGGCGATATATTGGCGGATAAAACTTTCCAGCAAGGCTTCATCCATTTTCTGCACTTGGCTGCGCTGCGGGTAATAGCAATAACGGCAGGCCAGATTACAGCCTGCGCCGATCGGCTTAATCAGCATATGAAACGGCACGCTGGCGCGCGGCACGGTATTCACCGGGATCGGCCTCTTCACTCAGCCACCTGCGGCTCGACACCGATATAGCGGCGGGTTTGCGGATCAATGCCAAGATAGTCAACTTCCTTGCCAACGGCTTCGATCACCATACCTTGATCAGCATAGCGCTGATATTCGGCGCTCAGCCGTTTTACCCGCTCGGGCTGGCTGGCAGCCAGATCGTGAAGTTCCAGCGGATCGTCCTGTAAATTGAATAACCCCCAAGGAGCCGTCTGCGCTTGCGCTCCACCGGCAACCAGCCGCCGCAGCTTCCATATGCCATCCATATACGCCGCCTGATTGTGCAGTTCAACAGCGTAGGTCGAACGCGGGGCTGCAACAGCCTCATCGCTGAAATAACGTTTGAAGCTGACACCCACCATCGGGATCACTGGCTTAGGTTGCAGGGCTTTGGTTGCATCAATACCGGCAAATTCATACAGCGTTGGTGCAATGTCATAGACCGCTATCGGCGTTTTATCAATACCGCCACGCTGCTTCAACTGCGGTGCAGAGATAATGAAATCGGTATTGATGCCACCCTGCCCGCTGGTGGTTTTATGATGATTAGCATACGGGGCGTTACTGACGTTCGCCCAATGTGGCCCATAAGAAATAAATGATCCTTTACGGCCGAGATTAGCGTAGCTGTTGTCAAACTGCTGCCAGAACTCAGGCTTGGAACCGTAGTAAAAACCGCTGGCCGGGTTGGCACCGTTGTCGGTGGCAAAAATGATGATGGTGTTTTTATCACGCCCGGTCTGCTGGAGAGTTTTCATCACCCCGCCGATCTGATCGTCCATATAAGCGATCATTGCCGCATATACCTGCATGGTTTTGGCAGTATATTTCTGCTGCTCCGGCGTCAGCGCCTGCCACTCTTGCTCTAACGCCAGCTGCGGCAGCGGCGTGCGATCGGAAATAATCCCCAGCGCTTTCAGCCGGTCAATGCGCTGCTGGTAGACTGGCTGATAGCCAGCGTCATACTTGCCGTCGAATTTAGCGATCCAGTCATCCGGGGCCTGTAGCGGATCGTGCGGCGCGGTAAACGCCAGATAAGCAAATACCGGCCGATCTTTTGGCGTATCGGTAATCCACTGTTGCAGCTGTGTGGCATAGGCTTTGCTGGAGTAAAAATCCTGCGGCAGGGAAACAGGCTTACCGTTCAGGGTGTAGAAAGTATGAAAAGATTCCACCGTGCCCAACGGCACCGCATCGTCAAAATGGCTGGCACCGCCGCCCATAAGTGCGAACGCTCGTTCAAAACCGCGATCGAGCGGCCTGGCTCCATCGGCATAGCCCAGGTGCCATTTACCGGCCATCATGGTGGCATAACCTGCCTCTTTAAAACGCTCAGGCATCGTTGTGACCCGCTCGGTCAGCCGCATTTCATAACCTGGCCGGGCAATGGTGCTTTCATACCACCACATCCCACCCATGCCAGCCTGCTGATTGGTGTTGCCGGTCATCAGCATCGAACGCGCCGGAGCGGACATCGGCGAGGTATAATACTGGCTCATCCGCACGCCCTGCTCCGCCAGCGCTTGCAGATTGGGCGTCGGGATTTCACCGCCGAACGGACTGATATCGGAGTAGCCCATATCATCGGCAATAATGATCAGCACGTTAGGCCGTTCACCGTCTGCCGCATGTCCCAGCCCTGATAACAGGCTACTGAGTGCTACCGCCACCGCCTTTTTCTTCATTGCCATCACCAGCTCCTTTTGTTGTGTATCCTACTGCCACCTCTCTGCCCTATTCTGATTTTGCATCTTATCTTTTCCAACAGTCCGCCGTTATTCTGATTTCTGCTGGCTTATTACTACTAGGTGCAGTGTAGGGAGCAACGGAAAAGCCTGGCTATCATCCTTAAGGATGACGGAGCTTAATTTGCGAGTGATATCACGTGAGTTCACGGTATTTGCTTCTCGGTAGCGGTATAAATAATGTAGGCTTGGCATCATTAAATATTTAAGGATAAATCAATGACGATGCGGATATTCAGAATCACACTGCTGTGCGCCACGATAGTTTCAACCTATTCCGCTGCGGCCTATGCCGAAACGCAGGTACAGGATGTTCAGCTAAATGATGTTACGGTGTTTATCCGTGGCGCGGAGTTATTCAACAGTGCGAAAATCACCCTACCGGCTGGTGAAAGCGAGGTGATATTTACCAATATTGCCAGCGACGTGAATGAACAAAGCCTGATGCTGGACGCCAATAACGGCGTAGTCATCCAATCTTCAAGTATCAAGCGGGATTTCCTGACAGAAAATATTTCACCGGAAGTGGTGCAACTGACTGCACAAATTGAAGCGGCCACCCGTGAGCAAAATCAGTTGAATGCGCAGCGGGAAGTGATTCAGGCTCAGCTATCCGTGCTGGAAAGCAATAAAGCGTTGGGCAAAGAGAAAGAAGGCGCTTCTGTTGAACAAATTAACCAACTGTTTGAATTGATCGCTAAACGGATGAGTGAAGCCTTACTGACCGATATCGATATTAAAGAAAAGATCGCCGCTATTGATAAAAATATCGCTAAGTTAAATAACCAGCTTAAAGAGGCACAACAAAAAACTGCTCAGGCGGTTAATCAGGTGGTCGTGAAATTTTATACGCCTAAAGCCGTAACCAGCGATATTAAATTGTCTTATGTGATTCAAGATGCGGGTTGGGTTCCAGCCTATGATGTGCGAGTGGCAAATATTAATCGCCCGGTACAGCTCAGCTATAAAGCCAATGTTTTTCAGAACAGCGGGATTAACTGGAATAAAGTGAATCTGACGCTGTCCAGCGGCAACCCCAGTGAGGGTGCGCAAGCACCACGCTTAATCCCTTGGTATCTCGATCTGCATAGGGATTATTCGTTAAGCAAAATGATTGCCAGAGAAGCGCCGATGCCAGCAATGGCACCGGCCCCGCTGGCTGATGAATCTGCGGAGCTCTCTGCGAGCGATATCGCCGCAGAACGAGAGAGACAGGTTAAGAACCGCTCTTTATCGGAATATGTGGTGACCGATGTCGGCGGCGTCAATACCCGCTTTAGCATTTCCCTGCCCTACAATATCGCCGCCGACGGCCAAGGCCATACGGTATTGATTAAAAATGTCGATGTCCAAGGCGACTACCGCTATGTTGTGGTTCCCAAATTGGAACAGGATGCGTTTTTACAGGTTCAGTTAAAAGACTGGGAAAGCCTCAATCTGCTACCGGGTAAATCCAGTATTTTCTTTGAGGGTTCTTACGTTGGGCAAGGGGATATCAATACCAAGAATATTAAAGAGACGCTGGATCTCTCTTTAGGTCGAGATAAGAAAATTATCATCAGCCGTGAAAACGATAAACAGCTAACCACAAAATCCAAGTTCTTTGGTAATTCAGTCAGCCAACAGTATTCCTATGTAATGGAGGTAAAAAACACCCGTAAAGAGCCGATTAAGTTGGTGGTGTTAGATCAGGTGCCGATAAGTCGTGATGCATCCATCGTGGTCGATGAACTCAAATATGATGACGCCAATTACAATAAAGATACCGGTGAAGTCAAATGGGTATTGGATCTGGCACCCAATCAATCCCGCCAGTTGGGGTTATCTTATACGGTGAAATACCCGAAAAACCAACAAATCACCGGCATGTGACACACGCGTTTTAGCTCGTCTGCGTATACGGCTTCTGGTTACAACCGGGCCGTATACGCTTCTTATGCTCTAAATAATTCAGATTACAGGAAGCGGGTAAATCCGCCTGATGCCGCTTTACATAGATACTTCTCTCCTGGTTTTGATAAGTCTTTAAAAGGATAAATTTAGCTGTTTATAAAGCTTAATATAGTGTAAAAACAACCTGAGTACGCTTACAACAATGAACAATATGAGGGGTATATGTTAAGAGTTAACCATATAATTAAAATTCTCAGTAGCATAAAACCCTATGCTCCCCACACTTACAAAAACAGAACAGATAAAATAATAGACAAAATACATGGCCGATTATTTATGACAGGGGTAATATTTTTAGCTTTGCTTGCCTGCCTCATAGCGCTATATAGATTAACAGATCTTTTTAGAAACGACACAATGGTGTATATCATATTTGGGGTTTATTTTGGGGTGACAATCACGGGGTTATTAATCATGATGTTGCCACCTATATTAGGGATCAAGCATCTAATAAACTGGAAAAAAGAAACGTCTGACGACTTTGTCTGTGAAATATCTCATGATGAACAAAATGCAATGCTGCTATTAGATTACTCAGAAAAAGAACTGCTCTATGCGATTCATTGGCTACAAACGAAGATAAACAGAATAAACTTAAGAGTTAGCAGCTTTTTTGGAGAAAAAACCGCAGTATTATCAGTATTGGCTCTAACTTATTCCGCAGTTCAATCGTCAATTGGCTTCGATAAATTAAGCCAGACGTTCACTGAAGACCTCTTTACTTCTGGTATTTCTAATACTTTTATCATGTTTGGGTTAGCATTTTTATTAGGGATATCTCTTGGCGCATTGATGTTGAAAAAGGTCGCAAATCATCAGCTATATCTGAAAGAAATTGTAGAACTGGCGATAAAGATCCAAAAAGATGCCGGGGAAGGAACAGCCACATAAAATTCCCATTCTCTACGATGCCGTTATAGGGCCGAACGACGGTGCGTTTACATGTACCGTCGTTCTAACTTCTAACAGGCTCTACTCATCAAGCCCTTCATCAATTCGTACCACGTTAAGTGGGTATTACAACTTTCCCTCTACAGCTATCGTTCTTAAGAACGAGGCCAACCCGCACGCGGTGCCATTTGTAGCACGCCGCTCTGCCAGTACAGCAGAGATAAAAACCGCAGAAACCGTTGTAAATTCAGCGGGAAGCTGCCATATCATTTTTATTAATGTATTAATGAAAATGGTGTTAATCAGCAGAATAAAGCCCACCCAATGAGCACAGAGACATTGTTATTAATGTATTTTATTGCAATAACGCTCACGTTGTTAATATGTTCTTATTGTGTTAATTATTTGCTACAACTATGCTAGCAACGTTCATATATTGCACAGGCAGCAGATCAAAGGGAGGAACATGAATCATGCAAACCACCTCATCCCCCATACGTAACGACGCTTTTATCTCAAGCTGTCTGCATACCATGGCGCATCTGATCCCGGTTTCTTCGGCGGTATTCTATTTGGTCGATCCTGATTTGCAGCCCGAACACTATGTTCTGCATGGGATTTCCGATAATACCCACCAGCAATATCTGAACCATTTTCAGCAGATCGATCCGCTGAAGCCGGCCAATTTCCACCAGCAGGATATTACGATGGTGAGCATGAGCCCGGCGGAGCTTGCCAGCAATCACCACTACTATCACGACTTCATGCTGCCGAACCATATGCGTGATATGACAGAAATTTTTATCCGCCAGCGCAAACGGATTATTGCCGGGGTTTCGCTGATCCGTGACACGCCCTTCACTGAGCTTGAACGCGGCCGGTTGCGGGCGGTCATGCCGCTGATCGAACTGGCAACGCGCGATCTGCTGCCTGATGCCGAAGCGCAACCGCTCACCGCCAAAGAGCTGGAGATCGTTAACATGGTGCGCGAAGGGGCCAGCAATAAACGTATCGCCTTAAAACTGGGTATTTCTTTATCGACGGTGAAAACGCATATGCGCAATATTTTTGCCAAAACGGCGGTGGTTAATCGAACTGAGTTGGTAGCCAGCGGTTTTATTACCCACGGCTGATTCGTTTTTACCCAAAATATCACCACACAAGACCAGCCAAATCAGGCACGGCTTCCCCATGCGCAAAAAACGGCATGGCGGGTATTTATTGATGAAACATGAGGATACGATGATGTCCAGTGATTCAGTTTATGTCCCTCCTGCCGGGACGATACTTTCCTGCCCACCCAGACTGTTAATGGCAATTATCGTGTTTGCCGCCATCGCACCGGGAATATTGATGACCGCACCGGCCGTCGCTGCGCAGTTAGCCGTGCAATGGCAACTCACACCCGGCCAGATTGGTTATCTGTTTTCCACTGAATTAGGTGCAATGAGTATCGCCACTTTACCTGCCTGGTGGTGGATCAGCCGCATCAACTGGCGGCAGGTCGCTATGCTGGCCGCTCTGGTGTTTCTGGCCGGCAATCTCGCTTCCGCGTTGAGCACCGATTTCACCCTGTTGCTGGTATTGCGTTTTATCGCCTCACTGGCAGGCGGCACTCTGATGATCCTGTGTATTACCTGTGCCGCTGGCACCGCCAATCCCAGTCGGGTGTACGCTTTTTGGGTGTTAGGCCAGTTGCTGTTGGGGATGCTTGGCCTGCTGGTCTTGCCACCGCTGTTCGCTCATTTTGGCCTGATGGTGGTGTATCTGATTCTGGCGGCGATCATGTTGTGCTGCCTGCCACTGGTCTGTGCCTTTCCCAACGGTTTTCGCCAAGCCAGCAGCACGTCAAGCCAGTTCCCTCCGGCTCCGCTGATCCGCAAACTGTACGCCGTACTGGCGGTACTGACGTTCTATATCAGCCTGAGCGCCGTCTGGACTTTCATCGGCAATATTGCCGCCACCGCCGGGCTTTCGCTGGTGCAAAGCGGGCAAGTTCTGGCGGCCGCCACGCTGTTTGGCATTATCGGTGCCGGAGGCGCGGCAATGATTGGCGCCCGGCGCAGCCATAAACCCTTACTGTGGATCGGTTACGGTCTGCTGATCGCCAGCATCGTCTTGCTGAGCCAAAACCCCTGGCTTATCCGCTTCACGCTGGCGGCGGTGATGTTCAAATTCACTTGGACCTTTGTGCTGCCTTTTATTCTGGCGCGCATTGCCGGGTTGGATAACAACGGCAAACTGATGAACAGCATCAATCTGGTGATTGGCGGCGGCATGGCGATTGGCCCAACGCTGGCGGGCTATCTGATGGAATCTTCCGGTGGAATCAGCGCACTGCTGGCCGGTGCACTAACCTGCGCCTTGCTGTCACTGTTGTTGATCTCACTGGCTTCACCACGCACACCACGCCGCTTAACAGGAGTTATAAGGTGAAAAGAAAAACCGGTTTTTTCTTCGATGAACGCTGTTTTTGGCACAGCACCGGCCTACACGCCATCACGCTGCCGGTGGGCGGTTGGGTGCAACCGCCTTCAGGCGCTGGCCATGCGGAATCCCCGGAAACCAAACGGCGGATGAAAAACCTGATGGATGTTTCCGGCCTGTCTCGCCACCTCAGCCTGTTGAGCGCCGAGCTGGCAGAAGAACAGGATTTGCTGCGTATCCATCCGGCACATTATCTGCAACGCTTCAAACAGTTGAGCGATAACGGCGGTGGAATGCTGGGAGAAGATGCGCCGATGGGGCCGGGCAGCTACGAGATTGCCAGACTCTCCGCCGGGCTGGCCTGTGCCGCAGTGGAAGCGGTGCTAAAAGGTGAGCTGGATAACGCGTATTCCCTTTCACGCCCACCGGGCCACCATTGCCTACCCGACCAATCAATGGGGTTCTGTTTCCTGGCCAATATTCCCATTGCCATCGAACGCGCCAAAGCCCGGCTCGGCCTGAATAAAGTGGCGGTGATCGATTGGGATGTACATCACGGCAACGGTACACAGCATATTTACTGGCAGCGCGATGATGTGCTGACCCTCTCATTGCATCAGGATGGTTGCTTCCCGCCAGGCTATGCCGGTGAGCAAGATCGCGGTGAAGGAGCGGGCTACGGTTATAACCTCAACATTCCGCTGCTGGCGGGAGCCGGTGACGACGCTTACCTGTACGCCATGCGGCAGATTGTGCTGCCCGCGCTGGAACAGTTCAAACCGGAATTGATCATCATCGCCTGTGGTTATGATGCCAACGCCCTCGATCCGCTGGCGCGTATGCAACTGCACAGCGACAGTTTCCGCACCATGACCGAATTGGTACAAAGCGCGGCCGATCGGCTATGCGGCGGCAAACTGGTGATGGTACACGAAGGGGGATACGCCGAATCTTACGTGCCGTTCTGCGGGCTAGCGGTGATCGAGGAATTAAGCGGCATACGCACTGAGGTACAAGACCCGCTGCTGGAGTTTATTCGCCAGCAACAACCCCGCGAAGCATTTAGGCAATTCCAGCGCAGCGCCATTGATCAACTGGCGCAAAAGTTTGGTTTGTAATTCCGGTGCAGAAGCGTGGGCATCCACGCTTCTGTCTCCAGGCTTCCCTACCGAATAAACCGGAAAGTCTTTGACTGGCATGGGGCACGCCGGGCGAAATCACCGTTTGCCGCCCCCTGATGTGCCAGCGGTTGTTCATCCATGCCGGTTTCCAGCCATTCCTGCGACGGCTTTTCCAGCGTTAACTGCCCACCGATCGCAACGTGGAAACCCACAGCGACGTGCTGATCTTCCAGGTCACCAAAGCCAGCCCGGCGATCGCCGAAGCGTTACGTCTAACCACCGATGACAAGGTGTATTACGTCAAACGGGTGCGTTATATCAAACAGAAGCCGGTCACGCTGGAAGAAACCTGGATGCCGCTCACGCTATTCCCCGATCTCAGCTACGAGGTGATGCAGAAATCCAAATATCACTATATCGAGCAGGTGAAAAAGCTGGTGATCGACCGCAGCGAGCAGGAAATCATTCCGGTGATGCCTGCCGAAGATGTAGTGAACGCACTGGGGATCGATGCACAGAAGCCGATTCTGGAGAAAGTCTCCACCGGCTTTCTGAGCGATGGCACCGTATTTGAATTCAGCCGTAATTTCTTTAAAAGCGATGACTACAAGTTCACCTTGGTGGCAAAGCGCGGGCGTTGATTCCAGATGCCGTAAAAAAAGCGCCCGCAGGCGCTTTTAATGGATCAGAACCCTCAACCTACGCGGATCGGTACACCTAAACGCGCATCAACCGCTGATTTCACTTCATTCTGATCAACGCTCGGGTCCATCAGCACTTTGCCAACGGCCTCAGAGAACAGAATTGGCACTGGCTCTTTGGACTTCTGCTCTTCTTCGTTAGCCGACAGTGGGTTATGCACTTCCAGATAACGTGAACCGTCTGGCTCAATGCTGGCTTTCACCGGTTCGTTAATGAATTGCACACGCGTACCCACCGGCACGCTGTCGAACAGGTATTTAATATCGTCAGCACGCAAGCGCACGCAACCATGGCTCACACGCAGGCCGATACCGAAGTTGGCATTGGTGCCGTGAATAGCATACAGGCGGCCCACGTACAATGCGTACAGCCCCATCGGATTATCCGGCCCAGCAGGGTATACCGCTGGCAGAATCTCACCCTCGGCCGCATATTCTTCACGCATTTTGGCGGTTGGCGTCCAGGTTGGGCCGTCTTTCTTACGCTGTACGCTGGTGATCCAATCCAGCGGAGTATCTTTACCCAACTGGCCAATACCGATCGGCAGCACTACCACGGTATTCGTCCCTTTTGGAAAGTAATACAAACGCATTTCCGCACTATTGATAATGATGCCTTCACGCGGGGTGTTCGGCAGAATCAACTGCTGCGGGATGGTCAAGGTGCTGCCCGGTAACGGCAGGTACGGGTCAACGCCAGGGTTAGCTTCTAGCATATTGCTCAGGCCCATCTGGTACTGAGCGGCAAAACTCTCTAGGGGCAATTTGCTGTCTGCTGGCACCGTGATCTGAATATTTTCCCCTATCAGGCGACTATTCTTGGCAGGCAAAGGGTAAACAACAGCGAGGGCTGCCTGGCTGAATGCAGCCAGCGCCGTAAACAGGGTTAATAACGCGCGAATACTCATTTTCATCTTCGTGTTGGAGTGGTGGCCACACTGGCTATGATTAATAGGTGTTTACCCATCGTCCTTCAAGTGGCAAGCAATCTATAAGAACCTCAGTAATGAGGTTCACCATCCCGCTGAGCTTACTGGAGTAAGTGATTCGGGTGAGCCATGCCGCTGCTTTAAGTGTAGAGGGTATATCCGGCCAAATGTGACCGGATGCGCATTATATGTGCACTTCCCTCCAAGAGGGAAATATTACTGCGGCAAATATCACATTTTTTGTCATCTAATAGGCAACAAAGCAGATTTTTGGCAAATTACAGCCTGATTTCCCCCAATTATGCCTTTCACCACGGCAAAACTTGCCAAACCCTATTACTGCGCCAGCCAGCCACCATCCATATTCCACGCGGCACCGCGCACCTGCCTGGCCGCGTCGCTGCACAGGAATAACGCCAACTCTCCCAGTTGTTCCGGGGTAACAAACTCCTGCGAAGGTTGTTTCTCAGCCAAGAGCGCATTCCGCGCCTGCTGTGGCTCAACCCCAGCGGCGATGCGTTGATCGATCTGCTGCTGCACCAGCGGCGTCAGCACCCAACCAGGGCAGATGGCATTACAGGTGATGGGAGTTCGGGCGGTTTCAAGCGCGATCGTTTTGGTCAAGCCAATCACCCCATGCTTGGCTGCCACATAGGCGGCCTTCTCTTGTGAAGCCACCAAACCGTGTACCGACGCCACATTAATAATGCGCCCCCAGCCACGTTCGCGCATCCCCGGTAACGCCAAGCGGCTGGTATGAAATACCGAAGAAAGGTTAACAGCGAGGATCGCATCCCATTTCTGCACCGGGAAATCCTCTACCTTTGCAACGTGCTGTATTCCCGCATTGTTGACCAGAATATCGGCCCCGCCGAATTCCCATTCTACGTAATGCATCAGTTCACCAATCTGCTCTGGATCGCTGAGATCTGCCGCATGGTAGCCAGGTGCTATGCCCAGGCGGTTAATATGGCTGATTGCAGATTCCACATCACCAAAACCGTTCAGGATCACCCGTGCCCCGGCAGCCGCCAGCGCAGCGGCCAAACCAAGACCAATTCCGCTGGTTGAGCCCGTCACCAGCGCTGTTTTACCTTGTAAATTCATCTTGCTTCTCCTTTATACAATACCGGTCAGGTAGAACACTCCAATGACAAACAACACTGCCGCACTCTTGATCAACGTGATCGCGAAGATACCGCCATAGGCTTGCCGGTGGCTGAGGCCGGTAATCGCCAGCAGCGTGATCACGGCACCGTTGTGCGGCAGCGTATCCATACCGCCACTGGCCATTGAAGCCACCCGGTGCAGCACTTCCAATGGGATCTCCGCCGCATGCGCCGCGGCGATAAATGAATCAGACATGGCGGCCAACGCAATACTCATTCCGCCGGATGCCGAACCGGTAATACCGGCCAGCAGCGTGACGCTAATGGCTTCATTCAACAATGGGTTAGGAATGGCCGCTAATGCCTGAGACAAGACCAAAAATCCGGGTAGCGCAGCGATCACCGCGCCAAAACCGTACTCTGAGGCGGTATTCATCGCCGCCAGGATCGCTCCCCCCACGGCGGTTTTACTGCCTTCGGCCAAGCGGCCGCGGATATTGCGAAAACCGCAGACCAGCACCAGCACAATGCCCGCTAACAACGCCGCCTGTACCGCCCAAATAGCATTGATTTTGCTCACTTCGGTGGTGATCGGTTTAGTCAGCCCCGGCAACAGCAGTTCATGGCTGGTGCCATACCATTGTGGGATCCAGTGCGTAAACCCCAGGTTCAATAGCCCCACCAGAATTAAAGGAAGAATGGCAATCCACGGATTTGGCAGATCGATATTCTCCGCCGTTTCCGGCTCATTCAACAATGCGGCACCATAGCCTTCACCGCGCAGTTGCGCGGTATGCCGTTGCCGCTCAAGGTAAAACAAACCAACAACGATCATAAACAGCGCGCCAATCAACCCAAGCCAAGGTGCAGCCCAAGCAGTGGTGCCAAAGAAACTGGTGGGAATGATGTTCTGGATCTGCGGCGTACCGGGCAACGCATCCATGGTGAAAGAAAACGCCCCTAATGCCACCGTGGCAGGGATCAGGCGTTTCGGGATATTACTTTGACGAAACAGCTCAGCAGCAAACGGATACACCGCGAAGGCCACCACAAACAGAGACACACCGCCATAGGTCAACAAGGCGCACACCAAAACAATCACCGGGATCGCATGACGACGGCCGAGGATGTTGATCGCCGCAGCGACAATCGAACGGGAAAAACCAGAAAGCTCAATCAGCTTGCCGAAAACCGCCCCCAGCAGAAACACTGGAAAGTAGAGTTTGACGAAGCCAACCATTCGCTCCATAAACAACCCGGTAAAAACAGGGGCTACCGCACTGGGATCGGTCAGCAATACGGCCCCCAGCGCGGCGATTGGGGCAAACAGGATCACGCTGTAGCCGCGATAGGCAGCCAGCATCAGCACACCCAGTGCTGCCAGGGCAATTAAAACGCTCATCGATGACTCCTTAATATAATTATTATTTTCGAGTACAACCCAGGCTCGTTATGTGATGGCTCCCTGTGGGCCATCTTGTTCAGGGGCGTTCGACAGCCAACGCCACACCTTGCCCGCCGCCGATGCACAGCATCGCCAGCCCTTTTTTCACCTCGCGACGCTGCATCTCATGCAGCAAGGTGACCAGAATGCGGCAGCCGGAAGCGCCAATCGGGTGACCAAGAGCAATGGCCCCGCCATTGACGTTGACTCTGTCCTGTTGCCAACCCAATGCGTTACCCACTGCTAACGCCTGTACGGCAAAAGCCTCATTGGCTTCGATCAGATCAACCTCATCCAATGTCCACCCCGCTTTTGCCAGCGTGCGCTGTGCCGCTTCTACCGGGCCGATTCCCATCATCGCCGGGTCAACCCCCGATGCCGCGTAAGAAACGATACGCGCCAGCACCGGCAAGCGCAGTTCCTCCGCCTTTTGCGCACTCATCAGCAGCACTGCCGCCGCCCCGTCATTGAGCGATGACGCATTACCTGCGGTGACGCTGCCTTCCGAGCGAAACGCTGGGCGCAGACGTGCCAGGCTCTCCTCGGTGGTTCCTGCACGTGGCTGTTCATCACTCTCCACCCGTAACGCCTCTCCTTTAGCTCGGGGCACCAACACCGGTGTGATTTCCTGCGTAAAGCGCCCGGTTTCCTGCGCTGCCTGCGCTTTTTGCTGCGACTGTAGAGCAAAGCGATCCTGCTCTACGCGGCCGATGGCATAGTGTTCCGCCAGATTTTCAGCAGTGATCCCCATGTGGTAATCGTTGAAGGCATCCCACAGTCCATCGCGGATCAGGCTATCGATCATCTGACCATCACCCAGCCGCAGCCCGGTGCGAGCACCTTCCAGCAGGTAACGAGCCTGGCTCATGCTCTCCTGCCCACCGGCAATCACGATTTGCGCATCGCCACAGCGGATGGCCTGTGCTGCCAGATGTACCGCTTTCAGCCCTGAACCACATACCTTATTGAGCGTAAAAGCCGCCACGCCGTAGGGCAGACCCGCATTTACCGCGGCCTGCCGAGCCGGATTCTGGCCACAGCCCGCAGTAAGCACTTGCCCCAGAATCACTTCGTCAACGTTTGCTGCCGCCACGCCGCTGTTTACCAGCAAGGTTTTCACCACTATCGCCCCTAAATCCATCGCAGAGAGCGGGCCCAATGCCCCGAGAAAACTGCCGATCGGAGTGCGGGTAGCGGCTACAATCACTACGTCTTGCACGTTAACCTCCATTAGCAAAAACGCATTTCAGGAACCTGCTTCGGCACCACCAGGGTACCCGCCGTTTTAGCCATGATTTCTTCCACACTGACTCCTGGCGCCCGTTCACGCAGGACAAACGCCCCCTGCTCAATCTCCAGATAAGCTAAATCGGTCAATACCTTACGGATGCAATGGGCACCGGTGAGCGGCAACGTGCAACGCGGCAACAGCTTGGATTCACCATTTTTTGCCGCATGCGTCATCATTACGATGATGTTTTCCGCCCCTGCTACCAGATCCATCGCCCCACCCATGCCTTTCACCAGTTTGCCGGGGATCATCCATGAGGCGATATTGCCCGCCACATCCACTTCGAACGCCCCTAATACGGTGAGATCCACATGCCCGCCACGGATCATGGCGAACGATTGCGCTGAATCGAAAATGGCTGCCCCCCTGCGCGCAGTGACGGTTTGTTTGCCCGCATTGATCATGTCAGCATCCAGTTGGGCTGCGGTGGGAAACTCCCCCATCCCTAACAGGCCATTTTCAGACTGCAACATCACATCCATCCCCTGCGGGACATAGTTGGCTACCAGCGTTGGGATGCCGATCCCCAGGTTCACGTAGTCACCATCACGCAATTCCTGCGCTACGCGTTGCGCCATCTGTTCACGGGTAAGCATTGAGTTCTCCTCAGAAGCGAAGGGTGCGCTGTTCTATGCGCTTTTCAAAAGTGCCCTGAATCAGGCGATCAACATAAATACCGGGGGTGTGGATCGCTGCGGGGTCCAATTCGCCGGGCGCGACGATCTCTTCGACTTCCACCACGGTGATCCGCCCAGCAGTCGCCATCAGTGGATTAAAATTCTGTGCGGTATGCCGATAAACCACATTGCCGTAGTGATCGGCCTTCCAGCCTTTGATGATGGCGAAATCGCCGGTGATAGCCGGTTCCAGAATGTAATGGCGGCCATTAAACTCGCGAACTTCTTTGCCTGCGGCAACCTGTGTGCCATAACCCGTTGCGGTAAAAAATGCCGGAATACCAGCACCACCGGCGCGGATCTTCTCTGCCAGCGAACCTTGTGGGGTCAGCTCAACTTCCAGTTCACCGCTGATCGCCTGTTGTTCGAACAGGGCGTTTTCACCCACGTAAGAAGCAATGATTTTGCGGATTTGCCGGTTCTCCAGCAGCAGGCCAAGGCCAAAACCGTCAACGCCGCAATTATTTGAAACCACCGTCAAGCCTTGCACCCCACGGCGGCGAACTTCGTTGATCAGGTTTTCTGGAATACCGCACAGGCCAAAGCCACCAGCCAATACCGTCATATTATCCGTCAGGCCTTCCAGCGCTTCCTGATAGCTACTGACACGTTTATCGAGCCCTGCCATACGCTTGCCTCTGATGATTAAGTGGCGAAAGCGATATGCCTTCACCAACCTGAGGGCATCATCAAGGCACAAAAATGATTTGTTAATTTTGTTTTTATGCTCTATTGATTTGAAATTTTTATTAATATAACGTTAATCATTATTTAACAAATGGTTAATAGACTCAAAAATGAAAATGAGCGTTAAGCAGTTACGTGCATTTTTAGCGGTAGCTCACACTCTTAGCTTTGCGCAGGCAAGCGAACAACTGAATATTTCGCAACCCGCATTAAGCCTGGCCATTCGCGGGCTGGAAGACACGCTTGGAGGACAATTATTGCTGCGCACCACCCGCCGCGTGGCGTTAACGCCGGAAGGAGCCACTCTATTCCCCCTGGCCCGGCAACTGCTGGCCGATTGGGATAATGTGGAAGAAGCACTGCGCCAGCGTTTTACCCTGCAACTGGGGAAAGTTGCCATTGCGGCCATGCCCTCTTTTGCTGCTAACCAACTCCCGCCACTCCTGAAGACCTTTCGCGATCGCTATGCAGGTATCAACGTCGCTGTACATGACGTGATTAATGAACAGGTGTTCGAAATGATCCGTGAAGGGCGTGTAGAAATCGGGATTGCCTTTGAACCTGAGCCCAGCGATACCCTGCATTTCACTCCGCTGTGTACCGATCGTTTTGTCGCCGTCGTGTCCAAAAACTCACCGTTTACCAGTAAAGCTCAGGTCACCTGGCGAGAATTGCTGACGCTGGATTTCATTACTTTGCAACGCCCTTCCGCAGTGCGGTTGTTATTGGAACAAGAGCTGCTGCGCAGTGGAAAAAAACTGGAAGTGGCATTTGAAAGCCATCAGTTGGTGACGGTAGGCCGGATGGTAGCAAACGGGCTAGGCGCCAGTGCGGTTCCGGCACTGTGTGTGAAGCAAATGCGGGAATTGGGAGCCTATTGCGTGCCTTTGGTTGGCCCCGTAATTGAAAGACGGGTGGGGTTGATCAGATTGACACAGCATCGCCTTTCAACGGCGGCACAAGCGTTGGCCGATACGATCAAAGCCGGTGAATATTAGCCTCAACCATCCCTTTTGCCGCCTGCAAGCTGAAAATACTCCCTTTCTTGAAAAATAATGATTATCATTCCCAAACAAAAAGATCGGCATGCCACGCGATGACCGCTCACTTTCTCGCTTTTGATTCAATGTTGAGCCTGATTTGGCCACAGGAGCCTGTTGCCCTGTGGTGACCTGTATTTTGTGAAATGGAGCTTGTATGAACACAACACTGACAACCCATCGCCGGTTTAGCGGGCGGGTACTTTCCCCTTTGCTGCTGCTCTCCACCCTGATGTTTTCCACCGCGCCGCAGGCGCAGACTGAGCCAGAAGTCCTGCGCAAACCCATTGGTAAAGGGGCTTACGAGATGGTGTACAGCCCAAGCGAAAACGCGCTGTATCTGGCCACCTCGCAGAGCCGTAAGCTGGATAAAGGTGGGATCGTCTATCGCCTTGACCCGCAAACTCTGGACGTCACGCAGGTCATTCATAACGATATCAAGCCGTTTGGCGCAGCCATCAACCCTCAAACCAATACCCTCTACTTTGGTAATACCGTCAATAATTCGGTAACCGCGATTGATGGCAAAACCGGCGACGTGAAAGGCCGCCTGGTGCTGGATGCGCGCAAACGTTCTGATACGGTGAAACCGTTGGCTCCGCGTGAACTGGTGGCCGACGCCACAACCGATACCCTTTATATCACTGGCTTGGGTGATTCCAGCGTAGTGTGGGTGGTGGATGGTAAAGATCTGACCCTGCGCACCACCATCACCGATACCGGGAAATTGGGAACTGGCCTGGCGCTGGATGCCGCAGCCAGCCGCCTGTACGTCACCAATGCCGATGGTGAACTGGTCACTATCGATACCAAAACCCACCAGATTGCCTCACGTAAAAAACTCGACGCGTCAAAAGAGCATTTCTTCCTGAATATCAGCCTGGACCCGGCCACGCACCGCGCCTTTATCACCGATTCCAAACAGCCGCAGGTCTTGGTGGTCGATACCCGTAATGGCAATGTGTTGCAGCAGATCGACGTACCGGAATCGTTGGCCGTCCTGTTTAATCCGGCGCGTGATGAAGTGTATGTTACCCACCGTAAAGCGGGTACGGTGAGCGTGATCGATGCCAAAAATTACAAGCTGCTGACCACCTTCAAGACGCCGGTGCACCCAAACAGCCTGGCGTTGTCACCGGATGGCCAGACGCTGTATGTAAGCATCAAGCAGGCAGCCAGCCGCGAGAAAGAAGCTACCGAGCCAGATGATGTCATTCGTATTGCGTTGAAGTAACTAACATCTTGGGGCGCTATGGCGCCCCTTTCTATTCACCAAGGAGATACACCACCAATCCATTAATCTGTACTCCAGTTATTCATCATCCAGGCAGAGCGCATTCATAAAAATGCCATCAAAAGCTGTTAATAAATTGCCGTGAAAATTCATAGGTTTATTAGGGATGATTAATAATGCTGAAAAATATAACAATTTCCGCCATAGCGGTTACGGCTGTTTTTTCTGTCGCACCTGCTTATTCCGTTGATACCCGCACCATCAAGGCAACAGAGCTGCTCTCTGGTTTCAGCCAGCTAAACAACAATGTAGAAGGCCGCCAAGTTCTTGCCGATAATCTCACCACGTCAATCGCGATCAACAATCATTCTTCCGCTGCCCAGCGCGCCAGGGCGATCTCAGACAATACTATCGCCGCCCTGATCGGCTCAATGAATAATGGCTTGCTGGTGGCCAATGCGCTGGGGCCGAAGATGAGCGAAATCTTCTCCGCCAACAACAGCATTAATACGGCAACCTATACAGCAACCACGTTTTCCTCAAACTTTGCCGCACTTTTCTCGCAGGTTAATGCGCTGATCCAGATGGATTCGAGTTTTGCCAAAAACTATTTTGCCAACGGCAGTGCAAACGGTAACCCGGCCATGCCTGCCAGCGGGATCAGCCTGCCAGAAAGGGGGATTTATAACGTTTACGATCTGGCCTATAGTCCTTCCGAAGAAAACCGCAATACGGTGGGGAATTCACGCCCGGTGCAGGTCACACCAGGCCGTATTGAGAGCTTTATCGCCCCAGATTTCTTTGGAACCCAAACCGACAGCGCAATATCAATCCTGCCAACGCTCAAAGGGAATGCGTCTTTTCCCAGCGGCCACACGGCTTTCGGCTTCGCCAGCACCTATCTGTTTGCGGAGATGGTGCCAGAGCGTTTTCAAGAGTTTCTGCTGCGCGGATCAGAATACGGCAACAGCCGTGTCACATTGGGTGCCCACTATGCACTGGATATTATCGGTGCCCGTATCATGACCACCTACGCCATGGCGCAAATCCTCAACAACAACCCGGATTATCTGGGGAAAAACATCGCAGGAATCTTGGGTTCGCCAATCACTACCACCAACGATTTTCAGGCGTTAACACTCGCCGCACAAACGGACCTGCGTACCCTGCTGGAACAAGGCTGTGGCACCTCGCTAGCTGCCTGCTCAGCCGCCGACCAGGCGCAACGCTTACAGGAAGCCGCGCGCAACAAGGCTGATTATACCTATCGTTTAACGTATGGTTTGACCCCCGTCGGCCCAACAGATCTCGCCCCTGTGGTGCCGGAAGGCGCCGAGATCCTGATTGCCAGCCGGTTCCCATACCTGAGCGCCGAACAGCGGCGCGATGTGCTCGCCACCACGGAAATCGAATCCGGGCATGCGCTTGATAACGGCTCAGGCTGGGCACGCCTCAACCTCTATGCTGCTGCCGATGGCTATGGCGCATTCAACAGCAATGTCGCAATCACCATGGACGCCAGCCAAGGTGGGTTCAACGCCTATGATGCCTGGAATAATGACATCGCTGGCCACGGTAGTTTGGTGAAAAACGGCTCTGGTATCCTCGAACTCACTGGCAACAACAGCTTTTCAGGAACAACAGAAATTGCTGGCGGTGCTTTGATCATCAACGGTTATCACGGCAACTCAACCGTCACAGTCAATGATGGGGCATGGCTCGGCGGTTCCGGCACGGTTGGCGCGTTGGCCGCACTTTCTGGGGCGGTTATCGCTCCCGGCAACTCCATTGGCACTCTGCTGGTGCAGAATAACGTTACTTTTGCACCAGGAGCGCATTACGCCGTAGAAGTAGCCACAGATGGGCGCAGCGATCGGCTCCAGAGTGCTGGGGCTGCCGTGCTGAACGGCGGCACGGTCGAGGTCGCGCTGGAAAATCGAGGTAATCTGCTGAACCAGAGTGAAGTACGCAGCCTGCTGGGCCAGCAATATACTATCCTTACGGCACAGCAAGGCATCAGTGGGCAATTTGACAACGTGCAGCCTGATTATCTGTTTCTTGGCAGCACGCTGAGTTATCAAGCCAATCAGATCACACTGAACGTAGGGCGCAACACCACGGCGTTCTCTGACGTAGCACAGACCCAGAACCAGCACAAGATTGCAGTAGCCGCTGAAACACTGGCCGCAGGCAACCCGGTGTATGAGAGCCTCTTAACGCTCAATACGCCTGAAGAAGCTCGACAGGTATTCCGTCAACTGTCGGGGCAGATTCATGCTGACATTGCATCAACCCAAATGAACGATAGCCGCTACCTGCGTGAAGCGCTGAACGGGCGGCTGCGTCAGGCCGAGGGGTTAGCCAGTTCTCCAGACATCAAAGCCAGTGAAGCGGGAGCCTGGGTGCAACTGTTAGGAGCATGGAACCACGCCTCTGGTGATGCAAACGCCGCGGGTTATCAGGCGTCGACCTATGGCGTCTTGCTGGGGCTGGATTCCAGCTTTATCGAAAATGGACAGCTTGGAATTGCTACAGGTTACACCCGCACATCGTTAGACGGTGGTTATGGTTCCAACGCCAACAGTGACAACTACCACCTGGGGGCATATGGCAGCAAACAGTTTGGTGAACTGACATTGCGTGCCGGGAGTACCTACACCTGGCATCGCATCGGCACCTCACGCACCATTAATTACGCTATGCAATCTGACAATGCTTCAGCCAAATACAGCGCCCGAACTCAACAATTTTTTGCTGAGACTGGCTACAACCTAAAGGCAGAAGCATGGCACCTTGAACCCTTCGCCAACCTGGCCTACATCAATTTCCAAAACAACGATATTGATGAGAACGGCGGAGCAGCGGCACTACACGCGGATAAACAACACACTGAAGCTCTGGCCTCCACTCTCGGTCTGCGTGCCAATAGCCAATGGCAGATGAACCAGTCGGCAACGCTCACGCTGCGTGGTGAAATCGGCTGGCAACACCAATATGGTGAAAGGGATCGAGATACCGGATTGAGGTTCAACGGCAGTAATACCTCGTTTGTAACCCAAAGCGTGCCGGTATCACGCGATGGGGCCGTGCTGAAAGTCAGCACAGAATTGGCGCTCAACCAGAACGCTACGCTATCGTTGGGTTACGGTGGGCTGCTGTCGCAAAATCATCAGGATAATCGTATCAATACGGGCTTTACCTGGCATTTCTGATTATTTCAGCCCCATACCCATCGGTATGGGGTTATTAGATACCCCAAAGTACGTGGATACCCCTATCATGAAAGGTACAGGTTCGCCCGCATACTGGTTGCTTTAACCCGATTATCTAAAAAGTCATCCCCAAAATAATTATTTATATGGCATGATCCCCCCCAATGTGAGTAATACCGAGGAAGAATAGCGTCAATTTTGATTGATATACTACACAATTAGAGGTAATCATCGAGTCTTTCAAATTTGACAGAACAATAACAGATGTCATTTTTTTTATGCATCATCTGTTATATTGAGTTTTTTATAATATTGTGGAGAGGTATTTAAAACGATTGTCACATATTATAAGAAAACCATTTGGTAGAGCAAAAAATGTTATTCTCCATACTTAATTATGGTTATTTTTATTATTTAAATAATGTTAATTAAATTTTATTACGCTGTTTTAAATAGCTTTTTTGAAAAAAATAAAATATAGGCATAGCACAAAACAAAATATCATCTCCTCAATATCCGAGATAACTCTTATAGTTCAGCCCGTCAACGAAAAGTGTCCTGAACGTAATATCGCTTACTCGTTCACACTCTTCATGATAAAAGGCACACTAAATTGGTGGTTTTTTTAAAAACCAAGGGAAAATAACTCTTATTACAATAGTTATTTAACTCATGCTGAAAGATGTTCCTTAATGATAAGGACGTCGTTTAATTTGTAAAAAGGAAAGTAACAATGAAAAAGATTCTTCTGTCTGTTGTCGCCGCTGCTGTTATGTCCACCGGAATGGCTCATGCAGCTACTGGTGTGCAAAAAGAAATCACTATCGTTGCTAATATCAACGATGCCATCTTCGTTTCCAAGCCAGACGGCAGCACCTGGTATGACAAAGAAGAATTGTTCCCTAAGGATTACACTCAGACCGAATTCGCTTCTAACGATCTGCCTGTGCGTGTTTACACCACTCAGAACGAAGTGAACGTGTCTCTGGTGCAAAATCCAATTATCGCTCGTAACGATGGCGCTCAATTGGCTGATGTTGGTGTTAGCTTTGCAGGTAAGCCGATTGTTCAAGGTACTGCGCTGAAAATCACTCAGACTTCAATCGCACCAGGTGGTTTTGACAACACCTACACTCTGAAAATCAATGCTAAAGCTCCAACCAACGCTGGTGCAACAACTAACGGCTCCTACCAGGGTAATCTGGTTATGCTGTTTGAACCAAAGCCATAAGATTACGCAGTAATACGTTTTATTAACGTTTTCATGTGATAATTAATAGGGTTATTTTCGGATAACCCTAAATATCAAATTTATTAATGAAACGCATTATTTAATTAACAGCAATGGCGCTTAACCCACCCCAACATAATGATATCACTCGTAATTAAATGACTCATTAACTATTAAGAACACTGTGTATTAATAGTTAATAAGTTATTTGCTGAATTACTTTACTTTCTATACGGAATATAAATAGATGGGCAGAGTTATCCCAGGATGGGCAACAGGTTTATTGTTACTGACTCCGTCAGCAGCCACATTTGCTGAGGGAGCCCGGATAGAATATCAGGTTCCCGCCGGTTTCTCCGAGACCGAGCAGGACCATTCCATGCAGTTTCTGGCCACCCTTGACAGCAAGCCCCTGCCTGGCCCCATCAGTTGGTCTGCCCAGAAAAATAGCCTGACCTTTGATGAAGCCCTGTTCCGCCAGAACGGTGTCTCGCCCGAGCAGATTGACCTGCTCAACAAGGTGCTAACCCAGATCCCTTATGCCGTCTGCCCCAATGGCTGTGATTACACCGTCAATGGCCAGACCGTCTCGCTGGACAAGGTCAAGCAGTCGCTCACCATCACCGACGGCAAAAAACGTTACGTGCAGCCTGAAACCATGATGGGCTTCATCCACAACCAGTCCCTGGACGTGCGCACCGCCTCCAACGAATATCAAGCCGTTTCTGCCTACGGGCAGGGCTACTTGGGGCTACCGGCGCAAAGCTACGCCTATCTCAACTGGTTCTATAACGACAGCAAGAACTTCGACACCCGCACTACCGACCAGGGGGTCAGTACCTGGTATCTGCAAAAGAACTTTGCCACCACCTACCTGCGCAGTGGCCGCCAGGACAGCCGCGACCTTGCTGCCGGCAGCGTCAGCACCTCGCTCAACCCCAGCTTTGACCAGTTCGTCACGCTGGGCAGCCAGGACAATCTGAAGCGCGACAGCCAGTCCGCCGGCAGAATGGTGCTGTTCGCCACCGCCGACGGTGACTATGAATTCTACCGCGATGGCCGCCTTATCCGCCGCCTCCCGGCGGTGATTGGCCGTAACGAGATTGATTACAGCCAGCTCCCCGGTGGGTTCTACAGCGTGGAAATTCGCTTGGTCAACCGCAGTGGGCAAGTGGTCAGCACTGAGAACCAGCAAATTGCCAACCTCAACTACGGCGGTGGCAGTGGCTGGT
The DNA here is from genome assembly GCF_000520015.2 of Chania multitudinisentens RB-25. Lineage (GTDB taxonomy): Bacteria > Pseudomonadota > Gammaproteobacteria > Enterobacterales > Enterobacteriaceae > Chania > Chania multitudinisentens. The sequence continues at coordinate 5,371,333 of NZ_CP007044.2, forward strand.
ATCTTACCCTGGGTAAAGAACTGGATACCGAGAAGAACGTACTTAGCGCCGGGGCCAGTTTCCAGACAAACTGGTTTGCCGCCAGCAGCGCCCTGCTCAAGGGCGCCGGCAGCGCCTGGGCGATGGAACACAATATCACCCGCCCCATGCAGGTGGCAGATGTGGACATCACCCCAACGCTGGGCGTGATGGCCGGTGAGAAGACGACCGGCGGCTATGCCAGCCTGAGCGCCGGTAACCAGCAACTGGGTTACCTGACCGCCTCGCAGTACCAGAACACGGCAGTGTCCGAGTTCTATCCGGCCAACAACAGCACCGCGTTTGGCTACAGCCGCCAGTTCGGGCCAACCCGGCTGGGCTATAACTACAGCCGCTATGCCCGCAGCGAGCGTCACCAGTTGCAGAGTACCTGGAACTGGCGCGGTAACGGGGTGTGGGCGGTGATTTCTACCGGGTTACAGAAAGGCGGGTATAACGACAGCAGCAACAATTACGGGTTGTACCTGAACACCACCATCATGCTTGACCGTAATACCGGCACGCTGAACGCCGCCTACAACAACGGCAAGCTGCATACCGGCGGCAGCTACACCCGCGAGTTTGAAGACAGCACCGGCACCACCTATGCCGGCGTGGACTTCAGCGAAATCGGCCGCAGCAATGCGGTGGGCCTGAACGCCCGGCGCAGCGGCACCCGTGGAGATGCTTCGGTGCGGGTCGGGGTCGATGACCATATCACCAGCGGCAGCTTCAACTACAACGGCATGTTGGCCGCCAGCCGTGACGGCATTGCGCTGGGGCGCACCAGCCCGAGCGGGGCGGCAATGCTGGTGACCACGCCGGAGCTGGGCAAGGCGAAATACGGCTTCAGGGTGGACGGCCATCCGGTAGCAGGTGGCAGCACCTATGCGGTGCCGCTGGCGAGCTATCAGGACGTAACCTTTGCCCGTGCACAAACGGTGGATGCGGGGGTGGACATGAATATCCGCCTGCCGGCCAACGTGGTGCGCGCCCACCCAGGGCAGGTATATCCGGTGCGGGCTGAGGTGGAGATGAACCTGCTGTACAACGGTTTCCTGGTGGACAACCGCGGAACACCACTCAGCGGAGTCTTGAAAGAGACAGGTGATACGGTCCACCCGAACGGCCTGTTCTCGGTAACATCCTCAACTATATTGAAAGAGGTGACACTCAACGGCAAACAGGGGCGCTACATCTGTGATCTGACACAGCCAAAAGGGAATTACTACACCTGTGTAGCAGGCTGAAAACAGCAGATACCCAAGGTATTGCCACCTCATAACCCGGTAATTGGATAGAAGAAAATGATGAGAAAGATAACCAAAGCAACGCATTTTATCCTGGCAACAGGTGCAATGTTACTGAGCAACCTGGTACAGGCCGATGGCCAGTTGATGGTGATGCCAGCGCGCAGCACCGTGGAAGGCCAGCAGACCCGCACCGTGCAGGTCAGTAACCTGGGTGACAAACCCCTGTATCTGAAAATTGACCTGATGCGCCTGGAAAATCCTGGTGAAGACCCAGAGCGTAAGACCTCCCTTGGGGAAATCGCCCAGCCTGAGATGATGGTCAACCCAGCCAAACTGACGCTGGGGCCAGGCCAGAAGCGTGATATCAACCTGGTAGCGTTGAAAGTTCCGGCGAGAGAAACGCTGTACCGGCTGTATGTTGTGCCGGTTTCCAGCATCAAGGTGGTGGGCGAAGAGAGCAAAGACAAAATCAGTGCTCCACTGACCTTCGGCGTCGCCTATGGCGTACTGGTACACCACCTACCACCAACTGGTGCACAGACACACGGTTGGACTCACCAGTGCAGCGCAAATGGATTGCAACTGACCGCCACCGGAACGGTACATTCTCTGTTCACTGCGTTGCAGGCCGTTCCGGCGGGCAGTGTGCCTGCCGAACTGAAAGTGTTCCCTGACACGCCGCGTGTGTTCCCGGTAACCCAATTGAAAGGAAGTGCCGATGGCCAGCCGTTTGACGTGCGCTGCCCATAAGGTTGCGGGGCTGTTGCTGTGCACCCTCCCCTGGGGGGCGGCACAGGCGTTGATTGATATCAGCCCGAAAATCATGGCCATGGACAGTGAGCACACTACTGTGCAAGTGAGCAATACCGGGGATACGCCGGAGTTTGTCGAAATTACGCTGTATCAGGTTGCTAATCCTGGCGTACCGCCGGAAGAGGAACAACTGATACCGTTGGGGATAGTGAAAGACCCCTATCTGTATGCAACGCCATTCAAACTCTCGTTAGGGCCACGGCAACAAAAGCCGGTGCAATTAAAAGCGCTGAAAATCCCTGAACAGGAAAAGGTCTACCGGCTGGCAGTGATACCGCAACAGAACGCCCGTATTCAGGGTACGCAGGATAACGTGATGCTGCTCAATCTGGGGTTCAAGGGGTTAATACGCCAGTTACCGGCAGCTCAGACCGCCACCTGGCAGCATCGCTGTACGGCGGGTGGCCTGCAACTGGAGGCTACGGGCACGGTGCGGGTTGGGTTTAGCGGCCTGCAACAGAATAACCAGAGCGTGGAGGATTTTAATGTCTATCCGGGCACGCCAAGACAGATAGCGGCACAGCACCTGGCTGGTCAGGTGGAAGGCAAGCCATTCCGCCTGCAATGCGTCAGATGAAAGCAGATAACCAAGGGAACAGGACCATGAAGGTATGGCAACAGGTGATGGCAGCACTCTTGCTGCTGTCGGGAAGTGCAGTACAGGCGGCAGAGACAGCGCTGGGTGGGGTGCCAATTACAGTGACCCTGACCAACCTGCCAAAAATCACGGTGGAGAAACCCGGTGGCGGTTGGTATGACATTTTGACTTTAAGCAACAGCGCAGGCAGTGACGTAACACGCTATCAAGTACAGGTGCCGGTTGAGGTGAAAATACGTAATGAACGTGATTTTATGGTGTCCCTCACTCAGCCGCTGTTACTGACTCATGCCACCAAACCAGCTCTGACATTCACCACGGAAGAGGTTTCCTTTGGCAGCAACACCAGCACCTTGAAGCCCTTAAGTGCGACACCAGTGGACTTCAGCAATACCTTGCAGGTAGGTGACACTTCAACGGGCAGCTATTTGCTATCGGTGAAAACACGCCAGCCGTTGGGTGTGCTGGGGGAGGTTTCCGGTAATTACCAAGGAAAACTGGTATTGCTGTTCGAAGTGAAGGTGTAGGTGCCTCAATCAGTTATATCAGGAAATCGGGGTGGTCATGCCAGCCCGGAACACAGAATAATGTTTCATCGCTGCGCCACATTATTATTTGCCGCGATGTGCTAACGGAATAGTTAATATGAAGATCACTGCAAGATTATCTCATTTACTGATGGGAGCTATGTTGTTACCACTGGCACCCTCAGTGCTTGCTGCCACACAGTACACACCGATGATTCGAAATTGTGAGGTCAACAACATCGGCCCCAAGCTTTGGCAGGCCAAGTTCTACCTTAATATATATGCATCTCCTGGCAGTGCGGTTGAAACAACAGATAATCGGGTTTATGTTTATGGTCTCAGAGCGAACAGTAAAGGTTTGCCAAGTTATTCTTCTGGCCCTCCAGTTCTTCCTGGTTGGACTCAAGCAGGAATAACACTAACAAATCCATCATCAATGAAAGTGAAGGTTTGGAATGATCGCCTTGATATCCTGAGTACCAGTACAACCACCCCTAATATAATTTACGGCAGTGGATGGGTAACTGTTAATATTTCTACTGCCAATAACGGGGCTTATCCAGGGTTATTTATTCGCCACCGTGAATACCACACATCGGGGATGGTTGACCTGCTTTCATGGGCATTTCCAAATAAAACAGGCTCTTGTTATACAGGAGCGAGCATAGAGACCAATCCCCCTGACACAATTGAGCCTATTGATAAACTTGAGCCCCCAGAACCGGAGTTTAAGCTGAACTCAGCAGTCTGGGAACTGAATACGGTGGATGTAGAAGATTTACCTGATGTCGCAGCGGTGGGAAATGGTTATCAGGCAACGATTAAAAATATTGCCAGTAATAATTTTTGTGTCAGTTACGCCACCGCCGGTGTAAAAGATAAAGCCTATGCGTTGAGCGTTACCAACAGCGCTAGCCAGCAAGGAGGGCGCAATCTGTTTATGATGCAGAACGGCAGTAGTCAATTGCCTTATAACCTACAGTTAAGCAGCAACGATGGGGTAACAGGGAATGATTTTGATTTCCCGACAGCAACTGCCAAGTATATCAATTTATCGCAAGCCGCCAGCAGCGTTGATAAACGCAGCGAGATGTGTTGGACGCCTAAAATAAACTTGTTCAAGAATGCATCAACCAGTGAAGGTATGCACTCCGAGACACTGAACTTTATCATCACCCCAAAAGCATAATGGGGAAGCAGTATTAAGCCTATTTAGAGGCTCAGGATTAAGTCATGAATCAAAAAAAGATCGTGCTACAATGTGCGTGTCATTTCACGCGCATTGGCTTGGCAACGTTAATCAATAATGTGTTTGCATCTGAAAAGAATGCTTTCATTGATAATACGTTAAAACATAGCGAATCGGATATCAATAAACCGCTACCTGGTGATATTGTCATCGTGGGACTCAGCCACGACGATTATAATCCAGTATCATTACTCAATCTGATTTGTGAAGAAATATCCAGAATATCTCCGAGCAGTAAAATATTATTTCTCGCTGAAAAAAGATATATAAAAATGCTACAACGCTATCTTGGTAGCTTCAAGAATATCTGGGCATTTCTAGATATTTCATTGCCTATAGAGCAGTTGCAGCACCAATTATTCAGCGCTTCTCTTTTTAACGTAGGGATATACGAGCGTGAGCAACTTACCACCACCGCGCTCACTCAGCGTGAATTGACCGTGTTGCATCGGCTGTTAAACGGGCAACCGGCAATCCAGGTCGCCAACGATCTCAACATTAGTGAAAAAACGGTAAGCTGTCATAAACGTTCCGCTTTGGCGAAGCTTGATATCCGCTCATTACAACCTTTACTGATGAACAATAGCCATAGAAAAACAACCTATCACCGGCTCTATCCATCGACAAACATGGCTTCCCCACAAGGAGGGCATTCTATCGCCTATCCTTTTTCAGGTGGAACAGTGAACGACCAAAGAGCACCATGATTATCAGTAAAATAACAAGGCTAACTGAGTATTTCTTCCTAAGAAAATATCGATACATGGGGAAAACATCCACTCTAATTATACTTAAAGTTATATTTTTAGTCGTTTCCCTACAACTCGAATTATTCAGGACATATAACACTATTGTTCTCCTTAAAATCGTAGCGCCCTATATTTTGAAAAGAAAAGAATATAATTAAAATTAAGTAGCCATAGTCTGCAATAAGTAACGACAAAACCACTCAGTGGGTTTATCTACCCTAAGTAAAAGTGAGTAATTTCCCATAGTCTCAACCCACCAGAGCAGTAAAAAACCACAATGTACCTTCTTGGAAACGTGTGACATGCCGATTCTTGGGGGGAACATCAAAGTTTCGTCGCACTATTGATGGTGATTTACTGGATACCCTGCATAATGGAAGCAACTGAATACCTGATGGTCAACAGTACTATGGTTCTAAAAAACCAAGGTTAAAAGTCAACCCGACGTCCTCTTACCATAAAAGAGAAGTTCCTTCTTTGACTGGTTCACTTCCATAAGTAAAAGTACGGTATTTTTGGAGAAGCAACATGTTCGGTAATCTTGGTCAGGCTGGGAAATATTTAGGACAAGCAGCACGTATGTTAGTCGGCGTACCTGACTACGACACCTACGTCCAACATATGCAGGACAACCATCCGGGCAAACCGGTGATGACCTATAAAGAGTTTTTCCGTGAACGCCAGGAGGCTCGCTACAGTGGCAGCGGCAAAGGTGGCATGCGCTGTTGCTAATCAACATGAATTAAGGACAGGACATGAAACCCATTGCGGTTACTATTTTGACTGGCTTTTTAGGCGCGGGCAAAACGACTCTGCTGCGTCACATCCTGAATGAAAACCACGGTTACAAAATCGCCGTCATCGAAAATGAATTCGGTGAAGTCCCTATTGATAACACCCTGATTGGCGATCGCGCCAGCCGTATCACCACTTTGAGTAATGGTTGTATCTGTTGCAGCCGCTCTAACGAATTGGCGGATGCACTGCTGGATTTACTGGATGCCGTTGATCAAGGCCAATTAGAGTTTGATCGGTTGATCATTGAATGCACAGGTATGGCCGACCCCGGCCCGATCATCCAGACGTTTTTTTCCCACGCTATCATCTGTGAGCGTTTCCTGCTGGATGGCATTATTACCTTGGTGGATGCCGTACATGCCGAGCAGCAACTTAATCAGTTCACGATCTCCCAAGCGCAAGTGGGTTATGCCGATCGTATTTTGCTAACCAAAACTGACATTGCGCCGGATAACGCCACCTTGCTCCATCGTTTACAGCTAATGAACGCTCGCGCACCGATTTATAACGTCACCCACGGTGATATTGATCTTAGCCTTTTATTCGATATTGAAGGGTTTGTACTCAATGATCGCCTTAACATAACCACACCACCCTCACTATTTCGGCGTATTCCACAGCCACAAAATAATATCCAGTCAATTGTGGTCTATCACATACCGCCACTGGAATTAATACAGATATCTGAGGTAATGGAAGATTTACTGCTGAAATTTGCCGACAACTTGTTACGTTATAAAGGTATTTTATCGATAAAAGACGAACCACGCCGATTACTGTTCCAGGGCGTTCAGCGTCTGTATAACGCTGACTGGGACCGCGAGTGGTTACCCGCTGATAAGCGTAAAAGTACCATGGTGTTTATCGGGATTGATTTACCAGAAGAAGAGATTCGCGGGGCCTTTACCGCACTTGGGGACACGTTTGTACATTAAACCAGCAAACTGCTCTGCAACGCTGGCCGCATTTTTCCCTTTTTAACATGACGAATACCCCAGTTATAGAATTATCTATGCTTCTGGGGATTCTTCAGGAACCTGCCACCGCTCTGCGGTTCAAATTATTTAAAGTTATAGAAGTTAATTAACAATGAGTTCTTAGAGAATAAAAACGGGAACTACAGCGCCTGAGCCTGATACCAGAGCAAACTAAAACCTCTTTCTCACACGTATGTACCTTTAGATTAAACGACTTCCTACTATACTTCTAAACATCCTCCCCGGTTTTTGCGAGGGAGCAGCAGATACTTTATAATTTTCCGTCTAAAGCTAGAGAGGGTGCCTTATGCCAAATCTCCCCAAAATCAGTCATCTTAGGGTTTTTGAAGCGATTATTTTGCATGGTAGCGTGCGAGCAGCAGCAAAAGCCTTAAATCAGACACAGCCTGGTATAACACGCACTCTTAAAGAGCTTGAAACAACGCTTGGTGCAACATTAATGGTTAGGGGAACCCGAGGCATGGTTCTGACTGATATGGGGCGGCTCTTCGAAACACGTATGAAATTTGTGCTAAATGAACTTGAACGTGCGGTAGATGAGATAAAACAAGTTAATCAATCACAGCATGGAACCGTTTCATTTGGCTGCTCTCATCTCAAAACACTGAGCATTATTCCTAGTGTTATGCAAAGGATCCATAAAATGTATCCTAAAGCACAAATATCTCTTTATGAAGGGCAGCAATCGGAGTTGCTACCATCGCTACGTGTCGGCAGATTGGATTTTTTTATCGGTATCATCTCTGAAGAAATTTCTCTTGGGGAATTTGTGGAAGAGCCTTTATTGAGCTGCCCGTTTGGTGTTATTGCCAGAAAGGGGCACCCTTTAGCTAACAGCACTTCTCTCGCAGAATTACGTAATGCCAAGTGGTATTTACCCGTTGCTGGTGCTGGGTACTACCACGATCTTGAATTGTTCCTTTTCCCCGAAGGAAAAGGGCCTGAAAATGCGATATTTAAGGGGGATTCGATAGCCGTTGGCGAACGATTAGTGCTTGAGGCTGATTATTTGGTTATTGGCCCACTGGCAATGCTTGATATCGATTTTGTAAACAAACTATTTTGCACCATTCCGGTGAAAGAAAAGCTCCCTGATGGCCATTACAGCCTACTTTATCGCCAAGATTCTTCTTTAACTCCCTTAGCCAAGCATTTGATCAACGAGATCCGCATAGAATGCGGCAAACAGGTTATTCAGCGAGTAAACTGAGTGGCTCAGGCAAATTTGCCCAGTTAACATAATTGCTGCTGATAATCAGTCTATGCAAAAAACTTGTGGAGATGGCTCATTCTGATAATTCAATGAGATAGCATCTCCAAAGGGGTTAACAGCCTGGAGACTTGGCAGATAAAATGACCTCAAGCGTATCGAATCTGATAAGCACTGCTGACTTATGTCACTCACCAGACTCATTCATGAAATCATTCCACCAATCAAATGATGAGAATTTTCTTATCATATTTCCAGCTTTTTATATGCCCTAATCATCTCCGCCAATATATCCGTAATACTCCAAACCGTCTGTGTGCTGGCTGCACTTTCTCTCACTGCCGCAGCGCTATCTATACTCCTGAAGGCCCGCGAGCCTGACATTTCCTTGCAACTCAGATTATTTTTATAATATAGAAATTAAATATAATTCAACCAGATAAAAACAAATAAAATACAATAAGATATAAAATAAAACACACTATTTCCCCGAGCGTTAGCCCGCTTGAAACGGCAGCTTTATCACAAGTTTTTTTGGACCCATGGTGCACCATAACTCTTCCTTATTATAGATCTCTAGCAACAGATGAAATATCCGTAATAATAATTTATGCACAGGAAAAATCTCCCTCCCAGCAATACTGACTTTATGCGCATTTTTAAATGTCGTTTTTTAACCGATTTTAGTGATTTTATGTACATTAATCTGAATTTATTTATGGTTGTTTGTATATCATTTTGTTTAAAAATAAATTTTACCAACTAATGCCTTTTTTGCATCGCGACAAACAAAATATCATCTTCCCATCTACCGAGATTAATCCTATAGTACAGCCACACTAAAAAAGAGGGATGAAACTTTCCCCATTATGATTCGCTTCTCCATAAAAAGAGATGTTTTTACACTTTGAGTAAACCTCAAATAGCCTGATAAAAGGTTGCTTGCAAAAAAATCAATATATTCGCAAGAATTTTCTTAATGAAAAGGACGACGTTTAATTGTAAAAAGGAAATGAGTGATGAATAAGATTATTTTATTTGTTGTGGTCGCTACAGTTGTGCCCACCGGAATGGCATATGCTACTACTGCCGTAGCCGCTGGTTTTGCAGGCAAACCGGCCATTCAGGGCTCTCCGTTGACAACAACCGCACTTGGTAGTTTTGATAGCCCGCGTACTCTGAAAGTGGCCGTAGGCATTTCTACCAACATCGTTTCTACTCCTGAACTACCACTAACGATTCATGCCAGGGCAATCGATTATCAAAATCATAAGATTACGCTGCAATAGTTTTATTAACGTTTTCATGTAATGAGTAATCGAATTACTCTCAAAGAATTATTATCAAAGGCCAGAAAAACAAATAAAAACCATTATATTCATTAGTATCAGCGACATGGGGTTTAACAAATAATACTAAATTAACTTAAACACCTCATTAATTATTAAAAAACACTAACAAAGTTAATAAATTATTCATTAAACATGAAAAATATTACAAGAATTATCCTAGAATTATAAGGGGGTTTATTTTCACGAATTCCATCGATAACAATATGGGGTGATAAAATATCAGGTGCTAAACTACCCTCACAAAAAATAAAAATAGTATGGCTCGTATTTTTTGATGAGGCAAAAATAAAAATAGAGAGTTGAAAATACAGACAACTCCTAACTTTTCGATAAGATATATTTTCTAATCAAAATGGATATTTAATATGATAAATATGGAAAGCAAGAAAATATTATTACAATGCCCATGTGAATTTATGCGTCTTGGAATCATGGGGCTATTAGACACCCCTTATTCGGATGAAGATAACGACACAGTGATCAATGTCAGCAGCCTAGAAAAAGCTGAGGATGTCTTAATCACTATTTTCGACTTTGATATTATTATCTTGACAATAAACAGTATGTATTATAATGCCGCAGAGCTTATCTATATGTTGAGTTATCGTATCCCTATTCATCACCCGGACAGCAAAATTATTATCCTTACAGAAGATAAATGCATTAAGGCTATAAAGCGTCATTTAAAAGGGCTGGGTAATATTGGCATAATTTTGGAAGCGAACGAATCTGTTGAAAAAATACAGTCTGAGTTGTCATTCACCAGCCACTCTAATAAAAAATCAAACAAATCAATCGCTAGAATGACCTGTGTACTCTCAATGCGAGAGTTGACAATATTAAAAAAATTATTAAGTGGTAAAAGCATCACTCAGGTCGCTAAAGAGTTAGCGATAAATTATAAAACCGTCAGTCATTATAAACGTTCAGCGATGAACAAACTGGGTATAAGGACATTGCATCCATTGTTTATTTAATTTTAAAAATCAATCAGTTAAATTAACAATCAATATTTCTTGAGTAAATATTAATGAGAAATTTTACTGATTTTTAAACATTCACTATAGGCTTAGTTATTCTTTATGGCTTAACAAATTTTCACTTATGAATAACACCAGAGCATTTTTTATTAACCTTACCATTTTACATACGGAAAGAGATTGTAATGGACGGACTTCTCATGACGCGCCTGCCAAAAATTCATCAGATGAAAACATTTCTGAGAATAATCGAATGCGGTAGCATTCGTGCAGCAGCGGTAGAACTCAAACAAACTCAGCCAGGTGTCACGAGAGCGATAAAAGAACTCGAGAAAACATTAGGCTGCCCACTATTTATTCGAGGCAGTCGTGGCATTGTCCTCACCGAAATGGGGCGTGTTTTCGAAAGCCGTGCGCAACTTATCATGAAAGAGTTGGAACGGGCAATCAGTGAAATCGAGATTATTAATGGCGCATCCCAAGGCGCTGTAACATTAGGATGCTCATCGCTTCTGCCTTTCACTATTATGTCATCCTCAATCCAGAGATTTCACAGGCGCTATCCTAATGTAAAAGTCAATATCACCGAAGGGCAAGTATCCGAACTGCTTCCTGCTTTACGTGAAGGCGAATTAGATTTTATTATTGATGCCGTTTCTTCAGATATTACGATTAGTGATATTACTATAGAGCCATTTTTTAAGACATCAGCGCATATTTTGACAAGCAAAAAACATTCACTGGCGAATTCTACCTCATTGAGTGATTTGCAATATGCCAGCTGGTGCTTACCCTCATCAAAAATTGGCTACTATGATAAATTAAATTCGGTGCTTTTCTCCGAAAACCAGGATACATTGGCAACAGTAGTGCGATCCAATACTATGATTATGGCCTTACAGATGGTATTAAATGAAAGCTATCTTACCGTGGGTACAAAAGAAATACTCAAAGTTCCTTATTTCAGCCAGGATCTACACTCTATTCCGCTACAAGAACCATTACCCGATATAGAATATAGTTTCATTTATTCTCAACGATTTCCTCTAACACAAATAGCGAGGAAATTCATCAATAAATTAAGATTTGAATATGAAGACTCGCAAGAGTAATATCGATAACCTATATCCATCATACTCTAAGTTGCCTGTGTATTGGTTTTCCTGCAACTCAAGTTATTTAGAGTATAAAAATTTTAATATAGTCAATTTTAGCGAACGCTCTGAAAAATACTCAGCAAAAGAGCAGAGAAATTATAAGAAATGAGTATAATTCAGACAAAGTGACAACATATGATACAACACGACGCGTGACCAGAGTGGTCAAAAAATTGACCACACCCTCAATCAATATATTCTTATGATATTTTTAAATATAACCCATTGTATTTAAACAAAAATAAAAAAACACTCCATGAAATATACCAAGAAATTATTATTTACTTTACCCTATCAAAAACACTTAAATACATTTAATTTTAACAATGTATAAAAAATCACCTTGGGGTAAAAACCTATTTTCATTATCCCCTGCCCCTATCATTCCTGCGTAATAATATACATCCAACAAGTATCATGATTGGTGCAGAAATAAAGCGATACCCCTTCTTCTTGCAAAGGGGCATCGGCGCTTATCTCTGAGCCAATTTGATCGTCGCGGCAATATTACGCGATGCCATCCGCACATTTTCGCCCGCATTTTCTAATGCTTCTTCCAATGTACAGATACTGGGTAGCACACTGAATACAGCATCCAATCCATGTTGATGCACCACGCTGACGTCAGGGCTCAGGCTGCCAGCAATACCAATCACCGGTTTGTGATAACGCTTGGCCACCCTGGCAACACCGATTGGGACTTTACCATTCAAGCTCTGGCTATCGATCCGGCCTTCACCCGTGATCACCAATGTCGCATCACGCACCAGTTCGTCCAGCCCCAATGCATCCATAACAATCTCTATTCCCTGGCGCAAATCTGCCCGGCAGAAAGCCAGCAATGCGGCTCCCATTCCCCCGGCAGCCCCCGCCCCTGCGACCCGATCAACATCAATATCCAGCCAATATTTGATCATTTGTGCATAATGCTGCAAAGCTAAATCCAGCTGTTCAACCATCTGCGGCGTGGCCCCTTTCTGCGGGCCGAAAATTGCCGAAGCCCCCTCCTTACCGGTCAATGGATTGGTAACATCGCAGGCAATCTCAAATTTACACTGATGGATACGTGGATCTAACCCACTGATATCAATACATGCTAACTGAGCCAACGTTTCACCGCCAAAACCAAGCTCTTTACCTTGGCTATCCAATAGCCGGGCGCCTAAAGCCTGCACCATGCCAGCACCACCGTCATTGGTCGCACTGCCACCAATGCCGATAATGCAATGCCGAACCCCTTGATCCAGTGCACAACGAATCAGTTCACCAGTACCATAAGAGGTGGTTTTCAGCGGGTTACGCCGTTGCCCCGGCACCAGTTCTAGCCCACTAGCCGCCGCCATTTCGATAAAAGCACTTTGCCCATCGCCAGACAAACCAAAAAATGCCATCACTTTCTCACCGAGCGGCCCGGTGACTTCTACATCAATTTTGCGACCAGCGGTGGCTGCCACCATCACTTCCACCGTGCCTTCCCCCCCATCCGCCATAGGGAGTTTCAGGTAATTAGCCTGTGGGAAAACCTCTCGAAACCCAGCCTCAATACACGAGGCGACGTCAAATGCAGAAAGGCTTTCTTTGTATGAATCCGGCGCAATCACTATTTTCATAAGCTGTCAGCTCCCTAGCGCCCTAACCAGTAAAGGCCGTACCATCCGGCCCACTGATTAGACGGGCGCAACATCCGGTGCCCCCTATCGGGTGACTTCTGCCTTTGCCAGTTTCTCGTAATAACACGCCAAAGCACTGTGATCGGCATTCCCAAGGCCATCGGCACGCAGTGCCTGCATCATCTCCATCACCGCTGCGGTCAGCGGCAGTTGGGCCCCCACGCCATGGGAGGTATCCAGCGCATTAGCCAGATCTTTAATGTGCAAATCAATGCGGAAACCTGGTTTGAAATTGCGATCCATCACCATCGGTGCTTTAGCATCCAATACCGTGCTGCCCGCCAGCCCACCGCGAATTGCCTGATATACCAGATCCGGGTTCACCCCCGCTTTAGTTGCCAGCACCAGGGCTTCAGACATTGCTGCAATATTCAGCGCCACAATCACCTGATTCGCCAGCTTGGTCACATTACCGGCACCAATATCACCGGTATGTACCACCGATCCCGCCATGGTTTTCATCACTTCAAAGCAGCGTTCAAACACTTCTTTGTCACCGCCCACCATCACCGACAACGTGCCATCTATCGCTTTAGGTTCGCCACCGCTCACAGGAGCATCCAGCATGGCAATCTGTTTGGCTGCCAGCGCTGCGCTGATTTCGCGGCTCGCCAATGGTGCGATGGAGCTCATATCAATCAACACCATGCCCGCTTTGGCACCCTCAATAATGCCATTTTCCCCCAGCGCAACTTCCCGTACTTGCGGTGAATTCGGCAGCATGGTAATCACGATATCGCTTTGTGCTGCAACAGCCTTCGGGGTCACAGCCACCTCGGCACCTAATGCGACCAACTCGGTCACCACATCGGTATTTCGATCCATTACTACCAGTGAATAACCTGCTTTCAGCAAGTTTTTGCTCATGGGCTTGCCCATAATGCCCAGGCCAATAAAACCAATTTTCATCCTGATTCCCCTTATTTACCACTATGTTTAAAACGATCGCACAATGCCTGCGTGGCAGTGCGGAAAACGCCAAGATCGCTGCCGACCGCCACGAACCTCGCCCCCCATTCCAGATAACGGCGGGCATCCGCTTCAGCCGGTGCCAGAATCCCGCTGGCTTTGCCGTGTGCGCTGGCGCGCTCAAAAATATGGCGGATCACCGCCTGCACTTCCGGGTGATTAGGTTGACCGAGATATCCCAATGCCGCAGAAAGATCGCCAGGCCCAACAAAGATGCCGTCAACGCCAGGCACGGTGGCGATCTCATCCAGATTATCCACCCCTAATTGGCTTTCGATTTGCACCAGAACGGTAATCTGATCGTTAATCTGGGCGAAATACTCCGGTACGGTGCCGTAGCCGTTACTGCGGTGTGCAACCGACACGCCGCGAATACCGGCCGGGGGATAGCGGGTTGAAGCCACCGCCTGCTGTGCTTGTTCAGCGCTTTCCACAAACGGGATCAAGAAGTTGTAAAACCCAATATCCAGCAAACGTTTGATAATAATGGGTTCATTGCACGGTGGGCGCACCACCGCAGCACTGTGGCTGCCTTTCAGCGCCATCAGCTGTGGCACAAAAGTACCAATATCATTCGGCGCATGTTCACCGTCCAGTACCAACCAGTCGAAACCGGCCAACCCTAACACTTCAGTGGAGATTGGGTTGGCAAGTGCCGACCAGCAGCCGATCAAGGTTTCCCCTGCAAGCAGCGACTGACGAAAACGGTTATGGCAGCTATTCATGGCATTTCCTCTACCTAATAACAGGATTAACGCACCAGACACGGGCGTTTATTATCAAAGACCCAGTTGGGAACCAGATATTGCATGCCCTGCGCATCATCACGAGCCCCCAACCCATGTTTTTTATATAATTCATGACCCTGCATCAACCGATCATGATCCAATTCGATTCCCAACCCTGGCCGTTGCGGCACCGCTACGCGCCCCCCGACGATCTGCAACGGTTCCCGCGTCAGGCGCTGGTTGCCTTCCTGCCAGATCCAGTGAGTATCGATCGCCGTGATGTTACCCGGCGCCGCTGCCGCCACATGGGTGAACATCGCCAGCGAAATATCGAAGTGGTTATTGGAATGTGAGCCCCAGGTAAGGCCAAACTCATGGCACATCTGCGCCACCCGTACCGAGCCCTGCATAGTCCAGAAATGGGGATCGGCCAACGGGATATCCACCGATTGCAACTGCAACGTATGCCCCATCTGCCGCCAATCGGTGGCAATCATGTTGGTGGCGGTAAGCAGCCCAGTGGCACGGCGAAACTCCGCCATCACTTCCCGGCCAGAGAAGCCCTGCTCGGCACCGCAAGGATCTTCGGCATAGGCCAGCACGTTACGCAACTGTTTGCCGAGCGCGATCGCTTCATCCAGCGACCAGGCTCCGTTGGGATCGAGGGTAATGCGCGCTTGAGGGAAACGTTGCGCCAGCGCGGTGACCGCTTCCGCCTCCTCACAACCCGCCAGCACACCGCCCTTCAGTTTGAAATCGTTGAAACCGTATTTCTCGTAGGCCGCTTCCGCCAGGCGCACAACGCTTTGTGGCGTTAGAGCCTCTTCGTGGCGTAGGCGATACCAATCACAGGCCTCATCTGGCTGGCTCTGGTAAGGCAACGGGGTTTTGTTACGATCGCCGATATAGAACAGGTAACCGAGCATTTCCACTGAATCGCGCTGTTGCCCATCTCCCAGCAATGCGGCCACCGGCACATTCAGGAACTGGCCCAGCAGATCCAGCATCGCGGCCTCAATACCGGTCACAACATGAATAGTGGTACGCAAATCAAAAGTCTGTAGGCCACGCCCGCTGGCATCGCGATCGGCAAAACGGCTGCGCACCGTATTCATAACGTTTTTATATTCACCGAGAGTTCTGCCCACCACCAGCGTTTGCGCCTCTTCCAAGGTCTGACGGATTTTCTCGCCCCCAGGAATTTCGCCTAACCCGGTGTTACCAGCGTTATCCTGCAAAATCACAATATTACGGGTGAAAAACGGTGCATGGGCACCACTGAGATTCAGCAGCATACTGTCGTACCCAGCCACTGGAACAACGCGCATGGAAGTAATTTTTGGTGCGGTATTATTCATTGTCCATTCCTCGTCATTGGTTTCAATTCAATACGTTTAATCTCACCTACGATAAACAGGTAGCTGGCTACCGCCAGAAACGCATGAATACCGACATAGATCAGCGCACCGTTAAACGAGCCGGTGGTGCCGATGATGTAGCCGATGGCGATCGGCGTGACAATGCCGGAAATATTGCCGAACATATTGAACAGGCCACCGCTCAACCCGCTGATCTCTTTCGGCGCGGTATCAGCCATCACCGCCCAGCCTAGAGCGCCCAATCCCTTGCCGAAGAATGCGGCCGCCATGATGCCCACCACCATCCACTCGGTTGTGACGTAGTTACAGAAGATCATCGACATCGACAACAGCATCCCCAACACAATCGGTGTTTTGCGGGCGAAGGTCAGCGATTGGGTGCGGCGCATCAGGTAGTCGGAAAGCACACCACCGAGTACCCCACCGATAAAACCACAGATTGCCGGAACCGAAGCGACAAAACCGGCCTTAAGGATCGACATGCCACGCGCCTGTACCAGATACACCGGGAACCAGGTGATAAAGAAATAGGTCATGGCATTGATACAATATTGGCCGATATACACACCGACCATCATGCGAGACTGCAATAGTTGCTTGATCTGAAACCACTTTTCGCCTTTTATTTTCGGCTGCTTTGTCTGTTTCTGATCCATGTTAACCAAGGCACCACCGGCTTCGATATAATCCAGTTCGGCCTGATTGATACTGGGGTGATCTTTAGGATCGTGTAACACCTTGAGCCAGATAAAGCTCAGGATGATACCCAGCCCCCCCATAAAGAAGAAAACGTGTGACCAACCGACCGAATGCGTCAACCAACCCATAATCGGTGCAAAGATCACCGTGGCAAAATATTGCGCAGAGTTGAAGATTGCTACCGCAGTGCCGCGCTCATGGGCGGGGAACCAGGCTGCCACAATGCGGCTATTGCCTGGGAAAGAAGGGGCTTCCGCCAGGCCAACCAGAAAGCGCAGGGCAAATAACGCGATTACGATGCCAAAACCACTGAAGATATCCACAAACCCTTGCAGCAAGGTAAACAGCGACCAGATGAAAATGCTCCAGAAATATACCCGTTTTGAACCAAAGCGATCCAATAACCAACCGCCTGGGATTTGGCCGATAACATAAGCCCAAGAAAACGCCGAGAAGATATAGCCCATTCCAACCGGATCAAGACCGATATCTTGGGCCATCGACGTACCAGCGATAGAAAGTGTGGCGCGATCGCCATAGTTGAACGAGGTAACAATAAACAACATCACCACGATCCAGTAACGCTTATTGGTTCTCTTAATGGCACTACTTTCAGTGCTTATAGTAGACATGTGCTCTCCTGAATGCAGCCTGACCCTACTCACCCTGCATAGCGGATATAAATCCTCCAGGATGAAATAGATTGGATTAAATAAATTTTCAGTATTTTTTGAGCAATTCTATTTTTACGACCCGGAAACTTTTAAACGCAATATTACTTGCTGGAGGAGAAGTATAGGCGTCATCACCCGCAGACTCATCAGGCAACAGCCTAATATTGATGGTTATATCACGGCCAATTTGTGGCATTGGCACAAAAGGAAGCTGACTGGCTCACGAAATTATCTGCGCTTTAAATGTTACGTGAAGCGCCTCACAGCCTACTGGTTCAATGCCAAAGAATCATGGCAAGAAAGTACAGAATATTGGTCATTTGCATAGTGATTAACCGAAGCTTGAAAATTATAATTCTGCTTGAGCAATGTTTTTTTATGCCCCAAAACACACGATAAAACGTTATATTCTAAATAACTCGAGTTGCAGGATAAAAACGCCACGCGCTTTTGAACAGCGTTGTGCTGGCCCCAAAGTGGCGAGACCCAGACTTGGGCCCACTAACGCATGCAACTTGAAGTATGGCGAGTATAGGGTATGTGAGGTTTCAATGTCCGTAGCTAATCGTATTAACGAAACGCCGTTATATATTAAAGTCCATCCGCAAGATAACGTCGCCATTGTGGTTAATAATAACGGGCTGGCTAAAGGAGCCATATTTCCCTGTGGATTAACCTTGTTAGAACATATTCCGCAGGGGCACAAAGTGGCGCTGCAATCTATTCCCGCAGGAGGGGAGATCCTGCGTTATGGCGAAGTGATCGGTTTTGCTCTGCGGGATATCCCACGTGGTAATTGGATTGATGAATCACTGGTGATACTGCCTCCAGCACCAGAGCTGGCAACGTTACCGCTCGCCAACCAGGTGCCAGCGGCATTACCCCCATTAGAAGGCTATACCTTTGAAGGTTATCGTAATGCTGACGGCAGCGTTGGCAGCAAAAACCTGTTGGGCATTACCAC
Organism: Chania multitudinisentens RB-25; assembly: GCF_000520015.2. Lineage (GTDB taxonomy): Bacteria > Pseudomonadota > Gammaproteobacteria > Enterobacterales > Enterobacteriaceae > Chania > Chania multitudinisentens. Next base: position 5,390,118 of record NZ_CP007044.2, read on the forward strand.
CAGCGTCCACTGCGTAGCCGGCGTCGTAGATTATGTCGTTAAAATTATTGAACGCGATCTGTTGGCGAAGTACCCCAATGTCGATGGCGTGGTTGGCCTCAATCATCTTTATGGCTGCGGTGTTGCCATCAACGCCCCCGCAGCGGTAGTGCCGATCCGCACTATCCATAATCTGGCACTCAATCCTAACTTTGGCGGCGAAGTGATGGTGGTCGGCCTCGGCTGCGAGAAACTACAGCCAGAGCGCCTGCTATTAGGCACCGAAGATGTCCAACCGATTTCTCTGGATGAAAACCACATCGTGCGCCTGCAAGACGAGAAGCACGTCGGTTTTCAGTCTATGGTGGCAGATATCCTGCGCGTTGCCGAGCAACATTTGCAACGGTTAAACCGCCGCCAGCGGGAAACGGTGCCCGCATCAGAACTGGTTGTCGGCATGCAATGCGGCGGTAGCGACGCTTTCTCCGGCGTAACGGCTAACCCGGCGGTCGGCTTTGCCTCCGATCTGCTGGTGCGTTGCGGTGCCACCGTGATGTTCTCCGAAGTCACTGAGGTACGCGACGCGGTTCATCTGCTAACGCCACGGGTCGCCGATGAACAGGTTGGCAAGCGCTTACTGGAGGAGATGGCCTGGTACGATGATTACCTCAGTAGCGGGCAAACCGACCGTAGTGCCAACCCTTCACCCGGCAACAAAAAGGGTGGCCTGGCAAACGTAGTCGAAAAGGCCCTGGGTTCGATTGCCAAATCGGGCAGCAGTGCCATTGTTGAAGTGCTGTCTCCCGGCCAACGCCCCAGTAAACGCGGCCTGATTTACGCCGCCACACCTGCCAGTGATTTTGTTTGTGGTACGCAGCAGTTGGCATCAGGCATTACGGTACAGGTATTTACAACTGGCCGAGGAACGCCTTACGGCTTAACGGCTGTGCCAGTCATCAAAATGGCAACACACAGCGCATTGGCGGAACGCTGGCACGATCTGATCGACATTAATGCGGGAACCATCGCCACTGGCGAAGCCACCATTGAACAAGTAGGTTGGGAATTATTTGAATTTATTCTTGCCATCGCCAGCGGCCGGAAGAAAACCTGGTCAGATCAATGGGGGCTGCACAACGCATTAGCCGTATTCAACCCCGCCCCCATCACCTGACCCTCACCCGCGATACGCACCTATACCATTGGCGCGTATCGCGGACTTAACTCTCGTCCAGTTGCAAACCGACATACAGCAGCAAACGATCGTCAAAACTGGCCAGATTCAGCCCGGTGAGCTCTGAAATGCGATTCAGGCGATATTCAAGCGTATTCCGGTGAATATACAATGCCTTAGCGGTCGCCGTTGGCTGCACGTTATTCAGGAACCAGGTTTTTAACGTGCGCAGCAGCAGCCCGTTACTGTCCATGGCTTTCAACCGTTCCAACGGCCTGGTCAACTCGTCAGCCTGCCACCCACTGCGCAGGCTGCCCAGCAATACCGGCAACACCAGATCCTGATAGTAATAGGCCCGTTGGCCCGGCATACGCTGTTTGCCAACCGCCATGGTTGTGTGTGCAGTTCGATAAGAACGTACCAGGCTACCTGGGCCACTGAAATAGTTACCCAGCGCAATCCGCACGCGTAATCGGCTACTCTCATTCATACGTGACAGCAGGCTTTCCACCCGCCGCCGATGATCTTCCGCATCCCAACGCCCATAGTGATTCAGCGCGGGTTTCAGCACCACCATCTCACTCAGAGAAACAATGGCGATCAGATTGTCACGCTCTGGCAGCGTCAACAAAGCCTGTAACTGCTGCAATTCGGCCATGGCACTGTCAACGCCCAACTGACCGCTGTCAACTTCAACCACTGCGGCAACGCGGGGTTGATTAGGATCAATGCCTAACCGATGTGCCCATTCCATCAGCGCGGGTGACAACTCCTCACTACGGATCAGGTTCAGTACCAGTTCTTCGCGAAAGCGGCTATCCTGCGCCAGCATACTCATCAATCGAGCCTGTTCCAGCATCATCTCTGCTGTCATACAGACCAGTTCACCGTACTGGCGCAGCTGCGCTGGGTTACCGGTCAGGCCAATCACCCCAACAATTTTGCCGTCAACATGCAACGGCAGGTTAATACCTGGCCGCACACCGTGCAGATGGCGGGCCACAGCATCGTCGATATCCACGACTCTTGCCTGCGATAAAACCAACAACGCCCCTTCATGCAGCTCCCCCAAGCGCTCATGATCGCCGCTGCCAATAATCCGGCCCCGGGCATCCATCACGTTGACGTTGCTGTCAATGATTCGCATAGTGCGAGCAACAATTTCCTTGGCTAGTTTGGCATCCAGATGATATTCCGCCATGACATTCTGCCCCTGCCATTAATTGAATAGACAGCTAGCATACCGACACACATTCTCCTAAACATTGTGCATACGCCCAAATTCCTTCTGCCCCCAGAATGAGTTGTGCGGAAGCTCACAGTTTGGCGGCAACAAGCACATCACCACGTAGAGAAAAGACGAGTCGCGTTTCCCGCCCCAGAAGCTCATCTTCAGCAACAACCATACAACGCTGTTTTGGCACTGGCGCAATAGAAAAATATCCCTGTATCAAGAAAAGTAAATAAAACCACTATGTTAAACTGATAATGGTTACATTCATGTCTCTACAGATTTATCCATTTTAGGACTGGCAACAATATCCTAGAAAATATCACCAAGAAGAAACGAAACAAAAAACACGCCGAAAACCTACTCTTATCATAATAAATATTAACATATTAGTAATTTAAATAACATTATCCACACTCGCTATTAATCAAAGAAGCTGATGTTTTTCTCCAAGATTAAAATAAATATTATTCTCTATTGTAAAAACAACTCATAAAACGAGAACAATAAAAATGATACAGATCAATTTTAGTGCCAAGGCTCTTTGCGGCGTTCAAACTAAAGTTGGTTAAATAGTATTTCCGTAATCTATAACACCCTAGATTATCATCAACATTTATAATAATAACCGCAGGTAATGAACCTTATCCAAATCAATTTAATAAAATAGTTAAATTTTAGAGAAAAACACATTGTCAATTTGGGGAAATAATACTATTAATTAAAAGTATTAATGATTTCCCTGGTGTTGGCCTTTGGCACCCTTACTCAATGAAACGGTATTGAGTAAGGGATTTTTTTGCTATCAAACACCAGCTTATGCTCTCTGCTCATGCTGCCGGGCGTTCAAAAGCGAGAACCATGGCTTGAGGACTTCTCAGGTTCAGCATAGCCGATAAGCTATTGAGCCATTTTAAGCAGGCGCGGATCATTCAGGCGTTGCTTATAAGCGCTTTCAAACTGTTCAGCATTCCAGCTGGCATCAATAATCGTATAGGTGATATAGCGCTGATGCAGCCAGCCAGTATCCGTATCACGCGTATCAACCTTCAATACCTCGGGATTCAGAACTTGAATGGTTTTATTATCCGGCAACATTTTATAGCTGTGTTGAGGGTAAGGGAAATTCTCATTAATAATGTATTTGACGCCCTTGATTTCATTTTTGGGGTAAGCAGGATAGTTAATACTCAGCCCAGTTCCCTTAGGCAAAATTTCCTGGCCCGGCTGCCAATTTTTTGCCAGAACATCGACCATATCAACCACATAGTCGACAGAATCCGGCCAGTATTTCTTGGTGCTTGGGAAGCCTTTAAACTTTGCCAGTTCGTCAGTATTCCAACCGATACTGGCGGCAATCGCTGGATAACCGTAGCGTACAGCACGAGCTGCGGCACCAACAGTGCCTGAGTTCACCTGAGCCACGCCGGTATTAGGGCCATCGTTGACGCCAGAAATCACCAGATCCGGTGGGTTATCACGCATAAATCCCAGTAAGCCGAAGTCTAGAGAATCTGCTGGCGTACCAGGGAAGCAATAGTGTTTATCCCCCAGTTTTTTATATTCGAACGGCTCTTTTTTCATAGTAATGGCTGAACCAATACCGCTTTGGTTGTTTGAAGGTGCAGAAATCCAGACGTCATAGCCCTTCTTCTCCAGTTTTTCACGTAGCGATACGGTGCCATAAGCTTCACAACCGTCATCGTTCACGATCAGAATACGCATCGGGCGTTCAGCAGCAAAGGTAGAAGTGGCCGTCATAGCCAGCAGTAACGCACTAAGAGTCAATATTTTTTTCATACTTATTTCCTGATGGTGGGGTAATTTTTTAGTCCTTCTTCGCTAAAGCCACAGGTTTATCACCCAAATCACTCCGTTAAATACTCGCTTTGGGCTCATTAGGTTGCTGCCTGACTGCGCTCCAACGCTTCTGGATATATTTTTATCTGTTACCGCCTGAGCACTTTTGCCAGGGCAAAAAAAAACCTAAACAATACCTTTAACAGAGTTCTCTGTTTAAGGGACTATTTAGGTTTTGCCTGTGAACAGTAACAATCCTATTTCAACTACCTAATTAAAGTAACATCAGAGTCGTTTATTTCCGTGATCAACATAGCATAATCAGAGAGCGGTTATTTCACTCTGCCGATGATGATGCCTGTAATCTCAGGCCCAGTCATGAATAGGAAAATTCTTTTTTGAAAATGCTGTAGAGAAACTTCATATTAGACCAGAAATATCTTAGTGCTGTAGCACTACGTCCTGAGGTACTGAAGAACGATCAAACTGCCGATGAATGCTCTGTATAACCAGACAACGCACCAAGCCCACCCTTCTGTTTTTCCTGTTTAATCGAATCGATCACATTTTTCAAAACAATGTTTTAAATTTTATGGATCAAAGCTCCAGTATTGAAATGGCAATATTTATTGCCTCTCATTTTCTGATTAAGTTATGGGCGATAATACACAAAAAAGAGGTTAACATTATGGAATTCAAGGGCAGACTGACATTACTCAGCGTATTCACTTCAGCTCTCTTTACATCATCAGTGATGGCTGACACCACCTTTAAACCTGTCACTATTGAATCACTTAACATCCCGGAACGCACGTGCAACATCAGGGATTACGGAGCGGAAGCAACCGGGATCTGGTATGACACCAAGGCATTTCAATCAGCGATAGATGATTGCGCAGGGAAAGGTGGCGGAACCGTTCTTGTTCCTGCGGGTTTTTATTTGTCTGAACCGCTTTACTTGAAAAACAATATTAATCTTCATCTTGAAAAAGGCGCCATCCTACAAGCCGCGGCTGAAAAAGCCGCCTATACCCCTTCAGAAGCCACGAAGAAGTGGGCTGGTGTGCCGAAGCTATGGCCAAACGCAGAGAACTGGCTGGCGTTCCTGAACATTGCAGAAGGCAATAACATCGCAATTACCGGGGAAGGCACCATTGATGGGCAAGGTTCTGCGTTACTTGAAGACTTTCGTGCCAATGCCAGAAAAACAGGTTCAAAAGGGCCAACCAATCGGCCTCGGATGGTTTTTATCAAAGACTCGAATCATATCCTGATAGAAAATATAACCTTACAAAATTCACCCAGTTTTCATGTCGTCTTCTTCAACACGGAAAACATTACAATAAACAAAACCAAAATCTTCGCGCCTGAGTGGTGGGAAAATACCGATGCCATTGATCCAATGCACAGCAGGTATGTGACGATCACTGAAAACACCATCAGCTGCGGCGATGACCATATTGCCATTAAATCTGTCTTTAACGATGACAATACCCATGACTATTACATCGCAAGAAATAAGTTTCTTGAAGGCCGCGGGTTGTCTATTGGTTCAGAGGCATCGGGGGGAATACGCAATATCCTCGCAGAAGACAATACGTTCGAAAATGCCATGTACGGAATTCGCATTAAATCACCAAGAGGGAAAGGTGGATTGGTTTCGAACGTCGTCTATAAAAATACCAGAATGGCCAATGTTGAAACACCGGTGGTACTTGCCGGTTACTATAAAGGGGGGCCGGTCACTGCCGAAGGCAGAACAGAAGCGCTTCAGAAAGGCGAATTTGCCGGTGGATTTATGTTAGGCAATCAAATCTATCCTGCTCAGACGGACAAAGCCCAACCATTCAATAAACATACCACCCCTCACTTTGATAACATCCAATTTATTAACCTTGAGTCAGATGGCAACTCGAAGAGTGCCGGGTTTATTATCGGCACGCCAGAAAAACCATTCACCAATATCTTGTTTGACAACGTCAGAATTAACGCACGGGAAGGGCTAAGAGTGCGGAACGCCAACCTTAGACTGAAAAACACCACAATTACTAGCCAAGATGGGAAGGCCATCATCGAAGAAGCGGGGGCAGTTATCAGCACAGACCAATAAGCCAGGTATTTCGAAGCGATAAAAAGCACTCCCGCAAGAGAGTGCTTTTAGCATACAGAGTTACCCTTCGCAGAAAACACCTTCACTAATAAGATTTGGAAATCCCCCCTCCCCTCAACTCTGCGGACACTCGCAGTTTATAGATTATATATCAGCCGCAGATAACGTTAGCAAATTATGTTATTTGCAAGATCTTACTTTTTAGATGTATAAACGAGACGATAAAATTCGCCATTTTAAGCGAATCACTCTTAATATAATTTTATTTATGCCTACAAGGAGGTCGTTTGAGTATTGTCTCAATTCCAGCATTTAATCAGCTCCCATCAGAAGCGCAATTACGTTATCAACACCAGGTTGAAAAACATGGCCGGATAACCAATATGAAGCGCACGTTATTACACTCACCTACCGCCTTTGATGCTTTGATGTCTTGGTATCCGTTGTTTGATGACTTAAAAGCATTAATCGGCGAGCGGTCTGCACTCTTCTATGCCTATGCCATTTCCACACAGAATGACTGCCTGATTTGTAGTACATTTTTCGTTAAAATACTTAAAGATAAAAATATTTCTTTTGCAGAGTTTGCCTTCAGCGCGCAAGAGAAATTATTGATCGACTATGGGCGAGCAATCGTCCGCAATCCCCACCAAATTGACGATGCTATATTCAGCACGTTGCAAAAGCAATTTGATGAATCAGGCATTGTTTTGCTGACTGCTTTTGCTGGGCTAATGATAGCCACCAATTTAATCAATACGGTGTTAAATGTGCCTTTGGATGAGTATTTGTTTGAATATACCTAATATCCAAGCAGCATAACGTGACACACCGGTTATAAAAATTAAAAGATCATAACTTTCGTTAGGGAATTATTATTATGACTGCACTGTTTATCAATAAAACGGTATTTATTACCGGGGCCGCTAAAGGGCAAGGAAAAGCCGTGGCCATTGCTTTCGCCAAACAAGGGGCCAATATTATTGCTTTCGATCTCGGCAAAAAGATAGCCTACCCACAATATAACGAGGCTTCCGTCGACGATCTGGCACGCTTACAACAAGAAGTTGAACAGGCAGGAGGCAACATACTGACTTTTGCCGGAGATGTGCGTAATGCTCAGGAGGTGAGCGCTGCCGTGGAACAGGGCGTGGCTCGTTTCGGCACCATCGATATCCTGTTTAATAACGCTGGCATCTGCGCTTATGGGTTATCCCATGAACTGACGGAAGAAGCTTGGGACACCATGCTGGATATCAATCTAAAAGGCGCCTGGCTGGTATCAAAGTACGTGATCCCGCATTTCATTCGTCAAAAAAGTGGCGTCATTATCACCAATTCATCGATTGGCGGCCTGCGCGGCATGAATCGGCTCTCGCATTATGCCGCTTCTAAATTTGCACTGATCGGCCTGACCAAATCCCAGGCCATCGAACTGGCACCTTACAATATTCGTGCAATCAGTATTCATCCAACAGGCGTCAATACCGCCATGAACGACGGATTAGCCGCCATGGAAGGGGCTACCCCGCAAGAGATCGCCGAACGTTCAGCAGGCAACCTGTTATCTGTTCCCTGGATTGAACCGGAAGATGTCGCAGATTCGGTTTTGTTCCTCGCCAGCGATAAAGCCCGCTTTATTACCGGCAGCCAATTTGTGCTGGATGCCGGTCTTCTCACCAGATAAAGGCTCATGATGAAACACATAATAAAAAAACAGCTGTTTCTGTCGGCGCTGCTGTTGGCATCGTTGCTCAGCGGCAATGCGCTAGCCAACGTGATCAAAGTTGGCACTATGGGAACCTATGAGCCCTTCAGTTACCAGAATAAGCAAGGGCAACTGACGGGGTACGACGTAGATGTGCTACGTGAAGTGGCCAAACGTGATCCCAGCCTGCAATTCGAGTTTATTGCCTCACCGTGGGATACGCTGTTTCCCGGGCTGGATGCTGACCGTTTTCAAATATTGGCTCAACAGCTCACTTCTAACCCGGATCGCGTGAAGCGTTATGCGCTGACGGATAACCGCTATTTCACCTGCGTTTCACAGATTATCGTGCAGGCCGGCCGCACCGACATTCATTCGCTGCAAGATTTACAGGGCAAGAAGATCGGGCTGACGGTGGGCGATTCCTTTACCCGTCTGGTGGAAGATTGGAACCAGCAGCACGGCAACATCCTGAATATCGTTTATTACGAACAGGACATCTCAACCATTCTGCAAGACATTGCCAGCGGGCGCATTGATGCCACCGTTAATGATCCCATCATGGCACAAAGTAAAGCGGCCAAGCAGGGCTTGAATATCAGCGCGGTCGGTGAGCGCCTGGCGGCCGATCCAACGTTCTTTATTGTGAAAAAAGATCCCGCAGGGCTGGCGCTGAAACAGCGGGTTGACGCCGCATTACAATCACTGCGTGAGGACGGTACGCTTTCACGTCTTTCTGTCGAACATTTCGGCGTGGATTATACACAATAGCGCTGGCTCACGGAGCAGGCTGGGTGCTTCATCTGTCGGGTACATGGAAGAATGATGTGATGGTTCAGCTATTTGATGTTCAGTACATGATCGATTCAATTCCCACCATTGCCAAGGGTATTCCTGTTTCCTTGTCGATTACGCTGGTTGCCTTTATTTTTGGTGCCCTCATCGGGCTGGCTGTGGCGCTGTTACGCATCTACCGGGTCGCCGGGATCACGCAATTGGCGATCCTGTACGTTTCTTTTATGCGCGGAACCCCACTGGTGGTCCAGATTTTTCTGGCCTATTACGGTATTCCACTGCTGCTGCGAGTGCTGGCGATCCACAGCAATATCAGCCAAATTCCTGCCATTTATTTTGTTTATGTGGCCTTTTCTCTCAATGTAGGGGCCTATCTCTCTGAAACTCTCCGTTCGGCGATCCTGTCCGTCGCTCCAGGGCAGTTCGAAGCCGCTTATTCGATTGGTATGACCACCCCGCAGGCCCTGGGCAAAATTGTGCTGCCGCAGGCATTAACCATGGCACTGCCCAACATTGGTAACCAATTCATTATGTTACTCAAAGATACTTCACTGGCGTTCATCGCCGCCGTCCCAGAAATCATGGGGGAAGCGAAGATTATTGCCGGGCGAACATCCCAATTCTTTGAAGTGTACGTGGTTGCCGCACTGATTTATTGGGCGATCTGTTTACTCTGCGAGCTGTTTCTGAGCCTGATAGAGCACCGCGCCAGAAAACATACTGCCAAAGGAAGCTAGCATGATTGAAGTGAGCAGGCTGGAAAAGCGTTATGCAGGGAATCATGTCCTGAAGGGGATAGATTTCCATGTGCGGCAGTCAGAAACTGTTGCTATTATTGGGCCTTCAGGCTCGGGCAAATCGACCTTGATCCGCTGCCTGAACCTGCTGGAGCAACCTTCTGCGGGCAGTATTCGTATTGAGCATCAGCAGGTCCACGCTGGTGCCATCAGTAAGAAAACCATTCACGCATTACGCCAGCATACCGGTATGGTGTTCCAAGCGTTTAATCTGTTCCCACACCTGACCACGCTGGAAAATGTCACCCAAGGCTTGATAACGGTTCAGCGTAAATCACGCACTCAGGCCCAGGAAGAAGGAATGCACTTTCTCACCAAGGTAGGTATGGCGGCAAAAGCACAAAGTTATCCCGCCCAGCTCTCTGGGGGGCAACAACAACGGGTGGCGATCGCCCGCACCCTCGCTATGCAACCCAAAGTGCTCCTGATGGATGAACCCACCTCGGCACTGGACCCGGAATTGGTGCAAGAGGTGTTACAGGTGATCCGTGCTATTGCCCAAGAAGCCATCACCACGGTGATTGTTACTCATGAACTGCGTTTTGCTCAGGAAGTGGCCGATCGGGTCATGTTTATCGACGGCGGGAAAATCATTGAATTTGCCCCACCCGCAGAGATATTCCAGCGCCCGAAACAGCCGCGTACCGCGCTGTTTCTGAGCAAATATTTAGAGGCGGAATACGCCATTTGAACCGCCACAACACCTATCAAAAACCTTGAGATGCCATGTCAATAATACGCTATCCACAACTGGCCCATTGGGGAGCCTATCACGCCATGGTTGAAAATGGCCGCCTCATCCGCTGCGAACCTTTTGCCACAGATGCCGATCCTTCTCCATTGCTCAATTCTATTGTGCCAATGGTTTACTCTGACAAACGTATTCGCAAACCCGCAGTGCGGCGCTCCTGGCTCCAGAAACGTGAAAAAAGTGAGGGTTCCCTGCGGGGCAAAGAGCCGTTTGTTGAGGTTGATTGGGATGTCGCACTGGATTTGATCGCCAACGAAAACCAGCGGGTACGCGACCGTTACGGCGCTTCAGGGATTTTCACCGGCTCCTACGGTTGGTCCTCTGCCGGGCGGTTGCATCATGCCCGCTCTCTGGTACGGCGTTTCTATTTTGCAGGCGGTGGCGGAGTTGATCAGCAAGGTAACTATAGCTGGGGAGCGGCTCAATTCTTCCTGCCTTACATTATTGGCACCTACAGCCCATTGACCGGGCGCGTCACCACTTGGCCCAGTGTCGTAGAACATTGCCAATTGTTCGTCGCGTTTGGTGGCCTGGCCTTAAAGAATGCCCAGGTGTCTTCTGGCGGAGCCGTGGAGCACACCCTCAAGCCCTGGTTGGAAAAGTTGGCGCACAAAGGCACACCTGTCATCAACATCAGCCCAATGCGTGATGACTGCCCGGCCTTTGTCAATGCCGAATGGATTCCGATCCGGCCAAATACCGATGTCGCCCTGATGCTGGCGCTCGCCTATGAGATCCAGCGCTGCGGAGCGCAAGATCGGGCGTTTCTGGCGAGTCACTGCGTGGGCTACCCTCAGTTGGCAAACTATCTTGACGGCAACAGCGACGGTATTGCCAAAACCCCAGAGTGGGCCAGCCATATCACGGGGATTCCTGCGGCACGCATTACCCGGCTGGCACAACAACTCATCGGGGTACGCAGTTTTCTCACCTGTGCCTACTCGGTACAGCGGGCCCACCGGGGAGAGCAACCCTATTGGATGCTGATCGCCCTGGCATCCATGCTCGGCCAGGTGGGGCTGCCAGGCGGCGGTTTTTCTTTCGGCCACGGTTCGATGAACAGCGTTGGCAACCCACGCGTTGATACACCGGGGCCAATGATGCCGATAGGTGATAATCCGGCGGGCTTATCGATCCCGGTGGCCCGCATCAGTGACATGCTGCTACACCCTGAAGAACCCTATTCATTCCAGGGGGAAACACGCCATTATCCCGATATTCATCTGATACATTGGGCGGGCGGCAACCCATTTCACCATCATCAACAACTTAATCGGTTGGTTCAGGGGTGGCAGAAACCGGATACCGTGGTGGTGCAGGATATTTGGTGGACGCCGGCGGCCAAAATGGCGGATATCGTGCTGCCGGTAACCAGCGCTCTCGAACGCAATGATATCGGTGGTTCATCGCGCGATCGCTACGTGCTGGCCATGCATCAAGCTATCGCTCCCCAGCACCAGGCTCGCAACGACTTTGATATTTTCGCTGAGTTGGCTGAAAGGCTCGGTTACCGGCAAACCTTCACCGAAGGGCGTGATGAACGTGCCTGGATTGAAGCAATCTATCAACGCTGTGGCGAAGCTCAGCAATCGGCAGGCATCCACTGGCCAGATTTCGATACCTTCTGGCAGCGTGGCTATGTCGAACTGCCTGCGCCGGAGAAAGAGTTTGTTTTCTTTGAGGAATTCCGGGCCGATCCGCAGGCTAATCCACTGAAGACACCCAGCGGCAAGATTGAATTGTTCAGCGAAACCATCGCCAGCTATGGCTACAAGGATTTTTCTGCCCACCCAGAATGGCTCCCTCCGGTTGAGTGGTTGGGGGCACCGCAAACGCAACGCTGGCCATTGCATTTAATCTCAATCCAACCAGACGATCGCCTGCATAGCCAGCTCGATCCCGCCCCTCAGGTACAAGCAAACAAGGTTGCTGGTAAAGAGAAGATCTACCTGCACCCTGAAGATGCCCAGCAACGCGGGATAACCGCTGGAGCCTTGGTGCGGGTAAGCAATGAACGGGGCGGTTGCCTGGCTGGCGCGGTGATAAATACGGGGCTCGTACGCGGCGTTGTGCTGATGGCTACCGGAGCCTGGTTCGACCCGGGCTTTGGGCCGCGCTGGCAGCAAACGGAACAATCAGGTAACCCTAACGTACTGACTCTGGATATCGGCACTTCTCCACTTACTCAGGGGCCAAATGCCATGAGTTGCCTGGTCGAGGTATCACTTGAGAATTAGGGCGTGTCCCGTAATTGTTTTTTTGTACAATTTAGTACCGTTAGAATCCACTTGCAGCGCTGATGTTTGTTTGAAAAACGCTCTACATTGAAGCTGTTTATACATTTTAAAAGAGATTTTCACCGTTTCCATAAACATGTGGAGAGATTAAGGGGCACAGCCTAAAGTGGGTTTTATTAACATGTGTATCTGTTCGATACCGCTCGGAAGCGTTGATGAACGGTGAAGGTTATTGCTCTGGAGATCCAGTCAACTTCAAAACTTGCTGCATTACCCACTCACACTTTTTCTGATGTTTTAATCTCGGTATTATTACCCTGTTCATTATTCGACAGGAATAACCACAGCAAAATCCGTGTCAGATAAACAAATAACATCGTAACAGCAAAGAAGTCCAGATAGAAAAGTGCCTTCGATTCTTCAAAGTCAAAAAATGCGAAATCAACCTGAATCAGCAGATAAGGCAACAGGTCACGCTGCATAAAAACATACAGCCCATAGGTCGCTATGCACAGAAAAATAGCGGGCATCAACCCTGCTGCCAGAAAAGAAAGCGGCGATATATGCCAGATTTTACAAAAAAAGTTAGCCAGCATTTTCCAGTGCAATCCCAAATGGACGGCAATGATAATGTGCCCCCAATGCACGCTGGTCATGTGGATCTTTCTGACCAGATCGGATGAACTATGAATGGGTAAATCGGGCAAAAGATGTTTTGAAAGCATCATCCCACTGATAATGGCAGACGAGAGTACCCATATCAGCAACAGATTAACGGTAACCTGCATGATGCGGAAAGCAGAATACTCGCCCTGAGCCAGTTTGCTGAACCAGTGAATATTCAAGCCATTATGGAGCAGGATAATCAATAAGAAAGCGATCCCCAACCACTCATGGATATCTTCATCCCACAGATGAAACCCCATCAGTGATAGCAGGATCATCATCATCACCATATCCTGCACAACCTGAAATTTATATTTTGCTTTCATTCACTGGCCTGCGATCAAGGCATGTTGGGTAACGTACTTAACCAGTTGATAATTTCTGCCGGCGTATCATCATCCGTCACATCATTTCTTGAAATAGCGAGGCCCTGGGTGATTAATCTTGCATTAGGTTGAAGACGTTTGATTTCGCGCAGCGAGTCAGAGAAACGGCTGCCACCGTGGGTAGTAAAAGGGATCAGCGTTTTTCCATTAAAATCATGCTGTTCAAAAAAGCTGCACATCACCATTGGCATCTTGTACCACCAGATGGGATAGCCAATAAATATCTGATCATAATCCTCAAGATTCTGTATTTTTTCTTTCAGTTCTGGCCGAACCCCCTCTTTTAATTCCTGTTCTGCATACCTCAGCAAGGGCTCATGCTGACGCGGGTAGGGTTTCACCGTTTCAATGCGGAATAAGTCACCGCCGGTTTCTTTCTGGATAATCTGCGCCACATATTGGGTACTGCCCAAGACAACATTGTTTTTTTGCAATATGCTCGCCCCCGATACACCATCAACCCCGTCTAGTTTTACCTCTTCGGGTTGAGAAAAATAGACAACAAGAGTCCGCCGGGCCGGGCTGTCTGCGGCCTCAACGACTGCGCTCAGACTACTGAGGGCAAAAGACAAAAATACAATCAGATAGTGAATCAGTGCAGTGAATCGTAGCTTATTCATAGCGTTCGCCAAGGGTTAAAGTGAGCTATCCGTCATTAACAATGTGCTTCATTGTTAAGCCATAAAACCTACCATGCTGATGCCACAGAAATAGCTGTGGCATCAGGCAGATAAATCTCTTTCCGCAAGTATTGGCACAGGTAAAAGAGGATTAAATATCATTGCGTTCTTATAGATTTTTCCCGTAGAACTGTTCCAGTTTACCCATGGCCTGATTCACATATTCCGGCTTCCAATAGGTTTCAATATGGGTTGCCCCCTCTATTAGAAACAATTCCTTATCTTTTGCATTGCTCGCGCTTTTAAAAGCCTTTTCACTCATATACAGAGAGTCCGCTTTGCTGCCTGCCAACATCAGCAACGGCTTATCAATTAAATCCATATTGCTTGCCGCGTCGAAACTCATTAAGTCGAGCAGGCTGCTGGCAGTGTATCTGAAGGTCGAGTTGGGGTGCGCGTGAGTCTTACCGTAGTATTCAAAGCCCTGCCGATAGAGATCAAATGGCAGTTTGGCAATTTGTTCGTCTGTCAGTTTGGCATCCCCGATGTAGGTCACTTCACCACCAGCGGCCTCTTTTGCCTGAGCCTCAGAAGCTTGTTTTAAACGTTCTTGTATCGTGGTGAGCTGTGAATCCTGATAACCGTTGCGCCTTACCAAACCAGAATCAAACATGCTCAACGTGGCAATGGCACTAAAACGTTTATCGGTTTGCCCCGCCTTCAAGGAGTAGCCTCCCCCGCCGCAAATCCCCAGCAGGCCTAAACGAACCGAGTCCACACCGGGATATTGGGTGATGAAATCGGCCATGCCGTGTACGTCTGCAATACGGTAAGCCGGTTTATCCACATTGCGGGGCAGGCCGCCGCTCGCCCCCTGATACGCCGCATCCGCCGTAATGGTGATATAACCTTGTTCTGCCAAGCGCTGGGCATACAAGCCAGCAACCTGCTCTTTCACGCCACCATTCGGGTGGGCCACCACCACCGCCGGGTATTTTTTAGCAGGGTCATAATTCGCCGGGGTATACACATTGGCCGCAATCTCCAGGCCATTTAACGTGTAAGTCACCGGATGTATATTGACTTTGCCTTTCACGTTTTCGCTAATCGCGCCGTCATAGGCCAACGTAAACGGATTTAATGTGTAATCGGCTGCCATCGCTCCCCCTGATAAAAGACTGATAACCGCCGCTAACCCTATGGCTTTGAAAGTATTGTGTTTCATTTAAGCACCCTCCAGCGATCCAAAATAAATAACGTATTATCCCGGCATGACCCTTGGTCTTTTGTAGAGAGTCTAAAGGGGGGATGCTGACATCAACATGACTGCCAGATAACATTTCCGTCAGTTAAAGAAATCTCTTCCTGACAAAAATGTCAGAAAAATGTCAGCTTGGTGTTGGTCACACACCGCTAGAATGGATGGAATTAAGGCGTTTATTGCCCTGACGGGAAAAGGGAAACGAACATGCGGCTACTTCTGATCGAAGATGAGGAAAAAACCTCTTCGTATATCAATCGCGCACTCAGTGAGCTGGGTTTCACCGTTGACGTAGCAACTAACGGGACGGACGGATTGTACCTGGCCCTTGAGTATGATTACGATACGATTGTGCTTGATGTCATGTTGCCCGGCATGGATGGCTACAGCGTGCTGGAAGGTCTACGCGCCAGTAAGCAAACCCCGGTGCTGATGTTATCCGCCCGTGGCTCGGTTGATGAACGCGTCAAAGGGCTGCGCCACGGTGCAGACGATTATCTGCCTAAACCTTTTTCGCTGATTGAACTGGTGGCCCGTATCCAGGCGTTGCTGAGGCGGCGCCCCAGCGATGGCGTCGATGTCACTCAATTGCACATTAACGATTTGCATCTCGATCTGCTGGCAAGGCGCGTTACGCGAGCCGGTGAACGCCTGGAACTCACGGCCAAAGAGTTCTCCCTGTTAAGCCTGTTAGCCAGGCATCAGGGCGAAATCCTTTCAAAAATGATGATTGCAGAACAGGTCTGGGACATGAATTTTGACAGCGATGCCAATGTCGTTGAGGTTGCGATAAAACGCCTGCGGGCGAAAATTGATGCGCCCTACCCGGTCAAACTGCTGCATACGGTGCGGGGTATGGGGTACGTTCTCGAAACCCGCCCCGACCGCCAGGCCAAATAGAGAGAGCCAGCATGATTAAACGTTCTATTTCTGGACGGTTGGCACTGATGTTTGCCTTAGCCGCCATACTGATAGTTTCCGCACTGGGTATTGTGCTACGAAGCTCTCTGCACGACTCATTGCGAAAGCAGATGCATAACGAATTGCAATTCAGGGAGTCACTGATGGCCCCCTGGCTGCTTTCCCGCACCACGCTGGACGGCTGGCAAACGCTGGCGACCAAATTCAGCGATTTGGCCGCGGCTGAGGGCGGCCGCGTACACTACTGGATACTCAGTGACGATCCCCGGCTTCAAGTCGGTGGCCCGCCCCCCAGTGGGGTGAGCTGGGCTTCACTGAACCAAGGGTTCAGCAAAGTTCCCGGGGCCACAGAAGCCTCCTGTTCCCTGTTTTTACTGATGTCGGAAATTCCTGCTCAGGGGGAGCGCCCTGCTCTGCGCTATGTGGTTGCCATCGACTCCACGCCGTATATGGGTACTCTGAATGAATTTACCCGCACGCTGATCGTCATTATCGCACTTGGCGTGTTATTAGTGGCCCAGTTGGGGTTCGTAATCGCCAGAATAGGCATGCGCCCTGTCAACAAACTCAGCGATCAGGCCCATCATCTTGCCCCAGGAAATCACGGGCAGCGCCTGGATACCTCAACGCTGCCGGATGAACTGCAAAAGCTGGCCATTGCATTTAATGGCGTCCTTGAACGGCAGGAAATCGCCTGGCGACAGCTTGAAAGTTTTAATGCCGATGTAGCACATGAGCTGAGAACCCCGCTGACCAATCTGATGGGGCAAACGCAGCTCGGCCTGTCGCGCAAACGCGAAACGCATGAGCTTGAAGATTTACTGGGGTCCAATCTGGAAGAATTAGAGAGAATGACCTCTATCGTCAACGACATGCTGTTTCTCTCCCATGCCCAGGCTGGGGAACATGCCACCCAGTTGACCGACGTGTCTCTTCGTGAAGAAACCTACAAGACCACGGAATATGTCGAGCCTTCATTAGCCGAAAAAAACCTGTCTATTCATGTTGCAGGGGATCTCACTGCACGCATTGATCGGCGGCTTTTCCACCGTTCGTTGGCTAATCTACTGGAAAACAGTGCTCGCCATGCTGTTCCCGGCACGACCGTGACGGTGACAATCAGCAGAGAAAATAATCTGGCTTCCATCGCAGTCACCAACATCGGCGAGCCTATCGCGGCGGAGCATCTGCAACGTTTGTTTGAGCGTTTCTATCGTGCTGATTCTTCCCGCGCGCGCAGTGATACTCACCATGGGCTCGGGCTTTCCATCGTCAGGGCGGTGGCAATCATGCACCATGGCGATGTGTTTGCCAGCAGCCAGAATGGAATGAATACCTTTGGTTTAACTCTTGCCATAGGCAGCGGCTCTGTCGATAGTGCCAAAGAGGTCGGCCGCGCGGCTGAAATGGGTATACCAGAACAAGGCTATGTCCCTTAATAACACGTGAGTGCCGCCGATGGTCAATGAAGGGGTACTGCATAACATCAAGCGTGCTTAATATTATTGAAGGCATAACAAAAATTGCATTTCCTTTAATAAGAGTAAATTCAACGGCAATTCTGACAAACATGTCAGTCAACGGTCAGCCTGATGACATGAAGCATTCGGTAGACTTAATTGATCCTGACTGGCACGTCATTCCTCCTTTTCAATATTGCCGCTAACAAAGGAAATGAATCATGAAAAAAATACTTCAGCATTGTCTGTTTTGTACTTCCATCCTCTTTGCCGGTTCAATGGGTTCTTTCACCCACGCGCAAAATGTGGCGGAAAAAAAACCGTCACGCGCGCAACAACTTATGGGGGATGTCGCCCCCAAAATGGCGCAACTGACCGACGATGTCCTGCTTGGCGATGTCTGGGAGCGGCCACAGCTTTCAAAACGCGATCGGAGCCTGGTGACGGTCAGCGCTCTGGTGGCAATGGAGCGCCCTGAACAGTTGCGTTCCCATCTGCGCCTGGCTCGCCAGAACGGGGTCACAGAGGAAGAGTTGGTCGAAACTATCACCCAACTCGCCTTCTATTCAGGATGGCCAACGGCAATAACGGCAATCTCTATTGCAAGAGAGGTATTTAAAGAGGGGAAATAGTTTTTACCTTCAATGAACTCATTAGAATCTCTCGCGTTAAAAGGATTTCATCGATATGAAAATTTACCTTATTACACTGGCCGCACTGTTACTGCCCACTACGCAGATTAGTGCCGCCATACCGGGGGCGGTAACCGTCAACCCGGCGGGTTCACAACCTATAACGCTGGGTGCACCAGAGTACTTTACCGGCACGGCAAAGATTGACTCACGGTTTACAGGCTCCGCCCCTGCCCGTATCTCTGGGGGGATCGTCTCATTTGACGCTGGAGCCCGAACAGCCTGGCACACGCATCCCCTTGGGCAAACACTGCTTGTCTCTTCCGGTATCGGTTGGGTACAGGAATGGGAAGGCTCGGCCCAACAAATCAAAACCGGTGATGTCGTGTGGATACCGCCGGGCGTCAAACACTGGCATGGTGCCTCCGCAACCGAATCGATGGTGCATACTGCTATTTCAGAATCGCTGGACGGTAACACTGTGACGTGGATGGAAAAGGTCACGGACGACCAGTACCCGCAATAATGGCATGCCACTTTTGCATTTTCCCTTATCTACCATCACATAAGGAAAACACCTTGAAAACCTTACGGAAAACGCTCACCGCCGGTCTGTTGCTTGGCGGATTAATGTCTCAATCTGCCTTTGCTGCACCAACACCTCCCTTGGTTATCCAGTCTCAGGGAAGTTTTGCCGCTGGTGGCGCAGTTATTACAACACCGGGGCAGTTTGATCCGAAAAAACCACTGGAGCCAGCGGGCCAAACCTATCATGGCGATCATGCCGCTGTGTTTTATCAGATCCCTGAAAACCCACATAAATATCCCATTGTGATGTTGCACGGTGCCGGGCAGTCTTCCCGAACATGGGAAAGTACGCCAGACGGCCGCGAGGGTTTTCAGAATATCTTCCTGCGCCGTGGCTTCTCGACCTATCTGGTTGATCAACCACGCCGGGGCAATGCCGGGCGCAGCATGGTGGAAGGCAGCGTCAAACCGCTGGCCGATGAGCAATTATGGTTTAACCAGTTCCGTCTGGGCGTCTGGCCTGATTTCTTTGATGGCGTACAGTTCCCTCATGATCAAGAGACATTAAATCAGTACTACCGCCAGATGACTCCCAATACCGGCCCCTTTGATCTCAATGTGATTTCAGATGCCATGTCAGCCGTGGTTGATAAATCCGGCCCGGCTATTTTGTTTACACACTCTCAGGGTGGTGGCCCTGGCTGGTTTAGCGCCATGAAGAACGCCAACGTAAAAGGGATCGTCGCGTTTGAACCGGGCAGCAGTTTTGTCTTTCCTGAAGGCGAAGTCCCGCCCCCCACCAAGAATGCCTTTGATACCCTAAAAGGGGAGTCGGTACCGCTGGCGCAGTTTATGGCTTTGACAAAAATCCCTGTCCTGATTATCTACGGCGACAATATCCCGGCTCAACCCACGGCCTTACCTGCACAGGATAGCTGGCGTGCCCGGTTGGCTGTGGCGCGTCAATGGCGGGATGTGGTGAATAAGCACGGCGGAGACGTGACGGTTACCCATCTGCCGGAAATTGGTATCAAAGGGAACACTCACTTTCCCTTCTCCGATCTGAATAACGTTGCAATCGCCGATCTGGTATCTACGTTCCTGAAAGATAAAAACCTTCAGTAATGCGCCCTGCAAGCCCCCAAGAGCAACCTTCAAGGCACTCTTGGGGGTCCCTTTCATGCGGCTCAAGCGCGCGAACGTAGCCAGATCATGGTCGTTTTCCATTCTATTTATTAGCCCTGCTAATAAAGGCATGCAAACTACAGCATCTAATTTTATTACAAAGCGTGCGTTATTCTTCCTGGCATAAATACACTTACTCAGGACAAAACCATGAACACAGTGACATTGAATCACGGTATTCAGATGCCTTTGCTCGGATTTGGCGTGTTTCAGATGACAGATCCAACCGAATGCGAAAGTGCGGTTATTAATGCCATTGAGGCCGGATATCGCCTAATTGATACCGCAGCCTCTTATCAGAATGAAACACAAGTGGGTAACGCACTGAAACAAAGTGGTATTGCACGCCGCGAACTTTTTGTCACCACGAAACTCTGGTTACAAGACACCAGCTATGAAGGTGCAAAAGCACAATTCGAGCGCTCGCTCAACCGTCTGCAACTTGATTACGTTGATCTCTATCTGATTCATCAGCCCTACGGTGACGTTCACGGAGCATGGCGTGCTATGGAGGAATTGCTGCTGGCCAACAAAGTCCGTGCGATTGGTGTCAGTAATTTCCATCCAGATCGCCTCGCGGATCTGATGGCGTTTAACAAAATCCCTCCCGCAGTCAATCAAATTGAGGTTAACCCGTTTAACCAACAACTTCATGCCGTGCCGTGGATGAAAAGCCGCGCTATTCAGCCAGAAGCCTGGGCACCTTTTGCTGAAGGCCGCAATGGTCTGTTTCAGAACCCACTCCTGGCAAAGATTGGCAATAAATACGGTAAGAGCGTTGGCCAGGTAGTCCTACGCTGGCTTTATCAACGTGGCATTGTTTCGCTGGCTAAGTCCGTGCGCAAAGAACGCATGACAGAAAACGTCAACGTACTGGATTTTGAGCTCAGCACGATGGAAATGACGCAGATAGCGGCAATGGATACCGCCACCAGTGCCTTCTTCTCTCACCGTGACCCTGCGATGGTTGAATGGCTGGCCAACCGTAAAATAGATGTTTAATCACCACCAAATTCTGTTCAACAGGAAGGATTGCGCACATGCAAAAACGTACTCTTGGTCATTCAGGTCTTGAGGTTTCAGCATTAGGATTGGGTTGTATGGGGTTGAGCCATGGTTATGGCCCGGCAACTGCCCCCCATCAGGCCATAGCGTTGATTAGAGCCGCCGTTGATCGCGGTGTCACCTTTTTTGATACGGCGGAAGTCTATGGGCCCTATATCAACGAAGAAGTTGTTGGTGAAGCACTGAAACCTGTGCGCGATCGGGTCGTGATTGCCACAAAGTTTGGTTTTACCTTTGGTGACGACAACAAACAGCAAATCCTGAACAGCCACCCCGAACATATTCGCCTGGCCGTTGAAGGTTCGCTTCGCCGTCTGAAAACGGAGGTGATCGATTTACTGTACCAGCACCGCGTTGACCCAGCGGTGCCGATTGAAGACGTGGCCGGAACGGTAAAAGACCTGATTGCGGAAGGTAAAGTAAAACACTTCGGTTTGTCCGAAGCTGGCGTGCAGACCATTCGCCGGGCCCATGCCGTGCAACCGGTTACTGCATTGCAGAGTGAATATTCTATGTGGTGGCGGGAACCCGAACAGGAAATTTTGCCAACGCTAGAGGAGCTTGGCATAGGTTTCGTGCCGTTTAGCCCCTTGGGTAAAGGCTTTTTAACCGGAACCATTCAGGCGGGCTCTACCTTTGGCAATGACGATTTCAGAAGCAAAGTACCGCGCTTTGCTGCCGCAGCCCTTGACGCGAACCAACAACTGGTCACGTTACTCAATGGCATTGCCGGTGAAAGGGGCGTCACACCCGCACAAATTGCCTTGGCCTGGTTACTGGCACAAAAGCCATGGATGGTGCCGATCCCAGGCACCACCAAACTCCACCGCCTGCAAGAGAATCTCGGTGCGGCTGAAATAGTGCTGAATGAACACGACCTTCACCTTATTACCACCGCACTGGAGACCGTTCGCATTCAAGGTGAGCGTTATCCTGCTGAATTGCAGGCGCGAGTAGGCCGTTAATTTAAGGGAGAGAAACGCTGAATGCCGAGCATGATGTCAAACATTGCGGCTAGGTGCTGGCTGCTCAATCACCTCGGCATTCTCGTTTGAGGTGAATCAGTGCCACAGGCGCGCCGTCATGATCGCTGCGCGCTTCAATAGCATAGGGTTCAAAACCTATTTGTGAATATAACAACAGGCCAGCAACATTCTCGTTAAAACAAGAGAGAGTCACTTTCGCGGTAAGGTGTTGGGCAGACGCCTTTTCCACCATCGTCTGAATCAGGTAGCGCCCCACACCTTTTCCGCGCGCATGAGGAGAAACGATAACATTGCCAATAGCACAGGCTTCGGCACCCCAACGGTAAAAATTGGCGAAGCCAACGACCTGACCGTCGTCTACCACAACCGTATTATCAACCCGCTCATTGATAGCAACCATGAGTTGTTCAGGTGACAGTGGCCAGCGAGCTTTAGGAAAGAAAAAAAACAGTTCTTGAACCGATGCCGGAAAACTGCATATGGCATGAATATCGTTCATTTCAACGGGGCGGTGACTAAACGTCATTATTGTTCCTTTCAAGACCAGACCCTGGCCCTTAATTGATGCCAGTGCCGCCATACCTTATGTGGTGACGGCCACATCATTCTTGTCAGTGCAGGCTAATTCAGCCGTGCTATTCCAGTAATGCCAGATATTCATTGTGTAACATAGCCACTCCTATAAGTTTTAACCTTGATCAAATCTGTTTTTATTAATGAGTAAAATTCATAGCTTCATCCGATTTATGGAGCTTACTCCTTGATGCAGCCTTTCGTACCATCTCTTCTGAGATACCACCTTTAAAACTCACCACGGATTTATTCTAGCCAGATGACCAATGTAACAGTACAGAACAGTGGCGGGGAAAGTGCTTCTCCATCTCGTTATCGTGACCTGCGTATTCTGGTTATTCTTAGTGCGCTGATGTCATTTGCCTCGATCTCTACCGATCTCTACCTGCCAGCAATGCCCACCATTGCTAACGATCTGCACGCTGCCCATGGCCGTATTGAATTCACGCTGTCCGGTTTTTTGATTGGTTTCAGCCTAGGGCAATTATTTTGGGGGCCGATTGGCGATCGTTATGGGCGCCGTATTCCTATCGCCATAGGGATGGGGTTATTTATGCTCGGGGCTGCTGGTTGTGCTCTCGCCCATTCAATTGAACAAATGGTGGGATGGCGTGTGGTACAGGCGGCCGGTGCCTGTGCTGGCCCGGTTCTCGCCCGCGCGATGGTGAGAGACTTATACACCCGCGAACGCTCCGCACAAATGCTATCAACATTATTTCTGTTTATGGCTGTTGCGCCCTTGGCTGGCCCCATTCTGGGCGGGCAAATTCTGGCGATAAGCAGTTGGCAGGCCATTTTCTGGACGATGGCTGGCTTGGGCTTTCTGGCTTTGTTCGGCACGTTTGCACTACCAGAAACGTTATCTTCTTCTGCTCGCAACGAAGGGGCATTTGCGGCCATTTTCAGCGGCTATTTTAAGCTCTTGTTTAATCCTCGTATCATGGGCTATGCCATTGCCAGTACCTTTTACTATGGTGGTTTTTACGCCTTCATTGCAGGCACTCCCTTTGTTTATATTGAATATTTCCATATCTCGCCTCAAGCCTATGGATTGTTGTTTGGCGTCAATATTCTTGGCGTGATGAGCGCCAACTTTATTAACAGCAAACTGGTGGCCAAATTAGGCTGCGAGTCTTTATTTCATGCGGGCTCAGCGATGGCGGCCATTGCCGGGATCATGATGGCTTTGAATGCCTACCTGGGGTGGTTCGGGTTAGCCGGTATCGCAATACCTTTCTTTTTCTATGCCGCGATGAATGGGTTTATCGTGGCCAATTCAGTAGCTGGAGCCCTGGCTGAAGTAACCCGGAATGCTGGAATGTGTTCTTCCTTGATTGGCGCGATGCAATATGGTTCCGGTATCTTTAGTGCAGCCCTTGTCGGCTGGCTTAATGATGGAACCCCCTGGACCATGAGTTCGATGATTGGTTTATGCTCAATAGGCTGCTTGATCGCTTCGCTCTTATTAAAAAGGCGCTACGCAGGGAGTTAGAACAGAATGAAGGGCGCAATGATGCCGCCTTTCTCACTAAGCGGCTAACGTTGATACCTGAATGCCTCAACGAACAGGGAAAAGGCCGTGGTATGCTGTCTTCTGCTCGGGTAGTAAAGATAATAGCCTGGGAAGGGTTCACACCACTCTTCAAGGATTTTGATCAATTGACCACTGGCTATTTCGTTCCTCACTGCATCCTCTGGGACAAACGCTAAACCGAACCCCATCACTGCGGCGTCAATACGCTGGCGCAAACTGTTAAAGGTCAGTTGCCCATAAACACGCACCTTCATTTCGCGGCCTTCTTTCTTAAACTCCCAGGCATAAAGCCCCCCCATGGTGGGGAGACGCATATTGATACAGCGATAATGCTGTAATTCCTGAGGTGCGGTGGGTATGCCATATTTATCAAGAAAAGCGGGGGAACCCACCACGGCCATGCTCATCTCTGGCCCAATCCGCACGGCAATCATGTCTTTTGCAACCTGCTCACCCAGGCGGATCCCTGCATCAAAACGCCCTGTAACAATATCCGTTAAGGCATTATCGACGGTGATCTCCACGTTAATATCGGGATAATCGGCAAGGAATGATTTCATCACTGGCCAGAGTACCGAATTCACCGCGTGCTCGCCTGCGGTTATGCGAATGTTACCTACAGGTTTGTCGCGCATCTCACCTAATGCTTCCAATTCACTTTCAATGTCGGCAAAACGTGGTCCGAGGCTTTCCGCCAGCCTTTCACCGGCTTCCGTAGGCGCAACGCTCCGGGTGGTGCGCGTTAATAAACGCAGTTCGAGACGTTCTTCCAGCCCACGAATAGCATGGCTTAACGCAGACTGAGAAACCCCCAGCTTTGCGGCCGCTTTGGTAAAGCTGCGCTCTCTGGCAACCACAAGAAAAGAAATCAGGTCATTGAAGTTTTCTTTTAGCATCTTGGTTCCTTTCGCATTGTCATCACTGCCTGGGCGGTGTCCATTATAAGCGGGTTAAGCCATTTTACTTATAGACCTTAGTGCCTTTCCCTCACGGATTTCGTCTTATACTGCTTAATAGCGAGCGTTTTCAGGTAAAAATGCAACCTGATAACTATTCCAGCCTTAAACTGGTGTTTTGATATCTTTTGCTTTTACCTGTTGAACACTCTATCTTCCCGCCGCTGCAATCGGATCGTCCTTGTGTGCGGCGGTAAACCCCCGTTGTTCAGCCTCGCTGATACCAGACTGTACAAACGGCTTTCTAGTGAATTATCTGGTTGAATAGAAAAATAAAAGTTTTTTTCGCTCACCTTTTCGAGAGGGAAACCTACCAGATAATAAAAAGAGTAAGAAAAACCTTTATCATTGACTTGAGTTGTCTCATTTTTCTAATACCATCAAGAATACCGAGTTAGTCAGTTTTTTCTGATATCTTCGGTCGGTTGCAGCAGCTTGTTTTTAGGAGTGAGGTATGAAGAAAGTTGTAGTTGTAGATGACCACCCTGTTGTCCGCTTGGCCATCGGAATGCTGTTACAGCGGGAAGGCTATACGGTGGTAGCAGAAACAGATAATGGTATCGAAGCCGTGCGCCTTGCCCGTGAGCTGCAACCGGAATTAATGATCCTGGATATTGGCCTGCCTAAACTTGATGGGTTAGGTGTCATCGCCAGCCTGAATCAGTATGAGCTTCCTATCAAAGTCCTGGTGCTCACCACTCAGCCTGCCAATCTGTATTCCATGCGTTGTATGCAGGCGGGAGCCGTTGGCTATGTCTCTAAAAATGAAGATTTGTCTGACCTGATCGCCGCGCTGAAAGCGATTGGAGCCGGTTATACCTATTTCCCTAATCTTTCATTCAGCTCTGTGCATAAAGGCGATATACAAGCGGATGAACATACCCGCCTCAACCTGCTTTCTAACCGTGAAATGGCGGTACTGCGCCTGCTCGCCGTGGGAAGAAGCAATAAGGAAATTGGCGATGAGATGGCGTTGAGCAATAAAACCATCAGTACCTATAAGGTGCGTATTATGGAAAAGCTGCAAGTTCAAACGTTGGTCGATCTGGTCGACATCGCCAAACGGCATACCCTGGTCTAGCCGTGCCATGAAAACCGTTATCATCGCACTGCTGTTGATCGTCACAGCTTTGGGCACCTTTCCTGCCCGTGCAGAAACGCCGATTTCCTTGCATTTGCTGAATCGCTCCGTGCTCAATACGGAGCTGATGCAGTTACCAGAAGCCGACTGGCAATGGTTAAGGCAAAAGAAAGTCCTGATTTTTGGCGCAGTGCAGCCTGATAATCCCCCATTGGATATCATCTATGCCAAAAATACCTACGAAGGGTTGACCGCCGATTATCTTGGGCTGATCGGTGAACAACTGGATCTCGCGGTTAAAGTGCAACTGTATTCTTCACCTGAGGCGGCGCTTCAGGCATTGATGCGGGGTGAAGTGGATATTCTGGACCCCTCTTTGTTCTTTCCTGAGAATAGGCTTTTATTGACCCAACCTTATGTTATCGATCCGTTAGTGTTTGTGACCCGCGTCAGCGACCCGCCCCTCTATGTCATGCCACAGAATGACAAACAATGGGTGACGCTGGCACGTTACCAGACAACGGATGGCGTTTTGGCTCATTACCCGCACACCAAATTTATTTTTGACTCTTCGGCCATCGATGCCATCGGTAAAGTGGCGTTTGGCCGCGCAGATATTTTTTTGGGTGGTTTTATCAGTGCGAATTACATGATAAATCGTAACTTCCGCCATCTGGTACGAGTTACCCGTTTTCCTGAGGTTGGTGTATCGCGCCTGTCTTTCGTTTTAGCACCGGATAACGAGCGTCTGCGAGGAATGATTAACGCGGTACTCAGCCGCATTCCTGACAGTGAAAAAGGGGCTATCTTACGGCGCTGGGGAGCAGGTGGGCTGGATAATAATGCCTTGCAATCAATAGAATTGAACCAGGCGGAACGTCATTGGGTACAGCAAAACCCCGTGGTGCGGGTGCTAGTTATCGGCAATTTCCCTCCCTGGTTTTTTATTGATCAGCAAGGCAACTCACGCGGGATTGGCGTTGACGTTCTGGAACTGATTACTCTAAAAACCGGGCTGCAATTCAAGATCGACAGCGTCGATAATATTAAGACCGCCCTTAAAGATGTTGAGCAGGGAAAGGCGGATATTATTGCCAACTATACGATGGGGAGCATGAGCCAAAGCGGGCTGCGCGCCACACGCCCCTATATTACTTCCCCGATAGTGCTGGTCACCCGCGATGAAGCCGGCGCCCCTGGTTCGTTGGCAGCCTTGGCAGGCAAGCGTCTGGCGCTACGTCTCGATCACCCGCTGTACGAGTTTCTGCGTGAAAAACACCCGCAGATCAAACTGGTTGAGGGTAACAATAGCGGCGTATTGACCGAGATGGTGAGCGATCGCCGCGCCGATGCTGCCGTTTTACCGCTGGTGGTGGCCAATTATCTCCTGACCAATCCAGATCTGAAGGGGATGAAAGTGGCTGCTATCGTCAGCCCCTTCTCATTACCTATTTCTTTTGGCCTCAACCGCAGCGCCATTGAACTGCATTCGATCCTCGACAAAGCCATACTCAGCATTCCCCCGGAAGAACTGGACGCTATTGCCAGCCGCTGGCAGAACCAGTCCGTGCTGGGTTACAGTTTCTGGTCTAAATACCGGGCGATCGTCACGCAGGGTTTTGTCCTGGCTGCCCTGCTGATCCTCACTTCACTGATTTGGCTCTACTACCTTGGGCGCCAGATCAAGCAGCGCAAAGCCGCGAAGCGTGAGCTGAAAAATGTCTTGGAATTTCAACATGCCCTGATCAATGGCACACCTTATCCAATCTATGTCCGTGATAGAGACGGCGTGCTACAGAGCTGTAACGAAAGTTATGCCAGCAAATTCAATTTATCGCCTGAGGCCATGCTCGGTAAAAAGGTCCATGAAAGGGAATATGCCGGTATACAGGACGTGGAGGCTTTCCTTAACGATTACCAACAGGTGATGAAAACGGGAGAGCCACTGTTACAGGATCGTCAGGTGCAGTTTATTGGTGAACCAGAGCCGCTAACCATTTATCACTGGGTTCTGCCTTATCGTGACTCGGATGGCCGCATCATCGGCATCATTGGCGGCTGGCTCGACATTTCCGAGCGCGTATCGCTGATCAATGAACTGCGGCAAGCCAAGGAACAGGCCGATGAGGCCAGCCGTGCCAAAACCACCTTCCTGGCGACGATGAGCCATGAAATCCGCACGCCAATGAATGCGATACTTGGCATGTTGGAAATGGCCTTGAAAAAATCGGAACAGGGGATTCTCGATCGCTCTGCTTTGGAGGTCGCCTTCGATTCGGCGAAAGGCTTGCTCGCCTTGATTGGCGATATTCTGGACATTGTGCGTATTGAGTCTGGCCGTTTGAGCCTGAACCCGGAACGGGCCGACCTGCGTGAACTGATAGAATCCGTCGTCCGGGTATTTGACGGCATTGCCCGCCAGAAAGGGCTTTCTTTACAGTTGGATATCGATCGTGAAGCGATGGGAGACGTCTTGATTGACCCGCTGCGTTTTAAACAGATCCTCTCCAATCTGTTGAGTAACGCGATTAAATTCACTGAGAAAGGGCAAATCCAGGTTACGTTGCTTAGTGAACTTACCAGCAGTGATGAACGCTTATGGGTGACGGTGACGGTGAAAGATAGCGGCCCTGGTATCTCCCCCGAGGATCTACAGCGGCTGTTCGTGCCTTTCGTTCAAGTGGAAAGCGCGCGCGGGATCACCCAGAGCGGCAGCGGTTTGGGGTTGGTCATCAGCCGTAGCCTGTGTGAGATGATGGGGGGAGAGCTCACCATCGACAGTGAGCTTGGGCAAGGCACCCGTGTGAATATCTCACTCAACCTGACGCGGCTAGAACCGTTATCCAACGCTGAGAAAGCCATTACTGTCGATGTACGCCACGATGAGGCACCGTTACGTATTCTGGTGGTAGATGATTTCCCGGCCAATCTGATGTTACTGAGCAAGCAGCTCAGTTATCTTGGGCATTCAGTTGCCGAAGCAAAAGATGGCGAAGAAGGACTACAGGTTTGGCAGCATGGTCAGTTTGATGTGGTGATCACCGACAGCAATATGCCACTGATGAACGGCTATCAGTTGGCACAGGAGATCCGGCGTATAGAACAGGCCCAAGGGAGCCAACCCTGTTTAATTTTAGGGTTTACCGCCAATGCCCAACCCGATGAGCATGAACGCTGTTTGGCTTCTGGCATGAATGATTGCATGGTGAAGCCGGTCAACATCAACACACTGTATGAAAAGCTGTCGAAACAGGCATCCCCACGTTCGGCAAAAGCCGTAGAGCATGATGCTCAGGAAAGCTTCAATATCAACAACCTGAGATCTCTCGCAGCAGATGACCCGCTGCTGATTGCTAAACTGCTACAAGAGCTATGGGCCACTAATCTTAACGATCTTGCCCAGTTACGGGTCGCACGTAAAGAAGCAGACTGGGCTGCGATCGCAGAGCTGGCGCATAAAATAAAAGGGGGAGCCAAAATGGTGGGGGCAGGCAAACTCATGCGCTGCCTGGAGGCGTTCGAAGAAGGCTTTGCTGCCATGCTACCTGCTGAACAGCTAGATCAACAGGTGGGTGAAACAGAACAGGCGATGGATGAACTGGATCTGAGTCTGCAACAGCAAATTGCCGCGCTTAATTCACCGTAGCACGCCAATTATTGACACAAGAAATATCCTACATGATAAAGAGATATTATTTATTGTATGGGATTAGAATAATCTGTCTCCAGAAATGATGGCCAGCCCGACAAAGTTAACGTTGGGGCCGGGTCAGAAACGGGATATCAACCTGGTCGTGCTGACAGTACCGCAAAAAGAAGTGTTATATCGGCTGTATATCGTTCCAGTCTCCAGCATTAAGGTGGTGGGCGATGAGAGTAAAGACAAAATAAAAGCGCCGCTCACCTTTGGGGTGGCTTACGGTGTGGTGGTTCATCATCTTCCTCCTGCGGGAGCTCAAATTCGCAGTTGGAACCATCAATGCAGTACTGAAGGGATGCAATTAAGCGCTACGGGTAACGTCAATATTCTGTTCCGTGAGCTACAGCAACGCCAGCAGGAGCCATTGCGGCAGAGCAGAAAGTATTCCCAGGCACACCCCGTGTGTTCCCTGTCAAGACACTCAAAGGCAACGTAGAGGGTAAATCTTTTGACCTGCAATGTCCGTAAGAAAGCCGTTTGCCTGCTGCTCGGTTTACTGGCAGGCACGGCACAGGCGGTGATCGACATCAATCCGAAGGTGGCTGTCATTCAGGGAGACAGCCTGAAAGGCTCTGTAGTCAACACCGGCGATAAATCAGAGTTTGGTGCTGATGTTTGAAGTAAAGGTTTGATATGAGGAAATAGCGGTGAACTAAAACTCTATTATCATACCAAAAGCCTGATTGGAGAATTTTCCTACAAAAAGTCAAGATAGAGCTGATGTTCTGCCACCAAAAAAGACGTTATATTGTTTTAGAACATAGTACTGGCATACGGTTAATTTTATATCCAGCGTATTTGAAGCCGGGTAATCCGGCTTCAAGTTAAAATTTATTGGAAATCTCACCGCCAAAGTATATTTGACGTGTGGCAGATATTCTAGAAGTTCGCCATAGCTCAATTTAAGGGAATAACATTATTGTGATTTTCATTACAGTATCCAATTCAATTTCCACTCAAATTGTTCTGACTGAATAACCGTTTGGCCTAATACAATCACTGTTGATACCAATCACAGATTAATTTATCGCCCTGTGATTTAAAATACGGCAGATATATTAGTAATGTAAGAGAGATGTCATCACCATGAATAAAAAACATATTGTTATCCAGCACCCTTGTTTCTTTTCTCGCCTCGGATTAGAAGAATTATTGAGCAAACAATTGCCTGACAATAATTCAGCGATATTTACCCACTTTAATCACCTTGATGAATATCATCGTCATTTGCCGGGGCAAATACAGGTAGATATTGTAGTGCTAAATATTTTGAATGGTAATTATACTCAAGGGGAGTTGTTGAGTCGGGTTATTCAACTATTGCGTCTTCATCAGCCTCACTGCCAAATTATCCTGCTGATGAACGCCAAAAGTATGATGCTGCTTGGAAGCTACATGCACGAATTGCAAAATGTCCAAATGATTTTGGAACCTGAAGGGACATTAGGAACCATAGAAGCCCAATTAACCGGTATTTTTAATCGGCCAGTTGAGAGTAATGAGAATTTAACGCTGAAAGTGCCACAGCTCTCACAACGTGAGCTAAGTGTTTTACGGTTATTACTGAAAGGAAAAACTATCACCTATATTGCGTGCCAGCTTAAGCTGAATTATAAAACCATCAGTAACTACAAGCGTTCCGCGCAGATGAAACTGGGGATCACCTCAATGCAGCCTTTGTTGCTCAATGGTTACGATCGCGAGGTAATGAATCGGTGGCTGTATGACAATACCCGGCATTCAGATTCAGTGACGGCTGTTCATTAATTCCGGGTGATTTTCGACCTTTCAGCTCACCTGGCCCTACACGCGGTTTACCATAACGCCGCACCGTTTTTATGAACGGCAGGCCCGGAACCATAGCGCCTCCCTGATGTGGCTAAGTATCCGTTGTCTTTCTCGGGCCTACTGGTAAATGCTCCACCAACCTCCATAGCAACAATTCGTTGCGATTGCAGGATCACCCGTGGAGCCATTGATCGCGTCAACGTTTTAGCCGTATTGAACGCTTACGGCTATCGTATCCACCTTAGGTGATTCAGGAGATCAACAAAAGCGAACCCCCCTTGAGTTTGTCGATTAAATCTTGCACCACCGCATATTCTACGGCAGGGCAGCCAAAAGAACGGCCACAGCGACCATATTGCTGAACATACTGATCTCCCGCATAAGGGACACCATGAAACACGATCCCTCGTTTCAACGCATTGCTATTCGTCAACTCCAGCCCCTCAAGCCGCAGCGCCCTGCCATGTTTAGCCATAATATAGGTGCCCAGCGTTTTATAGAGCCCTAATGAACTCTGATGTGACTCTGGGATATTTGAAAAATCAGTCGCTAATCCATCATTATTCGGATCGCTGCCGGTTCCGTGTACCGCATGAATACTTTGCACCGCCTTGGCTACTCGGTCAAAAATATGCATTCTTCTGGTTTTTGAATGTTTTTCGATTTTAAAGACCACCCAAAATCGAGGGTTGGATGTTGCGTTGTTTTGGGTCTGCCAGTCGATCATTTTTTTAATATCTGCATGTGGAACATCCACCTGTTCCGCCAGCTCATACAGCCCCTCGCCAATCGGCGTTCCCGGCACCGACGTAGCCACAACCACCGCCATATCGTCGTTATTAATCAGCGATAGCAGTCGATTCGCTCTGTTTTTCCAGCCTTTTAGGAAAACGTTCTGGGATGGAGTCTTGGCAACGATATCGTCGAATCTTTTACTATTTCTGTCGGCAAACAGGGGGATAAATTTTTCATCTGTGACCCCATTAATTGCCGCTAACGTCTGGCTATCCATTTTCTTGGTTTGGGGGATACCCAGCACCTCTTGACAAAGACTGACCGAGGTCCCTGGGCCGCACAACACCCCCATGTCGAATAAGGCGGTAGCGATACTTTGATCTAATACATGATCAAGGCTTAATACATCCCAATAATATTTTTTATAAATGAGCTTTATCGTTTCATAATCTAAATTTTTCACTTCATCCTTGGTGGCTTTTCTGCCGAGATATTCAGACAACCTGCCAATTGTAATTCCTTTATTAGTCGCACCTCCTCTGTCCGCTGGATGGTCAGTATATCCACCTTCATTTTTCAGGGTGAATATCAGCGCGTCTTCAATATCTGCACCCTGCCCGTCAGTGAAGTTATTTACCGTATCGGGTTTTTCTGCGGGGTCGTCTGGTATGGGTTTATCGATAATAGGTTGTTCAAGAACAAGTGCTTCGAATTTTTTTATCGCGGCCAATGTCAAAGGCCCAACGATCCCGTCAATCTTTCCCTCATAAAGCGCCAATGATTTCAGCGTCAGTTGCAGTGATTCTATCTTGGCTTGAGTAAACATAACGATCTCCTATACAACGTTTGACATAGAAGGTGACGCCCGACTGATAGCTCGCTCAGGCGAAGGGTTCATCCACAATCATTACTTGCCTGAGGTCAGGCCCTGAAACAACGAGGAAAATTTGTTCACTACGTAGGGAGCAAAGAGTGTCATGCCAGCCGCAAGGAATCTGACGATTTGATCGATGGATTCAGGCGCGTTGCCGGTTTTCCCAAAGCCATACAGCACAAACGAACCAAACCCGATGAACATGAAAAGAATGACCAACATACCCATCAGCGCGATTAAGCGGCTCGAACTTGCCTTCATGACAGGTACAAGCACAGGTTTGCCGTTTATGTCATAGATAGGCCCTCTGGTCACCGTCTCAACGCCATTCTGGTTCTTCGTGATCACTTCCTGGATGACAGGCAACTGCACATCCTCGGAAAGTGCATCAGCCAAAGACCATTCCTTGGGCAGTGAGCTGCGAATAGCGAGTATCACCACCGCTGACCCAAAGATAACCACGATCGGGATCATGTAGAGGAACACGTTACCAGGAGGAGTCCAGGCAACTGCGGGTTGTTGAGCCTGTGCCAGCGCAGAAAAGCAATAAAGGATCATTGAGAACGTTAATACGCATTTTTTGCTAGATAACATATATATCTTCTCCGACGTTGTTCGCGTGCACAAAGTCAATTGCGACCAGACTTGGGCAACACGGGTTATTCTCAATCGTTACTGAGCGACGCGATCCAGCAAACCCAAAGCGTGGCTTTTGGCGGTTGAGTTAATTAAAAAATGAGGTAACGCTATTTGAATGCAAAGATGGAATAATCAATACGCATATTTCCAGTGAGATCGGGTATACCGTCCCTCTTTCTCTCACCATAGAGATAGTGTTCTTTCCTATTAAGCGACATATAAAGAATGCCTAATTGG
Organism: Chania multitudinisentens RB-25; assembly: GCF_000520015.2. Taxonomy (GTDB): domain Bacteria; phylum Pseudomonadota; class Gammaproteobacteria; order Enterobacterales; family Enterobacteriaceae; genus Chania; species Chania multitudinisentens. Next base: position 5,424,527 of record NZ_CP007044.2, read on the forward strand.
TCATCGGTGTTTTTCTTGAGAATATCAGCCGCCATATTTGTCAAGAATTTCGTGATAATAACACCGGCGGCGAAAGTGGGATTTGCTGCGCCAAGAAGTAACGTCCCCAGGTTTGATGCAAATGCATCGAATTCTGGGTGATTAACAACGGCATCAAGTTGCTCGCCGATTAGGCGAATATTGTCATCGCCCTCAGTAGCAATAAGGCACCAGTTGAAATCTTCTGGGATCGCTGTTGATTGGTAGAGAACATATCCCGTATCGCCAAAAGTGAGTACCGCATTGTCTTTAACGTTGGCAATTTTAGTCAGGATTCGGGCTGAGGCGACTTGCTGGACTGCCTGTATAAGTAGGTTTTTTTTCTTGATTTTATCGGTTTCTGCAATCCAGGCATCAAGCAGTGGAACCTCGGCATCTGCGGTAATAAAGCTGATTAACTGAACCTGTGCGAGATCGCGTTTGAAGAAGAGGAACGCATTCTCATGATTGTCAAAAATTCGAAGCTTATTGATCCGAAAATAAAACATAACCCTCTCCTCTCGCTGGTGGAAACACAAAGATCTCGAGTTCAGGTAGTTCGACGCCTAACGTTTGCACTGAGCGAAGCGCGTACAGACATTCAGGCCCATGCAAAAATCCCTACAGACAGTACAGATAAAAGATAGATGAGCCTGGCCGAGATTCCAGTGAGAGAATGAATAAATAAAAATATATATCAGTATTTTTAGCTATAAAAATCACGATATTGAAATAAAAATTTCATAATTATGAAATTTTTAGCTTGATAGTGGTTTTTTCCACTAATCACCAGCCGTTGACCGCAAAGAGCGAATGGAATGCTTGTCACTTTCCCTGCTAGAGATTTGATAACGCAGCATGCCTTGGTAAATCAGTGAATTATGTACACCAAGACTGTCGCCATCTATAGAAAAGTGAAGCCTGATGCCCGCACCGCTTCAATTCCTGTTGTACCAAACCGCCAAGGGAAAATAGGCATCAACTTACAATCAGCGACTGAGTATTGCTCCCCACTCAAATACCCGCGCTAAAAATAAAAAATGTGATCACGCTCATTATTCAAGCAAAACAGGTTGAATACTGGATAAAACACGCCCAATATAAACACAAATGCGAACACAATCCGTAAATGCGGACAATAGGGATGAATAATGACCGAATTCACTTACAATAACCCCGTTAAACTCCACGTTGGCCCAGGTAAATTTGGCTTGCTGGGTGGCATTGCACAGCAATATGGCAAGAAGGCGCTGCTCGTGGTGTCTGATAGCACCAAACCCACTGGCCAACTTGCCAAAGCGCAGGCAACGCTGTCCGCAGCGGGGATAGAATATGTGGTGTACGACAAATTTATGCAGAACCCGCTCTCCACGCTGGTGGAAGAAGGTGCCGAACAAGCACGCCAAGAGAAGTGCGATCTGGTCATTGGTATCGGTGGCGGTAGCGCCATGGATATGACGAAAGGTATTGCATTTTGTGCCTGCAACCCCGGCAGCATCTGGGATTACGTCTTTGGCAGAAAGCAGGCGCAGTATGCGCTGCCAATTATTTTAGTGCCCACCACGGCAGGCACTGGCAGTGAAGCCAACCGCACTGCGGTATTTACCAACCCGGAAACCCACGACAAAAAAGGCCTGGTTAACCCATTAATCTACCCGGTCGCCTCGATTATCGACCCGGAACTGATGCTGACCTTGCCAAAGCGGGTGATCGCGGGGCCCGGTGCCGACGTCCTGTTCCATGCCCTTGAGTCCTATATTTCCCGCAACGCCCATCCGTTCAGCGAAATGCTCTCGCTGCGTGCAATCACGCTACTGACGAAGAACCTGCCGCGAGTTTATGCCGATGTCACCGATCTGGCAGCCTGGGAACACGTTACCTTTGCCAGTACGCTCGCCGGAATGGCTATCGATTGTGCCGGCACAACCTTACCGCATGCGCTCCAGCACCCGATGGGAGGGCTGCTTGATGTGATTCACGCCGAAGGTATCGCTGCGGTTTATCCTGCCTTTATGGAGTACACCTGGTCGGCAGCCCCGGAAAAATTTGCCGCGATAGCTGCTGCAATGGGAGTCGATACGCGCAATATGACCACCGAGGAGGCCGCTTACAGCAGCGTTCAGGCCGTTACGTCATTCCTGTTATCCATCAATATGCAGCCTTCTTTAACTGAGCTGGGCGTGAAAGAAGAACATTTCGACTGGATCATCAATAACGTGCAAACCACGATGAAAGTGGTACTGGAAAATAATCCACGTGTACCGGATGCCAATACGCTTCGCGATATTTTGCAGCGCAGCCTTTAATAAATAAGAAAATTTAAAGGAGTGGATATGTTTATTGTCATTGATTCAGGCTCATCCGCCACGCGTATTTATTTACTGAGTTTTTCAGGCAATGACATTATTGATAAAATAGTCATCGATGAAGGAGTGAACTCTACCCTGACTCATGGAAGTAATCATGTATTGCGCCAGGCAATGGCACAAGGTGTCAAAACACTATTGGCAAGAAACGAAAAGAAACAACAAGATATCCACTTTATTATCGCATCGGGAATGATCACCTCAAACCTGGGGTTGCATGAGGTTCCACACCGGGTTGCACCCGCCGGTATCGAAGATTTGGCACAGCATACCCTGTCATTTGCAGCAAACGAACTCTTGGCATTAGATATTCCCGTCAAACTGATACCAGGCATTCGTAACCAGACAACGCCATCCTGGGAAAATCTCAGCGGCATTGATCTCATGCGTGGCGAAGAAACCCAGGCAATCGGCCTGCTGTTGGGGCGCCAACCTAAACTGCCCTGCATCATGATCGAGTTAGGTTCCACCACAAAATTAATTGCGATCGATCAGCAAGGAAAAATTACAGGCAGTATTACCTCCTTAAGTGGCCAGGTATATGCTGCGATATTAAAACACACCTTCTTGTCATCAAGCATTACAGTAACGCCAGAAGAAGAAATGGAGGAGAAAATAGATCCGAAAATTATTGATGCCGCCTGCCATTCCGTTCAAGTGAGTGGTTTATTACGTACTTTGTTGATGACCCGATTTTTACAGTTCTCATTTCCAACAACCGCACCGCAACGCAAGCTGTTTCTTGAAAGTGCCTTTGCCGGTGACGATATAACAACCTTTATTAATGCCCAACACCAGGGGTTCGATTTCCACGGGGATATATTTTTAATCGGTAATGCACAACGCTGTGAAATTTACCACCACGTGATTCAGAAACAGCTAAAAATAAATAACGCTCTGCAAATTATTTCGGACGAAGAACAAATAGACCTGCTGGTAATTACCGGTGCCAGCGCTATTGCCAACACGCTTCGTACCCTACACCGATAATAGAAGCGAGAAAAACATGTACATTATTACTATTGATACCGGCACCACCAACACCAGAGTTTGTGCCTGGCAGGGCGAACAACAGCTTGCTGAGATAGCCAGCCCAACAGGCGTAAGGGATACCGCCATCACCGGCAGTACCGCAGCCTTAATGAAAGGGGTGAGCCAGGCCGTGCAGGAGGCCATAATCCAGGCCGCCATCCCCGCTGACGCAAGAGTGGTTTATCTGGCATCGGGCATGATCACTTCCAACGTCGGGCTGTGCGAAATCCCGCATTTACTGGCCCCTGCGGGGCTTAATGAATTGGCCCAGGGCATGGTAAGCGTTCCCCTACCTGAAGTTGCCGCCTCCCCCATCTGGTTTGTGCCAGGGGTCCGTAATCATAATTCGGTAATCACACTGGAAAATGCCGAGCAGATGGACATGATGCGTGGCGAGGAAACGGAAGCCATCGGTGTGCTGGAAAGCCTTGGTATCCATGGCCCAGCGCTGATCGTGCTGCCAGGTTCGCACTCTAAATTCGTCAAAATAGATGCAGATGATCGTATTGAAGGCTGCGTCACCACCATTGGTGGTGAACTGCTGGATGTTATTACCCGGCACACTATTCTTGCCAACGCTCTGCACCAGCAATTTGCCCAAGAGATAGAAACGCCAGCCTTGCTCCAGGGCGCAAGCCAATGCCTTAAAACCGGCCTGTCACGCACCTGTTTCTCGGTCCGTGTGCTGGATATGTTCAGTGACCTGACGCTTAACCAGAAAGCCAACGTGTTATTGGGGGCGATATTACAAGACGATTTGCAGGCGGTTAAACATAGCGAAGCTTTTACGGTCACCCCGGAAACTCACGTTGTGGTATGCGGGAAAGATACGCTTAAATTTGCCTTCGCCGCATTAATTGAGAATGACCCCTGGTTTAGCGGGAAAGTTACCGTCGCTACACCCCATCGTTCACTTTCCAGCTCTGGATTATTTTCCCTGGCCCGTTGCCGACAGATTATTTAATTCCTTTGTACCCTACATAAAATTAAAAGGTCTGACTTATGAATACCATCGTTAATGAAAGAGCAATAACTAAAAAACGAGGAAATAAGCGTTGGTTTGTTGTTTTCCTCCTGTTGGTTGGCGGTATTGTTAATTACCTTGACCGCGCCAGCCTTTCCATTGCTGCACCGGACATGATGAAAGATCTGAACTTATCCAATACCGATATCGGGCTATTAGGTTCGGTGTTTGCCCTGATCTACGCGCTTTGCCAGCTGCCTGCCGGTTGGTTGGTTGACCGCTTCGGCCCCAAAAAAGTGTATGGCTGGGCCGTAGGGTTATGGAGCGGTGCCACAATGTTAACCGGTGCTTGCAGCAACATGGTGAGCCTGATTTTTGCCCGCGGCCTGTTGGGGGTTACCGAAGCCCCTTGCTGGCCAGGAGCGGCAAAGATTACCGCTTCGTGGTTCCCGAAAAGTGAACGTGCGTTGGCAACCGGCTTCTGGGATGCCGCGTCTAAATGGGGGCCCGCTATCGCCCCTCCGATTCTGGTTGCCATCATTGTCCCTTTCGGCTGGCGTGCTCTGTTTTATATTGCCGGTGCAATAGGCTTTATTTTCGTGGCCTTTTTCATCTTCGCTTACCATCAACCGGAAAAACACCCAAACATTACTCAAGAAGAACTCGATTATATTAAAGAAGGCGGCGGTGGTACTGCCCAAAAATTAACGGGCGGTACGGAAAAAGTCAGTTGGGGCGGTTTATTTAAATATCGCTGCATCTGGGGAATGATTTTAGGGTGGTTCTGTTATGTGTGGATGATGAATATTTTCACCACCTTCTTGCCGCTTTATTTAATGAAAACGCAAAACATACAGTTCAAAGAGTTAGGCATCTACGCCAGTATTCCTTATTTCGGCGGGATTGTCGGCGCAATTGCCGGTGGCTACATCTCCAAATGGCTGGTTGATAAACAGATCTTCAAAGAATCTTTAAAGGCCAAACGCGCCACGATCAGCGTCTCTGCCCTCTTGGCCGGTGCGGCTGTGATTGCAGTACCTATGGTGGATAGCCTGTCGGCAACCCTGACATTGCTGGTGATTGCCATGGCTCTGCTTTCCTCGCTTTCTGCAACGGGCTGGGCATTACCTGGTGATGTTGCCCCTGCTTCCATGGTGGCCTCGGTGGGCAGTATCCAGAACTTCGGCGGCTATTTTGCCGGCTCGTTATCACCGCTGGTGACCGGATTAATCGCCGATGTCACGGGGTCTTATACCTTGGCTTTTGTCAGCGGTGGGATTATCGCAGCCTGCGCTGCGCTGTGTTACTGGTTCATCGTTAAAGAACCCGTGGCCGTAACGGATTGACGTCGTCGGGGAGGCAACTCCCCGACATTTCCATAAGAGGTTAGACATGATTAAGCAACGCGTGATTCGCGCTATAGAAGAAACCGGCATGATTGCCATTGTACGCGGCGTCGCACCAGAAAGTATTTTACCCCTCGCCACCGCGCTGTATGAAGGTGGCATTCGGGTGATTGAAGTGACCTGTAACTCCACCCGCCACCTGGAGAGTATCAGCACCCTTAAACAGGAAGTGGGAGACAAGATGTGGATAGGAGCAGGCACGGTGCTCAACCCGGTCATGGCGCAACTGGTGCTGGATGCCGGTGCCGATTTTGTGCTCTCCCCGGATTTTAATCCCGATGTGGTAATGATGGTGCATGAAAAGCAGCGGCTGATGATCCCTGCGGTAATGACGCCTTCTGAAATCTTACAGGCCTGCCGGTTAGGTGTGGATCTTTTAAAACTATTCCCAGCCAATAGCCTCGGTGTGACTTATCTGAAAGAGGTGCGGGGGCCACTGGATGGGCTGCCTTTGATCCCGGTTGGCGGCATTACGCTTGAAAATACCCGTGAATTTGCCAAAGCTGGCGCGTTTGCGGTGGGCGTGGGGAGCGCGTTGACCAATAAGCAGTGGATTGAACAAGGCGACTGGAGCGCCATTACACAGCAGGCAAAAACCTTTATCCAGGCGTTTCATGAAGGCAAACAAGCCTGACTCCGTAGATAAGCAAGCCATAGGGAAACCGTGGCTTGCTTATTCAGAAGGCTACTGTATTCGCTCTCATTACCTCGTTATACTGCCTGTTATAAAAACAACAGTGAGGTAAGCCTGTGTCTGAAAAGATAAATCGTTCGGTTTTCAGGGCGTTGGAGATGCTGGAACTGATTGCAGCAAGTAAAAACGAGCTGACCATCACCGAAATAAGCAAACAGCTTGGCATCCCAAAGAGCACAACCTTTGATATTCTCTATACCCTGCTTGATAAAGGCTATCTTGAGCAGACCAACGAAAAACAGAAGCATTTTAAGCTGGGCGTAAAATTGTTCCAGACCGGTGCCAGTTACCTCGATCAAACCCCTTTCCAGAATGTGGCACATGCGATGCTGGAGAAACTCTCCGAACTGGCAGGGGAAACCGTGTTTCTCGCGTTACTGAATAATGACGAGTTGGTTTATTTTGATAAAGTGGAAAGCCCTAACTCCGTGAGAACTTCGGCCAGAATTGGCTCCAATAACCCGTTGTATTGTACCGGGCTGGGTAAAGCAATCCTGGCAACGCTGCCTGACGATGAAGTGAAAGCCATTCTGGCACGCACTGGTGGGCTAAAGGCCATCACACCGCATACTGTGACCAATGAAGCACAGTTTTTCTCTATTCTGAATCAGGCCCGCCAGCAAGGATATGCGGTTGACGATCGCGAACATAACGCGGAAGTATTCTGTCTTGCCGCCCCGGTCTACAACCTGCAAGGGAAAGTTTACGCGGCCATCAGCATCGCCAGCCTATTTACTAAAATTAACCACCAGCCGGAAAAGATTGCCACGTTGGGGAAAATAATCTCCGATACGGCGCTGGAGCTTTCGCAGCGTATCGGCTACCGCGGCCAGCGGTTGTATGCCGATTTTCTGCGTTAACTTCCCGGCCTGGCTCTCGCCACGGTTATTCTGGGTAACCGTGGTGATAGTCAAGACCCTGACCTGTTCTCCATTGATTAACACTCCACGATGTTTGTAATGTCTTCATCATTAACGTGAGGACATCCCCATGAAGAAGCGTTTTTCCGACGAACCGATCATCAGTATTCTCCGCGAGGCTGAAGCCGGTGTTTCTGCCCGTGAACTGTGCCGTAACTATGCTACGTTTTATACTTGGCGCAAGAAGTATGGCAGCATGGAGCCCCCCAAAGTTAAGCGATTGAAGACTCTTGAAAAAGAGAACGCTCGTCTGAAGAAGCTGCTCACCGAGAACATACTGGATATATAGCGAGAAAGGTAGGTAAACGTTGGGTTTCAGACACAAAAAAAGACGTCAGTTGGCGTCCATTGGAATGGCCGGACTCGAATTTCAACATTAATCAACTGAATTTTAATTGATTAATCACAAAATTAATGCTTATGTATACTCAGTTGTATACTTACCTGTCTTACTTCAAAGGAGCCTGTTCATAATTCTGTGTAACTGCCCGCCTATTAAAGGTGGTCGTTTAGACGGTCACCGAACTCGATAATAAAACGACTCATTGCCAACCACCAGTTCTGGATCGGCATACTCCATTTTTTCGAGGCCGCCTGGATCGCCAGATAAATCACTTTTCTCACCGAGTCGTCTGTCGGGAACACTTTACGTTTCTTAATCGCCTGCCGGATAACGCTGTTCAGTGATTCGATAGCATTGGTCGTGTAGATGGCTTTGCGAATATCCACTGGATAACCAAAGAACGTGTTGAGATTTTCCCAGTGTGTACGCCAGCCTTTGCTGATTTGCGGGTATTTTTCATCCCAGACGCCTGCGAACTTGTCCAACGCCATCAGGGCCGCTTCCTCTGTCGGGGCCTGGTACACCGTTTTCAACCCGCCGGTGACTGCTTTGTAGTCTTTCCACGACACGTACTTCAGGCTGTTACGTACCATGTGGATAATACACAGCTGGATGTGGGTTTGCGGATAGACGTTGTTTATCGCATCGGGGAAGCCTTTCAGACCATCTACGCAGGCAATCAGGATGTCTTGAAGACCCCGCTTTTTCAGTTCAGTTAACACGCCCAACCAGAATTTGGCCCCTTCATTTTCTGCCAGCCACATGCCCAGAAGTTCTTTCTGCCCCTCGGTGTTGATGCCCAAGACAAGGAACACGGCTTTGTTGATGACGCTACCATTTTGACGCACCCTCACCACAATAAAATCGATATAAACAATTGGATACAGTGAGTCCAGTGGCCGATTTTGCCACTCAGTGACCAGCTCTTTAACGGCATCGGTGACTTTGGATATCAGCGTGGGTGACACGTCGGCATCGTACATTTCTTTGAACGTGGCAACGATTTCTCTCGTGGTCATCCCTTTGGCATACAAAGATAAAATCTGGCTGTCCATCTGCGTGATACGCGTCTGGTTTTTCTTGATTAACTGAGGCTCGAAGGTGTTTTCACGGTCGCGGGGTGTATTCAGTTCGACCTCACCATCATCAGTGAGCAACGTCTTAGACGAATAACCATTACGGGTATTCGAACCTGCTTTGGATGCATTTTTCTCATGGCCGAGGTGTTCCGTAAGTTCAGCATTCAACGCTGTTTCGACGGTAAGCTTGGTCAACATACGAGAAAATGCATTGAGGTCAGCTTCAGTTTTAAGGCCTTTAGCCAGTTCGGCCGCAAGTGCCTTAAGTTTCTTTTCGTCCATAATTTGCCTGTCTCCATTGTCAGGAAGAACATATCAAAAACAAGCAATTACACAATTTAAATTACAGTCTCCTTCAAAGTGTATCGAATACACGGAACGGTCAGTAACCTACCGGTTAGAATCTCCTACATTCGTAAATTAGCGTACTTTTCATTAGCATTATTAAGACGTGTATATACATTAGCATTTACTACACAGGCTAATGTTATAAATCTTGATCTAATTTATACCTTCTCAGCACTATATAACTAAGATCACCACACCACAGTATTGGTTTACCTGTTGTAGCATATGTACAAGTACCAATAATTAGTGCATGACATCCATCTAATTCATCAAGACTATTTTTAACCTTAAACTGCTCTTTAAACTCACTTGATATTTCACTATTAATACAAACACTTAAGCCTGACTTGATATTACCTGCATTTAACCAAATTTTGCCATCTCTTGTTTGTCCAACATCACTAATAAATCCCCCAAATATTCTACGAGCACCGTCCATCCATGGTGCAACATTAATAAATTCGACAAACAGTTCTCCCCCACGGTCCGGTAAATCGTTAAAAGATTGATCTTTAAACCCCACCTTTTTATCGGCGTAGCATAGTCCTTTTGACTGCACTAACTTGTAAAGTAGGTTTTTTAAAGTAAAATGCGCTGGATATTTTAAACTCCCACCATCAGCAGTTTTTTCACCCGTGAACTTTTGCCCCTGGGGTGTAGTCTCAGTGTTATCTGCCGCTGTTTTGACATTAATGTCATAGCCTTGCGTTAATCCCAAATCTAGTACTATGCCGCTATCGGCATCTGATGCAGGCAATCCTTTATTTTCATCCCCTCCCCTACAGCCTCATATGAAGTCCCCAGTGAGCAGTTTTCGTGGTGATGGGCGCAAAAATGCGGTGAGTCATTTCCGTAACTTGATCGTCTGAACCATGCATCCCCCTTACATTCAGTACAAAGCAAACTCCGTCTCTTCAGTTGGATCTCAGCAAGAGGCAATGCGTAAAATGCATCTGCAATCCATTCTTTTTCATCAATAGTACAGAAAGCTTTATCCACGACGATCCCCTCGTTCAAGCTACATATCAATCTTACCATCACTTATAAAGAATATTTAGTTAGAAGGTATGATCCAGTTCAAGTTATCGGAAAAAGCTGCTTACGAACTTATCTTTACTAGTTGTTCCAACCTAACCGCCCCATTAGTTGAACTAACTGTACTATTCCAGAAAAGCACGTGTTTTATTAATAAGTTTGAAACGGTAGTATATCGACAGATAATTTATTTTAACCATTTCAAGTCGGCACCCTAATATCCCACACCTTGGCACTAATAATATCTGAGTAAATAAACTCATTTGGATTATAAAAATTTAAACGGTGCTACCCTCCCCAAAAAAGAAGCACCTGCATCTACAAATATTCTCAGACGCCTATCTCAACGAGTAAACAATAGAAAAACTAGAGTTATAAATCATGAAGAGTGTAAATGGACCGAACATATTAAATCATTACAATTTCGTTGACCTGCACCCCGTTGATTAATACACCGTGATGTTAGTAATGTCTTCATTAGCAACGTGAGGGCATTACCATGAAGAAGCGGTTTTCCGACGAACAGATCATCAGTATCCTCCGCGAAGCGGAAGTCGGGGTTTCTGCCCGGGAACTCTGCCGCAAGTACGCTATTTCAGACGCCACTTTCTACACCTGGCGCAAGAAGTTTGGCGGCATGGAAGTCCCTGAGGTGAAGCGGCTTAAGTCGCTTGAAGAGGAGAACGCCCGACTCAAGAAGCTGCTTGCCGAAGCCATGCTGGATAAGGAGGCGCTTCAGGTGGCTCTTGGGCGAAAGTACTGACGACAGACCAGAAACGGGAAGCCGTGGTGTTGATGTGTGATGTGACCGGTCTGTCGCAACGTCGTGCCTGCAGGCTTACAGGTTTGTCCCTGTCGACCTGCCGCTATGACGCTCAGCGTCCATCTGCTGATGCACATTTATCAGGGCGTATTACTGAGCTGGCGCTTGAACGCAGACGTTTTGGTTATCGGCGCATCTGGCAGTTATTGCGTCGGGAGGGCCTTCACGTCAATCACAAGCGGGTATACCGCATTTACCACCTTAACGGACTGAGCGTAAAACGCAGACGACGCGGTAAAGGGCTGGCGACCGAACGGTTTTCGCCTCTGCGCCCGGATGCGCCGAACCTAACCTGGTCGATGGATTTCGTTATGGATGCACTGGCCACTGGCCGCAGGCTCAAGTGCCTGACCTGCGTGGATGATTTTACGAAGGAGTGCCTGACAATTACCGCCGCATTCGGGATTTCAGGCGTACAGGTCACGCGTATTCTGGACAGTATCGCGCTGTTTCGTGGCTATCCGGCTACGATAAGAACCGATCAGGGACCGGAATTCACCTGCCGTGCACTGGATCAATGGGCCTTTGAGCATAGCGTGGAACTGCGTCTTATCCAGCCGGGCAAACCGACTCAGAACGGATTTATTGAGAGTTTTAACGGACGATTTAGAGATGAGTGTCTGAACGAGCACTGGTTCAGCGATATTGTTCACGCCAGGAAAACGATTAATGACTGGCGGCAGGATTATAACGAGTGCCGTCCACATTCATTGCTGGATTACCAGACTCCATCTGAATTTGCAGCGGACTGGCGAAATAGGAGATATGAAGAAAAATCAACCTGGACTGACCCCACCCCGGTAGACGATCCTGCCCTATAGTTGGACTGACCCCACCCCGGTAGACGATCCTGCCCTATAGTTGGACTGACCCCACCCCGGTAGACGATCCTGCCCTATAGTTTGGACTGACCCCACCCCGGTAGACGATCCTGCCCTATAGTTGGACTGACCCCACCCCGGTAGACGATCCTGCCCTATAGTTTGAGCATAGGAGGAACGTATGGGCACACCACGATTTACACCTGAATTTAAGGAAGAAGCCGTCCGTCAAATAACGGAGCGCGGCTATTCCGTTGCTGAAGTTTCTGACCGTCTTGGGGTTTCTGCACACAGTCTTTACAAGTGGCTACGGGCCATCAAGCCTGATAACAGCGAACAGCATGCCCATGATCTTCTGGAGGCCAAAAGTGAGATCCTGAAGCTCAGGGCTCAGTTAAAGCGCACTGAAGAAGAACGGGATATTCTTAAAAAGGCCGCGCGGTACTTTGCAAGGGAGCCCGACTGAAGTACCGCTTTATCAATGAGCACCGTGCTGTATGGGGTGTCATGACGATGTGTCGGGTGCTGTGCGTCGCCCGAGCCGGGTTCTATGCGTGGCTGCATAACCCGGTTTCAGTGCGCGATAACGATAATCAGCGTCTGCTGGCGCTCATCCGTGACTCATATTCACTGAGTGGAGGCGTATACGGTTATCGTCGGGTTCATGGTGATCTAAATGAAATCGGGGAAACCTGCGGTAAAAACCGGGTGAGTCGTATTATGCAACTGAACCGAATCAAAGCCGTGCGCGGCTATAAAGCCCCGCGTCGTATCGCCGGCAGACCTTCTGTTGTTGCCCCAAATCGCGTGCAGCGGCAGTTTACCGTCACCCGGGCCAACCAGGTCTGGGTGACAGATATTACCTATATCCGCACCTGGCAGGGCTGGCTGTATCTGGCAGTGGTCATCGATCTCTTCGCCCGTAATGTGGTGGGCTGGTCGATGAAACCCACTCTTTCACGCGAGCTGGCGCTGGATGCACTGATGATGGCGGTGTGGCGACGAAAACCGGAAAGTGAGGTTATCGTGCATTCGGACCAGGGTAGTCAGTACGGTAGTGATGACTGGCAACGCTTCTGCCGGGCCAACAACCTGGCGCCAAGTATGAGCCGGCGTGGCAACTGCTGGGATAATGCTGTAGCAGAATCGTTCTTCAGTTCGCTGAAAAAAGAACGGATCAGAAAACGGATCTACAAAACCCGGGATCTGGCCCGGGCTGATATCTTCGATTACATTGAAGTGTTCTACAACCGGGCCCGGCGCCACAGTCACCTTGGCGGTCTCAGTCCGGAGGCCTTCGAACAGGCCTCGTCGTGAGGACAGGATATGTCTACTGTTGTGGGGTCAGTCCAACTATAGGGCAGGATCGTCTACCGGGGTGGGGTCAGTCCAATTACTAACTGAAGGTTGTATCTAATCCTGGGGGCAGGTCAATCGCACCTTGCTGCCCCAGGAAGGGAGCATGCCCTGCACTAGTATCCTCACAGCTCACACTCTATTGATACCAACAGCACTTCAGCACAACAAAGTAACTCGATAATCACGACTCAAAGTGAAGGTGCCAAAAACTCATTTGAGAGCAATAAATTCAATAACATGAAAAAGCTGTATTTTGCATAGAAAATCTTACTTATTGCGCTTGGCTACAAACTCATGCTTGGTAAGATGAGTTTTGAAACAGCACACTAGCTATCTAGTAAGTAATATCACAGTAAAGGAAACTCACGATGGATCTTGTAGATAGTGTCGAAGCAGGCAAGCTGACTCTCAGTGAATTGATTGATACCCTGGCAGAAGATAAAAATTATGAACCTTCCAGGTGGAATCAGCGATACCGTGAATTTACGGGGCTGCTGCAGCAAGTCCCAACTTTCACGGTGCCTGGATCAGAAGATTTGATTAAACGACTTTGGTATGAACGTGATAACGGCATTGCCAGCATCCGTCAGGGTGTCCCTTCACTGGCGGAATATCAGCAAAGTCTGCCACTGCTTAGAGAACTAACCGAACGCGTTCGTCAGCAACCAGATGAAGCAACCTACCAATACGTCGGCAGTGCTCTGCAGAAGGCCAAAGAAACCGGGCTACTTAAGCGTATGTATTGGAGTTTGAGAAACCGCGTTTTTGCCGCTTTTTTGCCAGAGACCTGCACCAGCTCCGTGGATGAGAATGCGTTTACAAGAGTGGCAGATTTCTTAAATAAGAAGTTCAGTCTCGGTTTGGTACTGACCGGAAATTGGCTGCAGAAAAACCATGAATTGAAACAAGCCATACACGCCCAATCTCCTAACACAGATCCTTATTACGTGAATATGGCCATCTGGCATCTCTATGAATTGCTTCGTGAACGCGATAATGAACAAAAGCAGGAGAAAGTAGCTAGCACTACATCCACAACCAGCAGTGAGCCCATAGATAACAAGACCATTCCACATTCACCAACTAATGTGATCTTCTTTGGGCCCCCAGGCACTGGCAAGACCTTCACTTTGCAGCAAAAGATGAAAGAGTACATATCTCATGCTGTGCCAGCCGATCGTGATGCCTGGCTGGATTCTCGCCTTGAATCGTTGAACTGGATGCAGGTCATAACCCTGGTACTGCTCGATCTTGGTAAACGTGCAAAAGTTCGCCAAATGACAGAACACCAGTGGTTCCAACGCAAAGCGCTGCTGAATGGCCGTAGTAGCAACTTTTCTCAAACTGCCTGGGCGACGTTGCAATCCTTCACCATTCCGGGATCAACTACGGTTGCTTACAAAGGTCGTCGTGAACCTGCGATCTTCGACAAAACTGCCGATAGTGAATGGTTCCTGGTTGAATCCCAGTTAGAGCAAGTGGATGAGCTGCTTTCTCTTTATGCAGAGTTAAAGCAAGGACCTAAATCTGCCGAAGCCATCCAGCGTTTTGCAGTGGTTACGTTCCACCAATCTTACGGCTATGAAGAATTTATTGAAGGTATACGCGCTCGCTCTGACGAGAGTGGCAATATCTCTTATCCCATTGAGCCGGGTATCTTTATACGCCTGTGTCAGCGTGCCAACGCCGATCCTGGACATCGCTACGCCATTTTCATTGATGAGATCAATCGCGGCAACATATCCAAGATCTTTGGTGAACTAATCTCACTCATTGAAGTAGACAAGCGTGCGGGTATGTCCAATGCAATGAGCCTGCAACTGTCTTATAGCGGTGATCACTTCAGCGTACCCGCCAATGTCGACATCATCGGAGCCATGAATACAGCGGACCGTTCTTTAGCTCTGATGGACACGGCTTTGCGCCGTCGCTTTGACTTTGTCGAAATGATGCCTGATCTCTCTTTACTGAGTGGAGCTAAGGTGAAAGGCATAGAGCTCGAGTCGTTGTTAGAAAAACTCAATAGCCGCATCGAAGCGCTTTACGATCGTGAACATACACTGGGACATGCATTCTTTATGCCGGTAAAAAATGCACTCGATACCGGTGATGAAGAAGCTGCGTTTAAACAATTGAAGATCGTATTCCAGAAAAAGATCATTCCCTTGTTGCAGGAATACTTTTTCGATGACTGGAACAAGATCAGGCTAGTGCTGGCAGACAACCAGAAACAAGACGACAGCCTGCAATTCGTGATTGAGAAAACCGACGATCTCGATACGCTTTTTGGTAACAACCATGGTTTACGACGCCATGATCAGCAATCGACGGCTTACGAGCTCGAAGCATTTGATCAAGAGGTCTGGAATATGCCACAGGCTTATAGTTCAATTTATCAGCCACAGCAGACCACTCCTGATGAGCAGGCCGTAAACCATGGGTGAAGTTATCTCAGTTTTTGAATATGACCTGCTGGGGAGTGGAAAAGCGGCTTCAGTTGGCGCAAAGCTGGTGCCTCAACAGGTCTTTGATTATTTAGAAACATTTAGCCTAACAAGTGATCAAGGAAGCCAGTTTCTCAAACTCACCTCTCGTTCAGGTTTCAAATTGCTGCAGGTGCAAAACTACGCGGGGATGCTTTCTACGCCTCACGGTATCCAGCTTGAGATACTGCCCAAGATTGGTAAAAACCTCACGGCTGCGAGTGCGCGAGAAACATTCATTACGATGCTAAGTCACCTGCCTGGGTTTCGACATATTCAAACCCAGCAGGCCACTCTTCAGGCACAACGCATGCCTTTACTCGAGATTTTTATCAGCCAATTTTTGCAAAGCGTCAGCCAATTGCTTAAACAAGGTTTATGCTCCGACTATGTGAGCGAGCAAGGTAATCTGGCTTTTATGAAGGGCAAGCTGATGCTCTCTGCACAGCTACGACATAACGCGGTAAATCGCCATAAGTTTTGTGTCGATTATGATGAGTATATGCCTGATTGTGCTGCCAATCGGCTCTTACACTCCACACTGGATAAGTTACTTAGTCTGAAGCTGTCATCAGAGAATCAACGCTGGCTTTACGAACTGCGCTTTGCTTTTGACGGTATTCCACTTAGTAGGGATATTGAGAGCGATATGAACAGCTTACGCATTGAGCGTGGTATGACTCATTACAGCGAGCCAATGGCTTGGGCGCAGTTGATCCTGAGAGGAATGAGCCCAAGTGCATTGCAGGGAAACACCAAAGCGATATCACTTTTGTTTCCTATGGAAGCGGTATTTGAATCCTTTGTGGCACAGACCCTACCCTACGAATTACCTTCTCACCTAAAAGTTTTTCCTCAAGCAGCAACTTATTCTTTGGTAAAGCATGGACTTAAAGATTGCTTTAAGCTTCGCCCAGACTTGCTGATTCAATCACGCCAACCAGTTCAAACCAAAATGGTGATGGACACGAAATGGAAGCTGGTGAACAGTAACGAGCAAAAAAAATCACTATATGGACTTGCGCAATCCGACTTTTATCAAATGTTTGCCTACGGCCAAAAATATCTTGATGGGAGCGGCGAAATGCATCTGATTTACCCTGCGCATGATGACTTTAGCCAACCGATACCGCAGCACTTTGCTTTTTCAGAGACTTTAAAATTATGGGTAGTGCCATACCGGATAATGGCAAAACGCGGTGAGAGGATGATGTGGCCGAGTGACGAGTCCTGTACAATGAGACCCAACCCAGATCGGATGGCTGCTTCAGTATCCTATAGTGGAGGCATGAGATGACCCATGAATACCAGCGACAAAGCCTGGAACAACTAATTACTCAGCAAACAGCAGCGCCCAGAAGCGCTGCCGTTGTATTTAATGAGAACCAAACTCTCTGGCAAATCCTTGGCTTTAGCCAGTCTCAAGTTTCGCTATGGCTTGCCTCATTGCCTCAAAGTAATCATCTAAAAGAGTCCACAACGGCAACGTACCAGGTTGCACCTGATGTTGCGGCACATTTGGTATCATTGTTACAACAAGCTGGTGGGCGCATGCCCCTGGCACAAGTACTGAAAAAGCTCCCAGCAGGTAGTACGACCAGTGAACAGCAGATACACAAACTAGCTCGGAAGCATGCGCAGTTAGAGATTAAAGGCCCCTTGCTGGTATTGATAAATTAGCCGGCACTTGTAGTAACCGTCGGCTGTATAAAGGATTTTAGAAAACATAATGGCAAAAGAAGCAAAAAAACAAGACCCACAACAGCAGCTAGAAGCACTGTTCAATAAACTGGTCAAACAGCACTCCGAGTTTACTCAGCCATTGGTCGAATTACCCGAACATGAATTCGCCAAGGCGGGTCTCATTCAAGGCTTGGTTGAAGGCAACTTAACGCCACCGGTCATGTTGATTGCGCTGGCAGAAGGCCATTGGGAATACGCCGCTGACACTGCAAAGTTTGATGATTTAGCCTACCAGCTGTTAAGCGATATCGAAGGTGACTGGCCAGTATTTGCCGTTGTGGACGATGGCATGAACCACCAACGTATTTTGGCCTTGTTCGGTGCCGATGGATCTGACGGTACCCACGGTGCAGATACCCTGCCAAGTCTGGAAGAATTACGTAGCTTTGATCGCATGGAGCGTGATCCAACCTTTCGCTGGTCGATGCGTGTTTATACACGCTTAATGCAGCGATTTGATGCCTTCCATGAGAGTGTTTACAGGGTACGCCGTGATAAAGTCACGAACAAAAACAGTATCATTTATGAGGTAGCTAAGCTTCTGTTTTTAGAAAGCTTTCGAGTCCACCACTCAAAAGAGCTAACTTTCGTTGACCATGAGGGAAATACTTGCGTCTTTAATGAAGTATTTAACTATGAATACGTTAGAAGAAATGGAGAAAAAGCCGTTTCACAGATAAAAGCGGCGTTTAAAGCACTTAAGTCACATCCTGACTACATAGTCATAGCTGATGATGGAACCCCAAATGGTATTTTTGATGAGGATGAATACCTTAAGCTGTCCGTTCCAGAAAACTATGTTGATTTACTTGAAGCTATTCAAAACCTTGGCCCAGTAATTTCGAATGATGGAAAGATTGTCAAAAACTCTGGGTCACTTGCCGATGTATCAGGTGATTTATTAGGACGAGTGTTTGACGTATTTCTACGCGCTAAGTTCGAATCTAAAGGGGGTCTTGGAGTCTATCTAACTCCTAACCCAGTGAAACAAGCCATGCTGGAAATGGCAATTTATGATATTGCAGATGACGATAAAGTCATGGCGAAACTAACAAATGGTGATTTTAAGTTTTGTGATCCAACGTGCGGCTCATTTGGATTTGGTTCAGTAGCCTTGAGTCAAATAGATAGACTAGTTGACTCTAAATTGGGCGGTTTGAGTGATAATGAAAAAGAAAAATTAAAGCAAGACCTCAGAGATAATTCATTCACTGGTGCTGATAACTCTACTGATATGATCATGCTAGCCCGTGTGAATATGGCACTACAAAATGCACCTAAGGCAAAAATTATTCACGCATATAACTCATTAAGTACGCCAGCACTAAAGCCTAACAGCTTCGATTTGATTTGTACGAACCCACCTTTTGGTACGCCAAAATTTGCTAAAGATAAGAATAGCCAAGAGTCAAAACTAAAATATGAAGAGGAAATGGAACAAATCCTCGGTGGCTTCCGCCCTTCCGTAAAAGTTATGGATAGCTACAACGTCTGGTACGACCATGTAAAAATGAAATGGCAAGATACCGGCGATTTAGAGCTGGATAACAACGGCGAACCTAAATGGGCGGGCTATCGTACCGATTTACGTAAAACGGGCGGTACAGATAAAAAGCCGTTTTACAGCCTGCAGCCAACAACCGGAGGACTGGCACTGGGCAGTAAACCCGACAGCAAAGGCAATTGGCAACCAGTGAGTGCCACCATCGACCCAGCTGTGCTGTTTATAGACCGCTGCCTGCAACTGCTCAAACCCGGTGGTCGACTGATGATCGTGCTGCCTGATGGCATTTTATGTAACTCCGGCGACCGTTATGTACGTGAGTACATCATGGGGAAAAAAGACGAAAAAACCGGCGAATTTGTTGGCGGTAAAGCCATAGTCAAAGCGGTGATTTCTCTGCCAAGTGACTGCTTTAAGCTCTCCGGCACAGGCGCCAAAACCTCGATTTTGTATTTACAAAAACGCCATGCTAACCCCAACCAACCAGAGCAATTTTTACCCGAGCCACAAACCGATGTATTTATGGCGGTGGCCGAAACTCTGGGCTACGTGGTGAAAAATAATATTGAAGACTATAACGCTGGTGTTACCAACGATCTGGATAAGATTGTATCGGCTTATAAGCGGGGTGAGTAATGTCTGTAGATACCTTACGCGAAACATTTCATATAAACCGCATTAGCACTTCCGATTTGCAGGACTTCTTGACTGCGCAAACCTACAGACCAGAAATTACCCAAGCAAAAAATCAGATTCTTAGCTTGAAAAATTGCTCACTGCAGGCGGTATGCACAAAACCAATTCAACAAGGAAAGTCGCCTAAGTATGCAGAAAAAGGCTTAAAGTGCATTAAACCTAAAAATACTAATGATATGTTAGTTTCGATTGATGATATTGATTGGATTGACTCGTCAACAAAAGATCAAATTCAAAAACAGAGACTCGGATATGGTGATATTGTCATTACACGTTCAGGCTCAGGAACAATTGGTCGGGCATCGATTTATTGCTATAGCGAAGAAGCGTATACGAATGACCATCTTTTTGTTGTTCGCCCTGACAAGGCTGATAGTCACTACATTTGCTCATTTTTAAATAGCTTCCATGGTCAACGTTTATTAGAAGCTGGGGTATCCGGATCTACCGGGCAATTAAATCTTTCCAATGAACATATTAAGTCTATTCCGCTATTTAGACCTGATGAAAAAGCCCAAAAATACATTGGAAATAAAGTTCGCCAAGCCGAACAGCTGCGCGCTTGGGCGAAGCGTCTTGAACGCTCCTTGGATGCATTTATTGATCACTTTCAACCTGAGAAAAAAGAATATAAAAAACTTTTCTCACGTGTTCCAAACCACCTTCTCACAAATATGTTGACAGCAACGACGTACAGAGAGCGATATATTTCCAATCAGAAAAACTTAAAAGATAGCTCGTGCACTCAGCCAATTTCTTATTTTCTAACAAGCGTTACAAATGGGTTTGATGAGAGAAATGAGATAGAAAATGGACTCCCTTACATCAAAGTTGCTGATGTAAGAGCTGGTTACATAGATTTAAAAAATAGTCCCAGAGTAAGGGTGTCTGCGTTAACAAATGCCAGCGAAAAACAAAAGCCGAAGAAAGGTGATTTACTTTTAACCAGGAAAGGAAGCTTTGGAATAGCTGCTGTAGTGATGGAATCAGCAAGCTTTCTTTGCTCCAGCGAAGTTTTCTCATGCAAACCGTCAAAGCCTGAATTCATGCCAATACTTTCTTGGTTTTTAAACTCAGAGGCTGGAAATATGCAATTCTGGCAGTTTTCAACTGGAACAACAATGCCAGGAATTAATCAAGAAAATCTACAAAACATCCTTATTCCAGATTTTTCAGATTGTGATATTCAGCAATTTAATTCTATTCACAAGAATAGATATGAAGCTAAAAAGAATGCAGAACTGCTAACTGACACAGCCAAAACGCTCATCGAATCCCTAATCGAAGGCCAGCTGACCGAGCAGCAATTGATCGAAGCCCAACAAGCCCTGGAAGATGGCGACAACAGCTTAGATCAAGCGATTTTAAGCAAACTAAGTGCTGAGGGTTATGCCATTGAAGGTGCCACACCGCTATTTAGCGATGTGGATGAGTTATACAGTTTGCTGGAAGATGCAGCACAGGCTGAGGCGGAAGAGTAAAGATGGTGATAAGCGGCATGGACAGCAGTACAACCAGGCAAAATAGCGACACGTTAAATAGCGAAGCGGCACTTAGCCTCTGCCTGCAGCTTTGGCAACAAGGTGGTTTGAACGCCAACAAAGCAGCATTGTTATTGGCGGCTGCGCCTGCCCTTAGGTCACTACTACAACCAATCTTACAGCCGAAAAAGAACGACGCTGAAAATGATATCGTTAACGCCTATAGCCTCACTGCACCATTGCTTGATGCCTTCAACGATTTAAGCCAGTCAGGTGAATGGCAATTAGCGTTGTTGGGCTTAAACCCAGATGTTCGTCAACATTGGATAAATTTGGCCGCCGCTCGCTGCCAGGAAGCAGGCGCGATGAATGACACAATGGTATTGGTTAAACTCATTCAGCAACTGGGCAATGCCAGTGAATGGGTCTTAGCCCAACTGGAAAGCACTGCCACCACGCCGCAAATCATTGCCGGCCCTCTGGCACAAACCGAACGCGATTTGCTCGGCCATAGCCTAAACGACAACGCAGCCATTCCCGCTCTATGTCGTATTTTGCGTACCAGCCATACCTTGTTTACCGTAAGCGAACAAAATGAACCACCGGCACCTATACAAGTGGTGGATTTAACCGCAAAACAACTTACAAACAATTGGTGTAGCGGGCGTTTGTTAGCGCTCCCTAATACCTTGCTTGATGAACATGACCTTAAACCCAATACCGATTGGTTATTGGTGTCCCGCTCAAGTCATGACAACATGCCGCTTACCGCGCTATTCGCCCAACAGCCCTGGTTATTTTTACTCAGTCTCATTATCTTTGTGCAAGATGCCTGGGCTGCAGAGCAGCGTGGCGGCTTGTTGCTCACCTTACCTGCCGGGCAAAATGCCTTTGCACCCGGTCAAATAAATGTGGCGGTACAAGGCATTGAAGGTGATGAAGTGAGCCTGGGCAGTTTGGCTGAGTTTATTGTGCTTCTGCTCGGTGAGCTCAATATCACCCTCTACCCGGCACTCGATGCGAACACAGAAAGTATCAACCGCCTAAACCGCGTCCTAAGCTCATTCATTGCCGAATTGCTGGCACAAAAAATCTGGCAATTTACTGAGGCCGGTCGTGGCGAGTCCGGCCAATATCGAATTCACACAAGCTTCAGCGATGCCTGTTACAGCCTGCCGTTAGCACCGTTATTTGGCTACAAAAGCCAAACGTTACAACGGGCCGTTAAGCAACTGGCGCAAAACTGCTATGCCAATAAAAAACGCGCCGCCAATAGAATAAACCTTCAAGGATCGTCGTTATGAGTTTTGAATTAAACGAACAGATGGTTGATAGCCTGGCAAAACAACATCGCTGGGCGGCGACGGGCGTATCAGATTACCCACCTCGCGACCCGTTAGTGGGCCAGAGCAGATTTTTCAAACGCTTTCAAACCTTTTTGCATACGGTGGATCACGACGATGATCGCTTTGCCCATGTGTTTGCCGTCGAAGCCGAATGGGGCCGGGGTAAATCTCGTTTAGGCCATGAATTGGTCGCACAAATTAACGACTGTTCCAGGGGCTGGTTTGTCCGCGACGAACAAGGCCAACTACACAATAAGCAGCTGTTTAATCGCGACACGCAAGACAAATACCTGGCGCTCTACATTCGCTACTCGCAAGTGGCATCAGATTATCAAAACTCGGATAACTGGTTTGCTTTTGGTTTATATCAGGCGCTATTACCACTGGCCACCCAAACCTTTGATGGATCGATTCAAAGTGAAATTGCCAAACAAGCCTATGAACGCTTAATGCCATTTGGCTTTAAATCTGAATTGTTAGCAGATGCCTTACAGCTGAACGCCAACCACAGCGAAGAAGACCTCTATACTGACCAAACGCTGGTAGTCAGTTTGGTGCAAGCCGCCTATAAAGTATTAAAGAGCTTTGGCGTGCAGTATATGTTGGTGGTGCTGGATGAGCTGGAAACCGTTGCAGAAGCCGCCACTTTTGGCCTGGAAGATGAACAAGATAAACGCCTCGATGGCAAGGCCATTCGCCTGATTGGTAAAGCAATTAAAGAGGAAGACCCTCGCCGTAAACTTCCATGGTTGCGCTATGTTGCACTGTGCTCACCACTGCTTGGCCAACAATTGCGCGAAATTCAATCGGTCGCACGCCGCTTTGAGTTAGTGGAACTTGAGCATAATGCCTTTGCCGATGTATCAGACTATGTGGCAAGCCTCTTAAAAGACGGCAAGCTGGGTTTTAATTACCCTGCTGGTTTAGTGGAAGCTGCATACGCCATGAGTGGTGCCAACTTCGGTTGGTTTAACGTGGTCATGGCTAATGTGGATGCGGTGCTGAGTCAATACCAACAAGCAGGCCGCAGTATCAAGGATGTGGGCGATTTATTTGAAGCTGTGTTGGCCGGTTCTGGCCGCGTGGCCAGGCATGTTCTGGATAAAGGTGCGATAGAAGGCATTCAAACTCGCGACCAGGCACTATTGACCGAATGCCGTAGTTTGCTCTACGGCCAATTACCCGTGCGCTTAGCTGAAGTGAACCACGCCACTGAATTGCTGGCGCTGAAAAACGAAGATCTGGAACCCATAGCTGCTCATTACCGCAAACTGAGCATTGACCGCCTACAGTGCCGACAAGCCCTGGAGCAAGCCAAATTCCGCCGCGATAAAGATGAATGGTACTACCCTGCAGTAGATCAAGCGCTGAGCTTAGATACTTTGCTGGATAACCTGCGTACTTTTTCGATTAAAGAGCAAGCCGCAAGCGGCGATAAAGGCGCGGTATTACTGCCTCTGTCAAAAGGTGAGTTTAAATACTTACTCAGCTTACTGTATGACCACCCAGCGATTGAATTTGCTGCCGATGCCTTATGGCACAAGTTAGTGGGTGAAACTACCGAGCTGGACGCCAGCGAAGCAACGCATATTGGCCCCAGTGTGGCGATGTTACTGCGCCTGGATTTGCGCTATCGCAGTGCCCAACAAAACTCACTGATTTTTAAAGATCCCGCCATGGGCGATGCCCATGAACAGGCGATGAGTGAACTGAGCAAACAAAGTAGCCAGAAGCCGCTCATCAAGGCATTAGCCCGTGTAACGGGCTTTATGAGATTACTGGATAACAACTGGACCTATGATGAAAGCTTACTGAGTAATAAAGCGGGCAGCGACGATGCACCTCTGGCCATTTTAACCGAGCCCCGTGGCCGCCAGGGTGGTTTACTTACCTTGGATGGATTTAAGCTTCACCCAGAAGGTAAAGCCTTGTTTGCCTGGGTCAGTAACCTCATTGAGCTGAACAATCTTCACACCTTTGCGGCAAACCACAGCCACCAAAATGGTCGCACGCCAGTATTAGCGTTAACCGCTTCTGCACATCTCATGGAGCAATACAGCAGACTGGATGAAAGAAATGAGTTGCGTGATGCGATACTGCTGCATTATGTCAACCCAAGCGAAGCAGACCAGTTAGAGCGTATTGGCTTAAGTCTGGCAGCATGCCAGTTGCACGGCGTGAATTTAACTGCCGACAGCTTTACCGCGAAATTCAAAAACAAGCTGCATGCCCTGACTACCTTTGCCACGGATGCCATTCACAAGTGGCGCCAGCGCTTGCAGAAGCGCGGTTTAATTGCCTGGCCGTTAAAGGTAGATGGTAAGTTATCACCGAATGACCGCGACCTGTTGTTTAAAGGCTGGTATCAGTTGGCCATTGCTCACCCTGAGTTAAACGGCATTCTCGATTTACAGCAGCAACACGGCGTGCCAGTGAATGAGCTGAGCAGCTTGTTGGATAAACTTAAAGTGCCGGGCAGCTATATTGCCAAAGGCTACACGGCCGATGAACATGCCGGGCTATTTACTGAACTTAATAATGTGCAGCGAAGCCAGGCACAAATCCCATTATTTTTAGCCCGTATTGCTCATCCTAATAAAAAGCACAAGTGGCAATTCGAAGGCTTTAAGCAGCAGTTTTATTTCGCCTATGTGGCTGAAACGAGCATTACCGCAAAAGGCGTGTTTAATGACTGGATGTGGTGGTGTGGAGAGCTGAACTTACTCACTTTAACCAATCCAACAGAAAAACAGGCAATTTGGGAGCACTACCCGCGCTCCCGCTTAGAAAATGCCATTAATGAAGCACAAAACTGGTTCAGCGGTAACGATATGGGCAGCTACGCAGCCAATGTGGAAGTCATGAGCCGCGTGTATGGTTATGCACGCATTAATGAAATGTTCGCGCCACTAGGTACAAATAAGCTGGGTTTTGTCACCGTGGAAGCTAAAGAGCAGCTGGAAAAAGCACAATCACTATTTAACGTGCTCAAACAGCAAGAAGAACAACTGGCTGATATTGCTGAGGACAGCGACACGCAAGTACTGGCAGGGCTTATCCACAAGCGTGCTGACGTGCTGGAGCTAGTAGCAAAGGTTAAACCGCTTAATAGTACCAAGCCCATGCTAAAAGATGCCCATATTCTCAGCTTAGAAGACAAAACGACCTCGCTTTATCAACGGATTGAACAGGCCTGTTTATTTGCCGAATTTGTTGAGTGCAGCGCTGAGCGTATCAACAACCGACTCGCTGATTTAATCATAGATGTTGAAACAGAGTGTGCCCCGCTGACGAACTTCCCGAAACGTCTGTACACCAACACTCTGCGCACTATAGGTCATATTTTAGACGGCGCGTTAAAAGACGATACCAGCAGTGCCACTGGCCAAAAAGAGCAGCAAGCAGACAGCGATACCTTACTGCATTACCTGCGTAAACTCGATTTAGGTAAAGCGCATGACAAGCTTTCAGCCTTAGCGCAAGAAGTGGGTTTAAACCTGCACAGTGATCAACAGCTGCCGATAGCGGAGATCCAGGGACATATTTTGTCTAGCTACCGCAACTGCAAAGAACGATTTGGGAAGCTAGTTAATAACCTCGCAGAGCAAAACCAACGCGCCCAACAGTTGCAACAATGGCTTAGTAGCGCCACGGCTGAGTATGAGTACGCTGATGACATTGCAGAGCTACCAAAACTGGTAATGAAATTACAGCTCATTGAAGACGCTATTGCCGATCTCCCCAACGATGCCGAGAGCAAGCGTCAAAGTATGCAAAACAGTTTGCGCAATGGGCAGTTTTCATCGTTACGGGATTTACCAGAAGAGCTTTTAAAACCGGCACGCGGTCAACTTACACCGATTCAAGGCCAACTACTTAAAATTGAAGAGCGTCTAAACCAAGTAAGACGCAGCTCCATCGAGCAGGTAAACAGCTGGCTGCCGTTATTAAAACCGCTATTGGCTTCTCAAAAGCAAGCGGAACCAGCAGCGTTGACTCTGGGGGATGTGAGCAATTTGGGTGTCAGTGAACTTCAACTGGTGTGTGAAAACACCCAGGCCAAATGGCAGAGTCAAGGTGAGCAAATATTAAAAGATACAGGCTTAACACTGGCGGATTGGCAACCGATTTATCAGGCTTTGAGCCAAAACCAAGAACCCGCGTTAACACCTGAGCAACAGAAAGGACTTGTAGACAAAGGCATTGTAAAAATGCGCCTTACCTTTGCCACTGGTTTATAGAGGTGGCGCGATGAGTCTTTATTTATCTGCGGCACTGGCCAGTAATCGTAAAGGCCGTTTTTTGCAAACTGTTGCGGGGGCAACCCCCTTAACGACGGATTGGATTAGCTCGCCGCCAGCCAGCGGTTTGTTGTTAATACAAGCAGAAGAGTTGACTGACACTAATACTTTGCAGTGTCTGTATCACTGGGCTATGCAGGCAGGTTGTGCCGCTTTGGTAATAAACCTGAAAGCTGAACAATTTACCTTATTAGCGCAATTGCCCTCCCCACTGGATTGGCAGTTAGTACCAGCGATCTTGAGGATGCAGGAAGAACCGGGGCTAACCGCTTTGCTAACCAGTGAAACAAACCAGGCTATTGCTGGCTTTACTGGCAGTGCAGATCGGCACCAACACCAAGCCGGCGATGTGGTGCATACCCGCTACATACGAAAACACAGCAACAGTGGGCTATTAGCCTTTACCACGTTACCTTTGTGGTCGCTGAATTTACTCGATCATAGTGAGATCTTGGTAAGCTGGTTGAATTGGTTTGTGGACCACGCAGGCATTGCTGAACAAATCATCGGACCTAAAGCGCCATCAACTGACTACACACCCGATAAGCACGATCTGGTTGTATTGCTACTACTCTACGCTGGAAGTGGCATGAGCTTACAAGCGCTATCTGAGCATAATGCGGTTAAGCAGATGTTTGATGTCAACAGCCTTGATATTGTCAAACGGGGTGAGATGTTGCAGCAGCACGATTTTATCGACGAAGCGGGCATAACAGCCACCGGTAAAACATGCCTACAAGCCTCGCAATATTGGGCTTATGCTCCATTACTTAGCGAGCAGTTACACACAGGAGCGCTATAAGCATGAATGAGAACAAAACGATGAATTTAGCGCAATCTCTCGCCATCGATAGCCAGCTTCGCTTACCGGGAAGTGCAGGACGTTTGCTTAAACAGGTCCGTGATATTGAGCAAGTGGCGCCGCTGTTCCGTGATGCTGGCTTAGTGAAAGCGGTCCCCAAGCCCACAATCGTTAATTTACGCGTAGCCGGTATTGCGACTAAATCGTGCTTAGACAAAGTATT
Organism: Chania multitudinisentens RB-25; assembly: GCF_000520015.2. Classification (GTDB taxonomy): domain Bacteria; phylum Pseudomonadota; class Gammaproteobacteria; order Enterobacterales; family Enterobacteriaceae; genus Chania; species Chania multitudinisentens. The sequence goes on from NZ_CP007044.2 coordinate 5,452,314, forward strand.
GGGCGGTTTTATTTATGCCAGTGCAGCAGTGCGCACAGATTTGCTAATCGATGACAATAAAGTCAGCACGGTGGGTAGCGACTCAGTATCAGAACTGGACGATATTGATTTTGAAGCACAGCGTAAACGACTTGATTTGATTGAAATTCGTCAGGCGTATCAGTTAGTTGAAAAAAAACTTTTAAGTTATGAGCCTGCCGATTTAATTTTGCTGGATACGCCGTTGTTTTTATCACGGGATATGGCTCCGCTGGAGCGCAATGTCCGTCATAAACAAGAGTACGAAAAAACCAGGCAAGTGATAGAAACTTTTTGGCAAAACCATCGCTCTGAAATTTTCCCCTGGAATCAAAATGGTGTAGTGCTTGCGAGCATTTTGGCTGAGCGCTTTAGTGCAGTTGTAAGTATCGCCAAACAAGATTTACGTACCGAACAAGGCCGCAAACAAATTTTAGCATCTGATGGGTTTTCTAAAGAGTTGATGCAAAATCTGGCAGGGCTGGATGAAAGTTTGGTGGGCGTGGGGGATTTGCGATTTATCAATGGCATTTTAGGCAACTATTCGCGCACCATCGCATTTCGTTTGTCTGAACAAGAAAACCGCATTGAACCCAACATTGAAGCTAAGCAAGGGTTAATTAGTTTTCACTTCCGTAGTGCCCGAGGCGGACAGATAAAAATGGTGCAATTAGCAGGTGACGAACCAGAATGGAAAAGTGCTGATCTCGATTTAGTTGCCTCTCGCCTGATGGTGCTGGATATGCAAAACAAAGGTAATGCAATGCCGTTGCCACAATTACTTGGCTATCAACAGCTTGGTATTTTACCTAAATTTGCTACGTTTTATCGCCAGGGTTTACACCAGGCACTAAAGAATAATGATATTGAGGCAGGGTGGTTGGCAGGCCTCGATGAGGGATTGAATAATGGCTTATAAAGTTTTAGGTAAATTAGTCGGTAACACTGGTGATGCCAGCCAGTTAACTATGGTTGTGCAAGACTCGTTTTCAGTACGCCGTGGTGAGTTTGTACGCATTATGCACCAGGAACGCAAAGATGAGGGGCAAGTCGCCGTACTGGGGCGAGTGACCAAGATCAGTCGTACCAATATGCTGTATAACGCCGGCTTTGGCGATGGTGTGACTGAGCTTGAGCTTTTGCCCGGTGCGAATGTAACTGGTGAGAATATGTTTGCTCAGGTCGAGCTGGTTGGTTACCGCGATCCAGTGACTCGTCAGATCAAAATTCCACGTCGCCCACTTAACCCTGGTACAGCTGTTGAAACCGTCGATTTTCAGTTTTTAAGTGATTTTTATGAATTTAATGAACACTCCAGTTTGCACTTGGGTAACTTAGTAGGCTACGACAAAGGCGAGAATACGGTTCCGGTTTTTATTGACGTCAACAAATTGGTCACTGAGCATTTGGCTGTTCTGGCAATGACGGGTTCAGGTAAGTCTTATACTGTTGGTCGCATTATAGAACGTTTAGTCGCGGTTAATAACGGCACTGTGGTGGTATTTGACCCACATGGTGAATACGGTAAAGCCCTCGCTGGCGGTAATCTGCAATTCTCAAGCTTCTTAGATGCCACTGACGATAAGCGTGATCAAGAAGCACTGCCACTGATTAAGCAGATCTTTGAAAAGCTGCAAGCCGTCGGTGCAGGTATTCAGGTTTACTCGCCGCAGCACGAGTCTTTTAAACATAAATACGCCAGTAAGAACACACCATTAGCGCTTCAGTTCGACCATTTTGAAATGGACGATATTGCTGAAATATTACCTGGCTTAACGGAACCGCAGCAACGAGTACTCGATGTTGCAATTCGTTATTGGCGCTCTGCAGATAAGACAGAGCCACGAGATATTAACCGCCTGCGCTTCTTATTAGGTGATGGTATTGAAGAGTTAAAAGAGTGGGACGACCTTTCTGAAGCTGAGGCGAAGGCATTATCAGGCCGTAGTGCCGCCGTCGCCTCGATGAAGCTTTCACGCGTGCTTAATGAAGCCAAAAGTTTTTACAGTGCAACGATGGCTGAACCAACTGATATTTACAAAATGGTGGGGCGCCCGAGCAATCAGCAGGGACGTTTAGTCGTTGTTGACTTACAAGGTTTGAGTGATACCGCTAAGCAAGTCATTTGTGCATTGTTATCTAGTGAAATATTAAAAGCGGCCTCGAGCAAAACGGACCCGCTGCGTCCATGCTTTATCATTTACGAAGAAGGCCATAATTTTGCCCCGGCCGGTGGCAATGCAGTCAGTCACCGCATTATTAAAAAGATCGCCGGTGAAGGTCGTAAATTTGGTGTTGGATTTGGCATTGTGAGCCAGCGTCCATCGAAATTAGATTCAGATGTGACCTCTCAGTGCAATACGCTAATTACGATGCGCTTAAAGAACCCAGACGATCAACGATTTATAGCTAAAGCATCAGATATGGTGAGCAAAGCTGACCTGGAGGAACTTCCGAGTTTATCAACCGGTGAAGCTTTGGTGTGTGGTCGTTCAATCCCTGCACCACTGCTTGTTAAAGTTGGTAGTAAGGCATTAATTCACGGTGGTGAATCACCGGAGGTATTGCGTGTTTGGGGCTCTTTCAATGGCTAAGGTGCCTATGCCTGAAGTAGCTTGGGTAAATGAGACGTTTCCACTTTTAGCAAGCGGTAAGCTATTGGACCAAGATGTATTGGTCCACAGCTTAGGCTGTAGCGTTTGGAATACATTCGGGCATGAACAGTCATTTATGGCGGTAATGGAATGCCCGGCTCCAGGTACATTTGGTGCTGATATTCGCTCAGACTCGGGCTGGTTTCATAAATCTTCTGCATCGCCTATGTGTTTAATCGAATTTGAACGCTTTGATGGTTCAGCGAAGGGGCAGCAAAAGCTAGAAGAAAAATTAAAAAACTTACTGGAAGCAGCACAGCGCTGGAATCATTCCCCCAAAACCCTGGTCCTCAGTGCCTGGAGCCAAGGCTTAGTAGGTGCACCTGATACCCAAAAACTGAAAGACATTTGCCGCATGGGTTTTACTTCGTCCACTGGTACCCAAGTAAGCGCCGCTCCTAATGTTGAGGTGGTGTTTAGTCGCTTTTTATTTATCAAAAATCTGAGCATGATTGTTTTGGACAGAATTCACTATGAGGTGTTGATGTGAATATAAAATCAGCACATTTTTTGCCAGGGACGAATAAACGCCTTGGTGACAAATACCTGTTACTTGAATGCCTTGGTGATGGCAGCCATGGCTGGGTATGGCGGGCGGAGCGCCTGCAAGATGGAAAAATTGTCGCAGTAAAAATCCCTAAAGATATTACTCGGGAAGACCGCCAGCTTGCCGAAGGTAAAGAGCTTTTAGACGTCGAGCCGCACGAAAATATTGTGCAAATTTTTGATATGGGCCGTATAGATAATGAATGGTTCTATATTGAAATGGAGTATTTTCCCAGCCAAACCCTGGCGCAAAAGCTCGATGACAGACAGCGTAATTTTGGCCAGACCTATGAACGGTTGTTCAGAATATATCGTCAAGTGCTCTGTGCTGTGCATTATTTGGCCGAACTACCAGTGCCAATATCCCATGGAGATATTAAGCCACATAATATTTTGGTTGGGGAACGGGACCTGGTGAAGTTGACGGACTTTGGCAGCTCAGCTTTACCAGAAGAAATTTACGTTCGTACCCGAGAAAATGGCGGGACTGTGTTGTATTCAGCCCCAGAGTTCTCCAACGTCGATAGCCGTAGAGGTAGTCTAGAAGAGCTACTATTGGGCGACATCTATAGCTTAGGTGTTTTGCTATACCAGCTGCTGACAGGAAAGCTGCCCCATGATACGCCAGCACAAGTTCAGCGCCACGCACCTTTCAAGCTTCCGACAGAGATTAATAGCTCTATTCATACGGACTTGGAGCAAGTGGTTCTTACCTGCTTACAAAAACGAGCGGAGGATCGCTTTTCAACTATTTCCGAATTAATTCATGCATTTGATGCAGCTACCACTAAGCAACTAAAAGTTGGTGCTATTGCTCCCGTTTTTCAGACTAAACCTGATCAGGACTGGTCAAGTGCGGTACTTGAAGCAATGTCCAATCAATCTTACCAAAAGGCTGCTCAGTTAGCGTCGCAGGAGTATAGCCGCAGTAAAGATCTACAAGCTTTACATCAGCAACTTATTGCCTTGTACCGCGCCAATCGCTTATTCGACTTTGAAAAAGTTGTAGAAGATAATAAAGCGATCTTGCTTGAGGGTAAATTGACTCAACCAGCGGCTTTGTTCGAGCTGATAGTTAAGACAAACCTACAGTTGCGCAATATCAGTCAAGCAAAATCCTGGCTGTTGCAACGAAAGCAAGCTGAAGCAGAAAACGCGGCTACCATGTATTTAGAATCATCTATCTTTGGCCTTGAAGCGAAATATCCTGAAGCAAGAGCACTATTGGAGAAAGTAAACCAAATAACTCCAATGAAATTCCATGTGTTAAGCCAACTCATTTTAGTTTGCGAGCAAATGCGTGATTACTCTGGTGCTGCAGCTTATTTGAAAGCGGCATTGCGAGTAGCACCATTGGATAACAGCATGAAAGAGAAAAAAGAATTGTATGCAAAGCTTGGGGTTATTTGATTGAAAAGATGACCATTGTGCGCACAAGACATATTGGATATTTAACACTTCCGTTCACACACCGGACAAAAAATAAAGTTTTACATAACGATTTCCTTCTTGATTGAGTTAAGACAAAAGCCTCTCCCCATTAGGGCGGAGGCTTCTCAGTTATAAACATTTAATTAACAAACAGTGAATATTCAGACACTTAGTTAGTATTATCGTAAGCGTCCGGTGATCTCATATTGCTAGCAAAACTCTGTTGCCACATGCTGCCTTCATTCAAGACAACGAATCGGAGGGGAAATATGGCAAAACGGTATTCTCACAGTGAACGGCAACAACATCTCGACACCTGGCAACAGAGCGGATTGTCTAAAAAACACTATTGCCGACAGCATGACCTGAACCCAGCCACCTTTTATTACTGGCTAAAGCATCATCGTGATGACGCTACCGTGAGCGTTCCCGCTGCCTTTATTCCTGCGCACCGAGTGATGCCCGGGAATAATGATGCTGACACGGTAACGCTCAACCTCCCCAATGGCTGTTCGGTCAGGTGTCTTCCGACGCAATTGCGGGCGGTGATGCAGGCCCTGTCCCTATGTTAACACCGCACCACATCTGGCTGGCACGGGAGCCCGTCGATATGCGCCGGGGCATTGATACCCTGACGCAATACATTACCGACCACCTGCACCAACCCTGGCAAGGGGAAGCTGCTTTTGTCTTTTGCAACAAGGCACGCTCGCGCATCAAAGTCCTGCGCTGGGACAAGCACGGCGTCTGGCTGTGTCTGCGTCGTCTTCATCAAGGCCATTTTGTCTGGCCCCGACAAGGTGATGTCGCCTGGCTGCTGTCACCCGAGCAGGTCGACTGGTTGATGAAAGGCATTGACTGGCAGCGGGTGGATGGTCTGGATTTAACCGGCTGGAAATAACGAAAAATAGTGATTAATACATTGATTATCAATGACAATATGGTGCCATGTTGATAAAGTGTTCGCATGAATATCGATGCCTTGCTGACCTCAAAAGACCCCGACGAACTGCGCACTCTGGCGTTGAAATTACTCGCAGACCTTGAACAGCAGACGCAGCGAAACCAGACACAAACGTGCTATATCCAGCAACTGGAAGACGCACTGAAAAACGCCCGTCAGTGGCGCTTCGGGCGTAAAAGCGAAGCCTTCCAGGGCGAACAGCGCGGGTTGTTCGACGAAGATATCGAGGCCGATGCCGCCGATATCGAGCAGCAACTGGCGACTCTGTTACCCGAGCCGAAAACACCCAAACCGCAGGTACCCAAGCGCCAACCTCTGCCGCGTGAACTGCCCCGGGAAGAGGTTCGTCTGGCGCCGGCGTCTGATAGCTGCCCAGACTGTGGTTACCCCCTGCGCTTCATTCGTGATGAAATCAGCGAACGGCTGGAATATGTTCCGGCTCGCTTCATCGTGCATCGCCATGTCCGCCCGCAGTTCAGTTGTGCACACTGTGAAACAGTCGTCAGCGAGCCGCTACCGGCACAGCTGATTGAAAAAGGTCTGCCCGGTCCGGGTCTGCTGGCGCAGGTGGTGTGTGCCAAAAGTCTTGACCACCTGCCGCTCTACCGTCAGCAAGTGATATATCAACGTAGCGGTGTCGACCTGCCTCGCAGTACCTTGGCGGGTTGGTTCGGTGCCGTGGGTGCTGCCCTGAAACCGTTGGCCCAGGCGCTGCATCAGGACCTGTTGCAACACCCGGTCCTGCAGGCCGACGAAACCCCGCTCTCCATCCTCGACCCCGGCAAGGGCAAAACCCAACGCGGTTATCTGTGGGCTTATATCACCGCGCTGGGGGCTGACCGGTCGATAGTGCTTTATGATTGCCAGCCGGGGCGCAGTGGTCAGTATGCCCGCGATGTGCTTGAGGGTTGGCGCGGTACCCTGGTGGTGGACGGTTATGCCGGTTACCAGGCGTTGTTCGACAGCGGCCAGGCACTTGAGGCTGGATGTTGGGCGCACGCCCGGCGCAAGTTCTTCGAACTGTTTACTGCCAACAAAAGCCCGGTGGCCAAGGTTGCGCTGGATACAATCCGTGAGCTTTATAAGCTTGAGCGTAAAATCAAACCTCGGTCGGCGTATAAGAAACGCCAATGGCGACGGCGATACGCCAAACCCCGGCTGGAGACCTTCCATCAATGGCTGTTGTTGCAACAGACACACTCGGCACCCAACTCCGGGCTGCGCAAGGCGCTGGACTATACCCTGAAACGTTGGCCTGCGTTGCTGTGTTACCTGGACGATGGCCGCGTACCCATCGACAATAATCGCACTGAAAACTGCCTCCGTCCGGTGGCCATAGGCCGCAAAAACTGGCTCTTTGCCGGGTCGTTGCGTGCTGGGCAACGGATGGCGGCTATCCTGAGTCTGCTGGAAACCGCCAAACTCAACGGTCACGACCCTTACGTCTGGTTGCGCGATGTGCTGACCCGCTTGCCGACTTGGCCCAGCAATAGGCTCAGCGAGCTATTACCCTACGCCGAAAACAGCTTCAGCTAATATCCACCAGTTTATTACACTACTTTAATAACACAACGCGAGTTCGCCGGACGCTTACGTATTATCGAAAAGGACTATTAATCTTTGCATAGTCAAATGGAGTGTGGCCGGAGACTGTAATTTAAATTGTATAATTGCTTGTTTTTGATATGTTCTTCCTGACAATGGAGACAGGCAAATTATGGACGAAAAGAAACTTAAGGCACTTGCGGCCGAACTGGCTAAAGGCCTTAAAACTGAAGCTGACCTCAATGCATTTTCTCGCATGTTGACCAAGCTTACCGTCGAAACAGCGTTGAATGCTGAACTTACGGAACACCTCGGCCATGAGAAAAATGCATCCAAAGCAGGTTCGAATACCCGTAATGGTTATTCGTCTAAGACGTTGCTCACTGATGATGGTGAGGTCGAACTGAATACACCCCGCGACCGTGAAAACACCTTCGAGCCTCAGTTAATCAAGAAAAACCAGACGCGTATCACGCAGATGGACAGCCAGATTTTATCTTTGTATGCCAAAGGGATGACCACGAGAGAAATCGTTGCCACGTTCAAAGAAATGTACGATGCCGACGTGTCACCTACGCTGATATCCAAAGTCACCGATGCCGTTAAAGAGCTGGTCACTGAGTGGCAAAATCGGCCACTGGACTCACTGTATCCAATTGTTTATATCGATTTTATTGTGGTGAGGGTGCGTCAAAATGGTAGCGTCATCAACAAAGCCGTGTTCCTTGCCTTGGGCATCAACACCGAGGGGCAGAAAGAACTTCTGGGCATGTGGCTGGCAGAAAATGAAGGGGCCAAATTCTGGTTGGGCGTGTTAACTGAACTGAAAAAGCGGGGTCTTCAAGACATCCTGATTGCCTGCGTAGATGGTCTGAAAGGCTTCCCCGATGCGATAAACAACGTCTATCCGCAAACCCACATCCAGCTGTGTATTATCCACATGGTACGTAACAGCCTGAAGTACGTGTCGTGGAAAGACTACAAAGCAGTCACCGGCGGGTTGAAAACGGTGTACCAGGCCCCGACAGAGGAAGCGGCCCTGATGGCGTTGGACAAGTTCGCAGGCGTCTGGGATGAAAAATACCCGCAAATCAGCAAAGGCTGGCGTACACACTGGGAAAATCTCAACACGTTCTTTGGTTATCCAGTGGATATTCGCAAAGCCATCTACACGACCAATGCTATCGAATCACTGAACAGCGTTATCCGGCAGGCGATTAAGAAACGTAAAGTGTTCCCGACAGACGACTCGGTGAGAAAAGTGATTTATCTGGCAATCCAGGTGGCGTCAAAAAAATGGAGTATACCGATCCAGAACTGGTGGTTGGCAATGAGTCGTTTTATTATCGAGTTCGGTGACCGTCTAAACGATCACCTTTAATAGGCGGGCAGTTACACAGAATTATGAACAGGCTCGCGCCGTATAAAAATCCATTCTTATCAGCTGTATTAGCTCAGACCTGATCTGACAGTTACCGGTTATTTATACAGGTATCTGTCAGATTACATCTGGCTTAAGTTTTTCTCAGCCCAGATGCGCTTTCCATCAAGTAATGTTTCCATTGGCGTTCTGCCACAGCACATTTTCCCCTGATGAGTTCGCTCATTATTATAGTGAGCCAGCCATTCATCAAGATCCGATTGTAATGTATCGAGCTCACCATACAGCTTTTTACGGAACGTGACCTGATAAAACTCGTTCAGTATCGTTTTGTGGAACCGCTCGCAGATGCCGTTTGTCTGCGGTGACATCGCTTTGGTTTTCGTGTGGTCGATGTCATTTATCGCCAGGTAGAGCTGGTAATCATGTTGCTCCACTTTGCCACAAAACTCTGTGCCTCTGTCGGTCAGTATTCTCAGCATTGGCAGTCCATGCGACTCGTAAAAGGGGAGCACACGGTCATTCAGCAGGTCAGCCGCAGTAATCGGGGTTTTGGTGACATACAGCTTGCAGTGAGCAACCTTCGAGTATGTATCAACAAAGGTCTGCTGATAGATACGCCCGACGCCTTTCAGATTGCCGACGTAGAACGTATCCTGTGAGCCCAGATAGCCGGGATGGGCGGTTTCGATTTCACCACATACCTGGTCATCACTGGCTTTACGCTCCAGTGCCACTATCTGTGCTTCAGTCAGTTCGATACCGTCATGGGCCACTTTTTCTTCCAGTGCTTTCAGCCGCTTTTTGAAGTTCTCAAGTGAGTGACGCAGCCAGACAGAACGGACGCCGCTTCCTGAGATAAAAACGCCTTGTTTACGCAGTTCATTACTGCTCCGGTGCTGACCATGCGCAGGGAACGCGATAGCGTAATCAACAACGGCCTGCTCAGTGGCATTATCAGTACGGTTTTTGATGTTGGAAGCACGTCGACTGCGGTTAATTAGTGCATCCACGCCACCTTCATCAGCCAACTCCCGATAACGGTAAAACGTATCGCGTGAGACGCCCATGATTTTACAGGCTTTTGACACGTTGCTAAGTTCTTCGGCCAGATTGAGCAAACCTGTTTTGTGTTTGATGACAGGATTGTTAGTATGAAGCATGAGAGTTACCTCGTGTTTTGTATAAGGATTCGACACCCATATCAAAACCGGTAACTCTCAACCTTTCAAGGTCATGTGTCAGATCAAGTCGCGACTAATACAAATAAGTTCAGGTTAAAAATTAGCACATCAAAACTCATGCCCCTCTAAACTCATACGGCACCACATGCGCATTGCGGTTCGCATCCAGATAATCTGCCCACCATTGCAGCATCAACTTACGTTCTTCGATGTGTTCAGCCTTATGGATATAAGCCGCCCGCACGCTATTGCGTTCCTGATGGCTCATTTGCCGCTCTACTGCGTCTTTTGACCACTGCCCAGACTCAACCAGTGCACTACAGGCCATGGTACGGAAACCATGCCCGCACAACTCGGCTGTGGTGTTATATCCCATGACGCGCAACGCATTATTGACGGTATTTTCACTCATGGGTTTGGTAGGACGATGATCGCCAGGGAAAATAAGCTCATGGCTGCCGCTAATCGCTTTGACCTCCTCCAACAGCACCAAAGCCTGTCGGGATAAGGGCACCAAATGCTCGGTACGCATTTTTGCCCCACGTTGAGAGTGTTTTACACCCGGTATCGCTTCACGTTCAGCCGGTATGGTCCACATAGCACGTTTAAAGTCGATCTCAGTCCAGCGGGCAAAGCGTAGTTCGCTGGAGCGAATAAAGACACATAGCGTTAACTTTAAGGCTAAGGTGGTCAACGCTCGCCCTTTATAGTGCTCAATCCTTGCCAGAAAATCCGGTAACTTCTCCAGTTTCAAAGCAGGGCGATGGGTGGCCTTTGGCGAAGCTAACGCCCCAGAGAGATCTTGTGCGGGATTACGCTCTATCAGATCGTTCTGCACGGCATAGCGCATAATATCGGTCACTCGCTGGCGCAGCCGTGACGCCAAATCGAGATGGCCGTTTCGCTCCACCACTTTCAGCGGCTCAAGCAAGTCTTTGGCTTTCAGGTCAGCAATGTGGCGCTGCCCTATCGCTGGCAGAATATTGCGTTCCATATCACGCCATACCCTTTCAGCATGCGTTTTTGACCAGCGATTCTGACTAATTTGCTGGAACCAGTCATACGCCACTTTTTCGAAGGTATTCAGCGCAACCTGCGCTTCTTCTTTTTCTTCTTCCCGTTTTTCTGCCGGGTTGATGCCATCGGCTAACAACAGCCGTACCTCATCACGCTTCTCTCTGGCCTTCGCCAACGAGATCAGCGGATAAGCACCAAAAGCAATCCGGCTCTCCTTCCCTGCAAAACGGTACTTGAGATACCAGCGCTTAGAGCCATTAGGATTTACCAAAAGATACAGGCCATGCGCATCCGCGAGTTTGTAAGCTTTTTCGCGAGGCTTGGCGGTTCTAGCTACAACGTCTGTCAGGGCCATAATTGGGGGTCAGCTCATTATCGAAGTGGATTGACCCTCATCTTGACCCCCAAATCATCTGGATGTCAATGGACGAAAAAAGACCACTGTGGATAAAACAGACAATTCAAGAAGGTGCAATGAAATGTTAAATGCATTACTTAACAATAAGATATGAACGTTTATGGAAGATACTGGACATAAAAAAAAGCCACCCTAAGGTGACTTAATTTCATACTATGGTGCCGAAGGCCGGACTCGAACCGGCACGTATTTCTACGGTTGATTTTGAATCAACTGCGTCTACCGATTTCGCCACTTCGGCACTGAAGTAGTATGCGGAAAACGTGGGCATTATACATTCCTGCTTACCTCACGCAACACTTATCAAGCATTCAATGAGTTGAGTGTTGAAAAAAACGTCATCCAGACATTTTCTTTGCTTCTAACCCCCTTGTCTGGCCTGAATCTGGTCAAAAACTAAAGCACCACTGTGGTTCCACAACCCAATCGAACGGGTCGGGGAATCACCAACGGATCGTCCACACAGCCGAGTAAATACAGAAAAAATGCCACCCCGTGGTTTCACGGGGTGGCATTATTACGAATTGAGTTGAATGGCTGAACGGTACTATCTGCGTTTCAACAACATATACACGCTAATGAATAGGAACAGCATACTCGGCAGTAACGCCCCCAGAATGGGTGGCATGTTGTAGACCAGACTCAAACCAAAAACCCGATCCAGCACATAAAACAGGAAACCAAAGCTGATACCGATCACAACACGGATACCCATAGGCACACTGCGCAACGGGCCGAAGATAAACGACAGCGCCATCAGCATCATCACCGCAACAGAAAGTGGCGAAAAGATTTTTTTCCACATGTTTAACTGATAACGGCTGGCCTCTTGCCCACTTTGTTTCAGGTACTTCACATAGCTGTGTAACCCGCTGATGGAGAGTGAATCAGGGTCCAGCGCCACCACACCCAGCTTGTCCGGCGTCAGGGTAGTTTCCCAAACGTCAGTCAGGGTCTGAGTTCCTGTCACCTGTTGTTCGTTAGTCAGGTCAGACGTATCCACCTGTGAAAGCTGCCAGACGCCATTTTCAAAGCTGGCTCCGGCGGCATAACGCACGCTCTCCAAGCGATGCTGATTGTTGAAATGGTAGATGTTCACACCGGAAAGCTCGGCTTTACCAGAGACACGTTCAATATAAATAAAATCGTTGCCGTCTTTCGCCCACAAACCACTTTTGGTGGAAAGCAGTGAACCACCATACATCTGCTGAGCACGGTAGTTACGTGCCATCTGTTCACCGGGAGGTGCAACCCATTCACCAATCGCCATCGTCAGCAAAACCAGCGGGATCGCCGTTTTCATTACCGAACCGGCAATCTGCAAGCGGGTAAAGCCCGCTGCCTGCATAACCACCAATTCACTGCGCGTAGCTAACGTTCCCAGACCCAGCAGTGCTCCCAGCAGTGCCGCCATCGGGAAAAAAATCTCAATATCTTTCGGCACGGTAAGCAGGGTAAACATCCCCGCGCCCAGCACCGTGTAGTCGCCCTGGCCCACTTTACGCAGTTGCTCAACAAATTTGATGATGCCGGAAAGCGATACCAACATGAACAACGTCATCATGATGGTGTTAAAAATTGTCTTACCGATATAACGGTCTAATACACCAAACATCAGGCCGCTCCTCTCAGCCGCGCACGAAGTCTGCGCATCGGGACGGTATCCCACAGGTTAAGCCCCAACGCGATTGCGAAATAAGCGGCATTTACCAACCAAATCCACAGCATCGGATCCAATTTGCCTTTGCCGCCGTTGGAACGCAGTGACGTCTGCACCAGGAAGAAAATCAGATACAACAGGAGCGCTGGCAACATACTCAACACGCGGCCCTGGCGTGGGTTCACCACGCTGAGTGGTACCACCAGCAGCGCCATCAAGACGACAGAAAACACTAACGTCAGGCGCCAGTGAAACTCAGCGCTGGCTTCAGGGTTATCGGATGCCCACAGCATACGCATCGACATTTGCTCTGTCTGGGTACGGTTATCCAGCACCACCGGGCGGTAGCCGATCACTGCTTTGTAATCGTTGAAATCAGTAATACGGAAATCGCGCAGCAACGCGGTGCCCTCAAAACGGGTGCCTTTATCCAGCGTCACCACTTGTGAACCGTCCTGGTTCTGGCTGATCACACCCCGTTCCGCCACCACCACCGAAGGGCGCTGGTTACCGCTTGGCCGCAACTGCGCCAAAAATACGTTATTAAAGGTGTTGCCCTTCACATTGCCCACGAATAACACCGCATTGCCATCTTGCGAAGGCTGGAACTGCCCTTCGGCCAGCCCGGCAATGCTGGGGTTGGCTTTGGCTTCGGCGATCACGCCATCCTGATAGCTGGAAGCCCACGGCCCCAGCCAGAATACGTTTATTGCTGCAACAGAAGAAGTCAAGGCCGCTAATACCAGAGCGGCAATAATCAGGGTTCGTTTCCCCAGTCCGCAGGCATGCATCACCGTGATTTCACTTTCGGTATACAACCGCCCAAGCGTCATCAAAATGCCAAGAAACAGGCTTAAAGGCAGGATCAGTTGCGCCATCTTCGGCACGCCTAATGCAAGCAGGGAGAAAACTAAATTTGTTGGGATATTACCGTCAACCGTATCACCTAACACCCTGATCAGGTTCTGACAAAAAAAGATCAGGAGCAGGATGAACAGGATAGCAATTTGGCTTTTCAGCGTTTCCCGTACCAGATATCTAATGATGATCACGCTTATTACGCCTGTGAAAACTTGTCTTTTTGCAGGAAAATCGCTAGTTTCATCGCTAATCCACCATTTTTATCATCATGTGGCAACCTTTACAGCTAAAATAGTATTAAAACATCAAGCCGTTTAGGTACCCTATAGGAACAACCCTATAGCCGCCAAAACAGAACAATTACGCAGTTCAGGTTAGCATATCAGTTAACCCACTGACGGAAGCACGTGACGAAGTGAGTTATTCTAGCCGTAGCTTCTGCCGTTGTCTTTAAGATTCAGGAGAGTGCATGGAGTTCAGTGTAAAAAGCGGTAGCCCGGAAAAACAGCGCAGCGCCTGTATTGTCGTCGGTGTTTTTGAGCCGCGCCGCCTGTCACCTATCGCAGAACAACTCGACAAAATCAGTGATGGTTATATCAGCGCATTGCTGCGCCGTGGCGAATTGGAAGGCAAAGTCGGGCAGACATTACTGCTGCACCATGTGCCGAACATTCTCTCCGAACGCATCCTGTTAATTGGCTGTGGCAAAGAGCGCGAGCTTGATGAACGCCAATATAAACAGGTGATTCAGAAAACCATCAATACCCTTAACGATACCGGTTCAATGGAAGCCGTCTGCTTCCTGACCGAACTGCACGTGAAAGGCCGTAACACTTATTGGAAGGTGCGCCAGGCAATCGAAACCGCCAAAGAAACGCTCTACACCTTCGATCAACTGAAAAGCAACAAAATAGAACCCCGCCGCCCGCTGCGTAAAATGGTGTTCAATGTGCCAACGCGCCGTGAGCTCACCAGTGGCGAACGTGCCATTCAGCACGGCCTGGCTATCGCTTCCGGTATCAAAGCCGCCAAAGACCTGGGCAACATGCCGCCAAACATCTGCAATGCCGGTTATCTGGCATCTCAGGCGCGCCAGTTGGCAGATGCCTTCAGTAGCAACATCACCACCCGCGTCATCGGCGAACAGCAGATGAAAGAGCTGGGAATGAATGCTTATCTGGCCGTCGGCGCGGGTTCACAAAACGAATCACTGATGTCCGTGGTGGAATATAAAGGCAATCCGAACCCGGATGCTAAGCCGATCGTGCTAGTGGGCAAAGGGTTGACCTTTGATTCCGGTGGTATCTCGATCAAACCCGCCGACGCCATGGACGAAATGAAATACGACATGTGCGGTGCAGCCACGGTATACGGAGTGATGCGCGTGGTGGCGGAACTGAACCTGCCGCTGAACGTGATTGGCGTGCTGGCGGGTTGCGAAAATATGCCGGGCGGGCGTGCTTATCGCCCTGGTGATGTGCTGACCACCATGTCCGGCCAAACGGTGGAAGTGCTGAATACCGACGCCGAAGGCCGCCTGGTGCTGTGCGACGCCCTTACCTACGTGGAGCGTTTCGAACCAGAGCTGGTCATTGATATCGCCACCCTGACCGGTGCCTGCGTGATCGCGCTGGGCCACCACCTCACTGGCTTGATGTCGAACCACAATCCATTAGCGCATGAACTGCTCGGTGCTTCCGAACAGGCCGGAGATCGCGCGTGGCGCCTGCCGCTGGCAGACGAGTACTACGAGCAACTGGATTCCAACTTTGCGGATATGGCCAATATTGGTGGCCGCCCAGGAGGAGCCATCACCGCCGGTTGCTTCCTGTCGCGCTTTACCCGCAAATACAGTTGGGCACACCTGGATATTGCCGGCACCGCCTGGCGCTCCGGCAAAACCAAGGGAGCGACTGGTCGCCCGGTCGCGCTGTTGTCACAGTTTTTGCTCAATCGTGCAGGTCTGAACGGCGACGATTAATATACCCGTCATAATTCAGGTATAATCATCAAGGGCACAGCAGGCTGTGCCCTTGTATTTTTTACAGGCACCCGACTTATACCCAATAGCTTTCAAGTTGCAGCAAGGCAGCAACTGAGAGACAAATCGGTCACGGCCGATTTGAACAGCGCTTGCGCTGGCCCGTAGGGTGAGACTCATAATCCCCAGTAGCTTAGATTAGTCAGTGACTGGGGGAAGGAGGGCAGCCAACACCGCTGCGGCTTGCAAGATGAAGGGTATCAATGAAACAGGCAACATTCTATCTTCTTGAACACGCAACCCCCGTTGGCGCACTCAGCGCACACGAGGCGGTGGCCTGCGCCGTTGCCGCCGAGCGTTGGCGCGCAGGCAAGCGGGTATTGATCGCCTGTGAAAGCCAGGAACAGGCCCAACGGCTGGATGAAGCACTCTGGCAGCGCGAGCCACACCAATTTGTGCCGCACAACCTCGCCGGTGAAGGGCCGCACTACGGCGCACCGGTTGAGCTGTGCTGGCCCGGCAAACGCGGCAATGCACCACGCGAGCTGCTGATCGCCCTGCTGCCGCAGTTCGCAGATTTTGCTACTGCTTTCCATGAAGTGGTAGACTTCGTTCCTTACGAAGACACCTTGAAACAGTTGGCGCGCGAACGTTACAAAGCCTATCGCAGCGTCGGCTTCCATTTGACCACGGCCACGCCGCCAACTCACTGAACAACGAAGCATAATGGAAAAGACAAACAGTCATCTCGATACCGCCTATAACCCAGCACAGATCGAACAGCAGTTGTACGATCACTGGGAAAACCAGGGTTACTTCAAACCGAATGGCGACACCAGCCAGGAAAGTTTCTGCATTATGATCCCGCCGCCGAACGTCACCGGCAGCCTGCACATGGGCCACGCGTTCCAGCAGACCATTATGGATACCATGACCCGCTATCAGCGCATGCTGGGTAAAAACACCCTGTGGCAGGCCGGTACTGACCATGCCGGGATCGCCACCCAGATGGTGGTTGAGCGCAAGATTGCCGCAGAAGAAAACAAAACCCGCCATGACTATGGCCGTGATGCTTTCATCGAGAAAATCTGGCAGTGGAAGGCAGAATCCGGCGGCACCATTACCCGCCAGATGCGCCGCCTCGGTAACTCTGTGGACTGGGAGCGTGAGCGCTTCACCATGGATGAAGGCCTGTCCAACGCGGTAAAAGAAGTGTTTGTCCGCCTGTATCAAGAAGATCTGATCTACCGTGGCAAACGTTTGGTGAATTGGGATCCGAAACTGCGCACCGCCATCTCCGATCTGGAAGTGGAGAACCGCGAGTCCAAAGGTTCCATGTGGCACCTGCGTTACCCGCTGGCCGATGGTGCAAAAACCGCCGAAGGCAAAGATTATCTGGTGGTAGCGACCACCCGCCCGGAAACCGTCTTGGGTGATACCGGCGTAGCAGTCAACCCGGAAGATCCTCGCTACAAAGATCTGATCGGCAAAGAGCTGATTCTGCCATTGGTTAACCGCCGCATCCCTATTCTGGGTGACGAACACGCCGATATGGAAAAAGGCACCGGCTGCGTGAAGATCACCCCGGCGCACGATTTTAACGACTACGAAGTTGGCAAACGCCACGGCCTGCCGATGATCAACATTCTGACTTTCGACGGCGATATCCGCCAGGAAGCCGAGGTGTTCGATACGCTGGGTGAAGCCAGCACGGCTTACAGCAGTGAATTGCCAACCCAGTTCCGTGGCCTGGAGCGTTTTGCAGCCCGTAAAGCCGTGGTGGCGGCTTTTGACGAGCTCGGCCTGCTGGACGAAATCAAACCACACGATCTGACCGTGCCTTACGGCGACCGCGGCGGCGTAGTGATCGAGCCGATGCTGACCGACCAATGGTACGTGCGCACCGCGCCACTGGCAAAAGTGGCGGTAGAAGCGGTTGAACAGGGTGAAATCCAGTTCGTACCGAAACAGTACGAAAACATGTATTTCAGCTGGATGCGTGATATTCAGGACTGGTGTATCTCGCGCCAACTGTGGTGGGGCCACCGTATTCCAGCCTGGTACGATGCTAACGGCAAAGTATACGTCGGCCGCAACGAAGAAGAAGTACGCCGCGAAAATAACCTGGCTGCCGATGTTCAGCTTAACCAGGATGAAGATGTACTGGATACCTGGTTCTCCTCCGGTCTGTGGACTTTCTCCACGCTGGGCTGGCCAGAGCAAACCGCCGCGCTGAAAACTTTCCACCCGACCAGCGTGCTGGTTAGCGGCTTCGACATCATCTTCTTCTGGATTGCCCGCATGATCATGTTGACCATGCATTTCATCAAAGATGAAAACGGCAAGCCACAGGTGCCATTCAAGACCGTGTACATGACCGGGCTGATCCGCGACGACGAAGGGCAGAAGATGTCCAAGTCGAAAGGCAACGTGATCGATCCGCTGGATATGGTAGACGGCATCTCGCTGGAAGATCTGCTGGAAAAACGCACCGGCAACATGATGCAGCCGCAGTTGGCGGAGAAGATCCGCAAGCGCACCGAAAAGCAGTTCCCCAACGGCATTGAGCCGCACGGCACCGATGCCCTGCGCTTTACCCTGGCGGCGCTGGCCTCAACGGGCCGTGATATCAACTGGGACATGAAGCGCCTGGAAGGCTACCGCAACTTCTGTAACAAGCTGTGGAACGCCAGCCGCTTTGTGCTGATGAACACCGAAGAACATGATTGCGGCTTTAACGGCGGTGAGATGCAGCTTTCGCTGGCTGACCGCTGGATCCTGGCCGAATTCAACCGCACGGTGAAAGCCTACCGCGAAGCGCTGGATACCTATCGCTTCGATATCGCCGCAGGCATCCTGTATGAATTCACCTGGAACCAGTTCTGCGACTGGTATCTGGAGCTGACCAAGCCGGTTATCAGCAACGGCAGCGTAGCGGAACAGCGCGGCACGCGCAATACGCTGATCGTAGTGCTGGAAGCCTTGCTGCGCCTGGCGCACCCGATCATTCCGTTTATCACCGAAACCATCTGGCAACGCGTTAAGCAGATCAAAGGCATTACTGCCGATACCATCATGCTGCAACCGTTCCCGGCGTTTGAAACCGCGTTGGAAGATCAGCAGGCGCTGGACGATCTGGAATGGATCAAACAGGCAATCACCGCAGTGCGTAACATCCGTGCCGAAATGAACATCGCGCCAAGCAAAATGCTGGAGGTGCTGCTGCGTAACGCCAATGGCGAAGCTGCCCGCCGCGTGCAGGAAAACCAGAGCTTTATCGAAAAGCTGGCGCGTTTGACCTCCATCACCCTGCTGCCCGCTGGCGAGAAAGGCCCGGTATCGGTCACCAAACTGGTAGAAGGCGCTGAACTGCTGATCCCAATGGCTGGCTTTATTGATAAGGATGCGGAAATTGCGCGCCTGACCAAAGAGATGAGCAAGCTGGAGGCGGAAATCACGGCCATCGAAGGCAAGCTGTCCAACGAAGGCTTTGTCGCGCGCGCGCCGGAAGCGGTAGTGGCTAAAGAGCGTGAACGCCTGGCCGCTTGCAAAGAAGGCAAAGTGAAGCTGCAAGAACAGCAGGCAACCATCGCCGCGCTGTAATAGCAGCGAACATGCAGAGCAAACACAGCGGGTAATTTCCCGCTGTTTTTTTTATCAGCATTGCCAACAGCTAACCTTCGGTGTTATTACAAAATATGCTGACTATGCTGCATTTTGTAATAACAATGAAATTCCGTCATTTTCCTGGTTTATTTGATAGCGAATATACACATGACAACAGCAACCCCTGTGCGCCTTCTGGTGCGCCTAATAACAGCTGAAGACAATGCCGCTATTGCTCACGTCATTCGTGAAGTCTCCGCAGAGCATGGTCTAACGGCGGATAAAGGCTATACCGTTTCCGACCCTAATCTGGACGCTTTATATCAGCTCTACAGCCAACCACACAGTGCGTATTGGGTGGTGGAGGCCGATGGTCAGATTGCCGGTGGTGGCGGTATTGCACCGTTGCAAGGCGGTGAAAGCGATGTCTGCGAATTGCAGAAAATGTATTTCCTGCCAATATTACGCGGCAGAGGCCTGGCAAAACATTTGGCGCTACAGGCCCTGGAGTTTGCACGCCAGCAAGGATTCCGCCGCTGTTATTTAGAAACCACTGCGACTCTGCAACAGGCGATCGGCCTGTATCGGCACCTGGGTTTCGAACATATTGAGCATGCCATGGGGTGCACCGGCCATGGCGACTGCGAAGTGACCATGTTAAAAACGCTTTAATCCCCCCGGGGTTCTGTGCAGGCAGAGCCCATCACATCTATTATTAACATCGACATTATTCAATTAATTACACAAACCGTTTGTATTTCAAATAGATAAATAAAAACTAAAATCGTTAATGTAAAATTATTGTGATATTCATTAATAAATTAATGATAGTAAATTGACCACTTCCTCCACTGCGCTACTCTGCCATGACACACCACCACGCATGGGAAACATTCATGTCAGAAAATACCTTCGATTACATCATTGTCGGCGCAGGCTCCGCAGGCTGCGTACTGGCTGCGCAGTTGATCCGCCGCACTCAGGCGCGTGTGCTGCTGCTGGAAGCTGGGGGTGATGACAACAATCTGTTCATCAAAATGCCCGCCGGAGTGGCAAAAATCATCGCTAAAAAAAGCTGGCCGTATGAAACCGAACCAGAGCCCCATGCCAATAACCGCCGTATGCAGATCGCCCAAGGCAAAGTGCTGGGAGGCAGCAGTTCGGTCAACGGCATGATCTACATCCGTGGCCAACAGCAGGACTACAATGATTGGGCCGAAAAATTGGGCTGTACGGGTTGGAGTTATCAAGACCTGCTGCCCTATTTCAAACGGGCCGAAGCCAACGAAAGCCTGTCCGACGGTTATCACGGTACTACCGGGTTCCTGCCAGTCAGCGAAAACCGTTACCGGCATCCGCTCAGCATGGCGTTTATCCGCGCAGGCCAAGAACTGAATCTGCCCTACCGCAACGATTTCAACGGCGAAAGCCAGCACGGCGTAGGTTTCTACCAAACCACCACCCGCAACGGCGAGCGCGCCAGCACCGCACGCACCTATCTGAAAGCGGTGCGTGATAATTCACGGCTGGTGGTGCAACTCAATGCGCTGGTACACCGCGTCACTACCGAAAACAACGTGGCAACCGGTGTAGTTTACAGCCAGAACGGCGGTAATGAGGTCACCGCGCACGCCAGCCAGGAAGTAATCCTCAGCGCTGGCGCGGTCGGCTCGCCGAAGATCCTGATGCTGTCCGGCATCGGCCCGCGTGCCCATCTGGAACAGCTGGGTATTACACCTTTGGCGGATCTGCCGGTAGGCAAAAACTTTCACGATCATCTACATATGTCGATCAACGTCAGTACACGCGAGCCGATCAGCCTGTTCGGTGCCGATCGTGGCTGGCAGGCGTTACGCCACGGAGCCGAATGGATAGCATTTCGCAGCGGTGTGCTGAGTTCCAACGTGCTGGAAGGTGCCGCCTTCAGCGATTCTCTCGGCAACGGCAGGCCAGATGTGCAAATCCATTTCCTGCCGCTGCTGGACAGTTGGGACGACGTACCCGGTGAACCACTGCCTGCGATCCACGGCATGACGCTGAAAGTAGGTTATCTGCAACCCAAAGCTCGCGGGGAAGTGCAACTGCGCAGCCGCAACCCAGGCGATCCGGTCAAGCTGCAAGCCAACTATCTCGGCCACCCAGACGATCTGGCGGGCAGCATACGGGCGGTAAAGTTTGGTCTGCGCTTTCTGCAAACCGCCGCGCTTAAACCCTTGATTAAAGATTTATTGATGCCACAGCCACAATGCCTCAACGATGAGGCACAGCTGGAAGCATTCGTGCGTAATTTCTGCAAAACCGTCTATCACCCGGTGGGCAGTTGCCGTATGGGCCAGAGCTCTGAAGATTCGGTGACCGATCTGCAACTGAGAGTGCATGGCTTTACAGGGTTGCGGGTAGTGGATTGCTCAGTCATACCGCAGATCACCAGCGGCAACACCAATGCACCCACTATTATGCTGGCAGAAAAAGCGGTGGATTTGATTTTAGGTGAAGGGGCATAACCCCTTACACCACCGGCACTCCGCTGTGGAAGCGGAATTCCAGATCGGGGGATTGGATCAGTTCGGCTTCCACGCGGCCAAAGTGCGCCACGCGTTCACTGATATCCTCACCGGCAATCTGCTGCGCCAGCGTCAGGTAATCCTGATAATGGCGTGCTTCGGAGCGCAGCAAAGAAACATAAAATCGATTGAGTTCATCGTCCAGAAAGGGCGCCAATTTGGCGAAACGTTCACAGGACCGGGCCTCAATGTAAGCACCACAGATCAATTTATCGATCAGGGTTACCGGATCGTGCGTGCGCACCTCGCGGATCATGCCTTTGGCATAGCGGCTGGCGGTGATCTTTTTATACGGGATCTGCCGCGCCTGCATGATCTCCAGCACCTGCGAGAAATGATGTAACTCTTCTTTAATCAGCAACACCATCTTGTCCACCAGATCCTGACCATAGGCCGAACCGTTTTTCGGCAGGATCTTCTTGGTGAAAGCGCTCTGGCGGAATAAAGCCTCCGGCACGCCCTGCTCCTCATGCACAAATGCCTCATAAGGCTTCAGCAAGGCCAACAAAGCATCACCGCTTTCTTTATCCGCCACATAACGGCGAATCAGCCACATGCCGGTCTGCGCCGCTTTCAGTTCGCAAACCATATGATCGGTCAGCAGCAACGGCAGATTTTCCGGGCGGCGTGCCGCCTCTATCCAGCCATCTGGCGTTTCGCAGTGCAGGAAGTTCAAAATAGGGGTTAGTAAAGCACGGTAGGTCAAAGGGATCGTCTCAGGAATGGTGTACAGCCAACGGAAATTTAACGGATACAGACAAGGGCCGGCTTCCCGGCCCAGCGATTACTCAATGGCGCTTACCGTCGTCGTCAGCATCGATAAACTCGTCGTCTTCGTCGTCATCTTCGCCGTTCGGATCTTCATAGTAAGTCCCCCAGCCGTCGTAGTTGATGCCGCATTTTTCCGCCAGCGCCACCAGCTGTTCTACCTGGCTGTCGATCAATTCAGCGTTCAAAGCCACTTCACTGATCACATCACAGCACATCACCAATGAGCCATCTTCCACTTCCAACTCTTCGGCATCGGTGACTTCATAACCCAGCTTGAACGCTTCAACAGCGGCCTGCTCCAATACCTCAAACTTTTCAGCAGAGAAATGATGTTCAATCGTGTAGAGCGCATCTGGATCGCTGCCATCTTCCAGCAGTTCTTCGATGATCAGGCGGGTTTCTTCACGTTGTTCTTCCAGCAATTCGCGGTTTGCCATGCCTTTATCCTCAAGTCAAAATGGCTTTTCTTCCTCCTATTTTCACACACCACCGTCACCGCTGCCATGCTAAACATGAAAGATTTCTTTTTCGGGGTTGAAATTGAATATTCATACATATAAAGTGAATTTTAATTCAATCACACGATCAGGATATACGGAAATGAGCCAGATAAACCCGTTTTATAGTCGTCACTTTCTGAGGTTAATGGATTTTACCCCCGCCGAGATCCAATCCCTGTTGCAACTGGCTGCCGATTTGAAGCAGGCCAAAAAGCAAGGCCAGGAAACCCGCCACCTGCAAGGTAAAAATATCGCGCTCATCTTCGAAAAAGACTCAACCCGTACCCGATGCTCTTTCGAAGTTGCCGCCTTTGATCAAGGGGCGCAGGTGACCTATCTTGGCCCCAGCGGTAGCCAGATCGGCCATAAAGAATCCATGAAAGATACCGCCCGTGTGTTAGGGCGCCTGTACGATGGCATTCAGTATCGTGGTTTCGGCCAATATCTGGTGGAAACATTGGCAAATCATGCCGGAGTGCCGGTGTGGAATGGTTTGACCAACGAATTCCACCCGACCCAACTGCTGGCGGATCTGCTCACCGTGCGTGAACATCTGCCGGGTAAAACGCTCAGCGAAGTGAAATTCGCCTACATCGGCGACGCTCACAACAATATGGGCAACACGCTGTTGGAAGCGGCCGCGCTGGTGGGGATGGATTTGCGCCTGGTGGCCCCAAAAGCCTGCTGGCCCCATGCAGAACTGGTTGCAGAATGCCAAGCGCTGGCACAGCAGACCGGCGGCAAAATCACGCTGACGGAAGATATCGCCGAAGGCGTCAAAGGGGCTGATTTCTTGTACACCGACGTTTGGGTATCGATGGGCGAGCCGAAAGAAGTGTGGCAGGAACGTATTGCCCTGTTGAAACCCTACCAGGTCAACATGGCAATGGTTAAGCTGACCGGCAACCCGCAGGTGAAATTCCTGCACTGCCTGCCCGCGTTCCACGACGATCAAACCACATTAGGCAAGCAGATGGCAGAACAGTATGGCCTGCACGGCGGTATGGAAGTCACCAATGAGGTGTTCGAATCCGCGCACAGCGTGGTGTTTGATCAGGCAGAAAACCGCCTGCATACCATCAAAGCGGTGATGGTGGCTACGCTGAGCAAAACCCTGTGATGGTGTTTTACTGATCAAACGGCGCAGAGCCATGCGCCGCCCTCTTCTCTTACTCTGATATATTGCCGCCTGCCTGCAACTCGAATCATTTAGGGCATAGTCTTTTTTGTCATATCACATAACAGATTGGCCTTTGCCAGCCTTTGACGAAAGTTCTACCGTGCTCGTTTGGCGGTGAAAATGCCGTAAAAACAACTATTAATAACCCCAGTCTCATTCCGGTGCACCGGTGCATTGAAGGAAATACGCCTATGAAAGCCAAAGTCTTGCCTTTGTTCATACTCGCCGCCCTGTCCACCGCTGCTTTCGCCGCCACGCCGCCCAATACGCTGGTGGTGGTGCAGTCGCTGGATGACATTGTCAGCCTCGATCCGGCCGAAGCCAATGAGCTTTCCAGTATCCAGACCGTGCCCAGCCTGTATCAACGGCTGGTACAGGCCGATCGCGACAACCCGGCCAAAGTGATCCCGGTGCTGGCAGAAAGCTGGCAGGCTGACGCCGCTGCTAAAACCTTGACGGTAAAATTGCGCCCGCAGGCGGTTTTCTCTTCGGGTAACCCATTGACCGCCGACGATGTGATGTTCTCTTACCAGCGCGCGGTGAAAATGAACAAATCACCGGCCTTTATCCTGAACGTACTGGGCTGGCAGCCGGATAATATCGATACGCAGTTGAAGAAGATCGACGATCATACCGTGCAACTGAGCTGGACGGCGGATGTCAGCCCGGCGGTGGCCTTGAATATTCTCTCTACGCCTATCGCGTCGATTGTTGACAGCAAAGCCGTCCAATCCAACCTCAAGGGGGACGACTTCGGCAACGCCTGGCTGAAAATGCACTCCGCTGGCAGCGGCCCGTTCAAAATGCGGGTTTATCAGCCGCATCAGGCCATCGTGCTGGACGCTAACCCAACCTCACCGGGCGATAAACCGCTGCTGAACAATATCATCATCAAAAACGTGCCCGACCCCAGCGCGCGCCGTCTGTTAATCCAGCAAGGCGATGCCGATGTAGCACGCGAACTGGGCCCGGATCAAACCGCCGCGCTGAAAAACCAACAAGGCGTGAAGGTGTTGGAAATCCCCTCTGCCGAGCAAAACTATCTGGTGTTCAATAGCGGCAATAAAGCCAACCCATTATTGAATAACCCGGCATTCTGGGAAGCGGCGCGTTATCTGGTGGATTATCAGGGCATCACGCAAGACCTGCTGAAAGGGCAATATTTCGTTCATCAGAGCTTCCTGCCGGTTGGCTTGCCTGGAGCGCTGGAAGGTAACCCCTTCAGTTTTGATCCCGCCAAAGCCAAAGCGATCCTGGAGAAAGCCGGGATCACCAACGCCAGCCTGACGCTGGATGTGGAAAACAAACCGCCGTTTATCACCATTGCCCAGTCGTTGCAGGCCAGCTTTGCTCAGGGCGGAGTGAAACTCGATCTGTTACCTGCCGCGGGCAGCCAGGTGTATGCCCGCGTGCGTGCCAAACAGCATCAGGCGGCGATCCGCCTGTGGATACCGGATTACTTCGACGCCCACTCCAACGCCAGCGCTTTCGCCTATAACGATGGCAAAAGCAGCACGGTGGCCGGGCTGAACGGCTGGCAGATCCCAGAACTGAACCAAGCCACGCTGGCAGCAGTGGCAGAAGCCGATCCGGCGAAACGCACCGCGCTCTATACCGCCATGCAACAGGAATTGCAGCGCAGTTCGCCCTACGTATTCATCGATCAGGCTAAAACGCAGGTGGTATTGCGCGATAACGTAAAAGGCTACCACCAGGGCCTGAATGCAGATATGGTTTATTACGATCGCGTTAGCAAATAATCAGGATTAGCATGTCGGTAGCAATAAAATCCACGCCGGGGAGCCTTTCCCGGCGTCGTCTTTGGGGGCTGGCGCAGGGGTTGCTGACGCTGACGTTAACCCTGTTTGGCCTATTGTTGATCACTTTTCTGCTCTCCGCGCTGTCGCCGGTGGATCGCGTGTTGCAGATCGTTGGCGATCACGCCAGCACCGCTACCTATGAACAGGTGAAACAGCAGCTTGGTTTAGATCGACCACTGCCGGTGCAATTCTGGCGCTATCTGGAGCGGCTGGCGCACGGCGATCTTGGTATCGCCAGCGCGACGGGCCAACCGGTGTTGCAGGATCTGCTGCACGCGTTCCCGGCGACCCTGGAACTGGCTACGCTCGCATTGCTGATCGGTGCCACGCTCGGCATTTTGTTCGGCGTGCTGTGCGCACGCTTTGCCGGTGGCAAACTGGATATCAGCGTGCGGTTTATCACCCTGCTGGGTAATTCAGTACCGATCTTCTGGCTGGGGCTGTTGATGCTGTTGTTGTTTTACGCCAGGTTACAGTGGAGCGCCGGGCCGGGGCGGCTGGATGATATCTACCAATACAGCGTAGAGAGCAAGACCGGCTTCGCGCTGATCGACACCTGGCTTTCCGGCGATTCCGGCGCGGTGCGTAATGCGCTGGCGCATCTGGTGCTGCCGGTTTGCCTGCTGGCGTACTATTCGCTAGCCAGCATCACCCGCCTGACGCGTTCGGCCTGCCTAAGTGAACTGAATAAAGAATACATCACGCTGGCCCGTGCCAAAGGCGCTGGCGAGATGCGCATTATGCTGTGCCACGTGCTGCCCAATATCAGCGGTACATTGCTGACGGTGATCGCTCTGGCCTACACCAGCATGCTGGAAGGCGCAGTATTGACCGAAACCGTGTTCTCCTGGCCCGGTATTGGCCGCTACCTGACCACCGCACTGTTTGCCGGTGATACCACCGCCATCATGGGTGGAACGCTGCTGATTGGCCTGTGCTTTGTGTTAATCAACAACCTTACCGATCTGCTGGTGCGCTCGCTCGACCCAAGGACGCGGCTGAGATGATGATTGCGATGCTCAAACGTTCCCCTTCCGCTACCTGCGGCTCACTGATCCTGCTGGCACTGGTACTGATCGCCCTGTTCGCTCCTTGGCTGGCCCCGGTTGACCCCAACTGGCAGAACGCCACCAACCGCTTGTTGCCACCGGGCGCAGGCCACTGGCTCGGCACCGATGGCTATGGCCGCGATGTGTTTTCCCGCCTGATCTATGGTACCCGGCCAACGCTCGGGCTGGTTTTGCTGGTCACGGTGATTACTTTACCGCTCGGCCTGCTGATCGGGGTGCTTTCCGGTTACTACGGCGGCTGGTTGGAACGCATATTGATGCGCTTTACCGATGTGGTGATGTCGATGCCACGGCTGATCCTCGCTTTTGCCTTTGTCGCCATGCTCGGGCCAAGCTTGATCAACGGCGCATTGGCGCTGGCGCTGACCACTTGGCCAGCTTACGCCCGCCAGGCGCGGGCAGAAATCCAACTGCTGCGTAAGAGTGACTATCTGGCCGCAGCCGAAATGATGGGCATTCAGGGGCCACGCCTGCTGTGGGGGCATATTCTGCCGATGTGCCTGCCTTCGGCGGTGGTGCGGCTGGCACTCGATCTGGCAGGGATTATTCTCGCCGCTGCCGGGTTAGGCTTTCTCGGTTTAGGTGCCCGGCCACCAATGGCCGAATGGGGTTCGATGGTGGCAGAAGGGATGCAGGTGATTTTCGATCAATGGTGGATCGCCGCCATCCCCGGCTGCGCGATCCTGATTAGCAGCCTGGCGTTTAACCTGCTGGGCGACGGCCTGCGCGACTTACTGGACCCGCATCATGACTGAGCCCTTATTGACAGCACATAATCTGAGCATCGACTTCAACGGCCACAAGGTGGTGGATAATCTGTCGCTGACGATTGGCCGGGAAAAAGTGGCGCTGGTTGGGGAATCGGGCTCCGGCAAATCGATGACTGCCCGCGCCTTGATGGGGCTGGTACGCAAACCCGGCATCGTCAGCGCCGATACCCTGTGTTATCAACGCACGCCCCTGTTACAACTCAAACCTCACCAATGGAATACCCTACGTGGGGCCGAGATCGCCATGGTGTTACAAGATCCACGCTACGCATTGAACCCGGTGCGCAGTATCGGTAAGCAGATCGAAGAATCCCTCAAACTGCATAACGCGCTGAGCCGTGCCGATCGCCATGAACGGGTGCTCAATGCCCTGGCCGCCGTCGGCCTGCCGGAAAGCAGCTATCACAGTTACCCCGGTCAGCTTTCCGGCGGCATGGGCCAGCGCGCCATGCTGGCGATTGCGCTGGTGAACTCCCCGCAACTGCTGATTGCCGACGAACCCACTTCGGCGCTGGATGCCCGGCTGCGTAATCAGATCCTCGACCTGATCGTTGAACAGACCGCACGGCGCAATATGGGTTTGTTGTTAATCAGCCACGATCTGCCGCTGGTGGCAGAACATTGCGATCGGGTGCTGGTGATGTATCAGGGCAAACTGGTGGATCAAGGCATCGCCGCCAATCTGCCTCTGGCAACGCACCCTTATACCCGCACGCTGTGGGCCTGCCGCCCAAGCGCCACCACCTATGGTCAGGAACTGCCGGTGCTGGATCGCAGCATCGATTTTACCCGGAGCGAACATGGCGCTGATTGAGATTGCCAACCTACAGGTCAGCTTCCCGCAGGGCAACGGCCATAAAATCGCTGTGGAATCGGTGAGTTTTACCGTTGAAGCTGAGGAAACGTTCAGCCTGATTGGCGCTTCCGGCTGCGGCAAATCTACCGTGCTGCGCGTGCTGGCGGGCCTGCAACGCGACTGGCACGGCGAAGTCCGGCTGTTCGGCCAAGCGATTGCGCCATTACAGCGCTTTACCGGCCAACTGCGTCGCGACGTCCAGATGGTGTTTCAAGACCCTTACGCTTCGCTGCATCCACAGCACAAGATTGGCCGTACCCTGGGGGAACCGCTGAAGATCCACGGCGAAAAACACATTCCGGCGCGGATCAACGAGGCATTACTGCAAGTCGGTTTGCACACGGCCATGGCCGAACGTTACCCGCACCAGCTCTCCGGCGGCCAGCGCCAGCGGGTGGCAATTGCCCGTGCCTTGCTGCTGCGGCCAAAGTTGCTGCTGCTGGATGAACCCACTTCGGCACTGGATATGTCGGTACAGGCGGAAATCCTCAACCTGCTCAATCATCTTAAACGTGAGCACGGCATGACCTATCTGCTGGTCAGCCACGACGGCGAGGTGATCGCTCATATGTCCGAGCGTGCCGCCTTGATGGAAAATGGCCATATTGTGCGCCATTTCAGCCGGGCGGATTTGCAGGCGGGTGAGCATCATAGCGCGCAGGGCTAACCAACTGAATAGAATCTAAAAAAACAACCCTGGTTTGTTTTGCCCTGCTCGATGCGTTTCAAAATCACCTGTTACGGATAAAAGGCGATATCCACTATGCTACCTGACCAAAACGGGTAGACCTTTCCACCTGCGGCACGGGCAATTGAGAAACTAAACGGGATCATCATGCCATTCACTCGCCGATAGTCGGTACGAATCACCTGTTCCCCTGAGCCATGATAGGAAGTGGTTAAATCACCATCCTGCTCCGCATCAAAGCGTTCCAAGCTGCCATCCTGCCGGAAAGTGGCAACCAAAGAGGCACTCATTCCCTGTGCTGAGACAATGGCTCGTGCCCGGTGAGCATCAATCGCCTCCCAGCGCACTGGCCCGCCAGGTAATAACGCTGTGGGATAAACGGGGCTTTCCAACAGCCAGCGCCGCAGGGAGATCTGATTAAGTTCTGGGCTTTCCCGTTCATCAATCACCGTAAGCGTTGACATAATTTTGGCTTTCATGGTCATCTTGCCATCGGAGAAAGCGTCGTAAGCCCGCGCCCATATGCCGGAAATAATCGGCGTAGTACCTGCAAAGAGTAATGACGGTGCGGTGATCGCTGCGGTCTGGCTAGCAGCCATGGGTGCAAAACTTTCCATTAAAGGCCGCCGAAAAACGCCCTCCATTTTCAGTTCAACGTAACGGTATTGTTGCGGCGTATCGCGAAAGACAAACTGGAAATAACGCTGTACCGGTTCAGGCAGTGTGGCAAGGTTTGCAGCATCAAGGTTCATCGCGGCCGGGCGCGCATGCGCGCTGTCACGTACCTGGTTGGCGAAAGCCGCAATTTCATACTCTGTCAGCAGTGAACCAACACCAATAGCACCGCCAACGGCGATGACCGGGAGCAAGATCACGGCAGCGATTAATCGTCCTTTACGCATCGTTGTGACTCCTTAAATTGTGCGGGAACCCGCAATCAGCATCATGATGGTGTTTACCGTTGCCTGGGCAAACGCCTGAACGTTTTTTTCTGCCGCAGGTGAACGCCCCTGAGTAGCCAAAAGCGCCGCACCGTGAACGGTGGACCACAGCGTGAAGGCAACCTCAGCGGGATCTTGGCCCGCTAGATACCCTATCTGCTGGATCTCCACCACGTTAGTGTGTAAAAACTCGAAAGCCTTACGCGCAGGGTCGCTGGAAAAAGGTTGCACACCAACCCCTTCGATCTGAGGCGGAAAAAACATCAGGCGATACAGTGCCGGGTTGTCATGTGCAAATGCCAGATACGCCAATCCCCCCTCACGCAGGCGATCCATAACCTCACCGCCATGCTGCTCCAACACATTGAGCTTACTGGCATAGAGCCGTTGGAACCCCTCATCGTGTACCGCTCTGAGTAGCGCATCACGATTGCGGAAGTGATTATAGAGCGCAGGGGCACGGCAGCCGATCCTGCTCGCCACTTCTGCCATGGTGAGCGTTGCAGCATCCTGCTCTGCGAGCAGATCAATGGTGACCTCAATGGCACGACGCGGAATATCGAGAGCCTGCGCTTTATGTGGACGAACCACGGTTAACCTCCTGCCATTTAATGTTTAAATTAATACGATTAAATTAATATTATTAATTTAATCGGTCAAGACCTTTTTCATACCATCGGCTAAGCCCGCTTCCCTTGGGCCTACGCAGGTATTGCAGATTGGATATGCAATAATTAACGGTTTGGTGGCTAAAGGATTCATTGCCGCTCTCCCCCCGTAATCGATTGCGCCTTGCCAAAAAGTGATGTTTTAACGCTTGCAGTCGCGCAAAGCGCGAGTATAATGCGCGACAATTTGCCAGGAGAAAGCATGAAAAACGCCGCTTGTTTTGTTTGCAGCCATCGACAAAACCCACTGCCTATCGGCAGTCAGTTGCCGTTATTTCTCCTGTTGCATTGCCGATCATATAAAGCCCCTCGTTGAGGGGCTTTTTTTTGCCTTAAGAACCGCCCCGCGCCAAGGGCAGAGCCGAGGAGAGTGAACATGGCCAATCCGCTGTATCGCAAAAACATCATCTCGATTAACGATCTCAGCCGCGAGGAACTGGAGCTGGTGCTGCACACCGCCGCCAGCCTGAAAGCCAATCCGCAGCCGGAATTGCTTAAACACCTGGTGATCGCCAGCTGTTTTTTTGAAGCGTCAACGCGTACCCGCCTGTCGTTTGAAACAGCCATTCAGCGTTTAGGGGCTTCCGTGGTCGGCTTTGCCGACAGCAGCAACACCTCTCTTGGCAAAAAGGGCGAAACGCTGGCGGATACCATCTCGGTGATCAGCACCTACGTTGATGCGATTGTGATTCGCCATCCGCAGGAAGGGGCTTCGCGCCTGGCGGCGGAATTCGCCGGGGGTATCCCGGTGCTGAATGCCGGTGACGGTTCCAACCAGCACCCGACCCAAACCCTGCTGGATCTGTTCACTATTCAGGAAACCCAGGGCCGCCTGAACAATATCAATATCGCCATGGTGGGCGATCTGAAATATGGGCGTACCGTTCACTCTCTGACTCAGGCGCTGGCTAAATACGACGGCAACCACTTCTTCTTCATCGCCCCGGACGCCTTGGCAATGCCGAGCTATCTTCTGAAAATGCTGGAAGAAAAAGGCCTTTCTTACAGCCATCATCACAGCATTGAGGAAGTGGTGCCGGAACTGGATATTCTGTATATGACCCGGGTGCAGAAAGAACGCCTCGATCCTTCCGAATACGCCAACGTGAAAGCGCAGTTTGTGCTGCGCACCGCCGATCTGGCTGGCGCACGCGACAACCTGAAAGTGCTGCACCCGCTGCCGCGGATTGATGAGATCGCCACCGATGTGGATAAAACCCCGTATGCACACTACTTCCAACAGGCAGGCAACGGTATTTTCGCCCGGCAAGCCCTGCTGGCGCTGGTGTTAAATGCTGATCTGGCTCTTTAAGAGGAAACCATCATGACACACGATAACAAACTCCAGGTTGAAGCGATCAAATGTGGCACGGTGATCGACCATATTCCGGCACAGGTTGGCTTTAAGCTGCTTTCGCTGTTCAAACTGACCGCCACCGATCAGCGCATCACCATCGGGCTGAACCTGCCTTCCCGTGAGCTAGGCCGTAAAGATCTGATCAAAATCGAAAACACTTTCCTGACCGAGCAACAGGCCAACCAATTGGCAATGTATGCCCCCAAGGCCACGGTGAACCGCATCGATAATTACGAGGTAGTGCGCAAACTGACCCTGAGCCTGCCGGATCATATCGATGGCGTACTCACCTGCCCGAACAGCAACTGCATCAGCCGCAGCGAGCCGGTGGCCTCCAGCTTCAGCGTGAAATCCCATTCGGGTGAAGTGCATCTGAAATGCCGTTACTGCGAGAAAGAGTTTGAACATCAGGTGGTGTTGCAGGCAGATTAAGTTCGGCTGGTTTGCTTGTGAGTGGCGCTGTTAATCTGGCTGCCACTCCTTATAATGGTGTTTCTGAAAAATGCCTTGTTCATCAGGAGAAAAAATGTCACGTACTATCAGCACTGAACTCGCCCCTGCCGCCATTGGCCCTTATGTGCAAGGCGTTGACCTGGGTAATATGATCATCACCTCCGGCCAGATCCCTGTTGATCCAAAAACCGGTGCCATTGCCGACGACGTTACTGCTCAAACCTGCCAATCACTGAGCAACGTAAAAGCTATCGTGGAAGCCGCTGGCCTGAAAGTGGCCGATATCGTCAAAATGACCGTTTTTGTGAAAGATTTGAACGACTTCACCACGGTAAATGCCGCTTATGAACGTTTTTTCACCGAACACCAAGCGCCATTCCCGGCCCGTTCCTGTGTTGAAGTGGCGCGTTTGCCAAAAGATGTGAAAATTGAGATCGAAGCCATCGCGGTTCGCCGTTAATTTACCGCAACAATCTGACGGCCAGTTTTTACTGACTGTCAGATTGTTAACAACCTTCAGTGGGGCTCGTTTTTCCAACGGCCACTGTTCGCAAACGTAATAACCGCTAGTTGTACGTCATGGTAAAAGTCGCGCTGGCGTTGACCGTACCGCTTTTCAGTTGTGTGGCAGTTTTGTAATAACGCACCGCCAACGGAATGTGATAGCTGCCACCGCTTGTGGTCGTTGAACCCAACACGCTAAAAGCAGTATCCAATTTGACCGGGGCATTGTTGTACATCAATTGCAGGGCCAGGCCGTTGGCGCTGGAAGTGGTGTCTGCGGTCAACAGCCCCAGGTCTTTATCACTGCTGCCACCGCTGCCCGGGCTGAGCGTCATGCTGAGGTTCAAGCCCGCATCACAGTTATTCAAATCAATACCAAATGCCTTACTGCCGCTGGTGCTGCCCACGTCGCCGAAATCTGCCACCTTGGTAGGTCCCAGCTTGACGTTAATCACACTGTTGCTAACCGAGCAAGCCGTAGTCTTTACTGCCAAACCAGTAACCGTGAGGTTAGAATTCGGCGAAATAAAACCCGAGTCAGGAAAATGCATAAAAGCATAACCGGCAGCCAAAGCCCCCACGGTGCCAGAACCAGTAGTGCTCGCCGTTTTATAAAAACGTATGGTATATCTGTATGTGACGGTGGACCAAACACCAGCGGTTGCACACAGATTTTGCGCATTGGGGTTACCATTAAAACCGTTAACCACCCCGATATAATAGTAAGCAGCAGTGCAGTAATTCTGTAAGCCTCCCTGCAAAGCGTAACTGATGCCAGGTATCCCCGTCGCATATAAACGAACCCCAGGGATACTTTGTACATAGGGGGAGTTGGTACCATGCCCAACATTCACCCACCCGGTTGTCGTCTTGGTGCAATTACTAAATGCAGTATAGGTATTGGTGACGAATTCCGGGCCTATCTGCGCCCCTACCGGCAAATCCCGTGGCACTACCAGAGTACTGGGCATGGCAAAGGTAATGCCAGTAACCGTACAGGCATCCGCTGCCGCCTCGCGGCTCCCTCCCATCAGCATGCCCATCAACAGTAAAATAAACAGCATTGTGCTTTGTTTCATCATCTTCTCTCTATTGGCATCGGCCAATATGTGTGTAATTCGGGGGTTACAGACACTGTCCATTGGCTGTCTGAATCCCGCTCATGTCTGCCGCCTGCTTCGCCAAGGTGTAGCTCACCTGGCACTGCTGGTCAGTTCCACTGCCCCATTTCACCGTCAGTGAGCCACTCGGTGCCAACCCGGTCAGGTACACCTGCCCCTGGTCACCAACGATAAAGCCCTGCGCCGTTTTCTGCGCCAGATCGCTGACCGTGGCACCAAACGGCACCGGGGCACCGCCCGCACGCAGCAGGGTCATCAATACGCGTTGCCCAACGCTGGTATCAAACTCGGCACGCACCACAGCGCCCCGCGTCGGCACCACGCTCTGGCTCGACAACGCCAATTCAACGTTGTTTGGCAGCGTTTCGGTATCCAATTGCACGGTGTTTTTATGGTACGGGCTGACATAAGGCACAATGGCATAGCCCCGCCAGTCGGTTTTAACCCCGGTCTGGCCGCCGACGCTCACCCCAGCCGCCCCGGGTACTTTCACCAAGGCCACTGTTTCCCCCAGTTGCTGCCCCAGGGTAATACCATTGGCATGAGCGATAATGCCCCCCTGCACCCCGTAGTTCAGGCGCTGGTTGTTGCGGTCGTAATCGTAGCCCGCATTTATCTGCCCGTAGGTACTGCGGTAATCAGCATTCAGGCTGCCGTTGTTACTCCCCCCCTGGCTGCCATACCCTTGCTGCACACTCCAACTCAGATTGTTGCTCTCCAGAGCCGTTCCACTCAGACCAGCAGAGTGGGAAGATCCGCCTTTCTGGCTGCCGTTCAGGCTGTAGTTGGCATAGGTGTTCTTCATCCAGCGCTCCAGCGGCACACTCACGTTCAAGGAGAACACCTGGTCACGCTCATACATGCGCCCACCACCATGACGGCCGCTGGTCTGCGCATTTTCGTTGTAGCTGTAGTTCAGGCCGTAGCTGATACCGTTCCAACTGTTGTTATACCCGGCTCCAATAGAGCGCAGGGTGCGATTGCTATTCCAGTAGTCTTCGCTTATCCAGTTCAGTGACAGCGCCCCAGCCCCCTCCCACAGGTTCTGGTTCATGGTCAGCTCAGAGCGGTTGCGCCTGCGTTCCACCAGTGGCTGGCTACCCTGCTCCCGGTGCGTATCCAGCACTTCTTGCAGGCTGTAGTAACCGTCGGTGGAGTAACGGTAACCGGCAATCGCAAAGTTGGTGCCGGTCTGCACAAAGTTCTTGCTGTAGCGGATACGCCAGGACTGGCCATTGTCCTCTGGCTGGCCTTGCAGCGTGGACCACGCCTGGGTCACATCAGTTGACAAGGCACCAAAATCACCGAGGTTTTTCCCCATCCCCAGCGCCAGCGCACGGT